>NZ_JASCQP010000023.1 GCF_030010555.1 Halomonas rhizosphaerae
TCGATCAGGTAATTCATTGTGGACACTTGCCGGGTGCCGGGACTGGTCGTTTAAGGAGGTGATCCAGCCGCAGGTTCCCCTACGGCTACCTTGTTACGACTTCACCCCAGTCATGAACCACACCGTGGTGATCGCCCTCCGAAGTTAGGCTAACCACTTCTGGTGCAGTCCACTCCCATGGTGTGACGGGCGGTGTGTACAAGGCCCGGGAACGTATTCACCGTGACATTCTGATTCACGATTACTAGCGATTCCGACTTCACGGAGTCGAGTTGCAGACTCCGATCCGGACTGAGACCGGCTTTTCGGGATTAGCTCCACCTCGCGGCTTTGCAACCCTTTGTACCGGCCATTGTAGCACGTGTGTAGCCCTACCCGTAAGGGCCATGATGACTTGACGTCGTCCCCACCTTCCTCCGGTTTGTCACCGGCAGTCTCCCTAGAGTTCCCGACCGAATCGCTGGCAAATAGGGACAAGGGTTGCGCTCGTTACGGGACTTAACCCAACATTTCACAACACGAGCTGACGACAGCCATGCAGCACCTGTCTGTGCGCTCCCGAAGGCACCAATCCATCTCTGGAAAGTTCGCACGATGTCAAGGGTAGGTAAGGTTCTTCGCGTTGCATCGAATTAAACCACATGCTCCACCGCTTGTGCGGGCCCCCGTCAATTCATTTGAGTTTTAACCTTGCGGCCGTACTCCCCAGGCGGTCGACTTATCGCGTTAACTGCGCCACAAAGGTCTCTAGGACCCCAACGGCTAGTCGACATCGTTTACGGCGTGGACTACCAGGGTATCTAATCCTGTTTGCTACCCACGCTTTCGCACCTCAGTGTCAGTGTCAGTCCAGAAGGCCGCCTTCGCCACTGGTATTCCTCCCGATCTCTACGCATTTCACCGCTACACCGGGAATTCTACCTTCCTCTCCTGCACTCTAGCCTGACAGTTCCGGATGCCGTTCCCAGGTTGAGCCCGGGGCTTTCACAACCGGCTTATCAAGCCACCTACGCGCGCTTTACGCCCAGTAATTCCGATTAACGCTCGCACCCTCCGTATTACCGCGGCTGCTGGCACGGAGTTAGCCGGTGCTTCTTCTGTGAGTGATGTCCTTCCTCGGGGGTATTGGCCCCAAGGCCTTCTTCCTCACTGAAAGTGCTTTACAACCCGAAAGCCTTCTTCACACACGCGGCATGGCTGGATCAGGCTTGCGCCCATTGTCCAATATTCCCCACTGCTGCCTCCCGTAGGAGTTCGGGCCGTGTCTCAGTCCCGATGTGGCTGATCATCCTCTCAGACCAGCTACGGATCGTCGCCTTGGTGAGCCATTACCTCACCAACAAGCTAATCCGACATAGGCTCATCCGATAGCGCAAGGTCCGAAGATCCCCTGCTTTCTCCCGTAGGACGTATGCGGTATTAGCCTGGGTTTCCCCAGGTTATCCCCCACTACCGGGCAGATTCCTATGCATTACTCACCCGTCCGCCGCTCGACGCCTGGAGCAAGCTCCATCGTTTCCGCTCGACTTGCATGTGTTAGGCCTGCCGCCAGCGTTCAATCTGAGCCATGATCAAACTCTTCAGTTTAAAGTCTGATAGTTCCTAAGGTGGAACCAAACCTGGCTCAAGGTTCAAACGTTCTCAAAAAGACCCGAAGGTCCTTGACGAGTCGCTTGCCTTGAATGTTGCAGTGACTGGTCACCGACATCCCGACAAGCGCCCACATGAATTACCTGATCGATTGTTAAAGAGCGGCTCCGGGCTCTCATAGAGAGGGGAGCGTCTCGCTGTTGCCGTCGTGGCCAGCTGCTTCCGATGGAAGCGGCAGTCTCGCCGGCGCCCTGCGAGGAAGGCGTATTCTACGTGATCGGCTGTCGCTGTCAACCGTGTGTGTCGATGGCTTCAGAGGAAGCGATCCGGCTGACCGAGCGGTCATCTCGCAAGCGAGGTGACGCCCGATAGAGCCCTCAGCGGCTCTCTGTCACGATTGGCGCGCATTCTACCGAATGCGGCGAGTTCGTCAAGCGGGAATTTTCCAGAACATCTCGAAAAACCCGAATGGGAACAGGCACTTCTGCCACTTTTCACCGCCTGCAACGTGTGCCCGTCGCCGGCAGCGGATCCGTACTTTACGGATTTCCCCGCGGCCAAGCAAGGCCTTCATGTAAAAAAGTTTCACGCCTCCCCGGCGAGTCATCCACAGGGCCTGGTGTCAGGCGCCTGTGGATGACCTTAGCCCGAAGCGGAGCGGCTGGCCCGGTCGAGCAGCGAGAGAATCGAGCGGTAGGGGATGTTGCCGTGCTGGCTCAGGCCGATCTCGCAGGTGCGCGAGTTCGAGTAGCCGGCACTGCACCCCTTCACCTGCTCCGCCAGTCCCTCCAGTGCGGAGGCATTCAGCTCCGGGGTCGTGAACCCCTTGTCTCCGGCGAAACCGCAGCAGGTAATCTCCGCGGGCACCACCACCTCCCGGGCACAGGCTCGCACCAGCCCGACGAACTTGTCGGCCAGCCCCATGCGGGTGCTCGAGCAGGTGACGTGCACGGCGACCCTCTCGTCGAGCGGCGTGACAGCGAGCCGGGGCAGCAGGTGGTCATGGGCGAAGGCGACCGGTTCCAGCATCTCGAGTCGCTCATCCAGGTGCTCCCGCATCTGCAGGGTGCAGGGACTGGTGTCGCAGAGCACCGGATAGCGCCCGTTCTGGCTCGCCACCAGCAGCTCGCGGTTGAGTTCACGCGCCTTGTGGTTGGCCTCCTCGTACTGCCCCTTGGACTTGAAGGCCATGCCACAGCACAGGTGGCCGATCATCTCCGGCAGGATCACCTCGAAGCCAGCCTTGTCGAGCAGCGCCAGGGTGATCTCCATCACCGAGCGTGACTCGGCCTCATCGTCATGGGCCGTCCCGAAGATGCGGGTGGCACAGGAGGGCAGGTAGACCACCTTGTCCCTCGATACATCCCCCGACGGCGCATGTTCCAGCACCCGGACCGGCGCCGACCTGGGCAGGGCCGGACTCCACTGGGGCAAGCGGTCACCGCTCAACCGACGCGCACCGGTACTCATCTTTTCCATCAGGTTGACGCCCAGCACGGCGCGCGCCGCGCCCGCCGCGGTCAGACCGCCCCGCGCCGCACGCGTCGCCCCGGAGAAGTGTCGGCCGATGCGCCTGGCCAGGGCGGCCTTGTCCAGCGAGCGGTCGCGACGCAGCTGACGCACCATTTCACCGGTATCGATGCCCACCGGACACTGGGTGGCGCAGAGCCCCGTGGCCGCACAGGTGTCGATGCCCTGGTAGACATAGGCCTCCTCGAGCTGCTTCATGCGGTCCTTGTCGGCGTCGGTGACCTGGTTACCCAACGCCTCGAGCCTCGCCAGCTCGCGACGGATCACGATGCGCTGGCGTGGCGTCAGCGTCAGGTCGGTCGAAGGGCAGACTGCCTCGCAGAAACCGCATTCGATGCACTTGTCGACGATCGCGTCGGCCGCCGGCAGGGGCTTGAGGTTCTCCAGGTGCAGCGTCGGGTTGCGGCTGAGGATCACCTCGGGATTGAGCAGATTGCCGGGATCGAAGAGCGCCTTGATCTCCCACATCAGCGCATAGGCCTCGGGCCCCCACTCCAGTTCCACGTAGGGCGCCATGTTGCGCCCGGTGCCGTGCTCGGCCTTGAGCGAACCGCCATACTCCACGCCGACCAGCTGCGCCACTTCGTCCATCAGCGCCTGGTAGCGCTCCACCTCGCCGGGCTTCTCGAAGCCCTGGGGAAAGACGAAGTGCAGGTTTCCCTCCAGGGCGTGCCCGAAGAGGATCGCATCCCGGTAGCCATGCCGATGGAAGATATCGGTCAGCGCCAGCACGCCCTCGTCGAGACGCTCGATGGGAAAGGCCACGTCCTCGATGATCACCGTGGTGCCGGTCTCGCGCACCGCCCCCACGGCAGGGAACAGCCCCTTGCGGATCTTCCAGTAGAGGGCATAGGTAGCGGCGTCGCGGGTGAAGGTGACCGGCTCCAGTGTCTGGATGCCCTCGAGGGTCGCCTGCACCGCCTGCATGCGCGCCTCGAGCTCGGCCTCGTCGTTGCCACGCACGTCGACCAGCAGCGCCGCCGCCCCCTCGGGTAGCGTCCTCAGCACCGCGGGCATGCCAGGCTGGTCCTGCACGGAGCGCAGCGCGGCCCGGTCCATCAGCTCCACGGCGGAGACCGGCGCCTGCTTGAGGGCGATGGTCGCGCGGCAGGTCGTGCCCATGTCGGGGAAGAAGGCCAGCGCCGCGGCCTTCAGGGGCTCGTCGACCACGGTGTCGTAGGTGATGGTGCTGATGAACCCCAGGGTACCCTCGGAGCCGATCATCAGGTGCTTGAGGATCTCGATGCCATCACTGAAATCGACCAGGCTGTTGAGGGCGTAGCCGGTGGTGTTCTTGAGCCGGTACTTGTGGCGGATCTTCCCGGCCAGGGCATCGTTGCCCTGCGTCTGGGCGGCAAGACGTTCGAGCCCCGCCAGCAGCACCCCATGGGAGGCCCGGAAGGCGGCGACGCTCGCGGCGTCGGCGGTATCGAGCAGGCTGCCGTCGGCCAGGATCACCCGGATGTCGCGCACCGTGCGATAGCTGTTCTGGGCCGTGCCGCAGCACATCCCCGAGGCATTGTTGGCGGCGATGCCGCCGACCATGCAGCTGGCGATGGAGGCCGGGTCGGGACCGATCTTGCGCCCGTAGGGGGCCAGCAGCTGGTTCGCCCTGGCCCCGATGACCCCGGGCTGCAGGCGGATCGCCTGGCCCTCGTCGAGGACCGCATGGTCCCTCCAGCCGCGGCCGAACTGGATCAGTACCGAGTCGGTCACCGCCTGGCCGGAAAGCGAGGTACCGGCGGCGCGAAAGGTCACCGGCAGCTCGCGCTCCCGGCACTCCGCCAGGGTCCGCTGCAGCTCCGCCTCGTTCTCGGGGCGGACCACCAGTTGCGGAACCAGCCGGTAGAAGCTGGCATCGGTACCGTAGGCCAGGGTACGCAGCGGGTCGTCGATCAGCCGCTCGGCGGGTATCGTCGCCGCCAGCGCCGCCTTCAACTCGCGCCAGGCGGTCTTGGACGTCATGTCTCTTCCCCCACCGCGGTGCCGGCATGGCGCACGATGACCACCAGCTCGCGGGGCCCATGGACCCCGTAGGCCAGGGTCTGCTCGATGTCCGCGGTCTTGCTGGGCCCGGAGATCAGCAGGGCGTTGGTGGGCATGCCGCCGGCCCAGCCCTGGGCCTCGACGACATCGAAGAAGGTGTCCTCGAGGGTATGGGCGTCCAGCATCGCAATATGCACCGGCGGCACCAGGCTGATCAGCCGCGGCTCGTCCGGCGTTGGCCAGAGCCACAGGCTGCCGGTCTCGGCGATGGCCCCGCGGGTCGAGGTCAGGCCCGCATCGACGCTCTCGAACTGCTCGCGCTGCCAGGACTCGATGTCGCGGTCGACGTCGACCAGCTCCACCTCGGTATCGGCCAGGGCGCGGCGCGCCTCGGCGGCCACCGGGTGCTGCTTCCCCAGTGCCAGCCGGCGCACGCCCTTGTCGGCGAGCACCCTGGCCAGGGTCTCGGTCCAGTCATCCCCGTCCGCGTGGATAACCTCGCCGTGCACCGAGGCGATCCAGCGCTCGAAGCGCACCAGGCGCTCCTCCTGGCTCCAGCCTCTATGGGTCACCACGGCGAAGTCGCTCTCTGGGGCGCTCAGCGGGCCGTCGGCCCGCTCGCGCAGGCGCTTGAGAATGGCGTTGCGGGCACTCATCAGCGCTCCTCCTCGCGGGTCTTGTTCGCCTGATGGCGCTTGACCAGTGCATGCAGGGTGGTGCCCGCCGGCTTGGGGGCGGTGCGGTAGTCGGTCCAGGCGCCCAGCTTAGAGGGCGTCAGCGCCCTGAGCTTGCCGGCCACTGCGGTGCCGGCGCGCCAGGCGGAAGGATGGGTCGCCATCCACTGGAAACCCTTCCAGGCGGCGGCTTCCTTGCGGGTGCGCTTGACGCCGGCACCGGCCACGTTGCCGCGCCCCTCGCCCACCGACTCGCGACGCAGGCGCACCAGCAGGTCGGGGATCGGGATCTTCACCGGGCACACCTCGCCACAGGCGCCACACAGGCTCGAGGCCGTGGGCAGGTCCTTGGTGTCTTCCAGGCCCATCAGGTGGGGCGACAGGATGCTGCCGATTGGGCCCGGGTAGGTGGTGCCGTAGGTGTGGCCGCCGACCCGGGTGTAGACGGGACAGTGGTTCATGCAGGCGCCGCAGCGGATGCAGCGCAGGGTATCGAGCAGTTCGTCGTCCTGGTAGATGCGGGAGCGACCGCTGTCCACCAGCACCAGGTGCACCTCACTGGGCCCGTCATGCTCGCCCTCCTTGCGCGGCGAGCTGATCATGTTGAAGTAGGTGGTGACGTGCTGCCCGGTGGCCGAGCGGGTCAGCAGGGCATAGAGGGGCGGGACGTCGCGCAGGTGCTCGACGACCTTCTCGATGCCGGTCACGGCCACGTGTACCGGCGGCACCGTGGTGGTCATGCGGCCGTTGCCCTCGTTCTCCACCAGGCACAGGGTGCCGGTCTCGGCCACCGCGAAGTTGACACCGGAGACCCCCACGTCGGCGGCCATGAAGCGCTCGCGCAGCTGTTGCCTGGCCGCCGCGGTCATGTAGTCGACGTCGCGGGTGCGCTCGGTGCCGGTCTTGTCGTGCATGATGTCGGAGATCTCATCGGTGTTCAGATGGATCGCCGGCATGATGATGTGCGAGGGCGTCTGCTCGTTGAGCTGCACCAGGTACTCGCCGAGGTCGGATTCCAGCGCCTCGATGCCCGCCTCCTCGAGGTGAGCGTTCAGGTGCATCTCCTCGGAGACCATCGACTTGCCCTTGATCACCGACCTGGCGTCGTGGGACTGGCAGATCTCGCGGATGATCCGGCAGGCCTGCTCGCCATCCTCGGCCCAGTGCACCTTTATGCCGTTGGCTTCGCAGTTGGCCTCGAGCTGCTCTAGCAGGTCAGGCAGCTTCGCGAGTGCCCGCAGGCGGATGTTGGCGCCCAGCTCGCGCAGGGTCTCCAGGTCCCAGTCGCCGAAGCTGTCGCGGCGCTTGTTCATCAGGCCATCCATCGCCTTGCGGAAGTTGGCGCGGATCTGCGGATTGCCCAGGGCATCGTGGGCCTGGCGGTGAAATTCCCGGGGGGTGAAGGTCTGCACGCTCATGAGGTCCTCCGCCACAGGTAGCTGGCGATGTGCTCGCCCTTGACCGGCTTCTTCTGCTGCTCGAAGCGCCCGCCGATGTTCATCATGCAGCCGCAGTCGGAGGTCACGAAGCGCTGGGCGCCGGCCTCCGCGATGGCCGTGGTCTTGTCCTCCACCATGGCGGCGGAGACCTCGGGATGACGCACGGCGAAGGTGCCGCCGAAGCCGCAGCACTCGGCGGCGCGTGCCTGCTCCACCACCTCGACCTGGCCGAGCTGGGCCAGCAGGGCCGGGCCGGTCTCGGCCAGTCCCATCTCGCGCCGGGCGCTGCAGGAGGTGTGCATGGCGACCTTCTCCGGTTCGCCGCGATCCTCGAGCTTCAGGTGACAGACATGGACCAGGAACTCGGTCAGCTCATGGATCCGCCCGGCCACTTCATTGGCCTGCTCCTCGAGGTCGGTCCCGGCAAAGAGCTGGGGGTAGTGGGTGCGCATCATGCCGCCGCAGGAGCCGGAGGGCACCACGATCGGCCAGGGCTCGGGGAAGAGGCCGAGCTGGGCCGCCGCCACTGCCCGGGCCTCCTGCTGGTAGCCCGACGTGTAGGCCGGTTGCCCGCAACAGGTCTGGTCCTCGGGAAAGAGCACCTCGATGCCCTCCCGCTCGAGCAGGCGGATAGCGTCCAGGCCAGCCTCCGGATAGAAGAGGTCGACGAGGCAGGTCCCGAAGAAATAGACCTTCTCCGGCTTCGGTGGATAGAGCTTGACTGGCGTCATGGCAGATCCTGGACAGCGCAGGAGCACGGCAGCATTGCGCTGAAGTCGTTGATTCGGGCTACGGAAAATTGGTAAAACCAATTGACACTGAAATGTTGCCGCACATTAGGAGGCGGAGCCTGCAGTGTCAAACGCGCGCTGCCCGCTTCCCAGCCCCGCCTGCCTATACTTTAGTCTATCGCCTTCAACGCTTCTCTCAACACCTTGATGCGGCAGGATAAATCCAAGCGACTCGGGACAGCGACGGCGAGGCGCAGACGCAGTGTTTGGTAATACCAATTTGATGGCGATACCATGCCGACATCCGCCACGTGTTCCGGAGCCACCACCATGGCCTATCAACCCGTCCGACAGCCTCGCCTCGCCGACGTCATCACCGAGCGCCTCGAGGCGCTGATCCTCGAGGGCAGCCTGAAGCCCGGCCAGCGCCTGCCGCCGGAGCGCGAACTGGCCGAGCGCTTCGGCGTCTCGCGACCCTCGCTGCGCGAGGCCATCCAGAAGCTGTCGGCCCGCGGCCTGCTGACCAGCCGCCAGGGTGGCGGCACCTTCATCAGCGAGGAGCTCAACAGCGGCTACAGCGACCCGCTACTGGAGATGCTCTCGCGCCACGGGGAGTTCCACCTCGACCTGCTCGAGTTCCGCGACGCCATGGAGGGCATCTCCGCCTACTATGCCGCCCTGCGCTCCACGCCCACCGACAAGGCGCTGCTGATCAAGCGCTTCGAGGAGCTCGAGGCGTGCTTCAAGGGCCGTGATCCGGCGCTCGAGGCCCGCGCCGACGCGGCCTTCCACATGGCCATTGCCGAATCGGCCCACAATGTGCTGCTGCTGCATACCATCCGTGGCATCTTCCACCTGCTGGAGAAGAGCATCGTCGACAACCTGGCCCACCTGTTCGAGAAGCCCGAATCGCGCCCCCTGCTGATGAAGCAGCACCGCGCCCTGCTCGATGCGATCCTCGAGGGCCGGGCCGAGGACGCCCGCACCCGCGCCCATGAACACCTGGTCTTCGTGGAAGAGGGGCTGCTCGAGGTCGAGCGCGCCGAGACCCGGGCCCAGCGCGCCCTGCGCCGCGCCCAGGTCATGCCCGCGACCTCACGCTGAGGCGGCCATGCCGACGACGTCCCGCCTCCGGGCCCGCCAGCTGCTCTGGTTGCTGATGCCCCTCGGCCTGGTGCTCGCCATGTGGCAGGCCGCCCTGCTGGCCCGCGACCAGGCCCTGCAGGGGCTGCGCCAGGACGCCGAGAACGAGCTGCGCCTCTCGGCGGCGAGCCTGGTCGGCCATCTCTCTCGCCACGACTACCTGCCCGACCTGCTCGCCTCGCGGGAAATGGTCAGGCGCTTCCTGGCCTCCCCGGAGAGCCAGGACCCCATGCCCCTCAACCGGCTGCTGGACCGCTTCCGGGCCACCGCCGGCGTCTCGGACATCTACCTGATCGACCGCCACGGCGACACCCTGGCCGCCAGCAACTGGCATCGCCCCAACACCTTCATCGGCCAGAACTACGCCTTCCGCAGCTACTTCCAGGATGCCATCGCCGGTCACGCCGGGCGTTTCTATGGCCTGGGCGTGCAGTCCCGGGAGCGCGGCTACTACTTCTCGGCGCCGGTATGGCTCGACGACACCGCACCGGACGCCAGCCCCGATGGCGTCATGGTGGTGAAGGTGCTGCTCGACACCCTGGAGGCGAGCTGGGCGGAGCAGGATGCCGAGCTGCTGGTCACCGACAAGGACGACATCATCTTCATGGCCAGCCGCCCGGAGCTGCGCCTGCGGGCCCTGCAGCCGCTCTCCGGCGACGAGCGGGAGGCGCTGCTGGATACCCGTCGCTATGCCGACGAGCCGCTGGCCCCCGCCGGCATCGAGATCACCGGGAGCCCGGGCGAGCACAGCCAGCGGGTCGGCTTCCGGCGGGGACCGCTGGCCGAGGACGACTATCTGGGCCTGTCGCGCCCCATGCCGGCGTTCGGCTGGGAGATGCATATCCTCAAGTCGCTGGCGCCGGTGATCCAGGCCCAGTGGCTCGCCGCCCTGCTGGCCGGCGGCCTCTACGGCGTGGTGGTCCTGGCCGGCGGCATCGGCTGGCAGCGCCTGCGGCTGCGCCGCGAGCGCGAGCAGTTCGCCGAGCGGGAGCGGCGCACCCTGGCCCGGGCCCGCGACGAGCTGGAGCTCAACGTCCAGCGCCGCACCCGCGACCTGGTCGAGACCAACCGGCGCCTCTCCGGCGAGATCGAGGAGCGCCGCCGCGCCGAGGAGCGACTGCGCCAGACCCGCGACGAGCTGATCCAGGCCGCTAAGCTCGCCGTGCTCGGCCAGCTCGCCGCCGGCATCAACCACGAGCTCAACCAGCCGCTTGCGGCGATTCGCGCCTATGCCGAGAATGCCGCCGCCTTCCTGGCGCGCAGCCGCACCGAAGCGGCGAGCAGCAACCTGGCGCAGATCATCGAGCTCACCGAGCGCATGGCCGAGATCAGTGCCCAACTGCGCCAGTTCTCGCGCAAGAGCGGTGACAGGCCCACCAGCGTCTCGGTCCCCGCCTGCTTCGGCTACGCCCTGCGGCTCTTCCAGTCGCGGCTGCGCGATGCCGGGGTCGCCGTCGAGCGCGACTGGCCCGAGGAGGAGGCCTGGGTGCGCGCCGACCTGGTGCGCCTGGAGCAGGTGCTGGTCAACCTGATCGGCAATGCGCTACAGGCCATGGCCCAGACCGAGACGCCGCGACTGCAGCTCGGCATCGAGCCCGACGGCGGCGAGGTGCGGATCCGGGTCATCGACAACGGCCCAGGCATCGCCGAGGCCCACCTGGGGCGGATCTTCGAGCCCTTCTTCACCACCAAGTCGCCGGGCAGCGGCCTGGGGCTGGGGCTGTCGATCTCGGCGCGCATCATCGACGACCTGGGCGGCCGGCTGGCGGCGGACAATGCCCCTGGCGGCGGCGCCCGCTTCACCATTACCCTGCCCCGCGACCCCGGTCCCGAGGCGACCGGCGACACCAGGCCCGAGGAGCACGACACCCATGCATGAGCCGGCGACCCTTCCGGTGATGATCATTGACGACGAGGCGCACCTGCGCATCACCGCCGGCCAGACCCTGGAGCTGGCGGGGTACGAGCCCCGCGCCTTCGAGAGCGCCGAGGCCGCCCTGGCGGCCCTGACGCCGGACTTCCCCGGGGTGGTCGTCAGCGACATCCGCATGCCCGGCATGGACGGCATGGCCCTGCTGCGCGAGGTGCGCGGCCGCGACCCCGACCTGCCGGTGATCCTGATCACCGGCCATGGCGACATCTCCACCGCCGTGGAGGCGATGCGCGAGGGCGCCTGGGATTTCCTGGAGAAGCCCTTCGCCGGTGAGCGCCTGGTGGAGATGGTGCGCCGCGGCATCGACAAGCGCCGCCTGAGCCTCGAGAATCGTGCGCTCAAGGCCGAGCTCGAGGCCCAGCAATCGGCCCCGGGCCCACGCCTGGTGGGGCGCACCCCGGCCATCCAGCGCCTCGCCTCCATGGTCCAGCGCATCAGCCAGGTGGAGACCGACGTGCTGCTGTTCGGCGAGACCGGGGCCGGCAAGGACCTGGTGGCCCGGGCCATCCACGAGCGCAGCTGCCGCGGCGGCCACCCCTTCGTGGCCATCAACTGCGGCGCCGTCCCCGAGAGCATCATCGAGTCGGAGCTGTTCGGCCACGAGAAGGGCGCCTTCACCGGGGCCGTGGAGCGGCGCATCGGCAAATTCGAGCATGCCCAGGGGGGCACGGTGTTCCTCGACGAGATCGAGTCGATGCCGCTGTCGCTGCAGGTCAAGCTGCTGCGGGTGCTGCAGGAGCGCTCCATCGAGCGCCTCGGGGCCAACGTGCCGGTGCCCCTGGACCTGCGCGTGATCGCCGCTACCAAGGTCGACCTCAGGGCCGCGGCCGAGGCGGGGCGCTTCCGCGAGGACCTCTACTACCGGCTCGAGGTGGTCACCCTGCCGATCCCTTCGCTGCGCGAGCGGCGCGAGGACATCCCGCTGCTGTTCCAGCACTTCGCCGTGGTCGCCGCCAACCGCAGCGGGCTGGAAGCCCCGCCGCTGGATGCCGCCGGCATCTCCGCGTTGCTCGCCCACGACTGGCCGGGCAACGTGCGCGAGCTGCGCAACCTGGCCGAGCGCTACGTGCTGCTCGGCGCCACCTGCGACTACCGCCTGGATGCCCTGCTCGAGGGGGTGGGCAGCGACAGCGGCGACCTGGCCCTGCCCCAGCAGGTGGAGCTGTTCGAGAAGAGCCTGATCGACCAGGCCCTGGCCCGCCACCGTGGCTGCGTCAGTGAGGCCTGCGAGCAGCTCGGCCTGCCGCGCAAGACCCTCTACGACAAGCTCAGGAAGTACGGCCTAAAGGCCGAGGACTACCGCCAGAGCGAGGCCCCCTGACGGAGCAGCTCCTGCAGCGTTCCCCAGGGGGGCAGCCAGGGGATCAGTGCGGCGACGAGCACCAGCATGAGCGCCGAGTTGCCCGGCTGGCGATAGTCGAACAGCTTGAACGCCGTACCGAAGGAGCGCTTGATGCGCGTCCCCACCAGGTCGACGCTGTAGAGCTCATCGAGCAGCAGGTGGATCAGCGTACCCAGCACCAGCGCCAGCCCCTGGGCCCAGGCCATCCAGGCCTCCTGCAGGAGCCACTGGTAGCTGGCCACCGTGGTCGCCAGCCCGCACAGCAGCGATGCCAGCAGCGAATGCCAGATACCCCGATGCACCGAGAAGCGCCTGAACACGGCACTCAGCACATAGCGCACGCCGACATACAGGCCGCCACAGGCGACGATGAGCCCCCCCGGGCCGAGCCATGCCTGCAGCAGCAGGGCGCCCACCACCACCGACAGCACGGCGAGCAGGGTGAAGATCAGGCGGATCGCATGGGAATTGTCGGCATCGACATCCGGCAGGATCCCGCCGAAAGCGGTCAGGATGGCCAGGGAGGCGGCGTCGGTGGCGGACAGCGAGGTAGCCTGCCAGGCGCCCAGACCCAGCAGCGCGCCACCGGCCACCGCGACGCCGAGGTGGGTACGAAAATCGGCCATGTGCAGAGACTCGAAAATACTGGATGAAAAACCAGATTATGCGCAGCATGGCCAGAAAAAACAATCAGTTGCCAATTGGCGACAGGCTCAGCCTGCCAGGTACTCGTCCTTCAGCCTGACGTAGTTGCCGGCGGTGTAGGGGAAGAAGGCCCGCTCGGTCTCCTTGAGCGGGCGCAGCGCCTTGGCCGGGTTGCCGGCGTAGACGTGGCCGCTCTCCAGGCGCTTGTCCGGCGTCACCACGGCACCGGCGGCGATGATCACCTCGTCCTCGACCACGGCGCCGTCCATGACGATCGCGCCCATGCCCACCAGGATGCGGTTGCCCAGGGTGCAACCGTGGAGGATCGCCTTGTGGCCGATGGTCACCTCCTCGCCGATGGTCAGCGGGAAGCCGTCGGGGTTGAAGTCGCTGGCATGGGTGATGTGCAGCACGCTGCCGTCCTGCACGCTGGTGCGCGCGCCGATGCGGATGCGGTGCATGTCGCCGCGGATCACCGCCATGGGCCACACCGAGCAGTCGTCGCCCAGCACCACGTCACCCAGCACCATGCAGGCCGGGTCGATATAGACCCGCGCACCCAGCTGCGGAGTCTGTCCCTTCCAGGGTCGCAGGCTCGTTGCCTCGCTCATTGCTCACCTCTTCTTGTCAGGTCCGGCGTTTCAGATCAGTCCGGCCAACAATACTACCAGCGTCAACGGGATCGACACCCAGCGCACCAGGGCCCGCCAGGCACGGAAACCGTTGGGGCCGGCATCCAGCGCCCGCAGGGTGGCCTCCTCGGGCATCACCCAGGCGGCGAAGATGGCGATCAAGAGCCCGCCCAGCGGCAGGAAGATCTCCGGCGGAATGGTGCTGACCAGTTCGAAGGGATTCATGCCGAACAGCACCCGGGTCTCGGCCAGGCTCGAGAAGGAGAGCACCGAGAGCATCCCCAGTCCCCAGACCGCCAGGCCCACCACGGCCGCCGCCGGCCCCCGCCGCAGGCCCCAGCCCTGCAGGGTGGCGACCATGGGCTCGGCCAGGTTGATCGAGGAGGTCCAGGTGGCCAGCAGCAGCAGCAGAAAGAACAGCGAGAGCCACAGCGGCCCCCCGGGGAGCTCGGCGAAGGCCACCGGCAGGGTGACGAACATCAGCCCCGGCCCCTCGCCGGGATCCATGCCCTGGGCGAACACCACCGAGAAGATGGCGATACCGGCCAGCAGGGCCACCGTCACGTCGAGCACCGCCACCGAGACGGCGGCCCGGGGCAGGCTCTGGTGGTCGGGCATGTAGGCGCCATAGGCCATCAGCGCACAGGCGCCCACCGCCAGGGTGAAGAAGGCGTGCCCCATGGCCTGCAGCATCACCATGGGCGTCACCGCCGAGAGGTCGGGCAGGAACAGCCAGGCCAGCGCCGGACCGAAGCCCTCGGTGGTGGCCGCGTAGCCCGCCAGCACCAGCAGCAGCAGGTAGAGCATCGGCATCAGCAGGTTGTTGAGCTTCTCCAGGCCCTTGGCCACCCCGGCAGCGACCACCAGCATGGTCATCATCAGGAAGAGGGTATGGTTGAAGGTCATGCGCCCGGGGTCGGCGAGGAAGGCATCGAAGCCGGCGCCGATCTCCGCCGCGCTGCGCCCCACGAAGTCACCGTTGACCGCGGCCACCAGGAATTCGATGGACCAGCCCGAGACCACCGAGTAGAAGGAGAGGATGCAGAACACGGTGAAGGCGCCGAACAGGCCCAGCCAGCGCCAGTGGCGACTCGCCCCGGCCTGACCGGCCAGATGGCCCAGCGACTGCATGGGGCTGCGGCGTCCGGCGCGGCCGATCAGGATCTCGGCCATCATCACCGGCAGCCCCAGCAGCAGCACGAAGGCCACGTAGAGCAGCAGGAAGGCGGCGCCACCGTTCTCCCCGGTGATGTAGGGGAAGCGCCAGATGTTGCCCAGCCCCACCGCCGCCCCGGTCACTGCCAGGATGAAGGCGCGCCTCGTGCTCCAGCGCTCCAGCGTCTCGTTCATGGGTCCACTCCGCGAGCCTGAAAAGGGCGCAAGCCTAGCACATTGAAACCCGCCGCGGCCGCCCGCATCTAAGACCCATTCTCCCGTCCCGACCCGAGGTGTGCATGTCCCGCAATCCGCTGCTCGAACCCCATGAACTGCCCCCCTTCGATGCCATCCGGCCCGAGCACGTGGTGCCGGCCATCGAGGCGCTGCTGGCGGAAAACCGCACGGCCATCGAGGCGCTCGTCGCGGGCGCCGACGCCACCGCCCCGAGCTGGGACAGCCTGGCCGCCCCGCTGGAGGCCCTCAACGACCGACTGGCGCGGGCCTGGTCGCCGGTCTCGCACCTCAACGGCACCATGAACAACCCCGAGCTGCGCGAGGCCTACCAGGCCTGCCTGGGCAAGCTCTCCGACTACAGCACCTGGCTCGGCCAGCACGAGGGGCTCTTCCGGGCCTGGCAGGCGCTGCGCGACGGCCCCGCCTGGCAGACCCTCGACGAGGGCCAGGGTCGCACCGTGGAGAATGCGCTGCGCGACTTCCGCCTGGCCGGCGTGGACCTTCCCGCCGGGAAGAAGCGGCGCTACGGCGAGATCAAGTCGAGGCTCTCCGAGCTCTCCAACACCTTCTCCAACCAGTTGCTGGACGCCACCCAGGCCTGGCACCTGGACCTCGCCGACGAGGCCCGCCTCGCCGGCCTGCCCGAGAGCGCCCTGGCCAGCCTGCGGGCCAATGCCGAGGCCAAGGGCCTGGCCGGCTACCGCATCACCCTGGACTTTCCCAGCTTCTTCCCGGTGATGACCTACGCCGAGGACCGCGAGCTGCGTCGCGAGGTCTACACCGCCTTCGTCACCCGCGCCTCCGACCAGGGCCCCAACGCCGGCGAGTACGACAACGCCCCGGTGATGGAGGAGATCCTCGCGCTGCGCCACGAGCTGGCCGAGCTGCTGGGCTTCAGCGACTACGCCGACTACTCGCTCTCCACCAAGATGGCCGAGTCACCCGACCAGGTGGTCACCTTCCTCGAGGACCTGGCCGCACGCGCGGTACCCCAGGCCCGCGAGGAGTACGCGGAGCTCGCGGCCTATGCCCGCGACGAGCTGGGCATGGAGGCGCTCGCGCCCTGGGACGTGGGCTTCGCCAGCGAGAAGCTGCGCGAGGCGCGCCATGCCATCTCCGACGAGCAGCTGCGCCCCTACTTCCCCGCCCCGCGGGTGGTCGACGGCCTCTTCCGGGTGGTCGAGCGCCTCTACGGCGTCACCTTCGCCGAGGACGAGACGGCGCCGCGCTACCACCCCGACGTGCGCTACTTTCGCATTCTGGAGCAGGGCGCGCCCATCGCCGGCTTCTACCTCGACCTCTATGCCCGCGAGGGCAAGCGCGGCGGCGCCTGGATGGACGAGTGCCGGGTCCGCCGCCTCGAGGGCGACGCGGTGCAGCTGCCGGTGGCCTACCTGACCTGCAACTTCACCCGCCCGGTGGGCGACACCCCGGCCCTGCTGACCCACGACGAGGTCACCACCCTCTTCCACGAGTTCGGCCACGGCCTGCACCACATGCTGACTCGCCAGACCGTCGCCGACATCTCCGGCATCAACGGCGTGGCCTGGGACGCGGTGGAGCTGCCCAGCCAGTTCATGGAGAACTTCTGCTGGGAACGCGAGGGGCTCGACCTGATCGCCGGCCACGTGGAGACCGGCGCCCCGCTGCCCGAGACGCTCTTCGAGCGGCTGCTGTCGGCCAAGAACTTCCAGTCCGCCATGGGCATGGTGCGCCAGCTGGAGTTCTCGCTGTTCGACTTCCGCCTGCACCGCGAGCTCGCCGCCCCGAGCGCCACCGATATCCAGGCCCTGCTCGACGCGGTGCGCGACGTCGTCGCCGTGGTGCCGCGGGCCGACTTCAACCGCTTCCAGAACGGCTTCGGCCACATCTTCGCCGGCGGCTATGCGGCGGGCTACTACAGCTACAAGTGGGCCGAGGTGCTCTCCGCGGATGCCTGGAGCGCCTTCGAGGAAGCCGGTATCTTCGACCCCGAGACCGGTCGGCGCTTCCGCACCGAGATCCTCGAGCGCGGTGGCTCCCGCGACGCCGCCGAGCTGTTCCGCGCCTTCCGCGGCCGCGAACCCAGCGTCGAGCCGCTGCTGCGCCACAGCGGCATCCGTGCCGCCTGAGAAGGTTTTGCCGCCGAGCCCACTCGGCGGCCCATCGTGGAGATGACATGACCGTAACCAAACGCTTTATCGCCGGAGCCATCTGCCCGCGCTGCGCCGAGATGGACCGCATCCGCAGCTGGGAGCAGAACGGCATCCGCTACCGCGACTGCGTCAGCTGTGACTTCTTCGAGCAGTTGCCCATCGAGGACGAGGCAGAGCCGGAGCTCGAGACCCGGGTCAATCGCGAGCGCGAGGAGCAGGCGCGCAGCGACCTGCAGACCGTGAAGATCCTCGACCCGAAAGGGCACTGACACGCGTGGGCCAGGGAACGGCCGCCACCCCGCTGCCGCAGCGCCGCCTGCTCGAGCTGCTCGGGCTCGCGGCCGCGGCGGCGCTGCTGGTCGCGCGACTCGACCTGGCCACCCTGGCCGCCGGACTGGGGCTCTTCCTGTGGGGCATGACCCACCTGGAGGAGGCCATCAAGCGCCTCTCCGGCGGCACCCTGGACCGCTGGCTGCACGCCGCCACCCGCCGGACCTCGCGGGCCATCGCCGTGGGTGCCCTGGCGACCGCGCTGGTCCAGTCCAGTTCGCTGGTCACCCTGCTGGCCATGTCCTTCGTCGGCGCCGGCCTGGTCGCCCTGCCCGCCGCCATCGCCCTGCTCTTCGGCGCCAACCTCGGCACCACCACCGGCGCCTGGCTGATCGCCGGCTTCGGGCTCAAGGCCGACCTGGCCCACTACGCGATGCCACTGCTGGCGCTGGGGCTGCTGGGCTCGCGGCTGCTGCAGGGCAGCCGCGCCGGCATCGCCGGCCTGCTGCTCGGCATGGGCCTGCTGCTGCTGGGCATCGACTTCATGAAGCTGGGCTTCGAGACCTGGCAGGATGGCCTCACCCTGGACGGCCTGGCCGGCGAGCGCCTCTGGCACTGGCCGCTGCTGGTGCTCTTCGGGGTCATGGCCACCGTGGTGATGCAGTCGAGTCACGCCACCCTGCTGATCACCCTCACGGCGCTGGCCTCCGGCCAGCTGCCCTACCTGCCGGCCCTGGCCATCGCCATCGGGGCCAACATCGGTACCACGGTGACCGCGGTGATCGGTGCCTTCGGCGCCAGCACGGCCGGCCGGCGCCTGGCCGGGGCCCACGTGATCTTCAACCTGGTCACGGCGGCCGTGGCCCTGGCGCTGCTGCTGCCGCTGGCCGGGCTGGTAGACCGGCTCGCCGCGCTGCTGGGCCTGGCGACCACCGCCTGGCCGCTCAAGCTGGCGCTCTTCCATACCCTCTTCAACGTCCTCGGCATCCTGCTGATGCTGCCCTGGATCCCCCGGCTGGCCGGCGGCCTGGAGCGGCTCTTCCCCGAGCCGGCAAGGCTTCCCCCGGCCCAGGCGCGCTACCTGGATGCCAACGCCCTGCAGCACGCCGACACGGCCCTCGCCGCCATCGAGCAGGAGTGCCGACGGCTCGACCGCCGCACCTACCACCTGCTCGCCTCGGCCATCCTGGTGCCCAGCGCCGAGGCGATCGGCCACCCGCCCGACCGGGCCGTGATCGAGGCGCCCATCATCCCCGAGGAGTGGCCGCTGGTGAACGTGCGCTACCACGAGCAGATCAAGCCGCTGATGGCGGAGATCCTCGACTTCTACTCGCGCATCGACACGCCCCTCACCGCGGCCCAGGAGGCCCGCCTGGAGGCCCTCTATGCTCGCACCCTACGCCTGGTCGAGGCGGTGCGCTTCGGCGAGGTGCTGCAGCGCAGCCTGCTGCGCCACGCCGCGCCGACGAGTCCGCTGCGCGAGGCCCACGATGACCTGCGCATGGCCCTCGCCGAGGGCCTCAACCGCCTGGCCAACGCCCCGGGTGCCCGCGACATCGAGGCGCCCCTGGAGGAGGTTCGCCGCCGCTGGCAGCACGAACTGGCCGAGCGGCTGCGCCAGCATCGTCTGGATCCCTGGCTCGCCTCCTCGCTGATGAACGACCTCCACCAGGCCAGCCGCCTGACGGCCGCCCTGAGTGCGCCACTCGTCGCCGACGCCTGACGGCCCGCCCCCGACGCGACAGCCTGTGCGGAAATCCGCACACCGCAAGGCCCGCCCCGTGCGGGATCCCGGCCCCGCCCTGCCAAGGCTGCCTCGACCAAGGTCGAATGAAATCTTCACAAACATTTGAAATTACTGATATTTTAACGAAAAGGCATGGCCATTGCTTACTGATGGGCGTTGATGCCACCCCGGCCTGGCTCACGGCAGGCCCCGCAACCGGTGACCATACTGGGATGGCATGCAGCCCCGGGGCACGACGGCCCGGGCAGATGACAAGAGCACAACCGCATACAGGAGACACGCCATGCGCAACGCAACCTCACGGATCCTCGCCGGCACCCTCGCCGGCTCCCTGCTGGTCGCCGCCTCGGCCTCGGCCTCGGCCCAGTCCGACCGCAGCGACTGGCCCGAGAGCTTCACCGTGGGCACCGCCAGCCAGGGCGGCACCTACTTCGTCTACGGCTCCGGCTGGGCCAACCTGATCGCCGACGAGTTGGACATCTCCGGCGGGGGCGAGGTCACCGGCGGGCCGACCCAGAACATGGCGCTGGTCCATGGCGGCGACGTCGCCATGGGCCTGACCACCATGGGACCGGCCGCCGAGGCGCTGGCCGGCGAGAGCCCGCTGGCCCCCGGCGTGCCCATGGACAATGTCTGTGCCCTGTTCCCGATGTACGAGACGCCCTTCTCGATCACGGCGCTGGAGGACAGCGGCATCGAGTCGATCTCCGACATCCCGGAGGGCGCCCGCATCGGCTTCGGCCCTTCGGCCTCCACCTCAGACACCTACTTCCCAGCCATGCTCGAGACCCTGGGCGTGGAGTTCGACCGCCGCAACGGTGGCTGGTCCGACCTGGGCGGCCAGTTGCAGGATGGCCTGATCGACGTCATCGCCTTCGCCGCCGGCATCCCGATTCCCGCCGTCAGCCAGCTAGAGGTGCAGACCGACGTCAACATCATCGAGTTCACCGAGGAGGAGCAGGCCAAGGTGCTGGAGGAGTTCCCGGTCTCCGAGTTCATGATCCCGGCCAGCACCTACGAGACCCTCGAGGAGGATGCCCGCGCCGTCTCCATGTGGAACTTCACCATCGCCGGCTGTGACCTGCCGGAGGACTTCGTCTACGAGGTCACCAAGCTGAGCATGGAGAACAACGACCGCATGCGTGACGTCCACCGCAGCGCCGCGACCAGCATCCCGGAGAACATCAAGTACAACACCGTGCTGCCGTTCCACCCGGGCGCCGTGCGCTGGTACGAGGAGAACGGCCACGAGATTCCGGACGACCTGAAGCTGTAAGCCGTTGACCTGATCGGCTGCCCCGCATCGCGCTGCATGAGCCCGATGCGGGGCAGCTCCTGTGCTCCTCCGCCATCCCCCCAAGGGTGTTCCCCATGTCCCATACCCCCGATTCTCGCCCCGACGACGAAGCGGCCGATACCGTCGTCGTCGAGGGTGTCGATGAAGAAGCCGTGGAGTCGAACCGTCGGCTCTATACCGGCTGGCAGTGGCTGCTCTTCGCTACCCTGGCCATCACCTACTCCGGCTTCCATCTGGTCTCGCTGAACGTCTATCCGATGGAGACCTGGTCGTTTCGCATCGTGCACATCGCCGGCGCACTGATTCTCGGCTACGGCCTCTATGCCGGCACCCGCTTCGCCGACGAGGACCAGCGCCGCTCTGCCGCCTGGCTCTCCTGGGTGAGCTACGCCATGCTCATCCCCGCCCTCTACGCCCTGGTGCGGGTGGTGATGATGTACCAGGCGATGAGCGCTGGCGCCATGCGCATCGCCCCGGAGATCGAGGCCTGGCACTTCGGCTATCCACTGATCCTCGCCACCACGGCCGGCATCCTGCTCGCCTGGAGCTATCGCCAGTTCCGCGACCGCCTCTCGCCGGCCGACCTGGTGCTGATGGTCTGCGCCCTGGCCGTGGCCGGCTACCTGCTGGTGATGTTCAACAGCCCGCTGCGCGCCTCCACCGGCACCTCCTTCGCGCCCATGGGCATCTCCTACGCGGCCATCGCCGGCTCGCTGCTGATCCTCGAGCTGACCCGCCGCGTCGCCGGCCTGGCGCTGGTGGTGATCTCCGCCATCTTCCTGCTCTACGTCTTCGCCGGCCCCTACCTGCCGGGCTTCCTCGGCTACCCCGGGCTCTCGGTGGGACGCTTCTTCAGCCAGGTCTACACCGACGCCGGCATCCTCGGGCCGACCACTGCGGTCTCCTCGACCTACATCATCCTGTTCATCATCTTCGCCGCCTTCCTGCAGGCCTCGAAGGTGGGCGACTACTTCGTCAACTTCGCCTTCGCCGCGGCCGGTCGGGCGCGTGGCGGCCCCGCCAAGGTGTCGATCTTCGCCTCCGGCCTGATGGGCATGATCAACGGCACCAGCGCCGGCAACGTGGTCTCCACCGGCTCGCTGACCATCCCGCTGATGAAGAAGGTGGGTTACCCGGCCCGCAGTGCCGGGGCGATCGAGGCCGCCGCCTCCACCGGCGGGCAGATCATGCCGCCGATCATGGGCGCGGGCGCCTTCATCATGGCCGAGATCACCGGCATTCCCTACACCGAGATCGCCGTGGCGGCGCTTATCCCCGCCATCCTCTACTTTCTCTCGATCTACTGCATGGTGGACTTCGAGGCGGCCCGCAAGGGCATGCGCGGCATGCGCAAGGACGAGATCCCGCTGTTCTCGAAGCTGATCAAGCAGGTCTACCTGTTCGCGCCGATCATCATCCTCATCGCCGCGCTGTTCATGGGCTACTCGGTGATCCGCGCCGGCACCCTGGCCACCGCCTCGGCGGCCGTGGTGAGCTGGTTCTCGCCCCACAAGATGGGCATCCCCGCCATCCTCAAGGCCCTGCAGCTGGCCGGCACCATGGCCATCCAGATCATCGCCGTGTGCGCCTGCGCCGGCCTGATCGTGGGGGTGATCTCGCTGACCGGGGTCGGCGCACGCTTCTCCTCGCTGCTGCTCGGCCTGGCCGGCGTCAGCCAGCTGCTGGCGCTGTTCTTCGCCATGTGCATCTCGATCCTGCTGGGCATGGGCATGCCGACCACCGCCGCCTACGCGGTGGCCGCCTCGGTGGTTGCGCCGGGTCTGATCAACATCGGCATCCAGCCGCTGGTGGCGCACTTCTTCGTGTTCTACTTCGCGGTGGTCTCGGCGATCACCCCTCCGGTGGCGCTGGCCTCCTATGCGGCGGCGGGCATCTCCGGCGACAACGCCATGGGCACCTCGGTGGCCTCGTTCAAGATCGGCCTGGCGGCCTTCATCGTGCCCTTCATGTTCTTCTACAGCCCGGCCATGCTGATGGAGGGCAGCTGGATGCAGATCCTGCGCGTGGGCGTGACCGCCACCCTGGGCATCGTGCTGCTGGCGGCCACCGTCCAGGCCTGGTTCTTCGGGCCGGTCAAGGCCTGGCAGCGCCTGGTGATGCTGCTCGGGGCGCTGTGCATGATCTACGGCGGCATCTATTCCGACATCGCGGGCCTCGCCATCGGCACGCTGATGTTCATGATGCAGCGCGGCCGCCACGGCGGCGGGGGCAAGGCCGTCAGTGCCGGCTGAGCGTGACCCTCCCCTGAAACGCAACGGGCCCCGCCAATGGCGGGGCCCGTTGCGTTGCGGCGGGGGGAGTGTCAGCCGGTGATATTGTCGAGGATGCGCAGGCAGGGGGTCGCCTGGTTCAAGGTATAGAAGTGCAAGCCCGGGGCCCCGCCGTCGAGCAGCCGCTGGCAGAGCCGCGACACCACCTCCTCGCCGAAGGCGCCGATGGCCTCGCTGTCGTCACCATAGCTCTCGAGCTGCTTGCGGATCCAGCGCGGGATCTCGGCCCCGCAGGCGTCCGAGAAGCGCGCCAGCTTGGTGTAGTTGGTGATCGGCATGATGCCGGGCACGATGGGGGCCTCGACGCCCAGCGCTCGCGCGCGGTCGACGAAGTGGAAATAGGCCTCGGCACTGAAGAAGTATTGGGTGATGGCGAGGTCGGCCCCGGCCTTCATCTTGCGGGCGAAGTTGGCCAGGTCCTGCTCGAGGTTCGCGGCCTGGGGATGGGACTCCGGGTAGGCGGCCACGGCGACCTCGAAATGGTCGCCGGTCTCCTCGCGGATGAACTCGACCAGCTCGTTGGCGTAACGCAGCTGGCCGTAGCCGCCCCCGCCCATGCCGGAGGGCATGTCACCGCGCAGGGCCACCAGGCTGTCGATGCCCTCCTCCCGGTAGCGCGAGAGCAGCTCGCGCAACGCGCCCTTGTCGCTGCCGATGCAGGAGAGGTGCGGCGCGGTGGTGAAGCCGGACTCGCGCACCATCCGCACGGTGTTCAGGGTGCGGTCCTGGGTGGAGCCACCGGCACCGTAGGTGACCGAGAAGAAGCGCGGCCCGCGGCTGGCCAGGGCATCGCGAACGCCGACCAGCTTCTCCCGACCGGCGTCGGTGTTGGGCGGGAAGAACTCGAAGCTGATCCCCAGCGGGTGTTCCTGCGTGCTCATCGGCTTACCTCATGAAAATGATGCATATTGCGGCTATTCTGACGGCTGGTCTGGCTGCAGACCAATGAAAGATACGCGACGCTGCATCAATCCTGTTCATGCAGAGGCGGTCACACGGCCGCCATGACCCAGGGAAGGACATGACCCCGATCGACCCCGGCACCCTGTTGGGTCCCCTGTGGACCCTGCTCGCCTATGTCGGCCTCGGCTGGCTCGCCGCCCGCCGGCTGGCGGTGGACCCGCGCCCCGTCGCCACCCTGCTGATCTACCTGGTCGCCCCGCTGACCTTCTTCCGTGGCCTGATCCAGGGCGGGCCCACGCCCGGCTACCTGCTGCTGACCGCGGCGCTGTTCGCGGTGGCCAGCCTGATCGCGGTGGTCGTCCACCGGCTGGCAAGGCACGGCTTCGCCCCCCAGGAGACCGCCCTGCTGGCCTTCTCCTCCGGCACCGGCAACACCGGCTACTTCGGCCTGCCGGTGGCCCTGGTGCTGCTGCCGCCCCAGGGGGTGACGCTCTACCTCTTCTGCGTGCTGGGCGTGACCCTCTACGAGTTCACGGTGGGCTTCTACTTGAGCGCCCGGGGACAGTTCTCGGTACGCCAGAGCCTGGTCAAGATCGTCCGGCTGCCGCTGGTCTACGCCTTCCTCGCCGCCCTGCTGGTGAGCGGCCTGGGCATCGGGGTGCCGGACGCGGTGATGCAGGGGCTGGCCGCCTTCCCGGCGACCTATACCCTGCTCGGCATGATGATCATCGGCATGACCCTGGGACGGGTCAGCGTGCGGGAGTTCGACCTGCGCTTCATCGGCGCCTGTGTGGCGATCCGCTACGGCCTCTGGCCGCTGCTTTCGCTGGCCACGGTGCTGGGCCTGCAGGCGCTCTTCCCGCTGTCGGGGGAGCTGGCCCTGGCGCTGCTGCTGATCGGCGTGGTGCCCATGGCCGCCAACGTGGTGGTGGTGGCCATGGAGCTCGGCATCGCCCCCGAGAAGGGCGCCCTGGCGGTGCTGATCACCACCCTGGCCGCGCCCCTGCTGATCCCCCTCTACTTGGGGCTGATGATGCCACTGGCCGGCATCCGGTAACGACGACCACCCCCCTCGGCGGGCTTGCAGCCGGCCCTCATCGGGCTAGCCTTAGGGAAGAGTCGTCTCACGAGGAGCCGCCCATGCCAAGACGTCACTTCCTGCTGGCCTTGCTGGTCGGCGCCCTGCTGGTTCTGTCACCGGCCCTGGCCCACCACGGCTGGACCGGCGGCGAGACCATCGAACTCACTGGCACCATCACCGCGGTGCGCCTGGGCAATCCCCATGGCGAGGTGACCCTCGACGTGAAGGGTGAAGCCTGGACGGTCGAGGTCGGCCAGCCCTGGCGCAACACCCGCGCCGGCCTGGCGGAGGGCGACCTCGCCGAGGGCGTCGAGCTGCGCGTCTCCGGCGAGCACGCTGGCGAACGCCTGTTGAAGGCGGAGCAACTGTGGATCGGCGAGGAGCACCACGTGCTCTACCCCGATCGCATCTGAGCGCCGGGGGTGGAAGCCCTGCTGACCTGGCTGGCCGGAACCCCGCTGGCCGAATGGATGCGCCTGTCGCGCTGGGGCTATGCGACCGTCAATGCCCTGCACGTGCTGGGCGTGGCCCTGCTGGTCGGCGCCATTGCCGCCCTGGATCTGCGCCTGTTGGGCTGGCGGCGCCGCCTGCCCCTGGCCCCTCTCCGCCGGCTACTGCAGCCCGTGGCCATGGCCGGACTCAGCCTGGCGCTTGGCGCTGGGCTGATGCTCTTCCTTGCCGATCCGACCGGCTACGCGGCCATGCCGCTGTTCTGGCTGAAACTGTCGTTGATCGCCCTGGCCATTACCAACGCCCTGGCACTCAACCTAGGCCCAGGGGTCGAGCACGCCTCGCCTCGACGCCTGCGCCTCGCCGGCGGACTCTCACTACCGTTGTGGTTGGGGGCCTTGGCCTGCGGACGCTTTCTCGCCTTCGTCTAGGACTCAGTAGCGATAGGCGTCCGGCTTGTAGGGCCCGTCGACGGCGACGCCGGTGTAGTCGGCCTGCTCCTCGGTCATGCGGGTGACCACCCCACCGAAACCCTGCACCATGTAGCGGGCCACCTCCTCGTCGAGGTGCCGCGGCAGCACCGTCACGCCGAGGGCATCCCGCCGGTCGCCCTCGGGCAGCTCGGCGAAGCGGCCATCGAAGAGGTGGATCTGTGCCAGCACCTGGTTGGCGAAGGAGCCATCCATCACCCGGGAGGGATGGCCGGTGGCATTGCCCAGGTTCACCAGGCGGCCCTCGGAGAGCAGGATCAGGTAGTCGCGACTGTCGGGGTCGAATGTTCCCGGCTTGCTGTCACGGTAGATCTGGTGCACCTGGGGCTTCACCTCCTCCCAGTGCCAGTGGCGACGCATGTAGGCGGTGTCGATCTCGCTGTCGAAGTGGCCGATGTTGCAGACCACGGCGCCAGGCTTGAGCCCCTGAAGCATGGCGGCGTCGCAGGCGTGGATGTTGCCGGTGGCGGTCACCACCAGGTCGATCCGCGAGAGCAGGTCCCGGTCGATGCTCTCCAGGCCGCGGTTGAGGCCCTCGCGGTAGGGCGAGACCACCTCGAAGCCATCCATGCAGGCCTGCATGGCGCAGATCGGGTCGATCTCCACGATGCGCACGATCATGCCCTCCTGGCGCAGCGAGGCGGCCGAGCCCTTGCCCACGTCACCATAGCCCACCACCAGCGCCTGCTTGCCCGCCAGCAGATGGTCGGTGGCGCGCTTGATGGCGTCGTTGAGCGAATGGCGGCAGCCGTACTTGTTGTCGTTCTTCGACTTGGTGACGGCATCGTTGACGTTGATCGCCGGCACCTTCAGCAGGCCGTCGCGCAGCATCTCCTGCAGGCGATGCACGCCGGTGGTGGTCTCCTCGGAGATGCCGTGGATGGCATCCAGCAGCTCGGGGCGCTTCTCGTGGAGCAGCGCCGTCAGGTCGCCGCCGTCATCCAGCACCAAATTGGGGGTCCAGCCGTCTGGGCCCTCCACCGTCTGCTCGATGCACCACCAGAACTCCTCCTCGCTCTCGCCCTTCCAGGCGAACACCGGGATGCCGGCGGCGGCGATGGCGGCCGCGGCGTGATCCTGGGTGGAGAAGATGTTGCATGACGACCAGCGCACGCTGGCCCCCAGATCGATCAGCGTCTCGATCAGCACCGCGGTCTGGATGGTCATGTGGATGCAGCCGGCGATACGCGCGCCGGCCAGCGGCTGCTCGCCGCGGTACTTGTCGCGGATCGTCATCAGCGCCGGCATCTCGGTCTCGGCGATGCGGATCTCGCGACGCCCCCAGTCGGCGAGGGAGAGATCGGCGACCTTGCAGTCGGTTGCCACGGGAGCGGAAACGGCGGGGTGGTTCATCGAGCGACACCTCTTCAAGACGAAACGCGTGATCCTCACTATAGGCAGTGAGCACAACCCCAGACAACCAACGCAGGCGGATGCCTGGCAGAGATCACGGCTCGAAGCCGTCGATGCCGGCCTCGCCGAGTCGTCGCGCCAGGGCCTGCATCTCGGGATGGGCGAAGAAGTCGACCTGCGCCTCGGCGCGCTCGGCTCCCACGCCGGGCAACGCCGTCCAATCGCGACGGCCATGGCCGGTCAGGGTCGCCCAGTCTGCCGGCAGGGCGGCCTCGACGCCGGGCGGCGCCCCCAGCGCCTGCAGCCAGCGGGGAAACGCTGCCGCCCGCGTGGCCGCGAAGGCGGCCACCAGGGCCCTGGCTCGGGCCTCGCCGATGCCGTGGGCGCGACGCAACGCCCGTTCGTCCAGGGCCAGCCAGTCCAGCAGGCCCGTGACCAGTCCGGCCTCGACCAGGGCGTGCCAGGTGCCCGGGCCCACGCCGGGCAGGTCGAGCCCCTGCGGGCCACCCAGCCAGGCGAGGCGCTCGAGGAACTGCGCCTCGCAGCCCGGCCGCGACCGGAAGCAGCTCAGGGCGTGGTAGTCCTCCGCCGCCGGCGGGGCGAGCGCCGGGCGCTCGACGGCTCGCCAGGCCACGCTCTCCAGCCGGGGAATCGTCAGGCCGGCCAGGGCGATCACCACCTGGTCGCCGGGGCGGATGTCGAGCGCTCGCCAGCGCGCCAGCGACCCCAGGCCGACCCGGCGGATCGTCCGGCCCTCCAGCGCGACGGGATGCAGGTGCAGCAGCGGGGTGATGCGTCCGGTACGCCCGATGCGGAACTCGACGCCGCGCACCTCCGCCAATACCTCCCGGGGCGGGTGCTTCCAGGCCGCGGCCCAGCCCGGCGGCTCGGCCCACCACTCCTTCCCGGGCGGTCGACGCCCCTGACGCAACACCACGCCATCGGTGGCGAAGGGCAGCGGGCCGCGGTACCAGCGCTCCCGCCAGCGGGCCACCTCTTCCAGGGTCTCTACCGGCCGGGTCAGGGCGACGGCCTCGCCGAAGCCCAGGCGTTCGAGCCCCTCGAGCCGCTCGTCCATCGCCGCCGGACCATCCGGCCAGTCCCAGACGAAGAGGCCGATGCGCCCTGCCGCCTCGGCCTCCAGGGCATCGCGGGCCAGCAGCCCGGCCACCGCGCTGCGGGCCCCGGCCGTACCTGCCTCGGCCTGGACGTGACCCGCCAGGCGCAGATGGAGCTCGCCCTGCAGGACCGCATCAATCTCCTCCGGGAGCCGCGCGGGAATCGCCGGGATGCGGCGTGCCGCCGGCGTCCAGTCCTGCCCATGACGGCCATCCCCTCGGCTGATCGCCCTCGCCAGGCGGCCCTGCGCGTAGGCGAGGGTCACCGCCACGCCGTCCACCTTGGGCTGCACCCAGGCGTCGTCGCGGCGCGCCAGCCAGTGGCGCACCGCGGCCTCGTCGGCGAGCTTGGCGAGCCCGGTCTGGGCAACGGGATGACGAACCGGGCCGGACGGCCGCGCGACGTCGGGCGCGCCACCCTCGAGCGCCCCGGGAAAGCAGCGCTGCCAGGCCGCGAGCCGCTCTCGCGCCTGGTCATAGACGCCATCGGAGACCAGCGACTCGCCCCGGCGGTAATAGGCGTCGTCCCACCCGGCCAGCCGCTCGTCCAGGGCAGCGAGCTCGCGTTCGGCCCGTTCCCCGGACCAGGCGGGACAGGCCATGGCCGGGGACGGGAAAAGCACGATGGAGAGGGCCAGCAGCCAGCCGGCCAGATGCCGGGACATCAGGGCAGCTCCCACGCAAGGTCTGCCCTGACCATAGCAACGGGCCCCACATGGCGCTGCCAGCGGGGCCCGTCATCGTCTGTAGGCGATCTCCTACAGCCCGGCGGCCTGGCGCAGGGCGTGGGCGCGGTCGGTCTTCTCCCAGGGGAAGGCCGTGAAGGTCTCGGTATGCGCCTGGCCCTGGGTGTCGGTCCAGCGGTAGCTCGTCTCGAAGGGCTCGCGACCGAAGTGGCCGTAGGCCGCGGTGAGCTGGTACATGGGGTGCAGCAGGTCGAGCATGCGGGTGATGGCGTTGGGCCGCAGGTCGAAGTGCTCGCGCACCAGCGCGATGATGCGCGCGTCGTCCACCCGGCCGGTCCCGAAGGTGTTGACGGAGACCGAGGTGGGCTCGGCCACGCCGATGGCGTAGGAGACCTGGATCTCGCACTTGTCGGCCAGCCCCGCGGCGACCAGGTTCTTGGCCACGTAGCGGCCGGCATAGGCGGCGCTGCGGTCGACCTTGGAGGGATCCTTGCCGGAGAAGGCGCCGCCACCGTGCCGTGCGGTGCCGCCGTAGGTGTCGACGATGATCTTGCGCCCGGTCAGGCCGCAGTCGCCCACGGGGCCGCCGATCACGAACTTGCCGGTGGGATTGATATGGTACTTGGTGGTCGCGGTCAGCCACTCGGCGGGGATCACCTGCTCGATGATCTCGCGGCGCACCATCTTGCGCAGCTCGTCCTGGTCGATCTCCGGGTCGTGCTGGGTGGAGAGCACCACGGCATCCACGGCGCAGGGCTTGCCCGCCGCGTCGTAGCGGAAGGTCAGCTGGCTCTTGGCGTCGGGGCGCAGCCAGGGCAGCAGGCCGTGCTTGCGCAGCTCGGCCTGACGCTCCACCAGGCGGTGCGCGTAGTGGATCGGCGCCGGCATGTAGGAATCGGTCTCGTTGGTGGCGTAGCCAAACATCAGGCCCTGGTCGCCGGCACCCTGGTCCTCGGGTTTGTTGCGGTCGACCCCCTGGGCGATGTCCACGCTCTGCTTGCCGATCAGGTTGAGCACGCCACAGGTCTCGCCGTCGAAGCCGACGTCCGAGGAGGTATAGCCGATGCCGGTGATCACCTCGCGCACCAGCGCCTCGAGGTCGACCCAGGCCGAGGTGGTGATCTCGCCGGCGACGATGGCCACGCCGGTCTTGACCAGCGTCTCGCAGGCCACCCGGGCGTTCTTGTCGCGGGCGATGATGGCGTCGAGCACCGCATCGGAGATCTGGTCGGCGATCTTGTCCGGATGCCCCTCGGACACGGACTCGGAGGTGAACAGAGAGTATTCGCTCATGGCGTCCTCGGCCCTCTTCTTATCGGCAATAGGCAGTCGCGAAGTCTACACGCTGCGGCTCCCCCGGGCATCCACGATTTGATGCAGGGCGGCAAGTCGGCGACAATAGGCGCCCGAATTCGACCGCGCCGCCCCGTCCCGCGGCGTCACCCAGCCAGAAGTCACGTCCGGCCGCATCCCCCCTGGCCCGTTCGTGTCGTTGCCTATATTCTGCCGCAGGCGAGGAGCACACCATGCCGTCCCGTTTCGAACTGGCCAACGCCATACGCGCCCTGTCCATGGATGCCGTCCAGAAGGCCAACTCCGGCCATCCCGGCGCGCCCATGGGCATGGCCGACATCGCCGAGGTGCTGTGGAACGACTACCTCGTCCACAACCCGGCCGATCCGCACTGGCCTGACCGCGACCGCTTCGTGCTCTCCAACGGCCACGGCTCCATGCTGCTCTACTCCCTGCTGCACCTGACCGGCTACGAGCTCGGTCTCGAGGAGTTGCAGAACTTCCGCCAGCTGCACGCCAAGACCGCCGGCCACCCGGAATACGGCTACGCGCCGGGCATCGAGACCACCACCGGCCCGCTGGGCCAGGGCCTGGCCAATGCGGTGGGCATGGCGCTGGCCGAGCGCACCCTGGCGGCCCAGTTCAACCGCCCCGGCCACACCATCGTCGACCACCACACCTACTGCTTCGTCGGCGACGGCTGCCTGATGGAGGGCATCTCCCACGAGGTCGCCTCGCTGGCCGGTACCCAGCGGCTCGGCAAGCTGATCACCTTCTATGACGACAACGGCATCTCCATCGACGGCGAGGTCGAGGGCTGGTTCACCGACGACACCGCCAAGCGCTTCGAGGCCTACGGCTGGCACGTGGTGCCCAGCGTCGACGGCCACAAGCCCGAGGAGATCAAGGCCGCCATCGAGCTGGCCCGCAGCCACGACGACAAGCCCAGCCTGATCATCTGCAAGACCATCATCGGCTTCGGTGCGCCCAACAAGCAGGGCAAGGAGGAGTGCCACGGCGCCGCGCTCGGCGAGGACGAGGTCGCCGCCGCACGTCGCCAGCTCGACTGGCCCCATGCCCCCTTCCACGTGCCCGAGGAGATCTACCGCGGCTGGGACGCCACCGAGGCCGGCCAGGCCCGCCAGGACGCCTGGAAGGAACGCTTCGCGCGCTACGCCGAGGCCTTCCCGGAGCTGGCCCGGGAGTTCCAGCGCCGGATCAAGGGTGACCTGCCGACCAGCATCACCAGCGAGGCGATGATCGAGGCCGCCCAGGCCAGGGGCGACAGCGTAGCCAGCCGCAAGGCCTCCCTGGCCTGCCTCGACGAGCTGGGCCCCCAGATGCCCGAGCTGCTCGGCGGCAGTGCCGACCTGGCCCCCTCCAACCTGACCTTCTGGAAGGGCGCCCAGGCGATCAGCCCCGCCGAGCCGGGGGGCAACTACCTGCACTACGGCGTGCGCGAGTTCGGCATGGGCGCCATCATGAACGGCATAGTGCTGCACGGCGGCTTCGTGCCCTATGGCGCCACCTTCCTGATCTTCATGGAGTACATGCGCAACGCCGTGCGCATGGCGGCGCTGATGGGCAAGCAGGCCATCTACGTCTTCACCCACGACTCCATCGGCCTGGGCGAGGACGGCCCCACCCACCAGCCCATCGAGCAGCTGACCACCCTGCGCTCCACCCCCAACCTGGCCACCTGGCGCCCCTGCGACAGCGTGGAGACCGCCGCCGCCTGGGACGCCGCCATCAAGCGTCGCTCCGGCCCGACCGCCCTGGTCTTCTCCCGCCAGGGGCTGCCGCACCAGGCGCGCAGCAGGCAACAGTTGGCCGACATCCAGCGCGGTGGCTACGTCCTCAGGGACAGCGAGGGCAGCCCGGAGCTGATCCTGATCGCCACCGGCTCCGAGGTCGGCCTGGCCATGGACGCCGCGGCGCGGCTCGAGGAACAGGGGCGCGCGGTGCGCGTGGTCTCCATGCCCTCCACCGACCTCTTCGACCGCCAGGACGCCGAGTACCGCGAGCGGGTGCTGCCCCCCGCCGTCACCGCGCGCCTGGCCGTCGAGGCCGGCCATCGCGACTTCTGGTACAAGTACGTGGGCCTGAACGGCGCCATCGTCGGCATGACCACCTTCGGCGAGTCCGCCCCGGCAGGCGACCTGTTCAAGCACTTCGGCTTCACCGTGGACAACGTGGTCGCCGAGGCCTCCGCCCTGCTGGGCTGAGCCCGTGAGGCACGACCTCGTCCCGAACGCAGGCGGGCCCGGCAGATGCCGGGCCCGCCTGCGTTGATGGCCTCCATCGCCTCAGGCCAGGGTCACCTCCGGTGACAGGTAGACGTCCTGGATGGCGTTGAGCAGCTCGATGCCCTCGGCCGTGGGCTTCTGGAAGGCCTTGCGCCCGGAGATCAGCCCCATGCCACCGGCCCGCTTGTTGATCACCGCGGTGCGCACCGCCTCGGCGAGGTCGGAGGCGCCCTTGGAGCCGCCACCGGAATTGATCAGCCCGGCACGGCCCAGGTAGCAGTTGGCCACCTGGTAGCGCGCCAGGTCGATGGGGTTATCCGAGGTCAGCTCGTCATAGACCTTGGCATGGGTATGGCCGAAGCCGATGTCGCGGAAGCCGCCGTTGGTCTCGGGCAGCTTCTGCTTGACGATGTCGGCCTTGAGGGTCGCCGCCAGGTGGTTGGCCTGGCCGGTCAGGTCGGCGGCCACGTGGTAGTCGGTGCCATCCTTCTTGAAGTCCGGGTTGCGCAGGTAGGCCCAGAGCACCGTGACCATGCCCAGCTCGTGGGCGCGCTCGAAGGCCTCGCTGATCTCCATGATCTGGCGACGGCTCTCGTGGGAGCCGAAGTAGATGGTCGCGCCCACCGCCACGCAGCCCATCTCGAAGGCCTGCTCGACCTGGGCAAACAGCGTCTGGTCGTAGATCGCCGGGTAGCTCAGCGTCTCGTTGTGGTTGAGCTTGAGGATCATCGGGATCCGGTGGGCATAGCGCCGCGCCACGCTGGCCAGCCCGCCGAGGGTCGAGGCCACGGCGTTGCAGCCGCCCTCGATGGCCAGCTCGACGATGTTGGCCGGGTCGAAGTAGCGCGGGTTCGGCGCGAAGGAGGCCCCCGCCGAGTGCTCGATGCCCTGGTCCACCGGCAGGATGCTGAGATAGCCGGTGCCGGCCAGGCGACCGTGGTCGAACAGCGCCTGCATGCTGCGCAGCACGTTCGGGCGGCGGTCGCTCTGGGCCATCACCCGGTCGACGAAGTCAGGTCCGGGCGGGTGGATCGTCTCGGCGGGCACGCCGCGGCAGACGTGTCCCAGCAGGGTGTCGGCCTCGCTGCCCAGCAGCTTGGTGATATCGCTCATGTCGTTCCTCTCCTTGGTACCGGTGAATACGCTCTTCCCAGCGTAGGGGAAAACCGTACCGAGGGGAGGCCGCGCATGCAACGGGAGCGCCCGCGCTGGGCAGGCGCCCCCGGTCAGCGCAGGCTCAGGCCGCCTTGACCTCGATGCGCCGCCGGCGATGGGTCTCCTTGCGGGGCAGCACCAGCTCCACCACACCGTTGTCGATGCGCGCCTGGATGGCCTCGGCATCGATCTCGTGGCTCAGGGTGAAGCGCCGCGCGTAACGCTGTGCGCGGACCTCGGCATAGATCGCGGTCAGCCCCTCGGGCATCTCGAGGCGCACCTCGCCTTCCAGGCTCAGCACGTTGTTGTCCACCTCGATATGCAGCGACTCGCGGGTCACGCCGGGCATGTCGGCGACCAGGTGCAGGGCGTTGCCGTCCTCGAAGATATCCACCGGCGGCAGCAGGGTCTCCACCTCCGGCTCGCGGTCTGTAGGCACCTGCGGGGCATCACGTCGGGTCACATCGTTCATCTCGCTCACCTCCTCGGAAGTCCTCGAACACACGACCTGTCTCACTCTGCCTGGATCGCGATGCGCCGCGGCTTGAGCTCCTCGCGCTTGGGCAGCAGCACCTCGCACACCCCGTCGCGGAAGCGCGCCTCGGCCCGCTCGACGTCCAGGCCATCCGGCAGCGCCAGCGAGCGGCTGAACTCGCCACGGAAGCGCTCGCGGCGGAAGTCGGTGCGCGCTGACGCGTCCTCGTGCGCGGCCTCGGGTTCACGCCTGCCGGAGACGGTCAGCACGTTGTCCTGGAGGCTCACCTCCAGGTCATCTGCCGACAGGCCGGCGGCGAACACGTAGACCCGCACCGCATCGTCGGTGCGCCCTACGTTGATCATCGGGAAGCTGCCGCGGGGCACCGAGCGGATATCCGCGGCCCCGGCCTCGGGCAGCATCTCGTCCATCAGTTGCCGGAACCAGTCCAGGCCCTGGGACCGGCCGGTATCGAAACGCCTGAGATCTCCGAACATCACGAACACCTCCTACGCTGATTGACCTCGTGTGGTTGAGCGGGGGGACGCCTCTCGCGGCTGACATCGCCCCGGTAATCTGCACAATAGGAGCGCTTCGACGCTTTTCAAGGGGCCAGGACGCGCCCTTCACCCTGCTCACGAACGCTCTTCCTACAAGGACACCCCCCATGCCGGCACTGCGTGGCTTCCTCTGGCTGCTGGGCTTCCTGCTGCTCGGCGAGATCCTGCTGACGCTCACCGGGCTGCCGGTCTCCGCCGGCGTGGTCGGCATGCTGCTGCTGACGGCCTGGCTGCTGCTCCACGGCGGCGGCTTCGACGACATCGCCGCCGCGGCCCAGCCGCTGATCGCGGTGCTGGCGATGCTGATCATGCCGGGGGTGGTGGGCGTCTTCTTCCTCGTCGACGAACTCGCCGGCCAGTGGACGGCGATCCTCGCGGCGCTGGTCGGTGGCACCCTGCTCAGCGTGCTCACCACCCTGTGGCTGATGCGCCGGCTGATGGCGAAGAGGCATGGTGACCCCAGGGACCCCGGCCATGACTGAACTGCTCGACCACCTGCTGGCCACCCCGATCCTGGCCATCGCCCTGACGCTGGCCGCCAATGTCGCCGGCATTCGGCTGCTCAAGGCCCTCGGCGCCCCCGCCTGGTGCCCGCCGATCCTGGTCGCCTCGCTGCTGCTGACCAGCGTGCTGGCCCTGCTTTCCATCGACTACGCGGACTATCGCCGGGGGGCGGCCTGGCTGATGCTGCTGCTGGGCCCTGCCACGGTGGCCCTGGGGTTGCCGCTGCACCAGCAGATGCCGCAGATCCGGCTGCTGTGGCGACCTCTGCTGGCTTGCCTGCCGCCGGCGGCGCTGCTCGCCGCCGCCTATGCAGTGGCCATCGCCTGGCTGTTCGGCGCCCGGCCGGAGACCCTCGCCTCGCTGGCCCCCAAGTCGGTCACGGCCCCCATCGCCATCGGCATCACCGAGCAACTCGGCGGCTCGGTCTCGCTGATGATGGGCGGCCTGCTGATCACCGGGGTGGTGGCGATCGGCTTCGTCGGCCTGGGCGCGCGCCTGCTGGGGATCCGTGACGAACGCATCATCGGCTTCGCCCTGGGCCTCAACGGCCACGCCCTGGGCACGGTGCGTGCCTTCGAGATCGGCCCCGTCGCCGGCGCCTTCGCCTCGCTGGGCATGAGCCTGACCGGCATCGTCAGCGCCCTGCTGCTGCCGCTCGCCTGGCGACTGGTGGGCCCCTAGAGCAGACGATCGGGGCGCAGATGCGCTAGAATCGCCGCTTCGTGTTTCCTGGCCCCGGAGTCCCCTTTCCCCTCATGGCCCTTCGCATCGCCATCAACGGATACGGCCGCATCGGCCAGTGCGTGCTGCGCGCCCTCGTCGAGAGCGAGGCGTCACGCCATGCCATGCACGACGAGCCGCGCCTCGAGATCGTGGCGATCAACGAGCTCTCGGACCTCGCCACCATCGCCTACCTGACCCGCTACGACACCACCCATGGCCGCTTTCCCGGCAGCGTGGAGGTGGAGGGCGACCGCCTGGTGGTGAACGGCCGAACCATCCGGGTGCTGTGCGAGCCCGACCCGGCGAGGCTGCCCTGGGCCGAGCTCGGCATCGACCTGGTGCTGGAGTGTTCCGGCAGCTTTCGCGACCGCGCCACCGCCGAGCGCCATCTCGCCTCCGGCGCCGGGCGGCTGCTGTTCTCCCAGCCCGCGGAGAGCGACGTCGATGCCACCATCGTCAGCGGCATCAACGACCATACCCTGGCCGCGCACCACCGCATCGTCTCCGCGGCCTCCTGCACCACCAACTGCCTGGTGCCGGTGCTCACCGTGCTCGACGAGGCGCTTCAGATCGAGCACGGCGTGACCACCACCATCCACTCGGCGATGAACGACCAGCCGGTGATCGATGCCTACCACCAGACCGACCTGCGCCTGACCCGCTCGGCGATGCACTCCATCGTGCCGGTGGACACCGGGCTGGCCCGCGGCATCAATCGCCTGATGCCCCACCTGGCCGGTCGCTTCGAGTGCCTGCACGTGCGAGTGCCGACCATCAACGTCTCGACCATGGACCTGTCGATCTGCGTGCGCCGCGACACCACGGCCGAGGCGGTCAACGCCCTGCTCGCCGAGGCGAGTCGAGGTCGACTCGTCGGGCGGCTCGGCTACACCGAGGAGCCGGTGGCCTCGGTCGACTTCAACCACGATCCGCGCTCCGGTATCGTGGACGCCACCCAGACCCGGGTGGCCGGTGGCCACCTGGTCAAGCTGCTGTGCTGGTTCGACAACGAGTGGGGCTTCGCCAACCGCATGCTCGATGTCGCCCGGCGCCTGGCCGCCCTGCCCCCGGCACCGCCCGACACCCCCGACAGATGACGTCCCTTCGGCTTTCCCCAGACGAGGAACCTGCTTCCATGAACGTGCGCAAGATGACCGACCTCGACCTCGACGGCCAGCGAGTGCTGATCCGTGAGGACCTGAACGTGCCCGTCAAGCACGGCAAGGTGACCAGCGACGCCCGCCTGCGGGCCAGCCTGGCGACCATCCAGACCGCCCTGGCGGCCGGCGCCCGGGTGATGCTGATGAGCCACCTGGGCCGTCCCACCGAGGGCGAGCCGGCCGAGGCGTTCTCGCTGGCGCCGGTGGCCGAGCACCTGGGCGAGCTGCTGGGCCGTCCCGTGCGTCTCGTCCGGGACTACCTGGGCGGCGCGGTCGAGGTTGCCGACGGCGAGGTGGTGCTGCTGGAGAACGTGCGCTTCAACCCGGGCGAGAAGAAGGACGACGAGACGCTAGCCCGGCAGTATGCCGCGCTCTGCGACGTCTTCGTGATGGATGCCTTCGGCACCGCCCACCGCGCCCAGGCCTCCACCCATGGCGTGGCGCGCTTCGCCCCCACCGCCTGCGCCGGCCCGCTGCTGGCGGCCGAGCTCGACGCCCTGGAGAAGGCGCTCGCCACCCCGGCGCGCCCCATGGTCGCGGTCGTCGGCGGCTCCAAGGTCTCCACCAAGCTCGAGGTGCTCAACGCCCTCTCCGAGAAGTGCGACCAGCTGATCGTCGGCGGCGGCATCGCCAACACCTTCATCGCCGCGGCCGGCTACAACGTGGGCAAGTCGCTGCACGAGCGTGAGCTGATCGACCAGGCCAGGGCACTGATGGAAAGGGTCGAGATCCCGCTGCCCACCGACGTGGTGGTGGCCACCGAATTCTCCGAGTCGGCCGAGGCCGTGGTCAAGCGGGTCGACCAGGTGACCGATGACGAGATGATCCTCGACATCGGGCCGGACACCGCCGGCCGCCTGGGCGGCCTGCTCAAGGATGCCGGCACCATCCTGTGGAACGGCCCGGTGGGCGTATTCGAGATCGACCAGTTCGGCAAGGGTACCGAGGCGCTGTCGCTGGCCATCGCCGAGAGCAACGGCTTCTCCATCGCCGGCGGCGGCGACACCCTGGCGGCCATCGACAAGTACGCCATCGAGAACCGCGTCTCCTACATCTCCACCGGCGGCGGCGCCTTCCTCGAGTACGTGGAGGGCAAGACCCTGCCGGCGGTGAAGGCCCTGGAAGACGCCGCCGCCCGCTGAGGCACCCGCACCCTCGATATCCACTCTCCGGCGTGGCCACCGCGGCCACGCCGTCATGACGTCCCATACAGAACAGGTGAATCCATGGCTCTGATCAGCATGCGCCAGCTGCTGGACCACGCCGCCGAGCATGGCTACGGCGTGCCGGCCTTCAACGTCAACAACCTCGAGCAGATGCGCGCCATCATGGAAGCCGCCGACGAGACCGACTCGCCGGTGATCGTCCAGGCCTCCGCCGGTGCGCGCAAGTACGCCGGCGCCCCCTTCCTGCGCCACCTGATCCTGGCCGCCGTGGAGGAATTCCCGCACCTCCCCGTGGTCATGCACCAGGACCACGGCACCAGCCCCGCCGTCTGCCAGCGCTCCATCCAGCTCGGCTTCTCCTCGGTGATGATGGACGGCTCCCTGGGCGAGGACGGCAAGACCCCGATGGACTACGACTACAACGTCGACGTCACCCGCCGCACCGTGGAGATGGCCCATGCCTGTGGCGTCTCGGTGGAGGGCGAGCTGGGCTGCCTGGGCAGCCTGGAGACCGGCATGGCCGGCGAAGAGGACGGCATCGGCGCCGAGGGCAAGCTGGACCACGACCAGCTGCTCACCGACCCGGAAGAGGCCGCCGACTTCGTCAAGGCCACCGGCGTGGACGCCCTGGCCATCGCCATCGGCACCAGCCACGGCGCCTACAAGTTCACCAAGCCGCCCACCGGCGACACCCTCTCCATCCAGCGCATCAAGGAGATCCACGCCCGCATCCCCGAGACCCACCTGGTGATGCACGGCTCCTCCTCGGTGCCCCAGGAGTGGCTGGCGGTCATCAACGAATTCGGTGGCGCCATCCCCGAGACCTATGGCGTGCCGGTGGAGGAGATCGTCGAGGGCATCAAGCACGGCGTGCGCAAGGTCAACGTCGACACCGACCTGCGCCTGGCCTCCACCGGCGCGGTGCGCCGCTTCCTGGCCGAGAACCCCGCCGAGTTCGATCCGCGCAAGTTCCTCAAGGCCTCCACGGCCGCCATGAAGGCGATCTGCAAGGCGCGTTACGAGGCCTTCGGTACCGCCGGCAACGCCTCGAAGATCACACCGATCAACCTCGAGGAGATGTTCCTGCGCTACGAGCGCGGCGAGCTCGACCCCAGGGTCAAGTGATCACGGCGCGTTGATCCACAGGGGCGGCCGCGGGCCGCCCCTGTCGTTTCCGGCGGATGCCGCCCTCAGCGGATCCGGCCGACCCGTGACAGCCCCTCTCTCCGCGGCCTGACCACGACGATCTCGCCGGACCCGACGCCGCCGCCCACCAGGGCGGTGATATTGACCTGGTGGGTGACCAGCACCAGGGTGCCCTCACCGTCCCAGTCGCGGATCAGTGCACGTGCGGCGCGGGTGCGGTCGTCGGCCTCGCCACGATCACGGAAGAAGGAGTCCAGCGCCGGGGTGGGAAAGACCTCGCCGAGCCCCAGCAGCTCGGCGGTCTCCAGGGCGCGGCACCAGCGGCTGGCATGCACCGCCGCCACCTCGATGCCCTGCTCACGGAAGCGCTCGCCGATCTGGCGCGCCTGCTCACGCCCTTCCCCCGAGAGGTTACGCTGGGTAGTGCAGTCATCGAGGGCAAAGCCCCCCGGATCGCCGATACCGGGCGCCAGCGCATGGCGCATCAGGGCCACATGGCCGCCCTGCGCCAGGGCCTGCCAGGCTGCCGCGTCGCCTTGCCGTGCCTGAGCGTCGGCCTGACGGGGAGAGACCAGGCCAATGAGGCCTGGCAGCAGAAGGGCCAGCACCAGCAAGGCCCGCCGTGATGGCACCGGGAGGTATCGCATCTTGTTGACCTCGCAATCTGACCACAGGGGACGGGAGCCCATCGTGCGTTCAGCCTGGCCCATGCCGCCCGGCTAGAACCGTGCCCGGAAGTGCCACTCGTCGCCACCGACCTCATTGCGGATCGCTGCGGCGATGTCGGGGTCGAGGGCGGGATCATCCGGGGCATACAGTCCGCAGCGGGCCAGCGCCCGGCGAGGACTGACCGTGTCGCTCAGCCGGTCGTAGACCACCCGCACGCAGCAGGGCATACGCTCGCTACTGTCGGCCACGCCCAACTTGAGGCCGGTGAGGCGGGACACATGGCTCTTGAAGCTAGGAAACAGGATGGTCTGGGTGATCTCATGGCCGTTGAGCGACTCATGATCGACGAGAAAAAGGCGATCGGTCAGCAACAGGGCCACTCCCCGGTATCGATTATGACAGGCGCGTCCACCGGCCAGGGGCGGCATGCGCTCGGTGCGCTGGTAAAGCACGGCGTCGCCGCGCCGCTCGAGGCAGACCAGGGTACACAGCACACGGCCGGGCTGGGACATCGACAGGTAATACTCATGATAGCAGCCAAGATAGCGTGACATGCCCAGCCGCCCATTTTCGAGAAGCGTGGCGGGAATTCCCAAAGAGGACGCTTGCCGCGAGGGGCCACCAAACGTCTCGGGACGCAGCCGGACCAGGGGCCGAAAGTCCTCGTGGGGCAAGAGGATCTCGTGGACCTCGACCCCGAAGAAATCGCAGATGCGACGCATGGTGCTGTCGGCGGGCTTGTAGCGACCGCTCAGGTATCGATTGAACTGGGCCCGGTTGATGTCCAGTCGGCGACACACCTCGGCGATGGAGCGGTAATAGCTGCACAGCAGCCGCAGATTGGCCGCGAAGTCGTGATGCATATCGATGTCCCCGCCCATGGCACCCGAAGACTGGTGCAGTCTGATGCACCTTGTGCGAAGAATGGTGCGCCAGGCTGCAACAGGGCGTCAAATTCCATCCCGCTCGCAAAGTGATTTAATCGGACACACGACTCGCAAGCGCAATCCCAACAACACAAGAGCGGAGACAATTCATGTTGGATTTCCTTAACGACCTGCTGTGGGGCAAGGTCCTGCTCGTGCTGCTGATCGCGGTCGGCGCCGGCTTCACGGTGGCCTCTCGCTTCGTTCAGTTCCGCTATTTCGGCCGGATGTTCCAGATCCTCGGCGCCAGCCAGGCCTTCAAGCGGGACAAGCACGGCCACCTCAGTTCCTTCCAGGCACTGGTGCTATCGGTGGCCGGGCGCGTCGGAGGTGGCAACATCGCCGGCGTAGCCGTGGCCATCACCCTCGGCGGCCCAGGGGCGGTGTTCTGGATGTGGATGGTCGGCCTCATGGGCATGGCGACTAGCTTCCTCGAGTGCACCCTGGCACAGACCTACAAGCAAGCCGAACCGGACGGCACCTACCGCGGTGGACCTGCCTACTATATCCGCAAGGGGCTGGGCAGCCGCTGGTCCTGGCTGGCGGGGCTCTACTCGATTCTGCTGCTGGTCACCTTCGGCTTCGGGTTTACCGCCCTGCAGTCCTATGCGGTAGCGACCTCCTTCGGCGACGCCTTCGGCGTGCCGGTACTCTATAGCGGCCTCGCCCTGGCCCTGCTGGTGGGACTGATCATCTTCGGTGGCATCAAGCGCATTGCACGCATTTCCGAAGTGCTGGTGCCCTTCATGGCCGGTGGCTATATCCTGATCGCGCTGCTCGTTCTGATCCTCAACATCGGAGAGCTCCCCGCGGTGATCACGCTGATCGTGAAGAGCGCCTTCGGTCTGGAGCCGGCCATCGGCGGCGGCATTGGAGCAGCGATCATGATGGGCGTGAAGCGCGGCCTGTTCTCCAATGAGGCAGGGCTTGGCAGCGCCCCGAACGTGGCGGCGGTGGCCTATGTGCCGCACCCCGCCAACCAGGGCATCGTGCAGGCCTTCTCGGTGTTCATCGACACCGTGATCATCTGCTCAGCCACGGCCTTCATGATCCTGCTCAGCGGTGCCTACGACCCGGCCTCTACCAATGAGGTCGCAGGTATCGCCCTGACGCAGGCGTCGATGGCCGATCACGTTGGAGAATGGGGACGCACCTTCGTCAGCCTGGCGCTGCTGCTGTTCGCCTTCAGCACCATCCTCTACAACTACTACCTGGGCGAAAACAGCCTCAACTTCTTTAGCCGAGACAACCATACCCTGTTCAACGCCTTCCGCGTCACCATCGTGCTGCTGGTATGCTGGGGGGCTACCACTGATCTCGGCACCGTGTTCGGCTTTGCCGACGTGACCATGGGCCTGCTGGCGGTGGCCAACCTGATCGCCCTGATTCTGCTGTTCAAGCCGGGCCTGCGCATCCTCAGGGACTTCGACAGCCAGATCCGCGACGGCATCAAGCAGCCGATCTTCGATGCCACCCAGCACCCCGACATGGACCTGGATCCCAAGGCCTGGGAGATCGAGCCGGAAGACCTCGAGCGCATGCATGACGTCCTCGGCAACGCACCGGCCCGCGCCCGGCAGTGACCCCGCCTCACCCGTTTGCCCGATCCCCCGGGCAAGCACACGGCCCCGCCCGAACGGGAGGGGCCTGTCCTCTTCCTTGCAGCCAGGACCCCCATCATGACCCGCCTGCTGATACTGCACACCGGCGGTACCATCGGCATGCAGCCCTCACCCCAAGGCTACGTGCCGGCGGCCGGCTTTTTCGAGCGCCTGGCCCGACACCTGAAGGGCCAAGCCCCGGATACCCTGCCCGCCTACCGCCTCATCGAACTGGCGCCACTGATCGATAGCGCCGATAGCGCCCCGGCCGACTGGAACCGCATCGTCGCGGCGCTGGCCGAGCATTGGCGCGAATACGATGCCTTCATCGTGCTGCACGGCACCGACACCCTGGCCTACACCGCCTCGGCGCTGTCATTCATGCTCGGTCCCCTCGACAAGCCCGTGGTGCTCACCGGCGCACAGATTCCGCTCGGCGAGCCACGCAGCGATGCCGTCAACAACCTCTCCACCGCTCTACTGATGGCAGCCGATCCCGCCATCCCTCGGGAGGTCTGCATTGTCTTCCACGACCGGCTGCTACGCGGCAATCGGGCACGCAAGGTACGCAGCCAGGGGTTCGACGCCTTCGATTCCCCGGACGCTCCGTGGCTCGGCGAGGGCGGTATCCACCTGAACTTGCATGGCCATCGGGCCCTGCCTCTCGGCACCCCGGACTTCACGCAACGTCACTTCGCCTCGGGCGCGGTAGCCATGCTGCTAGTGCACCCCGGGCTGTCGATATCGCTGCTGGATGCGGTGCTGGCAGACCCTGCGCTCAAGGGGCTGGTGCTGCTGACCTATGGCGTAGGCAATCCCCCAGGCCTGGATGGCGCACTGATCGACCGGTTGACGCAGGCCGGCCAGGCAGGCATCGCGATACTCAATGTCAGCCAGTGCCAGCAGGGCCGAGTGGTGCAGGGCACCTATGCCACCGGCGCGGCGCTGCAAGCCGCGGGCGTGATTGCCGGCCAGGACCTCACCCCGGAGGCGGCGCTGACCAAGCTTCAGGTGCTCATCGCCGATGGCCTGCAGGGTGAGGCGCTGCGGTCGGCCCTGGCCACCCCGCTGCGCGGCGAGATGGCTGCGGAGTGAGCCGACCCATGGCCCCTACGAGCTCGCAAGTTGCAGCCCCTCGCCGGGCCTACCTAGAGTGAAGGCGAAGCGTCACCATGGAGAGAGACGACATGAAACCTGCTTGGCAAGTGTTCGGGCTGGCCGCATTGCCCCTCCTGCTGCTCGGCAGCCAGTCGAGCGTGGCGGACGACGCCGCCAACGGCAACGACGCCGACGCCGCCTCGGTGGAAGGCCAGCGTTCCAGCAAAGCTGATCCTGACCTGCAGAGCGCCCCTGAGCCCGTCGACCAGGCACGGGTGGAAACCCGCGAGCAGTCCCCCTACGGGCGCTACCTGACCGACGCCGACGGCATGAGCCTCTACCTGTTCGCCAACGATCAGCAAGGGGCCGACAACAGCACCTGCGACCAGACCTGTGCCATCGCCTGGCCGCCCTACGCCACTCAGGCAGGGCCCCAGGCGGGCGAACACGTCGATGCCGACCTGCTGGATACCATCGAACGCGAGGATGGCTCCCGCCAGGTGACCTATGACGGCTGGCCGCTCTACTACTTCTCAGGCGACAAGGCTGCCGGCGATGCCCTCGGCCAGGATGTCATCCACCTGGGCGCCGCCTGGTACCTGCTGTCGCCCGACGGCGAGCGCATCGAGGCGGAGGAGCGTGCCGAGGCGTCGCCCTAGCCCGCCCACAGGCATGCGACGCTATCGCCCGAGCCGACGCAGCGCCCGCCGCTGGTAGCCGGGACGGGCACGGTGCAGGGCCTCGCGGCCGGCGCGGCGGCCCACTACCCGGGCTACGCCCACCAGCACGCCGGTGGCCGCCCCCCACAGAAGGGCATGGCGCCAGCCCACGTCCGGCTCGTCGGGATTGGCCGGCGGGGCCTCGCCCACCTCGTGCCGATAGGTCTTGTCGGCGGCCCTTCGGGCCATCACGCTGGCCGCCACCGCCGCGACGGAGCCGACCAGTGACCAGAGGGTGTCCTGCTTCATCCGGTACCTCGCTGTCATGACATCACCGGCCGGAGGAGGCGACCCGCCGCCGGCCCCTGCTTCATGCTAGCCGACCTTTGGCCGGATGACGTCTCCGGCAGGCTTGCACCGAAAAAACCGCCCCGATCAACGGGGCGGCAACGCCTCTTCGCTCTGAAGACTGCCATCACGAAATGGGGCGAGCCACCTGGGGTGGCTCGCGGTGAGCCTTACCAGGTGGACTCCTCGTCGTCCTCACCTTCCTCGGGCTCATCCCACTCTTCCTCTTCCTCCTCGTATTCCTGGCCGGAGCCGTCATCGGAGCCGGAGGTTTCCCACTCCTGCTTCTCCTGCTCCTCGTTCTCGTACTCGGTGCCGCTCGTGCCGGCATTGTCACCGGAGGATCCCATGGCCTCACCGGAGTCGCTGGTCTCCTCCTGCTCCGTGGTGGTCGGCTCGTACTCCTCGTCACCACCGCCGAAGGCCAGCGGGCTGGCGATCAGGCCGAAGGACACACCTAGGATGCCGAGCTTCTTGAGAGTTTCCCTGGACATCATGTTCACACCTCCATCGAATCGTGGACTGGCGAGATAAGGAAAGCCGCTTGGCTTTACGTCCCGGCCGGTGAGCCCCTGCGATAGCGGGTGGTTCTTACCGGCCGTGTCACTCACTCAGGAGGCTGCATCCGTCGGGCCAGGATGCCGATCAAAGAAGATAAAATCTTTTATTTCAATAAGATAATGAGTAGCTTCATTCCAGGACATCCCCTCCTGGAAGGTCCCAGGGGTGGCGATATCTGGCACATGGTCCACGGTCGCACACTCATCGGCAGGCTCTCGGTCGCCCCTGCCCAGGCGGGGCATAACGCGCTACGCTCGTCTCGACACCCCGCCCCGAGGAGCCTCCATGGATAGCGCGCCACCCTCGCCACGCCCGACGGCGAGAGATATGACCGACAGGACCGGGAAGCGAACCCCATGATCCCGCTGATCGACGACCTCTCCCTCGGCATGGCCCTGCTGCTGTTCGGCGGCTGCGCTCTGGTGATCGGCGTCGTGGGGACCCGCCTGACCGGGATCGTCGACGATCTGGCGGATCGCACCGGCCTCGGCGAGGCCATCGCCGGCGCGGTGCTGCTGGGCATGGCCACCTCCCTCTCGGGCATCGTGGTGTCGGTCTCGGCGGCACTGGCCGACCGTCCGACCCTGGCCATGAGCAACGCCCTGGGCGGCATCGCCGTGCAGACGCTGTTCCTGACCATCGCCGACATCTCCCACCGGCGCGCCAACCTGGAACACGCCGCCGCCTCGCTCGGCAACCTGATGCAGGCGGGGCTGCTGCTGTGCCTGCTGTCGCTGATACTGATCGGACGCTTCGCCCCCGAATGGACGCTGTGGCAGGTGCACCCGGTCACCCCGCTGCTGCTGATCGGCTACCTGTTCGGTCTGCGTCTGGTGGATCGCAGCCGCGACAACCCCATGTGGCGCCCCGCCCAGACCCGTGAGACCCAGCCCGATGTGCCCGATGAACGGGCCATGGGGCGCTCGGCGACACGGCTCTGGCTCTCATTCGTCGCCCTGGCGGCAATGCTCGGCATCAGCGGCTGGCTGCTGGAGCGCTGTGCCGCGGTGATCGCCGAGCAGACCGGCCTGGGACAGTCGGTGGTGGGGGCGCTGATGACGGCGGTGGTGACCTCGCTGCCGGAGCTTGTCACCTCGGTGGCGGCGGTTCGGCGCGGCGCCCTGACCCTGGCCGTGGCCGGCATCATAGGGGGCAACGCCTTCGACACCCTGTTCGTCGCGGCCTCCGACATCGCCTACCGGGGCGGCTCGGTCTACCACGCCATTCCCGATACGGTCGCGCTGTGGGTCGCACTATCCATGCTGATGACCGGCATCCTGTTGGTGGGGATGATCCATCGCGAGCGGCAGGGCCCGGCACATATCGGCTTCGAGAGCGTCGGCATCATCGCCTGCTATCTGGCCGGAGCGCTCACCCTGTTGATGGCCCCTTGACGTCGAGGCATCCCGATGCGCCGACAGCGGCTTCGGCCGACCATGGCCGCCGCACCACGCGCCTTCATGGTCTGGAGCGGGACCGCCGACCGGTCTGCCTGTGATCGCTGCGACGACGCCATAACCTCGCTTCGAGCCATGTGAACAGGTAACCGCGCGGCGCATCGACCCCCGTTATGACATAGCGAAGCGTGTAGGGATTATGGAGTGTCGCCTGCAGCAACGGCTCTGCTTCATGGACACCGCAGAAGAGGACCTCGTCGCCGACTCCAAGCGAAAAATCTCTATCCGGCAACATGATCGATTGCCCTGCCCGGCGAACGGCGAGCGCTTCGCACGGAAGCGTATCCGGGAACGTGCGCGCATCGCGGCACAGCGCATCGAGCGTAATCACGCCGTCGGTGTCGAGATATTGGGTCACGGCCGGGGCCTCCCCCGGAATCAGCCTCACCGACCATAGGTGGGGAGGTTCTGCGCCCACGGCCGCCTGCAGACGGGCGACCAGTTCTTTCGTCCGGGCCGGTTCATGTTGCGCGAGCCAGTCGACCAGCTCCTGGACGAGGGGCGAAATCAGCAGCTTCAGGATCCGGCGCGCCGTTGTCAGGCTGTGCTGGAGGACCAGGTCCGCCCGCGCGGCATCGAAGGCGACCTGATTCTCATGGCTGTTCTGGCGCACGATGCGAAACGCATCCGGATTGAGCTCCGTCACCGCCAACAGCGTACTGAGATTGTCCGAATCGCGATTCGTCGCGGCGACGACCCCGGCCGCGTCGTCGATGCCCGCGGTCACCAGGGCCGAATGATCGGCGTGTGCCTGCAGCATGACCGTACCTTCTTCGGTCCCCTGGGCGTCCACTTCCGGATCGATAATACATACGTTGATGCCATTGGCATGAAGATATCGATGGATCCAGTACCCCATCCGTTCGTACCCGCACAGAATCCAGTTGCCCTGCGGAACCTGTAGCGGTGCCCCGAGTTCGATGCCAGGTGCGCCCACGAACCAGGCATTGAGGTTGTGCAGTTCAGGGCGTGCGATCGCCCAATAGAGGAGTTGGGCGAAGATCTCGAACGGGTCGACGACTGTTACATTGTCCAGCGCCCGCAGGTTGGCCTCGTGACGGGGCGAGGTCGAACGACAGATGACCCGGAGCCGTGGATTCAGGTGCCGCGCCATCACCGCGATCTTGAGATTGGCATCGTCATCGTTCGTCAGCGTGACCAGGGCCCGGCATGCGGTGTGTTCGACACCCGCGGCCAGCAGGTGTTTCGGCGCGCTGGCATCCGCATGGAGTCCCGGCATCGCGACCGTGTAATCGCGCACGCCCAGTGCCTTGATGCGTTCCGGGTCGGAATCGAGTATCACCGCGCGCATATGGTGGTCGCTCAGGCCCCGTGCAAGCAGACTGCCGGTATCGCCGAAACCGCAAAGGATGACGAAAGGTTCCACGTTGCGGTCGACCTTGCGGGCGAACCGGAACCTATCCATGGCCTGGATGAAATGGGGGTTCTGAACCAGGCCAATCAGGGAGCCGAGCGCATAGAACCACGCGATCACGCCGGTATAGAGGCAGAAGATGGTCCACAGGCGTTGCTCGTCGCTGAAGCCGTCCGGCAGTTCGCCGAAACCGGTCGTGGTCGCCGTGTAGGTGAAGAAGTAGAAGGCATGGAAGAGGTTCATGTTCGTCGTCTCACCATCGACGACCTGGCCTGGCATCAGGGCCATGCCCATGATGCCCACCGAATAGACGAACAGCAGCGCAAACAACGGCCGACGCATATAGCGCAGGACGATCATCGCCACCCGGTCGAGATCGGAGGTCTGCGTCACGCGTTCAATCCTCCCTCTGCCTGTCCCGGATCGCGACCGCCACGCTGAACCGTTCCACGTGCCGTGCTAGCGCCGCGAGAGCAGCGTATCGCCGACCAGGATCACCGTCGCGATGATGTTCGCGACCAGCGCTCCCGTTGCGATCGAGACGATGTCCGCCATTGCTCCAGGCCCCGGTCCCCCCCCGCCACCGGGATCCGCGACGATCCAGACGACGCGCGCCGTGATCAGCAGAAGGCCGGCCACCAGGCCGGACGCCATCAGCAATGCCCCGGTCTGCGAGCGATCCCCCATTTTCAGGCCGATCGCGACCAGGTTGGCGATGATGGTGAGCGTCAGAATCCAGACATTGTGGTGGGCGGGGGTCTCGAGGCCCCCCGCGACGAACGCGTAATTGAGGCTGAGGGTAAGGATGATGAAAAAACCGAAAACGACGCGTTCGAAATTCATGGGCCTGCTCCTGGCCGGGACGCGCCGTCAGTATAGGCATGAGCCGTCGGTGACCGCGAACGCCACCCCCTGATGGGCTCGGGCAGCGGCCGGGCTCCCGGCTCCAACAACCGGGCATCCGGCGTGTCCCGGGCTCGCCGGGCGCTGTCGCCATTCAACATGCTCAAGGGCTTCCCGACGCGATCCGCCTATCGCGGTCAGACGATGATTCATCACCATGAGCGCATCATCGCCATCATGCCGTGACGCCGTGAAGCCCTGACACCAACGTCATCGCGATATTGAAGAACACTGTTCACAAAATAGGGAAACTGAGCTTTAATATTGGGCAGGAAGACCCATCATCTGTAACAATGAACTTATAACATTCTGATTCATCGTGAGGCCCGGTGATGGCACGCCACCTCTGCCTGCTCTTCGATTGCGACGGCACCCTGGTCGACAGCGAGCCACTGCTCGCCGACGAGATGTCGTCCAGCCTGACCGACGCCGGCCTGCCCTTCCAGGCCAGCGACTACATGGGAGAGTTCCGCGGGGCCCGCTTTCGCCACATCGTCGCCGAACTCGAGCGCCGCCACGGCAGCGTGGACCCGGAGCGGCTCGATACCCTCGAGTGCCGCATGCGCGCCAACCTCAACCGGCGCCTGGCCAGCGAACTGATCGCCATCCATGGCGCCACCGAGGCCCTGGCCGCCCTCGCCGGCCATCCCATGGGGGTGGTCTCCAATGGCCCGGAGAACAAGATCCGCACCTCGCTCGAGGCCACCGGGCTCGCCGCGGTGTTCGGCAACCGCCTGTTCAGCGCCTACACGGCCAACTGCTGGAAGCCCGACCCCTGCCTGTTCCGCCATGCCGCCAGCCTGATGGGTTTCGCCCCCGAGGAGTGCGTGGTCATCGACGATGCCCTGGTGGGCGTCAGGGGCGCCCTGGCCGCCGGCATGACGGTGATCCACCTCAACCGCTTCCCCGATGTCGAGGAGACGCCGGCAGGGGCCATCATGATCAGCAACATGTTCCAGCTGCCCACGGTGATCGGCCACCTGGAGAGTGCCCGCGCCCTGGCCGCCCACGCCTGATATCCACACCTCCCTTCTCGCCACCACCTGTGGACAGCGGACGCGGATGCAGACCGCCCTCTGCAGGGCTATCATCGCCCGGACACTCTCGACCGCGAGGAGGCCGACATGGCATCCCTGAAGGACCAGCTCGGCGGCCTGGTCTACTCCACCGAACATGGCGATACCTGCCCGGACTGCCGCCGGCCCCTGGCCGAGTGCGCGTGTGCCGAGCAGGCCGAACGGGCCCGTCTGGCCGAACTGGACGGTATCGTGCGCATCCGCCGCGAGACCAGCGGCCGCAAGGGCAAGGGCGTGACCACCCTCGAGGGCATCCCGCTGCCCGCCGGCGAGCTCAAGGCCCTGGCCAAGACGCTCAAGAAGCGCTGCGGCACCGGCGGAGCGGTCAAGGAAGGCGTCGTCGAGATCCAGGGCGACCACCGCGAGCTGCTCAAGGGCGAGCTGGAGAAGCGCGGCTACCGGGTCAGGCTGGCCGGCGGCTGATGCCTCCGGGCGAGCCGCCCACCACCAGCTCGCACAGGGGGGCCAGGGCCTCGGCCGGGGCCTCTACCTTCAGCGCATAGAGGTCATCGGCCCGAGTGCGGCCAAGGTTGAGACAGACGATGGGCTGGCCCTCCCGGGCCGCCGCCCGGGCGAAGCGGAAGCCGGAAAAGACCATCAGCGAGGAACCCACCACCAGCAGCGCATCGCTCTCGGCCTGCAGGGCGAAGGCGGCCTCCACGGTGGCGCGCGGCACGCTGTCGCCGAAGAACACCACGTCGGGCTTGTAGATACCGTCGCCGCAGCGCGTGCAGTCGGGCACCCGGAACCCCGAGAAGTCGGCCTCCAGGTCGGCATCGCCGTCCGGGCCCGCCCGGGCGCCGGCCTCCAGCCAATGCGGGTTGCGGGCGGCCAGCTCGGCATGCAGGTCATGGCGCATGCGCCGGGCACCACAGCCCATGCAGCGCACCCTGTCGGCGCGACCGTGCAGGTTGATTACCCGCCGCGAGCCGGCCCGCTGGTGCAGGCCATCGACGTTCTGGGTGATCACCCCGCTGACATGACCCATCGCCTCGAGCCGCGCCAGTGCCTGGTGGGCCGCATTGGGCCTGGCGTCCTGCAGGGTGCGAAAGCCCACCAGGGCCCGCGCCCAGTAGCGCTGGCGGGCCGCATGGCTGGCCATGAACACCTGATGCTGCATGGGCGGCGGGCGCTTCCAGTCGCCGCGGTCATCGCGATAGTCGGGAATGCCGCTCGCGGTGCTGATGCCGGCGCCGGTGAGCACCGCCAGGCGCGGGTGCCGCGCGACAAAGGCGGCGAGCGCCTCGAGGTCATGGACCGGTGGCACCGCCGTTGCCTGTCTCACGCCTGCCTCCTCATGCCCCATCGCTCGTCCCTCGCCCTTGTCGCCGAAAGAGCATGGCCCCGCGAGGGGGAGGTTGTCTAGAATGGACGCTCCCCCTCAGGGCAAGGAATCCCGATGGCCTGGCTGGAATACCTGCTCCCGCTGATCTTCCTGTTCCCGCTGGCGGCCACCGCAGTGATCGTGGTGGCGCTGCGCAACCTGCACGATGCCCGGGTGCGCTCGCCCTTCGACGCCCATCCGCTGCGCGAGCCGGGGCAGGCCCTGCGCGACCGCCTCGACCGCGCCTTTGCCGGCCTCTTCCTCGACGGCGCCCTGGGTCCCATCGTCACCCTGGCGCCGCTGGTCTACGGCATGGGCCGCATGCTCTTTTCCAGTGAGCAGAACTGGGTCGAATGGGCGCTCTACGGCGCGCTCTGCACCCTGCTGGCGCTGGTGTTCTGCTTCCTGCTGATCCGCGACTTCCAGCGCATCCGTCGTCTCAAGCTGGGGCTGGCCTGCGAACTCGCCGTGGGCCAGGAGCTCGAGCGGCTGATCCGCCCCGAGGCGCACCCCTACTATGTCTTCCACGACGTGCCCGGCGATGGCTACACCATCGACCATGTGGCGGTCACCCCCCACGGCATCTTCGTGGTCGAGACCCGTGCCCGCACCCCCGCCATCACCCCCGGCGGCCGCGAGGTCAACCTGGTCGCCGTGGAGCCGGATCGCCTGCGCTTTCCGGGCTGGAGCGAGCGTCGGCCGCTGCGCAAGACCCGCCAGGCCACGCGCTGGCTGACCGGCTGGCTCGAATACCAGGTCGGCGGTCCGGTACCGGTCAAGGGCGTGCTGGCCCTGCCCGGCTGGGAGATCGACGCCAGCCAGGCACCGGACGACCTGCTGGTGGTCGGTGGCGGCGACCTGGCCAGGCGGCTCACCGCGACCCGGCTGGGCGAGGTCGACGATGCTACCCACGATGACGTGATCACGGCCCTGCGCCATCGCGCCAGCCTGCTGGACCTGCCGCCCCTGGAAGGCCCCTCGATCTGAATCAGTCGAAGGTGGCGATGCGCACCCGGGTCGCGCAGCGGCCACGGTCCTGGCGCACCAGGCTCTCGGCCGCCGGGAACTGCGTCAGGCGCTCGGTCGCGATCCCGATACGCACCTCGGTGAGCAGGCGATTGCCGCGTCCGCGGCACTCCAGGCGCAGCGCGCGGCCCGTGCCCTCACCGAAGGCCGCCTCGAAGGCATTGATCAGGTCGTTGCGCCCCACCTCGCCTCCCTGGTTGAGGGTCACGAAGGCCGAGAAGGCACTCGCGTTGACCCTCTCGACCAGCGCCACCGAGGCCGAAAAGTACGCCGCCTCGGGCAACGCCAGGCAGGCGGCATGCTTGGCATACTGGTAGCGGTCCAGGCAGCTGGCGCGCCCCGGCATGGTGGCGTCCAGCGCCTCCCCCAGCGGGGCCGGCAGGCCGAGGGGCGGGTGGGCGCGGCAGAAGCTGCCGTCGGGCCGTGGCGTCTCGAGGAAACAACCCTCCTGCCACCAGCGACGCCGGTTGATGCCACGTTCGGCGAAGCGTTCCGGCAGCGAGGGCCACAGGCCGTGCAGCACGAAGCCACGCTCGGCGCCCTCGCGCAGGTCCGCTTCACGGCACTCCCGGGGCGGGCGCGAGCGGCTCTCACAGAAGCCCGGGTGCCAGGTCAGTGCCAGGGTGTAGTGGTCGAAGCCCTCGGCAGGAAGCGCCTCGAGGGGTTCCTGTGCCAGCGCAAGGCTGGCCAGCAGGACCGCCGCCAGGCCCAGCAGTGGCCGGCACCAGGCGCGCATGCTCAATCTCCCCGCAGCCGGCCGCCCATCTCCTGGGCCAGGTCCACGGCATAGTGGTCGGTCATGCCGCCGATGAAGTCGAGCATGCGCCGGTAGCTGTCATAGAGGCTCCAGGAGGGCCGCGGGGTGTTCTCGCCGATCAGCGCCAGCACGCGCTGGTGCTTGAAGGTCGAGCGGCCAGTATGGTGGAGCTCATGGGCAGCACCGATAAAGGCCTCCAGAAGGATGCCCAGCGTCGTATAGGCACCGATCTCCAGCTTGGCCTTGCGCTCGTTCTGGAAGATGCGCTCCCGGGCCAGCTGCTTGGCCGCCTTGACGCCCCAGCCCAGGTCCGGGTGGCAGAGCTCGAGCAGGTCGTCCTTGGGGCGCCCGCCCAGCAGCTCCGCTTCGTGCTGCACGAAGACCGCGCCCACGTCGTTCACCGCCCGCTCCATGGCCGCGCCACGCAGGGCGGCGATGCGCCGCCGCTGGGAGACCCCGTGGCGCTGCATGGTGGCATAGTCGGCGGGTTCGCCGCCGGCGATCTGGATCAGGATCTCGGCCACCTCCTCATAGCGCAGGATGCCCATCTCCAGGCCATCCTCCAGGTCGAGCAGCGCGTAGCAGATGTCGTCGGCGGCCTCCACCAGCCAGGCCAGCGGGTGGCGGCACCAGCGCCCCTCGCCACGGGGCAGCAGGCCCAGCCGCTCGGCCACCTCGGCCAGCAGCTCGCGCTCGCTCTGGTAGCAGCCGAACTTGCCCGCCGCCCCGCCGTGCTCCACGGTCCAGGGGTACTTGAGCAGGGTGCCGAGCGTCGCCGTGGTCAGGCGCATGCCGCCGCGGAACTGGTTGTACTCCACCTGGGTGACGATGCGAAAGCCCTGGGCGTTGCCCTCGTAGGTGAGCAGGTCCTGGCGCTCGGGCGGCGAGAGCCCCTCCAGCAGGCCGCTGCCATCGGCCGCGGCGCGGGCGAACCAGTCGCGGATGGCGTACTCGCCGGCATGGCCGAAGGGCGGGTTGCCGATGTCATGGCCCAGGCAGGCGGCCTGGACGATCACCCCCAGATCCGCCGGGGTGATCCAGTCGGGCAGGCGGCCACTCAGCCGCTCGCCGACGATCATGCCCAGCGAGCGCCCCACGCAGCCCACCTCCAGGGAGTGGGTCAGCCGGGTGTGGATATGGTCGTTGTCGGTCAGCGGATGGACCTGGGTCTTGCGCCCCAGGCGCCGGAAGGAGCCGGCGAAGACGATGCGGTCATGATCCTTGTGGAAGGGACTGCGGCCGATCTCGTCGCGACCGCCGCCGGGGCGCTCGCCGCGCCGGTCGTGCAGGCGACCCGGATCGAGCAGCCGCTCCCAGCTCATCTGCGTCATGGGCGTTCTCTCCTTGGATGGCCCATTCTGGCAGCCCTCGGCGCCGGCGCCCAGCCCTTCGAGCTAGGGCAGGCGCGCCCTGACCATCCAGGAGTACACCAGGCCGGCAACGATCAGGGTCACGGCAAAGAGGTAGATGCCCACCGAGATGGCACTGTTCCACAGGATGCTCCAGTCGCCGCCCGAGATCGACATGGCGCGGCGCAGGTTGAACTCCATCTGACCGCCCAGCAGCAGGCCCAGCACCACCGGCACCGTGGGGATCTCCAGCTTGCGAAGCGCATAGCCCAGCACCCCGAAGCCCAGCATCATGTAGAGGTCGAAGGCGCTGTTGTTGAGCGAGTAGACGCCGACGAAGGCCACCATCACGACCATGGGCATCAGGAACCAGCCAGGTGCCTGCAGCACCTTGGCGAACAGGCTCACCAGCGGTACGTTGAGCACCAGCAGCACGAAGTTGCCGATCACCAGGGCCGCCACCAGCCCCCACACCATCTCCGGCTGCTGCTCGAAGAGCAGGGGGCCCGGGGTGATGTTCATCGACAGCAGCAGCGCCAGCAGGATCGCCGTGGTGCCGCTGCCGGGGATGCCCAGCGACAGCATGGGAATCAGTGCCCCGCCGGCGGCAGCGTTGTTGCCCGCTTCGGGCGCCGCCACGCCGCGCGGGTCGCCCTGGCCGAAGCGGCCGTCGCGCCCCACCCAGCGCTTCTCGAGCATGTAGGCGAGGAAGCTGCCCAGCGCCGCCCCGGCCCCGGGCAGCACCCCCGCCACGAAGCCGATCAGCGAGCCGCGGGCGATGGTCGGCGCGCAGCGGCCGGCGGAGCGCACGCCGGGCATCGCCGAGCCGAGCGTCAGGGTCGGGCGGCTGGTGCCGCGGATATCCTCCAGGTAGATCAGACACTCCGAGATGGCGAACAGCCCCACCAGGGCGACGATGAAGTCGATGCCGTCGTAGAGCTCGTAGAGCCCAAAGGTGTAGCGCGGCACCCCGCTCACCGCATCGATGCCGACGCTGCCCAGCAGCAGCCCCAGGAAGGCGGCGGTGAAGCTCTTGACCAGGCTGCCGCCGGTCACCCCGCCGATGGTGGCGAAGGCCAGCACGAAGAGGGCGAAGTACTCCGCCGGACCGAAGCGGATGGCGAACTGGACCAGCAGGGGGGCGAACAGCGCCAGCCCCAGGGTCGCCACCCCGGCGCCGACGAAGGAGGCCACCGCGGAGAGCCCCAGCGCCTCGCCGCCACGCCCCTGCAGCGCCATGGGATAGCCGTCCAGGGTGGTCATCATGGCCGGCTCGTCGCCGGGGATGTTGAGCACGATGGAGCTGATTCGCCCGCCATACATGCAGCCGTAGTAGACGCTGACCAGCAGGATCAGCGCCCCCGTGGCCGGCAGGCCGAAGTTGAAGGAGAGCGGGATCATCAGCGCCACGCCGTTGACCGGCCCCAGACCGGGCAGCGCGCCGATCAGGGTGCCGATGACACAGCCGATGAACGCCAGGAAGAGGTTCTGGGGCTCCAGGGCCACGGCAAAGCCCTGGGCGAGGAAGGCGAGGATATCCATGTCGCGGCGTTACCAGTCCAGGCCCGGCATGTCGGGAAGCGGAATACCGAGGGCGAATTCGAACAGCGCGTAGAGGGCCAGGGCGAGCACGGCGCCACTGACCAGGGCGGGCTTCCAGGCCGCCCCGAACAGGCGGACCAGCAGCACCACCGCCACCAGGGAGGCCGGCAGGAAGCCGAGCGGCTTGACCAGGCCGGCATAGCTGGCGAGCACCAGCAGGGTCAGCGCCTGGCGCAGCAGGGCGGCGCGACCCGGCCAGCGCTGGTTGAAGCCGGGACGCAGGATCAGCAGCAGCGACAGCGCCGCCAGGGGCAGGCTGATCAGCCGCGGGTATTCGCCCGGCCCGATGGGCTGCATGAAGCCCGACTCCAGGTCGTGGGAGAGCCACCAGGCACCCACCGCGAGCACCAGCAACAGGGCGCCGGCGATGCGATCGCCGATGACGCCGGGCACCCGCCCGGCGTCGTCCTGCAGGAAATCGCTCACTGGATGACCCCGATCTCCCGGGAAATGGCCTCGACCTCGTCGATGGACTCGCGGACGAAGGCGTCGAACGCCTCACCGCCGCGCCAGAGCGGGACCAGGCCGTTCTGCTGGGCGACCTCCTTCCACTCGTCGCTGTCGTAGAGCGCCTGGAGGTCCTCCACCATGGCGGCATAGTCCTCGTCGGAGACCTCGCCGCCGGTGTAGAACCCCCGCCAGTTGTAGCCCGCCACGTCATAGCCCTGGGAGGCGGCGGTGGGCAGCTCGGCGAAGGGCTCGGGCAGCGGCTCCTCGGAGAGCACCGCCAGCACGCGCACGTCCCCCGACTCGATGAAGCCGGCGATCTCCCCCAGGTCGGTGGAGACCACATCCACATGGCCGCCCATCATCTGGGTCACGGCCGGGCCACCGCCGTCGAACTGCACCCAGCGCAGGCTGCCGATCTGGTCATCCGGCATGCCGGCCTCCTTGGCCAACATCAGCGCTCGGATGTGGTCCCAGCCGCCGGCCCCGCTGGAGCCGGCAACGGCCAGGGCGCCCGGATCCTCGACCAGGGTCTCGAGCAGCTGTTCGAGGCTCTGGTACTCGCTCTCGTCATCGACCAGGATGACGCCCACGTCGGTGCCGAGCATGGCCAGCCAGCGCATGGTGTCGGCGCCACCGGGATACTTGCCCTGGGCGATCTGGGTGACGCCCACGGTGCTGGTGGCAACGATCAGGTCGCTGTCATCGGCGCGGTTGCTCTCGACGTTGGCGAAGGCCACGGCGCCCACCCCGCCCGGCATGTTGGTGACCTGCACCGGGCCGTCCGTCAGCTCCAGGTCGAGCAGCAGCTTGCCCACCGAGCGACAGGTGAAGTCCCAGCCGCCGCCGGGATCCGCCGGGGCGATGCATTCGCTGATGGGCAGGGCATGGCCGGGCATGCTGGTGACCAGGCCGAGGCCCAGCAGAGCCGAGGCGGCAAGCCCCCGAGTGGCGTGCTTCATGGTTGGCATCTCGTTGATCCTCCGGTTGTTGTTATAGCGACTGCTGTCATGGCCACGAGCCCCACCGGGCCCGGGACCCTCTGCAGCCTAGGTTCAAATCACGCCCTGCGCCTCCAGCGCCTTCAACTCGCCATCATCGAAGCCGAGCTCCGCCAGGACCTCGCGGGTGTGCTCGCCGAGACGGGGCACGGGATGGTGCACCGCCGCCGGCGCCTCCTGCATCTTCACCGGGAAGCCGGTCACGGGAATCCGACCGAGTTCCCCCTGGTCGAGCTCGATCCGCATCTGCTGCGCCTGGACCTGCGGGTCCGCAAAGGTCTCGCGCAGGTCGTGGACGCGTCCGCAGGGCACTCCGGCCCGGTTGAGGTGGTCGATCCAGGCGTCGACGCTGCGCGTCTCGGTCACCGCCGTCAGGCACTCGCGCAGCACCTCGCGGTTGGCCATGCGCCGGGCATTGTCGGCGAAGCGCTCATCGTCGAGCAGGTGCAGCATCCCCAGGGCCCTGAGCAGGCGCTCCACCATGGCGTCGTTGCTGGGGGCGATGGCCACCTCGCCATCGCTGGCCCGGAACAGGCCGTAGGGATAGAGCATCGGGTGGTCGTTGCCGGTACGCGCCGGCACGCGGTCGGTGGCGAAGAACTCCGCGGCCAGGTAGCCCATCATGCCGATCAGGCCGTTGGTCAGGGCGGTCTCGACGATGTCTCCCTGGCCGCTGCGCTCCCGGCGGACCAGGGCGGCACAGATGCCGAAGGCCAGATTCTGGCTGGCCACCATGTCGCTGATGGGCGGGGCCGCCCGCATGGGCTCGCCGTCGGCCGGGCCATTGACGCCCATGAAGCCGCTCATGGCCTGGGCAATGAAGTCATAGGCCGGGCGGTCGCGATAGGGGCCGGTGGAGCCGAAGCCGCTGATGCGCCCGACCACCAGCCGCGGGTATTGTGCCCGCAAGGTCTCGTCATCGAGGCCCATCTTCGCCAGCACGCCGGGCCGGAAGTTCTCCACCAGCACATCGGCATCCTCGAGCAGCCGGTGAAGCACCGCCTTGCTCGCCTCCTGGCGAAGGTCCAGCGTCATGGAGCGCTTGTTGCGGTTGAACTGGGCGAAGTACCAGCTGAAGCCATTGACCATGTTCCCCTGGGAGCGCACGACGTCGCCGCGGCCCGGCGATTCCACCTTGATCACCTCGGCCCCGTGGTCACCCAGGATCTGGGTGCAGAAGGGGCCGGAGATCACACGGGTCAGGTCGATGACGCGAATCCCCGCGAGGGAGCCGGCGGCGGGAGATGGGTGGTCGGACATCCTCAGCCCCTTGCGGTGGGAACGGCGGAGCAGTCGCCAAGGGTCAGGCGCGGCCCGGCCCTGGAGACCTGGGCGGGGAGCGGCCGCCCCATCAGGCGGGTGGCCAGTCGGCCGGCCTCGATCAGGCCCTCGAGGTCGATGCCGGTCTCGATGCCCATCTCCTCGAGCAGGTAGACCAGATCCTCGCTGGCGATGTTGCCCGACGCCCCCGGGGCGAAGGGGCAGCCGCCGAGTCCGCCGATGGCGCTCTCGTAGCGGTCGACGCCCAGCCAGAGCCCCTGCATGACGTTGGCCAGGCCGATGCCGCGGGTGTTGTGGAAGTGCAGGGTCGGCGACAGCGAGGGGGCGACCTCGCGCAGGTGGCGGACCCGTTCGGTGACCAGCGGCGGGGTGGCCATGCCGGTGGTATCGCCCAAGGACAGTCGGGTCGCGCCGAGGTCGGCGAAGTGGCGGGCGATACGCCCCACCACGCAGACGTCGACCTCTCCCTCGAAGGGACAGCCGAAGGCGGTGGCAATGGCGCCGCGGACCGCGATGCCGCTGCCCTCGAGGCGGCGGGCGACCTGCTCGAAGGCCGCCAGGGAGTCCTCGATGCGACAGTTGACGTTCTTGGCGTTGTGGGTCGCGGAGGCAGAGACGAACAGCACGACCGAGTCGACCCCGGCTTCCAGGGCCCGCTCGGCACCGCGCAGGTTAGGAACCAGCGCGGAGAAGTGCACATCCGGCGTACCGCGCAGGGCCGACACCAGCTCGGCGGCATCGGCCAGCGCCGGCACGGCCCGCGGGCTGACGAAGGAGGTCAGCTCGAACTGCCTGACGCCTGCCGACACCAGGGCCCTGACCAGCCTTGCCTTGTCCCCGGTGGGGAGCAGCACGGGTTCGTTCTGCAGGCCGTCGCGCGGGCCCACCTCGGTGACCTGGACACGCGCCGGAAGCGCTTCGGGTGCGGCGGGCATGGGGCGTCCTGCTGAATGATAGGTTGCTTATGCCTCGACGCTACGGCAGCGCCATCACGCACAACAATGCGCCTTTCGTCCTAGGCCGTCAGGGTCATTCCTCCACCGCCAGCGGGCCGCTTGGGACCAAGCCTACTCCCCGTCGGCCAGTGCCGGCAGCAGCGTCTTCAGCTTTCTCGTCAAGGTATTACGCCCCCAGCCCAGCAGCTCGGCGGCCTCGCCCTTGCGACCCCCGGTGTGCTTGAGCGCCGTCTCGATCAGGATGCGCTCGAAGTCCGGGACGGCCTCCTCGAGCAGGTGGGTGTGGCCGGCGGCCAGCGCCCGGTCGGCCCAGTCGCGGAAGGCGGTGCGCCAGTCACCGGTATTGCCCTCGGCGGCGCCGGGCTCACGCAGCTCCTGCGGCAGGTCCTCGACGAGCACCTCGCGGCCGGACGCCATTACCGTCAGCCAGCGGCAGGTGTTCTCCAGTTGGCGGACGTTGCCCGGCCAGGGCAGCCGGGTGAAGTGCGCCTCGGCCTCGGGGGTCAGCACCTTGACGTCGGTGGCGAGCTCCTTGGCGGCCTCGACCAGGAAGTGGCGTGCCAGCCGCGGGATGTCCTCCCGCCGCTCGGAGAGCCGAGGCAGGTGCACGCGGATCACGTTGAGGCGATGGAAGAGGTCCTCGCGGAAGCGCCCGTCTTCCACCAGGGTCTCCAGGTTCTGGTGGGTGGCGGCGATGATCCGCACATCCACCTTCACGGAGGTGTGGCCGCCCACGCGGTAGAACTCGCCGTCGGCCAGCACCCGCAGCAGGCGGGTCTGGGTCTCGGCGGGCATGTCGCCGATCTCGTCGAGGAAGAGGGTACCGCCGTCGGCCTGCTCGAAGCGCCCCTGGCGCTGGGCGGTCGCGCCGGTGAAGGCGCCCTTCTCATGGCCGAACAGCTCCGACTCGATCAGGTCCTTGGGGATCGCCGCCATGTTCAGGGCGATGAACGGCCTGCCGGCCCGCGGACTGTGCTGGTGCAGCGCCCGGGCCACCCGCTCCTTGCCGGTCCCCGACTCGCCGTTGATCAGCACGGTGATATGCGAGTGTGACAGCCGGCCGATGGCGCGGAACACCTCCTGCATGGCCGGGGCCTCGCCGATGATCTCGGCGTCCAGCCCCTCGGGCACGCTGACCGGACGACGCCGCTCGCGGGCATGGGCCACGGCCCGTCGCACCAGGGCCAGGGCCTCGTCGACGTCGAAGGGCTTGGGCAGGTACTCGAAGGCGCCGCCCTGATAGGAGGCCACGGCGCTGTCGAGGTCGGAATGGGCCGTCATCACGATCACCGGCAGCTCCGGATGGACCTCGCGCACCTTGGCCATCAGGTCCAGGCCGTCGATCCCCGGCATGCGGATATCGGTGACCAGCACGTCCGGCGGCGCCTCGAGCAGGCGCTCCAGGGCACGATCGGCCCGGTCGAGGGTCTCGACCTCGAGGTCGGGCTGGGCCAGGGCACGCTCCAGCACCCAGCGAATGGCGCGATCGTCGTCGACGACCACCACGCGTGCGACATCAGTCATGGCGCTTCTCCAGCGGAATCAGCAGTCGGAATTGGGTATGGCCGGGCTCGGACTCGCACTCGATCAGTCCCTGGTGCTGGTGCAGGATCGACTGCGCGATGGAGAGCCCCAGGCCGCTGCCCTCGGCGCGACCGGAGACCATGGGGTAGAAGAGGGTCTCGCGCAGCGACTCGGGAATGCCCGGGCCGTTGTCGATGATCGCCACCTCGCAGACCAGCCGGTGGCGCTCGGCCCCCAGGGTGAACTGGCGGCGGGCGCGGGTCCGCAGCGTGAGCCGCGGCGAGGCGATACCGGCCTCGGTCATGGCCTCCACGGCATTGCGCGCCACGTTGAGCACGGCCTGGATCAGCTGCGACTCGTCCCCGGCGAGGTCCGGCAGGCTGGGGTCGTAGTCGCGCTCGATCCATACCCCCGGCTGCTCGACGATCAGCAGCGAGCGGACCCGCTCCAGCACCTTGTGGATGTTGAGCGGCGCGTGGCGCATCACCCGGTTGGGGCCCAGCATGGAATCGACCAGGTCACGCAGCCGGTCGACCTCCTCGATGATGATGCGGGTGAACTCCTGCAGGCCGGGGTCGTCGAGGTCACGCTCCAGCAGCTGGGCCGCGCCGCGGATGCCGCCCAGGGGATTCTTGACCTCGTGCGCCAGCCCCCGGGCAAGCACCTTGATGGTCTCCTGGCGGGTCTGCAGCGCCTCTTCCCGGGAGATGCGCAGCAGCCGGTCGCGGGGCTCCACCTCCAGCAGCAGCTCGTCGGCGGAGAGCGGCGAAACGGTGTAGTCCACGGTCAGCACCTCACCGGTCACCAGGGTCAGACGTGCCTCGCGCTGGGTGAAGGGGTGAAACTCGTCGCGGGCCTTGGCCAGCAGCTCGCCGACCTGCTCCCCGCCATCCACCAGGGACGGCAGGGGAAGCCCCTTCAGGCGACTCAGGCTGATCGCCAGCAGCGCCTCGGCGGCCGGATTCATCCAGCGCAGCCGCAGCTCGCCATCGAGCAGCAGCACCGACGTGGTGAGGTGTTCCATCAAGCGTTGGTACATGGGGAGGTCCTGCCAGGTCCGATGGTGCCCCCTTCGGGAGGCGCTTTCAGCAGCTAATGCAAGAAGCTTTTGTAAGAAGCTCTCTGCAAGAAGCGCGCCACCCCATGGGGCACGGCATGGCGCCTTATCGGGGCAGGGTCGCACCCGCATTACGCCCTATTTTAGTGCACAGCGTCGCCGAGCGCCCATCGTCGTGCAGCAGGGCCGGACAGCGAACGGGACGGTCAACGCTCCTCGGGCGGGAAGGCGCGGGGAGGATGACGATGGGGCGGGTATGCCTTGCGTTCGGCATCGGGGTCGCGCGGGATATCGTCGTCGCGCAACCGCTCCAGGTGCTCGAAGGCGCGGCCCTCGCTCACCCGGTCGGCATGACCGAAGGCATCGCCGCGACCCGCGTCGCGGGGCGGGGGCTCGCGACAGGGCCTGTGGGTGCCGTCCGGACACAGCGGCCGATGTGGCCGGCGAAGGGGAAGCTAATTGCTGCCCGGATTGTTGGGGTTCTGGGGCAGGTTGACGCTGGCCCGCTGCACGTAGAGGGTCACCGGCGAAGTGCGGTGGCGCACCGCACCGCTGGCATCCAGCAGCTCGGCCTGCAGCACGTGTTCCCCGCGCTCCAGGTTGTTGAGCATGAAGGTATCGGTGTGCATCGCCGACTGGCTGACCCGGCCGTCCACCAGCAGGCGCACCCGATGGTCCTCACGCAGGTCCGGCTCGATGCCCAGGATCACCTGGACGTTGCCGGCGGCTCCGGTCGGCAGCGTCTCCTCCTGACTCGGCGAGCGGATGCCGAAGCTGTCGTAGGGCATGAAGGGTTGCCCCGGGCCGGCAGAGGCCCCACCTTCACTCTCGCCGCCACCACCATCGATCACGGCCGGCGACTCCGCCTCGCGGACCTCGCCGCGGCCGGGCACCACGGTGAGTGGCTTGAGGTCGACCTCCTCGCCGCCACGTTCCGGGTTGTCGGTGAACACCGCGTTGCCCTGGGCGTCGGTGGTGCGATAGATAGTCTGGGCCTGAGCCGCGAGGCTGACCGAGAGCCCCAGCGCCAGGATCACGAGTGCCTTGTTCATGCCTACCCCCTGCGTCGTCGCCGCCGCCCGACGGCAACGGCCATGAGAGACTGCATCATCCCTTTCTTGGATAGTGTATGAAAGAAAGGGGTTCCGCCATGGCGGAACCCCTTCTTTCGCTCAACGCGCGTGACGGCGAGCCACGCCGGACCGGCAGGCCCGGGTGGCCGGCCGCCCGCGATCAGCAGCTGTAGTACATGTCGAACTCGATCGGGTGCGTGGTCATGCGGATGCGCTCCACGTCCTCGCTGAGCAGCTCGATGTAGGCATCGATCATCTCGTCGGTGAACACGCCGCCCTCGGTGAGGAAGCCGCGATCGGCATCCAGCGCCTCCAGGGCCTGGTCGAGGCTGTGAGCCACGGTCGGCACGGCCTTGCCCTCTTCCGGCGGCAGGTCGTAGAGGTTCTTGTCCATGGGATCGCCGGGGTGGATCTTGTTCTTGATGCCGTCGATGCCGGCCATCAGCATCGCCGCGAAGGCCAGGTAGGGATTGGCGGTCGGGTCCGGGAAGCGGGTCTCGACGCGCTTGCCCTTGGGGCTCGCGGTGTAAGGGATGCGCAGGGAGGCAGAGCGGTTGCGGGCGCTGTAGGCCAGCATCACCGGCGCCTCGAAGCCCGGCACCAGGCGCTTGTAGGAGTTGGTGGAGGCGTTGGTGAAGGCGTTCAGGGCCCGGGCGTGCTTGATGATGCCGCCGATGTAGTAGAGCGCCATCTCGGAGAGGCCCGCGTACTCGTCGCCGGCGAACTGGTTGACGCCGTCCTTCCAGAAGGACTGGTGGACGTGCATGCCGCTGCCGTTGTCGCCGACCAGCGGCTTGGGCATGAAGGTGGCCGTCTTGCCGTAGGCGTGAGCCACGTTGTGGATCACGTACTTCATCTCCTGGACCTCGTCAGCCTTCTTCACGAGGGTGTTGAACTTCACGCCGATCTCGTTCTGGCCGGCGTTGGCCACCTCGTGGTGGTGCACCTCGACGGACTGGCCGATGGCTTCCAGGGTGTTGCACATGGCACCGCGGATGTCGTGGAAGCTGTCCACCGGCGGGACCGGGAAGTAGCCGCCCTTGACCCGCGGACGGTGGGCCAGGTTACCGCCTTCTACCGGACGGTCGGTGGACCAGGCCCCCTCCTCGGAGGAGATCTTGTACATGGAGCCTTCGATGTCGGACTTCCAGTGCACCTCGTCGAAGATGAAGAACTCGGGCTCCGGCCCGAAGAAGGCGGTATCGCCCAGGCCGGAGGACTGCAGGTAGGCCTCGGCACGCTTGGCGATGGAGCGCGGGTCACGCTCGTAGCCCTGCATGGTGGCCGGCTCGATGATGTCGCAGCGCAGCACCAGGGTGGCGTCCTCTGTGAAGGGGTCGAGGAAGGCGGTGCCATCTTCGGGGCGCAGGATCATGTCCGACTCGTTGATGCCCTTCCAGCCGGAGATGGAGGAACCGTCGAACATCTGGCCGTTCTCGAAAAATTCCTCGTCGACGTCACGGGCCGGGATGGTGACGTGCTGCTCCTTGCCGCGGGTGTCGGTGAAGCGCAGGTCGACCCACTTCACGTCGTGTTCTTCAATCAGGGCGAGAGTCTTGGCAGACATGGTGTCCTCCACTGTGAGCTAGGCTCGAAAGGTTGGGCTTAGGTAATTCATTGGCGCTGGCGATCCCAGCACGTGTTGTAGCATGCCGCGGCAGCGCTGCCCACGACTGCCATGCACGAACATGGCACTGCCCGGAACAATGCAGGCAACGTGCCAATCTTGCACCGTTTCATTTCAGCCGTTTCGTATCCATATGATTTAAAGCGACTTTAGCACCTCGACTCCGGACACTCCCTGCACCAGCATCAGCAGGCCGATGCGGGAATTCGGGATGTCGCGCATCTCATTGCACCACGCAGGTGCGTCAAGACACCCTTGCGCACCATATTGGAACATTCCGCGGCATTCTTGCCCGTTGATGGCGCGCCTCATGCCCGGGACGGCCGGGACGTCATGGCTTGTGCATAGAAATATCAGTCCGGCGCCTCATTGATACGCTTCACAACCAAAAACTACACTCATTTACATGGTGGCGCCGGCCGGGGAAGGCGCGGGTTCCGGAGATGGCGCCATGTCAGCCCGACTTGCGCACGACCCACCACTGGAGCCGGCACGAGAATGATCGTCTGCAGCATCCTCCTCGATGCCCGCTCCGCGGGTGCCGGTCTGCCCCGACGCCTGGCAGCCCTGAAGCCACTCCGCCAGCGGCACGACCTGCGCATGGAAGTGGTGTTGGCCGACGACACTGATGACCCGCGACTGCTGCGCCTGGCGAGCGGGCATGACGCACGCATCGTGACCACCGAGGGGACCCCGTTGGGGGATCGCCTCAACACGGCCGTGGCCCATAGCCAGGGGCAGGCACTGCTGTTCCTGCCCCGGGGGCGCGCCATTCCCGCCGGCTGGCTCGTGAAGGCACTGGTGGACATCGAGAAACACAGCCGGGATGCCGTGGTATTGACCACCTCGAGTCCCAGCCGGCTGAGGCAGCTCTGGCAACGCCTGCGCCACCAGACGCCCGCGGACACCCTCTGCGTCTCGCGGGCCTGGTTCGAGCGCATCGGCGGCTGCGACCCGGCACTCGACGCCGAGGCCCTTCCCGACCTGATCGAGCGCCTGCATGCCTGCCAGGCCAGGATCACCGCCGCCATAGCCTGAACCGCAGACGGCTCGGCGAAGCCTCCCAAGCCACTGATATCCCGTGGCCCCGCAAGATTCACGGCGACAACGCTGGTAGCCGTCATCGCCCTGCCCCTATAATGCGCCCCCAATTTTGTCAGCAGGATCCCGTCGTGATCGATAACCTTCGCAACATCGCCATCATCGCTCACGTCGACCACGGCAAGACCACCCTGGTCGACAAACTGCTCAGCCAGTCCGGCACTCTCGACCGCAAGGCCGAGGGGCAGGAGCGCATCATGGACTCCAATGACCAGGAAAAGGAACGCGGCATCACCATCCTGGCCAAGAACACGGCGATCCGCTGGCAGGCCCCCGACGGCCAGTACTACCACATCAACATCGTCGACACGCCCGGACACGCCGACTTCGGCGGCGAGGTCGAGCGCGTCATGTCCATGGTCGACTCCGTGCTGCTGCTGGTGGACGCGGTCGACGGCCCCATGCCGCAGACCCGCTTCGTCACCCAGAAGGCCTTCGACCAGGGCCTCAAGCCCATCGTGGTGGTCAACAAGATCGACCGCCCCGGCGCCCGTCCGGACTGGGTCATCGACCAGATCTTCGACCTGTTCGACAACCTCGGCGCCAGCGACGACCAGCTCGACTTCCCGATCATCTACTGCTCGGCACTCAACGGCATCGCCGGGCCGGACCCCGATGAGCTGGCCGAGGACATGACCCCCATGTTCCAGTCCATCGTCGACATCGTCGAGCCGCCCAAGGTCGAGCTCGACGGCCCCTTCCAGATGCAGATCTCCGCGCTGGACTACAACAGCTATGTCGGCGTCATCGGCCTGGGCCGCATCAAGCGCGGCGCGGTGAAGCCCAACCAGCAGGTCACCGTCATCACCAAGGAAGGCAACACCCGCAAGGGCAAGATCGGCCAGGTGATGACCCACATGGGCCTGGAGCGCGTGCAGACCGACGAGGCCACCGCCGGCGACATCGTCTGCATCACCGGCATCGACAACCTGGCGATCTCCGACACCCTGTGCGACCCGGCCGCCGTCGAGGCGCTGCCGCCGCTCTCCGTGGACGAGCCCACCGTCTCCATGAGCTTCCAGGTCAACGACTCGCCCTTCGCCGGCAAGGACGGCAAGTTCGTCACCAGCCGCAACATCAAGGACCGGCTCGAACAGGAGCTGATCCACAACGTGGCGCTGCGCGTCGAGCAGGGCGAGACCCCGGAGAAGTTCAAGGTCTCCGGCCGCGGCGAGCTGCACCTTTCGGTACTGATCGAGACCATGCGCCGCGAGGGTTTCGAACTCGCCGTGGGCCGCCCCGAGGTGATCATCCGCGAGATCGACGGGGAGAAGCAGGAGCCCTACGAGGAAGTGATCATCGACTGCGAGGAGCAGCACCAGGGCGCCATCATGGAGGAGCTCGGCTATCGCAAGGGCGAGCTGATCAACATGAACCCGGACGGCAAGGGCCGCGTGCGCCTGGACTTCATGATCCCCGCCCGCGGGCTGATCGGCTTCCGTGGCCAGTTCCTGACCCTGACCTCAGGTACCGGCATCCTCACCAGTCGCTTCGATCACTACGGCCCGCTCAAGCCCGATGCCTCGATCGAGCGCCGCAACGGCGTGCTGGTCTCCATGGTCTCCGGCAAGGCCCTGGCCTATGCCCTCTATGCCCTGCAGGAGCGCGGCAAGCTGATCATCGACCACGGCACCGAGGTCTACGAGGGGATGCTGATCGGCATCAACAACCGCGCCAACGACATGGTGGTCAACCCCACCAAGGGCAAGAAGCTCGACAACATGCGCGCCTCGGGCAACGACGAGAATATCGTGCTCACGCCGCCGGTGAAGTTCAGCCTCGAGCAGGCCATCGAGTTCCTCGATGACGACGAGCTGGTCGAGATCACCCCGCACCACATCCGCCTGCGCAAGAAGCACCTGACCGAGAACGAGCGCAAGCGCGCCGGCAAGAAGTAAGGTCCGCTGCCCATGCCGCCCCCAGAGCCCGCCTCGAGGTTCTTTATAGCAAATTCTATGTAAGTAAGTGAGTGAGTGAATTATAGCCCTGCTTTTGCGGGGCTTTTTAAAATCTATAGCATTTACATACTGTGTAATCTTAGTGTGTAAGAAACCTATGCTCTTTCAGGCACGAGCTGATCGGTCGCAATTCTCAAGCGCGCTAGTCTCTGATGCACCACATCTGCTTCTGGCGCTCCACGGTATGTGACCACTTAGGCGTGGTGGGCCTGCAGACGGTGTTCTGGTTGCCGAACAAACCCACTGCGCTGAAGGCCTCCTTGCGGCCGACGGTATGCAGCCAGCGAAGCGGGACCAGGTACACGGCCTCATCGTCATCCCCTTAGCCGGGCCGGTCTGCGAGTAGCCTTCGATCAGCGTCATCTTTAGGAGAGTTCTGGGTCCCTCCGGGGTGTCGAAACTGTATTCGTCCGCGCGGCAGCGCTCGCCGACCACCTCGCCCACGCCTACGTAGCCGGTCTTGGGGAGATTGACCCAGACGGGGTCACCTTCTGAAAGCATGGTGAGCGTCTTGGAATACCACGCCGCGCCGCCCCTATCCGTCAACGTAGTTGTCACCTTAACCGATTGAGAGGTGATCAACGTGCGTTACCCCGCTGAGCGTAAGGAAGCCAAGGCGACGGGTATCTTCCCACAGGTAATCGGGACTGAAAGAGGCGTAGAACTCGCCGTTCCAGGGCTCCTTCTTGGCCTTGCGGACCACGGGCTGGCTAGGCTCGTCCGGGTTGATCATCCAGGCGCGACTGAGTTAGCGGCTGCCGACATCCTCGAAAGCGCTGAAGTACATGGCGTTGATCGACAGCTGGGCGTGCTGAGTGAGGTAGTTGTTTATGCGTTCGCTGCTGGCACTGAGCTGGGTGGCAACCACCACTAATTTGTGGTTCTCATTGAGGGTGACGGCATCTAGGTCAATGCCGAACTTGTTCGCGAAGGCCTTGCCCAAGGTGGCTTGGGGGCGGTCGTAACGCTCGGCGAACTCTTGGTAGATATCCTCCAGCTGGTAGTCGGCCAGGGTGACCATCCAGGAGGCATAGTCGATGGCCAGCAGGTCGATCAACTTGCCGATGGCAGTGCGCACCTGACGGCCGATCAGCAGCCAGTCGCGATTGAGGATCGCGACGTCCTGCATGATCAGCTCTTCCAGCAGCCCCTCGTCGGCTAGCCCCGCAGGACGCAGCTTCTGGGGCCGTTTGCCCGTGCTATCCGATAGCTTCCAGATCCCTTATTCGATGGCCATGGACTACCTTTATTTTAATTCTGCTGTGGTATCAGAGGTTAAGGAACCATTCTACTTCGTAGCCAACCTGTTTAATGCACACTTGATTTTTTCCCTAAAAAGCCTGCCGAACAACTTATGGTCGTTAGCTTCGTGCCTAAGTCGCCCAGCTATAATGCAGCTAGAAATATTAAGCTTACGCGCCAAGTCATTAACTGAGCCAGAATCACCTGGATTGATGTCTTTTAGGGCATCTTCTGGAATCAGGGCATTCTGAGCAAGTGAGTCAGCTTCATGCTCCAAATTATCAGAACCTAATGAATCCAAATCATCTATGAACCAAGTCTCAGAACCATCGAGATGCAATGCAATATGCGCAAGCTCGTGCATCAATGTGAACCAGAAGTTATCTAGTTTGTCGTATCTGAGTGTCAGTGCCACCACCGGATTTCCGTTAGGAGCTATACATACAGCACCATCAAGATAAGTTTTTGGAAGGTGCGGCTCGATAACTAAGTGTATTCCACTTCGATTTAGGTATTCGATGGCCAGTAAGGGGCCTTGTTCAGACCATGAAAGTTGAGCTAAGCTTCTCATCCACTGAAAATTAACAGTCCCTTTTTTATAAATGCATGGCAAACACTGTTCTTGTGCTAATTGAAGCACCCGCGCTTGCCAGGCCCAGAGGGCGTATCTGTCAGTCTCCTTGTCATTAGACCTAAGGTGGGCGCTGCTTCTTAGCATAGCGGGTTGCAGTGAGTAGCCTCCAGGGATACTAGAAAATAGCTTACCCATCCACTCCGGGGCATATTCTTTTAGCTCTTGTAGGCTTCCTGTGAAGCCCTCAAAGTAACCACGTTTTCTCATTTCACTCAGCGGGAATGCCTGCCAGTCGATATCTTGCTGGTCAGCAGATTTTTGTATCGGATCCTGAATAAGAACCTCGGCAGGTATACCAAGCCCCGCGCTAAGTCTGCGTATCATATTCAAGCTAAGGTTTCTGTCTTTATTTAAAACCTCCGTCACTTTGGGAGCAGAACCTATGTATGGAATTAGGTCTTTATTCCGTAATCCCTGCTGCTCCATCCTGAATTTAATGGCATCAACCGGATCCGGGATATCCATCGGGAAATTTTCTTCTTCATAGCGCTCAATAAGAAGTGCAAGCACATCAAGCTCGTCCGCTTCTCGAGAACCGGGGAGCGGGTCAGACTCCATTAGAGCAATGACTCGCTCTAATGCTTTCTCATGCTCTTCCTGCGACTTGATGATTTTTATGTGATCCATAATCTTGCACCTTAAAAACGCTTCTTGTCATAATCAGCGTGTGTTCCAACCCACTCTACAACGACAATTCCGCTCTGATAGCGTACCTGTACGACAAGCCTGAAGTCGTTTCCTTTTATATTAAAAATAACTCTGTTTCCTGATAAAAAATCTGCGCTGCGGTAACGATTTTTAATGTCTTGAGGATTTTTCCATTTCGCATGCTCGGTCTCCATGAACCAAGCATTCAACGCTTTTTTTGAGGATGCGTGCTTCTGGATGCACTGGTAGATTTTGTCACGTCCTAAGATTTTCATAGTGCCCAGAATTTCCCTTTTGGGTAATTGTACACGATGTTCCCGTAATGGGAATGTGTTTTTTGGTTATAAAGTTATGATTTTATATATCATTTACGCATAAATCCTGCTCATTGCTGGGAGTAGCTACTCCGCAGGCAGAGGCCCAATAACGGATGAAGCTTGATACGAGCTACATAACCTGCTCTTCCAGCAGCCCCTCGTCGGCGAGGCCCATGGGCCGAAGAAGCTTCTGCAGTCCGTCGACCAGCTTCTAGATTCCTTGTTCGGCGCCATAAAGGGACCTCCCTTTGAGCTTGATAGAGAATAACGTCTCCGCGTCCGTTGCAATGCCTGGCTTGCAGTCCCAAACACGCTCCCCCTCTCTTGACTCTTAAGAGCCGAGGTGGGATTTTTAACACTGTGGTTATAATGGCCCTCTCACCATGCATCGTTCCGGCAGAACATCAGTGGAAAGGAAGGCCATGTTTTTGTGTTCCCAAATTGAACAATGCTCTTCTTAACTCACGACAATAACGTTGTCGTTCATGAATGTTTTTCAGGGTCTCTTGGGACTTGTAAGCTTCAACCCCCTCAGGGGTTAAGATATGGCGCTGAGAAAACGATTCACCTTGTATGTCAAATTCATGAATCTTTCCTGAGATTTCTTTCAATGAAAGCCCATCCTGTTGCTGTCGATAGCCAAGCAACATCAATTCAATATCACTGAAAATGTCTGGGCTTGTTTCTAGTTTCAGCCTGGGATGTTCAAAGCTTTCTATCCAAGCGGCGGGGATGCCATCTGGCCGGACCACCCCAACAGTGCCATACTCTTCCCAAGTTCTTATTCCTTCCTCACGTACTGACGTTGTGAGTTCATCAATATACTTCTGCGTCAGCCGAACATTGCCATGCTGATCATATTGATCCAAAAGTACGAAATCTTCGTCCGCCACTACCAAGCAGTCATCCCCCAACCGGATATTGAGCACAATTGGGATGGCGCTTTTCTTCTTCGGTGAAGGCTTTATTTCATCTGCCATCACAAGATCCATAAAGCTCAGCATGGCAGCACAATAGGCCATATTCTTACCTACATACACTGCCTGTTCGGCTACCGGTGTTTGCTCAACGACACTACGGTAATAATAGTTGTGTGCTCTGGGGCGTATTCCCTGATCAATGATACCCTGCAACGAGCGACTGGTTGTTCCATGCTTTACCAGTGTACCTTCCTTTAGCATCTGCAAAGTTGGCTCTTTTCCCTGCTTCATCTCTGTCATCCTCCATGATGGGCATGTCTGAGGTGTTAATTTTATTTTATTGAACGAAGTTTTCTACCACTGCGTCTGCCAGGTGGACGCGGGTCTCGCCGGCCTTGCCCAGGTTGGTTTTGAGCTGATTGCAGAGGGCCATAAGTTCATCGATTTTTTCGACAATGCGTTGTTGCTCTTTTAAAGGTGGAAAAGGAACAATGATCTCTTCCATCTTGGCTTTCGTCATGTGAATCATGGCAATTCCATTACCAGAAGCCTTGATTTTTTCTGTAACAGATTTCAGGTAGTTGTAGATAAATTTTTTATCAGTTATAGAATTATCGTACAGGTCTAGCTTCCAGATATGGTAATGGTATATGGCTCGCTCACCATCCCAAATGAATGGGCCAAAAGATGCGGACCAGGCGTAGATTAAGTCGCCATGATCGATGTACTTATCATCATCAAGTTCAAGATCTGAGTAGTACCACTCGTTAGATGTGAATAAGTTGCCTACGCGCAGAAGCGGCGTGCCCTCTTGAAGCATTTCATGCTTCTTATAGGCCCGACCATTGATAACCCTAAGAACATCTGAGAGTCTTGTCCACTCCCAGCCTTCTGGCAGCCCAAACGGTTTCTCTTCATCGGTATTCTCCGGCAGCTCCTTCGACTTCTTGATCTTTCCTTCTTTGACCAGCCGCGTTTTTTCCTCAGCGATTTTCTCCAGCAGCACGCTGGCCGGTTCGTCGTTAGGATCTTGCGCCACCAGTCGGCCCATCACCGCCAGTTGAAGAATAGTCTGCTTGAGCTTTTCGATGCTGTCTTCGGTGGTGAAGAGTTTATCGAAATGCTTAGCGATACGGGCCCAGCTCTCGGCCAGCTCAGCGGGATCCTTGGAGCAGGTCAGTACACCTAGGAGGGTATCGACCAGCACCTCATGGGCTTCCAGCTGGTCGCCGACCTGCTGCTCCAGTCGGTTGCAGAGGGCCATTAGCTCATCGACTTTCTCGACGATGCGCAGCTGCTCTTCCAAAGGAGGCAAAGGCACAACCAGTTCATCCATCTTTGCCTTCGTCATATGGATCATGGCTATACCACTTCCGGAGGATTTTATTTCCTCAGTTACCGCCTTCAGGTAGTTGTAAAGAAAGTGCTTGCTAGTGGATAGATAGTCGAATAGCTCAAGCTTCCAGATGTGGTAGTGGTAGATGGCTCGCCCGCCATCCCAGATGAAAGGGCCAAATGAGGCTGACCAAGCATAGATCAGGTCGCCGTGATCAATGTATTTGTCATCCTCAAGCTGCAAGTCTGAGTAGTACCACTCATTGGAAGTGAAGAGATTTCCAACCCGCAACAGTGGGGTGCCGTCTTGAAGCATTTCATGCTTCTTGTAGGCTCGGCCATTTATAACGCGAAGAACATCGGACAGCCTTGCCCATTGCCACCCTTTCGGCAGCTCAAATGGCTTCTCTTCCTCCGTAATCTCCGGCGGCTTCTTGGGCTTCTTGATCTTTCCTTCTTTAACCAGCCGCGCCTTTTCCTCGGCGATGCGTTCAAGCAGCACACTGGCGGGTTCGTCGCGAGGATCTTGTTCCACAAGCTTGCCGCGCACGGCCAGCTCTAGGATCAGCTCGCGCAGCTTCTTGATACCGGTGAGTTCGATCTTTCCGTTGCTGCCCCGGCCGACGCTGCTCTTGTGGGTGACGGCGCCGGTCCAGAGGTCGAGGTGCTCGGTGATCAGTTCCCGTGCGCTCATGCCTGCTCCTCCTCTTTGTGAGGAGCTTCCTGAGTGGTCAGGTCCTGAACAGAGTGGCCCAGCGCATCGCCGAGGATCTGCTTGAGCTGGTCGCAAAGCTCCTGGATCTCGGCCTGCTGCTGGGCATATTGCGCCAGCAGTTCGTCCGGGTCGTGGCTGACTTGTTCGCCCTGCCAGGGGTTCTTGATATCCAGGTTGTAGTGGCGCGCCTTGATCTCCTCGATGGGCACCCGCCAGGCCTGATGGGTTTCTTCCCGGGCGACGAAGCCGTCGCTCTCGTCACCCCACCAGTCGATCTCGGCCTGGAACTCCTCGACCTTCATGGGGCGAGTCTTGCTGTAGTTCTTCACGCCCTCGGGGTAGGGGTGCTCGTAATACCACACTACCTCGGTGGGCCGGCCCTTGGTGAAGAACAGCAGGTTGGTCTTGATGCCGGTGTAGGGATTGAACACGCCGTTGGGCAGCCGGACGATGGTGTGCAGGTTGCACTCGCTGAGCAGCTTCTCCTTGAGGCGCGTCTTCATGCCCTCGCCGAACAGGAAGCCGTCCGGCAGCACCACCGCGGCCCGGCCACCGTCCTTCAGCAAGTGAATGAAAAGCGTCATGAACAGGTCGGCAGTCTCTCGGGTGCGGAAGGCCTGGGGGAAGTTGGTTTCGATGCCGTCCTCCTCCATGCCGCCGAAGGGTGGGTTGGCGACGATGACGTCGACCCGCTCCCGCAGTCCCCAGCTGATCAGCGGGCGCGCCAGGGTGTTGTCGTGCTTGACCTGGTCGGGCACCTCGATGCCGTGGAGGATCAGGTTGGTGGTGGCCAGCAGGTGGGGCAGCGGCTTCTTTTCCACTCCGTGGATGGTGCGCTGGAGGGTCTGCTCGTCCTCCGGCGTCGTCACGTAGTGCTTGCGCTTGTGATCGATGGTGCAGGTGAGGAAGCCGCCGGTGCCGCAGGCCGGGTCCATCACGCTCTCGTCGAGCTTGGGGCCGACCCGGTCGACCATGAACCGGGTCACCGCCCGCGGGGTGTAGAACTCGCCGGCATTGCCGGCGCTCTGCAGGTCCTTGAGGATCTGCTCGTACATGTCGCCCAGCTCATGGCGCTCGCTGGCCTTGTTGAAGTTCACGCCGTCCTGCAGCTTGTTGATGACCTGGCGCATCAGCTGGCCGGATTTCATGTAGTTGTAGGCGTCCTCGAAGACGTTGCGGATCACCACGCCGCGATAGTCGTCGCCGCGGGCCTGCAGCTGCTGCAGGCCGGGGAAGAGCATGGTGTCGACGAACTCCTTGAGCTCGTCGCCGGTCATGCCCTCCGGGTCGGCGGCCCAGTTGCGCCAGCGTAGCGGCTCGGGAATCGGCGAGCGGTAGGCGTCGTCGAACATCTCCCACTCCTGCTCCCGGTCGTCGAAGATCTTCAGGAACAGCATCCAGACCAGCTGGCCGATACGCTGGGCATCCCCGTCCACGCCGACGTCCTTGCGCATGATGTCCTGGATAGATTTGATGGTGGTGCTGATGGCCATGAGTCGAGAGCTTCCTTGGTGTTCGTTGCGATGACGCCGGCTCACCCATAGAGGGCGGCCGGCATCAGGGTGTGCATAGGATAACCGCGATCAGCTGCCGGACTGGTAAAGGGCGTCTTCCAGTTCGTGGACCGCGCGGGTATAGCCGGGCTTGCCGCCGAAGGCCTGGACCAGCTCCATGGGGGCGCCGATCTCGCTGAAGGGCGCCAGGGTGAGCACCTTGGGGTCCTCGATGGGCGCGATGCCGGCATCGGCATACTTGTCGACCAGCGATTCCAGCACCTGGCGGGCCTGGCCTTCATATCGGTTAAAGATATCGCGTTTCCTCACCTGCGCGGCACGCTCGCGGCGGGTCAGCGGTGGACGGTCGAAGGCGATGTGGCAGATAACGTCGAAGGGGTCGGGCTCGTCACCGAGCGTGTCGCCAAGGTCCTTGGTCAGGTCTTCCCAGAAGACGCCGTTCTCCTCGAGCTCTTCGAGGATCGCCTGCTTGCGCTCGGCATCCTGCCAGCGTCGTAGGAAGTCATCCAGGGAAGCGAACTGCTCCTTCACCTTCTTGCGGGTGTAGTCGCGCAGGCTCTCGGTGATCAGCTTGCCGTCCGGGCCCAGGTACTGCACCCGCTCGGCCACCACGCTGACCTCGACGTCGTCGACCACGTACTTCACGCGCTTGCCGGCTTGCTCGTCACCAGCAAGGTCGGCCCCGGTGAAGGGGTCGTCGGTCTGCCAGGTCTCGCCGGGCTCGATCTCGTAACCGACTTCCGCCTCGTCGACCCCACAGGCCGGCTCGCCGGCGTCGGGGTGCGCGTCGTCGGCGGTCTCGTCATCCGGCACGATGGAGGCGTCGTCGCCCTTGGGCTCATAGACCTTGACCGGCTCGCCGTCGAAGTCGGGGTCGGCGAACAGCTCGGTGGCCTTCTTGAAGTCGAGAATGGTGAACCAGTGCTTGTGGTAGTCGTCGTTGATGCGGGTGCCGCGACCGATGATCTGCTTGAACTCGGTCATCGACTGGATGCGCTGGTCGAGCACGATCAGCTTGCAGGTCTGGGCGTCGACGCCGGTGGTCATCAGCTTGCTGGTGGTGGCGATGACCGGATAGCGCGCTTCCGGGTTGATGAAGTTGTCGAGCTCAGCCTTGCCTTCATTCTCGTCACCGGTGATGCGCATCACATACTTGCGGTTCTCGGCGACCCGCTTGGGATTCATGTTCACCAGCGCCTGGCGCATGCGCTCGGCGTGGTCGATGTCCTCGCAGAAGACGATGGTCTTCTGGTAAGGGTCGCTGTTCTCCAGGAACTCCGTGACCTTGCGGGCCACCAGCTCGGTACGCTTCTTGAGCACCAGGTGCTTGTCGAAGTCCTTCTGGTTGTAGATGCGGTCCTCGATCTCCTGGCCGAGGGCGTCGAGCTGTCCCTTGCTCGGCCGCCAGCCCTGCAGGTCACGGTCGATGTCCACCCGGACCACCTTGTAGGGGGCGAGGAAGCCATCCTCGATGCCCTGCTTGAGCGAGTAGGTGTAGACCGGCTCGCCGAAGTAATCGATGTTCGAGACCTCCTTGGTCTCCTTGGGTGTGGCGGTCAGGCCGATATGGGTGGCCGCGGAGAAGTACTCGAGGATCGCGCGCCAGGCGGAGTCCACGGCGGCGCTGCCGCGGTGGCATTCGTCGATCACCACTAGGTCGAAGAAGTCCGGCGAGAACTGCTTGTAGATGTTCTTCTCGTCCTCGCTGCCCGTCACCGCCTGGTAGAGCGAGAGGTAGATCTCGTAGGACGGGTCCACCGTGCGATTGGTGACCTTGGTCATCGCCTGGCCGAACGGCTTGAAGTCGTTGTTCTTGGTCTGGTCGACCAGGATGTTGCGGTCGGCGAGGAAGAGGATGCGTTTCTTCTGCTTGGCCTTCCATAGCCGCCAGATGATCTGGAAGGCGGTGAAGGTCTTGCCGGTGCCGGTGGCCATCACCAGCAGGATGCGGTCCTGGCCGCGAGCCACCGCCTCCACGGTGCGGTTGATGGCCACCGTCTGGTAGTAGCGCGGGGTTCGCCCGCTGCCGTCATCGAAGAAGGGCTGCTCCACCACCGGGCGTGCGGCCGGGCCGATGCCCTTGTACTGGCAGTAACGCTCCCAGAGCACCGCGGGCGAAGGGAAATCGTCCAGGCCAAGCGTGGTCTCGGTCTGGCTGCCCAGCCCGGTGCGGTCGTGGAACAGGAAGCCGTCGCCGTTGCTTGAGAACACGAAGGGCACGTCCAGGGCATCGCTGTAGGCCAAGCCCTGCTGCATGCCATCGCCGAGGCCGTGCTTGTTGTCCTTGGCCTCGATCACCGCGATGGGCTGGTTCTTCTGGAAGCTGAGAACGTAGTCGGCACGCCGCCGCTTGCCACGGGTGTGCAGCCGCCCGCGCACGATGATGCGGCCATTGGTGAACGACACCTCCTCGCGCACCTGGGTCTGGATGTCCCAGCCGGCGCGCTCTAACGCCGGCGTGATGAACTTCGAGCAGATATCCCGTTCGCTGAAGGCCTTCTTGTCCATGTGGCGGCATCCTGCTCGTCGATGGAGGGTGGGCAGCGTTAGTTACCTAAGCTTACGCTACCCGAGCAGGCTAAGCATCCTGTGCTAGGCTGGTCTCATCTCCTGCCGAGACAAGACAGCACTTCAACCGGCAGGCACACGCTGGACAGGAAACACGCAATGGATAGCAGCCTGCTGGTCAGCCTTCGCCAATACCGCCCTCGCGAGGGCAGGGACTCCCTTGAAAACTTCATCACCGAAGTGTTCGCATGGCTGTTGCGCAATGGCAACGGCATCAGTGAGGCAGTGCTGACTCAACTTCAGCGCGCTATGCCCGAGAGGGAAGGCTTCGACCTGCCTCGCGACAGCGAAGAGATCGAATGGAACACCCAAGCTCAATTGGGAAGCCGGCGACCAGATATGCAGGCTATGTGGCCAGGCATGGCAATCATCTTCGAGCATAAGGTCTGGTCAGGACTGGGTGATACGCAGATCAAGGACTACCGAACATTGGCTCAGCAGGCTTTTCCTGACGCGTCAGTGTGCGTCGTGGCCATCACAGCCAGCCGCCATCAGCACAGTAGAGAAGCCGATGCCAACCTCTGCTGGAGTGACATCTACAAAACCTTGGAGCATTACCTCGGTAGGGTGAGTGAAGCAACAGAGCGCTTCCACATTGAGAGCTTCCTCGCTTTGCTAGCTCACGAAGGCCTTCAGCCATCGGCGCCTGTCGCCCACGAGGCAATCCGTCACTTTCCCACCGCGGGCAAGCTACCCCAACAACTGGAACAGGCCTTTACCCCCTTCGTCGCATATGGCTGGCCAATAGATGGTGCCTACCAACCCGAGATGAAGCGCATGCGTTGGGGGCGAGTTGGCATCGAGTTTCACCGGACCGATGCCAAGCGCGCATGGAGTCCAGGCATCTTTATCGGGTGCGTGCTCGACGGAAGCGACCACCTGATCAATCATCGCATCGAAGACAGCATTAAATTGCAGTTGATACTCGACTTAAGCAATGGGTTGAGCCGGTACTATCCATCCATGCACAGTTATCGGCAGCTAAAATCCATGCTGTGTGAAATGACCCAAGGTAGCCGATGGACATTCTACGACCATGGGGCAGAGCCTCAGCCAAACACTTATCACCCACTCTATCTTGAAACGCCTCTACTCGAAGTCCTTCGAGGTTCCAAAACAATGGAGGAGCAACGGGAATTAATATTTTCTGCCGGCTGTGAAGTTCTTGAACTACTGCAAAATGGTGGGCACTTAGACCAGTTAAAGGCAGAATGTGATGAAGTCTCCGAGTGATAGAGAAAGTCAGCCATCGACCCAAAGCGGACATGCCGGGTAATTCTGCGGGCACGTTTATTAAGGAGAGGCTGCCAAGGTATGCTCAATGTTAAGAGACGTCAGTGGCGATTATTTAGTTTAACGAGTTGACTCTATTAGTCAATAATAGGATTCTTGCTCTAATAACTGTTATCCTGCTGAGTAGAAGTGAATGGATATTGAAATAGTTCGACGAATCATATTAGCCAGGCATCTTTATGAGTTAGGTATCGCCAGCTCAAGAACTGCGAACGATATGCACTTGTTTTCTGCTGTAAATTTGTTCCAAGACGCCGTCGAAGCTTTTTTGGTAGGCATTTCTGATTATGTTGGAGCAGAAGTAGATCAAAACACCAAGTTCGACAAATATTTCGTCAAAATAAACGAAAAAATTTCACCTAAAGAGTTGCCGTTTAAAAGTAGGTTGCTTCGGTTGAATAGAGTTAGAGTTGATTCCAAGCACCACGGAATACAGCCAGCAAGAGATGAGTGCCTCCGACTATCACTAGCTGCAAAGGAATTCTTTGAAGAAGTTTCAAGCTCTATATTAGGTGCATCTTTTTCGACCGTAAGTGCGATAGATTTACTTAAAGATGGTGAAACAAAGGATGTGCTTCTTGAAGCTAAAAGCGCCCTCGAGTCTGGCGAGTTTGAAACGTGCGCAATTTCTTGCCGAAAAGCAATTTATTTAGAAATCGAAAGCCTGTATGATATTTCTGCATATAAAGACGGCCAGCCCGTTGGGTTGTTAGGCGGATATACAAATGCTCCTTATTACGCTCGAAACAAACAGTATGTTGATGAGAATGTTACAGACCCAACAGACTTTATAGTATACGATCATAGCAATGTTAATGAGAAGTTGCTTACGCAAGGGGCCGACAATACTGCTTTTTGGAATGTATGGCGATTGACCCCAGCAGTGTACAAAACACAAGATGGGGACTGGATTGTAAAGCACGATTTTTCCAAGTTGGATGAAGACATACTAGCTGACAAGGTCGAATATATATTTTCGGCTGCGCTTGACGTTATCCTATCCATTCATCGAACTAGGCAGGCAACACAATGGACTGAGCGGAAGAAATATTACTTAGAGCTTTCTCAAGAAAACGTGCCCATTTACAAGAAGGCAGATAAAAGTTCAGAGGAGACAGGTCGCACACCAAATGAAATGACTCGAATAGATACCGATTACCGTGTTGAAGGGTTAAAGGGTGATGGAATATATTGGCACGTGTTCCAGTTCGAGAAAGATAGATTCTTATGGGGCTTTATCCATAGTGATTACGTGAAATGAATGCTGCCAATGCTAGGCGTGGTAAAATATTTCGCTACGCGTCTGGAGATCCTGCTGTCGGCGTTATATTGATTTTGGCTGAAATTCAGCTTCTGGCTGAATGGTAAGCTTTAGTATATAGTGATGTTGCTGTGGGGCAGTTAGCGACCCAAAGAGGTCGTGCCGACAAAGGCTGCAGGTACGCTCATCAATGTTAGGTAGCCGACACGATGATTGGTGTTATACCGCCGAATGGTGCTTAACATTTTGGGGTTTCAATAGGTTAGGCCATGCATGGCGCGCTAGATAACATTGTTGAACGTGCGTGCGTGTTCATCGAATATTAGAGCATACTGCCTAATCTATGTTATGCTCAAGGAAGATTTTGATTTATGAGTAAGAAGGACTGGATTCTTCAAAAGAAAGAGACTCGCCGAGTTTTCTCTAGGGCTACCTGGGTCCCTTTGAGGGCATCCATCAATAACGAACAAGGTGAAGTCCGGAATATTGGCTACGTCAGTGAATACTTCGGATGCGGCTCTGTAGCTTTCCCGCCTGAACATAGAGAAATTGCGGAGCAGCTTAGCTGGATCGACATTGGAATTGGTTGCAGTGTCCAACCCTACGCCTATGAGGATGGTCACTATGCTTCGATTGATCAATACCAATACAACGAAAAGGAACCGATTGGGACCCATCTAGTATTCGAGCACCCCCAGCCAGTAGTAGGCGGAAGCTATTGGGTCTTGAATCCTGACCTAGTGGTTGCGCTTCGATTAATAAAAGAGGGAACAAACTGGGTAAGGCCTGAAGAAAATTTCGTTGTGGTTGCTCGAGAGGTTCTTGGTGAAAGCGGCGAGCAGACTCTTATTGAAATTAAGCGGGAGTTTCTTCTTGATTATTTAGCAGCAAGGAATCTATCACTGCGGCTCTCATGTTATCGCCAAAGAGTGGAAAATGTTGGTTCTGTTGAAGACAGTGAGTACTGTGATCTAGTGGATTGCCAAGAACAAAGAGATGGCGGTCGGTTTGAACTATTAATTCGCAGTTTGGATGATGTTTTCGGAGGAAGTTGGGCTGTATTCCGGACTTGGCGAACTGATGTCGATGAGGACGAAGATGCCCCGGTTATGGGGCCGGAAAGGGATGATAATACCGGTTATGAGCGGTCGCAGGGCCATCGGAGTGGCTTTGGAGGAATACGGGTAGAGGGCGAGTTTTGGCGAGATGAATGGGTTGAGCACCACGGACAAAGTAAAAGGGTCAGAGGGGATGAAGATACAAATTTACCTCAATTCATTGTAGAAACTGACGGGGCGCGCATGGCATCTGCTAGCTTAAATAGTGAAGATGTAGGGCGTTGGCTGTGGTTTCGCTCAAGCCTAGTAAACGAGCTTCTTGGTTTTCGCGGGTTCTCTCTGCAATGGTATACCGCAGAAACAGGAGGAATTCGGTCCACCTCTGGGTATGTCATACATTTTGGGATTAACTCTTCGGATTTAATCACCGTATATGCTTATGACGTTACTCGACTAACACCATGGGAACAGCATGTTTGGGCTGCTCATAACGTTGTTCCGGATGGCAAGGTGTCAAATGAACTATTGGCCGCTCAAGTAAAGGTTCAACCAGCACCTACTCACGCTGTAGAGGATCTTTTGTTTAAAGTGATGGACATGCTCGAAGGCGTATTTCGTCAAGAGTATGGCGTTACCCTTTTCTCTCATGCCTTAGATGCTCCTGCAGCTATGCAGCACATATCCCGCTTTGCGAGCAGAGACCAGGCATCTTTACTCAGACTCGCCAAAGAACTCGTCCGAATTTTTTCAGATCGACTCAATGTTCGAGATCTCCGCAAGCTTTCAACACATCCTGACAAGGACAAGCTTGGTTCGAATAAGCTACTTCAAAACATTCTAGCTCAGAGGGTAGGGGATGAGAAAGCTCATCAAGTATTCAGCCCAATTGTTGGCGCATATGACATGCGAATTGGTGATGCCCATCCCACCAGCTCAAAGATCGCAGATGCTTTGAAACTTGTAGGCATTGACGAAAGCCAGTCTTGTTTAAGGCAGGGTGAGCAACTAATCTCGAATTATGGACAATCAATTTGGTGGATAGGCAAGTTGATATTAGAAAGTTCAGGGAAAGATAGTTAAATGGCAATGCAAAGCATAACAAGTCGCGCCACGCGGACGCACTAAAGTGCGCCGGTGCGCTCTGGTGTTAGGCGAAGGACGTGGGCTATGAGCGGTGAGCAGGCATTCGCCGATTAGCCCGAAATTGGATACGCAAAAATAACCAAAGGCTCTTGCAATGGCAGAAAAGCGTGAAATCGAGAAGTTAATGGCAGATAAGCTCTTTGATGTCGAGCACTCTTTGAGCATGTACGCTGTAAGTTATTGTACAATCCCGGCAGAGTGCATATACGATAAGGAGGCGCTAAAGCCTCTCATGGAGGTTGTTGAGACGTGTCATATCTACCTTATTGGTCTTACCCCAATCATTGATCTTGTTGACGCTAAACAAGAAAGCGATTTGTTAACCCTTATGTTCAAGGTTGCGGGTAAGGATGTTTCTTTGTTATTCGAGCTTCCAGAGGGGTTTGACTTGAAAGCCGAAGGAGATCTTCTTTATATAGAAGATTCGAATGGTCATCGCTCCTGGCCAGATGAAAGCTATATTCAGGCAAAGCTTTCAGAACAAACAAGTTCCGTTAATTTTGAAGTTAAATATATTGGCCAAGCATATGGTAAAGACGGATCAAGAAACGCCATTGATCGCCTTCTTAAACATGAAACGCTACAGAAAATATCACTGAAAGGTATCCCTGAAGGCTATCGATTGTCATTGTTGTTGTTGGCAATACAGCCAAATAGCCAATTGTTTACTATGATGAACCCTTTCGCTAGAAATACAGATGAAGGGCCGGCAAGAATTAGGTCGGGGCTAGATAAGTTGTTTAACACAACGGAGCAAGAGCGCATAACATTGTATGAAGCATCGTTAATACGATATTTCTATCCAGAGTTTAATAAAGAGTTTAAAGATAGCTTTCCATCGACAAATTTAAAGGTTCTTCAAGATTGCTACGAAAAAGACTTTAGCGGAGTTGTGGCAGAGATTTGTATAGATGAGCTTCCTTTTAAATTGTTCTCAGGCAATGTGATACCTAAAAACTACCATATAGCAAAACATGATCTTCACAAAGATGATGCGCGCAGAATGTTTTTTGGCTTGTGATGCGGCGGCAATTATTTCATGTGCGGCAGGTCATTTGCCTAACAATGCACTGCTGTCGGACAAATTTTGCGCTGCGCTCCAAATTTGCCGCAGAGCGCGGCGTTACATCAGAGCTTACTGATTGTCTGCTTTTGGCCGAGTGAAGAACTTTAGTCTATGCTGATGAGCCTGATGAGGCAGTTGACGACCCGAAGCGGCCGTGGCGGCATAGGCAGCGGGCACCTAGATCGTGTTGAACAGTTAGAAGGCATCGAAGTACTAGTCCGAATGGTGAGCGCTCATGTCCTATGAAAGACGTTCGAGGCATGTCACCCTCAAGCTTGAACGGGCCAAGACGCATGCAGTCGACCTTGAGTCGAGCGTCGCTGGCTTCCTCCAGACGCAACCCTACCGGGTTGGCATCAAACGTGACGAGGAACGACGACTCATCTACTTCCTTGAGGACGTCGCGGAAGCTCCCGACGGCATACCGTTGCTGGCAGGCGACGCGATTCAGAACCTGGTGAGCGGACTCGACCACCTAGCCTACCAGCTCGTCTGCCGAGCCACTGATGACCATCCGCCCCAGCCTCGGCGCATCTATTTCCCGATCGCCGACAGTGAAGAGAAGTACGAGGCAACGAAGGCGTCCAAGCTGCAGGGTGCTTCTCCGGAGATGATCGCGGCGGTGGATGACCTGCATCCGTTCCGGGGTGGTAATGACACTCTCTGGAAGCTCCATCGCCTCAACAACATCGAGAAGCACCGCATCCTGTTCACGGTCGGCTCACAGGCCGCGGGAATACACCTCGGCCAGCTTCTCTCTGTGCATGTCGGCGACGCGTTTCCGGCAGAAGCCGTGCAGGCGATGAAGGGCATGGATCTCTTCCTAAACCCCGCAGATAAGGGCTTTCCGCTCAGTCCCGGGTTCGAGCTCTATCGAGGCGCCCCTGACGAGGAGCCGAACCCAGAGCTCCAGTTCAGGTTCACCGTGGTCTTGAACGAGCCTGAGGTGGCGGAGGGCGAGGCAGTCACCGGACTGGTGTCGGGCTTCGTGCAGGAGGTTGAAAGAGTCGTTGGCAGCCTCTCCCCGCTCCTGGAGTAGCTTGGTGTGTGACCATGCGGGTGATGCCTTCTAACAAGGAATTGCTGCTGGCACGGCTTAAGTAGTAGGTACATTACGCTGGTGTCCGGACAGGCTGCGCAGCAGAATTCCGGGACGTTAGCCATCCGAGGTAAAAATGAAGCAAGAAGATATGGACTGGTATCAATTTCAAGAAGTTATTTGCGAACACTTCCGTGCGTTAGGAGCCGATGCTCAGACTAATGTAACAGTTGAAGGTGTTAGGACTAACCATGATGTTGATATTTTGGTTAGAACCAAGTTTTTAGGTCAAGATATTACTTGGGTTGTCGAGGCTAAGTTTTGGAATAGCAAAGTAAATAAATCTCATGTTCTGGCTTTAAGAGCAATCGTAGATGATATTGGTGCTGACCGTGGGTTTATTGTTTCAAAGAAAGGGTTTCAATCAGGGGCTACTGAGGCAGCACAAAGTAGCAATGTAAATCTAAAAACTTTTGAAGAGTTAAAGTCTGAAACTAAGGATATGGTTGAGGGTGAAATAATCAAAATGTACAGCAAGAGACTCTACTTACTTGAAGACCGCTATTGGTCGCACTCAAAGAGCCTAAGAATCAAGTATGGGCTCCGAGAAGATGTTTGGGATTATTCTATGAACTTTTCTGGGCAATTGATCTTAGCGGCAGCGAGAAAAGCTATTATGGCAGCAGAAGATTTTCGCTACCCGATAGTAATTGAAAGTCATCAGAAGGAACAGCAAGGTCAACCAGTTGTACATAATTTTCAGCAGCTACAAAATTGGCTCAATTTGAACCTCAACTACTTCGAAGAAAAGCTCATTGAAGCTGAATGGGCAATGTACCAAAACGACGATTACAGTCCCGACTTGGTAAGAACCCCCGAGGGTGAAACAACCATTAGTTCTATGCTTGCTCAGGCAATGTATCGTGCGGAAAGTGACGGATAATGAGGCATTATACATCAGGAAAACCTCAATGTCCGCTCCTGGCCGATAGCGGCTGTATGCAATATGGTCGTTTTCTTTACGCACGTTTGACCGCCCCTCCAAGAGGCCCTGGAGGGGCGGTTTTTTGTAAAGGAACTGCGTAAATCTTTCTATGGAAAGAAAAGGTGTGTTTTCTTTCTGCTATCAGCCACGAATGAGCCGTGCGCCGGGCGGAACCTGGTAACGGAGCTCATCGCAGTCGCCGGGTGGTGGCTGCTGTCCCTCCGGCCGGTCTGGGTACCAGATCCGGCACTCCCCGGGGGGTGGCAGGTGGCCGCTTGGTAAACCCTGGCTGCGTTCGTACCCCGGATACCCGTTTCCATACCCGTAGCCATCGGCGTAGACCGCACAACCTGAAAGCGCGATGACCGCCAGCAGGGAGGTGGCGGCTCGATACAGTGTCTTCATGCACCACTCCTTGTGTCGTGCCCGGTATGGCGTTGTTGCCCCCTCTGCATGATGCGCGATCTCGTCATGAGTTGCCCAACATCAATTGTCCTCCTGGTCGGCAGTCACTAGGCTTCCTATATCCCCCTGGGGGGGATATGAATTGACATGCCTGGTGGCCTCGGGTCACCCCGCGTCAACAAGAGGAGCGGTATGGAGCTGTTTCGGGATCGTCGCTATCGCCACCTGTTCTCCGCCCAGGTGATCGCCCTGATCGGCACCGGGCTGACCACGGTCGGCCTGGCGCTGCTGGCCAGCGAGCTGGCCGGGGAGCGCGCCGGGGAGGTGCTGGGCACGGCGCTGGCCATCAAGATGATCGCCTACGTGGGCATCGCCCCGGTGGTCGGCGCCTATGCCACCCGGCTGCCACGGCGCGTCTTGCTGGTCACCCTCGACCTGCTGCGCGCTGCGGTGGTGGTGAGCCTGCCGTTCGTGACTGAGGTGTGGCAGATCTACCTGCTGATCTTCCTGCTCAACGCCTGCTCGGCGGGCTTCACGCCGGTGTTCCAGGCCACGATTCCCGACATCTTCGAGGACGAGCGCCGCTACACCCAGGCGCTCTCCCTGTCGCGCCTGGCCTATGACCTGGAGAACCTGCTGAGCCCGCTGCTCGCCGCCCTGCTGCTGGTGGTAATGTCCTTCAACCTGCTGTTCGTGCTGAACGCGGCGGCTTTCCTGCTCTCGGCGCTGTTGGTGGTCAGCGTGTCGCTGCCCTCGCCGCATCCGCAGACGGCCGGCGGCGGTGTCTGGGCCAGGCTGACCCAGGGCATTAGCCGCTATCTCGGCACCCCGCGTCTGCGTGGGCTGCTCGCCCTCAACATGGCGGTGGCCGCGGCCGGCGCCATGCAGATCGTCAATACGGTGGTCTACGTGCGCCATGGGCTGGGCCTGGGGGAGACCCAGGTGGCCATCGCCTTCGCGGCGGCGGGCGGCGGCTCGATGGTCGTCGCCCTCACCCTGCCCAAGCTACTGGAGCGCCTGGACCAGCGCCCGGTGATGCTGACGGGCGGCCTGCTGATGAGTGCCAGCCTGCTGGCGGGCCTAATGGGACCCGGCTTCGTGATGCTGCTATTGCTGTGGTTCGTGCTGGGCGCCGGGGCCTCGATGGTGATGACCCCCACCGGCAGGCTGCTCAAGCAGTCCTGCCGGGCCGAGGAGCGCCCGGCGCTGTTCGCCGCCCAGTTCTCGCTTTCCCACGCCTGCTGGCTGGTGGCCTATCCGCTGGCCGGTTGGCTGGGAAGCACTTTGGGCATGATGTCCGCCTTCGCGGCCCTGGCCATCCTGTCCCTGGCCGCCACCCTGCTGGCCGCGCGTCTGTGGCCGGCGCAAGTGACCGAAGCGCACGCCTGATCACGCAAGGCATGCTTTGTCATCGATGGTGGAAGGGCGGGTGGAGCCGGTGGGGCCAATCACGCCGCTACAGGTAGCGGACGATGGCCTTGAAGTCCTCGATCTGGGCCTGCTGGCCCTCCGTCCTGGCACCAATGGCCGCGTCCAGGCAGTGGTCGATGTGATCCTGCACCAGGGTGCGCTTGGCCTGCTGGATGGCCTTCTCCACGGCATGCAGCTGCTGGGCGATGTCCAGGCAGGGGCGACCTTCCTCGATCATCTGGGTGACGCTTTGCAGGTGCCCCCGGGCGCGGTTGAGCCGCTTGATGATGTCGGGGTGGCTCTCGTGAGTATGTGGTGGCATGTTTAGGCTCCCTGTCGTTGTTCCTATCCCCCTAGGGAGGATGTTAGGCTCTTGCCGGCAGCGTGCCAATGCCGCCCGTCGCGGCCCGGCGCCTGCGCCCCGGCTTCCCTTGTCATCCTGGTTGGCTATTCATGCTCCACCGGCTGCGCCATCGTCTCGGCTACCTGTTCCTGCTGCTGTTGTTCTTGCCCGGGCTGGTCCTGACCAGTGCCGGCGAGGCGCGTGCCCATGGGCCGCTGAGCGCGGAAGCGCACCAGGAGGCAAAGGCCGACCGTCATGGGCACGCTCATGGCCATGACCACATGGACGACAGGGACGACAGGGACCAAGGGGACGGTCGCCATCTGCATCACGAGAGTGGCAATCACTTCCACGAGACGGCGGACCGTCTCGCGGCAGGCGTGAGTCTGGCACCGCGCTTCCGTGACGCCCTGCGGATCGGTGCCCGGCACGGCGTTCCGCTGCGCCGCGTCTATCGCCTGGAGCGCCCTCCACGGCCGGTCATCGCTGGATGACCGGGGCCGCCCACCGGACGGCCGATACCCAAGACAGACCCGTGGAGGTTTCATGTTCCCATCCCGAATGGGGGAGGCGTTCGGCGTGCCTGACAAGGCCCGACGCCATGCCCTAACCCTGCTTACGCTGCTGGTGATGCTCCTGGGAGCCAGCGGTGATGCCCTTGCCCATGCCGTCGCCGAAGGCGACAAGGGCTACATCCAGGAGATCTATGGCGTTCACCTGATCTCGTTCGTCTACCTGGGCGCCAAGCACATGGTGACCGGGTACGACCACATCCTGTTTCTGCTGGGGGTGATCTTCTTCCTCTACCGGATGCAGCACATCGCCATCTACGTCAGCCTCTTCGCCATCGGTCACTCCACGACCATGCTGCTGGGGGTGTACTTCAACATCGGCATCAACAGCTACCTCATCGATGCCATCATCGGGCTCTCCGTCGTCTACAAGGCGCTGGACAACCTCGGTGCCTACCAGCGCTGGTTCGGCGTTCAGCCCAACACCAAGGCGGCGACGCTGGTCTTCGGCTTCTTCCACGGCTTCGGCCTGTCGACCAAGATCATCGAGTACGAAATCGCCTCGGACGGCCTGCTGGCCAACCTGCTGGCGTTCAACGTCGGGGTGGAGATCGGCCAGCTGCTGGCCCTGAGTGCCATCCTCATCGTCATGGGCTTCTGGCGTCGCACCGCCGGATTCCTGCACCACGCCTATACCGCCAACGTCGCCATGATGTGCGCCGGCTTCGTGCTGATCGGCTATCAGCTCACCGGCTATTTCGTCGCCTGATTCAGGGAGTCCACGATGTACAACACCGATCTACCCACCCGTGCCGAGCTGCCCTCGACCGGCAAGCTGATCCGTTCCACCCTGGTGGCCGCTGTGGTGGCCGCCACCCTGCTGGTGACCGTGGTGCTGCCCGCGGAGTACGCCATCGACCCCACCGGCGCCGGGCGCCTGCTGGGCCTGACCGAGATGGGGGAAATCAAGCAGCAGCTGGCCGAGGAGGCCGAGCTCGACCGGGAGGCGTCACAGGCCGCCGCGGACGAGGCGTCGCCGGTCGTCGCGGAGCAGGAGCCCAAGGCCGTGGCAGAGAGCCAAGCCACCGACGACACCTTGCCCGAGGCAACCCCAGAGCAACCGGCGACCGCCTCAGCCTCCAGCGACGCGACTGACCCGGTGGCCTCTTCCGCGCCTGCCCAGGAGGAGCTGCAACCCGAGGCCAGCCAGGCGGTGGCTGACGCCTCCTCGTCCCAGGAAGAGGCCTCGGAAGCTCCCGAGGCAGCGGCCACCTGGCGTGATGAGGTGAGCTTCACCCTGACCCCGGGCGAAGGCACCGAGTACAAGCTGACCATGGAAGAGGGCGCCGTCGCGACGTTTGCCTGGTCGTCCGACGGGGGGCCGATCAACTTCGACACCCACGGTGACGGTAATGGCAATTCGATCAGCTACGAGAAGGGCCGCGGCGTGCCCGAGGACGAGGGCGAACTGGAAGCGGCCTTCACCGGGAACCACGGCTGGTTCTTCCGCAACCGCAACGACAACGAGGTGACCGTGGTACTGCGCATCGACGGTGACTATGGGGAGCTGAAGCGCATGATGTGAGACTGGGCAAGTTCTGCATTGCCCCGGCCGCCGGGCCGGGGCAATGCGTCGGTTCCGGCTCAGGGAAAGCACCACTGATGCCCATGTCGAGGACCACGATATGTGCCATGATCAAGGGGCACTCGCGCTGCTGCTCTACTTCTTATTCTTAGCGCCCTCTCCCGACCGCCTCTCGCCGTCGTCACCTTGCCGGCTATCATGCTCCTCGAAATCCTCATCGTTCTGTCCCTGATCGTACTGAACGGCCTGCTTGCCATGTCGGAGCTGGCGATCGTCTCTTCTCGCTCGACGCGCCTCAAGACGCGGGCCGCGGATGGCTCCCGTGGCGCGAGGATCGCTCTTGCCCTTTCCGCAGACCCTGCGCGGTTTCTCTCGACGGTCCAGATCGGCATCACCCTGGTCGGCGTACTCTCCGGCGCCTTCTCCGGGGCGACGCTGGGTGCCCGGCTCGCTGACGCGCTGCCGGGCCTCGGGGTTCCAGCACGGCTTGCCGATCCAATGGGCGTGGGTGTCGTCGTGGTCGTGATCACCTATCTCTCACTGATCATCGGTGAACTCGTCCCCAAGCAGATCGCGCTGGCCAACCCGGAGACGGTGGCTTCCCGTGTGGCGCCGGCGATGCATCTGCTTTCCCGCGCCGCTTTGCCGCTCGTCTGGCTCCTGGTCCGGTCGGGCAAGCTCGTCCTCACGTTGCTCGGACATTCTGGCAAGCGGGAGGCCACCGTCAGCGATGAGGAGATCCGGATGATCATCGTCGAGGCTGAGGGGGCTGGCACCATCGAGAAGGGCGAAACCCGGATGATCACCGGTGTCATGCGCATCGCCGACCGCCTCGCGCGTGGTCTGATGACCCCGCGGCATGAGGTCGAGCTTGCAAGCGTCGGCGAAACCCGTGCCGAGATCCTCGCCCGACTGCGCGCCTCTGGCCGTTCACGCCTACCACTGCGTGAGGGCGGTCAGGATGACATCGTCGGTATCCTGCAGAGCCATGACCTCCTGCAGATGGAAGAGGGGGGCTTCGACCCCAGGTCTCTCGCACGGCCTGCCCCGGTGGTCCACGACGCCCTGCCGGCCATGCAGGTGATCGAGCAGCTCAAGGCGGCCCCCGCCCAAATGCTGCTCGTCTACGACGAGTACGGCCATTTCGAGGGCATCATCACTCCGATGGACATCCTCGGCGCGATCACAGGGGGATTCGATGACGCGGAGGCGGACGAGCCCAAGCTGGTCGAACGCGCGGACGGCTCGCTGCTTGTCGCCGGGTGGATGCCCGTCGACGAGTTCGCCGACCACATCGGTCTCACGCTGGAGGAAGAATCTGGTTACGAGACCGTGGCCGGCCTCGTGCTCCACCAAGCAGGAGAACTGCCGCAGGTGGGCCAGCACGTCACCGTCGGCGACTGGCGGATCGAGGTCATCGATATGGATGGGCGTCGGATCGACAAGCTGCTCGTCCAAGGAATATCCGCGCTCGAGAAAAGCGCTGAGTAATTGACCGCCGAGATGGCCACCCTCATGGTTGTGATGGGGAGAATGCGGCCGGACGGCCTACCAGGCTCTGTTTCAGGAGCTCCAGTTAGGTGCCATCGTGGAGCCTTGTCGGACACATCTCCATCCTTTGCTTCCCATGCCGGCATCCGATGCTGGCATGGCCACCAATGTGAGATTATGGCGTAAAGAAAACCAACGTTTTTCGTTGATCGATGGAGGCAGTGATGGCCAATCGAAGCGATACGCCGCCTGAACGGCTTCAGGGGCATGAGGCCACGCGAGATCCCGCCTCAGAAGCCGAGGATTGGGCGATGCTCGGTACCGCTGAGCCAGAAGGGCACAGTGCGATCGCTGCCTGGCAAGCGGCTATCGAAATGTTGGGGGTGATAGAACAGCGGCAGATCGCTGGTTACACCGTGAGGCCATGGGACTGGGGTGGAAGCGCCCCATCGATGTCATGCAAGAAGACCCTCAGCAGGTGCTGGATCTGATAGGCAGGATAGAGCATGGGGTTTACACCTAATCCGAGCCAGACGATGGCGTAGCAACCAAAAGGTATCCACCAACCCTGGCCTTGTCTGCCAATCAGCAAGGATCCTTGGTTGCTCATAGGTAGGGTGCCAGCGGCCATGCGATCACGACGCGAACCCATGACGTATCTGTTCCAGCAGTTCTTCGCAGCAGCGTAGCCCTGCGACGTTGCGCTAGCCTCCAGGGCGCTGATACCTCCCAGCGTCCGACGCGGCTTGCGTAGCCACCTAGTGGCTTTCTCCCGGCTACCGAAGATCTCTTCAGCAAGCAGGGTGATCCGGTATTGAGCATTGGCCATTGAGACCGCCCTGTCTGCCGGTTCGTAGACGTACTAAACAGCACAGTGAGAAGGATAAGCTCAACTATGGATATCCTGGATCTTCGGAAGTAATGTAGCCGGTTCGCAGACAAGAACCTTGGCGATGCGGTAAAGCTTTTCCACCGTGATGTTGACCTCACCTCGCTCAATCCGTCCTACATAGCTCCGATCAATGCCACTCAGCAAGGCCAGGTTATCCTGGGATAGCCCGCACGCCCTCCTCCGGTACCGAACCCGCTCCCCTACCGCTTTCGCCAACTGGTCCATAGCCGCCTCAAGATCTGCTGAGGCGGCACTATCGAGCGTTTGCGGACAACGGAGCCACGGATTATAATCCGCATCTCATCCTTTTTTTGGACTCGACGTCATGAAGCCCAACTCGTTCACCCTCGACGCGCGGCTGTATGAGCTCCTTCAGGAGAAAGGGCTTGATCGGTTTACAACTCAGGACCTCCGGGATGCCTTCGCCTCCAGGCTAGAGGAGGGCTCATTCCAGCTGAAGGATGTGCGGAGGTATGTGTATGAGCAGATACGCCGCATGCTGCGAGTGGGTTGGCTCGTACCTGACGCTGAGCGCAAGAGCCGGGGACAGGTCTATCATCTGCGTCCCATGCCAGAGCACTTGCAGCTGAACCTGATTCAAAACGGCTTTGAGCTAAGCTTGACGCCCGGCCGAAAAAGGCAGCAGTCCCCAACCAAAGCCACGCATAGCTCTGCGCCAAGCAGTTCCGACGAGGATATGCACCAGTGCTTGGAGGCGACCCTCAAAGAGGTCCGTCTGGATTTTCTGACATCAATGGGGGAAGCCGAGCGATACAAGCAGCTGCTTAGTGAGATGCCGCATCTACGGGGCCGTGTGGAAAGCGAGTATCAAGAGGCCAAGGATCGCAGCTCTCGTCTACTGGGTCACCTCCGGGCGGTCGAGAAGACGATTACTGCGTTGTCCTCGCCATGACGATACAAGGACTGAGGACATGGCAGCAGCGCTGCATTGAGGCAGCGCTGGACCATTTTATTACCACTCCGCACTTCCTGTGCCAGGCGACGCCTGGAGCTGGCAAAACACGCTTAGCAGCAGCTCTGGCCCGCTGTCTCTTTGAAAGGGATGAGATCGATCTAGTGCTCTGCTTTGCTCCCTCATGCCAGGTAGTGCAGGGATTTCTCACGACATTTACAGACGTCTTGGGCAAGCGGCTTGATGGCTTGGTCGGTGCTGTTGGCGGTGCTTACACATACCAAGCCATGGAGCACCGAGATGATACGTTCTGGAAGCTTCTCGATGAATATCGTGTGTTTGTTGTCTTTGATGAAATCCACCACTGCGCTGGACACGATCCACTGTTGAGCAATGTATGGGGTCAACAAATCCTGCAAAAAATTCAGGACCGTGCTGCCTTTACGTTGGCGCTCTCGGGCACCCCGTGGCGTTCAGATGACTTGGCTATCGCCCTTGCGCGCTACTCCTCTCCGGAAGGAGAGCTGATCTGCGACTATCGTTATGGTTTACAACAGGCCATCGCCGATGGGGTATGCCGTTCCCCGCGCATTGTTCTTCTTGACAATCAGAAAGTGCAGCTCACCGAAGCGCTCGAGACCGAGAGCACCGTCAGGCTCTTCCCCAGTATTGCCTCACTGCTTGGGGAATCCCCTATTACCTACGAGGATCTGTTGCGTCACGATGATGTGATGCATCAGATACTGGGGCTGGGTTGCGAGAGGCTGGATGATATCCGGTGCTCCAAGCCAGATGCGGCCGGTTTGGTCGTTGCGACCGATATTGAACACGCTCATCAGATCGCCCTAGCCCTAGAGGCCCGAGGAGAGGCCTGCCATGTTGTCACTAACAGGACGCCGGGCGCCCAGCAGGTGATCAATTTGTTTCGGCATAGTGATTGCCGATGGATCGTGGCAGTCGGCATGATTAGCGAGGGAACGGATATCCCGCGTCTTCAGGTGTGCTGCTACCTCAGCCGCATCCGTACTGAGCTGCACTATCGCCAGGTGCTGGGTAGGGTTATCAGGCGTACTGGGGAAACCGATGACAAGGCATGGCTTTTCATGCTCGCAGAGCCAACTCTTTATCACTTTGCTGAGCGTATAGCAGAAGATCTTCCGGATGACCTAGCGGTGCTGAGCCAGGTTGAGCTTCCTTCAGCGTCCTCTGGGCATGTCCATGATGTAACTGGGTCCTCCAATGAGCCTGATGAAACACCAGAAAGTGGAACAAGTTCCTCAGCGGACGAAGCTTTACTATGTGAGTTTGAGTACGACTTAGATGTTACGCCATACTATCGAGTGAGCTTTTCTCACCATTACCGGCAAGTGCTTCTGGATTGTTTTTGATAAGAGCCGCCACCCTCAACTCAATAATAACTAAATTTTTTTAACCACTATCAGCATGCGCTGACGGGCAGCGCTTATGAAATATCAAGGGCTGGCCTTTGCTCCATGTGATGCACCCCCTAAAAGTCCAGGCAGCGATACGTGACGTCGTGCGGCAGAGGCCGGGGCGAGAATGGCTGCTCCGGCTGCCTCACGATTACCAATCAGCACGACCTGATCCACCCCACGGGTGATCGAGGTGTAGATCAAGGCCTGGTCGAGCAGGCGTGACCGACGAATCGGCACGATAACCCGCGAGAACTGCGACCCCTGCGACTTGTGAACGGTGATGGCATAGGCGTGGCTGAGCGATTCAAGCTGCGCGGTCTTCAGGGTATACTCAATGCCCTCGAAATCGACCCTGCAGCACTCGCTCTCTGCATATGCGACAGGCAGCGCATCAATGATCCGACCCAGCGATCCGTTGCGCAGCCCAAGCGTATAGTCATTCTTGGTGAAGATGACCAAATCCCCGACTTTGAGCGGTACATACTCAAGCGTCTTGGCGGGCGCCACGCCGAATTGTGAGTCGATGCAATACACTGGTGCGGCATCACGTCGATAGCGGTCATGCAGGCGCTGGTTAAGGTGTTTCACGCCGCCCAAGTTGCTACGTGTGGTCGAAAGGATCTGAACGCAGTAGTCGGCACCGTTACCCCCAAGCTCTGCGTAGAGCTGCTCTACGGCCTCATCAAGCCCGTATTCGGGGCAGTCGATAAACGACACTCCGCTACCCCGGCCCTGGTAGGCCGCATACTCGGGCAACCTATGTCGGCGCACTGCCGAGGCAACAGGCAGAATCCCGCTGGCCTCCGACTGGCGCTTGACCACTTTCAGCTCTGTCTGGGCAACTGCCGGATGACCCGCGAGAGCATGCAGCACAAGGCCAGGGCCAATGGGCGGGAGCTGGCTCGGGTCGCCGACCAAAATCAGTCGTGTGCCTGGCGGGATGTCGCGCAGGAGCCGATAGAAGAGAATCACATCCACCATCGACACCTCATCGACGACGACCAGTGCATCAGGGCCAAGTTGCACTTCAGCGACCCGAGCGAGAAAGGCGGCAATCGTATAGCTATCACGCCCGGTGGCCTCCTGCATGCGCTGTGCGGCACGACCCGCAAGAGCAAGCTGATAGATGGCCACGCCCGGCCGCACGGCCTCTAGCGCCTCGTAGAGAGCCTTGAGCACCGTGGTCTTGCCGGTGCCCGCACCGCCCAGAATTAGGCTGAGATAGGTGTTCACACTGCCCAATACGGCCTGGCGCTGCTCATTAGAGAGTGCGAAGCCCTGCGTGCGCTCATAACGTCGAATAGCCGCCTGCACCGTGTCGTGATCGACCTCATCCGCCGCGAAGAGCGATGACTGCCGGGCCAGTTCGCCCGCGGCTATGCCCGAGAGGCGCTGTGCGATCTCAAGCTCGATCAGATAGGTGCCGGTCGGTTGGTAGAGGTCACCCACCTTGCGATACTGACTGCTCCCGCCAATGGCCAGTGCCTGCTCAACAAGGTCGGCGTCACCTAGCAGCGCTTTGAGCCGACGTTTGACATCCTTTTCCGGCAAGCAGGTGTGACCGTCTTTCAGCCCCCGGTAAAGCGTCTCCTCAACCGCTGCCTCCAGTCGTCTCGGGTCATCTTCAGGCACGCTGAATCGTTGTCGCGCCTGGGCATCCACCGTCACCCAGCGCGCCTCAAAGCTGATCAGCGCATAGGGGTTGGCCTCGATCTTCGCTCGCGCCTTCTCGGCATAGCAGTCGACAATTCGCTGGCCGATCCGGCGCGGCATACCCACCTGGTCGAGCCAGACAAGCGTCTGCGCGACTTGGTATTTCTCAAGGGCGTGGCATAGCAGGCCAGCGGCTTCGGGACTGATAAAAGCGCTCAGGGCGTCAATATCCTTCTGCTCAATGAGCGACACCAGCTCAGGCCCAAAGCAGTCGTAGAGCTTCTGCGCCTTGACCTGGCCTACACCGGGGATGTCCGGACACCCGGCAATCCAGGCGATCAGATTCTTGCCCGATGGTCTCAGTAGCTCGGCGTGTTCCACATCGATCTGCTGCTCTTGCTTGTAGATACTCAGCGAACCGCGCAGCGCCCATCGCTGGCCATTGCAGGGCAGGGCTGAGTCGGGAACGAGCGTCCAGCTACAGCGCGCAACATAACGCCGCCCCTGGGTATCGACACCGGCCATGATGACTCCACCGCGGGCCCCTCGGCTAAGGACGGACGTGATGGCCAGCTCGACAGAGAGATCCGTCATGGCCGCACCATTCGACCCGTATGAGCAAGGTGGTCATCGATCATCCGGTAGCGCTTGATCTGCTCGCGCAACTCCAGCAACTCGGCGCGAAGGGCGGCATTCTGCTCCTCGAGTGCCTTCACGCGCTGCTCGCTTCGACTGTTGATCGTGACGATGCGCCGATCTACCGACGCTGAAGACGCCTCATCTTGCGTCTGCTGCGACCTCTCCCCCTTGCTAGGGGTCAGGATGCCCTCTGCCCGTAGACGCGTTTCCAGCGCACCCAGGGCGGTTTTTACCGCTGGGTTCTGACGCAGCACGGACTTGGCAAAGCCGCACTCGGCGGCGACTTCGGTGCGATTGAGCTGGCCCTGCCGGATGTAGTCGACCCAGTCGCCGGCAGCTTCACGTTCTTCCGACCATGACTCAAACCGTTTCAGGTTCTCAGCGGCGAGTTGTTGTCCGTTAGCCATCCCCGTGCCCTCCGCTGCGCGGCAGTCTGTCTCTGCTTCGAAGGCGGCTGAGAAAATTAGTCATCGACTTCCACCTCCCCCACCAGCTTTCGTAGTCCCGTCATGAAACCACGGGGAAATACCTCCTCCCGAAGCTCGTTTTTCACTTGCCCCGCTTGCGTGACCAGCCACCCCTGGCGCTCGATACATTCATCGGAGGCTGCGAACCGCAGCGCCTTAAGCTCGTTATCCGAAATGATGCCCTTGAGCGAAGGGAGAAGCTCGACGGAGGGTTTGGCGCTGGCTTCGAACTGCCTGACAGGACGCTTATCAATCACGACCTCGGCCTGGCTCTTGAGAATGTTGAGCTGGGTACGGTAGCGGTTGCGCTCGGCGATGATCTGGCCGAACAGCACCCGCAGGGCGGGATCAGAAATGCGCTCAAGCAGCTGATTGTCCTGAGGCACTCGGCGGGATCGGCTATGGCTGCTAAGGGGCTTTTTGGTGGTGGTCTTGGCCTTCGCCGCCCATGCCTCGATCAGATCGCGGTAGTGCTTGTTAGCCGTCGCCCGGATGGACTCGTAGCCGACACCCCCGTCTTCCCCCGAGACCCGCCCGATGGTTGTGATCGAGAAGTCGCGTTCGCCGCGCCCGTGGTACTCGCGCAAGGTCTCGTTGAGCTTGTCGAGCGACTGCCGCGTCTTGTTGGTCTTGCCTTCCTTGAGATCCTCAAGAATGACGTCGATATCGATCTCCATCAGATGAACTCCTCGCGTTCGATCAGCCTTTGCTTGAGGCTAGGGAGGGTCAGCGGAGCTGCCTGGCTCACCTGCTCGATACTCGCCTCAAGAAGGCGGTCGTCCTCGAGGTACTTCCGGGCTTCGATGTAGTCCGTCGCGATCCGGTAGCCCTCCAGCTTGTCGATCGGATGCGCGAGCTTGGCCATTTTGCGAAGCAGGGCGTTCGCGGCGATCAGCTGGCCTCGCTCGTTCATTTCCATGAATATCGGCTGATACCCCTTCTGCATCATCATTCGGCTGAGCTGCCGGGTTCGCTTTTCGATTGCTGGGGTCTTTCGAAGCTCATCCTGCAAGTCGGGGTGGAACTCAGCGTCCTCGCAGAGCAGCGACAGGTGCAGCAGCTCCGATTCGGTCTCGATAAAGCGCATGCTCACCGCCAGATCCTCGCGCGAGCCCACGGCTACGAGCTTCTGGCCGTCATCGGCTTCGACGCGCTGGTTCTCGACATCCATTAAGTGCTGGATCAGGTTGAAGCAGGCGATGAAGTCCTTGGCGTATTCATCGGCCTCCATTCTCTGCTTCTCATAGCGCCGCTCCAGCACTTGAAGCTCATGGTGCTTGGCAAAAGGAACGCCTTGCTCCTCCGCGAAGAACAGCTCGTCCTTTAGCGCTTCCAGCTCACTCTCGATCTCCACCGCCAGACTCGCCGCCTGGTGGGCCTTGTAACTGATCTGGTTGAACTGGCTGTTCAGCGCGGGCAGGTAGCTGGCGTCGGTGATGAACCAGCGGCAGCGGATGCAGTTCTCCAGCCCGTGGGGCACCGGGGCATATATTCGGGAATGCACGCTCGCGGCATCCTTGACGACCGGGCCGCCGTTCCAGCAGCCGCCCAGCGTGCTCAGCTCATCCGAACGAACGGTATTGCCGCCGACCAGGCACAGCCCCGTCGCGCGGTGCTCCCAACCGATTGGGTTTCGGTTGGCGATGGCCGCCTCGACCGATTCCTCGCTGTTGCAGACGGTGCGAGCCTGGATCTGGGACAGCTCCGCATCCTTGAGAAAGGTGCGAAGCGAGTCTTGCGCCTTGGCATCCAATGCCACATGCGCCTCTTCCATTTTCTCCGCCATGACAGAGGGGGTGATCTTGTTGTAGTAGATTGTCATCAGCAGGCGCGTGTGGCCCGCGAGCAGCTTGGAGACGACCGGCAGGGGCAGGGCCGTGTCCATGGTGTAGGCGGTGATCAGGGACACCCGGAGGCTGTGCAGCGGGAATAGGGTCTTCCATTTAGCCCTGTCAGGCGTGTCGTCCGGGTAGTCTTCCACCAGTTTCAGCGCAGTGCCGTCGCTCAGCGCATGGCCCGTCGCAGCCAGATTCTGCTCCAACAGAAGGAGCAGTTGATACCAGGAGAATCCGATGGGCATGTCGGAAATTGGCTTGGCACGGTCTTCAGCGCTTTTGGCGCTGGCGTCCCGGAACAGGAAGCAATACTCGCCCATGGCCTTTAGCGCGGTTTCGCTCTTAACGTGCTTAGTGTGCTTCCTCTTCAGTGTGCTCGCACTGACCGGGGCGGGGATTGGGTTGTACTTCTCCTGCCAGTTGCGCAGTTTCTCAAGCCAGTACAGCAACTCCTCGTGCTGCCAGGGGATCGTGTAGCCGCGATCCACTTCATTCTTGTTCTGATCGACGGTCTTGTTGGTGGAGACGTAGAGCGCGGTGGCGTAGGTCTCGGTCATCGCATCGTAGGTGCGACGGAACACGCCTTTGGCGTAAGGGCGCTTCTTGCTACCGTAGGCGAAGGGGTGTGCATTCGACGCCCAGCGCCCGTCCTCATAGCGCCAGGTATCGGCTTCGCCGGAATCGAGAAAGCGCACCTGATAGGTGCGTAGCGGCAGGTGGAGTTTGACGAACAGCAGCATGGCGGTTATCGGCGACCACATCTGATGGATGGTGGCCTTCTTGCCTTCGCGCGTGACTACCTTGGTGCGCCACACGCAGTCGGGGTCGTCGCGGTCGATGATCTCTGGCTCCACCTCGAACCACGCATAGAACACATTGGCATGCGCCCACGACCAGTCGCGGAAATGGCGATTGGCCCACGGAGCACTCTCGGCAAACCCTTCTTGTGGTTCCTCTTGTCCGCTGCCGAGGTCATAAGGGCAGAGGATCTGTCGTAGCTGCTGAATGTAGCGGTACGGCAGCGGGTTCCTGACGGTCTCCTGCGTCGAGCCCTGTCTCGCGATCCGCTCGAAAGGATTAGAGATAATGGGTCGAGCGACACCGTGATCGTCCTCGGCGCTGTAATGCTGCTCGATGACGTGGTCGATGAAGGCGGCCACGTGGTTCACGTACTTCGCCTGGAACTCTTGGCTGTTGACGCCCGCAGCCTGCATGACCTCGACAAATTCCTCGGACGACGCTCTGTGTCTAGCGTGCCCCCTGAAAAACGCTGTGACATCCCTGGCGTAGGAGGCATGGCGCATCAAGTAGGTGAAGAAGAAATGACGGAGAGCATCCAGCTTGTTAGAAACGCCAGCGTGCTGCGTCGCCATCCACTCTGCCGCATACTGCTGCCATTGCAGCCAGTCCTCGCCATGCGAGCCCGTTAGCCAGGAGAGGGTCAGATCAGTCGAGCGCCCGTTGTGTTTCTTCTGTGCCATTCTCATGCCCCTCCCAATCGCGGCCGCTTGCCGGTGTAAAGCCCCTGCGGATCGATGTCCTCAAAGCCGTGTTCAACCAGTGCCTTCCAGTCGGTGCTCATCGCCTTGCCGTCGGGCCGCGCCAGTTGCTCGGAGGCCGCGATGAGCATGTTCGAAACGTCCTGGTTGCCCGGCAGGGTATAGACCGTTTGCGACTCAAGGGACTTGTGGTGAAGGCATTTCTTGCGGATAAGCGGGTCGATGCCCGCCTGGGTTAGACGCCGCCCGTAGTTGTGCCGATGCCCATGGGGATCGAGCCCCTCGGCCTTGTTCGGCTCCAAGCCGATACGGCGCAGCCCAGCGGCATAGTTCTGGTTGAAGGCGTTGATCGTGTACGGGTTGCCAAACGATTTGTTGTCGAAGCTGACGAACGCGTAAGGGTGATGCGCGTCCGCTGTTGCGCGGTATTTCAGGTAGGTCTTCCATAGAGTCATGAAAACCCTGCCAAAATCGACTGGGAACCACTGCGCAATCAAGTAGCCTTCCTTATCATCGACAAGCTTGGTCTTCCAGCCAAGGTACTGCGTCCCCTTCATCTCGCGGCGCGGTATGCGCCCGTACTTCTCTTTCAGATACACCTTGCGAGTTCGGTCGCCCTTACGACTCTTCCAGCCTTCGGGGGCGACACCTTCGCGCTCGCTGTAGATGCGTACAAGCGCCTGACTTGGATCGGCGGGATTTTCAAAGACATCAGTGACCCACAGCAGCATCGCCTCGCTGATCCTAAGCCCCGCGCCGTGCATCAAAAGGAGAATCAGCTTATCCCGTAAAGCGACGCGGGGATCTTTGGCGCCGCCGATGCCTTGGGTAAAGAAGGCTTCGAACTGGGTATTCGGAAAGGAGATCGCGTCATCCTCCGTCTTCGCCAGCGGGGTGCGACCCTTGATACTCCGCGCACGCTTGACGGTGGTGCTGATGGACTTGTCTTTGAGGTGTCCAAGGAAATCGTTCTGGTTTCGCCGAAACCATGCCGCGTAGTTGAGGCGTTCTTCGTGAGGCGTGGCTTTGCGCAAAGGGTTCAGCGGCTTGGTGCCCTGTTTATCAGCAAGCCAGTCCGTGAAGCCCGTGAGTGCGATGATGCGCTCTCTCACTGTGGCTTCGGAGGCGGGCACCCAGTACAGGCCGGAAGGGTCTAGGCCCGACTCAGAAGCTGTCCCGCTGTATAGACGCCTGACGAACGCCTGGAACAGCTTCTCGGGGTCTGTGAACGCATCAGCGTTTGCTTCCATGTAGTCCAGAAGCATCGCCACTGCCCGGACGACTTTCCCAAGCGTCGACTTGGAGCGCCCATTGGCGTGTAGGTACAGTAGGTAGTCGGTCAGAGGCGAAAGCTCCCCCTCCTCTGTTATCAGCAAAGGGATCTCGCTTGCTACCCCCGTGTTGTCCTCTACGATTTTTGCGACGACGCTGACGGCAGCCATGCCCACCTCTACACAAATTACATTGATTAAACTATAAACCCTCATGGCAAGAAGACCAAGAAAAAGCCGCCCAGAGGCGGCTTCTTATCAAAATTACACACTTTTATGTGCTATATGTAACATCCGGCGGGCTCTCTCGTTTTCGCCCGCGGCGGGCTGTCGTTCGCTGCGTCGGCGGCTATGCTGGAGGCTGGAATCCCCCCTATCGAAGGAGAGCCGACATGCACAAGCACGTGGAGTGGGACGACCCCGGCCGCAACAGCGTGCTGGAGCATTTCGCGAACCAGCCCGAGCAGCTCGACGAGCCACGGCCCGGCGACATCCTCTCGGCCCGCTACCAGGGCGCCATCGTCCGGGTGAAGGTGGAGGCCTGGGTCGACGGCACCAGCATCGGCGAGGTGGCAGCGCTGATCGCCGCCGACAACGGCCGGCGCATGAAGTCCCACGGCAAGCTCGCCCTCGGCGACACCGTGCGCCTGCCGGATGCCTGCCGCGCCCTGGAGCCCGAACCCAGCGCCCCGGAGGACGACAGGGAGTGATTGCGGGCGCGGATACCATCCCGACCGCCAACGGCCCCTAAACGCAGGTCGACTAGCCAGAATGGGGCCTTGTGCCGCAAAGTTGGGGAGACAGGCCCACAAGGCCAACCAAGGCAATCCTGGATCCCCATGAGCACGCACAACGTCTGGACCCACAAGGGCACCTTCCTGCTGGCCGCGGTCGGCTCGGCCGTCGGGCTCGGCAACCTCTGGCGCTTCCCCTACCTGACCGGCGAGAACGGCGGCGGGGCCTTCATCCTGGTCTATGCCCTGACCATCTTCGCGGTGGGCATTCCCATCCTGATCGCCGAGATCATGCTGGGGCGCAACAGCCGCCGCAGCCCGATCATGGGCATGCGCTTCCTGACCCGTACCCACAACACCTCCCGGGCCTGGGAGTCGATCGGTTGGCTGGGGGCGGTCTCGGCCTTCCTGATCCTGAGCTTCTACTCGGTGATCGCCGGCTGGGCGATTCACTACACCGGGCTGATGTTCACCGGCAGCATGGTCGACGTGGATGCGGCCGGCGTGGGACAGAGCTTCGATGCCCTGCTCGCCTCGCCCGGGCTGCTGACCCTCTATCACACCCTGTTCATCGCCGCCTCGGCGCTGATCGTCGGCCTCGGCATCCACAAGGGCATCGAGTCGGGGCTGCGCGTGCTGATGCCCTCGCTGTTCGTGATCCTGCTGGTGGTGCTAGGCTACGGCGGCATCATCGGCGACTTCGGCGCGGCAGCCGGTTTCCTGTTCACCTTCAACCTCGCCGACCTCAGCCTGGAGGGCTGGCTGCAGGCCATGGGGCAGTCGTTCTTCACCCTGAGCCTGGGCATGGGCGCGATCATGGCCTATGGCGCCTACATGCCCGGCGAGACCTCGCTGACCCGCACCGCCTTCTCCATCGCCGTGGTCGACACCGCCGTGGCCATGGTCGCCGGCCTGGCGATCTTCTCGCTGGTCTTCGGTGCTGGGCTCAACCCCGGCGAGGGCCCGGGGCTGATGTTCGTCACCCTGCCGCTGGCCTTCGCCGAGATGCCCGGCGGGGCACTGGTCGGCGGGGCCTTCTTCATCCTGGTGCTGGGGGCGGCCATCAGCTCCTCGATCTCGCTGATCGAGCCGGTGGCGGCCTTCCTGGTCGAGCGCTTCGACATGACCCGGCCCCAGGCCGTGGCGATCATGGTCATCGCCAGCTGGGCACTGGGGCTGCTCACCGTGCTCAGCTTCAACCTCTGGGCCGAGGGCACCCTCTTCCACGCCCTCTTCGGGCGCAGCGCCTTCGACTTCATCGAGCTGCTGACCAACATCTTCATGCCGCTGGGCGGCCTGTTGATCGCGCTCTTCGCCGGCTGGGCGCTGACCCACTCCGAGGTGATGAAGGAGATGCGCACCAACGAGCGCTGGTTCCGCATCTGGCGCTTCCTGGTGCGCTTCGTGGCCCCCGCTGCGGTCGCCTTCGTCTTCCTGCGCAGCATCCCGCAGGTGGAGGGCTACCTGATCCCGGCCATCGGCGCCGTGGTGATCGTCGGCGCCTTCGCCGCCGGCCGCACCTTCCTGGCCGACGACAGCCAGGCACTGTAAGAACAACAACCGACGGAACCCGACATGGCAGCCATCATCTACGTCCAGCACGTCCACAAGGCCTTCGGTGGCCTCAGGGTCATCAATGACTGCTCGATCCAGGTGGAGCAGGGTTCGATCACCGGCCTGATCGGCCCCAATGGGGCCGGCAAGTCGACGCTGTTCAACATCATCGCCGGCGCCCTGCCGCTGGACAGCGGCCGGATCCTGCTCGACGGCGAGGAGATCACCAACCGGCCCGCCAACGAGCTGTTCCACAAGGGGCTGCTGCGCACCTTCCAGATCGCCCACGAGTTCTCGCAGATGACGGCGCTGGAGAACCTGATGATGGTGCCGCCCGCCCAGGCCGGCGAGACCCTCTTCAACGCCTGGCTCAAGCCCTCCCTGGTGACGATGCAGGAGGCCGAGGTGCGCCGCCGCGCCCTGGAGGTGATCGACTTCATCGGCCTGCACCACGTCCGCAACGAGCTGGCCGGCAACCTCTCCGGTGGCCAGAAGAAGCTGCTGGAACTGGGCCGCACCATGATGACCGACGCCCGGGTGGTGCTGCTCGATGAGATCGCCGCGGGGGTCAACCGCACCCTGCTCGGCGACCTGGTGACCAACATCGAGCGGCTCAACCGCGAGATGGGCTACACCTTCCTGGTCATCGAGCACGACATGGACATGATCGCGCGGCTCTGCGACCCGGTGATCGTGCTGGCCCAGGGCAGCGTGATGGTCGAGGGCAGCATCGAGGAGATCCAGAACGACCCCCAGGTCATCGAGGCCTACTTCGGCGCCGCGTCCTGACGGGAGAGCCGCCGCCCGCGGACAGGCACCCGGCCAGCACATTCCAGCGCTTCCCAACAACGAGAACGAACGCAGAGAACGTCTGACAATGCCATTACTCGACGCACGCGACGTGCATGGTGGCTACGGCGGCATGAACATCCTCAACGGGGTGGACATGGCCATCGAGGCCGACGAGATCGGCGTGATCGTCGGCCCCAACGGCGCCGGCAAGTCCACCATGCTCAAGGCCATCTTCGGCCTGCTCCGCGTCAGCCAGGGCGAGATCCTGCTGCGTGGCGAACCGATCCACAACCTGCCGCCCAACAAGCTGGTGCAGAAGGGCATGGGCTTCGTCCCCCAGGAGAAGAACGTCTTCCCCAGCCTCACGGTGAAGGAGAACCTGGAGATGGGGGCCTTCCTCAAGCCCGGCAACGTCAGGCGCATGCTCAAGCAGGTCTACGACTTCTTCCCGCCGCTCCATGACAAGCGCCACCAGCCCGCCGGCGAGCTCTCCGGCGGCCAGCGCCAGATGGTGGCCATGGGCCGGGCGCTGATGGCCGAACCCAGCCTGCTGCTGCTCGACGAGCCCACCGCCGGCCTCTCGCCGCTCTACATGAACGAGATCTTCGAGCAGGTGAAGCTGGTCAACTCGGCCGGCGTGGGCATCCTGATGGTCGAGCAGAACGCCAAGCAGGCCCTGGCCATCGCCGACCGGGGCTTCGTGCTGGCCGCCGGCCAGAACCGTTTCACCGATTCCGGCGCCGCCCTGCTGGCCGACCCGGACGTCGCCAAGAGCTTCCTGGGCGGCTAGCCCAGAAGGCCTGAGAAGGTGGGAGAGTACCGACGTGAATGAACTGGTCTTCTTTATCAACAACGTGGTGATCGCCGGCAGCGTGACCGGCTCGATCTACGCCATCGGCGCGGTGGGCGTGACGCTGATCTTCAGCATCATGCGCTTCGCCCACTTCGCCCATGGCGACATGATGACCTTCGGCGCCTTCATGGTGCTGCTGCTGACCACCGCCTTCCCCGGGGCCGGGGCCGCCATCGGCGTGCCCACCGCGCTGGTCCTGCTGCCGCTGGCCATGGCGCTCACCGCCCTGCTCGCGGTGGGCATCGACAGGGCGTTCTACAAGCCGCTGCGCGCCCACGGGGTCAAGCCGATCGTGCTGGTGATCGGCTCGCTGGGGGTGACCCTGATGCTCCAGGGCCTGATCCGGCTGTTCGCCGGCACCGGCGGCCAGAGCCTCTACATCGATGATCGCAAGGAGATCTTCCGCCTCGCCCTGCCCTTCGAGGGCGCGCGGGCCCCGGTGGTGGTCACCGAGCCGCAGCTCTACCTCTTCGTGATCACCCTCGTCGCGGTCGTCGGCCTGCATCTCTTCCTCAGCCGCTCGCGGCTGGGCAAGGCGATGCGCGCCATGTCCGACAACCCCGACCTGGCCCAGGCCTCGGGCATCAACACCAACACCATCGTCGCCGTGACCTGGGTGATCGCCGGGGCGCTCGCCGCCATCGCCGGCACCCTGCTGTCGCTGGACGTCACCTTCAAGCCCGACCTCAGCTTCTTCCTGCTGCTGCCGATCTTCGCCGCCGCCATCGTCGGCGGCGTGGGCCACCCCTACGGCGCCGTGGCCGGCGGCTTCGTGGTCGGCTTCGCCGAGACCCTCGCGGTCTTCAACTGGAGCGTGCTGCTGCGCCCCTTCCGCGACAGCCTGCCGGAATGGCTGACCCAGGCCGGCAACCTGGCCTTCGTCGGCACCGAGTACAAGATCGTGGTGCCCTTCTTCATCCTGGTCGTCATCCTGGTGTGGCGCCCCACCGGCATCTTCAAGGGCAAGGTGATCTGATGGACACGAAACGCGCCGATACCGTCGCCGCGCCGGGCCGCTTCCCGCTGCGCGAACTCCTCCTCTTCGCCGCCGTACTGGTGGCCGTGCTGGGCGTCTACGCCGTCATGGGCCCGGCCTACAGCACCCGCATGCTGGTGGAGGCCTCCTGCTACGCCATCCTGGCCCTGGGCCTGACCATCCAGTGGGGCTACGCGGGCCAGTTCAACGCCGGCGTGATGGGCTTCGTGGCCCTTGGCGGCTTCTGTGCCATGTTCTTCAGCATCCCGGTCAACGAGGCCTTCTGGGGCAGCGAGCTGCCCGGCGAGCTCGGCCGGGTGCTGCTCTACATGGTCACCGCCGTGCTGGTGGTGTTCGCTGCCACCCGGCTCGACCGGCTCGGCGTGCCGAAAAGGCTGCGCACCGTCATCGCCGTAATGCTCGCGGTGGTGCTCTACCTGGTGGTGATCAACGCCCTGCGCGGGGTGACCGACCAGATCGAGTCCCGCGCCGGCTTCATCGGCGGCCTCGGCCTGCCGGTCGGCGTTGGCTGGATCATCGGCGGGGCGCTGGCCGGCGGGGTGGGCTACTTCATCGGCCGCGTCTGCCTGGGGCTGCGCAGCGACTACCTGGCCATCGCCACCCTGGGCATCGCCGAGATCATCAAGGCCTTCCTCAAGAACTCCGACTGGCTGACCCGCGGCACCGCCACCGTCTCGCCGCTGCCCTGGCCGGTACCGGGACCGTCCGAGGTCGGCTTCACCCTGGCCCGGGCCCTCTACCTCTCGGTCACCGCGGTGATGATCGCGGCGATCTTCTTCCTGCTGAGCCGCGCCTACCACGCCCCCTGGGGGCGGATGATCCGCGCCATCCGCGACAACGAGATCTCCGCCGCGGCCATGGGCAAGGACATCAACAAGCGCCGCCTGGAGATCTTCGTGCTGGGCTGCATCCTGATGGGCATCGGCGGGGCGGCCCTGGCCAGCTTCAACAGCATGTTCGACCCCCAGGGCTACCTGCCGCTCAACCATACCTTCCTGGTACTGGTGATGGTCATCCTGGGAGGGCCCGGCAACAACCTGGGTACCATCTTCGGTGCCGTGGCGGTCTACATCATCTGGATCATGTCCGAGCCGCTGGCACTGTTCCTGATGGAGCTGGCCGTCACCTTCGGCGAGGGCGCCTTCGGCTGGGATGCGCCCACCAACCTGGACAGCCGGGCACTGCAGGCGCGGGTGTTCGTGATCGGGCTGCTGATCACCCTGGTGCTGCGCTATGCGCCCAAGGGACTGCTCCCGGAGAAGGTCCGCCACCACGGCTAGGGAACCTCGGTCCCCTATAGAAAAGGCCCTGGCGGGTTGCCCGCCAGGGCCTTGCTGTTGTCGGCGCCAGGACCTTAGAGGTCGTCGCCCTCGAGCTCGCCGACCTGCACGAACTCGCCGTCCTCGATGGTCATCTCGACCACGATGCCCGGCACGTCCCCGGCCTCGTCGAACTCATGGGTGCCGGAGGCGCCCTCATAGTTGATCTCGGTGCCGGCGGCGATCAGCTCCACCGCCTTCTCCCATTCGCCGGGCAGGATCACCTCGCCGGGCGCCATGGCGACGCTGCGCAGCGCCTCGGAGAGCCCCTCGCGCTCGGCGCTGCCGTTCTGCTCGATGGCCAGGGCCAGCAGGAAGGCCGCATCGTAGGCCTGGGCCGCGAACACCGCATCCGGGTCGACGTCCGCCGCTTCGGCGGCCTCGCTGAACATGGCGGTACCGGGCAGGTCCGGGCTGCCCGGCCGGGTGGCAATCATGCCCTCGAGGACATCGGCGCCCACCGCATCCACCAGGCTGTTGCCGACCATGCCGTCGGCCCCCACGTACTGGGTGAACATGCCGCTCTCGTAGGCCTGGCGCAGCACCGTCTGGCCTGAGGTGTCGGCATAGGCCAGCACCACCAGGGTCGGCACGCCGCTGGAAGACAGGGTGCCGAGCTCGGAACGGTAGTCGGCGCGGTTGTCCTCGTGGGCCAGGTTCTCGGCAACCGTGCCACCCTCGGCCTCGAAGGTCTCGGTGAAGGCATCGGAGAGGCCCTGGCCGTAGTCGTTGTTGACGTAGGTGACCGCCACCTCGTCGATCCCCTTCTCGATCAGCAGCTTGGCCAGCATCTCGCCCTGGAAGGCGTCCGACGGCACGGTGCGGAACACCAAGTCGTTGTCGTCCAGCTCGCTGACCGCCGGGGCCGTGGAGGCCGGCGAGACCATCACCACCCCACCGGGAATGGCCGCGTTGTTGGCCGCCGCGATGGTGGCACCGGTGCACAGGGCACCGACGATGGCCGTGACCTCCTCGGTGTTGACCATGCGGTCGGCCGCATTGGAGGCCGCCGAGGCATCGGAGCAGGTGGTATCACCGGTGGGCATCTCGATCATCTGGCCGTCGAGGAGCCCCCCCTGCTCGTTGATCTGGTTCACCGCCAGCTGGGCACCATCGAAGATCGGCGGAGTCAGGCTCTCGATCCCGCCGGTGAAGCCACCCAGGAAACCGATCTTGACCTCGGCCTGGGCCATGCCTGAAAGGGCCACCGTGGACGCGGCGACTGCCATCGCCAGTACGCGCTTTTTCATGATTGTTCGTCTCGCTCAGGTTGCTCGGGTAACACACCTTCACAATCTGGAACCCTTCCCCGCAGAACACAAGCCCGCCTCGCCAACGCTCACCGAGACGACGCCTATACTGACAGGCGTTCATCGACCCTGGAGGCACACCATGACCCACCCGCTTCACGCCACCCTGCCCCTGGCCGTCACGCTGGGCCTCGCCACCAGCAGCGCCTTCGCCTTCGAGCCCGCCGGCCAGGACGTCACCTATGACGTCGGCGACGAGGCCTTCGAGGGCTACCTCGCCACCGCCGAAGGCGAGGCCCGCGGCACCGTGCTGGTCATCCACGACTGGGACGGCCTCGACGACTACGAGCGAGAGCGCGCCGACATGCTCGCCGCACAGGGCTATGACGCCTTCGCCGTCGACCTCTATGGCCAGGGCAATCGCCCGGCGGAGATCGAGGCCAGGAAGGCCGAGACCGCCCGGCTCTACGAGGACCGCGAGCGCATGCGCCGCCTGACCCTGGCCGGCCTGGCCGAGGCCCGCGAGCAGGGAGCCGCCCGGCCCACCGTGGTGATGGGCTACTGCTTCGGCGGCGCCGTTGTGCTGGAGTTCGCCCGCTCCGGCGAGGCGGAGGACGTGGCCGGCTACGCCACCTTCCATGGCGGCCTGGCGACTCCCGAGGGCCAGTCCTACGACGGCGATACCGCCCCCATCCTGATCGCCCATGGCGGCGCCGACCAGTCGATCTCCCTGGACGACGTCGCCACCCTGGGCGAGGAGCTCGAGGATGCCGGCGTCACCTACGAGATTCAGGTCTACTCCGGCGCGCCCCACGCCTTCACGGTGTTCACCGAGGACCGCTACCAGCAGCGGGCCGACGAGAAGTCCTGGGCGGCCTTCCAGAACCTGCTCGACGAGGTGCTGTGAGCATGCACATCACCCCCCTCTCCGGCAGCCGCACCCAGATCGGCGAGGCCCACGGCCGCGCCCATGCCGGGCTGATCACCCACAGCCTCGAGGTCTACGACCGGCTGTTCCAGGACTTCGTGGGGCTGGACTGGGCTAGGGCGCGCCAGGCGGCCGGCCGCTTCCTGCCGATGATCGAGCGCGGCTTTCCGGCCATCCTCGAGGAGATGGAGGGCATCGCCCGCGGGGCCGGGCTCGAGTTCGAGGACATCCTCACCCTCAACTGCCGCAGCGAGATCTCGCTGACCCAGGCCAGCGGCGGCTGCTCCGCCTTCGCCCTGAACCGCGACGGCACCCAGTGGCTGGCCCAGAACTGGGACTGGCGCACCGACCAGCTGCACAACGTGGTGGCACTCGAGATCAACGGCCTCGACGCCCCCGCCCTGATCAGCATCGGCGAGGCCGGCATGGTGGCCAAGATCGGCATGAACGCGCACGGCATCGGCGTCTGCCTCAACGCCATTCGCTCGCGGACCTGCGGCGAGGGGCTGCCCATCCACGTCGCCCTGCGCAAGATCCTCGAGAGCGCCGACATGGACAGCGCCGTGGCCGTGGCCAGCCGCGACAGGGTCTGCTCGCCCGCCCACTTCCTGATCGCCAGTGCCCAGGTCGGCAACGAGGGGGACCAGGCCGCCGGCCTGGAGGTCCACCCCGGCGAACCCGGCCGGCTGGCCCCCGAGGGTGGCCTGGTCACCCACACCAACCACCTCTATGCCCGCGCCGCGACCGGCCAGGTCGAGGACTTCCCGCGACCCGACTCGCGCCCGCGCCTGGCGCGGCTGGATAGCCTGCTGCGCGAGCGGCTGCCCGCCGAGGGTGAGCTCGGCGAAGGCGAGCTGTTCGCCATCTTGAGCGACCATGACAGCGCACCGCTCTCCATCTGCCGCCACTTCAATCCCGACCAGCCCCCCGAGGAGCGCATGGAGACGCTATTCTCGGTGGTGATGAACCTGACCCGGCGTCGCCTGACGCTGCGCCACGGCAAGCCCTGCGAGAGCGACGAGAGCCTGACCGTACAGTTCGATACCGAGTGACCATGCGCCAGCGCATGACGCGGACCGAATGCGACAGTAATGAAAATGTTAATACTTGTCACTGCAAGGGCGGGGTGATAGCGTCAATAATGAGATTGATTCTCATCAATATGGAGGATGCTCCCATGAAGCATCTGCTTTGCGCCGCCCTCTGCACCGGCCTGCTGGCCACTCCGATCCTAGCCGAGGAAAAACCCGGCACCCATTTCGAGGGAGAGCCTTCGGATTCCCTGGCCGAAGCGGTAGCTAACTTCTCGAAATACAACCAAGAGCTTGCCGACCTGCTGGCCAAGGATGAACTGACCAGGCGCGAGATCGGCGAGATCCATATCCTCACCTATAGCCTGGAGAACGCCCTGGAGAAGATCGAAGAGGATGTGGAGGAAATGGCCGAGGTGCTGGAGGAGGTCCACCTCGGTTCCGAAACCAGCAACGTCGAACGGGTACGCAGCAACGGCGAGATCTACCTCGAATCCGCCCGCACGCTGATCCCCTAACGACCAACCAATACGACGCGGGCGGGGCATGGTGACATGACCCGCCCGCACTATTTGAACCCGGTTCGGCGCAACGTCACCCCGCCAGCGCCTCCTCCACCAGGCCGCGCGCCTCGGCCGTCATCGGCAGCCCCAGCGCCAGCTCATGGGCCCGCGGTGACATCTTCTTCCAGGTCATCTGCACGATGCGGATCAGGTGGTCGTGGTCGATCTGCTTCGAGAAGTCGCCGAAGTAGTTCTCCAGGAACACCAGGCAGGCGCAGTCCTCCACCGCCTGGGCGCCTTGGTCGCGCCCCAGGCCCTGCTTGCGGATCATCCGCGCCACCCGCTCGGCCTGCTCGGCGGGGTAGCCCGCCTCCTGCATCAGCCGGGCGGTGGTCTCGCCGGCGCGCCGGCCCTGGTCGCGCCGCCAGGTCAGGTAGCCCACCCGCCCCTCGGGGTAGTCCGTGCGCGGCACCTGCCAGCGCTGCAGGTGCTGGCCGCGCACTGCGAGGCGCATCAGCTCGTCGGGGTGCTCATGCAGCCGCTCCAGCCAGGCACTCATGCGTCCGGCATGCCACAGCTCCTGGGGCAGCGGTTCGCCGTCCACTTCCACACGGCGCGGGTCCTCCGCGTGCAGGGCATCCAGGGCGGCCAGGGTCCGCTCGAAAGGGGAAAGGGGCATCGCTCAAGACTCCTTGCTGATCAAGCAGAACGACCCGGCGGCCATCACGCCATCGAGCCGGGCTATCAGCCTGTTCTGACGCAAAACCCCAGGCAGGTCAACCTTCTGAGTCGTTGTCCTGCGTGGAGGGAGCCATTCCCCAGCCGGTCGGGATATCGGCGTCTTGTAGCCCCTCGAAGCGGTCGGTGACGTAGGCGCTGTGACACGCCACGCAGGTCTCGGTCATGCGCCCGTAGACCTCCACCTGCCGGGCGGTGTCCTGGGCCTGGCCGGCCTCGGCCAGGGACGCCGAGAGCTCGTGCAGGTACGCATCCATCTGCAGGAGTTCCTGCGGCACGGCGGCCTTCAGGTCCTGACGGTCCTCATCGGTCAACGACTGCTCGAGGATGAAGCTGTCATGGATCGATTGCCCCTTCTCGGCCACCACGGCGTGCCTGCCCTGCAGCATGGCGCTGTAGATCTCCTGCATCGCCTGCTCGATCTGGATCATCTCCTTCTGCAGCAGGCCCTGCAGCTTGGGCGTCAGCTCGGGCCGGACGGGCTCCGCGGCCTGGCTGGCAGCACTGGTCCCCAGCGCGACCAGGGTGCCCAGGGCAAAGGCGGCCCACCGGCCACGACCACGGCGAGGGATGGCTGAACGACTCGAAATGGGGGATAGCATGGCGGGTCTCCTCTATTGGCATGCCTTCAAGGCTCGGCCTTGGAAAGCGTAGCTGCCATCCGGTGGCGCCACCTTGAGGCAGGTCAGCCCCGTCACGGTCGTTACCCTCTCTCGCCACGCAGCAGGCCGCTGCGTTGGGTCATCCCCAGCAGTACGGCGTCGTGAGTTGTCGTAGAGCCTGGCGTACTGGCCCGCGGGAGTGGCCAGAGTCCAGTGCCCTTCGGTGAACGCGGGCCTGGCGGCCAGGCTCGGATAATCAATCTTTTCTCAAGAGACGGACGAGACTATCAGCGCAAGGAGAGGAACAGCGCGAAGGGGGTTTCAAAGAATAAACCGATATTCCTCTTGCTCTACCGAACGCCGTCCTGCATCGGCGCCGCCTATCGCAGGAGCCTCGGTAATCGGGCAGGAAAATGAGGGGCATGAGCCCGACTCCATTCAGGTCTACCCATCAATCGGTGGAGAGGCCGGTGGCAAGCACCCCGCGCGCACCAGCGTCGGCGGGCGGTAGTCGTCATCCTCCCGCCAGCGCTGCCATACCGAAAGATCCACGGTGACACCCACCGCCGGATGACCTGCACCATCATGCGCAAAGGGTCTGTGATACCTGCCATCGTCACGCTGTGTCAGTGAGCGGAACCAGCGATACGCCCCCTTCATGAATTCCGCATAGGAATCCCGAGGCTGGGAGAGGTGAGCGTCGGCGATGGGCTGAGGCAGATACAGTTTCAGGCCCGCGGTCGTGGCTCTATCGCATATCCAGCCATAGGCCAGGCTGGCCAGCGGATCGAAACCGCCACCCTCCACCCGATAGCCGCCGCCCACGTTGGCATGGGCGCCGATGAACCAGCGTTGCTCGACCTCCAGCTGTCGGAACTTCTTCGCTCCATCAGGATGGGTCCAGAGAGCTGCGTCATAGGCCGCCCGGTGCTCGTCCAGCGCCACCGCGTGGTAGGCCCGTTTCACGATCGACGACAGCTCGGTATCGTGCCAGGAAAAATGCCCATGCTCCGATAGGTTGGTGCCGGGAATGCCCAGCGCCCCCACGGTATCCCATACCCCGATGAAGTGGATCTCGATCTCGCGGCTGTAGCGCTCACGGAAATCACGGCACCGCGCATCGTCCGGCGCAACGTCCTTGTCGCGGTAGAAGGCCTCGGCCTCCTCCACCAGGCCAGGCGTGGAGACCCGCAACAGCCCGCATTTGCGGATCATCCCTACCAGGCTGCGTGCCGTGTAGGCCCCGCGGCTGAAGCCGAAGACGAAGATCTGCGAATCGTCCAGATAGTGACGCACCAGCCAGTCGTACCCCTTCTGCAGGTTACGGCTCAGCCCCAAGCCGAAGGCGCCGCCGACCACGCGCTCCCACTGCCGCGTGCCCACGCCGGGCTCGTAGAAGAAGCGCTGCCGGATGCCGTGATCATCGTGGTCGTGGATATCCCGCGCCAACCGATAGATGTTGGTACGGTCCTGGGGGTCGTTCCAGGTGCCATCGAACAACAGAATCAAGCGCTGCGTGGGAAGAGACATGCGCTGCCCTCCTCGCCCAGCCCGGGCCACACACCCCTAGGGCATGGAAACCATGGCAACAGTATGGATGGAGCCGCTGTGTGTCAGGGTAGGTAACGGGAGGGCGCGGCGCTATTGATCACCTCCTTGAACAGGTAGACATGATGGATTGACCTGCCCAGCCGGAAACCTCCCCCCCCAGCTTCACCGTAGATGGAGGCATCGACCGGAGCGGCGTTGCCGACCACCCTGGCAGCACCGCGCCCCAGTCACGGCATCGGCATCGGCACCACGGGCGATGGCCGCGTCGCACGGGCGGCTGATATTCTTTGCTGATATCTTTTCCTGAAATGAAAGAATCAAACGGGACGCCATGATGACGCTCTTCGCCCGCCTCAAGGAAGTGGCCTCGCCGATAATCGGCCTGGGCTGCATGAACCTCTCCCACGGCTACGGCAGCCCGCTTCCCGAGAGCGAGGCGCTGCATGCCCTGGAGGCGGCCTTCGACATGGGCTATCGCCACTTCGATACTGCCACCCTCTACGGCGCCACGGCCAACGAGCGGCTGGTGGGCAAGGCCCTGGCGGGCAGGCGTGGCGATATCCTGCTGGCCAGCAAGTGCGGCATGGCCATGGACCCGGAACTCGGCCGCAAGGTGATCGACGGGCGCCCCGAGACGCTGCGCCGCCAGTGCGAGGCAAGCCTCGCGCGACTGGGCACCGACCACCTGGACCTCTACTACCTCCACCGCTGGGACAAGGGCGTGCCCATCGAGGAGAGCGTCGGCGCCCTGGGCAGGCTGGCGGAAGAAGGCAAGGTGCGCGCCATCGGGCTCTCCGAGGTGTCGGCGGCCACCCTGCGCCGCGCCCGGGCCGAGCACCCCATCGCGGCGGTGCAGTCGGAGTACTCGCTATGGACCCGCAATCCCGAGATCGGCCTGATCGAGGCCTGTCGCGAGGCCGGCACTGCCCTGGTGGCCTTCAGCCCCCTGGGGCGCGGCTTCCTGGCGGGTGCCGTCAGCGACCCCGGTCGCCTCGAGGAGAGTGACATGCGCCGCGGCATGCCGCGCTTCAGCGCCGAGAACCATCCCCGTAACCTGCGCCTGCTGGCGGAGTTCACGGCGCTAGCGGAGGAGCTGGGCATGACACCGGGCCAGCTGGCCCTGGCCTGGCTGCAAGCCCAGGGCGACGACATCCTGCCGATCCCCGGATCGCGCAATATCGATCACATGCGCGAGAACCTGGCGGCACAGCGCCTGCCGCTGTCACCGGAAACCGTGGACCGGCTGAACGCCATGATGACCCCGGACCAGGTGGCGGGGGCTCGCTACGGCGAGGCCCAGCAGGCGGAAGTCGACACCGAGGAGTTCGGCGAGCCGGATACAGGAACCCCCGCCTAGACGCGGAGCGCCCAGGAGCAGGGGGATTCGGCTGCCGATTCCCGCATTCTGCCACGTCATGTGACGCGCGGGCCCTCGGTCATGCTTCAGTTATGGTCGACCAGCCCGGCCTCACCAGCCGCCTGGGCACAGTGGGCGCAGCAATAGACCGTATCGCCATGCTGAACACCGTGGCCGATCACGCGGCAGCCACACTGGGCACATGACGGTGCCAGCTTGTGGATGGCACATTCGAAGGAATCGAAATCGAAGCTCTGGCCGCCCTTGGTGACCGTGAAGGTGTCGTCGTATTGATTGCCGCAGGTCGCACAGGTACCCATCACACACCTCCTGCATGCCTTCCTCGGTGGATTCTCCCCGTGGCCCCCTGCTGCAATCCAACCGAACCGCAACGGTGTATTCCTGGCGCCAGGGTCATCGATGTCCGACCGGAAAGGCCGTCTTGACGATATATTCTTTACCCCCCCCCCAACGTAGCAGACGCCCGGCCCTCTGCTAGAACGTGACGGGCGCCGCAAGACGCAGAACGGGCGATCATGCATCGGCGGAGGCGCCTGAGCCTAGGCGTCGTCAGCCCTCCTGCGCGCCCGCCGCCTCTCGCCCAGCCGCGAGAGCGCGCGGCGCACCGGCCGCCACAGCCGGCTGAGCAGCCACAGCATAGGCAGTCATGGCGGCCGGTCATCCGTGAGGCTGAGGAACCTCAAGCGTAGCACCCCCGCCCTCCCGCAGACGCCGCCTCCGGCCCTTGGTATTCTCGGTAGTTATATCCATAGCTAAGTTCGAGGAATTGCCATGTGGGATGAACGCTACGACACCGACGACTATGTCTATGGCACCGAGCCTAACGACTTCCTGCGCGAGCAGGTGGGGCTGATCGGCGAGCCGCCGCGGGAGGTGCTGTGCCTGGCCGATGGCGAGGGGCGCAACGGCGTCTACCTGGCCAGGCTCGGCCATCGGGTGCTCTCCGTGGATGCCTCGGCGGTCGGCCTGCGCAAGGCGGCTCGCCTGGCCGAGCAGGAGCGCGTGCCCCTCGAGACCCTGGTCGCCGACCTCACCGAGCACACCTTCGCCGCCGAGGCCTTCGACGCGGTGGTGTCGATCTTCTGCCATGTGCCCGAGGCGGGCCGCCCGCACCTGCACCGCCAGGTGGCGCGCACCCTGAAGCCCGGCGGGATCCTGATCCTGGAGGCCTATACCCCGGCCCAGGTGCCGCGAGACACCGGCGGACCGGATACCCCGGACCGCACCCCCACCGCCGCGGAGCTGGAGGCGGCCTTCGCCGACTTCGAGATCCTCTCGAGCCGCGAGTTCGACCGCCAGGTAGTCGAGGGCCGCGGCCATACCGGCCTGGGGGCCGTGGTGCAGTTCATCGCCCGCAAGCGCCCGGCCTAGGCGGGCCGGCGCTCGCGCCCTTCCGTTGTCAGGACCCTGTCGAGGAAGCCGAGCAGTTCCGGCAGTTCCTCGTCGATATGCTGGCTGAGGTCGTGATCGCCGGGCAACAGGCGCAGCTCGGCCGGGGTGTCGCCGCGGCTGGCGTGGAGCCATTCGGCATCACTCGGGGGGATCACCTCGTCGTCACGGCCGTGCACCAGCAGCACCGGGCAGCGCACCCGCGGTAGGGTGGTCACGGGCGCGATGGCGTCGAAGCGATGGCCGATCACGTGCTCCACGTAGCGCAGCACGTACCAGCCCAGCGGGACGAACGGCAGCCGCTTCCCCGCCAGCCAGCGACGCATCATGCCTTCCGGGTGGGCGAAGGCCGAGAGGCTGACCACGGCGGCGATGTCGTCACGGCGCGAGGCGGCCAGCAGCACCGCCGCGGCCCCAACCGAATGGCCGAGCAGGGCCACCGGCGCATCGGCCATGCCCGGGCGGGCGCGCAGCCAGGCCAGGGCGGCCTCGGTGTCCTCGGCGAAGCGCGGCATGGAGGAGAAGCTGTCGGCGTCGCTCTCGCCATGGTTGCGAACATCGAACAGCAGCACGTTCCAGCCCGCCGCCTGCAGCGGCCTGGCCAGTGGCAGCATCAGCTCGCGGTTGGCGCCCCAGCCGTGGGTGATCACCACCGTGTCGCGATCCTGGCCGGGTAGCCACCAGCCCGCCAGCGTCCTGCCCCGTCGCGTGGGAATGGTCACCGTCTCCCCGGTCACGCCGTGCTCGGCAAGACCCTGCATGACCGGCACCCGCGGCGCGGCCAGGCTGACCCTCAGCCGCCGATGGAAGAGGTGCAGCAGCAATACCAGCCCCGCCGGCAGCAGGCCCCACCAGAGCCAACCCGGCACCACAGTCATCGCCTAGCCGCCGCCATTGAGCCACCAGGTGGCGGCATTGAGGTAGGCGGCGAAACTCACCCAGGCCAGGTAGGGCACCAGCAACCAGGCGGCGAGGCGCGAGACCGCGGCGAAGCGGCGGATGGTGAGCAGGATCAGCCCCCACAGCAGCAGCAGGTCGAGCAGCGCCAGGCCCATCCAGTGCAGGCCGAAGAACAGGATCGACCAGAGCGCGTTGGCGGCGAGTTGGGCGACGAAGGGCCAGAGGGTGGACCAGCGGGCAGCGGGCGGCGCGGCCAGGGTAGCCCGCCAGGCGGCCAGCGACATCAGCAGGTAGAGCGTGCTCCAGGCGATGGGGAAGACGAGGTCGGGCGGGGTAAGCGGCGGCTTGGCCAGCCCCGCGTACCAGTCGCCGGGCGGGGTGGCGATGCCGCTCAGCGCGGTCAGCACGACCAGCGCCAGCCAGCCGAGGAGGATCATCAGTGAGCGAGCCGGGGTCATGGGCGGCCTCCTTGCCAGTCGGACGTCAGGGGAGATTAGCACACTCCCAGGGCCGCCCCGGTCGGCGGCACCGCGCCCCGGGGCACCGAGCGGCGGCTATAGTAAGGTGGTCCTCGCCAACCGACTGCCGGAGCCCGCCATGACCGCCCGTCTTCCCCTGCACTTCGCCGCCCTCTGCCTGCTGTGCCTGTCCGGCGCTGCGCTCGCCCAGACCGGCGAGACGGAATTCCGCGCCTACGAGGATGCCCTGGCCCGGGGCGCCCAGCATGCCGACCTCTGGCAGGCGGGCTGGACCACCGTCTATGCCGGCAGCCTGGCGCTCAGCGCCTGGCAGGCAAGCGAGGCGAGCGACGACGAGGACCGCTATGACGGCCGGGTGGGCGTGGTGAAGTCGGCGCTTGCGCTGGGCGGCATGCTGCTGGACCGCCAGCCCCATCCCGCCGCCTACCGGGCGCTGCAGGCGGGCGAGGAGGGCGATATCGAAGGCGCCCGACGGCTGCTGCAGTCGGTGGCCGAGGAGGAGCGCTGGCGGCGCAGCTGGGAGGCGCGGCTGGGGTCGCTTGCCGTGAACACCGCGGCGGGGCTGGTGATCGGTGTGGGCGATGATCGTCCCGACGACGGCGCCCTCAACTTCGCCACCGGCATGCTGGTCAGCGAGCTGCAGCTGCGCACCCAGCCGGGCCAGGCCATGGCGGCGGTGAACCGCTTCCAGCCGGCGGCGGTGTCGTTCGGCGACGTGCACCTGGAGGGGGAAGTCGCCTGGCTGGTGGGGCCGAACCAGCTGGGCGTGGCGCTGCGCTATTGAGGGGCAGCTGACAGCACCCGGGGTCGCGTCTGGCGGTGGCCAGCGCCCGTATTGTTATGTTATAACCTCCGCCAGTTTTCCGGAGGCTCCCCCATGGCACACCATCGACACCGGCATCGCCCGGAAGGGCCCTGCCATTTCTCCCTGATGTCGCTCTCCGCGACCCGCCGCCTGCTGCTGGTCGCGGCACCGCTCGCCGCCCTGTGGCTGACGGTCTCCTGGGCCGCGGGATGGTGGTCCTGATGTCGCGCCTGCAACTGCACGACCTGCAGCTGGCCCGCGGCGGCCAGACGGTCCTCGAGCACCTGGACGGCCGCTTCCAGGACGGCGCCATCACCGCCCTGATCGGCGCCAACGGCGCCGGCAAGAGCACCCTGATCGCCGCCATCATGGGCATGCTGGCCCCGGTGGCCGGCAGCGTGGAGTGCCGGGTGCCCCGTGAGCGCTGCGCCTGGCTGCCCCAGCAGCTGGCGCTGGACCTCACCTTCCCGATGAGCGTGGAAGAGCTGATCATGACCGGCACCTGGCCGAGCCACGGGGGCCTGAAGGGGTACTGCGCGGCCCACTACCGCCGCGGCCGCGAGATCATGGCGCGACTGGGCATCTCGCACCTGGCGCACCGGCCGCTCGGGGAGCTCTCCGGCGGCCAGCGCCAGCGCGCCCTGCTGGGCCGCACCCTGATGCAGGAGGCCGAGCTGTTGCTGCTCGACGAGCCCTTCGCCAACGTCGACATCGAGACGGTGGACGTGCTGATGGAGGTGCTGCGCGACATGGCCCGGCAGGGTGCCACCATCATCGTGGTGATCCACGACATGGAGCAGCTCGCCCGCCTGGCCGACGACGTGCTGCTGCTCGCCGGCGGCCATGGCCGCTGGGTCAGCCCCGATGCCCTGCTCGACCACCACAGCGGCCTGGTGCCCCGGGTGCCGCGCCTGCCCCTGACCTTTCCGGATGCCTCCCATGCTGGCACTGCTTGAGGCCTGGCTGCTGGCCCCCTTCGACTACGGCTTCATGCAGCGCGCCCTGGTGGCCGGCCTGGCGCTGTCGCTGGCCGCCCCGCCGCTGGGGGTCTTCCTGATGCTGCGCGGCATGAGCCTGATCGGCGACGCCATGGCCCACGCCATCCTGCCCGGGGTGGCGCTGGGCTTCCTGGCCGCCGGCTTCTCGCTGCCGATCATGAGCCTGGGCGGCATCCTCTCGGGGCTGCTGGTGGCGGTGCTCGCCGGCAGCGTGTCGCAGATGACCGGCCACCGCGAGGACTCGGCCATGGCCAGCTTCTTCCTGATCTCGCTGGCCGCGGGGGTGATGCTGGTGTCGCTGGGCGGCAGCAGCGTGGACCTCACCCATGTGCTGTTCGGCTCGATCCTGGCCGTGGACTCCACCGCCCTGGTGCTGATCGCCGGCATCAGCAGCCTGATCGTGGTGATCCTGGCGGTGATCTTCCGCGCCCTGGTGGTGGAGTGCCTCGACCCGCTCTTCCTGCGCGGCCAGGGAGTGCGGGGCGGCGTGGTGCACGGCATCTTCCTGGGGCTGGTGGTGCTCAACCTCACCGCCGGCTTCCAGACGCTGGGCACCCTGATGGCGGTGGGCCTGATGATGCTGCCGGCCACCACGGCCCGCTTCTGGAGCCAGCGCCTGGAGGGGCTGATCGCCATCGCCATCGGCATCGCCCTGGTGGCCAGCACCGGCGGCCTGCTGCTCTCCTACCACCTCAGCCTGCCCTCGGGGCCGGCCATCATCCTGCTGGCCGGCGGCGGCTATGTGCTCTCCGCGCTGTTCGGCCGACACCACAGCCTGACCGCCCGCTGGCGCCGCCATGCCGCGCCACTGGGCGCCCCCGAACACGACTGACACAGCGAACCGAGGAATCCTGCCATGCGCCTTTCACGCCCCTTTGCCCTGCTCGCCGGGCTTTCCACCCTGCTGGCCCTGCCCGCCGCCCTGGCCGCCGAGCGCGTCCAGGTGGTCACCAGCTTCAGCATCCTCGCCGACATGATCGAGAACGTCGGCGGCGAGCATGTCGAGGTGACCGCCCTGGTGGGGGCGGACAGCGATGCCCACGTCTACTCGCCGCGCCCCACCGACGCCCGCGCCCTGGCCGAGGCCGACCTGGTGGTCTTCAACGGCCTGCAGTTCGAGGGCTGGATGGAACGGCTGATCGACGCCAGCGACTTCGCCGGCCCCCTGGTGGTGGCCACCGACGGCATCGAGGCGCAGCTCACCGCCGCGGAGGCCGACGGCCATGATGACCACGACGATGCCGAGGATCACGGCCATGAGGCGCATGGCGATGAGGACAACGAGGCCCACGACGACCATGACCATGGTTCCATCGATCCCCACGCCTGGCAGGACCTGAGCATGGGCCAGCTCTACGTGGCCAATATCCGGGACGGCCTGATCGAGGCCGACCCGGACAACAGCGACGCCTACCGGGCCGGCGCCGAGCGCTACCTCGAGGAGATCGCCGCCACAGATGTCGAACTGCGCGAGCTGCTCGGCGGGATTCCCGCTGGCACCAGCGTGATCACCGGCCATGACTCCTTCGGCCACTTCGCCCGCGCCTACGGCCTGGCGTTCCTCTCGCCCCAGGGGCTCTCCACCGAGGCCGAGCCCAGCGCCGCCAACATGGCGCGGCTGATCGACGTGATCCGCGAGGAGAACGTCCGGGCGCTGTTCCACGAGAACATGACCAGCCCGGCGATGATCGACCAGCTGGCCGAGGAGACCGGCCTGTCGGTGGCCGGCACCCTCTATGCCGACGCCCTGGCCAGCGAGGGCGAGGCCAGCAGCTGGCTCGGCATGATGCGCCACAATGCCCGCACCCTGCACGATGCCTTGGCCGAGCCGGGGGATGATGACCATGGACATGACGACTACGGGCATGACGATGATCACGGGCACAGCCACTGAACATCAGGCTCATTACGCTGCCAGCGCCACCTTCGGGTGGCGCTGTTTTTATATGGACACCGATTTTATGGGACCATCGAGCTCCGGACGCGAAGGATGTCTCCCATGCTCGAGTTCCGCCAGGTCCACAAGGCCTATGCCACCCCCCTGGGCCCGCTTGAGGTACTGACCGGGGTCAACCTGACCCTGGCCGCCGGCGAGAGCCTGGCGCTGATGGGCGAGTCGGGCTGCGGCAAGTCGACCCTGCTCCACCTGGCCGCGGGCCTCGATCTGCCCGATCGCGGCGAAGTCCGGGTCGCCGGCCGGGCCATCTCGTCGCTCGGCGAGGCGGGCCGGGCACGGCTGCGTCGCGAGACCCTGGGCCTGGTGTTCCAGCAGTTTCATCTCGTGCCGAGCCTGACCGTCCTCGACAATCTGCGCCTGCAGGCGCGGCTCGCCGGTCGCGAGGATCGCGCCTGGTCGGCAGAACTGGTCGAGCGTCTGGGCCTGGCCGGGCTGGCGAGGCGCTACCCGGAGCAGCTCTCCGGCGGCCAGCAGCAGCGCCTGGCCATCGGCCGTGCCCTGGCGCCGCGCCCGGCCCTGCTGCTCGCCGACGAGCCCACCGGCAATCTGGACGAGAGTACCGCCGACGAAGTACTGGACCTGCTACTGGCCCTGGTCCGTGATACCGGCTCCGCCCTGCTGATGGTGACCCACAGCCCCCGGGTGGCCGCGCCGCTGGACCGCTGCCTGCAGCTTTCGCATGGCCGTATCGGCTGATTCAGCGTTGCAAGGACACCAATACCGTGACCATCCCCTCCGTCTGGGTCTTCAGGGCCGGACTCATCGCCACAGTGACGGCCATCATGGCCGGCATCTGGTGGCTGCTCCAGGGGCTGGGCCTGCCCATGAGCTTCTCCCCTTCCGGCATCGCCGAATGGTTCAACAGCCAGGGCAACCTGGGGCCCCTGCTGCTCCTGCTGTTGATGATGCTGGCGGTGGTGGTGGGCCCGATTCCCACCCTGCCGGTGACCGCCGCGGCCGGGCTGGCCTTCGGCCTGCTCCCGGGCGTGCTGCTGTCCATCATCGGGGCCATGACCGGGGCCATGATCGCCTTCACCCTGGCCCGGCTACTGGGGCGGAATGCCTTGCGCGCCAGGCTGCCGACCAATCCGCTGTTCGGTATCCAGGGCTCGCAGCGCCTGCTGTTCCTGACCGTACTGGTCACGCGCCTGGTGCCCATCTTCTCGTTTGCGCTGGTCAGCTACGCCGCCGGGGTCACCGCCATCACCACGGGACGCTTCGCGCTGGGCACGGTGATCGGCATGCTGCCCATGACCCTGGTGTTCGCCGGCCTCGGGCGAGCCTTCGAGCTGCACCCGCTGTTCTCGATCACGGCCGCCGTCGTCATACTCACCGTGATGACCCTGCTGCCCTGGTACCTGAGCCGACGGCGCCACTCCCGGCTGGCCCGCTGGCTACACCTGGACGACGAGCCACCCGGGAAGTAGCCGGCAACCGGCGACTCGGCGGGTGTTGCCGGATGCCCGAACTCCCCGCCCCGTCGCTGGTATGAGACGATACCGGCACCAGGGGCACACGGCCCCGCTCGCTCGCCACCCACGTGCCCCCATGCTCACCGCCCTGCTGACCCTGCTCTCCCACTATCGCCGTCACCCCGGCCAGCTCGCCATGCTGCTGCTCGGCCTCTGGGTGGCCGGCGCGCTGTGGAGTGGCGTGCAGGCGATCAACGCCTCGGCCCGGGACAGCTACGACAGGGCCGAGGCGCTCTTCACCACCGGCCTGGACCGCCTGGAGCGCCGCGACGGCGAGCCCCTCGTCCGTGCGGACTTCGTGTCCCTGCGCCGCCAGGGCCTGCCGGTCTCGCCGCTGCTGGAAGGCACGGTGGTGACATCGCGAGGCGAGCGGCTGACGGTGATCGGCATCGACCCGCTGACACTGCCCGGCGACAGCGCCTTCGCCACGGGGGGCAGCCGCGGCGAGCTCACGGCCTTCTTCACCCCGCCCTGGCAGACCCGGCTGGCCCCGGATACCGCCCCGCGGCTGGGGCTCGAGCGGCAGGCGGCCCCGGGCACCGAGCCGTCTCTGGCCAATGGCCATCGGCTACCGCCGCTGGTCCTCGCCCCGGCGCTGCCGCCGGACACCCTGGTGGTGGACATCGCCGTCGCGGCCCGACTGCTGGAGCGTGGCACCGCGGTCAGCCGGCTGGTGGCGGCGGCCGGCGCGCTGGAGACGGCTCCCGAGGGCTACCGGCTCGGCCGTGCGGACACCCTGGTCGACCCCGGCGAGCTCACCGCGAGCTTCCACCTCAACCTCAGCGCCATGGCGCTGCTGGCGCTGATCGTCGGGCTCTTCATCGTCCAGGCGGCGCTGGGGCTGGCGCTGGAGCAGCGCCTGGGACTGCTGCGCACCCTGCGTGCCCTGGGCGTGCCGGGGCGCACCCTGGTCGCCCTGCTGGCGCTCGAGCTGGTCCTGCTGGGCGTCATCGGCGCCCTGGCGGGCATTGCCAGCGGCGTCTGGCTGGCCCGTGCCCTGCTGCCGGACGTGGCGGCCACGCTGCAGAGCCTCTACGGCGCCGCAGTGGGCACGCAGCTGCGCCTGCCCTGGCACTACTGGCTGGGCGGGCTCGGCGTGACCCTGGGCGGGCTCTTCGTCGCCGGCAGCGGCATCCTGTGGCGGGCCGCACGGCTCGGCGTGCTGGGGCTCGGCCAGGCCCAGGCGTGGCGCGCCGGCTTCCAGCGCCAGCTGCGTGGCCAGGCCATCGCCGGCACCCTGGCCGCCCTGCTGGCCCTGGCGATGTGGGCCTGGCTGGCCGCGCAGCCCGCCGGCGAGGGGCTGGTCGCCGGCTTCGTGCTGGTGGGGGCGATGATGCTGGCCTGCGCCCTCTGGCTGTCGCCACTGCTGGCGGCCGGGCTTTCCGGCCTGGGCCGGCTCGCCCGGCGCCGCCCCCTGACCCAGTGGGCGCTGGCCGACCTACAGCTCCAGCTGCCGCGCCTCTCGCTGGCCATGATGGCGCTGCTGATCGCGCTCTCCGCCAACCTGGGGGTGGGCAGCATGGTCGGCGGCTTTCGCCTCACCTTCCTCGACTGGCTGGACCAGCGGCTGACCGCCGACCTCTACCTGCGCCCGCCGGCCGGACAGTTCGACGCGGTGCAGGCCTGGCTGGTCGAACGCGACGAGGTCGCCGAGCTGCTGCCCACCGCCGACGCCGAGTCGACCCTGCTCGAGGTGCAGGCCGGGGGCGACCAACGCAGCCTGGAGGTGCCGGTGACGCTGTTCGGCATCACCCCGGGCGCCCGGCTCACCCCGACCTGGCCGCTGCTCGAGACGCGGGCCGGGCGGGACGCGGCCTGGCGCGCCCTCGAGGAGGGAGAGGCCTTCATCAACGAGCAGCTGGCCCTCGGCCGGGGCATCGCCCCCGGGGACCGGCTGGTGCTGCGCTCGCCGGGCGGCCACCAGCGAGTGACGGTGGCCGCCATCTACCCCGACTACGGCAACCCCCGCGGCGAGGTGCTGCTGGCCACGGCTGCGCTGCGGGAACGCTTCGCCGCCGCGCCGGGGTCGCTGGGCATCGTGCTCGCCGACACGGACCCGCCGAGGGAGCGCCAGGCCGAGACGCTCTCCCGGGCGCTCGCCGCCCGCTTCGCGCTGGGCCGCGAGGCCCTGCGCGACCAGCGTGAGATCAAGGCGCTCTCCACCGAGATCTTCGAGCGCACCTTCGCCATCACTCGGGCCCTCAACGCCCTGACCCTGGCCGTGGCAGCCCTGGCCCTGCTCGCCAGCCTGCTGGCCCAGGCCCGGGAACGCCGCCGCCGGCTGGCGCCGCTCTGGGCGCTGGGGGTGACCCGGGGGCGCCTGGCCGGCATCCAGCTGACCCAGTTGGGCGGGGCGGCGCTGGCCACGGGACTGGCCGCCGTGCCGCTGGGCATCGCCATCACCGCCTGCTTGGTGGCGGTGATCAACGTGGCCGCCTTCGGCTGGCGCCTGCCGCTGCATGTCTTCCCCGCCGAGATCGCGCTGACCCTGGCCACGGCCCTGGGGGTGGCGCTGCTAGCGGCGGCCCTGCCGGCCCTGACCCTCTGGCGCACCCCACCCCGCACCCTGCTGGCCGAGGAGGAGGCGACATGAGGCGCTGGCTGACCTGCCTGCTGGTGGCACTGCTTGCCACACTGCTGGCGGGCTGCGAGGACGAGACGCCCCCTGCCCCGTCCCAGGGCTTCGCGGGACTCGGCGCTGAGGCCGGCGGCTTCCGGCAGGCCACACCCGGCACCCGTCTGCGCTTTCCCGAGGACCACGGCCCCCATCCCGACTACCGCCTGGAGTGGTGGTACCTGACCGCCAACCTGGAAGATTCCGGCGGCGAGCCGCTGGGCGTGCAGTGGACCCTGTTCCGCCAGGCCCAGCTGCCTCCCGCCGAGCGCCCCGAAGCGCCCGGGCCCTGGGCCGCCGACCAGCTGTGGATGGCCCACATGGCCGTCTCCCGGGGAGCGACGCATCGGGTGGCCGAACGCTTCGCCCGGGGTGGCTCGCGGGAAAGCGACCCCGAGCGGGACCCGGCGGGCGTCACCGCGGTCCCCTTCCGTGCCTGGCTCGACGACTGGTCGATGGTCAGCCGCGTCGGGCACAGCGACCGGGATGCCCTGTCAGAGCTTGAACTCGTCGCCACGGCCGAGCATGACGGCGCGCGCTTCGGCTACCGGCTCTCGCTTTCGGCCGAGGGGCCCCTGGTGCGACACGGCGAGAACGGCTTCAGCCAGAAGTCCGCCGACGGCCAGGGCTCGATCTACGTCAGCCAGCCCTTCTACCGGGTCAGCGGCGAGGTCACCCTGGACGGCAAGTCCCACCAGGTGACGGGCCGCGCCTGGCTTGACCGCGAGTGGACAAGCCAGATTCTCGAGGGTCACCAGCAAGGATGGGATTGGGTCTCGCTGCACCTGGAAAGTGGCGACAAAGTAGCGGCAGCGCAGGTTCGTGGTACCGGGAAGGCCGGCGGCAACTATCGGGCCGGTACCTGGATCAGCCCAGCAGGCGAGACCCGCGCCCTGACGCCGGGTGAGTTGGAATTGACGCCCCTGGCCACGTCGACCGTGGCCGGCCGGGAGCTGCCTACCCGCTGGCGGCTACAGGTCCCGGACCAGGATCTCGATCTGGTGATCGAGGCGCCCCACGCCGATCGCTGGATGGCCACCACGGTAAGCTACTGGGAGGGCGAGGTGATCGCTCTCGATCGAGAAAGCGGTGAAACGCTCGGCGAGGGCTATCTCGAGATGACCGGCTACTGAGCCGATGACGACCGGGAGGACCGCCATGCCGCTGCTGGATGCCATCACCGCCTTCGTCCGTGTCGCCGAACTGGGCAGCTATACCCGGGCCGCGGAGGCCCTGGAGCTGTCGAGAACCCGGGTGTCGCGGCTGGTCATGCAGCTGGAGGCCCACCTCGAGGTACGCCTGATCCAGCGCACCACCCGGCGACTGCACCTGACCGAGGCGGGTGAGCGCTACCTGGCGCGGGCCCAGGGCATCCTGCAGGCCCTGGAGGACGCCGAGGCCGAGGTCGGCGCAGGCCGCGTCGAGGTGCGAGGCCGCCTGCGGCTCAACGGTCCGATGAGCTTCGGCACCCGCCACCTGGCGCCCCAGGTCGCCCGCTTCATGGTCGAGCACCCCGACCTGGACGTGCGCCTGGACCTCAACGACCGTCGCGTGGACCTGCTCGAGGAGGGCTATGACCTGGCGATCCGCATCGGTGCGCTGCCGGACTCGAGCCTGGTGGCCCGCCGGCTCACGCGCTGCCGGCTGCTGCTGTGCGCCTCGCCCGGCTACCTGGCCACCCACGGGGAGCCCGGGGACCTGGAGGCACTGGCCGAGCATCGCTGCCTGCGCTATCGCACCGGCGGTGGCACCGAGTGGCAGCTCGGGGGCCGGCGCCTGGCCGTGCAGGGGCCGCTGGACAGCAACAATGGCGATGTCCTGACCCTGGCCGCCGAGGCCGGGCTCGGCATCATCCACCAGCCGAGCTTCCTGGTCGCCGAGAGCATCCGCCGCGGGCGGCTGGTTCCCATCCTGGCCGATGAGCCGCCGGTGACGCTGGGGATCCATGGGGTGTTCCCGGCCCGCCGCCACCTGCCGGCCAAGATCGAGCGCTTCCTCGACTTCCTGGCCGAGGCCTGGGGAGACCCGCCGACCTGGGAGCGGGAGATGGAATTGTCGCCGTTTACGCAATAATGATTTTCATCTAGGCCAGATTATCTTCTGATGGGCCGCGAGTAGAGTGAGCAGCATCAACGCACACCAACCCCCCGACGGAGATTGCGACCATGACCACCCAGGCCCTTGCCACGAACCGCACCGAGTCCCTGCAGCCCCACGCCATCGCCCTGCTGCGCATTGCGCTCGGCGTCATGACCCTGGCCCACGGGCTGATGAAGGTCTTCCTCTTCACCGTGCCCGGCACCGTGGGCTACTTCGAGTCGCTGGGCCTGCCAGGCGGCCTCGCCTACCTGACCATCCTCGCCGAAGTGGGCGGCGGCATGGCGCTGATCCTCGGCCTCTTCACCCGCTGGGTGAGCCTGGCCCTGGTGCCGGTGCTGATCGGCGCCGCCTGGGTCCACCTCGGCAACGGCTGGGTCTTCTCCAACGAGGGCGGCGGCTGGGAGTTCCCGGTATTCTGGGCCATCGCCCTGCTGGTCCAGGCCGGCCTGGGCAGTGGCAGCCTGACCGTCAACCGCCGCCTCGCCTGACCCATCGACCTCGCCGCCCCCTCAGGGCCGGCGCCCGTCCACCGGAGGAGAACCGAGATGCTTCCCAGCCTGTTCATTTCCCATGGTTCGCCGATGCTGGCGCTGACCCCCGGGCCGGCCCACGACTTCCTGCGCCGGCTGGGCCGCGAGCTGACACCTACGGCCATCCTGGTGGTCTCGGCCCACTGGGCCAGCCGACAGCTGCGGATCAGCACCACCGCGCGTCCCGAGACCATCCACGACTTCGGCGGCTTCCCCCAGGCACTCTTCGAGTGCCAGTACCCCGCCCCGGGTGAACCGGCGCTGGCGATGCGCCTGGCCCGCGAGCTCAACGCCGTGCCCACCGAGCGCGGCCTGGACCACGGCGCCTGGGTGCCGCTGTCGTTGATGTATCCCGACGCCGAAATCCCGGTGGTCTCGCTGTCGCTGCCGGTGGAGTGGTCGAACGCCGAGCTGGTGGCGCTGGGCGAGAAGCTGGCCGCGCTGCGCGAGGAGGGCATCCTGGTGATCGGCTCGGGCAGCCTGACCCACAACCTGGCGGAAATGCAGGCCCTGGAGGCGCCGATGCCGGACTGGGTCGGCGAGTTCGCCGACTGGGTCCATGCCCGGCTGGACGCCGATGACCGGGCCGCCCTGCTCGACTGGCAGCGCGCGCCACAGGCGCGGCGCAACCACCCCACCGCGGAGCACTTCCAGCCGCTGCTGGTGGCCATGGGGGCCGGCGGGCCGGGCAAGCGGCTGCACCACAGCGTGGAGCACGGCGTGCTGGCCATGGACCTCTATGCCTTCGCTTGAGGACAGCGGCGCCAGGTGAGTCGCCACGCCACACATGAGCGAGGCCGCCCCGTGGGGCGGCCTCGTCGTGTCATGCATCGCGGCAGGATCAGGCGTCGGGGACCTCCAGCACCTGCTGCACGGCCGGCCAGCCCGGCTCGCCGTCGCGGGTGGTGACCCCCTCGAGGAAGGCCTGCACCTTGCCGGGGTTGGCACGGATCCAGTCCAGCGCCACCGCCTCGGGTTCGCGCTCCTCGTAGCTGAAGCCGCGGATCATCGCGCTCTGGTCATCGGCCGTGAAGCTGAGCCGGTCGAGCAGCCGGGTAGCGTTGGGGGCGGCCTCGGCGAAATCGCTGGTCACCAGGGTGCGCACGTCGCTGCGCCCGCCGTCCGGGCCCCACATGTCCTGGGTGTCGGTCAGGTACTCGACGTCATACTCGATGTTCATCCAGTGGGGCGTCCAGCCGGCGAAGACGATCCACTCCTCGCGGTTGATGGCCGCGTCCACCGCGCTGAGCATGCCCGGCGTGGAGGTCTCGGAGAGGTCCCAGTCACCCAGGCCATAGGTGTCGTTTTCGACGGCCTCGTTGAGGGTGTCGCTCATGCCGGAGCCGACCTCGATGGAGTAGACGGTGCGCCCGAGCTTCTCGGCGATCTCCTCGTCGGCCAGGTCCTCGGCGGAGGTCACGCCGGCGTCGTAGACATAGCTCGGCACCGCGAAGCCCAGTCGGGCGCCCTCGACGTTGTTGCCGAGATCGACGATGAGGCCCTTCTCCATGGTGGCGTCGAACATCGACTGCTGGGCGGGCAGCCAGGCGGCGAGGAAGGCATCCAGTTCGCGCTGGGTGAGGGCCTCGTAGGTGATGGTGGAGCCCAGTTCCTGCTGGCGGGTCTGATAGCCCAGGGCATCCAGCAGTTGGGCGGCCAGGGCGGTCTTGACGGTCACGCCGGGCCAGGCGGGCACGGAGAAGCGCACCTGTTCGGGCTCCTCGGCCAGGGCAGCGGAGCTCCAGGCCAGCGGGGCGGCCAGCAGGGCACCGGCCAGGGCTAGGGTCACGGGACGATTCAGCGCTTTCATCGGGTCTCCTTGGCAGGTCATGCCATGAACGAACATGGCCGAGACCTTATCCGCCGGCGCCGTTTAAGGCAAAGACCGCCCCGCCGGGAACACCGAGAGGGATCAGTCGCCCATCTGGCCGAGGCGGTCGGCCTGCACGACCTCGATCCAGTAGCCATCGGCGTCCTTGACGAACACCACGTCCTTCATCTTGCCCTGGTCACCGCGCTTGACGAAGGTCACGTCGTTGGCGTCGAACCAGGCCTGGGCGGCCTCGAGGTCCGGCACGCTGAAGCAGATATGGCCGAAGCCCTGGGGGTCGGCGTTGCCGTCATGGTAGGCGAAATCCCGCTGCGCCTCGGTGCCCCAGTTGTGGGTCAGTTCGAGCACGCCGCGCTGGCTGAAGGTCCAGACGGTGCGTTCCCCGCTCTCCTCCGGAACGCGCTCGCCGGCTTCCGGCCGCGCCAGGAAGTAGAGCGAGAACTGCATCTCCTCGAAGTCGAGCCGACGCAGTACCCGCATGCCGAAGACGCGGGTATAGAAGGCCAGGGCCCTCTCCGGGTCCTTGACCCGCAGCATGGTGTGGTTGAGGCGAAAGCCCTCGCTGTCGGCGGTGGGCGCCTGGACGCCGGGATGCTGTTCTCCCTGGAAGCTCATGGTGACTCCTTCTCACAGGGGTGGATGGTCAATGTGCCGTTGACGTGAGGGCGGCTGGCGCGCTTTTCCACCCCGCCGGACGGATCTCGCCTGGCAGCGCAGGCCGCCACTCCCTTTATAAGACATATACACATATTGCATTTACCGCCACGACGCCGGCAACCGTCACATGAAACGTGCTTGATATGGGTGAAACGCCTTCTACACTAGTTGTACATCCATATCCCCCACGAGGCAGCCCCATGTCCATCCCGGCCTATCAATTGGGTGACCATGTCACCCTCAAGCAGATCGCCAATGCCGTCGCCCATGGCCTCACGCCGATCGTCGAGGTCGAGTCGATGGATGGCATCTATACGGTGCGTTTCCATCACGCCAATGACGTCTCGGAGCTGTCCGACAGCCAGGGGCATACCCGCACCTTCCTCGGCACCGGCGAGATCCGCGACCTGCTCGGCGGCATCGGCCTGACCCACGGGGTGCTGACCTGGGGCGACCAGTGCGGCGACGAGATGATCGGCGTGCCGGGCCATGCCCTCTCGCCGGACGAGATGCTCGCCAGCGGCACACGCATCGCCTTTCGCTGATGCGCCGCCGGGGGTAGGCTGACGGCATGACCGCCCGTGAGTGAGCCGAAGATGCCCGAGACACCCGCCCTGCCCCACCAGTCGCTCGGCCATGCCCTTCCGATGGCCGGCTCTCGCCTGCTGCTCATGATGCTGCTGGCCGCCCTGCTGGCCGGCTGCGCGGGCAGGGAACTCGCCACCCGCGACGCGCCCGGCGGTCTCTCCATCGACCGGGCGCTGATCCTCGCCGAGGCCAGGCGCGCCCTGGGCACCCCCTACCGCCTGGGCGGCACCACCGAGCGCGGCATGGACTGCTCGGGACTGGTGCAGCGGGCCTACTCCCGAGCCGGCATCCGCGTGCCCCGCACCTCCCGGGAGCAGTTCGAGGCCCTGCCGCGGGTCGACGAGGCGCGCCCCGGCGACCTGCTGTTCTTCGCCACTGCCGGGGGGCGCAAGCCAAGCCACGTGGGCATCTACCTGGGCGAGGGCGAGATGATCCATGCCCCGGGGCGGGGCCGCCGGGTCACCACCACCGCCCTGGCGCTGGACTACTGGCAGGAGCGCTTCCTGGGTGCCGCCGCGCCCGCGCCCTGACGCTCTGCCCTCGAGGGATGACCCGCCAGTCAGTCCCCCACCCATGACCATACTACCCGCCTCAGGCAGGCGATATGCCGGTCCTGCCGGCGCCCGGCGGTGCGAGATGACGGCCGAGGGCTGGGCCTATATCCGCGCCTGAATCGGCGGGACCGAGGTTTATCCCGTTCCCTTAAGCGGGCGTTAAGTTGCCGGGACCAGAGTATCGGGGAAACGTCATGGAGACGCCCCGATGCGACGCCCCGCCCCCCTGCCCTCCCCCGCGCCGTGCCGGCAGCCGCCGCTGGGCCTGTGCCCGCCACCGCTGGCCTGGCGCGAGGCCCACCACTGGCGCGAGCGACGCCGCCTGGAACAGCTCGTGCGCCGCCGCTTCGCCGCCGAGCACGGTGCCCACATCGGCCACTTCCTGCCGCGCCTCTTCGGGCTCTGGCAGGCCGACACCCCCGTGGCGGCGGTGGGCATGCGCGCCGCCGCCAGAGGGCCACTGTTCCAGGAGCACTACCTGGACGACAGCGCCGAGACCTTCCTATCCCGCCGCCTCGGCCGGGCGACGTCCCGCGACGAGATCGCCGAGATCGGCAACCTGGCGAGCCAGCGGCCGGGCCTGCAGCGTCCGCTCTACCTCCACCTGGTGGAGCAGCTGGCGGCGGAGGGCATCGCCTGGCTGCTGTTCACCGCCACGCCCGAGGTCCATAACGGCATCCGACGGCTGGGGCTCGAGCTCCACCCGCTGATGCCCGCCGACCCGGCCCGCCTGGGGGCCGGCCAGGCCGAGTGGGGGCGCTACTACGACCGCCACCCCTGGGTGATGGCCGGCGACCTGCGCCGGGCCCTTCGGGACCTCGTCGACCGCGGCCTGCTGCCGCTCGCAGACCCGGCGGAGGTGACCGATGCCCGGCTCGCCTGAGGCCCTCCTCGAGCGGCTGGCCCGCCACGCCACCGATGGCCCCGAGCGACCGGCCCTGGACGACGGCCACCGCCGAGTCACCTTCGCCGAGCTGCCAGCCGAGGTCGAGGCCCGACGGCAACGCCTGGCCGCCGCCGGAGCAGAGCGGGTGGCCCTGGCCCTGGACAACGGCATCGACTGGGCCCTGTGGGACCTGGCCCTGCTGCGGGACGGACGGGTCGCGGTGCCGGTGCCCGCCTTCTTCAGCGACGCCCAGCGCCGTCACCTGGTGGCGAGCGCCGGCCTGGACGCCTGGATCGGCCCCGGTGCCGAGGCGCTCGGCTTCTCCGCCACACCGGACCCGTCCATCGCCACCCGGCGGGTGGCCTCGCGTCCGGCCCTGCATGCCGGCACCACCCGCATCACCTTCACTTCCGGGACCAGCGGCACCCCCAAGGGCGTCTGCCTCGACGGCCTCGCCCCGCTGACGGTGGCCGAGAGCCTCGCCACGGTGGTCGAACCGCTCGGTATCGAACGTCACCTGGCGATGCTGCCGCTGGCGACCCTGCTCGAGAACATCGGCGGCCTCTACGTCCCGCTGTGGCTGGGCGCCACCGCCTGCCTGCCCGCGGTCGCCGAGCTGGGCTGGCAGGGGGCGAGCGGCTTCGACCCTCGCCGGGCCCTGGCGGCCCTCGAGGCCTTCCGCCCGCACAGCCTGATCCTGGTGCCCCAGCTGCTCCAGGCCCTGGTGGCGGCGAGCCCCGAGGCCCCGGAGAGCCTGCGCTTCGTCGCCGTGGGCGGCGCCCGGGTGGCGGCCACCCTGCTCGAGAGTGCACGGGACGTCGGCTGGCCGGTCTTCGAGGGCTACGGGCTCTCGGAGTGCGCCTCGGTGGTGTGCCTCAACCGGCCCGGCGAGGCGGCCGGTGGCGTGGGCCGACCGCTGCCCCATGCCCGGGTCCGCCTGGCCGCCGACGGCGAGGTGCAGGTCCGGGGGGCCACCATGCTCGGCTACCTGGGCGAACCGGCCGCCGGCGACTGGCACCCCAGCGGCGACCTGGGCCACTGGGCCGGCGAGGCCCTGGCACTCGACGGCCGCCGCCGGGAGGTCTTCATCACCGCCTATGGCCGCAACGTCGACCCCCAGTGGGTGGAGGGCGAGCTCTGCGCCCGGCCGGCCATCGCCCAGGCGCTGGCCTTCGGCGAGGCCCTGGCCGGGAACCGGGCGCTGATCGTCCCCGCCGCGCCCGACCTCGATGACGACCGACTGGCGGCGGCGGTTGCCGCCGCCAATGCCGGCCTTCCCGACTATGCCCGCGTGCAGGAGTGGCGACGCTGCGCGCCCTTCACGCCGGAGAACCATCAGCTGACGGCCAATGGCCGCCTGCGCCGCGACGCAATCCATGGCCGCTACCGCGACTGGCTCCTCGCCGGCCGGCCCCATCCCGCCCAAGGAGTGACCCCATGACCCCCTACCAGCACCTCCAGGCCGCCACCCGCGCCGAGCGCGACTGGCTGCTTTCCACACCGCTGCTGACCCGCGCCCTGGCCGGCGAGGTGAGCCGCAGCGAGTACCTGGCCTTCCTCGGCCAGGCCTATCACCACGTGCGCTTCACGGTGCCGCTGATGATGGCCTGCGGCGCCCGCCTGCCGGACCGGCTGGGCTGGCTGCGCGACGCCCTGGTGGAGTACATCGAGGAGGAGCATGGCCACGAGCAGTGGATCCTCGACGACATTCGCGCCGCCGGCGGCGACCCCGAAGCGGCCGCCGCGCGGCCGGCGGACCCTGCCACCCGGCTGATGGTGGCGGCGGTGCGCGACGAGATCACCCACGGCAACCCGGTGGCCTTCTTCGGCATGGTCCAGGTGCTCGAAGGCACCAGCACGGCACTGGCCACCCAGGCCGCAGAACGCCTGCAGGCGAGCCTCGGCCTGCCCGACGACGCGGTGCGCTATCTGACCTCCCACGGCAGCCTGGACATCGGCCACCTGGCCTTCTTCGAGGGGCTGGTGAATCGCCTCGAGGCCGACGACCTGGCGGCGGTGATCGACACCGCGAAGACGGTCTATCGCCTCTACGGCGCCATGTTCCGCGGCGTCGAGGCCCGCTGTGCCGGTGGCAGCGCCACCCGGGAGCTCTCCGATGCGCTGGCCTGACGGTTGGTCTCGCAGCCCAGCCCTGCCGGAGGGGGGCTGGCCCGCCCAGCGGATCCTGCTCACCGGCGCCAGCGGCGGCATCGGCCAGGCCCTGGTGGACGAGTTCGCCGCCGCGGGCGCGACGCTGCTGGTCACGGGACGCCGAGGCGAGGCCCTCGAGGCCCTCGTCGCCCGCCACCCGGGCCAAGTGACGGCCCTGGCCGCCGACCTGACCCGCCCCGGGGACCGAGCCGCACTGGTCGGGGCCGCCGCCACGGCAGGCTGCACCATGCTGGTCAATGCCGCCGGGGTGAACCGAGTAGGGCTGTTCGAGTCCTGCAGCGACGAGGAGCTCGAGGGCCTGGTCACCCTCAACCTCACCGCCACCCTGCAGCTGACCCGGGCGCTGATGCCGATGCTGCTGGCGGCGCGGCATGGCTGGTTGGTCAACCTGGGCTCGACCTTCGGCACCATCGGCTACCCCGGGCAGGTCGGCTACTGCGCCACCAAGTTCGCCCTGCGCGGCTTCAGCCAGGCCCTGCGCCGGGAGCTCGCCGATACCCGCGTGCGGGTGCTGCACGTCGCCCCCCGGGCCACCCGCACCGCCATGAATGCCCCTGAGGTGGAGGCGATGAACCAGGCACTCGGCAACACCATGGACACCCCCGCCCGGGTGGCCTGCACGGTGCGCCGCGCCATCGAGCGTGGCCGCGAGGAGACCCAGTTGGGCCGACCCGAGCGGCTCTTCACGCGGCTCAACAGCCTGCTGCCGAGCCTCGTCGATCGGGCCCTGGCGCGCCAGCTGCCGGTCATCCGCTGCTTCGTCGCCACGCCCGGCGAAGCCGCTCACCGCGACACGCCCTGACGCGTCCCGACAGGAGGACTTCCGCCATGACACGACACGACAGCAAGACACCGACCGTGAGAGGTCACCTGGCCGTGACCCTGCTGGCCACCGCCCTGGCCTGCCTGCCGGCCACCGGGCTGATGGCCATGGAGGCCGAGATCGCCGAGCCGCTCGCCCGGCTGCAGCAGCGCTGGGCCGAGATCCGCTACGAACTGCCCGAGACACAGCAGGCGGACGCCTATGCCGCCCTGGCTGCCGAGGCCAACCGCCTGCTCGAGGCCCACCCCGATGCGGCCGAGCTGCACGTCTGGGCCGGCATCGTGCACTCCACCCAGGCCGGCGCCAGCGGCGGCCTGGGTGCCCTGAAGCTGGTCAAGCAGGCCCGCGCGGAGCTGGAGACCGCCCTGGCGCTCGATCCCCTGGCACTGGACGGCTCGGCCTACACCAGCCTCGGCGCCCTCTACTACCAGGTCCCCGGCTGGCCGATGGCCTTCGGCAACGACGACAAGGCGGAGTGGCACCTCAAGCGGTCCCTCTCGATCAACCCCGACGGACTCGACAGCCTCTACTTCTGGGGCGACTATCTGCACCAGCAGGGCCGCGACGGCGAGGCGCGCCAGGCCCTGGAGAAGGCGCTGCAGGCACCGCCCCGTCCCGGCCGCGAACTCGCCGATGCCGGCCGCCGCCAGGAAGTGCGTCGCCTGCTGGCCCAACTGAAGGAGTGACCCGCCCCCCCCATGCGCATCCTGCTGGTAGAGGACGACCCCAGCCTGGCGGCGGGCATCCGCCTGGCCCTCAAGCCGGAGCACTACACCGTGGACCTGCTGGCCGATGGCCGGCAGGCCCTGGCCGCCCTCAAGGGCAACGAGCCCTTCGATGCGGTGATCCTCGACCTCGGCCTCCCCGGGCTCGACGGCATGCGGGTGCTGGAGGCGACGCGTCGGCGCGGCAACCGCGTGCCGGTGCTGGTGCTGACCGCCAGGGACGGCATCGACGACCGCATCGCGGGCCTGGATGCCGGTGCCGACGACTACCTGGTCAAGCCCTTCCAGGTCGCGGAGCTGAAGGCCCGGCTGAGAGCCCTGCTGCGCCGCAGCCAGGGGCAGGCCAGCAGCGTGCTGGAGGCCCGCGGCATCCGCCTCGATCCCGCCACCCATAGCGTCAGCTACCGCGGCGAGCCGGTGTCGCTCTCGCGGCGCGAGTTCTCCCTGCTCCAGGAGTTCCTTGCCCACCCGGGCCGGGTGTTCACCCGCGACACCCTGACCCGGCTGGTCTACGGCTGGGACGAGGAGGTGGAGAGCAATGCCATCGAGGTGCACGTGCACCACCTGCGGCGCAAGTTCTTTCCCGAGCTGATCCGCACCCTGCGCGGCATCGGCTACGTGCTGGACAGCCCCGTGCCGGACAGGACGGGCTGATGTCGATCCGTCGACGCACCCTCGGCGTGGTGCTGCTGGTCTTCGGCCTCAGCATGCTGGTGATCGGCCTGACCAGCTACCGCGATGCCGCCCACGAGGTGGAGGAGCTGTTCGATGCCAACCTGGCCCAGAACGCCCGGCTGCTGGAGGGGCTGATGCGCGCCCCGCTGGCCGCCGAGCAGCGCGAGGCCCTGCTGGCCAGCCTGGACAGCGCCCTGCAACGCGCCGAGCAGGCCGACCAGCGCATCGCCGGCCACCGCTACGAGAGCAAGCTCGCCTTCCAGCTGTGGGAAGACGACCGCCTGCTGCTGCGCTCGGCCAGTGCGCCGCAGCAGCCGCTCACGGCGCTCGCCGAGGGCTACCAGGACACCCGCCTGGAGGACCATGACTGGCGGGTCTATGCGCTGAGCACACCCGAGGAGGAGCGTCGCGTGATGGTGGGCGAGCGCGAGGACGTGCGCGGCGAGCTGGTGACCCTGATCGCCCTGCGCACCCTGATGCCGGACCTGCTGGGACTCCCCGTGCTGGCCCTGCTGCTGTGGTGGGCAATCGGCTGGGGGCTGCGGCCGCTGTCGCGGATGGCCGAGCAGATCCGCCACCGCGATCCCCACACCCTGCAGCCCTTGATCCTCCACCGGCTGCCGCGGGAGCTGGAGACCATTGCCGGCGCCCTGAACCGCCTGCTCGAGCGCATCCGCGCGCTGCGGGTGCGCGAGAAGCGCTTCATCGCCGACGCCGCCCACGAGCTGCGCACGCCGCTGGCGGTGCTCGATCTGCACGCCCAGAACGCCCTGGCCGCCGAGGACCCGGCGGACCGCCGCGAAGCGCTGGACAAGCTGCTCGACGGCGTGGCCCGGAGCACTCGCCTGGTCACCCAGCTGCTCGCCCTGGCCCGCCTGGACCCGGAGGGGGAGTCGCCGCTGTCCGGCCAGCCCGCCGACCTGCTGCTCGAGGTGCGCGAGGCGCTGGCCAAGCTCTCGCCATTGGCCGCGGAACGCGGCATCGAGCTGCAGCTGGAGGCCGACGAGGCCGCCGACTGGGCGCTCGCGGTCGAGCCCGGCGCGATCGACACCCTGATCCAGAACCTGGCCGGCAATGCGCTGCAGCACTCCCCCGAGGGAGGCACCGTCACGGTCGGGCTGGTGGCCGGCAAGGACACCCTGACCCTGGTGATCGACGACCAGGGCCCCGGCATCCCGGCTGAGCAACGCCCCCAGGTCATTGAACGCTTCCACCGTGCCGGTCCGGGCGCCGGCGCCGGCCTGGGGCTCTCCATCGTCGACCGGCTGCTGCAGCGCCACGGCGGCCACCTGCGGCTCGACGACGCCCCGGGCGGCGGGCTCAGGGTGTCCGTCCTGCTGCCGCGCACGCAGCAGGTGGCCTGACCGCCTCCCCGCCAGCCGGCGTCGGGCCTGCCGGACAAGCAGGACCGGGGCCCCGCAGCCGCTGCCACCCACCCGCCCGGGGTTTGGCCCTCACTCCCGTCCCGTCGCGTCCCGGCTGGCCAGGTCGGGGCGCGTCTCGTACTCCACGCCATGGTCGCGCAGGTAGTCGCGGATCAGCTGTCGCACCACCTGGGAAGGGGTCAGGTCCTGGGCCGCACACAGCTGCTCGAAGGCCCGCTTCTTGTGCGGGTCGATCAGCAGGGTCAGGCGTGCCGTCTTCTTTTCCATCGCGATTCTCCGGAAGCATTATCATTAAATGTTAATGCGCGCTGCCGGGCGGGGCAATGCCGGGAACACGTTTGTCGATAATACTAACGACATGTTAATGTCATTCACATAAGCAACCGGGTCACCGCCCAGGGTGGATGCGGCCACTGGCTCATCCAGGGGCGGGTGATCCCGCAACGAGGAGACCCCGCGCATGGCACGCCACCGACCGTCCCCGCGACTTCCCGGTATCGCCACCGGCCTGCGCGCGGCCTGGCGAGACGGCTACGGGCTGGACGACCTGCGCCGCGACGTCCTGGCCGGGCTGACCATCGGCACCGTGGCCGTGCCGCTCTCCATGGCCCTGGCGATCGCCACCGGCGTGCCTCCCCAGCACGGGCTCTACACGGCGATCGTCGCCGGCGCCATCATCGCGCTGACCGGCGGTTCACGCTTCAATGTCTCGGGCCCCACGGCGGCCTTCGTCGTCATCCTCTTCCCGATCGTCCAGCAGTACGGCCTGGGCGGCCTGCTGATCGCCTCGATGATGGCCGGCGTGATCCTGGTGGCGCTGGGCCTCACCGGCATGGGACGCCTCATCCAGTACGTGCCCTATCCGGTGGTGCTGGGCTTCACGGCGGGGATCGCGGTGGTGATCGCGGTCCTCCAGGTGCCTGACTTCCTGGGCCTTCAGGTCGGCCAGTTGGGCGAGCACTTCGTCGAGAACCTGGGACGGATCGCCGCCTCGCTGCCGAGCCTGGAGCCACTGGAGCTGGGGATCGGAGCCTTCACCCTGGGGGTCATGCTGTTCTGGCCGCGCCTGCATCTGCCGATTCCGGCGCCCCTGATCGGGCTGGTGGTCGGCGCGGTGGCGGCCTATGCGGTCAACCACGGGATCGGCGACCCGAGCACGGGGAATCTGGTGGAGACCATCGCCTCGCGCTTCACCTGGGAGGCACAGGGCGAGACGGGCAGCGGCATTCCCCCGATCGCGCCGAGTCTCGTGGCCCCCTGGCGACTGCCCGGCGCGGATGGCGAACCCCTGGCACTGGACTTCGAACTGATTCGCGCCCTGCTGGGTCCCGCCTTCGCCATCGCCATGCTGGGGGCGATCGAGTCGCTGCTGTGCGCGGTGGTCTCCGACGGGCTGACCCGGACCCGGCATGACCCCAACGCCGAGCTGATCGGCCAGGGGCTTGGCAATATCGTCGCGCCGCTGTTCGGCGGCATCACCGCCACGGCTGCCATCGCCCGTACCGCCACCAACATCCGCAGCGGTGCCCGTTCGCCGATCGCGGCGGTGGTGCACTCGCTGGTGGTGCTGCTGGCGGTGGTCGCGCTGGCCGGCCTGCTGGGGCTGGTGCCGATGGCCGCGCTGGCGGCGCTGCTGTTCATCGTCGCCTGGAACATGGGCGAGGCCCGCCACTTCCTGCACACCCTGCGCTCTGCCCCACCGGGGGACGTGGCCATCCTGTTGACCTGTTTTACCCTGACCGTGCTCTTCGACATGGTGCTGGCGGTGGCCGTGGGCATCGGGCTGGCAGCTGCCCTCTTCATCCGGCGCATGTCGCTGCTGACCCAGACCCAGCGGGTCGACAACGGGTCGCATGCCAGCATCGACGAGCTGCCCGCCGAGATCGCCCTCTACGACATCGATGGCCCGCTGTTCTTCGGCGCCGCCGAGAAGGCGCTCACCTCGCTGCACCTGGTGGACCCGAAGGTGCGGGTCGTCATCCTCGACATGCATGACGTGCCGAGCATGGATGGCACCGCCATCGTGGCCCTCCAGGCCCTGGTCGACGAGATGCATCGCCAGGGGGTCGCGCTGGTGCTGGTCGGCCTGCCGGCGCGCATCCTCGTCAAGCTGCGCCGTGCGGGCATCCGCCGCACGGCCGGCCAGCTGACGTGGTGCCGGGAACTGGCCCACGCCCGGAAGGTAGCCCTGCGCTGGCTCGCCCGTACTGCCTGAAGATCCACTATGCCACTGACACGCAACGGCCATCGCGCCTTAAGCGGACCTTAAGACGGCTCCTCTAGCGTCTGGTGAACGGGGAACAGGTCCCCGTCCATCGAACCACGAGGAGGCGACACCATGGGGACTGTCACGCGTGATACCCCCGCAGCGGAACACCTGGCGAGCGCTCGTCGAGCCGGCCTGCTGGTGGTGGCCGGCTGGCTGCTGCTGGCTACGGGCGTGCTGCTCGCCGACTGGGCAGCGGTGGAGCTGCCGCTGGGACTGATCGGCCTGGGTGCCGCGGCCCTGGCCCGGCTGTGGCCGAGCCCGGCCCTACAGTCGGACACCCTCGACGCCCTGTACAGCCTGACCCTGGCCAGCCTGATCACCCTCTCCGGCTTCCACCTGCTGGCCTGAACCCGGCCTTTACAGCCAGGGAGCGGGCAGGGATAGTGGAGCCTGACGACAGGGGCGCCGCGGCGACATCGCCACGGCTGAGACGCACCCTCGGAACCTGACCCGGATAATGCCGGCGGAGGGAGTCGTGTGGCCCCGGCCCTGCGCCGAGCCGCACCTCCCGCGCCGGGGAGGCCCCATGCTTGCCATCGATCCCGCCGCGCACCTGGCCCGGGTGCGCGAGACCAGCCCGCTGGTCCACAACATCACCAACCATGTGGCCATGAACAGCATGGCCAACGTGCTGCTGGCCATCGGCGCCTCGCCGGCCATGGTCCATGCCCGCGAGGAGGCCGCCGAGTTCACCGCGCTGGCCGGCGCCCTGACGATCAATATCGGCACCCTCTCGCCCCACTGGGTCGATGCCATGGAGGCCTCCGCCCTGGCCGCCGGGGAGACGGGGCGTCCCTGGGTGCTGGACCCGGTGGCGGTGGGCGCCACGCGCTATCGCCGCGAGACCGGGGCGCGACTGCTGGCGCTGTCGCCGGACGTGATCCGGGGGAATGCCTCGGAGATCATCGCCCTGGCGGGGCAGGCCGGCGGCGGGCGCGGCGTGGACAGCACCGACCCTGCCGAGGCGGCCCTCGACGCCGCCCGCCGGCTGGCCCGCCAGACGGATGGCGTGGTCGCGGTGACCGGCGAGGTGGACCTGGTCACCGATGGCCGACGGGTCGCCCGACTCAGGGGCGGCCACCCGCTGATGCCCAGGGTCACCACCCTGGGCTGCGCGCTGACGGGGGTGGTGGCGGCCTTCCTGGCCGGCGCCGATGACCCCTTCGAGGCGACGGTGGCGGCGCTTGCCTGCTACGCCGTGGCCGGCGAACTGGCCGGCGAACTGGCAAATGGCCCGGGCAGCTTCGCGGTGGCCTTCCTCGACGCCCTCTTTCACCTGGAGGGCGAGGCCCTGACCGAACGGGCCCGACTGGAGGTGGACGATGCGCCTTGATCTCTCGCTGTATCTCGTCACCGACCGCGGGCTCTGCGCGGGCCCTGGGCTGGTGGAGACCGTGATGGCGGCGGTGCGCGGCGGCGTGACGGTGGTACAGCTGCGCGACAAGCACGCCAGCGACGTCGAACTGATCGACCAGGCGCGTCGCCTGAAGGCCGCACTTTACGGCACCGGTGTGCCGCTGATCATCAATGACCGGCTGGAGGTGGCCCTGGCCGCCGGCGCCGACGGCCTGCACATCGGGCAGGACGACGGCGACGTGGCCAGAGCCCGCGCGGCGCTGGGCCCGGAGGCGATCCTCGGGCTCTCGGTCCAGACCCATGACCAGCTCGCCCGCCTCGACCCGGCGCCGCTGGACTACCTGGGGCTGGGCCCGGTCTTCGCCACCCCCAGCAAGCACGACCACGCCGCGCCGCTGGGCTTCGAGGGCCTGGCTGCCCTGGTGGCCGCCAGCCCCCTGCCGAGCGTGGCCATCGGCGGCCTCAAGGCCGAGCACGTGGCCGCGACGCGGGACGCCGGTGCCCGCGGCCTGGCGGTGATCTCGGCGATCTGCGGCACCCCCGACCCCGAGGCCGCCGCGCGGGCCTTCCGTTCCCCGCGCTGAGGCGTCAGGAGGTCGGACGACGCTTCAGGGTGGTGCGTCGCTCGTGGTAGGCGATCGCCAGGCCACTGCCGATGATCAGGATGCTGCCGACGAACACCCAGAGATCCGGCATCTCGCCCCAGAACCACCAGCCCAGCAGCACCGCCCAGAGCATGGCGGTGTAGTCGAAGGGCGCGGCGATGGCCGCCGGGGCATGGCGGAAGGCCATGGTGATGAAGGCCGTGGCGCCCACCCCGAAGAGGCCCGATCCCGCGAAGGCCAGCCAGTGCCAGGGGTGGGGCGTCTGCCACACCCAGGGCAACGCCATGGCGGTCACCACGAAAGGCACCAGAGTCATGTAGAAGACCATCGCCCAGAGGTGCTCGGTGCCGCCCCAGCGCCGCGCGGTGATCATCATCAGCGCATAGAAGGCCGCCGCCCCGATCAGCGCCAGGGCGCCGGGGTCGAAGGCCTCGCCGCCGGGACGCACCACGATCAGCACCCCAACGAAGCCCACCAGCGAGGCCGCCAGCACCGGCCCCTCGATGCGCTCGCCCAGCAGCGGCACCGAGAGCAGGGTGACGAACAGCGGTGCCACGAAGGCGATGGCGGTGGCCTCGGCCAGCGGCAGCAGGGTCAGGCCCAGCACGAAGCAGAACATGGTGCCGGTGTAGATCAGCCCGCGCAGCAGGTGGATCCCGGGGCGTCGGGTACGCAGCTTGCGCAGGCCGCCGCCGAACCGGGCCAGCACCGCGATCAGCGGCAGCGAGACCAGGGTACGGAAGAAGATGATCTGCAGCGGCGAGTGCACCTCACCCAGCCACTTGGCGATGGCGTCACCGATGGCCAGGCAGAGCACGCCCAGGCACATGAAGCCGATGCCCTTGAATGACGGTGACATGCCGAATGCCCTCCCCTGGCGGAACCCCAAAAAGCCACCCCGCCGGCCTGGGGCCGGCGGGGTGGGTGGAGATCACTACGCTAGTCGGTGACGTGCCGGAGGGCAAGCCTTCAGAGGCTGGCCTGGACCACCATGCACTCCATGCCCTGGGCCACCAGGCGACGGCAGGCGGTGTGGGCCTGGCCCTCGTTCATGTCCACCAGGCGGGCGCGAAAGACGCCGGCATCCTTGGCATCGGCTACGGCGATCCGGGCATCGGCCAGCTCACTGGCCAACTGGTCGGCGGCACGGGACGCCAGGTTGCGGGCATGGACCGCATCGCTGAAGGCGCCGACCTGTACGCCCCAGCCCCCGCGCTGGACGGCGCTTCCCGGGACGGGATCCGACGACGCACGGGTGCTGGCCATCAGCTCGCGGATCGGGTCGTCGGCCGAGCCCTGCTCCAGGCGCGCCGTCGTGGTGGCGGCCGACGTCTCGACGGTGGCGACTCGCGATACCACGGCCGGCCTCGGGGCATCCACTGCCGCCACCGGCTCCTCCGCCGGGGCCGGCGGGAAGGCCGACGCCACGGGCGGCGACGCGGCGCCCGAGGATGGCGTGCCGAGACTGGCCAGGCGGACCCGGTCGCCGGCCGGCTGGCCCGGGGCCTGGGGCTCGCCCGGCATCAGCCGGCCACCGGAGATGTCGGCACTGGCCAGCCAGCCGCGACCATCTGCCAGCGAGGCCCGCACGAAGCCGCGATCCAGCAGCTCGGCGGTGTGCAGGTCCCGCGAGGCGGCGGAGAAGCCGCCCATCACCACGGTGAGCAGGCGACGGCCGTCACGCACCGCCGAGGTGGCCACGTTGAAGCCGGAGGCGCGGATGAAACCGGTCTTGAGGCCGTCGGCACCGGGATAGTTCTTCAGCAGGCGGTTGTGGCCCGTGATGGTCTTGCCCCGCCAGGGAAAGCTCGTCCGCGAGAAATAGGGGTAGTACTGGGGGAAGTCACGCATCAGGTGCCGGGAGAGCACCACCATGTCACGTGCGGTGGTGACCTGACCGGCATCGGGCAGGCCGTTGGGATTACGGAAGACGGTGTCCGGCATGCCCAGGTCGCGAGCCTTGTCGGTCATCATGCGGGCAAAGTGCGTCTCGCTGCCGCCCAGGGCCTCGGCCACCACCACGGCCACATCGTTGGCCGACTTGATCACTAGCGCCTGGATGGCGGTCTCCACGGGAATCGACGAGCCGGCCTTCACATAGAGCTTGGAGGCCGGCTTGGAGGCGGCATAGGAAGAGACCGGCAGCGGCTGGGCCAAGCTCAGCCTGCCCTCCTCCAGGGCCTCGAACACCAGGTAGAGCGTCATCATCTTGGTCAATGAGGCCGGATAGCGCAGCTTGTCGGCATTCTCGGCGTAGAGGATCTCCTGGCTGTCGGCATCGATGACGATACCCGCATAGCGAGGATTGGCCTGGACGGCCGAGGTAGCCAGCAGCAGGCAGGCCAGCAGCACAAAGATGCCCCCTCTCCGGCGCCGGTTGTTTGTTGTGATAGGCACCATGTCGCGTTCCCTCGAGGTTTGTTACCGTTGCATCTAGCCATTATGGCCGTCTGTGGCGCGCTGTACAGGGCGGAGGGCGGACTTTCTGCCGATTTTTCGCCGCATTATCTCGTCCTTCACCCTGTCCACCGGCGGCGACCACCCCTTTCGATTGCGTCCACCTATCGTAACCATATGGTAAATCAGGTTACGCGATGGGCAAGGCTCCCCTAGTCTGGCGGGCAAATACCGCTCACGGCATGGAGCCTCGCCATGAAGAAGACCGCCACCTTCGCCATCGTGCACTTCTGCGTGGCCTTCGGCGTGACCTGGATAGTCACCGGCAGCTGGGTGCTCGGCGGCATGATCGCGCTGCTCGAACCCGCCGCCAACACCGTCGCCTACTTCTTCCACGAGAAGGCCTGGGAGGCCGTTCAGCGGCGACGGGCCCGCCTCGCGGCCTGACGCCGAAAGAACTCAGCGGCCGGGCGCTGCCAGCCCGACCAGGCCGGCGCAGTCCTCCAGGGCCTCTCGGGCCTGGTCCAGGGTCCCCACCAGCGCGGTATCCACACCGCTGCTTGCCAGTCGTTCCCGACTCGCCTCCAGTCGCCCCCGTGCATGATCCGGCGCGCCGGCCAGCCGACGCAGGGGCTCGAGGACAGCCTCCAGCTCCTGGCGCTGCTGCGCCGTCAGCCGGGGATCGACCAGTCCCTCGCGCAGCGCAATGATCGCGTGGGCCAGGTTCAGGACCCCGAGCAACCCCGCGCGCTCGTCGATCCCCATGCGATCGGCGCGCCCCAGGTGGAGCATCAGCCGCAGCAGGCGCCGGAACATGCGGCCGTGCCAGCGACGGTCGAGCCCCCCGCCGCCCTGGCCGCAGAGCCGCTCGACGTCGCGCAGGATCAGCCGCGCCAGGTGGCCGGCCCGGCGTCCCGGGTCGCGGGGCAGCAGGCGGTAGGCCAGGGCCACCAGCAGGATGCTGGCGAGCAGCGCCGCGGAATCGACCAGCACGTCCGGCATGGCGATGGAGGCCGACAGGAAGGGCTGGCTGGCCAGCATGAAGCACATGTTGCCATCCAGGGCCGGGATGGCCGTCCTCGTGCTGGCCCGGGCCAGTCCACCCAGCAGCATGAAGGGGGCCAGCATCAGAAGGATCTCCCCCAGGGAGCCGGCATGGGGCATCAGCACGAGCCGGAACAGCGCTGCCAGTGTCACCCCCACGGCCACTCCCTGGACCATCTTCGGGGCAACCTTCTGGGGGAGATCCATGCTCGACAGCACCGTGGTGAAGGTGCAGAGCCCCATGGCCGGCATCCAGGCGTTGGACCAGTCGGAATAGAACACGAACAGTCCCCCTGCCAGGGTGACCAGCCCCGAACCGGCGGCGGCAATCAGCGCCGAGCGCGCGTCGCGCCGGGTGACCAGGGTCGCGCCCCGGGCCAGCAGGGGGCCGGGATCCTCTCCCTGCCTCCAGGCGAGCGCGGCCCGCTCCGCCATCAGCAGCTTGTCCAGCGCCGCGGCGAGCCCCCGGTCGAGGGGGCGCGCCAGGGCCGACGCCCGCTCCAGCGCATCCCGGGCAGAGCCGTGCGCCAGTGGCTGTTTCAGCGACATCGCCGACTCGGTCAGGGCCTCCCGCAGGGCACGCTGCTCAGGCCCAGCGGGCCCGGCCATGGTACGCAGCGCCGCCATCAGCCCCAGTGTCGCCGCCACGAAGGCGTTGTCCACGCGCACGCCCCGTGAGGGCTTGAAGGGGCCGGCATACACCGGGGCCAGCTGCTGCTCAACCTCGACCAGAGCCATCAGCAGTTCGCCATCTTCCCGGGAGGAGGGCGCGGAGGAGCCGAGGCGTCCGGCGAGTCGGGCCAGCGCCTCGCCGGCCAGTTGCCGGACCCGCTCGAGGAGCTCCTGCCTGGGCGGTCGGGTCAGGATCAGCCACCCCATCAGCATCACGCAGAGCACCCCGATCAGGGTGCTCTCCACCCGGGAGAGCGCCAGGGTGAAGACCCGGCCGGCATCGCCGAGGCTAGGCAGCAGCACCACGCTGGCGGTCAGGCCCGCCATCATCGCGGCATAGCCTAGCGAGGCCCGGATCAGCTGGGAGGTGGCGCCACAGAGGGCCGTCCAGAGCGCGAGCAGGAAGATCGAGGCGAGGGTCGGCAGGCCGCTTGTGAGCAGCAGGAAGCCAGCCATGGCGCCGACCAGGGTCCCGGCGAGGCGGTGGACGCCGCGCTCCAGCAGCATGCCCCGTGATGTCTGGGCGACGATCCACACCGCCATGGGCGCCCAGAAGGCGTTCTGCACGTGCAGCAGGGAGGCGATGGCAAAGGAGGCCCAGGCCGCGAGGGCCGTGGCGGTGCCGAAGTAGACCCCCTGCCGGTCGAGTCCCGTCAGTCGCTGAAGGCGCGTCGCACTGTCCAAGGGCTCTGGCTCCCGTGATTAGCGGTGGGGCGGGGATGATAGCATGCGACCAAGGTCTAGCCCTGCGTCGTCAGTGGCCCAGCAGGCGCTGTCCGCCGAGCCACACCAGGCGCAGCGCCAGCAGCGTCAAGGCCCACTTGAAGAGGGTGTCGAAGCGGTGCTCCGAGAGGCGATGCAGCAGGCGCAGGCCCAGCCAGGTGCCGAGGAAGCCCGCCGCCACCATGACCAGCATCAGCGGCAGCCAGTCGCGGAAGACGAAGCCGGCCACGCCGAACACGAAAGCCTTGGTCAGGTGCTGCAGCAGCATGCAGGCGGAGAAGGTGGCCACCTTGGCCAACCGACCCGACAGGCTCTGCTTGATGAAGGCGGCCACCATGGGGCCGCTGGCGCCCACCAGGCTGGAGAGCAGGGTGGTGACGGCGCCGGCGACCACCACGCCTGCCCTTCCCAGGGCCCGTTTCGGCAGCCCCGGCCCCCAGCAGGTGAAAAGCACGAAGGCGGCGATGCAGAGCTCCAGCACCCCGGCCGGCAGGCGCACCAGCAGCCAGGCGGCAGCCAGCGCGCCCAGCACCACCCCCGGCAGAAAGGCGCCCAGCAGGGCGTGATCGACATGGCGCCAGGTCATTGCCGTGCGGCCGACGTTGGAGCCGAGCTGCACCATGCCATGGACCGGAATCAGCGCCGCCGCCGGCATCACCTGGGCCAGCGCCATGATCATCAGCACCCCGCCCCCGACGCCCACCGCGGCGGTGAAGGCCGAGGTGAACACCGACAGCAGCACCAGCACCAAGTTGATGCCGCCCGACAGCGGCGACAGGCTCTCCAGCAGCATCGACGTCTCCAGGGTCACGAGGGGAGGCCACTATAACCCGAGCCCGCCCCTGCCGGCCCCGGGGAGCCGGGCCGCCCCTCAGCCGTCGCCAAGCTGCCGCTTCCAGCGCTCCTCGATGGTATCGAGCTGCGCCGGGCCGTAGTGCGCCTGGGGGTGGCCCCCGTAGTGGGCCCACAGCTGGTTGCCGAAGTCGTAGTGCCACCACTCGCTGGGCAGGTTGCTGAAGCCCGCGCCGCGCATGGCGTGGTAGAGCACCCGGCGGTAGCCCCGGGCCCGGCGCTGCCGGGCATCCGGGGCGTCGAGGCGCTCCAGGTGGTCGCTATGGGAGGCCGCGCTCGCCTCGTCGAACTGCGACCCCATGTCGAGCATCAGGCCATCGGCATCACACAGCGTCACGTCCACCGCGCCGCCGGTGAGGTGCGGGCTGGGCGCCAGGGGATCGCGGCTGGGCATCGCCACGAACTCCCGGGTGCATGCGAGCAGCGTCTCCTCGTCGCAGGTCGGGTGCCGGGCGCGCATCACCTCGAAGAGGGTATCGAAGAGGTACTGCTGGACCCGCCAGGGTCGCCAGCCGTCCAGTACCACCAGGCCGAGGCCCGGGGGAAGGCCACGCGCGACAGAAAGCAGGCGCCGATGGACGCTCTCCCGCACGAAGCACTCGGGTACCGCGCCGGGGATGCCCAGTCGCGCATAGGCGGGGAAGACCCGGACCGGTTCGGGCGCGAGGCTCATCGGCACCAGGGGCTCGTCGTCGGGGACGACCGGCAGGCGACCGAGGCGCTCCCAGCACGGCTCGTCCAGGTGGGGAACCGGGGTCTCGGCGGGGTCGGAAGGGGGCATGCGGCAGGTCCAGGAGAGGGGTTTCCCCGAGCCTAGCCGAGTCGCGCCGGGGACGACATCCCCGAGCGCGGCAGGCCGCGGGCGGCTCAGGCAGGCCCGCCCCGGGACGCGGGCTCCATCGGCAGCCGCGCGATCAGCGCGCTCACCCCGGCAGTCACCCTCGCCACGGTCTGCTCGTCGTAGAGGCGTCCCTTGCGCTTCTTCAGGCCCTGCTCATAGAGCCTGACGTGCTCGGTGGGCGTCACGCCGGCATTGGCCAGGCAGTGGTGGGCGCAGTGCATCTGGCAGCCGTCGATGGCCACGATGGGCCGGCCGGAGCGGGCGGTGCGCACCAGGCCGGGCACGCCGCCGCCCACCCCGGCGATACAGGACATCTCCGCCTCGCCGCCATGGTCCAGGCGCAGGGCGACCTGGTTGGCGAGCTGGGCCACGTCGGAGCAGCCCGAGCAGGAGTAGACCAGGGGACGGGGGGTGTTGCGGGGTCGGGACATGGGGCCTCCCAGGGATTGCGGCACGACGCTCAGTCGTCGCTCAGCATGAGGTCACGCAGCTTCTGTTCGTCGAGCACCACCAGGCGCTGGCGGTCGATGTTGATGACCCCCTCCTCGCGCAGCCTGGCCAGCAGGCGCGACAGGGTCTCCGGCGTCATGGCCAGCTGGGCGGCCAACCAGCGCTTGGGAATGGTCAGCCGAACCACCCGGGGGCCCCTGGCGCGGCCCGTCGGCAGCTGACGCAGGATGTAGCTGACCAGGCGCGCCATGGCGTCGGCCTGGGTCAGCAGCGCCATGTCCTCGAGGCGCTCGGTGAGCTCCAGGGCCAGGCGACTCATGAACTCGGCCCGGCAGGCGGGGTGGCGGTCCATGATCTCGCGACAGCGCGCCGCGGGAATGGTCAGCACATGGGTGCGGCGCAGGGCCTCGGCGGAGTAGAGGTAGACCCCGGCGCTGGCCACCATGCTCAGCTCGCCGAGGGTGCCGCCGCGCTCCACGCAGCGGATGGTCGCCAGTCGACCATCGCCGGCGCTGCGTACCAGGCGCACCGCCCCGCTGATCACCACGTAGAGCCACTTGGCCGGCGCATCCTGGCGGAACAGCCACTCGCGGGTCTTGAGGGTGCGCACCTCGGTGTCCTCCAGCAGGGCCTCGAGCTGGTCCTCGTCGAGGTCGCCCAGCCAGGGCACCCCGCGCACCAGTTCGCGCAGCTGTCGGGGCCGGAACAGCAGCTCAGTCGAGGAACTGGGTACCGGGGCAGTATCCGTAGACATGGCCTTCCTCCACTTGGGTATCGGCATCGATGATCAGGTAGCCATGGGCCTGGCTGGCGGCCCCGAGCATATGCGAGCCCTGCCCGCCGGCCAGGCGTGCCACGGGGGCACCACCGGTCCAGTCCAGCACCACCCTCAACAGCTCGCGCCGGCCTCTCGGTGCCCGCCGGGAGAAGCCGGCGGTGACCGGGAAGCGCTGCAGCGGCGGCGGGGTGCGCCCCTGGCGCCCCTGCACGAAGGGCAGCGCCAGCCACTGCCAGCCCACCAGCGAGGCCACCGGGTTGCCGGGCAGGCCGATCAGCGGGGTGCCGTCGCGCAGCGAGGGACCGAGCCAGCCGAGCGCAAACGGCTTGCCGGGCTTGATCGCCACGCCGTGGAAGGTGATGCCGCCCAGGCGCTCCAGCACCGGCCGAACGTGGTCCTCCTCCCCCACCGAGACCCCGCCCGTACACACTACCAGATCGGCCAGTTCGCGCGCCCGGGCAAGACATTGACCCAGGTCAGCGGCGGTGTCGGCAACCACGCCCAGGTCGAGGACCTCGCAGCCCTGCTGGGCGAGCAGGGCACGCAGCATGGCCCCATTGCTGTTGTAGACCTGGCCGGGCACCCAGGCCTGGCCGGGCTCGATCAGCTCGTCGCCGGTGCTGACCAGGGCCACACGGACCCGCCGGCGCACCGTCACGGCATCGATGCCCTGGCTGGCCAGCAGCGCGATGGCCGCGGCATTCAGCCGCGTCCCCGCGACCAGCACCACGTCACCGGCGCGACTCTCCTCGCCGCGTCGACGAATGTTGGCGCCCGCGGCCAGCACACCCTCGACGTGCACCCGCCCCGCGGCGTCCAGGCTCACCCTCTCCTGGGGCACCACGGCGTCCGCGCCCAGCGGCACCGGGGCGCCGGTGAAGATGCGGGCGCAGCCCCCTTCGGGTAGCCTGAGCACGCCGGCACCGGCCGGCACGCGCAGCGTCACCGGCAGGCCGGAGGGATCAGCGGCGAGCTCGCCGCGACGCAGGGCATAGCCGTCCATGGCGCTGTTGTCGACCCCGGGCAGGTCGAGGCCGGCCCGGGCATCCTCGGCCAGCACCCGACCGGAAGCATCGGCCAGGGCGACCCGCTCGCAGCCGGCCACCGCCACGCCGGACGCCAGCATCAGGGCGCGGGCGTCGAAGAGGTCCAGCAGGCCGGGCGTGACGACCTCCGCGCAGCCGCAGTTCATGCCCCGGCCCCTTCCGCCATGTCCTCGTCGGCGCTCGCCTGCCGGGACGCACAGTGCCTCGCCTCCGGCAGCACCATGGCGACGAAGTTGCAGGGCCTCGTGCGGGCGTCGAGCTGGGCGGCGAGGATGCCATCCCAGGCAGTGGCGCACGCCTTGGGCGAGCCGGGCATGGCGAACACCAGGGTACGGTCGATCAGCCCGGCCACCGCCCGGGACTGGATGGTGGAGGTGCCGATGGTCTCCAGGGAGAGCTGGCGGAACAGCTCGCCGTAGCCGTCGACCGCCTTGTCGAACAGCGGCGCGAGCGCCTCGGGGGTGGTGTCTCGAGGCGTGAAGCCGGTGCCGCCGTTGACCAGGATCACCTGGATGTCCTGGCGCACCACCCAGGCCGAGACCACCGCGCGGATGCGGTAGACGTCGTCGGGCACGATGCGTCGCTCCACCAGGGCGTGGCCGGCCTCGGTGAGGCGCTCGGAGAGCAGGTCGCCGCTGCCATCCTCGTCGAAGCCGCGGGTGTCGGAGACGGTCAGCACGGCGATGCCCAGCGGGGCGAAGGGGGTATTGGCGTGAACGTGGGCCATGGGGTCCTCCTCGCCGCCCGCGGCGCGAGCGGCGTCATGGAAAGGAGAGTCGGATACGTCGAGGGGGCCAGGCCGGCCCCCTTCATGTGGCTACTGCATCAGGGCACTGGCGCTGTCGTCGTCGAGCGCGATGCCCTCGACCCCGATCTCGGCCTCCAGCGCCAGCAGGTAGTGGCGCAGGGCCCGGCGGGTGGCCTGCTCGCGCAGGCTGTGGCGGACGTGCTCGGCAACCTGCTCATAGGGCAGCTCGCGCCCCTCGACACGCGCCTCGATGCTGACGACATGCCAGCCGTAGCGCGAGGCCAGCGGTCGATCGTGGAGCCCCTCGGGCAGGTGCTGCAGGGCACGGTCCAGCTCGGCCACGGTCTGGCCGGGGGCCAGCCAGCCCAGGTCGCCGCCCTCCTCCTTCGAGGGGCAGGCGGAGTGGCGCTGGGCGAACTCGGTGAAGCGCTCGGGCACTGCCTGCAGCTCGCGGACCAGCTTCTCGCCCAGGCGATAGCCGGCGTCGCGGGCCGGGGCGTCGTCCGGCGCCGCGGCCAGCAGCACGTGGCGCACCCGCAGGCGGGTGGGTTCGCTGAAGCGCTCGGGATGGGCGGCGTGGAAGCGGCGGCAGTCCTCCTCGGCGGGCTCGGGCACGTCCAGCTCCCGCTCCAGCAGCTCGGCGATGGCGGCATCCGCCTCGTCGACCGCCTCGCCGGCGGCCTCGGCCATTCCCAGGGCCGCCGCCCGCTGGCGCAGCAACTCGCGTACCACCAGGGCACGGGCCGCCTTGAGCTGGGCGGTGCCGGCGCTGTCTGCCGGGTGGAACTGCATCTCCTCGGCGATGGCGGCCTCCTCGATGGTGGCCTCGCCGACCCGGACGGGCGGGGGGGTGGCGCCCCCCGGGATCATCTCGATATCGATCTTCTGCATGGTGATAACTCCTCAGCCCCGCTTGCGGACCAGCTGGTAGCGGCGCGTCACGTAGCCGAAGGGCACGCTCCACACATGCACCAGGCGCGAGAACGGGAACAGCAGGATGATGGTCAGGCCGACGAAGATATGGAGCTTGTAGATCCAGGAGACCTCGGCCATGTAGTCGGCCGCACCGCCGCTGAAGAAGACGATGGACTGCGCCCAGCTGGAGAGCGTCAGCATCATCTCGCCGTCCAGGTGGCCCAGGGAGAAGATCACGGTGATCATCCCCAGCGCCGCCTGGAAGACGATCAGCCCGAGGATGACGGTATCCATGATGCTCGACGAGGCCTTCACGCGCGGGTTGGTCAGGCGACGGTAGAGCAGCATGGCGCCCCCCACCACGCAGAGGATGCCGGCGATGCCACCCACCACGATCGCCAGCAGCTGCTTGGTGCCGGCATGCAGGAAGGGCGCATAGACCCAGTGCGGCGTCAGCATGCCGAACAGGTGCCCGAAGAAGATCACGATGATGCCGATATGGAAGAGGTTGCTGGCCAGGCGCATGTTCTTCGACGAGAGCATCTGGCTCGAACCGGTCTTCCAGGTGTACTGGCCATGGTCGAAGCGCAGCAGGCTGCCGACCAGGAACACCGTGCCGGCCAGATACGGGTAGTAGCCATAGATCAGGTGTTGCAGGTATTCGCCAAACATGACGGTTCTCCTTTAGCGATCGGTCATGGCGCGGTCGGTCGAACCGCTGCTGGGCATGATCCTGACGGGGTCGCTGGGCACGGCCTGCTTGCGCTCGGCGAGTCGGCGACCCTCGGCGGACTGCAGGGCGCAGTCCTCGTCGGAGGCGGCACTGAAGCGCACGGCCTCTTCCTCCCAGACCTCGTCCAGCGCCTCCGGGGTGTCATCGGGCGCCTCGTCCTTCACCGTCTCGCGGTGGGCGTCGACGTCCCCCTCGGCGCCGATCAGTGCCAGCAGCGCCAGCGGCACCAGGGCATGGTCGGCGTCGCGCTCGTCCAGTCGGGCGGCGAGCAGCGCCAGGATATGGCGGATCTCGCCCAGCCAGCGGCCGATCTCGGCCTCCGGGCGGGTCGAGAGGTACTCCAGGAACAGCGGCAGGTAGTCGGGCAGCTCGCGGGCATCGAGCTCGAAGCCCGCGGCGCTGTACTCGGCCATCAGGTCGACCATGGCCTGGCCGCGATCGCGGGACTCGCCGTGGACGTGTTCGAAGAGCAGCAGCGAAGTGCTGCGCCCCTTGTCGAACAGCGCCACGTACTCGGCCTGCAGCTCCATCAGGTCGGCATCCAGCAGGCGCTGGCACCAGTCCATCAGGCGGGTGCGCAGCGCCGCCTCCCAGCGGCGCTCGGCGTCGAGGAGCTCGATCATCTCCGGCGCGGCGGCCTGGAGCTCCGCGGAGGGGTAGTCGAGCAGCCGGGCCAGCACGCGCAGGCTCAGCATGTCCGGTTCCGCCACGGGGTATTGCATTGCAGCCTCAGCCATGACGCACCTCCTCGCTCCGGGTCTTGTCCTGTGCAGCAGGGTCGAAGGTCTCGGCCGGCTGGACCAGGGTGGTGGTGGTCTTGCGGCCCCCGAACAGGCTCTGACTGCTGTCACCGTGGCAACCGTCACCGAAGGTGAAGCCGCAGCCGCCACGCTCCGGGAAGGCCTCGGTGGCCATCTCGCGGTGGCTGGTGGGGATCACGAAGCGATCCTCGTAGTTGGCGATGGCCAGATACCGGTACATGGACTCCACCTGGGCCTCGGTGAGGCCCACGCTCTCCAGTACCTCGGTCTCGGCCTTGCCCTCGACGTGCTTGCCGCGCATGTAGAGGCGCATGGCCATCAGGCGCTTGAGCGCCAGTACCACGGGCTCCTCCTCGCCGGCGGTGAGCATGTTGGCCAGGTACTTGACCGGGATGCGCAGCGACTCGATCTTCGGCATCACGCCGTCGAACTCGACGTTGCCGGCCTCGGCGGCGGACTGGATCGGTGACAGCGGCGGCACGTACCAGACCATCGGCAGGGTGCGATACTCCGGGTGCAGCGGCAGCGCCAGGCCCCAGTCCATGGCCAGCTTGTAGACCGGCGAGGCCTGGGCGGCGGCGATCACGTTGTCGGTGATGCCGTCCTTCTTCGCCTGGGCGATGACTTCCGGGTCGTTGGGGTCCAGGAAGATCTCGCACTGGCGATGGTAGAGGTCACGCTCGTCCGGCGAGCTGGCCACCTCCTCGATGCGGTCGGCATCGTAGAGCAGCACGCCGAGGTAGCGGATCCGGCCCACGCAGGTCTCGGAGCAGACGGTCGGCTGGCCGGCCTCGATGCGCGGATAGCAGAAGATGCACTTCTCGGACTTACCGGTCTTCCAGTTGTAGTAGATCTTCTTGTAGGGGCAGCCGGAGATGCACATCCGCCAGCCGCGGCACTTGTCCTGGTCGATCAGGACGATGCCGTCCTCCTCGCGCTTGTAGATCGCGCCACTCGGGCACGATGCCACGCAGGTCGGATTGAGGCAGTGCTCGCACAGGCGCGGCAGGTACATCATGAAGGTGTTCTCGAACTGGCCGTAGATGTCGGCCTGGATCTTCTCGAAGTTCGCGTCCTTGCGGCGCTTGGCGAACTCGGTGCCGAGGATCTCCTCCCAGTTCGGGCCCCATTCGATCTTGTTCATGCGCTCGCCGGAGATCAGCGAACGCGGCCGCGCGGTGGGCTGGTGCTCGCCCTGCTTGGCGGTGTGCAGGTGCTGGTAGTCGAAGGTGAACGGCTCGTAGTAGTCGTCGATCTCCGGCAAGTCGGGGTTGGCGAAGATGTTCGCCAGCACCCGCCACTTGCCGCCGATGCGCGGCTCGATGCGGCCATCCTTGCGGCGCAGCCAGCCGCCCTTCCACTTGTGCTGGTTCTCCCACTCCTTGGGATAGCCGATGCCGGGCTTGGTCTCGACGTTGTTGAACCAGGCGTACTCCACGCCCTCGCGGCTGGTCCAGACGTTCTTGCAGGTCACCGAGCAGGTGTGGCAGCCGATGCACTTGTCGAGGTTGAGGACCATGCCTACCTGGGAACGAATCTTCATTTCACGGCCTCCTGCTCGTAGTCATTGCCTTCGCCATCCAGCCAGTCGATCTTCTTCATCTTGCGCACGATGACGAACTCGTCGCGGTTGGAGCCGACGGTGCCGTAGTAGTTGAAGCTGTAGGACAGCTGGGCGTAGCCGCCGATCATGTGGGTCGGCTTGGGACACACGCGCGTCACCGAGTTGTGGATACCGCCCCTGGTACCGGTGATCTCGGAGCCCGGCATGTTCAGGATCCGCTCCTGGGCGTGATACATCATCGCCATGCCGTTCTTGACCCGCTGGCTGACCACCGCGCGGGCCGCGATGGCGCCGTTGGCGTTGTACAGCTCGATCCAGTCGTTGTCCTCGACGCCGATGGATTTCGCATCGTCCTCGGACATCCAGACGATGGGGCCGCCCCGTGACAGGGTCTGCATCAGCAGGTTGTCGCTGTAGGTGGAGTGGATGCCCCACTTCTGGTGCGGGGTGATCCAGTTCAGGGCGATCTCCGGGTTGCCGTTGCTCTTGGTCTCGGCCAGGCTGACCGCCGCCTTGGTGTCGATGGGCGGACGGTAGACCAGCAGGCTCTCGCCGAAGGCGCGCATCCAGGGGTGGTCCTGGTAGAACTGCTGGCGGCCGCTGACGGTGCGCCACGGGATCAGCTCGTGGACGTTGGTGTAGCCGGCGTTGTAGGAGACGTGCTCGTCCTCGAGGCCGGACCAGGTCGGGCTGGAGATGATCTTGCGCGGCTGGGCGACGATGTCGCGGAAGCGGATCTTCTCCTCCTCCTTGGGATGCGCCAGGTGGGTATGGTCTCGCCCGGTGATCTTGGAGAGCGCGCCCCAGGCCTTTACCGCCACCTGGCCGTTGGTCTCCGGCGCCAGGGTCAGGATCATCTCGGCGGCGTCCACGGCGCTGTCGATCTGCGGGCGCCCCTTGTGCGGCCCGTCGAGCTTGCGGTGGTTGAGCTTGCCGAGCAGGTCCACCTCCTTCTCGGTGTTCCAGGCGATGCCCTTGCCGCCGTTGCCGATGCTCTCGAGCAGCGGGCCGATGGAGGTGAAGCGCTCATAGGTCTCGGGGTAGTTGCGCTTGACCTCGATCAGCGCCGGCATGGTCTTGCCGGGGATCGGCTCGCACTCGCCCTTCTTCCAGTCCTTGACCTCGACCTGGGCCAGCTCGGCGGGGGAGTCGTGCTGGTGCGGCAGGGTGACCAGGTCGGTCTCCTCGCCCAGGTGCCCCACGCAGACCTTTGAGAAGGCCTTGGCGATGCCCTTGTAGATGTCCCAGTCGCTGCGCGACTCCCAGGCCGGGTCCGTCGCCGCGGTGAGCGGGTGGATGAAGGGGTGCATGTCGGAGGTGTTGAGGTCGTCCTTCTCGTACCAGGTCGCCGTGGGCAGCACGATGTCCGAGTAGAGGCAGGTGGTGGACATGCGGAAGTCCAGGGTCACCAGCAGGTCGAGCTTGCCCTCGGGCGCCTCGTCATGCCACTTGACCTCCTCGGGCTTCTGGCCGCCGAACTCCCCCAGGTCCTTGCCCTGGATGCCATGGCGGGTGCCCAGCAGGTACTTGAGCATGTACTCGTGGCCCTTGCCGGAGCTGCCCAGCAGGTTAGAGCGCCAGATGAACATGTTGCGCGGGAAGTTCTGGGGGTTGTCCGGATCCTCCGCGGCGAAGGCGAGCTTGCCGCTCTTCAGCTGGTCCACGGCGTAGTCGGCGGTGGAGAGGCCCGCGGCCTTGGCGGCCTCGGCCAGGCGCAGCGGATTGGTGCCGAGCTGCGGCGCCGAGGGCAGCCAGCCCATGCGCTCGGAGCGCACGTTGAAGTCGATCAGGCTGCCGGGATAGTCCTCGGCCCTGGCCAGCGGCGAGAGGATCTCCTTGATCTCCAGCTTCTCGTAACGCCACTGGGAGGAGTGGTTGTAGAAGAAGGAGGTGGAGTTCATGTGGCGCGGCGGGCGCTGCCAGTCGAGGCCGAAGGCCAGCGGGGTCCAGCCGGTCTGCGGGCGCAGCTTCTCCTGGCCCACGTAGTGGGACCAGCCGCCGCCGCTCTGCCCAACGCAGCCGCACATGACCAGCATGTTGATCAGGCCGCGGTAGTTCATGTCCATGTGGTACCAGTGGTTCATGCCGGCACCGACGATGATCATGCTGCGCCCCTGGGTCTTGTCGGCGTTGTCGGCGAACTCGCGGGCGATGCGGGTGGCCTGCTCGGCGGGCACGCCGGTGATCTTCTCCTGCCAGGCCGGGGTATAGGGCTTGACCTGGTCATAGGCAGTCGCGCCGTCGTCCTCGCCGAAGCCGCGGTCGATGCCGTAGTTGGCGCACATCAGGTCGAACACGGTCACCGCCAGCACGTCGCTGCCGTCGGCCTTCTTCAGGCGCTTGGCGGGCAGGCTGTGGAACAGCAGCTCGTCGCTGGCGCCGCCGCTCTTGACGTGGTCGAAGTGCTCGTGGGCGATACCGCCGAAGTAGGGGAAGGCGACCTTGGCCACCTCGTCATGCTGCTCGGCCAGGGTCAGCAGCGGCTTGATCTCGGTGCCTTCGGCATCCAGCGGCTCGAGGTTCCACTTGCCCACCTCGTCGCCGGTCTCGCCCCAGCGGAAGCCGATGGAACCGCGCGGCACCACCAGCTGGTCGCGGGCCTCGTCCCAGGCGACGGTCTTCCACTCCGGGTTGTTGCCCTGGCCCAGGCTCGCCTCGAAGTCGCTGGCGCGCATCTGGCGGCCCGGTGCGTAGCTGCCGTCCTCGCGGACCTCGAGCTCGACCAGGAAGGGCATGTCGCTGTAGCGGCGCACGTAGTCGGTGAAGTAGGCGCTGGGCTTGTCGAGGTGGAATTCCTTGAGGATGACGTGCCCCATGGCCATGGCCAGGGCGGCATCGGTGCCCTGCTTGGCGGAGAGCCACTCGTCGGTGAGCTTGGAGACCTCGGCGTAGTCCGGGGTGATGGAGACGGTCTTGGTGCCCTTGTAGCGCACCTCGGTGAAGAAGTGGGCATCCGGGGTACGGGTCTGCGGGACGTTGGAACCCCAGGCGATGATGTAGCCGGAGTTGTACCAGTCGGCGGACTCGGGCACGTCGGTCTGCTCGCCCCAGGTCATCGGCGAGGCCGGCGGCAGGTCGCAGTACCAGTCATAGAAGCTCATGCAGACGCCGCCGATCAGCGACAGGTAGCGGCTGCCTGCGGCGTAGCTGACCATGGACATGGCGGGGATCGGCGAGAAGCCGATGATGCGGTCCGGGCCGAACTGCTTGGCGGTGTAGACGTTGGAGGCGGCGATCAGCTCGTTGAGCTCGTCCCAGTCGGCGCGCACGAAGCCGCCCATGCCCCGGGCGCGCTTGTACTGCTTGGTCCGGGCCGGGTCCTCGACGATGGAGGCCCAGGCATCCACCGGGTCGCGCTTCGCCTCGAGCGCCTCGCGCCACAGCTTGAGCAGCGGCTTTCTGATCAGCGGGTGCTTGAGGCGGTTGGCGCTGTACATGTACCAGGAGTAGCTGGCGCCACGCGGGCAGCCCCGCGGCTCGTGGTTGGGCAGATCGGGCCGGGTGCGCGGGTAGTCGGTCTGCTGGGTCTCCCAGGTGACCAGGCCGTTCTTGACGTAGATCTTCCAGCTGCACGAACCGGTGCAGTTCACCCCGTGGGTGGACCGCACCACCTTGTCATGCTGCCAGCGCTGCCGGTAGCCGTTCTCCCACTCGCGGGACTCCTGACGGACCTCGCCATGCTCGTTGGCGAAGGGCTCGCGGGCCTTGCGGAAGAAGTTCAGCCGATCGATGAAGTGACTCATGGTCGCTCTCCAGGCTCCTGATAAAGATGCGTGGCCACCCCGGGCCACTCGGACTGCCGCTCCCTCGCAGGGCTCAGGCAGCTTCCATGGGGGGGATTCTGGGGGATTGGAAGGCGGAATACTGCCCGGTTACCTCCATATACATGCCCCCTACCTCCAAGGGGATAGACGCCGGAAAAGAAAGGGTTAGGCCAGCGATATCAGCACGCACGGCGGGAGCCCAGGAGCCTGTCGGATTTGACCGATCGTGACGAGAGATTCGGATTTCGAGACAAGTTCATCGATCTGATGAGGCGAATAGCCCGCTATTTAACGAATCAGATCGAATGAAATTGGCCGAAAGACCGGATCTCGCAGTAGATCAGCGTTAAGTCCGACAGGCTCCTCTCGCATGGTCGGCCACCATCACCAGCATGCACGCCACCAGGGCGGCATAGAGGAACATGAAGCCCGCGGTATGCACTCCCAGCCACTCGCCGCCCACCACGAAGACCAGTGGCAGCAGGGCGGCGAAGAGCCCACCGAGGGTCAGCGCCAGGCCGCCCACCAGCGCCATGTCGCCGCCGTGATCGCGATGGATCAGCCGCATCAGGCTGCCCTGCCCCATCCCCATGGCGACGCCCATGGCCACCAGCAGTCCCAGGAAGACCCATAGCGGGGCCGCGTAGTGCAGCATCAATTCGCCATGAATGCCCTCGATACGCATCGAGAAGGGGGGGTAGGAGAGCAGGAAGAGACAGACCAGCACGAAGGCGCTGACCCACCAGCGCAGGCTGCGGAAGTCGCGCAGATCGGCCAGGGCGCCGCCGATCACCTGACCCGCCCCGACGGCGAGCGTGAAGGGCAGCGCCCAGAGCGCCGCCGCCTGCAGCGAGAGGCCATACCGGGCCGTCAGGTGGCCGGGCAGCCACAGCGCCAGGGCGACGAAGGCGCCGAAGAAGAAGCTGTAGGTGATCGCCAACCGCCACAGCTGCCAGTCGGCAAGGCGGGAGACCAGGCGCACGGCTCGCCTCCTCGGTGACGCTCGAGCAGGCGGCGCCTCGTCATCCTCCGCCTCACCCACGGACGCGGGCGCGTCGCCGTCATCGGCGAACAGCCACAGCAGGGCCGCCACCAGCAGCACCGGCAGCAGGTAGAGCAGCGGTGCCATGCGCCAGCCATAGGCCTGGCTGACCAGCGGCAGCAGCAGGTAGCTCAGCCCCGCCCCCACCATGCCGGCCCCGTAGAGGCCCAGCGCCAGGCCGGCATGGCGCGCCGGCCCCAGTTCCGCCACATAGACCAGGCCGGCGGCCAGCGCGCCGGCCCCCAGCCCCAGCCCCAGGCCGGCCAGCAGGAACTCCAGGTAGTGATGTGCCTGACTGATCCACCACAGGAAGGGACAGATCAGCAGCAGGCAACCGAGCATGACCCGACGCCCGCCATGCCGCCTGGCCAGCAGCGCCATGGGCAGGCTGGCCAGGGCACCGGCGAGCATCGGCATGGCCAGCAGCACCGCAAAGCCGACGCTGCCCAGGGCCAGGTCCCGGCGAAGCTCCACGCCGAGCACGGCGAACAGGGTCCAGCAGGCGAAGACCAGGGCGAAGGCCAGCGGCGAGAGCACGACCACCACCAGCGAACGGTAGCCCGGAGGCGCCGATTCGCCAACGAACGGCGCATCGCGCGGCTCCTTCGGGAGGGTATCGGGGTCGCGGGACATGGGACCGGGGCTCGAGGGATAATGGCTGAATTCTCGGTAGCCCCGGGGAGCGGGTCAAAAGGGCAAGGGAGGTACACCTTTGAGGGAGCAACGACTACCCACTAGGGTATAGTGGCACCCTGAATCCTACTCTAGCGCCGCATGCGGAGGGCCCTCCCGCCGATGAAACTGCTGCAACGCTCCCTGGTGGCTCGCATCATCGCCTCGCTGCTGGCGATCAGCGCCCTGGCACTGATCAGCATCGTGGTGACCATGGTGGTGGCCAACGGCAGCCGCGGCGATGCCGCCGCCATCAACGTGGCCGGCTCGCTGCGCATGAACACCTACCAGATCGTCGCGGCCCTGCAACGCTACGAGCAACAGCCCGAGGCGGCGCAGCGCGAACGGGTACAGGCGTTGGGCGAGCGCTTCCGCGAACGGCTGGCGAGCCCACAGCTGACCGAGGCCCTGCCCGAGGCCGAGGATCATCCCCTGCGGGAGCAGTACCGGCTGCTGGCGTCGCGCTGGGACGAAGCGCTGGCACCCCAGGTGACCCGCGCCATTGCCGGCGGTGGCCTGGAGGTCGACGCGCTGCGCCAGACGCTGGACGGCCTGGTGGGGGACATCGACCGGTTGGTCACCCAGCTGGAGCAGAACAGCGAGGCCAAGATTCACCTGCTCAGCGTGCTGCAGATCCTCTTCCTGGTGCTGACCGCCGTGGTGGTGGCGATCGCCCTCTACGATATCCGCCACAACCTGGTGGCGCCGCTTCACCAGCTGGTGGTACTCGCCCGGGAGGCCAGCCGCCGCAACTTCCACTATCGCACCCGGCTCAAGGGCAGCGACGAGCTGGCCCTGCTGGGCCGGACCCTGGATACCATGTCCGGGGAGCTTGCCACCAGCTACGCCGATCTGGAGGCGCGCGTCTCGCGCAAGAAGCAGGAGCTCGAGCGCAGCAACCGGGTCATGCAGGTGCTCCACGATGGCAGCCGGGCCCTCTATGGCGGCGGCAACGACCTCTGCGCCAGCGCCGCCCCGATGCTGCGCCGCATCGAGGAGCTGCTCGAGATCGGCCCGATCAGACTCTCGCTGCACGACCCCTTCGACGACCGCGAGGTGCCGATCCTGGCCACCCACTCGCGCAGCCGCCCGACCTACTGTCGCGACCACGACTGCCACGCCTGCCTGCTCGACCCGGAGCCCCTGGAGCTCTCCGAGACCGGCAAGGCGGAGTGCCTGCTGCTGCCGGTGAGCGTCGGTGCGACCCTGCTCGGCACCCTGGAGGTCTGGTATCCCGAGGGCCACGAGCTCACCGACAGCACCCGCCGGCTGCTCAACGCCCTCACCGACCAGCTGGCCACGGCGGTCTACCTGCAGCGGCGCATCGAGGAGGAGCAGCAGGTGACGCTGATGAACGAGCGCACCATCATCGCCCGGGAGCTCCACGACTCCCTGGCCCAGTCGCTCTCCTACCTCAAGATGCAGGTCGCCAGGCTCGAGCGCATGCAGGCCAAGGAGATGCCCCGCGAGGCGCAGACGGCGGTGTTCGGCGAGCTGCGTACCGGGCTCGACAGCGCCTATCGTCAGCTGCGCGAGCTGCTGACCACCTTCCGCCTCAAGCTCGAGGGCCCCGGCCTGCAGAGCGCCATGCGCCAGACCACCGAGGAGTTCGCCGAGCGGCTCGCCTTCCCGGTGGAGCTGTTCTTCGACGTGCCCCCGCACCTGCTCAATCCCAACGAGGAGATCCATGTGCTGCAGGTAGTCCGCGAGGCGCTGGCCAACATCCACAAGCATGCCCGCGCCCACTGGGCGGCGGTCACGGTGCGCTTCCAGCACGCCCGGCTACATGTCATGGTCGAGGACGACGGCATCGGGCTGCCGGAAGACGGCTCGCCACCCATGCACTACGGGCTGGTGATCATGCGCGACCGTGCCGATACCCTGGGCGGCGAGTTCGCGGTGCGCAACCGCCAGGCCGGCGGTACCCTCGTCGAGCTCACCTTCTCCCCCCAGACCGCGCGACTGATCGCCCAGCAGCCGGCCAGCGGGCCCGAGACCACCGCCCTTCAACACGGACACAGGGACTAGCCAGGATGACCCGGACCGATCACGACACCCCTGCCACGATCCTGCTCATCGACGACCATCCGCTGCTGCGCCGCGGCGTGGCGCAGCTGCTCGAGCTGGAAGACGACCTGATCCTTGCCGGCGAGGCGGGCGAACCGGAGGTCGGACTCCGGCTCGCCGGCGACCTCGACCCCGACATGATCCTGCTCGACCTCAACATGCCCGGCATGGACGGTATCGCCACCCTGAAGGCGCTGCGCGAGCAGGGCTATGCCGGGCGCATCGTGATGTTCACCGTCTCCGACCACGAGGAGGACGTGGTGGCCGCCCTGCGCAGCGGCGCCGACGGCTACCTGCTCAAGGACATGGACCCCGACGAGATGGTGCGCCAGCTGCGCCAGGCGGCCCTGGGTCGCATGGTGATCAGCGAGAGCCTTACCGCCCTGCTGGCCGAGGCCCTGCGCAGCCAGCGCAACCAGCCGGCGGCCCCGGATATCCACAGCCTGACCCAGCGCGAGCGCGAGATCCTGCGCGAGCTGGCCGCCGGCCTCTCCAACAAGCTGATCGCCCGCAAGCTCGACATCACCGAGGGCACGGTGAAGGTGCACGTCAAGCACCTGCTCAAGAAGCTCAACCTGCGCTCGCGGGTGGAAGCCGCGGTCTGGGCCGTCCAGGAGGGTGTGGACAAGTAGATCCTGTGTGGATACCTCCAAAGACTCCCGGGGCGCCCTCTGCCACTCCCACCACCCCGCCAACCCAGAAAAAACCCTTTAATATCAATTAACTGAAAGTGGATACCTCCTACCTCCCTGGAGGTAGCCCGCTGGTTTGCCGGCATTTTCACCCCATTTCACCGTTTCCCGACGAGGCGTATCTTTCGCGGCAAAGCCCCCGCCTTGATATCGGTCAACCGTGACCGCGGGCCGGGGCCCCACGCAAGCGCTCTGAGGGGAAATGCCATGACCAGAAAGAATGCCGACATCGAACGCTGGGATGTCGAGAACGAGGAGTTCTGGGAGAAGGAGGGCAAGAAGGTTGCCAACCGCAACCTCTGGATCTCCATTCCCAGCCTGCTGATGGGCTTCGCCGTCTGGCTGATGTGGGGCATGATCACCACCCAGATGCAGAACCTCGGCTTTCCGTTCACGGTAAATGAACTCTTCACCCTGACCGCGCTGGCCGGCCTCTCGGGCGCCACCCTGCGTATCCCGGCCTCCTTCATGATACGAATCGCCGGCGGGCGCAACACTGTCTTCCTGACCACTGCCCTGCTGATGATCCCGGCACTGGGCACCGGCATCGCGCTGATGAATCCCGGGACCCCGCTGTGGGTCTTCCAGGCCCTGGCGCTGCTCTCGGGGATCGGCGGCGGCAACTTCGCCTGCTCGATGAGCAACATCTCCAGCTTCTTTCCCAAGAAGCAGCAGGGCTATGCCCTGGGCATGAACGCCGGCCTCGGCAACTTCGGCGTCACCACCATGCAGATCCTGATCCCGCTGGTGATGACCGTGGGCATCTTCGGCGCCATCGCCGGCGACCCGATGGAGCTGCAGAAGGCCAGCGGCACCCTGATCGGCCGCATCGAGTCGGGCACCGATACCTGGATCCAGAACGCCGGCTTCATCTGGCTGGTCTTCCTGATTCCGCTGGCCTTCGCCGGCTGGTTCGGCATGAACAACCTGCGCACCATCACCCCGGACCCAGGCACGCCTATCCAGGCTTTCGGCAAGATCCTCGGCCTCTACGCCGTGGGAGCGATCACCAGCGTCATCGGCATGTTCGCCCTTAACCTGGTCGGCATGTGGGTCGCCCTGCCGCTGACCATCGTGCTGACCGTGGTGCTGCTGCGCCTGATCCCGGGGGATATCAAGCCGAGCATCAAGAAGCAGTTCGCGATCTTCTCCAACAAGCACACCTGGTCGATGACGGTGCTCTATATCCTGACCTTCGGCTCCTTCATCGGCTTCTCCGCGGCCCTGCCCCTCTCCATCAACGTCATCTTCGGCAACATGATGGACGTGGCCGCCGACGGCAGCGTCTCTCGCATAGCCAACCCGGATGCCCCCAGCGCCCTGACCTGGGCCTGGATCGGCCCCTTCGTCGGCGCCCTGATCCGCCCGGTGGGCGGCTGGATCTCCGACAAGGTCGGCGGCGCCATCGTTACCCAACTCATCTCGGTAGTCATGGTCATCGCCTCCGCCGTGACTGGCTACGTGATGATGCTGGCCTACAACTCCACCGACCCGAACAGCTACTTCGCGATCTTCATGATCATGTTCGTGATCCTGTTCGCCGCCAGCGGCATCGGCAACGGCTCCACCTTCCGCAGCATCGGGGTGATCTTCGACGCCCAGCAGAAGGGGCCGGTGCTGGGCTGGACCTCCGCCGTGGCCGCCTACGGCGCCTTCATCGCCCCGCGGGTAATGGGCGAGCAGATCCAGGCCGGCACCCCGGAACTTGCCATGTACGGCTTCGCGGTCTTCTACGCCGTCTGCCTGGTGATCAACTGGTGGTTCTACCTGCGCAAGAACGCCTATGTGAAGAACCCCTGATTCAGCAAGCCGGTAGCGCCCGGGAAGGCCCCGGGCGCGTCCCTCACCCGATGTGTAGAGAACAGCCATGAAGATCATGCTTGCCTACGATGGTTCGCGGAATGCCAGGCTGGCCCTGGAGCAGACCATGCAGATGTTCCACAACAATGCGCCCACCCTGGTGCTGGTCGGCGTCGCCGAGAATCCGCGGGATGCCACGGATGCCAACGAGGACCTCTTCCAGGAGGAGTACCGGGAGCTCAAGGCGCAGCTGCAGGAGGGCGTCGAGACCGCGGTGAAGGGGGGCTTCGACGCGGAACTCCTGATCGCCGAAGGCGATGCCCGCAAGCTGTTGCTGCAGGCCACGCACAAGGAGAAACCCGACCTGCTGGTGATTGCCCGTCACAGCCACCAGCCCGACCCCAGCTTCATCGCCAAGTCACTGAATGCCATCTTCGATGAATTCGACTACATGACCTTCGGCAGCGTCAGCTCCTTCCTGACGCGCCGGGCCGAGTGTCCCCTGTTGATTCTTCCCACCGGCGATTCGGCAGCACAGGAATAAACGACCATGAAAGTCTCCTCCGTCTTCAAGGTGAAGAGTCCCGAGATCCGGGCCCTGCACCTGACCTGGATCGCCTTCTTCATCACCTTCTATGTCTGGTTCAACATGGCGCCGCTCGCCTCGAGCATGCTCAAGAGCGTCGACTGGCTGAGCCCGGACGACCTCAAGCTGTTCGCCATCTGCAACGTGGCCCTGACCATCCCGGCCCGCATCATCGTCGGCATGGCCCTGGACCGCTTTGGCCCGCGGCGGGTGTTCTCGATACTGATGGTCTCCATGTCGGTCCCGGCCCTGGCCTTTGCCTTCGGCGATACCATGACCCAGCTGCTGGTCTCGCGGCTGGTGCTCAGCTCCATCGGCGCCAGCTTCGTGGTCGGTATCCACATGACCGCCCTGTGGTTCAAGCCCAGGGACATCGGTTTCGCCGAGGGCTTCTATGCCGGCTGGGGCAACTTCGGCTCCGCGGCTGCCGCCATGTCGCTGCCGACCATCGCCATCACCATGTACGGCGGTGCCGACGGCTGGCGCTGGGCCATCGCCCAGAGCGCCATCGTGATGGCCGCCTACGGCGTCTACTACTGGTTCGCCATCACCGATGGCCCGGACGCCAAGGCCCACCGCAAGCCGCGCAAGGCCGCCGCCATGGAGGTCAGCAGCTGGGCCGACATGATCAAGCTCATCCTCTGGACCATCCCGCTGGTCGGTGTGCTGGGGATCCTGGTATGGCGCATCCAGAACATGGGCTACCTCTCCACCACCGGCGCCGTCATCGCCTACCTGGCGATCGTGGCGGTGGTCATCTACCAGATCGTGCAGATCCTGCGCGTCAACGTGCCGATCCTCAAGCAGGGGGTCCCCGAGGACGACAAGTATCCCTTCAGCAGCGTGGCGGCGCTGAATAGCACCTACTTTGCCAACTTTGGTGCCGAGCTGGCGGTCGTCTCCATGCTGCCGATGTTCTTCGAGGAGACCTGGGGGCTGAACGCGGCCACCGCCGGCCTGATCGCGGCCTCCTTCGCCTTCGTCAACCTGGTGGCACGCCCCATGGGCGGGCTGGTCTCCGACCGCATGGGCAACCGCCGCTTCGTGATGCTCAGCTACATGTTCGGCATCGGCATCGGCTTCGTGCTGATGGCCATGCTCGACGCCAGCTGGCCGCTGATCGTGGCCATCGCCATCACCATCTTTACCTCCTTCTTCGTGCAGGGGGCGGAAGGCGCCACCTTCGGCATCATCCCGTCGATCAAGCGCCGCATCACCGGCCAGATCTCCGGCATGGCCGGTGCCTACGGCAACGTGGGGGCAGTGGTCTACCTGACCATCTTCACCTTCGTCACGCCGACCCAGTTCTTCTACATCATTGCCACCGGGGCCTTCCTCAGTTGGCTGATCTGCCTCATCTGGCTGAAGGAGCCCGAGGGCGCCTTCGACGAGGAGTATCACGTCTCGTCGGTGGATCGCATGATCGAGGAGCAGGCGGCGCTGAAGGCCGGCCAGGCCGCCCGCTGAGGCACACCCACCCCGGGCGGCACGACGACCGCCCGGACCATCCGAAAGCCGCAGGAAGTCAGAAGGGGGACGCAATATGGCCTCGCAACGCTTCAAGCAGTATTCGGTGCTGATCGCCAATACCTTCGCCTTCACCATGTGCTTCATGGTGTGGACGATGTTCGGCGAGATCGGCGTGCCCATCGCCGAGCAGCTGGATCTCAACGGCACTCAGTTCGGCATCCTCACGGCGGTGCCCATTCTCACCGGCTCCCTGACCCGCCTGCCGCTGGGTGCCATGACCGACCGCCATGGCGGTCGCCCGGTGTTCTTTGCGATCCTGGTCTGCGTGGTGCCGGCGATCTGGCTGGTGCAGTTCGCCACCCAGTACTGGCAACTGCTGGTGCTCGGCGCCTTCATCGGCCTGGCCGGCGGCGCCTTCTCGGTGGGCATCACCTACACCGCCAAGTGGTTCGAGAAGGATCGCCAGGGTCTGGCCATGGGCATCTTCGGCGCCGGCAACGCCGGGGCCGCGGTGACCAAGTTCGTCGCGCCCACGGTGATCGTGATGCTGGGCTGGCAGGCCGTGCCCAACATCTATGCGGCAATCATGCTGATCACCGCCATCCTGTTCTGGTTCTTCACCTACTCCAACCCGGCCCATCGCAGTACCAGCAGGATCTCGCTGCGCGAACAGGCCAGGGTGCTCAACGACCCCAGGGTGTGGAAGTACTGCCAGTACTACTCGGTGGTGTTCGGCGGCTACGTGGGCGTCTCGCTGTGGCTGACCCGCTACTACATGACCGAGTACGGCATGGGCATCCAGCTCGCCGCCCTGATCGCCACCATCTTCGTGCTGCCCTCCGGGGTGATCCGCGCCTTCGGCGGCTGGCTCTCCGATCGCTTCGGCGCCCACACCGTCACCTGGACCTGCATGTGGGCCAGCCTGATCGCGCTGTTCATCATGTCCTATCCGGAGACCCAGTACCGAATCGCCGGGGCCGGCGGCGAGGGTGTCGTCGAGTTCGGCTTCGGCATCCCCATCTGGCTGTTCACCACCGCACTGTTCGTGGTGGGTATCGCCTGGGGCATCGGCAAGGCCTCGGTGTTCAAGTACCTCTCCAACGAGTACCACGAGAACCTGGGCTTGGTCTCCGGCATCGTGGGCCTGGCCGGGGGGCTCGGTGGCTTCCTGCTGCCGATCATGTTCGGCGCCCTGGTCGACCTCACCGGCGTGGCCACCACCGTCTGGATGCTCTGCTTCGGGGTGACCCTGGTCTCCATCATCTGGATGTGGTGGACCGAACGCCGCGTGCCGATGCTCACCCGCGACGAGACCCATGGCGGCAAGCCGGCCGAGACTTGATCCAGGCCAGGAAAATCCGCCGCGCCTCGCGCTATAGTGGTATCTGAAATACATCAATAGGCCGGAACCCCCGATGCGGGCTCCGGTCGACTGCCGGATGCGAGGTGTCCCCCATGTCCCACACCCTGGCCCATGAAGGTTCCGCCAACCCCGACAAGGCCGTCCGCGGCCGCGGTGCCGCCATCGTCGTCTACATGCTCTTCCTGGGCAGCGTGCTCGCCGTGGTCACCGCGCCTGTCGGCGTGCTGATCGCCCACCTCAAGCGCCGAGGCGCCGAGCCCTGGGTGCAGAGCCACCTGCAGTTCCAGATCCGCACCTTCTGGCTGGGCATGCTGGGCGGCGGCCTCTTCGTCGCCACCTGGCATCTGCTGGGGCTGGTGGGCGCCCCTGCCGTGGCGCCCTGGGCGCTGGGCTATGTCTACTTCACCGCCTGCCTGATCTGGATGGTGGCGCGCTGCGGCGTGGGCATCAGCCGCCTGACCTCCAACCAGCCGGTGACCAACCCGCGCAGCCTGGCCTTCGGCGGCGCCCGGGTAACCCTGGCGGACGGATGAACGAGCGGGCACTTCCCAACCCCGGGTGGGGCCCTCTCTCGGCGCTGCCCGGCAACCCGCTGATGTGGGTGCTGATCCTCAGCGAGATGCTGGTCTTCAGCGCCTTCTTCGCCCTCTACGCCGCGGAACGGGTGGCGGCGACGGCACTCTTCGACGCCTCCCAGCGCGAGCTCGACCCGCTGATGGGTGGGCTCAACACCCTGGTGCTGCTGACCAGCGGGCTCTGCGTAGCCCTGGCCGTGGAGGCCGTGAGCGCCGGACGGATCCGTCGGACCCGCCAGTGGCTGGGCGCCTCCATGGCGCTGGGCGTGCTGTTCGGCGTGATCAAGGGAGTCGAGTATGCCGGCAAGTTCGCGGTCGGCATCACCCCGGAGACCAACACCTTCTTCGGCTTCTACTACGGGCTCACCGCCTTCCACTTCGCCCATGTGCTGTTCGGCCTGGCACTGCTGGCGCTGGTGACCTGGCGCACCTCCACCGAAAACGTGGAGACCGCCGCCGCCTTCTGGCACATGGTCGACCTGATCTGGATCCTGCTCTATCCGCTGCTCTATCTATTGCGCTGAAGGCTCCCTCCCGAGGTGATCATGACCATGCTTCCCGGCACCCGCCGCCTGCTCATCACCTGGGCCACGCTGATGGCCCTGACGGTGCTCTCGATGGTCTCGGCGCGGCTGGACCAGGGGAACTGGCAGGCGCTGCCGCTGTGGTCGGCGGGCCTGGTGGTCGCCGCCACCGGCTTCAAGGCCCAGCGGCTGCTGATGGTGTACCTCAACCTGCGCGCCGCCACCCCGGCCTGGAAGGGCACCTTCGTGGGCCTGGTGGTGGTGACGCTGGGGCTCATCGCCGGCGGCTACCTGGCGGCACGGCTGGGCAGCTGACGCCGACTCCGGCCGCAAGCTTCCTTGCTGCGGATCGAACACGAGAGTCCCACCTGGCGCCACCTCCTGGCAAGCCGCGGGATCGCGTCGCCTCTTGCCGCTGCTCCCGAGCCAGCGAGAACGTGCCCCGCGCCGGGATGCCTGTTATAAGTGAAAGTGCAGGCGGCAAGCATCCTGCCATTCGGTAAGTGACTCACGCGAACGTGGCTTCTGCGTTGGCTCAAAAGCGTCGCTAGGCGACGAAAGGATTATGACCTCGCCACCCTCCTCGGCATCCGGCCCTCTCGTGGCCATCGGCGGTGCCGAGGACAGAACCTCCGATCTGGAGATCCTCAACCGGGTTTTTGCCCTGGCCCCCGAGGGCAACCTCGAGGTTGCGGTCATCGCCACCGCGAGCAGCATTCCCGACGAGGTGCTGCCCGACTACGAAGCGGCCTTTGAACGCCTGGGGGCCAGTCGCGTCCATTTGCTGGGTATCCGCGACCGCCGTCAGGCGGCCGAGGATGACACCGTTCGCCTGATCGAGCAGAGCGGCGTCATCTTCTTCACCGGCGGAGACCAGCTTCGCCTGACCAATGTCCTGGGCGGCTCCCCGGTGCTGACTGCCATCCGCGAACGCCTCGACAGCGGCGCCGTGGTGGCCGGGACCAGTGCCGGTGCGGCGGCCATGCCGGGCACCATGATCTATAACGGTGCCGCCACTGACGCCCTGCGCAAGGGCGGGGTCAACATGACCTTCGGCCTCGGCTTCGTCGACGGCCTGATCATCGACAGCCACTTCCTCGAGCGCGGGCGTTTCACGCGGCTGATGGAGGTCGGGGCGAGCAATCCCGAGCACCTGGGGGTAGGCCTTGGCGAAGATGCCGGCGTGATCATCCACCCCCACGGCATCCTCGAGGCCATCGGCTCGGGGCATGTCATCCTCATCGACAGCCGGGACCTGGCGAGCTCGAATATCGCCGACCTCTCCATGGGTGAACCGGTGGCCATCGAGAACATGATCCTCCATGCGATGGTCAGCGGCCATGGGTTCGACGTCGAGGCGCGGCGCTATCTCGTCCCCCACGAACTCGGCGCCATTCTCGCGGAGGGACGATGAACATTCTCGAGCACCGGGCCCTGCGTGGCCCGAACTACTACAGCCGCTACCCGGCGATCTTCTTGCGCCTGGACATCGGCGACCTCGAGGAGAAGCCAAGCGATCTCGTCCCCGGCATCGTCGAGCGGATGACCGCCCTGCTGCCGACCCTGCAGGAGCACCGCTGCTCGGTGGGCCGGCCCGGCGGCTTCCTCGAGCGGCTGGAGCGCGGCACCTGGGCCGGTCATGTCGTCGAGCATGTCGCCATCGAGTTGCAGAACCTGATCGGCTTTTCGGTGGGCTACGGCAAGACCATCGACAGCTATGACACCGGCATCTACAACGTCGTCTACCGCTACCGGGACGAGGCCTGCGGCCTGGCCGCCGGGATCGAGGCCGTCGACCTCGTCGAGCGGCTTTTCGCCGGCGAGGCGATCGACATGCCGGCGATCATCGACCGCCTCAAGCAGGTGCGCGACGCCCACATGCTGGGGCCCTCCACGGCCGCCATCGTCGACGCCGCCAACCAGCGTGGCATTCCCCATACCCGCCTGAGCGAGGAGAACAGCTACATCCAGTTCGGCCATGGCCATCGGCAGCAACGCATCCAGGCGACGGTGACCGGCCACACGGACCTGATCGGCTACGGCATCGCCGACGACAAGGAGTGGACCAAGCAGGTACTCGGCGATGCCGGCATTCCGGTACCCCAGGGGCGGGTGTGCGGCTCCTTCGATGAGGCGCTCGACGCCGTCCGTGACATCGGCTATCCCGTCGCGGTGAAGCCGGTCATCGGCAACCATGGCCGCGGCGTGAGCACGAACATCGAGGACGACACGTCGCTGCGTGATGCCTTCGACATCGCCGCCCATCGCAACCCCTCGGTGATCGTCGAGCAGTACATCCGGGGCGAGGACCATCGCCTGCTGGTCATCGATAACAAGCTCGTGGCCGCGGCCCGGCGCCGCCCGGCGCATGTGGTCGGCGATGGGGTCGCCACCTTGCAGGCCCTGGTCGACGCGGAGAACCGGGACCCACGTCGCGGCGTCGGGCACGAGAACCTGCTGACCCAGATCCAGCTGGACGAGCAGTCGCTGCGGCTGATCGGCCAGCAGAATCTGACCCTGCAGAGCGTCATCCCGGCCGGCGAGATGGTCTTCCTCAAGCCCACGGCGAACCTCAGCACCGGGGGGACGGCCACGGACGTGACCGACGATGTCCATCCGGAAGTGCGTTACGTGGCGGAGCGCATCGCACGGCTGGTGGGGCTGGACATCATCGGCATCGACCTGCTGGCCGAGACCCTCACCCGCCCCCTGGAGGAGCAGTCCGCTGCCGTGGTCGAGGTCAACGCCGGGCCCGGCTTTCGCATGCACCTGTCGCCCACCCACGGGGAGGGCCGCGAAGTCGGTCGCCCGGTGATCGACATGCTGTTCCCCGACACCGAGGCCACGGGGCGCATCCCCGTCGCGGCGGTCACCGGCACCAACGGCAAGACCACCACCGTGCGACTGCTCTCTCACCTGCTGCGCCAGTCGGGACGCAATGTCGGCATGGCCTGCACCGGTGCCATCGAGGTCGACAACCATGTGATCCTGCGCGGTGACTACAGCGGCCCCCAGGCGGCCGCGATCGTGCTCCGCGAGCCTACGGTCGAGTGCGCCGTGCTCGAGGTCGCCCGCGGCGGCATCATGCGCCGCGGCCTGGGGTTCGACGAGTGCGACGTGGGCGTATTGCTCAACATCGCCAGCGATCACCTGGGTGAGCATGATATCCACACCCTCGACGAGCTGGCGCGCTGCAAGACCGTGGTCATCGATGCCGTGCGCCAGGGCGGGACGGCCGTGCTCAATGCCGACGACCCGCGGGTGCTGGCCGGCCAGGAGTGGGCCCGAGGCGATATCATCTTCTTCACGTTGGACCCCGACTCACGTCCCGTCCGTCGGCATGTCCGCGACCAGGGTGTCGCCTTTACCGTCCACAACGAACGCATCGTGATGCGCCAGGGCCATGTCGAAGCCGAGGTGATACCGGTCGTGGACGTGCCGATCACCTTCGAGGGCCATGCCCGCTTCAATGTCGCCAATGCCCTGGCCGCCAGCGCGGCCGCCTATGCCCTGGGGCTCTCCATCGCCGATATCCAGATGGGCCTGCAGACCTTCCATCCCACCCCCGGACAGAATCCCGGACGCACCAACCTCATCGACGCCAACGGCATGAAGGTGCTGATCGACTATGGGCACAACGTGCCGGCGCTCGAGGCCTTGAGCGAACTGGTCGGCTGCATTCCTGCCCGGCGACGCATCAGTGTGGCCAGCGCTCCGGGGAATCGCCGTGACGAGGACCTGTTCACGCTGGGCACCCTGCTCGCCAGGATGCACGACGTCGTCTTCATCTACGAGACCGACGCCCGCGGGCGCGCTCCCGGTGACGCCGCTCGCCTGCTGCGCGACGGCGCCGAATCGGTGTCGGGAGCCTGCCGGGTGGAGGTCATCATGGATGAAACCCAGGCCGTCGACAGGGCCTTCGATGAGGCAGGTGAAGGCGACCTGCTGGTGCTGCTGATCGATGATGTCGAGGGCGCCATCGAGCGCCTGAAGGGCCGCCGCTTCTCGCCCCCGGCCTCGACTGACCCCACCGATGAGTCGCCATGATGCCCCTCGATGATCGGGACGCCCCCCTGCTGACCCTGCTGCGCGTCGGACGCATCTTCGCGCCGGCCCCCCTCGAGGCCACCGAGATCCTGATCGCCGACGGCCGGATCGCGGCGCTGGGGCGCGATCTCGCCGTGCCGGAAGGGTGGCCCGTGCGCCTGGTGGAGGCTCGCGATCTCACCGCCGTCCCCGCCTTCATCGACCAGCACGTGCATGTGACCGGTGGCGGCGGCGAAGGCGGCTGCGGTACCCGCTGCCCGGAGATCACCGCCCGGGAGATCGCCGCCATGGGCATCGGCACCGTGGTGGGGGTGCTGGGCACCGACGGCATCAGTCGATCGCCGGCGGACCTTCTCGCCAAGGTACGCGGGCTCAGGGCCGAGGGCATCGCGGCCTACATGTACACAGGGTCCTATCGGGTGCCACCCCCGACCCTGACCGGCGACGTGCAGCGCGACCTGGCCTGGATCCCGGAGGTCATCGGCCTGGGCGAGATCGCCATCTCGGACCATCGTTCGAGCCAGCCGCGACAGGACGAGATCGAGCGACTGGTCAGCGAGGTGCGCGTCGGTGCCATGCTGGCCGGCAAGCTGGGCATCTGTCATTTTCACGTCGGCGATGGCAAGCGGGGACTGGAACCGTTGCGCCGCCTGCTCGCCGAGACCGAGATTCCCGCCAAGCAGGTGATTCCGACTCACGTCAACCGCCATCGCGACCTGCTCGAGGAGGCCGCCGACTATGCGCTGACCTTCGATGCCAACCTGGATGTGACCGCCTTCGACGACGCCGACGAGGACGACCTGAGCGGTTTCGGTGCGGTATCGCGGCTGTTGCAGCGCGGCGTCCCGGTCGAGCGCATCACCATGAGTTCGGACTGCAATGGCAGCCTGCCCGAGTTCGACGCCCGGGGCGCCTATATCGGCATGCGGGTGGCGGGCAACACCACCCTGATCGCGGACTGGCAGCGCCTGGTACGCGAAGAGGTGCTGCCACTCGATGAGGCCCTCGGCCTGATCTCGGGAAACGTGGCGCGAGTGCTCGGACTCGATGGCCGGAAAGGCCGCCTGACCGTCGGCCACGACGCCGACGTGACCCTGCTCGACGACGACCTCCAGCCGCAACAGACCTTCGTGGCAGGGAAGCGTCTCTACGCCAGGGACGCCCCGTTGTAGCGCCCTGGATGCGTCACTCTCGAGAGCCCTGAGGACTCGGTGGAGGCGTCGCCCGTGCCCAGCCCTCCAGGACACGCCCCAGGCGCATCAGGCCATAGACAACGAAGGGCACCAGCAGCATCAGCCCGATACCCCAGTCGCGGTTGTTGATCAGCCACACCAGCGGCAGCACCAGCGCAACGGCGACCAGGCACCAGGCCGCCACGGCGAGGATCAGTCGGGTACGGATGGTCATGGCGCGTCTCCTCGATGACAGGCTCAGGTGGCGATGATCTGGCGATAGATGCCCGGCAGCGCCAGGGAGAGGTGTTCGGGGCGCTGCACGATGGCATAGCCACCGCGGCCGAACAGGTGCGGGATATACTGTCCCGCCTCGCGGTCGATGGTCACCCCGAACACCCGCACCTCCTGGCGGCGCGCCTCGAGCACTGCCTTGCGGGTATCCTCGATGCCGTAGCGCCCCTCGTAGTAGTCATTGTCGTTGGGCTTGCCGTCGGTGAGCATCAGCAGCAGCCGATGCCGGTTGGGGCGCTCGCTCAACTGCTTGGTCAGGTGGCGGATAGCCGGCCCCATGCGGGTGTAGCTGCCAGGCTTGAGCGCCGAGATGCGCCGCGACACCCGATCCCCCATGGGCTCATCGAACGCCTTCAGGGTGTTGACCCACACCTTGTGGCGACGCTGGGAGGTGAAGCTGTGGATCGAGTAGTCGTCGCCACAGCCGGCCAGGCCATGGCCCAGCACCAGTAGCGCCTCCTTGGCCACATCGAGCACCCGGCGATCCTGCAGCCACGCCTCGGTGGAGAGCGAGACATCCACCAGGATCGATACCGCCAGGTCGCGGGCCTGGGTGCGGCTGGCCATGTAGAGGCGGTCGCTGGCCTCGCCGGTGGCGGCCAGGTCGCAGCGCGAGCGGATCACCGCGTCCATGTCGAGCTCGCTGCCATCCAGCTGCCCCCGCAGGATCTCGCGCCGCGGGCGCAGCGCCTCGAACTCACGCTGCACCCGGCGGATGCGCCGGCGGGTCGCCTCGTCGGGCGCCCAGTCCTCTCCCTCCTCGCTCTGCACGTCGCTGAGCACCACGCAGTGGTCGGGCAGGTAGGCCTGCTTGCGGTGGTTCCATTCGGGATAGAGATGCCTTCCCTTGAGGCGGCCGCCAACGGCCTCGTCGGGGGCCAGGTCGAGGTCGAGCTTGAGCCGGGAGGCGGCCTTCTTGCGGTTGGAGCTGAGCACGATCTCGTCCATCTGATCGGCCGCCTGACGCGCCTCGTCTTCTTCCTCGTCCTCCACGTGGCGATTGAGATTCACCATCTCCGCCCAGGAGAGCATCTTCTCCATGTTGTTGAGCATCAGCGGGTCGTCACGATCGGCCTGGTCCTGCTCGCGGCGGTCGGCCTTGCGCTTGCCGTGGTCATCGTCGGGCGAGGCGGCGGCGCTGGCCAGTTCCTCGTCGTCGTCCACGCTCTCCTCGCGAGCGCCGTGGCGGGTGCCCAGGGTCACCGCCTGCCCCCACAGCGGCACCGGCAGCGGCGGGCGGTAGCCGCGCGGCGCACGGAATTCGTCCAGCGGAAAGTCCTCCTCGCGGATAGCGCGCTGCATGGCGAGCGCCCAGGCCTCCTCGGGGTCGGGAGCCCCCAGCTCGGCGCATAGCGCCGCCTCCAGGGCCGCCTCCCTGGGCGGCAGGCCCTTGCGCCGGGGGCGGATGGCGAGCAGCTCGCCGCACAGGCGCACATAGCGCTCGCTCAGCCCGGGGAAGCGCGCCAGGGCGGCACGGGCGGTGCGCCGCGCCTCGCGCAGGCGGGCGAGGTCGGCCTGCAGGGGATCGTCGGGAAGGGCGAGCGGGCGCGCCTCGGCCAGATAGGCGGTCAGCCACAGATAGAGGTCGCGATTGAGGGCGGCCTCGGGAAACAGCGCCAGGCGCGGTGGCAGCAGCAGGTTCTCCTCGTCCCGGCGGGCCTGGTCGAGAGCCTCCTCGTCGAGGCCCAGTCGCTGGCGCAGGCTCAGCCGGTGGGCCGAGGCGCGACGGGCGATGGCCGCCACCTCGATACCCTGTTCCCCACCGCCGGCACGGAAGAAGACGCCGAGCATGGGCCGCAGGCTCTCCAGGCTGACCGCCGCCTCGGGATGATCGGGGTAGCTCGCCGCCCCGGCGGCCCAGCGGTGCCAGAAACGGCCGACGGTCTCCTCGACCTCAAGAAAGTCCAGCATGATCAAGCTCCCGGGTATGGCGAAACGGACTCTGACAACACGGGGCTGATCCGGTGGCAAGCCCCGGGACGCCGGACCGACGAGGAGGCGCTGTAAATACCTCCCTGTACGCTACCGACGCCCTGCGGCGCTCTCGCATCCTGCGCCGCTTGCAGGGCCGGTGCGGGCCATCCACGGCCCGCCCGTTCGGAGCAGTGCTCCTCACCCCTGGCGTAGGACCTCCTCTTCGGCTTGCCCCCGGCGCCCCTTCCTCCATGAAATGTCTCATTAACCGAAGGTGGCGTGAATGGCTTCCATGAGTCCCTCCTGGACGTCCGCGTCGTCGGAGAGCGGCTCCACCAGGGTGGCGCGGGCGGCATCGAGGATCGGCATGCCGGCCTGGATCAGGGTCGCGCAGTAGACCAGCAGGCGGGTGGAGACCCCCTCCTCCAGGTCCTGGCCCTTCATGTCGCGCAGGCTGGCCGCCAGGTTGACGAGTGCCGCACAGCGCTCCGGCGCGAGGCCGCTCTCGCGGGCGACGATGTCACGCTCCACCTGGGGGGGCGGGAAGTCGAAGGACATCGCCACGAAGCGCTGCCGGGTGCTCGGCTTCAGGGACTTGAGGATGTGCTGGTAGCCGGGGTTGTAGGAGACCACCAGCATGAAGTCGTCAGGCGCCTCGAGCAGCTCGCCGGTGCGTTCCAGCGGCAGCAGTCGCCGGTCGTCGGTGAGGGGGTGCATCACCACGGTGACGTCCTTGCGGGCCTCCACCACCTCGTCGAGGTAGCAGATGCCGCCCTCGCGCACGGCGCGGGTCAGGGGGCCGTCGACCCAGCGGGTCTCGCCGCCCTGAAGCAGGTAGCGCCCGGTGAGGTCGGCGGCGGTCAGGTCATCGTGGCAGGAGACGGTGAACAGGGGCTTGCCGAGCTTGGCCGCCATATGGCTGACGAAGCGGGTCTTGCCACAGCCGGTCGGCCCCTTGAGCAGCAGCGGCAGGCGCTGCTGGAACGCCTGTTCGAACATGGCGCACTCGTTGCCGACGCTCTGGTAGTAGGGAATCTCTTGCTCGCTGGCGTTGGCGGCCACGGAGGAAAGGGGCATGGGGTCACTCCCGTCAGGGTGAACGAAAGAGGGCCCCGACCGGGGCCCTCGGGTGGTCAGGCGCGCTCGGGGCCTGCGGTCAGCTGGGTGCCACCGGCCGGCACCTGTTCGCGGGCGGGGCCGAAGAAGGCATAGAGAAGCATCACCGCCCCCACAGCCACGGCGACACCGGCGCCCAGGCGCATCATGTAGAAGAGGCCGAGCTGGTCCTGTACTTCCATGTAGTTCATCCCCAGCACGCGCTGCAGGTGCGTCTGGACGACACCGGCGAAGGTCAGCGTGAAGGTCATGAAGCACATGGCACCGGTCATGATCCAGAAGCCCCACATGTTCAGCACCTGGTTGTAGGGCTGGACGCGGCGCAGCTGCGGCATGGCGAAGGTGATGATGCCGAGGATCAGCATCACGTAGGCCCCGTAGAAGGCCAGGTGGCCATGGGCGGCGGTGACCTGGGTACCGTGACTGTAGTAGTTGACCCAGTGCAGGGTATGCATGAAGCCCCACACGCCGGCGCCGAAGAAGGCCACGGTCGGGCAACCCAGGGCCCACAGCATGGCGGCCTTGTTGGGGTGGTTACGGCTGCCCTTCCAGAACATGGTGAAGGCGAACACCACCATGGCGAAGAAGGGGATCACCTCCAGGGTGGAGAAGATGCTGCCGATGGGCTGCCAGTAGCTCGGCGCGCCGATCCAGTAGTAGTGGTGGCCGGTGCCCAGAAGGCCCGAGAAGAGCGACAGGCCGACGATGATATAGAGCCACTTCTCGATCACCTCGCGATCGACACCGGTCATCTTGATCAGCAGGTAGCCCAGCAGTGCCGCCATGATCAGCTCCCAGACGCCCTCGACCCAGAGGTGCACCACCCACCACCAGTAGAGCTTGTCCACAGCGAGGTTGGTGGGGTTGTAGAAGGCGAACAGCCAGAACACCGCGGCCAGCCACAGGCCCAGCATCAGCACCAGGTTGATCGCGGTTCGGCGCCCCTTGAGCAGGGTCATGCTGGTGTTGAACAGGAACATCAGGAAGGAGATGGTGATCAGCACCTTGACCCAGAACGGCTGCTCCAGGAACTCGCGCCCCTCGTGGATCCCGAACTGGTAGCCGACCAGCGCAGCGGCCCCGGCGAAAGCGAAGATGGCCAACTGGATATAGGCGATGGTGGGACTGTGGATCTCACGCTCGGCCTCTTCCGGCATCAGGTAGTAGGTGGATCCCATGAAGCCGATCAGCAGCCAGACGATCAGCAGGTTGGTATGGCTGACCCGCATGATGTGGAAAGGCATGACCTCGGCCATGAAGTTGGGCCAGGCATAGACGGTGGCGGCCAGCAGCCCGAAGACGACCTGCAGCGCGAAGAGGGCCATGGCCACCATGAAGAATGGCAGCGCCACCTTCTGGGTTTCGTATTTCATCGGTGTCGTTCTCCTTGATTTATCCGCGGTCCGGCGATCCGGCGTTCAGGCGGCTCAGCCGGCGGGGTGCGGCGGCCAGTCCTGGTCGTCGATGCCGTCGGTCCACTCCAGGAAGTCGATCAGCGATTGCATGTCCTCGTCGCTGAAGTCGTAGGCGGGCATCTGGCGGCGCCCCTCGGCCCCCAGCGGCTGGGCACGGATCCAGGCCTCGAGGCCCGCCCGGGCCGCTTCCGGATTCTGATGCCCCCCGTAGCGCTCCCAGACGTTACCCAGCTCCGGCGCGAAGTAGGCGCCCTCGCCCATGATGCTGTGGCAGTTGATGCACATGTTCTTTTCCCACACTTCCTTGCCGTGCTTGACGGACTCGGTGAGCCCCTCGCTGTCGGTGGACGTGTTGACCATGTACCAGTGGCTGTGGGCCGTCAGTGCGGCAAACAGCAGAAAGAAGAACAGCGACCCGCCGTAGAAGATGTTGCGGGCCGCCGACTTGGTGAGACCGTCGGCCATGGACCATACCCCCCTTGCTCGTGTGGCAGTGCCGCCGCCCTTAGCGGCATGCAGCCCTGCATCCCTTTTAAGATGTATCACAGATACATGTTAAGCGTAGCAGCAGAGCACGGGGTGGGGCTTTGACGCCGATCAATTTCCGGGGAAGGAAGGCGGGCGACAGCCGAACAGGCTGCCGCCGGGGAGGGGCTCAGTGACTTTCGGTGATGTCCTCGATCCAGGTCAGGGCCGCGACGCCGCTGGGCAAGCCCAGGGTAGGGATAGCCAGCATGGCCACCTGCTTGAGGGCCTCGGCGGACTCGCCCTCCTCCAGGCCGCGACGCACGTGGGAGTGCACGGCCCCCTCGGAGCGCGCGCCTACGGCCAGCGCCAGCTTGACCAGGCGGCGCGTGCGCGCGTCCAGCGGGCCGGACTCGGCACAGGCGCGGCCCAGCTCGGCGTAGGCCTCCCAGATCTCGGGATACTGCTCGGCTACCTGGCCGGCACCGGCGGGAAGTTCCTGTTTCGTCATGAGTTCATCCTTCTGCACGAGAGTGGCGGGCTCAGTATAGGCCAGCACGCAGGCCCCCTGCGTCACGCCAGCCAGGAAAGCGGGCTGTGGCGGATCGCCGCGCCCAGCATGTAGGCAAAGGTGGCCACCGCGGCCAGGGCGGCGACGGCCCTCGCCCGCGGCGTGCTGCCGCGCTTGATCGCCACCGTGCCCAGGCCGATGTAGGCCAGCAGGGCAATCAGCTTGGCGGCCAGCCAAGGATGCTGGTGGGGCCAGGCGGAGAGCATCACCATCAGCACCACGCCCAGTACCAGCAGGGAGGTATCGATGACGTGGGGCGCCACCCTCACCCAGCGAGCCTTCAGCATCGCCGCCTCGCGCACCGACCACCAGGCCCTCAGCATGAAGAAGAGGATGCTCAGGGTGGCGGCGGTGACATGCAGGTGCTTGATCAGCACATAGTGTTCGATCATGGAGCTCCCCAGGGCCGTGCCTAGGAGCCTGTCGGATTTGACCGATCGTCGCGAGAGATTCGGTTTTCGAGACAAGTTTATCGATCTGATGAGGCGAATAGCCCGCTATTTAACGAATCAGATCGAATGAAATTGGCCGAAAGACCGGATCTCGTAGTAGATCAGCGTTAAGTCCGACAGGCTCCTAGCCGTCCTTGCCGTCGGCCCGGGCCGACAGCAGCGGCCCTGTATAGTGGAACAGGAAGATGACGTAGGCCAGGCACCAGAAGATGATGCCCAGGTTGTAGGTCCAGTGGGTGATCTGCGGGAAGAGCGCCAGCACCGGCGAGCGGAGCAGGGCCGCGGCCACCATCAGCCCCAGGGCCACCCCGATGCCTGGCAGGGTACGGATGGGACGCGCGGTATGGCCCAGCGAGACCCGCGACATCATCGCCAGCATCATGGTGCCCATGCCGCCGATGGTCAGGGCGTGCAGTGCGGCGTCGGCGCGGCTGCCGGCCAGCAGCGCCAGGGCCCACATGGCCAGGCCCACCGGGATGAAGGCGTAGCTCAGGTGCAGTCCCCACAGCAGCGGCTCGCGCCAGCTATGGAGGCCGCCCCAGCGCGACAGCCGCACGGCGTTGGCCACGGCGGCCACGCCCATCAAGGCCGCCAGCAGGAGGTGAGGGACCGCCACGCCGAGCATCACCAGCAACTGGCCCAGCACCACCGCCATGACGCTGCCGAGGCTGGCGTACTCGAGTATCGGGATCGGCGACCTGCGGATCAGCCCCAGGCGGTTGGCCGTGAACATGGCGATTACCCGGCCGCCCACCACCACCATCAGCAGGGAGAACAGCAGTACCGCCAGGTAGGCGGCCTGGCGGATCAGCTCGGCGTCGCCGGTCAACACGCCCAGGTGCATGGCCAGGTTGGCGAGGGTCAGCAGCCCCAGGGCCGGCAGGAAGACCAGGTTGCGCCAGCGCTTCGCGGCGATCACCAGCCGGGCCATGACCCCCGCCACCACCGGCAGGAACACCAGGTCGACCAGCACCGGCAGCCAGGGCGGCAGGCCCAGGGGAAAGGCCATCAGCAGCCGCCCGGCCAGCCAGACCCCGACCAGGGCCAGCAGCGGGCCACCCTTGAGGCTGGGCAGCCCGGTCCAGTTCTGCACCGCGGTGAGCAGGAAGCCCGCCACCACGGCGGCGGCGAAGCCGAACAGCATCTCGTGCTGGTGCCAGAACATCAGCCCACCGAAGGGTCGCAGCAGGATGGCGCCATGCCAGAAGGCGAACCACACGCCCAGGGAGAGCACGCTGAACAGCGCCGCCAGCAGGAAGAAGGGCCGGAAGGCCAGGCGCGCCACCGGCAGGCGGGACAGCGTGGAGGAGCGAACGGAAGAGGAGGAGGTCGATTGCATGGCGTCATACCCGACTAAAACGCTTGGTTATGGCCATTGTGCCCGACTCCCCTCACCCCTTCCATGACAGGCATCAAGAATACTTCTTATCGAGCCTTTCAGTGGCTGGTGCCCTCCTCGTAGCGCGTCTTGTTCCAGACGTTGTACTTGCCGGAGGGCTTGCTCATGGGAATGCGCTTCTCCTCCTCCAGGGTATCGCCGTCATAGACGATCACCGCGCCGTCCTCCTCCCAGAGGCTGAGCAGCAGCTTCTCGCCGTAGCGGTCGAACTCCACGTGGGCGGCGGTCTTGCCGGGTTCGGGAATCAGCGTCTCGACGATCTCGAGGCTGGCCTTGTCGATCACGTGGACCCGGTCGCGATGGGGGCCGAAGAAGACGTCCACCCAGACGTAGGGAGAGTTGGCATGGCTGCGCATGAAGAAGCCGGGGCCATCGGTCTCGAGGGTCTTGATCACCGTCCAGTCCGTCATGTCGATGATCGAGACCGCCGCCCGTGTGAGGTGGGGTGTGGCCATCACGCGGCGCCCCTCATGCTGCCAGGTGATGCCGGAGCCCAGGTGGGGCATCCCTTCCAGGGGCAGGTCGGCCACCTTCTCGCCACTGTCGAGGTTCACCACCATGCCGCCCTGGCCGTCACTCTCCCCACCTCGGGAGGCGCCGATGACGTGCTCGTAGTCGAGGTCGAAGAAGAAGTCGTCCAGGTAGTCGGGCACCGGGATGCGACGCACCTGGAAGTTGGGCGTGTCGTGACCGCGTTGCTGCTCGAGCGGGGTGGCCATATGGCCGGTGGACACCACCGGCTCGGTGGGCAGCGGCCAGGGAATCTCCCACACCTCCTCGAGGTCCTTGAGGGCGGCGATGAAGCTGCCCCGCGGCGGCGCCGCATAGACGGCGCTGACCCGGGAGCTTTCCCCGTCCTCGCCCACCACCGGATAGACCTTCATCAGGTCGAGGTTGTGGGCATCGAACAGCACCAGGCTGTGGGGCAGGTAGTTGGCGGCCATCACGTAGCGGCCGTCGGCGGAGACGGCGATGTTGCGCATGTTGATGCCGGCGCGCACCTCGGCCACCACCTCCATGTTGTAGATGTCGTACTTGGTGATCCAGCCGTCCCGGGAACCGAAGAAGACATGGCGCCCGTCGGGGGTGTACTTGGGCCCGCCGTGCAGGGCGTAGCGGGTCTCGAAGCGGTGGATCGGCTCGAAGGTGTCGCCGTCGAGCAGGCTGGCGTGGTGGTCGCCGGTCTCCACCACGATGAAGAGGTTGAGCGGGTCGGCATCGAAGCGTGGCACATCCGGCAGGGTTCCATCCGGATGAGGGACAGCGTGGCTGGCGAGGATCTCGTCACGCCCCCAGGTGGGCTCGACCTCGGGCGCACGGTAGATCCACTCGGCCAGGGAGCGGACCTGGCCGTCGTCGAGCTGCCCGCCGAAGCCCGGCATCTGGCTGGCCGGTCGCCCGTCACGGATCACCGCCTCGGCGGCCTGCGGCTTGAGCCGCGAGAGGTTGCCCGGCAGCAGCGCCGGGCCGATGCCGCCCAGGCGCTCCTCGCCATGGCAGGCGGCGCACTGGGCCTGGTAGAGCGCGCGGATGTCGTCGGCACCGGCCGGCACCATGGCCGTGACCAGCAGCGCGGCGGCCAGGGGCGGCAGGCACTTCCGGAGGGAGACGATGCGTTTCACAGGGCAATCCGCTCCCGCACCAGCTCAAGGGTCTCGCCCTCGGCGAAGGTCGCCTCCCTGGGGGCGGGTTGGGCCAGGGTGTCGGCCAGGCGCACCACCTCGCCCACCACGATCAGGGTGGGCGGCTTCAGCTCTTCCCGCGCGATGGTCTCGACCAGTTCGCCCAGGCAGGTGATCACCTGGCGCTGTTCGGGGGTGGTGCCCCGCTCCACCAGGGCCACCGGATGGTCCGCAGGCAGGCCGTGGTCCTGCAGTTTCCGGCTGATCAGCTCGGCGTTGGCCAACCCCATGTAGAAGACCGCCGTGTGATGGGGCACCGCCAGGGAGGACCAGTCCAGGGCCAGGTCGCCGTCACCCTTGCAGTGCCCGGTGACGAAGGTGACGCTCTGGGCATGCTCGCGATGGGTCAGCGGGAAGCCGCCGTAGGCGGCACACCCCTGGGCGGAGGTGATCCCCGGCACCACCCGGAAATGGATGCCGTGCTCGATCAGCACCTCGGCCTCCTCGCCCCCCCGGCCGAAGATGTAGGGATCGCCGCCCTTGAGCCGCACGACCCGCTTGCCCTCCCCGGCCAGGCGCACCAGCAGCGCATTGGTCTCCTCCTGGGTCAGGGCATGGCAGCGCGAGGCCTTGCCCACGTAGAAGCGCCGGGCCCGGGGGCTCGCCAGGGCCAGCACCTCACGGGAGACCAGGCGGTCGAAGACCAGGCAGTCGGCCTGTTCGAGCAGCGACAGGGCGCGCAGGGTCAGCAGCCCGGGGTCGCCGGGTCCGGCACCGACGATGGCCACCTCACCGGGCGCCAGCGGCGACTCGGCGAGATCATAGGAAACGCGACGTGACGGCATGGCGGAATTCCTCGCAAGCCTACTGGATTTCGACGGCCTGGATGGCCTCATAGGGTGGGGAGACATAGGGGGCAGAGATACGGCGCTCGCCCGCGTCGGCGACCCCGATCTCGCGGTTGGTCAGGTAGCAGCCGGGATCCTCTTCCCAGGGGTCACCGGAGACCTTCCAGGCTCGCACCCGGGTGTTGCCGTTGCAGATCGGCAGGAAGTGGCACTCGCCGCAGCGCCCCTTGAGCGGCCGCGGCCGCTGGCGGAAGCCGACCATCAGCGGGTCCTGCGTATCGCGCCAGATCTCGGAGAAGGGCCGCTCCCGAACGCTGCCCAGGTCGTGGTCCCACCAGAAGGTGTCCGGGTGGACGTGGCCCAGGTTGTCGATGTTGGCGATATGCTCGCCGGAGGCGTTGCCCCCCCAGTTGAGCAGGCGCTGCTCCAGGGCCTCGGCCTGCTCGGGGAAGTGCTCCCGGGCCCACATCAGCAGGAAGGGGCCGTCGGCGTCGTTGTTGCCGGTGACGTACTCGCGCTCCACGCCGCGCTCGAGCTCCTCGCGGCAGTGGTCGAACAGCCGGGTCATGGCGTCGCGGGTCATGCGGTACCAGGCGTCCTGCTTGCTGTGGCGCCGGCCCCGGCCGCCGTAGTTGAGGTGCGAGAGATAGAACTTGTCGACGTCGTGCTCGTCGAGCAGCGCCAGGATGTCGCCGAGCTGCTCGTAGTTCTCGCGGGTCAGGGTGAAGCGCAGGCCCACCTTGATGCCGCGCTCCTTGCACAGCCTCACCGCATGCATCGACTCGCGAAAGGCGCCCTGGCGCTGGCGGATGACGTCGTGGGTGGCCTCGAGGCCGTCGATGCTGATGCCCACGTAGTCGTAGCCGACCTCGGCGATGCGATCGATGTTCGCCTCGGTGATCAGGGTGCCGTTGGTGGAGAGCCCGGTGTAGATCCCCAGTGCCCGGGAGCGACGCGACAGCTCGAAGATGTCGGGCCGCATCAGCGGCTCGCCCCCGGAGAGGATCAGCGCCGGCACCCGGAAGGCGTGGAGGTCGTCGAGGACCGCGTGGGCCTCGGCGGTGGAGAGTTCGCCAGCGAAGTCGATGTCGGCCGAGGTGGTGTAGCAGTGCTTGCAGGTCAGGTTGCAGCGGCGAATCAGGTTCCAGATCACCACCGGACCGGGCGGCTTGCGCGCGGGTGGGATGGGGCCCGGCTCGAGCAGCGACTTGATGTAGCGGGTGACGCGGAACATGGCGTTCTCCTGCTGGGTGGTGCTGAGCTGAAGGGGACCAGCGGACGCGGCTCAGCCCCGCCGTTCGGGTTCCGTCCAGGCGGCCCCCGGCCGGCTGCCGGCCAGGCGCAGCCCGGTCTTCTTGAGGATGCGCGAGCTGTAGAGGATGCGATGGTCGCGACACGCCTCGCCCAGGCGCTCGCACAGCACCGCGGCCTGGCGCTCGACCTCCTCCCGGCTGCGGCCATGCAGCATGGCGAACAGGTTGTAGGGCCAGTGGGGCAGGTGCCGCGGGCGTCGATAGCAGTGGCTGACGCCCTCGATGGCGGCCACCTCGCGGCCCAGGCGGGCAACATGGGCGTCGTCCACGTCCCACACCGTCATCCCGTTGGCCACGTAGCCGAGCCGGTAGTGGTTGGGCACCGCGGCGACGCGGCGGACCACTCCCCTCGCCTGCATGGCCTGCATGCGCTCGAGCACCTCCGCACCGCTCATGCCCACCTCGCGACCCACCGCGCCCCAGGGGTCGGGGACCAGCGGCAGGCCGGCCTGGGTGGCCAGCACGATGGCACGGTCGGCAGCGTCGAGTCCTTGAGCGTCGCGATGCTGTTCGTCACGATTCAGGGCCGACCTAGACGGGCAGGTGGAGACGGACATGGAACTCCTCCTCCTTGGGCATGTTGAAGACGCGCAGGCCCGTGGCCGCCTCGATGCCGGCGATGGCCGCGTCGATGGCCTCGGGTGTCTCGGTGGCCAGCACGAACCACATGTTGAGTGCGTGCTCGCGGCGGTAGTTATGGGCCACCTCGGGGAAGGCGTTGACCGCATCACTGACACGATCGAAGTCGGCCTCGGGCACCGCCAGCGCCGCCAGGGTCAGCCCGCCGCCCAGCCGCTCGGCGTGGTACATGGGGCCGAAGCGACTGAGCAGGCCGCCCTCGCGCAGGCGCTCGAGGCGGTAGAGCAGGTCGCCCTCGGCGATGCCCAGTTCCTCGGCCACTGCCGCATAGGGCCGTGTTACCAGCGGCAGGCCGTCCTGCAGGCGGTTGATCAGGCGACGATCGACGCCGTCCAGGTCGTCGAGGATCATGCCGCGCCCTCCCGCACGTAGCGGCCGCCGCACTGGCGGTAGGCGTGAGTGCTGAACAGCACCCGGTGCTCCAGCTCGCCCAGCCCCAGGCGCTCGACGATGGCGGCGAGCTCCGCCAGCACCCGCTCGCGACGGGCGCCGTGGATCATGCAGAAGAGGTTGTAGGGCCAGTCGGGCAGGCGCCGCGGGCGACAGTAGCAGAGCGTCACCGCGGTCTCCCGTGCGAGCCGACGGCCCACCAGGGTGACCCGCTCGTCCGGCACGTCCCACACCACCATGGCATTGGCCTGGATCCCCAGGCGACGATGGCGTACCACCAGCCCCAGGCGCTTGATCAGCCCCTCGGCCTGCCAGCGACGCACGCAGGCCATCACTTCATCTTCGGCGAGGCCGGCCTGCTCGGCCAGGGTCTGCCAGGGCCTGGGGGTAAGCGGCAAGCCCTGCTCGAGCAGGGCGCGCAGGCGACGATGGGCGTCCGGCTCGCCGGGCGAGCGGGCGGCATCGAGGGAGAGCGGGGTCGCGGTGCTCATGTGCGCTCCAGTTCGGCCCAGGGAATGGGAAAGGAGAGGTCGATATGGAAGCCCTCCAGCATCGGCAGGCGCAGGATCGGCACGCCCAGCCGCGCCTCCAGGGCCGCGAGCCGCGCCTCGAGCTCGGGCTCGTCCGGCGCGGTCATCACGAACCAGAGGTTGAAGTCGTGTTCGCGGGCATAGTTGTGGTTGACGCCGGGGGCGGCGTTGATGAGCTCTGCGAAGGCATCGCGCTCGACCTCGGGCACGGCCACGGCGGCGAGCAGGCTGGCGCCGGCTCGGGCGTGATCGAAGACCGGCCCCACGCGGCTGAGCACACCCAGCGACTGCAGTCGCTCCAGGCGTGAGATCACCTCGGCCTCAGAGGTGCCCAGGCGCTCGGCCACGCTGTGGAAGGGGCGGGTGCAGACCGGCAGGCCGCGCTGGTAGCTGTCAATCAGGCGGCGATCCAGGGTATCGAAGTCTCGGGCTTGGCAATGCATCGGCACAGCTCACTCGCGTCGGGATTGGCGGCGGGCTTGCGCCCGCCGCCGGTTCCCGATCAGTAGATGTCTTTCTGGGTGTTGATCACGTTGAACTTGCCGGTCGGGGTGACCAGACGCTCGTCCTTGATCACATGCTTCAGCTCGCGGGTCTCGTCATCCACGATCACCAGCGCGGAGGTCTCGTCCATGGTGTTCCAGACGGAGAACCACACCTCGTCGCCGGCCTGGTTGTACTCCGGCTGCACGACACGCTTGACCCCCTCGCCCACGTCGGCCCATTCGGCGATCGGGAGGACCTCATAGCCGGCCTCCAGGTCGTTGATGTCGAAGACCGCCACGCTCTGGCTGGGCCCCTCGCCCGGGTTGAGGGCGGTGTCGACGTAGAGGTTGTCGGACTCCGGATGGGTCTTGATGAACAGCGAGCCGCCGCCCTGGCCTTCCAGGGTACGCACCACCTTCCAGGCGTTATCGGGGTGCCCTTCCGGATCCGTGCCGATCAGCTGGATGGTGGCGTCACCCAGGTGGCTGGTGGCCCACACCGGACCATGCTCGGAGTCGACGAAGTTGGCGCCACGACCCGGATGCGGAATCTTGCCCACATCGACGATGGCCTCGAGCTCACGCTCCTGGGCATCGATGACCACGATCTGGTTGGACTCGTTGGCCGCGGTGAGGAAGTAGCGGCCCGAGGCGTCCCAGCCGCCGTCGTGCAGGTAACGGGAGGTGTCGATCTCGACGGTGGAGAGGGCGTCCAGGTTCTCGTAATTCACCAGGCGGACCTTGCCGGTCTCCTTGATGTTGACGATGAACTCCGGGTGCCGGTGGGAGGCCACGATGGCCGCCACGCGGGGCTCCGGGTGGTACTCCTGGGTGTCGACGGTCATGCCGCGGGTCGCCACGATCTTCTTCGGCTCCAGGGTCTCGCCGTCCATGATCACGTACTGGGGCGGCCAGTAGGCGCCGGCGATGGCCAGGTCGTCCTCGTAGCCCTCGAACTTGGAGGTCTCGACGGAGCGCGCCTCCATGCCGATCTTGATGGTGGCGACGATCTCCGGCTCCTCCATCCACAGGTCGATCATGTCAACCTTGGCGTCACGGCCGATGACGAACAGGTAGCGACCCGAGGCGGACATGCGCGAGATGTGCACCGCATAGCCGGTGTCGAGGACCTTGACGATCTCCTTGGACTCGCCGTCGATCAGGGCGATCTGGCCGGCGTCCCGAAGGGTGACCGAGAAGAGGTTCTCGATCGCCAGGTCGTTCATCTGCTCGGTGGGACGATCCTCGGGCGCCACCCGCACCTCCCAGGTGTCCATCATCTCGGGCATGCCGAATTCCGGCGGCGTCGGCGGCTCATGCATGATGTACTTGGCCATCAGCTCGATCTCATCATCGGTGAGATCGCCCGAGGTGCCCCAGTTGGGCATGCCGGCCGCGGAGCCGTAGTTGATGAAGGCCTTGAGGTACTCCAGGCCGCGCTCCTGGGTGATATCGGTGGTCAGCGGCTTGCCGGTGGCCCCCTTGCGCAGCACGCCGTGGCAGCCGGCGCAGCGCTGGAAGTAGATCTCCTTGGCCGTCTCGAACTCGGCCTCGGTCAGGTCCGGCGCCCCGGGGGTGCGCACCGCCTTGGCAGAGCCCGGATCCACGGAGGACTCGGTGCCCTGGTAGGCGCTTTGGGACTCGTCGACGTCCTTGTGACCATCCTGAGCCTGGGCCGCACTGATCCCCAGGGCGACGGTGGTCACCGCCACGGCCAGGGGCTTGAGATACCAGTCTTTCTTCATCATCGTTCCACCTCTGTCATGATCCTTGAATGCGCTGTCGCCAGGTCATGGGCGAGTCGTTGTTGTCGTTCGCCGGATGGCCACCCGAAGCTGTACGGCCGATGACCTTCCTGCGCCAGAGATTGGCCCATTAACGCGTATAATTCATGCATCTTTAACGGGTCCCGCGCCGCTTTCCCCGGCAAGATTGACCTGTGTCAAAGGGGCTCCGGCCTACCTCCAAAGAGACATTGCGAGGCCGAAGGGATCATGCTTCATAAGCCCTGCAGGGCGGCGCTTTGACCCCCGTCAAGGCACGCCCGGCCACCAGCAGAGACACTGCCACCAGCCACGACACCGGGTCCCGCCCCTGAGGAGATGCCATGCCACTGCCCGCTCCCCGCCGTTTGTTGCTGCTGGCGCTCTGCTGGCTGCCGGCGGCCGCCCTGGCCGATGGCTCGCTCTCCGCCGAGCGGCAGCAGGAGCTCGAGACCCTGCTCTACCAGGATTGCGGCTCCTGCCACGGCATGACCCTGCGCGGCGGCCTCGGCCCCGCGCTGCCCGAGTCACGCATGAACGCCTACAGCCGCGACGGCCTGGCCGCGCTGATCCTCAACGGCGTTGCCGGCACCGCCATGCCCGGCTGGGCCGGCCTGCTGACCGAGGAGGAGGCGCGCTGGCTCGCCGACCACCTGCAGAACGACAACCCCCTGGATGAGTGAGGTTTCCATGCCCATGATGCCCCCGGCCCTTCGCAAGCCCCTCGCCGCCGCCTCGCTGCTCGCCCTGCTGGCCGGCTGCCAGGCCACTCCAAACGCAGAACTGCGCGGTACCGGCGACCTCGGCGTGGTGGTGGAGCGCGCTACCGGCAGCCTGGCGGTGGTGGATACCAGCCACCAGCGGATCCTCGAGCGGGTGGAGGGGCTGGGCGACCTGTCCCACGCCTCGGTGAAGTTCTCCCGGGATGCCCGCTACGCCTTCGTTTTCGGCCGCGACGGCGGGCTGAGCCGAGTCGACCTGCTCACCGGCGAGATCACCCACCGGGTGATGCAGTCCGGCAACAGTATTGGCGGCGCCATCTCCCAGGATGGCTCGCTGGTGGCGGTGGCCAACTACGAGCCGGGCGGCGTGAAGATCTTCGATAGCGAGACCCTGGAGGAAGTCGCGGAGATTCCGGCGACCTACCGGGACGAGAACGGCCAGGCGCAGCGCTCCAAGGTGGTGGGTCTGGTGGATGCCCCCGGCAACCGCTTCGTCTACAGCCTGTTCGAGGCCGGCGAGATCCACATGGTGGACATGAGCGAGGGCGCCCCCGAGGTGACCCGCTTCAGCGATATCGGCGAGGCGCCCTACGACGCCCTGATCGGCCCCAGCGGGCGCTACTACATCGCCGGGCTGTTCGGGGAGGACGGCCTGGCACTGCTCGACCTCTGGCATCCGGAGGCGGGGGTGCAGCGCATCCTGCCCGACTACGGCCGCGGCGAGGAGCGCCTGCCGGTCTACAAGATGCCCCACCTGGAGGGCTGGGCGATGGCCGGCGACGAGGCCTGGCTGCCGGCGGTCGGCCGCCACGAGGTGCTGGTCGCCGATAGCGACGACTGGTCGCTGGTGGAGCGCATTGCCGTCCATGGCCAACCCATCTTCGTGATGACCCGCCCCGACGAGCGCCAGGTGTGGGTCAATTTCGCCCATCCCGACAACAGTGTGGTGCAGGTGATCGACACCGAGTCCCGCGAGGTGGTGGCCACCCTGGAGCCCGGCGAGGCGGTGCTGCACATGGAGTTCACCCCCCGGGGCGAGCAAGTATGGATCTCGGCCCGGGACAGCGACCGGGTGGTGGTCTACGACACCCGCACCCTCGAGGAGGTCGCCCGCCTCGACAGCGAATCGCCCAGCGGCATCTTCTTTACCGACCGGGCCCATCGCATCGGGTTGTAAGAGGTCAGCGGCGCACTTGCAGCGGCACTTCGGAGTAGCCACCGGCGGGAATAGAGGGCGCGTACCGCGGGGCGGCCGGCCAGGGTAGGCGCGCAGGGGACCCGGAAGCTCGGGGTGGCCCGCCAGGTAGCGCATCAGGATGCCGATGCTTGCCGCCCGGCTCCTCGCCGTGTCGATCATGCGTCGGGTAGGGGGGCCATCCGACCACACTTCGACCAAAGGCGCATTGATGCATGTCATCCACTTCAATCACGCGGACGCGACTTGAGACCCAGGCGGCGGGCCTGGCGGTGCAGGTTGCCGGGGTCCAGCGCCAGGTCTCGGGCGGCGGCCGCCCAGTTGCCGCCATGCGCGGCCAGGGCATCACGGATCAGCCGCCGCTGGAAGGCCTCGGTGGCCTCCCGCAGGCCGAAGCCGGCCTCTGTCTCATCGCCGACGATGCCGGGAGCCGCTGAGGTGTCGGCCGCCACGGGGGCGTCCCCGCGCGGCAGCTGGAGGTGGCCCGGGTCGATACGCAGGACCGCCGCCCGCTGGCCTGGCACGGTGAGCGCCTCCTGCTCGCCTAGGGCCCGCAGGGCGGCACGGGCCAGCACATGCTCCAGCTCGCGCACGTTGCCGGGCCAGTGCCAGCCGAGCAGGGCCGCCTGGGCCTCGGGAGCGAAGCGCAGGTTGGCCACCCCGAGGCGCACCCGGTTGTCCTCCAGGAAGTGGCCGGCCAGCAGCGGGATATCCTCGGGGCGCTCACGAAGCGGCGGCACCTCAAGCGGGAAGACGCCGAGCCGGTGATAGAGGTCCTCCCGGAAGCGCCCGGCCCCGACCTCGGCGGCCAGGTCGCGGTTGGTCACGGCGATCACCCGGACATCCACCCGCCGCGCCTGCTCGCTGCCCAGCGGCTGGATCTCCCCCTCCTGCATCACCCGCAGCAGCTTGGGCTGCAGTGCCAGCGGCAGTTCGCCCACCTCGTCGAGCATCAGGGTACCGCCATCGGCCATCTCGAAGTGTCCGCGGTGATCCTTCACCGCTCCGGAGAAGGCGCCACGCCGATGACCGAACAGGGCGCTCTCGATCAGGCTCTCGGGCAGGGCGGCGCAATTGACCTGCACCAGGGGGCCACCGCTCCGTGCGGAACGCCGGTGCAGTTCACGGGCCACTCGCTCCTTGCCCACCCCGGTCTCGCCATGCAGCAGCACGTTCATCCCGGTGGGCGCCACCAGATCAACGGCCGTCATCAGCCGTTGCATGGCAGGGCTGCTCCAGTGCTGCAGCCCGCTGCCGGAGGCCTCGCCTCCCAGCACCTCGCTGAGCCGCGAGCGGGTCTCCGCCAGGCGTTCTGCCAGGCGCAGGCAGACGGCCAGCAGCTCGGCGGCGGCCAGCAGCTCCGCCTCCTCCAGATCCCGCAGTGCCCCGGCAGACAGGGCGTCCAGGGTCAGCAGGCCAATCAGTCGCCCCTCGTCGCACAGGGCCACTCCCAGGCAGTCGTGCACCTGATTGAGGTCCTCGTCGAGCAGGCCGTCGAAGGGGTCCGGGAGGTCGCTGTCCGTCGGGAAGCGGCACACGCCGGGATGGGCGGCGATAGCGGCGAGCCGGGGGTGCTGCGCCGGCTCGAAGCGTCGTCCGCGCACCTCGTCGGGCAGGCCCAGTACGGCCACCGGCTGCAAGGCGCCGTCCTCCATCACCATCAGGGTGGCGGCATCCAGCGGATAGCGCCCCACCAGGGCCTGGAGCAGGGCATCCCACTCGCCGGCCAGGGAGGCGTCCGGCGCCCGCTCAGTCAGGCAAGCCAGCAGTTCGCGCAGGGCGCGCAGGAAGTCGGTCATGGCACTGTGTTTTCGACAATGAGGGACATAATGACAACAGAGATCGTGTCAATTTGCCACTATCTCGCTGTCTGGCGTGCCGTGCCCACGTCAGTGCTCCCTGGCGACGGAGGCCTTCATGCTGCACTGCGACATGTTGTCCGGGGACGGGGTGGCACGACTCTTGCTCACGGGGAGGGGCCAATCCAAGAATACCCCCTGACAGAAGGATTCCCATGCTGACGACAGAGCAGGAGCAGTTGATCGCGGCCACCGCCCCCGTGGTGGCCGACCATCTCGATGCCATCACCCAGCGCTTCTACCCGCTGATGTTCGAGCGCTATCCGCAAGTGAAGCCGCTCTTCAACCAGGCCCACCAGCAGGATGGCGGCCAGCCGCGGGCCCTGGCCGGTGCCGTGCTGGCCTATGTGGGGCTGCGCCAGGATCCCCAGCAGGCACGCGGCGTGCTGTCCACCGTGGTCAGCAAGCACGTCTCCCTGGGTATCCAGCCCGACCAGTATCCCATCGTCGGCGAGTGCCTGATGGCCGCCATCGGCGAGGTGCTGGGCGAGGCGGTGACCCCGGAGGTCGCCGCGGCCTGGAGCGGCCTCTACGAGGAGCTCGCCGGCCTGCTCATCGAACTGGAGGACCACCGCTACCGGGAGTTCGAGGGACGCCCCGGCGGCTGGCGCGGCACGCGCCGCTTCCGCATCGCCGACATCCGCCAGGAGAGCGCGGTGATCCGCTCCTTCGTGCTGGAACCCGAGGACGGCGGCCCGGTGGCCGACCACCAGCCGGGCCAGTTCATCGGCGTGAGGCTGACCATCGACGGCGAGCCGGTCTATCGGCACTACAGCCTCTCGGACGTGCCGAACGGCAGCCACTACCGGATCTCGGTGAAGCGCGAGCCGGAGGGGCGCGCCAGCCGTCACCTGCACGATGCCTTGGGCGTCGGCGACACCCTGGAGTTGCTGCCCCCCGCCGGCGACCTGACCCTGGAAGACGGTGACGAGCCCCTGCTGCTGGCCAGCGGCGGCGTCGGCCAGACCCCGATGCTGCCCATGGCCCGCCATGCCCTGACCCAGGGGCGCCGGGTGGTCTACCTGCACGCCGCCCTGGACGCCGAGCATCACGCCTTCCGCGATGAGGTCGCGGCCCTGGCCGAGGCCCACCCGGAGCGGCTTCGGGCCGTGAGCATCCACGAGCGCGGCGACGATGCCGACCATGCTGGTCGGATCGACCGCGAGCTGCTGGCCCGCCTGGTTCCCGAAGGGGCCCGCTGCTACTTCGTGGGCCCCCAGGGCTTCATGACGGCCGTGGACCGGGCCCTCGCCGAACTGGGCGTGCCCGGCGAGCGTCGCCACTACGAGCACTTCGGCCCCTCGCGCCCCCTCGGCGCGGCCTGACATTCCTCCTCCTCTCCTACCAAGAGCGCCCCGGCACCGCCGGGGCGTTTGCTTTACTGCTTAGCCTGTTGTCTGAACACGTCGGCAAGGACGACTTCACAGATTGTGATTTTGGTTATATAATTTGTTTTTGCTATTCTATTTAATTATATATCGTCATTCCGGGAGCTCATATGCAGCTGCATTTCGAGCGCGTCGCCAAGTCTTTCGGCGATCTGCAGGTCATCGAGACCTTCGACGACACCATCGCCGACGGCGAGATCGTCGCGCTGGTGGGTCCCTCGGGTTGCGGCAAGTCGACCCTGCTGCACATGGTGGCGGGCCTCCAGCAGGCCAGCGCCGGCGAGGTGCGCGCCGACGGCCAGCCGGTGAGCCATCCGGCGCCCGAGCGCACCCTGGTGTTCCAGGAGCATGCCCTCTATCCCTGGATGACGCTGGAGGCAAATGTCGCCCTGGCCCTGGAGTTCCAGGACCAGCCGGCGCGCGAGGCCCGTAAGCAGGCCAGCGAGTGGCTGGCGCGGGTCAAGCTCGACGGCTTCGAGGGCTACTATCCCCACCAGGTCTCGGGGGGCATGCGCCAGCGCTGCGCCCTGGCCCGGGCCTTCATCGCCCGGCCCAAGGTACTGCTGCTCGACGAACCCTTCGGCGCCCTGGACGCCCTGACCCGCATGACCCTGCAGAGCGTGCTGCGAGACCTCATCGAGGAGGAGCGCCCGACGGTGGTCCTGGTCACCCATGACGTCGACGAGGCGCTCTACCTGGCCGACCGAGTGCTGGTGTTCAGCCAGCGACCGGCTCGTGTCCTCGAGTCGTTCACCCTGGGGCATATCCCCAAGACCCACGACCTCACGGCCTTCGCGGACATCCGTCGCGAGGTGCTGACCCTGCTGGGCATCGACACCGACACCCCGAGCGCCGAACCGCGTCGGGTAGAGAGAGGAGAAACCGCATGATCCGTCGCCTGTTCATCCCCCTGCTGGCCCTCGGCCTGGCCGGCCCCGCGATAGCCGAAAATGAGGAGTTCCGCGTCGGCTATGTCCGCGTGATGGACGACGCCCAGGTGATGCTCGCCTACGAGGCCGGCCTCTACGCCAAGCACGGCCTCGACGCCGAGCTGATCGAGTTCAGTTCCGGCACCGACCTGATCAAGGGCATCGTTGGCGGGCAGCTCGACATCGGCGTGCTGGGCTTCTCCAACGCCTTCACCTGGGCCGGCCGCGGCGCCGACCTGAGGATCGTCGGCGGCGCCCAGCGCGGCTATCATGCCCTGCTCGCCCATGACGACGCCGGCATCGACGAGGTGGCCGACCTGGCCGGCAAGGACCTCGCCTCCCAGAAGCAGGGCAGCACCGCCGACATCGTGCTCAAGGGCGTGACCCTGGCCGAGGCGGGCCTGTCCGACGACGACCTCAACATCATGGGCGTGGCGCCCTCGGTGGCGGTTCAGTCGCTGGCGGGCGGCCGCGTCGACGCGGCCTTCCTGTTCGAGCCCTACGCCAGCATCGCCAAGCTGCAGGCCCCGGTGACCGAGATCTACGAGATCGGTGAGGTGTGGCCCTTTCCGTGCATGGTGGTGATTACCGCCGAGGAGACCCTCGAGGAACGCCGAGAGGTACTGTGGGCCGCCCTGGACGCCCAGCGCGAGGCGATCGAGATGCTCGAGAGCGACCCCGAGGAGGCCGCCGGCTACATCACTTCCTACTTCGTCAAGGAGGACGTGATCGAGACCCGCGACCAGGGCGAGATCGCCAGCGAGAAGGTGATTGCCGACGCCATCGCCACCAACGACTTCAGCGCCGTGCTCACCGAGGCGGACATCGAGCGCATGAAAGAACTGGCCGGCATCATGCACGAGCAGGGCATCCTCGAGCAGGCCGACTTCGACGTCGACGCCCTGCTGGATCTCAGCTGGCAAAAAGAGCGCGAGCTGTAAGCCATGAGCACCACCTCCTCCACCGGCGTGGCCAGCAAGAAGGCCTATGTGCTGGCCATCCTCTTCATCCTGTTCTTCTGGCAGGTGGCCGCCTGGTTCCTGCCCGACTTCCTGATGCCCGACGTCCACGTGGCACTCGGCCGGCTGTGGCAGGAACTGGGCAGCGGCGAGTTCTACCAGGGGCTCGGCAACAGCATGGGCCGGCTCGGTGCCGGCTATGGCGCCGCCCTGGTGGCCGGGGTAGTGCTCGGGCTCGTGGGGGGCACTCTCAACGCGGTGCGCAGCACCCTGAAGGCGGCCATCATCATCCTGCAGTCGATCCCCTCGATCGCCTGGGTGCCGCTGTTCCTGATCCTGATGGGTTTCGGCAACCTGCCGATCATCGTGGTGGTGGCGGTAGGCGCCTTCTTCCCCACCGCGCTCAGCGTGATGAACGCCACCGAGAGCGTCGAGCGGGTACACATCGACGCGGCGCGGGTGATGGGGGCCTCGCGCGCCCAGATGCTCAAGCGGGTCTACTTCCCGGCGGTCACCCCCGAGCTGATCACCGGCGCCCAACTCGCCTTCGGCAACGCCTGGCGGGCGCTGATCTCCGCGGAGATGATCGTCGGCTTCAGCGCCGGGCTCGGCAAGTCGCTGGCCTACTCCGGCGAGATCGCCGACATGACCGGGGTGATGACCAACATCCTGGTCATCGCCGTACTGGCGGCGGTGATCGACCAGGTGCTGCTGGAGCGCGTCAAGCATCGGCTGCTCCGCTACCAGTACCTCTGATCCGGCCCGGCACACGGCCATGACGCCCCGTCCTTGTGAACTGACCCCCAATCGTTGGACGGTTAGTTCTCTTAACCGGCGGCCATGGCCTGAGTCCTGTATTGCACGGGGCTCAGGCCTTTTAGTCTCTGCTTGATCCGTTGATGGTTGTAGTAGTGGATGTAGTCGGCAATGCCTTGCTGCAACTGCTCAACGGTGTCGAACCGGTTCAGATGGAAGTACTCGGCTTTCAGGGTGCCGAAAAAACTCTCCATGGCGGCATTGTCCAGACAATTCCCTTTCCGTGACATGCTGCGCAGTATCCGTTTCTCCACCACCAGGCGACGATAGTTGGGGTGCCGGTAATGCCATCCCTGATCCGAGTGCAATAGAGGCCGATCACCCGGCCTCAGCCGGTCGAAGGCGCTCCTCAACATGTGCTTCACCAGGCCCAATACCGGTCGTGGCCCGGTCTGGAAGGCGATGATTTCGCCGTTATACAGATCCATGACCGGTGACAGGTAGAGCTTCTGGTCATCGACCTTGAATTCGGTGATGTCGGTCACCCATCGTTGATTCGGTCCTTGGGCCTGAAACCGACGCCGTAGCGTATTCGGGGCGGCGTAGCCCTCGGCTCCTCGATAAGCCCGATACCGCTTGGGGCGAACGAGGGACTTCAAGCCCAGTTGTTGCATCAACCGCTGGACGGTCTTGTGGTTGACCGCCTCGCCTGTCTGGCGCAGCACAGCGGTGATACGGCGATAGCCATAGCGTCCCTTGTGGTAATCATAGATCGCCTGGATACGCGCCTTCAGAGACGCATACGGATCGCCAGCCCCCAGGGCCTTGAGCTGGTAGTAGAACGTGCTGCGCGGTAGCGATGCCGCACGTAGCAGCAGCGCCAGTGGGTGCTCATGCCTTAACCCTTGGACGGCTTGGGCTTTTTGCCCCGTGTCGTCGCCCACTTCTCTCGGGTCAAGGCATCGAGCTTTTTTAGATAGG
>NZ_JASCQP010000024.1 GCF_030010555.1 Halomonas rhizosphaerae
TGTAGGGTCCCGGATGATTGACTACTCGCTTGGTAAATAGCGCTGGCCGTTTAGCCTCCCATTCTTTCATCGCTGCAATTGGTGATTGATGGTGCAGCGCCTTCTGGGGGATATGGTGATTGTACAACCAACAATACCGCTTCAGCGTCTGCTCTAGATCCTCACCTGATGCATAGCATCGAGTGGCCAGCACATCGCTGATACGACCGTTGAAGCGCTCCACCATGCCGTTCGTCTGAGGCCGCCCAGGCTTGATCAAGCGATGCTCGATGCCATGTGCCTGGCACTCCTGGTCAAACGGATGCCGGCCGCTGGGCTTGCGCTCACCGGCCCGTGTGAAGCGATCGGTGAAGGATTTGCCGTTGTCAGTCAGCACCGTCTGGATCTTGAAGGGCGCCTTCTCTTCCACCTGTTTCATGAACGCGCGAGCATCCTTCGCGGACTGGCTGCTGCGGACCTCCAGATACACCCAGCGCGTTGCCCGGTCGATGGCCACGTACAGGTAGCGCTTCTGCTGCTCGTCAGGCATCTGGGGCAGGTGCTTGATGTCGATGTGCACATACCCCGGTTCGTAGTCCTTGAAAGGCTTGTATCGGGGCGTCTCATCACCGCCGACATCTTGACGGGCCAGCTCCGCGAGCGTTGGCACGTCACGCCGCTTGAGCATGCGGTGCAGGCCGGAACGTGACAGCCGAGGGTTCAGGAACTCGCGGGCAACGATCAGCAGATCATCGAGGCCGAGCCGAAGAAACTCGCGAGCGGCGACCAGCACTTCCTCCTGCTCGTGGGTGAGCGTGGTCAGCAGGTTGTGGCGCGTGTGGGGTCGATCATGGACATCGCCTCGGTAGCGCCAACGGCGAATGGTCGAGTCGGACACACCGTACTGACGGGCCAGTTCGCTGTCACTGATACTGGCGGACGCTGCCTGGATCTCAGCACGAATCTTCGGTGTCGTCGTCGCTTGCTTATGCAGCTTGATGTCCATGAACCTGCTCCCGGATGAATTGCTGTAGAAGCTCTCTGGCTGCCAGCAGAGGATAACTCCTATAGCTCAGTTGATCATCCGGGACCCTACAACTACTGATTCGTTGGTTGCCAGCCCAAGCCGAACTGCCATATCATTAAAGACGAACATGAGCACTGCTGATACCAAGATAACCCACAATAGGACGTATCCATATTGGCTACCTGCTTGGACAGCGGATGTTAGGGCGCCAGGTCCGAATCTCCAGGCGCCAGCCACGAAGGCAGGCCCCATGAGGGCAAGCATTTGTGGAACTGAAAGTGAAAAGCGTGAGCGATTATCAGCTATCGTTGAAGAGGCGGTACTTGGATTTTGCTTTGAGCCACTTTTCATCCTGTTCTCCTGATAAGCTTATATTTTATAAGAAGGAGCGAGAGACTGGCCAGACGGTGATACCCCCTGGGGCACCACCGCCAGGTAATAGCTGTCTCTGAGACAAGCCCACCTTACGGCTCAGGCCAGTCCGGCTTCACGCATGGCGTCAGCAATCTGTCGATCTGCGCCTTCAGCGAGCGGGCGCAGAGGTGCACGTACAGTGGCGTGATCAAGAATTCCGCGAGCTACGAGTGCCCACTTGAGCGCCACGGTGCCTTCCATGTGCGAGCCCCGGTGGTAGACATTCTTGGTCACGGGAAGCAGTCGATCATGAAGTTCCCGCGCCTTAGCGTAGTCCTTGGCCTTGCCAGCTTTGATCATCTCGATAAGTGGCTCAGGAGCAATACCACCGTAACCTACCAGTGCTCCATCCACATCGAACATGGTGTGCAGCAGGTACTCATCGTGGCAAGTCAGGATTTGCAGGTCCGGCTGCTCAGCGCGAATCACAGGAATTTCTGTGTCCCAGCGCTTCATGTTACGCACACCGTTTTTCATGGCAAAGACGCCAGGCTGCGCTGCAATATCAAGCTGTGTCTGAAGGTTGTAGTTGGCCTTGGTGTTATCCGGGTACTGGAAGAGGATGAGTGGCAGCCCACTTTCAGCGTGGATGCGGCGGTAACGCTCCTGCGGGGCACCTTCTTGGTAGCCGAACCGCAGCCATCCATGTGACGGGTAGACCAGCCCCGCAGAAGCGCCAGCCTTGACTGCACGCTTGGCTTCTTCAGCAGCAACGTAATCGCCTTCGCCTGTGATGCCAGCGATGATGGGAATTTCACCTTTCACCGATTCGACGAATGCTTCGATGACGCTTGTTTGCTCTTGGGAGGTGAGGAAGGTGCCTTCCCCGGCATGGCCTAGCACTACCAACCCTTTGACACCATCGATGCTTCCCAGCCAGGCGCCTAATTTGTTGATCGCCGCGTAGTCGATTTCGCCATCACGGGTGAAGGGGGTGACCGGTGCGGGGGTAAGGCCTCGGAGGTCCAGACTCATGGTAATTCCTCATGTACGTGGTTATGATATCGTTCCTGGGAACGATTGCATGGTGGCTCGGGAAGTCAGCCTCGTCAAATACGACTTTGGTCTAGGGCGGCGCTGGGCTGGGCAATTTGCCTTGTCATGGTGGGGTTGGATCGAGGGGGAGGGGGCATGCTGCTGTATGATCGCGACCGAATCGCCCAAGTCGTGTAGGTTAGTAATTGCCTATGAGCACGAAGGGCACCTGGATGGCGCTTCCTTGACGTAGATAGTGGTAGGGACTCGAGCATCGATGAATGAGAAACCGGTAACTATGCGTGACGTTGCTAAGGCCGCAGGCGTAAGCACGTCTACCGTCTCGCGCGTCTTAGACGAACGTCTACCTCCTTCCAAAAGTCCAGCAGCCCAGCGGGTGAAAGAGGTTGCGGACGCGCTCGGATACAAGCGCGATATTCTTGCCTCTAGCTTGCGACGGGGGGGGACCGGCACCATCGGTGTGTTGGTTCCGCGCTTGAGTGACACGGTCATGGCACTGATCTATGAGGCTATTGCTCGTGCCGCTATGGACCGGCAATGTTTTGCCATCGTAGCCACCTGTGGTGACGACCCTGACAGTGAACGCCAGGCGGCTGAGTCGCTGTTGAATAGGCGAGTTGATGGGTTGATCTTGGCGACCAGCAGGCTTGATGATCAGCTACCCTCACGGTTGAGAGCCCAAGGCGTTCCACATTCCTTAGTACTGAGAACCGATGGGATCAGCCCTTCGTCAGTGGGTGACGATTCTCAGGGTGGCTATCTAGCTACCCGGCATTTGCTTGATCTTGGCCACCGGGATATTGGGCTAGTGGCTGGACCGAGTTTCGCCTCCAACGCCCGAGGGAGACAAGAAGGATTCCGTCGCGCAATGCGTGACGCGGGGGTTCAGGTGCGAGAAGAGTGGGTTGTCGAGTCGGGTTTCAGTATTGAGTCAGGGGAAGCGGCTGGTTTCGACCTCCTCTCGCAACAGGAGCGCCCCACAGCTATTTTTGCTGTCAATGATAATCTTGCCATCGGCGTTATGGCCGCTGCACATCGTCTTGGAATCATGGTCGGACAATCGCTTTCTCTTGTCGGTTATAACGACACGCCTCTAGCAAGCCGTCTACCGGTCCCTTTGACCTCTGTGCATATCCCATTCGATGTTATCGCTCAACAGGCAATTGAGCTTCTTTTTAAAGATAACCTTGAAGAAGGTTTGTTTATCAAGCGTGTTATGCCCAGCTTGATTCCAAGAGATTCATCAGTTAGGTATCGGTGAGATAGAGAAGATTTCTTGCCATGGAGCATCATGATTTAACTATACAATATGGAGTGGAGCTACAGGGATTACCACGGCGGCTGGCATTTGGTTCACGGTCGCGACAGGAATAGCCGTTGGCCTGGGGCGCGAGCAAACCGCTGTGCTGTGTACTGCTTTGGCTTGGTTGGTACTATATGTAATGCCTTTCTTCATTCGCTTAACGCTCAAGAAAATTCCATAACCCTGGACACTCAAGCATTAGATTATTTTCAGAACATCGGCGTAACATCTGACTAATCAATTGAATGCGCGCCCCACACCTACAGTCACTTGGCGCTCATGGCTCGCGCCAGTGATCACAGGTTCTTCTTCACATCATATCAACCCTTCGAACGTCCACTCCTGGCCGGATGGAGAAGTTTACGCCACGCTGATGCAAAAGTTTGGCAACTGACGACCCGAAGCGGCCATGTCGGAAAAGGTAGCGGGCGTGCGAATTTTGGGGGCTACCTTCGGATTGGGCAGGCAGGCGAAGGTGAACGGAGTGTCCTAGACTCGCTGGTATGGCGGGGCCGCCGGCAAGCGTGGCCGTTTTCCGGCGCTGCTCGCCCGCAGCGCCTACAGGCGTCCGGCCGCCTCAGTGGAGCGATCCAGGGACTGCGGTGGACTTGTGAACGACGCAGGTGGATTTCCTGTCCTTTCCAAGGGAGGGCACCATGACTTTTCGACCCGACCCGACATTCCACGCCACGGCGCAGCTGGCCATGCGGGCGCCCGTGGAGAACTATGGCTTCACCGTGATGCTCAGCCCGGACGGCGCGCAACCGGACGCGCTCGCCGTGGTCGATCTGAATCCGGACTCGGATCGCTATGGCACCATCGTGCACACCCTGGCCATGCCCTATACAGGCGACGAGTTCCATCATTTCGGCTGGAACGCCTGTTCCTCGTCGCTGTCGCCGATGTCCGGTCATGCCTTCCTCGAGCGCCGCTACCTGATCGTGCCGGGGATTCGGTCCTCGCGCATCTACGTGATCGACGTGAAAGATCCGCTCGACGCGAAGATCCACAAGATCATCGAGCCCGAAGAGGTTTTCGAGAAGACCGGTTATTCGCGCCCCCACACCGTCCATTGCGGGCCCGAGGGCATCTATATCTCGACACTCGGTGGCGGCGGAGCGGACGGTACGGACGGACCGCCCGGCGTCTTCATCATGGATTGCGAGACCTTCGAGATCCTCGGCCGTTACGAGATGGATCGGGGCAAGCAGGACAAGCATTACGATTTCTGGTGGAACCTGCCGCAGGACTACATGGTCAGCTCCGAATGGGGGCTGCCGCCGCAGTTCGAGAATGGCATCGTCGCCGAGGACCTTCTGGCGAACCGGTACGGCCATTCGATCCATTTCTGGGATCTGCGCCGGCGCAAGAATATCCAGACGATGGATTTCGGCGAGAACTACCAGATGGCGCTGGAAATCCGGCCCGCGCACGACCCGAAGAAATCCTACGGTTTTTGCGGCATTGTCGTGGACACCACCAACCTGCAAGGCGCGATCTTCACCTGGTGGCGCGGTGACGATGGCACCTGGCAGTCCAAAAAGACCATCACCATCGATCCGCGCCCCGAGGCGGCGGAAAACCTGCCGCCGCTCCTGCAGGGGTTCGAGGCGGTGCCACCGCTGGTCACCGATATCGATCTCAGTCTCGACGACAAGTACCTGTACGTGGCCTGTTGGGGCCTGGGCGAGATGCACCAGTATGACGTGTCGGACCCCATGAACCCGGTCCTGACCGGAAAGGTGGAACTGGGCGGCATCGCCCGAGGCACGCCCCATCCAGGCGGCGGGGCCTTCGTCTTTGGCCCGCAGATGGTCGAGATCAGCCGCGACGGTAAACGGGTCTACTGGACCAACTCGCTCTATTCCTCATGGGACAATCAGTTCTATCCCGGGCAGGAGGGCGGCCAGATGGTCATGGCCCGTGTCGGTGACAATGGCGGTCTGACGCTCGATCCCGATTTCTACGTCGATTTCCCCAAGGGCTATCGCGCCCACCAGATCCGGCTTGAGGGCGGCGATTGCTCGACCGACAGTTTCTGCTATCCCAACCTCTGAATGGGGCTCGACGACGCGGGCACGGTGACGGCCCTTTGGGGGGCCGTCCTGCTTTCCGGGTTCTATCACGGCGTCAATCCCGGGATGGGGTGGCCGCTTGCCGTATCGTCCGGCTTGATGGACGGGCGGGGCCAGGCCATGGTCAAGGCGCTCGGGGCGCTGGCGGCCGGCCACCTTCTGGCGATGCTGGCGATCCTGCTGCCCTTCTCCATGATGACCGTACTGCTCGACTGGCAGACCGAAATCCGCGTCGGCGCCGCAGCACTGGTGATTGCCGCAGGCGCCTACCTGCTGATCAATCGCCGGCATCCGAGGATTCTTGCCCGGGTGCATCCCTCGCGCCTGGTGCTCTGGTCGTTTCTCGCCGCGATGGCGCACGGTGCGGGCTTGATGCTGCTGCCGATCTACCTGGGCATTTCCGGAACTGAGCCGGGCGAGGCCGGCCACGCGGCCGCGCGCGAACTGATGGGGCGCAACATCGGCTCGGCGTTCGTCGTGGCGCTGGCGCATACCGCCGCCATGACGGTGGCCGGTGGCGTGATCGCCACAGGGACCTATTACTACCTCGGGCTCAGGTTTCTGAAGCGCACATGGTTCAACCTCGATGTGGTCTGGGCGTTGAGCCTGATCCTCGTCGGTCTCTCGGGGCTGTATCTGGCCATCAACGGGCACTGAGGCAGGCGCGGACACGATCTCGGGCCGAGCTGTTTGCCAGGCTGTTTGGTGGTGCGTGGCGTAGGCTTTGCAACGGTTCGCGGCGACTGTCGAGGGGGCGATATCGCCGACGTCGGCCTCGGCCGTGACCAACGCTCTGCCCTCAGCAGTGCTCCTTGCGGGAGAATGGGGCCACAATAGGGCAATGCCACAGCCTTCACATAGCCTCGCGACTTCTCCGGTGGTTACCCCATCACGCCTCGTCTTCCACTTCCTGACTCATCACGACCCGGTTCCTGCCGCCGTGCTTCCCGGCGTATAGAGCCTGGTCGGCCTGGTTTATCAGGTCGGCCAAGTCGGTCTCCTCGTTGACAACTCCGGCGATACCGATGGTGACGGTCAGGCGGTGTCGGGCATCTCCTCCCTCACCGGTAGCTCGGCGACCTTGCTCTGCAGGCGCTCCGCTACCATGTGCGCGTCCTTCAGGTGCGTGTCCGGCAGGGCCACGATGAACTCCTCGCCTCCGAAAAGACCGATCACATCCTGGGGCCGGAGGGATCGCTTGCAAGTTTCCGCGATCGCGGCCAGCACCCGGTCGTCCTGGCTGTGCCCCCAGGTATCGTTGATGGCCTTGAAGTGGTCCACGTCGATCATCATCAGGCTGAAGGGTGACCTGTCGAATTGCGCTCGCAGTAGCAGGTCCTGGGCTCGGGTCATGAAATGACCGCGACTGTCCAGGCCCGTCAAACCATCCCGTTCGGCGACCCTGCGCAGCTGGGCTTCCAGCGACTTCCGGTGAGAGATTTCCTCGGCCATCTGCTGGTTCTGGATACGCTCTTCCTGCAGAAGCTCGAACTGCTTTCGCTGCAGCTTTTCCAGGCGCAGCAGCGCGAAGAAGCCCACGGCATTGGTCATGATGAGCAGCAGCGATATGCGCAGTGCCACCACTGCAGGAGTGTCCGCCACCATCACCGCTGAGGCCAGGAAACCCAGGCTCAGGTAGAGGCTGGCGGTGGCCACCACGGGCAGCAGGTTGGGGATCAGCAGGTAGAACGCCATGGTGGCGACCACCACCGCGGTGACTTGGGTGGGCAGGCTCTCGGGGCGCAAGGGAATGATCAGGATGATGCCCGTCGCCAATATCCAGAGGGGCAGGGCGTGCAGCCACACCCGGCGGTTATAGTCGCCGGCGCGTCCGATCAGGAAGGCCAGCACCAGGCAGGAAACCACCACCAACAGGCGCATGGCGAGCAGCAGGGTGAGCTCGGTGCTCACGCCGGTGTAGTGGTAGTCGGAAATGGCAAACATGCCGAAGACCAGGGCCGCCACGCAGAGCGCAAGGCCGGACTCGAGGCGCACCCTGGGCGTGATCTCCCGGCGATACGTCGCCTCCCTGACCGGTTCGCGAAACTGACCGGTCAGCCGGTGCAGCGGGTCTCTTGTGATGGGTGACGACAAAGGGCGACTCTCCCTGTCCCTTAGAGATCTAGGCTTTGTCCGAAAACTGGCTGCGCTCGGGCCATACGGCGTTAAAAATCGACTCAAAGTACTCATTTACACCTCGTAAACTCTGTCTTTTCGCCGATTTTTTCCTTGTCTGACCTTCGGTCGCCGACTTTTCAGAAAAAGCCTAGTATCTCGGTGATCTTTAGCTCGCCGTTCGACAAGACCTTGGATGAGAGAGACAGCGGAGTCCCCCTGCTCTGCCAGCTTCCGTTGCCAGCCTCGGCGTCTGATAGAGTCATCTTGCTGTTGTGGTACCAGCTGACAAATTCAGAGTCTTGCAGCAAGGAACCGAGAGACTCGCGCACCCTTGCTCCCACCGCGCTCTGATCGGGGCTGATCAGGCTGGCAAGAATACGCTGCAGCTCAGGATGTCGAGTCGAACAGCCTCCATGACACGCTGCCACTGCCGCCAGCGAGCCATGTCATCTGACTCGGCTTGCAAGTCCTCGAGCGTGTCCCACACCTCACATTCCAGGTAGAGGCCTGCCTCTGCCAGTGGCGCGCCGAACTCCTCGAGCAGCCTAGCGGCTTTATCTCCCGACAACTGCCATCTACCGTCTTTGCCTTCCGAAATGCGGGAGTCCGCCACCTAGAGCGTATAGCAATATTCCTGCACATTCTTTGAATCGCCCCGGGTATTCTAGACATACGTCAAGCTCTGAGTGTAACGCCGTTCGTGCTCGATAAGGGACAGGTAATCGATCAGTCAGACAGGGTTGCCGCCTATTTGCCATCCACTAGGATTTACTATAATTCGACGGGAAATAAGCTAAGACCAAAATTTTCGGTATTTGTCTATCGCAGACTGCCCGATATCTCACTATCTTTCAATTATAAATTTTGATGACGATAGCTGAGTTTCTCCCCTGCGCTTGCGCTATCGCGGCAGGGATTTTCTGTGCTGGATGTCGGAAATTGAGTCGACTGTGGAGAGCAGAGGGCAGGTTTTCAGCGTACTTGGCTCCATGCTATCCGGATTCGAGGTGCATCGGATGGTTACCGATAGACTCAACAGCAGTTAGCGGCTTTTGAACTTGGGGAAAAAAGGCATTTTTTGCAAGACTTCGACCTTATGGGAGTACCTGTGCCATGAAGTGTCGTGCAGTTCTCAAGATTTCGGCGTGCCTGCTGTTGCTGCCCGCAGCGACGGCCTCGGCGAATGCGGACTTCATAGTCAAGTTCGCCACCAGCACCACCCAGGGCATCTTCGACGACGGCAATAACAACCTTTCCGACGGACGCCCGGACGGAGCCTGTGGCGTTGGCTTCGGCGACGTGCCGCTCGCCACGGACAACGACGCCTCGAGCTCCGATCCCGGCGACATCTACGCGTCCACCGCCTCCAACGGCCTCGGCGCTGCGCAGCTCTACACGAGCTTCCCGACGCTGAGCCTTTTGCGGGTGTATTTCGGAGGGTTCGGCGGCAACTGCCCGGCGACCAATGTGTACGAGAACAACAACGGCAGTCCGTGGGGCTTCTTCAACGGCGAGACCGCGCTCTGGATCGAGGCCAGCAGCTTCGTTTGGATCGACGCGAACGGCCTTGCCATCGACGACGGGCCGCCGCGCCCCATCGGCCCGATCCTGGATCCGGACAGCAGCGGCACGTTGGGGACGGAGATCGAGACGATCGATTTCCTGCTGAAGAGCCTGGTCCTGAAGGCTAACGTGGAGCGGAACGCGGAGATCGCTACGGCAGTGGCCGGGCGTCTCGACGGCTTTAATCGGTCGCGCAGCGATTACGACAAGGAGGCCCGCTCGATGGTTTCGGAGACGCTGGACCGCGCAGCCAAGGCCGCTGGCTGGTGCGACGACGCGATCGCCGCGTTCCGGGCTGCGCAGGACGACTCTGACGCCTTGATCCGCGAGGCGCGGCGAGGCGTGGCGCAGGAGACCTGCGCCGCGGCGGCGACGCTCGCGGGTCAGGTGCGCCTGGCGCGCGACGTGGAGCGCAGCATCGGCGAATGAGAACGGCGTCTCCCGGGCGCGAGGCGGTGCGCGGTTGACTGGTCCGGTCAGCTCTCCCGGGAGCTCTTTGTGAGCGATTCCGCGAAGGGCCGGATCAGGTAGTCCAGCGGGGCGCTCGCCGGTCAGGATCACGCGCCGCGAAAATGCCGCACTCCTTCCATGATCATGTTCGATCTGTTCGTGAAAACGACTGCCATGATCATGTTCGATCTGTTCGTGAAAACGACGCGAGCATTTCGATTTGCTGGAGGAATAATGATGCTTCGACAAATTTTGTACTACGATTTTGCCCTTGCTGGGCAAGCGATTGATCGTTCAGGACATTTCAATCACGGCCACCACACGTCGACCAATGCGACGTCGGGTCCAGGGGACTTTCGCGGCATCGCCTTTCTGTCAGAGCAGAGCCGCGTGACGGTCCCGCATCAACGGTCGTTTAACATCATGACGGCAGTGCGGGTGGATATAAGGTTTGAGCTTGAAGCCTTGGAGCGACGGGTCAACCTCGTTGAAGCCGAGCGATCGTTCGCGCTGTTCGTCCGCGGGGACGGCGTGATCACCTTCGTTTACTACGCCCCGGCCGAGCAGGGTGAGCCGGAGGGCACGCTTTTGGGCGCCAGCGGGCTCACGTTGACACCCGCCCCAACGGGCTCGACTGACCCGTTTTCGGTGGAGTCCTTGACGGCAAATCCGCCACCGCCGATGCCGAACTATGAGTGGCACGGGTTGAACACGTCCGCCGAGTTCAGCCCGGACGGAGCGGAGCGGACGGTTGGGGTGGACAGGTTCCACACGGTCTCCGTGCTTCACGACGGGCTTGCCACCATGAGCATCACTCTCGACGGGGTTCTGGCAGCCTATCGATCCGACATTCGCTATCCCGTTGTGCCGATCCAGGCGCCGGGGGCTATCACGATCGGTGCGTGGCCCCACGACGGCCGCTACACGCTCAATGGGCGGCTCGATTTCGTCCGGATCTGGCGCTACGACCCGGCGAACAATTTTAGGCAATTCAACTGCCGGCCCATGTCACAGGAGGCCCGCAATGCCTGGCGCGCCCTGAAACGACGGGTGCTCGATGGTCTTCAGGATCCGGCCGAGCGGGCTCATCTTGCCAAGCTTTTCGTGTGTCTTGATGAGCTAGAGGGCGAATTCTATCGCCGGATCGCCAAGGCAGGACCTGCGGCGATCGACCAGCTGGAGACGTTTGCGCGCCGCTATGTGGACCTTTGGTGCGGGGGGCGTGTGAGCGGCCAAGATATGAAGGTGCTCATGCAGGAGTTCTTCGCCTGGCTGGCCGTCGTTGATCCGGACTTTCTCGAAAAATCATTCGGACAGATGCTGTTTTGCCTGAAGGGGATCGGGCAGCTCGATTTCTGCGATACGACAATGAAAGTGGCAACGTGTGATCCGGACTGGGGCACGCTCGTCGACGTGATTGCGGAGGCAATCCCCAACCCGATTTGCCCGGACGCCCGCCCGGGGTGCATGCACCGCAAAAGCCATACGGAGGAGACTCGGTATGACCCTGACACTTGAGGAAAAAGCCGTACTGATCGACGCTTACGAGCCGATCGTCTACTACCATCCGCAGGAAAAATTTCCGCCAATCAACCCTGCCACGTTTATGCGAGCGTCGGCCATGTGGTGCAACAAGCCGCCCCGCCACCGGCTGGAAAGTTGGGGCAACTGCGCGCATGATCCAGAGGAGACGGCCTTCCCCCGGGCGCCGCTCATACCCCTCGGCCAGTTGAAACTGACACCCGAGGAGCATGGCATCGACGGCGGAATTTGGATCGGCAATCAGCCTACCGGAGACGGGTTCTACCGCTATCTTGCCGACAACGAAGAAGCGGGGCTATTCCTCCAGCGGGGCGACTGGACAGGTCGTGGCCCGAACGACGTCCAGCCGCCTGACCCCGGCGACCTCATGTTTGCCGGGATCGCCGCGGAGCCGTCGCCGTTCGGCGCCAACATGGTCCACGTCTGGGCCGATGTTCGCGACCAGGACACCGCGCCACTCGTACCTCAGAGCACCACGGCGGCGCTCCCGCCTGGCATTGCCAACGTCATGCAGATCCATTATCCCCGCGGATACTGGATGATTACGTACCACTACTTTTATGCGTATCACGAAGAACGGCTCATCGATTGCGAGATCGACAGCGAGTGGGCCCGCGCCCGCATCGACGAAGAACCGATGCACGTGCTGCCCCACGGGACGTATGAAGGGGAGTGGCAGGCCGTCACAGTCCTGGTGCCGAACCCCGGGGCGCCGCCGCAGCAGGGATCGCCAACGCATGTGCCGCCAGGGCCAGAGAGTCCGCTCAACATCGACCCGGAAGACATGCCTCAACCGGATCAGATCGGTCTCAGCCGGCGTGCACGGGGTGTGCTTGCCAATTTCGTTGGACGTACCGCGCAACCGGAAGACCTCACCTTTATGGTCACTCGGTCATTCGTCGGTACCGATGTTGCGAGGATCGACCGCCACGCAAAGGTCTTCGTTGCGCGTGGAACCCATAACATGTACTTCGAGGCTGGCCAGCAGACGGCGCCGAAGTTAGACAATGCTCTGCCCTATCAGGTCGACATCCCCGATATTTGCGAAGACTACGACAGTGTGATCGATGAGTGGCAGGGCTGGATCCAAACGATCGACCAGACCCGGTTTCGCTTTCGAAAGGGAAGGGAGGTGTCGGTCGGCCTCAACAAGATCTTCATGGGAATTGCGGTTGGCGGGATCATTGGCGGGCTCTTTGGGTTTGTCACAAGCGTGCATGAAGGGGTGGCCCAGAGCCGCCGCACCTTCGACCCGCCTGAGTGGCCACAGGGCCCCGAAGAGGTCGATGATGAGGGCCCGCCGGTGACGCCTCCAGAGGGGCAGCCGAATTTTGGGCTGGTGCTTGCGCCGGCGGCCCTGGTGGAGGCAGTTGAGGCGGACCTCAACGTGCTTGGGCAAACCGCGCAGCAGGTGAGTTCGCCGGAGGGAGAGGCGGCCGAGCGGGTCGTCATTCGCGACCTTCAACGCCAACCCTGGTGGCAGCCGGACGGGCAGAGCCCCGTCGGCTATGAAGGGCGCTGGGGGATTGTGACCGAACGCGATCCCTTCGATCGGCGATCAGGGTCGAAGATCCCCGCCTTCGAGGCGGTGTTCCTGAACTCACTGTTCCTTGAGTAGGTGCGCTAGGGCGCCATCAGTTCATCACGACGTTGTGCCCCGCCCCAACCTCTTTGTCGAACGCGCGCTGGTAGAATTCGGCGGCCATATCGCGTTCGGTTTGGTCGCACTTGTTGAGAAAGTGCACCTCAAAGGCGAACGCAACGGCAACGAAAATTTCACTGATTATACAAATAATTTATAATGTATTGATGAGGCGCCCATCACTGTTGCCTAGTTGTATGGTCCCGGGAAGTAGTGGACGGGGGCTTCATGAAATCTCTCGGGATCATCCTGCCAGCGTTCAAGCATGAACCAAATGGGAGTTTTCCTTGAGCGAACGGAGCGGACGAGCAGTATTGTACGCCCACAGGTAGTCCTTCAGATAGTATCTAAGACGTGACGATGGTGGCGCTCGCGGTGAGCGCCCCTGCTGCCGGCCTGGTGCAATATAAGCGTTTCTAGGTAGCGGTAAAACGGGCGGCTGCCAACGCTTATCTGGCGCCCAGTCCGCTCACCCGCATCACGCGCCTCTCCACCGCCTCCGGCAACTGGCCGCGTCCGGTCTCGACCAGGGTAAGCCAGTGCCTGGCGCGGGTGATGCCGGTGTAGACCAGCTCCCGGGTCAGGATGGGGTTTGGGGCGTCGGGGAGCAGCAGGGCGGTGTGGGTGAACTCCGAGCCCTGGGACTTGTGCACCGTCATGGCGTAGACCGTCTCCACCGCCTGCAGGCGGCTGGGCAGCACCCACTTGATCTGGCCGCTGCCATCCCCGGCGGGGAAGGCGACGCGCAGCGCCGGGCCGCGTTTGGTGCCATCGCTTGAGCTTGCCGGCTGCGGCAGCGCCAGGCTGATGCCGATATCGCCGTTCATCAGCCCCAGGCCGTAGTCATTGCTGGTCACCAGCACCGGGCGGCCGGGGTACCAGAGCCGGCGGCCATCGCCGGTGTCGATCAGCCCCTCCCGCTCCAGTGCGGCGCGGATGCGCTCGTTCAGCCCCTCCACGCCCCAGGGGCCGCGGCGCAGGGCGCAGAGCAGCTGGAACTGGCCGTGGGCGGTGAGCACCGTGCGGGCCCAGTCATCCAGGGCCTCGCGGTCGATCTCGCCATCCTCTCCTGACTGCGGCGCGGCGGCCCTCATGACCTCCAGGTAATGGCGATAGCCCACCGGCGGCAGCAGTGGCTGGCCGCGCAGCGTGCGGCCCTCGCCTGAATTCGGGAAGGCCGCGGCGTGGCCCGAGACCACCAGCCGCTCCAGGCTGCGATCCTTGTCCGTTTCCAGCTTGAGGTGGGAGAGGTCGGCATAGCCGTGGCCCAGCACGCCGCGGATGGCGGCGCGCTTCTGCTTGCCCGGTTCATCGCGGTTGACGGCGCCGGCGAGCTGGCCGATGCCGCTCTCGGCATTGAAGCGGTGGCTCACTCGTAGCATGGCGATGGCCTGGTCCAGCAGGGCACCCTCGGCGTCGCGCATCGCCGCGGGCAGCGCCTGGCCGGTGGCCTCGGTGAGCCAGTCGGCGGTCTCGGGCGTGTAGTGGCCGCCCTCGGCCCGGGCGCACAGGTCGCCCAGCACCGAGCCGGCCTCCACGGAGGCGAGCTGGTCCTTGTCGCCCAGCAGCACCAGGCGCCCACGGGGCGGCAGGGCATCGAGCAGGGCGGCCATCATCTCCACGTCGACCATGGAGGCCTCGTCCACCACCAGCACGTCCAACGGCAGCGGGTGGCGGGCGTTGTGGCGGAAGTGGCGGGTATCGGGGCGCGAGCCCAGCAGCCGGTGGAGGGTGGTGACCTCCTTGGGGATGGCGGATCTGAGCCTGCTGACACTGCCATCGCCGAAGTGTCGGACCACCAATAAATTGGGCTCCCACACTGGGTTGCTGCCCTCATCCTTCTCGGAGGCAGTCAGCAGTGGGGCCAGGCTATCCAGTTGCAATGAGCTGACCTGCCCGGCAATGGATTCATTGAGGCGCGCGGCGGCCTTGCCGGTGGGGGCGGCCAGGCGGATGCGCAGCGCTCGCTGGCCCGCGCCCAGCGCCAGGGTCTGCAGCAGGGCGAGCAGCTTGACCACGGTGGTGGTCTTGCCGGTGCCGGGGCCGCCGGTGATCACCGCGAAGGGCGAGCGGGCGGCCAGGGCGCAGGCGGCCTTTTGCCAGTCCAGGGAGTCGCTGGAGGGAAAGAGGGCGGCCAGGGCCTGGGCCAGGGTGGTGGTGTCGTGGGCGTCGGTGGCGCCGCTTTCCAGCCGGGCGGCGATATGCTGCTGGATCGAGCGCTCGTGGTGCCAGTAGCGGCGAAGGTAGAGCCGGGTGCCGTCGAGCACCAGCGGGGTGTTGCCGGGGCCGTCGCCGATGATCAGAGGGTGAGTGAGCGCTTCCTGCCAGTCGGCCAGCGCCAGCTCGCCGAGCAGCTGGCTGGGCCGCGGTGGCGGGTCCTCCAGGCTGTCACCCTCCGGCGGCAGCGAGAGCGCCAGGTCCGGCTCGGCCAGGGTACGTTCGAGGTCCAGGCAGACATGGCCGCGGCCGAACTGGTGGCTGGCCAGCGCCGCGGCCAGCAGCAGCGGGGCGGGGGCGTCCGGCACCTCGCGGGCCAGGAAGGCGGCAAAGGCGCGGTCCAGGGCGCGCAGCCATCCGCGGGCCACCCAGCGGTCGAGCAGGGCGAACAGCGCCTCGGTATCGTGCAGGGCCTCGTTGGGGGCGGCCTCGTCGGTATGCGGGTGGTCACTCATGGCTGGTCTCCGGAGTGGCATCGGCGTCGCGGAACAGGGCGTCCAGCGCCTCGATCAGCTCACTTGGCGGACGCTCACGGTGCACGCCGCGGGAGGGCGCGTGCTGGCCGCGCAGGAAGACATAGAGCGCCCCGCCCAGGTGGCGGTCGATGTCGTAGTCCGGCAGCCGCGCCTCGAGCAGGCGGTGCAGGGCCAGCAGGTAGAGACAGTACTGCAGGTCGAAGCGCTTCTCGCGCACCGCCTCCGCCATGGCCGCCTCGGCGTAGGCCTCGTCGTCGCGGCCTAAGTGGTTGGACTTCCAGTCGAGCACGTAGAAGCGACCCTCGTGCTCCACCACCAGGTCGATGAAGCCCTTGAGCATGCCGTTGAGCCGATCGCGTTCCAGTGCCGGGCGAGCGGCGCCGCCCAGTGTGTGAGCGCTCACGAGGGCGTCCAGGCGGCCGGTGTCGACCTTGTGGGCGGCGAACCAGAACTCCAGCTCCACCTGGTAGTGAGCGCTCTCCAGCCGATCCAGGCGCAGCGGCGTCACCGCCCCCTCCGGGGCCTGCGGCACCGGCAGCTCGCTTTCCAGCAGGCCATGCAGCCAGGCCTGCAGCGCCGGGATGCGCTCGCGCCAGCCGCGCAGGTTGGCGCGCCGCGCCAGGGTGTCGTCGAGGCGCTCGGGGTCGGCGGCCAGCCGCGCAAAGCCCTCGTGCCCAGCCCACTCCAGCAGGCCGTGCAGGAAGGTGCCGGCCGCCGGGCCGCGGGGGAAGCGGTGGAGCGAGGCCTCGCTTACCGTCGCGGGAGGATGGGCCGTGTCCTGGGGCTCGTCGCGCATCTCCCGCGCGGTGGCCTCCAGAGCGGTCTCGGGCTCTTCCATAAAGAGCGCAGTCTCGGGCTCTTCTATCAAAACCGAGGGCAGGAGCGCGGTCTCGGGCTCTGGCAAGGTCGTTGTTTCGGGCGATTCCTCCCCCTCACCGATGCGCTCGACACCCAGCCTCAGCGCCGAGTAGCTGGCGATCCACCAGTGCTCCCGGGCGCGGCGGGCGGGGGTGAGCGCCTCGCGCAGGGCCTCGTCGTGGGCCTCGATGGGCACCACCCGATCATCGGGCTCGGGCGCCGGTTCCACCGCCAGCACGCCATCGCGGCCACCGGCATCCTCCACCAGCGGGAAGAGCGCATCCAGCAGGCCGTCTGTCGAGAGCGGCGCCCCGGCGGTCAGCACCTGGCCGATGGCGCTGCGCTCCAGCCCCTTGAGCGGGGCGATGCCCAGCCAGGTGGCATGGCGGGCGCGGGTCAGGGCCACGTAGAGCTTGCGCAAGTCCTCGCCCAGGCGCTCGTCGTCGGCGCGGGCCAGCACCGTGTCGTCGGCCTCCAGGGAGAGGTGGCGTCGGCCCGCCTCGTCGTGCCAGGTGAGCGGCAGGTCGCTGGCCTTCTTCTCGCGGAAGGCGCAGATGAAGGGCAGGAAGACCAGCGGGTACTCCAGGCCCTTGGACTTGTGGATGGTGATCACCTGCACCAGGTCGGCGTCGCTCTCCAGGCGCAGGCGGTGGGTGTCGGCCTGCGCCGGCGGTTGGCTGCGGGCCTCGCTGAGGTGGCGCAGCAGGGCGTGCTCGCCGTCCAGCTCGGCGCTGGCCTGCTGCAGCAGTTCGCCCAGGTGCAGCAGATCGGTGAGGTGTCGCTCGCCACTGGCGCTCCTGAGCAGCCGGGTGGGCACCGCGAAGTCGGCCAGCAGCCGGTGCAGCATGGGCAGCACGCCCTGGCGCTGCCACTGGCGGTGGTAAGCCCGGAACTGCAGCACGCGCTCCTCCCAGGCCAGCTCGTCGTGCTGCAGGGCATCGAGATCGTGGAGGCCCATCCCCAGGCTGGGCATGGCGAGCGCGGCGTGCAGGCGCCGCTCGCTGTCGGGCTCGGCGCAGGCGGCGAGCCACACCTCCAGCTCCAGGGCCGCCGGGGTCTCGAACACCCCCTCCTTGTCGGAGAGGTAGACGCTCTTGATGCCGCGCTCGAGCAGCGCGCCACGGATCGCCCTGGCCTCGTTCGCGTTGTTGACCAGCACGGCGAGATCCGAGGGCTTGAGCGCTCGGAAGGCCTCGCCCGGCGAGCCGAAGCCGGTTCGCCCGGCCTGGCCCTCGCGCAGCAGCTCGGCCATCCGGGTGGCGCAGCGCGCGGCCATCTCCTTGAAGTAGGCGCCCTTGCTGAGTCCATCGCTTGGCCCCTCGGTTTCGTCGCTCGCGAGATGCCCGCCCGTCAAGTGCCACAGGGTCATGGCCGGCAGCGGTTCGCCGTCGCGGGTCAGGGCGTCCTTCCTGCCCTTTGCCGCCACGGGTAAAAAAGGTACCGGGTTGTCGCCCTCGGGCGTCTTGAACAGGAAGGCGCCGCGGCCGGCGGGATGGGCCTCGGCGAAGCGGAACACCCGGTTGACGGCCTCCACCATGGCGGTGGCCGAGCGGAAGTTGGTGCCGAGCGTCACGTGGCGCCCCGCGGTGTCGCGCCGCGCCTGCAGGTAGGTGTGGATGTCGGCACCGCGGAAGGCGTAGATCGCCTGCTTGGGGTCGCCGATCAGCAGGACGGCGCTGGGGTCCTCGGGATCCGGCGCCCGGGCCAGCCGGTAGACGTGGTCGAAGAGCCGGTACTGCACCGGGTCGGTGTCCTGGAACTCGTCCACCAGGGCCACCGGGAACTGGCGACGCACGTGGGCCGCCAGCGCCTTGCCGGCGGGGCCCTCGAAGGCGCGGTCGAGGCGCTCGAGCAGGTCATCGGGGCCGAGCTCGTCGCGGCGCTGCTGCATGCGCTCACGACGCTCTGCCATCCAGTGCACGGCATGGGCCAGCAGGTCGGCGTGGGCGTCGGGCAGGGCCTCGAGCCGCGCCGGCAGCTCGGCCAGGGCGTGCAGGGCCGGGTGGTCCAGCGGTTCGCCCTGCTGCCAGATCTCGGCCATGCCCTCCGGTGTCAGGCGCTTCCAGGCGGTGTCGGTCAGCGCCGGCGTGGCGAGTTCGGGGTCGTTGGCCCAGTCGCGCAGCGCTCCCAGCCAGCCGGCACGGCTTCGGCTGTTGAGCTTGCGCTGGTCGAAGGCCTTGGCGGCGGCGGCCGTCTCCAGCCGCTCGGCGAGCTCATCCAGCCAGGCGGGCCAGGGCGCCTTGAGCTCGGAGAGCACCCGCGCGCGTTCGGCCTGCATGCTGGCAAGTGCCCCGGCGGGGGGCGGGGCGTCGGGCAGCAGGTCGGCGTCGCCCTGCAGGCGGCGCACGTCCTCGGACAGGGCATCGGGGGTCTCCCAGTAGCGGGTGACCACCGCCAGGGCCTCGGCGTCCAGGGCGTAGTAGAAGCTGCGCCAGTAGTCCCGGGCGACCTCGAGCTCGAGCTCCGACTGGTCGAGGTTCATCTCCAGCGAGAAGAGGCTGCCGCTCTCGAAGGCGTGCTCCCGCAGCATGCGATGGCACCAGGAGTGGATGGTGGAGACCGAGGCCTCGTCCATCCACTCGGCGGCGAGCTGCAGGCGGCGGGCGCAGGCGGGCCAGCGCTCGCGGGGGAAGCTGTCGCGCAGGGCCAGCAGCGGGTCGCTGGAGGGAGCGGAGCCAGCGGAGGAATTATCCACTGAGCCCAAGTTATCCACTGGCGGTTCGTCGAAGAGGTCTCCCGTCGGGCTATCGTTCGAGCTGGACGTGGCAGAGTCGGCGGCAGGCCGAAGAGGATGTCCTATGCCAGGGATGGCGTCGGTAGCGCCCAGGGAGGGGTTCACAGCGCCTCCTCGCAGGCCTGCCGCCGACGATCCGTCTCCATTCCTTGACGCCAGAAATGCATCCGCCGCCTCCACCAGCCGGGCGCGGATGCGGTCGCGCAGCTCCCGGGTGGCGGCGTTGGTGAAGGTCACCACCAGGATCTCCGGCGGGGTGAGGGCACGGGGGAAGCTCTCGGCGTCGGCCTCGTCCCGCGGGCCCAGTACCAGGCGCACGTAGAGCAGGGCGATGGTGAAGGTCTTGCCGGTGCCGGCGCTGGCCTCGATCAGCCGGCTGCCGGTGAGCGGCAGGTGGATCGGGTCCAGGGTGGGGGGCGTCTGGTCCTGTGCGCTCATGCCTGGCCTCCCTTGCCCTTGTCGCCATTCCCCTTGGGGCTCTTCTCCTTCGGCGTCTTCACCGCGCGCAGCAGCGGGGCGTAGAGCCGCTCGGCCAGCACCGCAAAGCCGCCACCTTCCGCCGACTGGACCAGCGCCTCCAGCTCCGGCCACTGGCGCATCAGGTAGGGGTCGCGGCCACGCTCGCCGTGGTCGTTGTTGTAGCCGCTGCCGCGGAAGGCGGTGTCGGCGGCCTTCCAGGCCTTCTCGTTCTCCTCGTCGGCGGCGCCGGCGAGGCAGCGTTGCATGGCCTGGGGGGTGCCGCCCTTCTCCAGCCAGGCGAAGGCGGTGTCCCGGGCCAGCGGCAGGGGCGTGGCCATGCCGTGTTGCCAGGCCGCGGCGATGTCGGCCAGGTGCGCGCGGGCCTGCTCGGCGGGGATCGGGGCGAGGGTGCCGCCACCTGCGCGGGAGAGCAGCCGCGTGGTCATGGGGCCCGCCACCTGGCCGGCCAGGTGGGCCACCCAGGGGGTGAGCCAGTGTCGCCACTGGTACTTGTTCTTCTTGACCAGGCTGCTGGTGATAAGCAGCACCCGGCAGCGCTCGCCGGCGTCGTTGACGCGCAGCTCGCCCAGCCAGTCCTCCAGTGCCAGGCCCTCGCCCTGCTCCCGTTGCAGGTCCAGCGAGACACCGAGCGGCTCGTCCAGGGCGTGGGGCCACGCCTCGAGCACCTGGCGGTAGTCGGCGAAGAGCGTGTCCATGGGCTCGACGAGATCGTCGCGCATGCGCTCGGCGAAGCCGCCCATGGCCAGGCGGCCCTGGCGCTCGAGGCGCTCCAGGGTGGCCAGCATGGCAGGCTCATGGGGCTCGCCGGCCTCCACCGCCTCGCGACTCGCCTCGATCAGCACGTGCTGCAGCTGCCAGTGATCGAGGCCATCAAGCCGGAAGGGCTCGTGGTCGAGCCGCTCCATGGCCTCCGTTTCCAGATGGACCTTGAGCCGGGTGGTGTAGAAGGCCTGCACCGGCGCCTTGAGGAAGGCGCCCAGCTGGCCCAGCGTCAGCGGGGCCTCCTGCCGGAACGGCGCCAGCAGCGGCTCCGCGGCAGGGGCCGGCGCGGGCTCGGCGTCGGGGCGGTGCAGCTCGCGCCACTCGTGGGCGTAAGTGAAAAGGCTGGATCCCTCTCCACCGGTGCCCGATGCCGCACCCTCCATATCGGTGCCCGATGCCGCACCGCGGAAGTATTCGATGCTGAAGGGCTGCAGCGGGTGCTCGGTGGTCAGCGCGGCCAGCAGCGCCTTACCGTCATCGTACTCGTTCCCGGCCAGCCGCCAGCCGCGGGCCAGGTGGTCGCGTAGTTGGCCGAGCAGCACCGAGGGCGGCTGCTCCGTGTTGTCGATGATGCTGCGCCCTACCCAGCTGATGCTCAGCCGGTCGCGGGCCGAGAGCAGCGCCTCGAGGAAGAGGTAGCGGTCGTCCTCGCGGCGCGAGCGGTCGCCGGGGCGGTAGTCCTGGGCCATCAGGTCGATGTCCAGCGGGCGCTGGACCCGCGGGTAGTCGGCGTCGTTCATGCCCAGCAGGCAGACGTGGCGGAAGGGGATGGCGCGCATCGGCATCAGGGTGGCGATGTTCACCGCCCCGGCCAGGAAGCGCTGGGAGAGGCTCGCCTCGTCCACCTGGGCGAGCCAGTGTTCGCGCACAACCGAGAGCGGCAGCGGCTCGGTGAGCCCGGCCTCCTCGGCACTCTCCTGCCAGGCTTCCAGCGCCTGCTCGAGCCGGGTCAGCGCCATCAGGTCCTGGTTGGAATCGGCCAGGAAGCAGGCCTCCAGCAGGCCGCGCAGCCGCTCGCCCCAGGTGGCCACGTCGCAGGGCCTGGCCAGGGTCTGCCACTGGGCCTCCAGGGTGTCGATCAGGGTGACCAGCGGGCCGGCCAGCGCCGCCTCCAGCCCGCCGATGTCGTCATAGGGCTCGATGCCCTGCCAGTGACCCTCGGTGGCGCTGCCCACCGCATAGCCGAGCAGCAGCCGGCGCAGGCCGAAGGCCCAGGTGTTGGCGGTGAGGCCTTCCGGCAGGTCGAGGCTCTGGCGCTGGCGGGCGTCGAGTCCCCAGCGGATGCCGGCGCCCTCGATCCAGCGGCGCAGGGTGGGCAGGCCGGCCTCATTGATGCCGAAGCGCGCGCGGATGGCCGGCACCTCCAGCAGGTCGAGCAGGTCGCTCACCGAGAGACGCAGCTCCGGCAGGCGCAGCAGCGATTCGAGGGCGATCAGTAGCGGCAGGCGGTGGCGGCTGGCCTGGTCGGAGAGGGTGAAGGGGATATGGCGCGGGTCGTCGGGGTCCAGCCGGCCGAACACCGCCTGCACCGCGGCGGCGTACTGGTCGACGTCGGGCACCATCACCAGGATGTCGCGGGGCTTGAGGGTGGGGTCCTCGCTGAAGGCGGCGAGCAGCTGGTCGTGGAGGATCTCCACCTCGCGCAGGGCGCTGTGAGCGACCTGGAAGCGCAGCGAGCGGTCGCGGGCCGGGGCCGCGGCGGGCCAGGCCTCGCGGGTCTCGGCCAGCGGGCGCAGCTCCAGGATATCGTCCTGCAGCTGTCGCAGCAGGCTGGGCTCGGCGCTCTTCTCTTCGGTGCCTTCCGCGTCTTCCAGGGGAGAGTCGAAGAGGTCGATGCGCAGCGCCTCGCCCTCGAAGAGGCCCCGGTAGGCCTGCTGCTCGTCGAACTCGTCGAGCAGGCGCAGGTAGTCGCGGCCCTGCTTGCCCCAGGCGGCCAGCAGCGGCTGGGCGTGCAGGTGCAGCTCGGTCTCGGCGAGGTCCGCCGGCATGCCGGGGCGGCGCTGCTGGCGGCGGCGCTCGGCGCGCAGCAGGTCCTTGTGCTCGATGATGTCTGCCCAGTAGTGGCGGCAGGGGTTATGCACGCAGAGCAGCACCTGGCTGACCCGCGCCATGGCGGCCAGCGCCTCCAGGGTCTGGGCGGGCAGCGAGGAGATGCCGAACACGATCACGCGGCGCGGCAGGCCGGGGGGACGGCTGGCCGGATCGAGCGCCTGGCATGCCTCGAGGAAGCGCTCGTGCACCGCCGCGCGGCTGGAGGCCAGGCCCTCGGGGCCCTGGGCTTGAAGAATGTCATCGCGCAGCGCGCGCCACAGCTCGGCCTGCCAGCGCTGCTCCTCGGCCAGCGGGCGTGCCTCGCCGCGAGCGGTGAGGATCACCTCCTCGCCCGCCGCCCAGGCTGCCAGCCAGTCGGCGCGGTAGACCTGGTACTGGTCGAGGAGGTCGGCCAGGCGCTCGGCCAGCTGGTGACGCTTGCGCAGATCGTCGTCGTCTTCCAGGAAGCGCGCCAGGGGCGCGAAGGTGGGCGAATCGAGCAGGGCGGGCAGCAGGCGCATCAGTCGCCACACCAGCCGCGGCTTGTCGAAGGGGGAGACCGGCGGCACCGCGTCTTCTCCCAGCACGGCCCGGTAGGCCTGCCACAGGAAACGCGCCGGCAGGGTCACGTCCAGGGCGGCAGCGATGCCGGCGCCGCCGTGGGCGCGGTCCTCGGCGAGCGCCAGCTTGAGCCACTGGCTGATGCCGTTGCTCTGCACCAGGATCGTCTCGTTCTCCAGCGGCCCCAGCGGGTGGCGGCGCATCCACTCCACCGCCAGGCCGCGCAGCGCCTCCAGGCGATTGCCGTGGATCACCATGAAGCCGGGTTCGAGTTCAGGGCCCTGGAGAGCGGTGAGGGACATGGCGCGGTTCCTTCGCTGGGTGCCGGGGCCTCTCATGGTGCCACAGGGCAAGGGTTGCCGCTGCCCCGGAGGCAAGGGGGACGTGCACCGCGGCCGACGTACCGTGAACTATGCTGGGAAGCAGGCCGCGATATGGCCAAGGTCATACCCAGAAGATCCAGAAAGGAGGCATGTGATGACAGGCTTCACCCCCCTCGCCAAGGGCGCCTGGTGCCCGCTGGCCGTCGTGCTGCTGGTCGCGGCGGCGCCCACCCTGGCCAGTGAGGGCCATGACCTCACCTTCAGCGGCGACGGCACCTTCATCGCGCCGCATGGCGGCCAGGCCATCCGGGTGGCGCTCTACGACGTGACGGCGGGCGAGGTCGTGGCCACCGAACAGGGCACCGTGGCGGCGGAGGAGCCGCCGGCCTTCTCCTTCACCTTCCCCGGCGCGCTGGAGGAGGGCCGGCTCTACGACGTCCACTACTGGATCGACGCCAACTTCGGCGGCGGCAGCGAAGGGAGCTGCGACCCGGTGAACGTCGACCACCAGTGGCGTGCCGCCCTCACGAACGTCAGCGAGCCGGTCAGCCTCGAGGTGGCCCACGACCCCGCCCAGCAGGCGCCCGTCTGCACCAGCTTCGAGTAGTCGTGTCGGCGTCCCTTGGACAACTGAGGCCCGCGGAGGCGACACTCTCGGGCCCGACCCCTGAAGCGAGACCACACCATGAGCGACTACCTGCTGGAGGAGCACGGGCTGAGCCCGGGCAAGATCTACCGCCTGCTCTCGGGCAGCATCTGCCCGCGCCCCATCGCCTGGGTCTCGACCCGGGACGCGGCGGGCAACACCAACCTGGCACCCTTCTCGTTCTTCAACGTGGTGAGCGTCAACCCGCCGGTGCTGGGCTTCTCGCCGCTGCTCGACGGCGATGCCAATCCCAAGGACACCATCCGCAACCTCGGCGAGGTAGGCGAGTGCGTGGTGCATATCAGCGGCGAGGGGCTGGTGGAGGAGATGAACGCCACCAGCGCGGGGCTCGAGCACGGCGACGACGAGTTCGCCCACGCGGGCCTGGAGAAGGTCGCCATGGCGGGTGTCTCGGTGCCGCGGGTGGCCTCGGCGCCGGTGGCCTTCGGCTGCCGGCTGCGCGAGATCATCCGCTTCGGCGACCAGCCGCTGGCCGGCAACCTGGTGCTGGCCGAGGTGGTGTCGATCCATGTCGACGACGCCCTCTGGGACGGGCGCCATGTGGATGCCGAGGCGCTCAGGCCCATCGGCCGCATGGCCGGCAACGATTACGCCCGCTGCAGCGACCTCTTCGAGGTGGAGCGCCCGGCCTCGGGCAGCGCCATGAGCCGCCAGCAGCGTGGCGGCTGAAGGCCGCTCCTAGGGAAGGCCGAGCCGGTCGGCCAGGTCATGGAAGTCGTCGGCCACCAGGTCGACGCAGGGGTCGACGCTGAGGTCGGGCGTGGCATCGGGGCCATGCTCCAGGGGGCGCGGCACGAAGGCGGTGCGAAAGCCCTCGCGGTGGGCGGCCTGGAGGTCGTCCAGGTGGGCGGCGACCATCAGCACCCGCTCGGGGGGCTGGTCGAGCAGGCGGGCCGCCATGCGGTAGACCTCGGGGTCGCGCTTGTAGTGGCCGGCGAGCTCCGCCGAGAGCACGCAGTCCCAGGGCAGGCCCGCGCGCTTCGCCATGTTCACCAGCAGCGACATGTTGCCGTTGGAGAGGGTGGCCAGCACGTAGCGCTCGCGCAAGCGGGCCAGCCCGGCCACGCTGTCCGGCCAGGGATCCAGGCGGTGCCAGACGCGGTTGAAACGCTCCCGTTCGGCCTCGTCGAGGGCGTCGGCGATGCCGAAGTCGTCCAGCAGGCGGTCCAGCGTCATGCGGTGCAGGTCATCGAGGCGCGTCCAGGGCAGCTCGCCGTGGCGCACCCGGTCCATGGCGGGCGCATAGCCGCCGCGCCAGGCGTCGGCGAAGGCCGCCCAGTCCACCGCCAGGCCCAGGCGAGCGCCCAGCGTCTCGCCCTCGAGGATGACGCTGCTGCGCCAGTCCACCACGGTACCGAAGACATCGAAGGTCAGGGCCCTGACATCGGCCAGGGCGGCAGGCGGTCGCGGGCTCATGTGTTCTCCAGGGCCTCCTCGAGCAGTTCCAGGCGGTCCTGGCCCCAGAAGGGCTCACCGTCGAGGAGGTACCAGGGCGCCCCGAAGCAGCCATCGGCCAGCGCGGCCTGGCAGGCCTCGTCCAGGCGCTGCTGGCCCGCCCCGCTCTCGGCGTCCTCCAGCAGCGCCGCGCCGTCCAGCCCGCAGGCCGCGGCGATCTCCCGCAGGGTCCCGGGGTCGGCGATGTCGCGCTCCTCGGCCCAGCAGGCCCGCATCAGCGAAAGCGACAGCCCGGCGATGTCGTGCCCCTGTGCCTTCGCCGTCAGTGCCAGCCGGGCCGCCGGACGGTCGTCGGTGGGAAAGTGTGCCGGTTCCAGGTTGAGGGCAATACCCAGCCGCTGGGGCCAGCGCCTGAGCTCGGCCATGCGGTAGGCCTGCCGCTCCGGGGCGCGCTTGGCCAGCGGCAGCCCGCCGGTCCGGGGGAAGATCGCCCCGAGGGTGATCGGCACGTAGTCGATCCTGGCCCCATGACGGGCGGCGATCTCGCCGAGGCGCGCGTGGCCCAGGTAGCTCCACGGCGAGACGTGGGTGTAGTAGTAGCGGATCGTGGTCGGCACGGACGCTCCTCAGTGATAGGTGTCCTGGTACTGCTCGCGCAGCTGGTTCTTCTGCACCTTGCCCATGGTGTTGCGCGGCAGGCTGTCGGCGAAGAAGACCCGCTTGGGCTGCTTGTACTTGGCCAGCTGGCCCTGCAGGTGGTCGAGCACCCGCGCCTCGTCCAGGCTCGCCCCCGGCTCGGGTACCACCACGGCGGTGACCCCCTCGCCCAGGTCGGGATGGGGCAGGCCGATCACCGCGGACTCATGGACACCCTCGAGCTCGTCGATCACCTGCTCGACCTCCTTGGGATAGACGTTGTAGCCGCCGGTGATCACCAGGTCCTTGTCGCGGCCGACGATGTGCACGTAGCCCCGCTCGTCGACCATCGCCAGGTCGCCGGTGACGAAGAAGCCATCCTCGAGGAGCTCCTCGCGGGTCTTCTCGGGCATGCGCCAATAGCCGACGAAGACGTTGGGCCCGCGGATCTCCAGCATGCCGATCTCGCCCTTCGGTACCGGCTCGTGGGTCTCGCGGTCGGTGATGCGGTACTCTACGCCGGGCAGCGGCATGCCCACGGTGCCGGCGCGGCGCTCGCCGTCGTAGGGGTTGGAGAGGTTCATGTTGGTTTCGGTCATGCCGTAGCGCTCGAGGATGGCATGGCCGGTCTTCTGCTCGAACGCCTGGTGGGTCTCGGCGGTGAGCGGCGCCGAGCCGGAGACGAACAGGCGCATGTTGGCGGTGACCTCCGGCGTCAGCCGCTCATCGGCCACCAGCCGGGTGTAGAAGGTCGGCACGCCCATCAGCACGGTGCCGCGGGGCATCTCCTCGAAGATCACATCGGCGTCGAACTTCGGCAGGAAGAGCATGCTGGAGCCGGCCATCAGGGTGACGTTGCAGGCCACGAAGAGGCCGTGGGTGTGGAAGATCGGCAGGGCATGGATCAGCCGGTCCTCCTCGCTGAAGTGCCAGGCCTCGGCCAGGGTGGCGGCGTTGGAGCCCAGGTTGCGGTGGGTGAGCATGGCGCCCTTGGAGCGCCCGGTGGTGCCCGAGGTGTAGAGAATCGCCGCCAGGTCGTTGTCATCGCGCTCGACGATGGCGTCGCGGGGCGTGGCCGTCTCGGCCGCCTCCATCAGGCTGCCGTCGGCCGTCGTGCCCAGGGTGGCGACCTGCGGGCAGCCGGTATCGGCGGCGATGCTGCGCGCGTCCTCGGCATCCCCCGGCCGGCAGACGAACAGCGCCGGCTCGGCATCGCCGAGGAAGTAGTGGATCTCCTCTCCCGTATAGCCGGTGTTGAGCGGCAGGTAGACCCCGCCCACGCGCAGGGTGGCCAGGTAGAGCAGGATCGCCTCGGGGCTCTTGTCGACCTGCACCGCCACGCGGTCGCCCGGCGTCACGCCCAGTTCGACCAGGGCGCCGGCCAGGCGTGCGGTGGTGGCCAGGGCCTCGGCGTGGCTGTAGCCGCGGCCCTGGCGGGTGGTGATGAAGTCGGCGTCGCCGCGCTCGCGCATGCGCCGCGCGAAGGTGGCGAAGAGGTTGTGATTCATTTTGTATTCTCTCCCTTGGCCAGCTTCCTGGCCTTGCGGACGAGGTCCTTGACCTCGCTCGAACGAGCCACGGTGGCGTTGGCCGTGTAGTTCTCGTGGTTGCGCTCGATGTCCTCGAGCACGTAGAGGTAGTTGACCATCATGCCGGCGGCCTGCTTCAGGCCCTTCTTCGAGACGTCGCCCAGCCAATTGATGCGGTGCAGCTCGGCACCGTTGCCGAGGTGGAAGCGGGCCACCGGGTTGAGCGGCAGGCCGCGGGCGTTCTTCTCCTCCACCAGGTAGCGGGCGGCCAGTGGCTTGACCACTGCCTTGAGTCGCTCGGCCCGCTCGGCGTCGCCGTGCCAGTCCGGCGTTTCCAGTTCGGCGAGGGTTTCGCGCACCGCCTCGGGCAGGGACTCGTCCTCGCGCCGTTCGGCCAACCACTGGGCGAAGCCGGGCACCGGCGAGAGGGTGACGAAGTGCTTGAGCTGGGGCAGCTCCTGCTTGAGCTCCTGGACGACCTGCTTGATCAGGAAGTTGCCGAAGGAGATGCCGCGCAGGCCGGTCTGGCAGTTGCTGATGCCGAAGAAGGCGGCGGTGTCGGCGATCTCGGGGTCGTCGATGCCGACATCCTCGCCGGCGAGTATCGGCTGGATGCGCGCCGGCAGGCCCTTGTGCAGGGCCACCTCCACGAAGATCAGCGGGTCGTCGCCGATCGCCGGGTGGAAGAAGGCGAAGCAACGCCGGTCCCGGGCGTCCAGCCGGCGACGCAGGTCGTCCCAGTCGCGGATCTCGTGCACCGCCTCGTAGCGGATGATCTTCTCGAGTATCGAGGCCGGGGTGTTCCAGTCGATGCGCTTGAGCATCAGGAAGCCGCGGTTGAACCAGGAGCCGAAGAGGTGGGCGAAGTCGGCGTCGACGGCCGAGAACTCGGGGTGCTCGCGGAGCAGGCCGAGCAGGTCCTCGCGCATGCGCACCAGCTCGGCAGTGCCGCCGCTGGTCAGGTTGAGGCGGCGGATCAGCTCCTGGCGGCGCGGCTCGCAGGCCTCGAACAGCGCCTCCAGGCTGTCGTTGTCGCGCTGCTCGGCATAGCGCGCGTAGGCCGCGTCGATCTCCGTCGGCTCGGCGGCAAAGTCGCTGGCCAGCCGCTCGAAGAAGCGCAGTCGCTCGGCAGGCTCGAGGCGCTGGTACATGCCCAGGGCACGGCTGGCCAGGGCAATGCTCGAGGCCTCCCCGTCGCTCTCCAGCAGGCGGTGGCAGGCCTCCACCAGGCGGCGGTGGTCCGGCGGCGTTCCGTCTCCCTGGCGGCGGCGCAGCAGGGCGTCGCGCTGGGTGATCGACTGGAACATCTCCTGCAGGAAGGTCATGTTCACGTTCGAGAATCCTCCGTCAGCCCATGAGCAGATCGGGTAGCCAGGTGGCCAGCCCCGGGAAGAAGCACAGCAGCAGGATCCCGAGCACCATGCACAGCGCATAGGGCAGGCTGCCCATCAGCACGTCACGCAGCGAGATGTCCGGCGCGATGCTGTTGATGATGAACAGGTTCAGCCCCACCGGTGGCGTGATCAGTCCGATCTCCAGGTTGATGGTGAGGATCACCGCGAACCAGTAGGGATCGAAGTTCGCGGCCAGGATGATCGGCAGCAGGATCGGCGCCGTCATCACGATCACCGCCACCGGCGGCAGGAAGAAGCCGGCCACCAGCAGGAAGACGTTGATCACCCCCATCAGCACCCAGCGATTGACCTCGAGGTCGGCGATGGCGCCGGCCACGGTCTGGGTGATGAACAGCGACGACAGGGCATAGGCGAAGACCTCGGCGGCGGCGATGATCAGCATGATCATCACGCTCTCGCGCAGCGCGTCGCGCATGATCAGCGTGAGGGGCCTGACCTGCCACATGCGGTAGATGATGACGGCCAGCGCTATACAGAAGAAGGCGCCGACGCCGGCGGCTTCGGAGGGGGTGGCGACCCCACCATAGAGCGCGAAGAGGATGCCGATCACCACGGCCAGGAAGGGCAGCACCCGCACCAGTGCCTTGAGGTTGGCGTCGACATTCTGGCGCACCGTCTGCTTGATCTTCTCGGTGGCCGTGACCATGGGAGTGCCGTAGCCGCCGGCCAGCTTGCAGGCGATCAGCGTCCAGACCATGAACAGCCCGGCGAGCATGAAGCCGGGCACGATGCCGGCGATGAACAGGCGGCCGATGGAGGTCTCGGTGGCGATACCGTAGATGATCATGGTCACCGAGGGCGGGATCAGGATGCCCAGGGTGCCCCCGGCGGCGATGCAGCCTGCGGCCACGCCATCGGGATAGCCCCGGCTGCGCATCTCGGGAATGCCCATCTTGCCGATGGCCGCGCAGGTGGCGGGTGACGAACCGGAGAGGGCGGCGAAGATCGAACAGGCGCCGATATTGGAGATCGCCAGGCCACCGGGTAGCCTGCCGAGCCAGAGATCCAGCGAGCGGTAGAGGTCGCGTCCGGTGGGCGATGAGGCCACCGCGGCGCCCATCAGGATGAACATGGGGATCGCGACGAAACCGAATTCCGCGATGCGGTCGAAGAAGGTTTCCCCGAAATAGGTCAGCTCTGCCATGCCGCGGTCGGCGACCAGGGCGATCAAGGAGATGGCGCCCAGCGCGAAGGCGATGGGTGTACCGATGGCCATCAGCACGACCAGGCCGATGGCGACGAGAATGCCGGCGGTAACGGGATCCATGTTCACCCCTCCCCACGCAGTATTTCAGCGACGTACTGAAGCGTCAGCAGGGTGATGCCGATGGCCATGGGCAGCAGGGCCGGCCACAGGGGCGGGTTCCATACGGAGCCGGTGGTCCATTCGCCATGCCAGGCCTCGGCGACGTAGATCCAGGAGGCGTAGGCCAGGGCGGCACAGAAGCCGAGGCCGACCAGGGCCGCGATGAGCTTCATCAGCTTGCCGATCACGCCACCGATCGCGTCCGGCAGCAGGGTAATGGCCACGTGGCCGCCGGTCATCAGCACATAGGGGCTGCCCATCAGCATGGCGGCGGTCACGGAAAAGACCGTGAACTCGGTCTGCCAACTGGTGCTCTGGCCGAGGATGTAGCGCACGAACACCATCTGGCAGACCACCACCACGCCGGCGATGAAGAAGGCGGCGGCGAGAAAGGCGGTGGCGCCAGAGAGCCTGTCCATCAGGCGTATATAGCCGCCGACGAGCCCGCCGGGCGTCGTGGCGTCAGTGCGGGAGTGTTCCATGAGGCCCTCCGATATGGCGGATGGCCGCCCTCGCAGGGGCGGCCGGTCGGGTCCGAGTGGATCGCAGCGTTGGCGTCATTCCACGGCGAGGGCGGCGTCGATCAGGGCCTGGCCGTTCTCGACATTATCGGCGAAGTTCTTGTAGGAACTCTGCTTGGCGATCTCCAGCCAGGCGTTGTAGTCCTCCTCGCTCATGCTGACCACCTCGACGCCGTTCTCCTCGAACACCTCGACCATCTGCTGGTCGATGGCGGCGGCCTCGGCAGCGAAGAACTCCTCGGCCTCGTCGGCGGCGGCCGTCAGCGCCTCCTGCTGCGCCTCGTCGAGCTCCTGCCAGACCTGCTCGGAGATCAGGATCGGCTCGTACATGAACCACAGGGCGTGCTCGCCGGGCTCGGTCAGGCACTCCACCTGCTCATAGAGGCGGTAGGAGACGAACGACATGGAGGAGGTGTTGGCGGCGTCCAGCACCCCGGTCTGCATGGCGGTGTAGATCTCCGAGGAAGGCATGGAGGCTATCGAGGCCCCGGCGGCCTCCAGCATCTCCTCGAAGGCGGGCCCGGCGGCGCGGAAGTTCTGTCCTTCCACGGTCTCCGGCGAGGTGATGCAGTTCTGGCTGGAGGCAAAGGCCCCGGAGAGCCAGGCATCGGCCAGTACCCGCGCGCCGCCTTCCTGGATGACCTCCTTGATCATCTCCATGTATTCGGAGTCGTTGAGGCGCTGGGCGTGTTCATGGTTGCGTACCAGGCCGGGCATCAGGGTGGCGGAGAACTCGGGATGGCGGCCGCTGGCGTAGTCCAGCGGCAGCGCGGTGATGTCCAGGCGTCCGCGAACCAGAGCGCCCCACTGCTCGTCGGCCTTGAACAGCGACTGACCGGGATAGACCTGGATCTCCAGACCGACATCGGCCTCGGCGACCTTGTCGGCCATCATCTGCACCATCTCGTCGCGCACATCCCCTTGTCCGCCGGGGAACTGGTGGGAGGCGCGCAGCACGGTCTGGGCGGACGCGACGGAGCTTGCGGCGAGGGCGGCCAGGGCCAGGCCCGCCACGACGGGGGTGAGTGAGGGTTTCATGGCATCTCCAGAGACATTGTTGTTGTGAAATGTTGTTGTGAAATGAAATGTCCATCAGCATCGCTGATGTATACATCAATAGACCCTTGGCTATACTAGTGTCAATTTGGTCGGGCTAGACAAAGGTGGAAGCCCTGCCGTGTTCGGCGCCGAAACCGGCGCAGGGGAGGAGGGGAAAGCGCATGAAACGCTCCAACGCCCAGCGGCTCCGGGACGCCCTGGAGGACGACATCATCAATGGCCGCCGGGCGCCCGGCGAGCGCCTCGAGCCCGAGGCCCTGTGCCGTGACTTCGAGGTATCGCGCACCCCGGTGCGCGAGGCCATCCAGCAGCTGGTGGCCAGCGGCCTGGTCACGGTTTCGCCGAAGAAGGGCACCTTCGTCGCGCGGGTGGGCCTCGACCAGCTGGTCGAGATGTTCGAGGTGATGGCGGAGCTGGAGGGCATGTGCGGGCGGCTCGCCGCGCGGCGCATCACCGAGGAGGAGCTCGACGCCCTGCGCGAGGCCCTGATGCGCTGCGAGGCCGCGGCGAAGGCCGGCGACACCGACGAGTACTACTACGAGAACGAGGGCTTCCACCACGCCATCTACGCGGCCAGCCACAACGGCTTCCTGGCCGAGGAGGCGCGCCAGCTCAAGCAGCGCCTCAAGCCCTATCGCCGCCTGCAACTGCAGGTCCGCAAGCGCATGGGCCGCTCCCTGGACGAGCACCGGGAGATCCTCGCGGCCATCGAGCATGGCGATGCCGAGCGGGCGGAACGCCTGCTGCGAGCGCACGTGGTAATCCAGGGCGAGCGTTTCAGCGACTTCGTCTCCAGCGTGCGCCGCTTCGGGGCCCGACTCGACGCCGTCTGACGGCGTCGGTCGACCCGCGGAGCCTGCCCCGGGCGGACGCTTCGCCGCCCGTCAGAACAGCCCCAGCGGTATCTCCCCCGCCTCGTGGGCGAGCAGCCACTGCTTGCGCCCCAATCCACCGGCATAGCCGGTCAGGCGTCCGTCGCTGCCGATCACCCGGTGGCAGGGCACCACGATGGCGAGGGGATTCCTGGCATTGGCGGCACCCACCGCGCGCTGGCCGCCCTTGCAGCGCAGCTGTTCGGCGATCTCGGCGTAGTTGCGTGTCTCGCCGAAGGGGATGGTGGCGAGTGCCGCCCAGACCCGCTGCTGGAAGTCGGTGCCCGTCGGCGAGAGCGGCAGGTCGAAGTCGCGGCGGGCCCCGGCGAAGTAGTCGTCCAGCTGCTCGCGGGCGTGATCGGTCAGCGCGTTCGGCCGTGCGGGGGCGTCCGCCTCCTCGACGAACTCGATTCCGGTAATGCCGGTGGCGCTGGCGTGAATGCGCACCAGGCCCAGGGCGTCGCTGCCGGGCGGGCGATAGTAGTCCAGATAGTGATCGGGGGGGATGTCGCGGTTCATCGTCTGGCCTCCAGGGTAGCGGGCGGGTGCCCTGCCACGGGCAGGGCGCCCGGAGCGGCTCTACCCTTGAGTGTATCGCAACGTGCCCCGCTGTCAGCGGGAGGCGGTCATGCTGCCGGCGAGCACCAGCACCGCGGCCACCGGCAGCCGCCAGTCCGGCGCGGTGACCCCGGCCAGCACCAGGAACAGCGTGGCGAGCACCGGCACGGCGTGGGCCAGGTTGCCCAGCCGCGCCGCCTGCGGGTCATCCAGGGCGCGGTCCCAGGCGAGCATGGCGATGCCGTAGGGGCCCAGGCCCAGGGCCACGGTGGCCAGCAGTGCCTGGGGCGAGGGCAGCTCGCTGACTCCCTCCAGCAGCAGGCTGGCGACGCCGGTCATGACGCTGGCGGTGAGCAGCAGGTGCGGCATGCGCTCGCCGAGGCGCCAGCCCGGGACCTGGCAGGCCAGGGAGTAGAGCGCCCAGCACAGCGCCGCCACCAGCGCCAGCAGGTAGCCGCTCCAGGCGCCGGAGAGCCCGCCCGCCAGGGCCTGTGGCGCGACCAGCAGGGCGGCGCCCGAGAACGCCAGCAGGGCCCCGCCGAGGGTGGCCAGGGTCAGGCGCCCCTGCACGAGCCAGCGACTCGCCAGCAGGAAGAGCACCGGCCAGGTGTAGGTGATCAGTGCGGCCTCGGCGGGGGGGGCCAGGGAGAAGCTGGCGAAGCAGGCGCCCACCGCCCCGGCCACCAGCAGCGCCACCCCGACATGGACCACTATGCCATGGCCTTTCGAGAGCGCCGCGCCCCGGCGCTGGCGGCCGTGTGCCATGGGCAGTGTGCCCAGCGCCCCGGCCAGCAGCGCCAGGGCCGAGAGGCGCAGCGGCGGCAGTTCCCCGGCGGCGCTCACCAGCAGCGGTACCAGGGCCCAGAGCACCACCGCCAGCGCGGCGGCGCTCCCGCCGAGCCAGGGGGAGCGAATGAGCCGAGAGGTATGGAGCTGCATGGTCGTGGCCTCCGATAGCGTGTGGACAAGTCCGGGTGGATGGTGCCGCCATGCTATCCATGCCATATTCATCACGATAACGATCATTTTTGATCCAATTCATCAAGACTGGTGATGTATCGATGCGTGCCCCGACCCTCGACCTCAGCCTGCTGCGTACCCTGGTGGCCGTCGCCGACACGGGCAGCGTCACCGCTGCCGCGCGGCGCCTGGCCTATACCCAGTCCACTGTCAGCATGCAGCTACAGCGGCTGGAGAGCGCGCTGGGCGTCGCCCTGCACGAGCGGGAAGGTCGACGCCTGCGCTTCACCGCCGAGGGGGATCGCCTGCTGGGCCATGCCCGCCGGATGCTGGCGCTCAATGATGAGGCGCTGGCCGACATGCGGACGCGGCGCGTCACCGGCGAGCTGAACCTCGGGATTCCCGAGGACTACGCCAGCCTGCTGACCTCGGTGTTCTCCTGGTTCCACCAGCTCTATCCCGAGGTGCGCCTGCAGGTGACCTGCGGCACCAGCGCCGACCTGGTCGAACGCGTTCGCGCCGACGAGCTGGACCTGGCGCTGGTCACCCGCCAGCGAAATTCGCCCGGCGGCGAGATGATCCGACGCGAGCCGCTGGCCTGGGCGGTCGGGCTGCAGCACCAGCCCGCGTTGTCCGACCCGCTCCCCCTGGGGCTCTACTCGCCCGGGGCCGATCTCTTCCGCGAGGTGGCCGAGGACGCCCTGGCCGCCGCCGGCCGCGACTGGCGGGTGGCCTACACCAGCCAGTCCATGGTCGGCCTCGGGCCGGTGGTGCAGGCGGGGCTGGCCATCGTGGTGGTGACCCGCAGCATGCTGACGCCGCAGCTGCGCGCCCTGGACGAGTCGAGCGGCCTGCCGCCGCTGCCCGCCGTGGAACTGGCCCTGCACCGTGCCGCACGGCGACCCACCGAGCCGGCCCGACGCCTGGCCGAGCTGATCCGCGAGCAGCTCTCGCCGGTGTCAAACGCGGATTGAGCGCTCCGGCCGGCCATGGGCACGATGGGTCGAAAGCGGTAATCCCGAGCGTTATACTCAGGTATTCATCCTCAGGCCGAGTCTCGGCCGTCGATCGGAGTCGCCATGTTTCCCGAGTTCACCCTTCGCTACGCCCGCCTGCCGGATCGGTTCTTCCTGCGCTTCGATCCCGTCCCGGTGAAGGCCCCGCGGCTGGTGGCCTTCAACCGGCCGCTGGCCGAGCAGCTGGGCTTCGACCTGGCCGCTTTCGACGAGCACCAGGCCGCCGAATGGTTCGCCGGCAATGCCGTGCCGGAAGGCGCCGAGCCGCTGGCCCAGGCCTATGCCGGCCACCAGTTCGGCCACTTCAACCCCCGGCTGGGCGACGGTCGGGCGGTGCTGCTCGGCGAGGTGACCGACCGCGAGGGGCGGCTGCGCGATATCCAGCTCAAGGGAGCCGGCATGACGCCCTTCTCGCGCGGCGCCGACGGCCGTGCCCCCCTGGGCCCGGTGCTGCGCGAGTACCTGGTCAGCGAGGCGATGCATGTGCTGGGCGTGCCCACCACCCGGGCCCTGGCCGCGGTGACCACCGGCGAGCGCGTGTTCCGGCGCGTCCCGGAGCCCGGCGCCGTGCTGACCCGCGTCGCCGCCAGCCACCTGCGGGTGGGCACCTTCCAGTACTTCGCCGCCCGCGATGACCTGGAGGCCGTACGCACCCTGGCCGACCTGGCCATCGAGCGCCATTACCCGGCGCTCGCGGAACGGGAAGAGAGCGAGCGCTACCTGGCCCTGGTGGAGGCGGTACAGGCCCGCCAGGCGTCGCTGGTGGCGAAGTGGATGGGGCTGGGCTTCATCCACGGGGTGATGAACACCGACAACTGCAGCATCGCCGGCGAGACCATCGACTATGGCCCCTGTGCCTTCATGGAGGCCTACGACCCGGCCATGGTGTTCAGCTCCATCGACGAGGGCGGCCGCTACGCCTACCGCAACCAGCCGTGGATCGCCCAGTGGAACCTGGCGCGCCTTGCCGAGACGCTGATTCCGCTGATCGATGACGACCAGGAGCGTGCGGTGGAGCGTGCCACCGCGGTGATCAAGGCCTTCGAGGGGCAATACGAGGCCGAGTGGCTGGCGGTGATGCGCGAGAAGCTGGGGCTGGTGAAGGAAGAGGAGAGCGACCGTGCGCTGGTCGATGCCCTTCTCGAGGCCATGCAGGCCGGTCGCGCCGACTTCACCCTGGCCTTTCGCCGCCTTGGCGAGGCGCTGGAGGAGGATGCCCCCGCGCTGCTCGCGCTGTTCGAGGACGACGAGGCCCTGAAGGCCTGGCTGCCGCGCTGGCGCGAGCGGCTGGTCCGAGAGGACGTCGGCATGGCGGAGATCGCCGGGCGGATTCGCGCGGTCAACCCGCTCTATATCCCCCGCAACCACCGGGTGGAGGAGGCCCTGGCCGCCGCCGCCGAGGGCGACTTCGCGCCCTTCGAGACCCTGCGCCAGGTGCTGGCTGACCCCTTCGCCGAGCAGCCCGGCCGCGAGGACTACACTCGGCCGGCCCCGCCCAGCGAGGCCGTCTTCCGTACCTTCTGCGGGACCTGAGTGCCGCCACTCGCCAGACAGACAGAAAGACGCCCGGGTGCAGTTCATTACCCGGGCGCCTCTGTATAAGCCAGGCTGCTTGCCCGGCTTGGAGCACTGTCACGCCTGGAGCTTCTCCAGGTCGAAGCGGTCGGCGTTCATCACCTTGGTCCAGGCCTTGACGAAGTCCCTGACGAACTTCTCCTGGTTGTCGTCCTGGGCGTAGACCTCGGCGTAGGAGCGCAGGATGGAGTTGGAGCCGAACACCAGGTCGATGCGGCTGGCGGTCCACTTCACCTGGTCGCTCTTGCGGTCGCGAATCTCGTAGAGATTGTTGCCCGCCGGCTTCCAGGTGTTGCCCATGTCGGTCAGGTTGACGAAGAAGTCGTTGGTCAGCTGACCCTCACGGTCGGTGAACACGCCGTGCTTGCTGCCGCCGTGGTTGGTGCCGAGCATGCGCATGCCGCCGACCAGCACGGTCATCTCCGGGGCGGTCAGCCCCATCAGCTGGGCGCGGTCGAGCAGCATCTCCTCCGGCTTGACCACGTAGTCCTTCTTCTGCCAGTTACGGAAGCCATCCGCCAGCGGCTCCAGGTACTCGAACGAGGGGGCGTCCGTCATCTCGTCGCTGGCGTCGCCGCGACCGGGCGCGAAGGGCACCAGGATATCGTGGCCGGCGGCCTTCGCCGCCTGCTCGATGCCCACGCTTCCCCCGAGCACGATCACGTCGGCCACGCTGGCGCCGCTGTCGGCGGCGATCTTCTCGTAGACCTTGAGCACCCTGGCCAGGCGATCCGGCTCGTTGCCTTCCCAGTCCTTCTGCGGGGCCAGGCGAATGCGTGCGCCGTTGGCGCCGCCGCGCATGTCGGAGCCGCGGAAGGTACGGGCGCTGTCCCAGGCGGTGCTGACCATCTCGCCGATGGACAGACCGCTCCCGGCGATCTGCTTCTTGACCGTCTCGACGGAGTAGTTGGTGTTACCGGCCGGCACCGGATCCTGCCAGATCAGGTCCTCGTCCGGCACTTCCGGGCCGATGTAGCGCGACTTCGGCCCCATGTCGCGGTGGGTCAGCTTGAACCAGGCACGGGCGAAGCAGTCCTTGAAGTATTCCGGATCCTTCATGAACTTCTCGCAGATGGCCCGGTAGGTCGGGTCCATCTTCATCGCCATGTCCGCATCGGTCATCATCGGGTTGTGGCGAGTGGACATGTCGGTGGCGTCGACCGGCTTGTCCTCCTCCCTGATGTCGACGGGCTCCCACTGGTTGGCGCCGGCGGGGCTCTTCTTGAGCTCCCACTCATGGCCGAACAGCATGTCGAAGTAGCCCATGTCGAACTCGAGGGGATTCTTGGTCCAGGCCCCTTCCAGGCCGGAGGTGACGGCGTTGGCGGCCTTGCCCTGCAGGTTGGGGTTGAGCCAGCCGAAGCCCTGGGCCTCGACGTCGGCGGCCTCCGGCTCCGGCCCAAGGGCCTCGGCATCGCCGTTGCCGTGGGTCTTGCCGACCGTATGGCCCCCGGCGGTCAGCGCCGCGGTTTCCTCGTCGTCCATCGCCATGCGGGCGAAGGTCTCGCGGACTTGCTCGGCGCTCTTGAGCGGGTCCGGGTTGCCGTTGACCCCCTCGGGGTTGACGTAGATCAGGCCCATCTGCACCGCGGCCAGCGGGTTCTCCATGGTGTCGGGCTTCTCGACGTTGCCGTAGCGCTCGTCGGACGGTGCCAGCCACTCCTTCTCGGCCCCCCAGTAGATGTCCTTCTCGGGATGCCAGATGTCCTCGCGACCGAAGGAAAAGCCGAAGGTCTTGAAGCCCATGGACTCGTAGGCGACGTTGCCGGCCAGGATGAAGAGGTCGGCCCAGCTGACCTTGTTGCCGTACTTCTTCTTGATCGGCCACAGCAGGCGCCGCGCCTTGTCGAGGTTGCCGTTGTCCGGCCAGCTGTTGATGGGAGCGAAACGCTGGTTGCCGGTGCCGCCGCCGCCACGGCCGTCGGCGATGCGGTAGGTGCCGGCCGCATGCCAGGCCATGCGGATCATCAGGCCGCCGTAGTGGCCCCAGTCGGCCGGCCACCACTCCTGGCTCTCGGTCATCAGGGCGTGCATGTCCTTCTTGAGCGCATCGAAGTCGAGCTTCTTGACCTCCTCGCGATAGTCGAAGTCCTCGCCCATCGGGTCTGTCTTGCGATCATGCTGATGAAGGATGTCCAGGTTCAGGGACTCCGGCCACCAGTCGGTGTTGGAATGACCGCTGGCGGTCTGGCCTCCGTGCATCACCGGACACTTGCCGGCGTTCTGCTGATCACCCATATCGCTCTCCAATCTGGCTGCGTTGATTGAACTGCTACCTGTGTATAGACGATGGCAGTCCTGCGGGACAATGAGCCGGTCAACCCTCGGCCTCCCGGTGGCCTGACGGCCGGGACTCCTTGCCCTGTGACTTCAACTTACGCCCCGGCGGTCCATAAGCTCAATGTGACATTGCCGACCATGTCGATAGCGAATCTTTATCGTGCCACCCATGCCCGGGCTGTTTCGCCTGACAATGGCACTCGGGCCAGGCCGGTGGGCACCAGCAGGCCGCGGGTTCGCCCTGCGGCATGCCGCCAGGGACCTCGTGTCGGGAGCCTTCGTTCGTGCGTGCTCCGGCGCCCCGGAGGCGTGCCCTCAGTAGGGGCCGACCTCGGGGACCACCATCGTCTTCGCCTCGCCCATCAGGAAGGCGCGATTGGTCTCCAGCGCCTCGCGCAGGAAGTCCCACAGCAGGCGTACCCGGGCCAGGCGGCGCTGCTCCTGGCGGGCGGTGATCCAGAACTGGCGGTCGATCGCCACCTCGTCCGCCAGCACGTTCACCAGCGACGCCGAGGCGCTGGCCATGAAGCAGGGCAGCACGGCGAGGCCCGCCCCGTGCAGGCAGGCGGCGTGCTGGGTGGTGACGCTGGTGCTGCGCATGGCGAAGTGCGGCCCGGGGTGGCCCACCACGGCGGGGTCGAGCAGCGGCTCCAGGTAGCTGAGCTGCTCGCTGAAGATCAGGTCGTCGACGTAGCCCACCAGGCGGTGCTTGCCCAGCTCGGCGAGGCGCTGCGGCCTGCCGTGGCGGGCCAGGTAGCCCTCGCTGCCGTAGAGGCGCAGCCGGTAGTCGCAGAGCCGCGAGATCACCAGGCCCGGGCTCACCGGGCGCTCCACGGTGATGGCCAGGTCCGCCTCATGGCGGCTCAGGTTGACCACCCGGGGCAGGGCGAGCAGGTCCAGGGTGACACCCGGATGGCGCTCGCAGAAGGACGAGAGCAGCGGGGCGATCACCCAGGTGCCGAAGCCCTCGGTTACCCCCAGGCGGATCTGGCCGCTGATCTGGTGGTTCTTGTCGGTGAGGCTCTCGCCCGCCTCGAATGCGTGGCGGGCCATCTCCTCGGCGTGGGCGAGCAGCTGCTGGCCGGCCTCGGTGAGGTGGTAGCCGTGGGTGCTGCGCTCGAACAGCTGGGTGTTGAGCGCCTGCTCGAAGCGCCGGGTGCGCCGCGACAGGGTGGAATGGTCGAGCCCCAGCCGGCGCGCGGCGTCGGTGAGCCGCTCGCTGCGCGCCACCTCGAGGAAGATCTGGATGTCCTGCCAGTCGAGCATGGAGGCCCTCGTTGGTCGCGGGTCGTGCCCGGGTTCTTGTGACCGGTTGTTGTGCATAGGTGCACAAACAATGTGCCCGAGTGCCCGTTGTCACGCCATCCGACGTCTGTATAGACTCGATGTCACCACGTTTCGTGTATACATACACACAAAGTCTAATGCCCCGGCCCGCCAGCGCGGCGCCGCACGATGGCCGACCACAACGACAAGCCAGTTCGCGGTCGGGGCAGGAACAGCCCAGAGGAGCATGCCACCATGTCCGTTCGCGAGATTCCCATGTACATCGACGGCCAGCCCGTCCAGTCCCAGAGCCAGGAGTGGCGCGACGTGGTCAACCCGGCCACCCAGGAAGTTGTGGCCCGGGTGCCGTTCTGCACCGCCGAGGAGGTAGAGACGGCCGTGGCCAGCGCCAAGGAGGCCTTCAAGACCTGGCGCAAGGTGCCGCTGGCCAAGCGCATGCGCATCATGCTCAAGCTGCAGGCGCTGATCCGCGACAACACCGACGAGCTGGCCGCGCTGATCACCGAGGAGCACGGCAAGACCCTGCCCGACGCCGCCGGCGAGGTGGGCCGCGGCCTCGAGGTGGTGGAGCACGCCTGCTCGATCACCAGCCTCCAGCTGGGTGAGCTGGCCGAGAACGCCGCCAGCGAGGTGGACGTCTACACCCTCAACCAGCCGCTGGGCGTGGGCGCCGGCATCACCGCCTTCAACTTCCCGATCATGCTGCCCTGCTTCATGTTCCCGCTGGCCATCGCCACCGGCAACACCTTCGTGCTCAAGCCCTCCGAGCAGGACCCGAGCTCCACCATGCGCCTGGTCGAGCTGGCCCACGAGGCGGGCATCCCGGCCGGGGTGCTCAACGTGGTCCACGGCGGCCCGGACGTGGCCAACCAGATCGCCGACCATAGCGACATCAAGGCGCTCTCCTTCATCGGCTCCACCCACGTGGGCTCGCTGCTCTACAACCGCGCCGCGGCCGCCGGCAAGCGCATGCAGTCGATGATGGGCGCCAAGAACCACTGCGTGATCATGCCCGACGCCAACCGCAGCCAGGCGGTCAACAACCTGCTGGGTTCCGCCTACGGTGCCGCCGGTCAGCGCTGCATGGCCAACTCCGTGGTGGTGCTGGTGGGCGAGGCCCGCGAGTGGCTGGACGACATCGTCGAGGGCACCCGCAGCATGAAGGTGGGCCCCGGCACCCAGACCGACGCCGACCTCGGCCCGCTGGTCTCCCCCCAGGCCAAGGAGCGCGTCGAGCGGCTGATCACCGCCGGCGAGAAGGAGGGCGCGAAGCTGCTGGTCGACGGCCGCGGCTGCCAGGTGGAGGGCTACCCGAACGGCAACTTCGTCGGCCCGACCCTGTTCGCCGACGTGACCGCCGAGATGACCATCTACCGCGAGGAGGTCTTCGGCCCGGTGCTCTGCGTGGTGAGCGTCGACACCCTGGATGAGGCGATCGCCTTCATCAACGCCAACCCCAACGGCAACGGCACTTCCATCTTCACCAACTCCGGCTGGGTGGCGCGCCGCTTCGAGACCGACATCGACGTCGGCCAGGTGGGCATCAACGTGCCGATTCCGGTGCCGGTGGCCTACTTCAGCTTCACCGGCTCTCGCGGCTCCAAGCTCGGTGACCTGGGCCCCAACGGCAAGCAGGCCATCGCCTTCTGGACCCAGACCAAGACCGTGACCGCGCGATGGTTCGAGCCGGAGAACGTCTCCAGCGGCATCAACAGCACCATCTCGCTGAGCTGATCCCGGCCCGCTGCGAGGCTGTCGGCGGCCCCGTCTCGAGAGAGGCGGGGCCGTACTTTTTTGTGGGAGCGCAATTTATTGCGCGATAGCAGTGATCTGAGCCGGTTATGACCACCTCTCAGCCTGTGGGCACTCGGGTTTCCGGCGGTTCGACGCCTCGACGAATGATGTTGCAGGCGCCCAGCGCCTGTCGGTTACTGCTACCCTGGACGGCATCGACAGGGCAGGGAAGATACACCATGGAACGGTTACCGGAAGGGCTCTACGAGCGGCTGCTCGATGAAGAACTAATGGCGCAGTTGGAAGCGCACCCAGAGCTTAAGCCGGTGCTTCGCTCTCTCGATGATGAGACCGCGCCCCATGCCTACTCCCAGTTTGTCGGCCAACTGCTTCACCGTGCTCTACGGATCGTGGACGCCCAGCAGCGGCTTCCTCTCCTGAACCGCATTATAGAGCTGGTGTCAGCCACCGACGGCCTCGACTATCTGACTCGCAAACGGCTGCTCAGCGCCGACAAGCCGATTCTTACTGAGATCGGGCATAGCCGCGAGCCGTTACCCCGCCCGAATACCCCGCTTTCTACGAGTGCACTACTCACCGGCTTGGGACATGACCCGCCATTGGAGCATGAGCTGCGGGCCGAGATGGCGACGGCAGATAGCGTCGATGTCCTGATCTCGTTCATTAAGTGGTCCGGTCTGCGGCTTTTGATGCCCGCCTTCGAGCGCTTGGCCGAGAGAGGCGTGCCAGTTCGCCTGATCTCCACCAGCTATATGGGCGCGAGCGACCCTACGGCATTGGAGTGGCTGACCCAACAGCCCAATGTCAGCGTGCGCGTCTCCTACGATACCGGTGGTACCCGCCTTCACGCCAAGGCCTACCATTTCTGGCGGAATAGTGGCTTTTCCACCGCCTATATTGGCTCGGCGAACATGTCCCACTCGGCAATGACCCAAGGTCTGGAATGGACCGTCAAGGTCACCGCTCAGGACATGTCACATATCCTCGAACGTTTCGAGGCGGAGTTCTCGGCCTATTGGGAGAGCGATGAGTTCGAGCCCTACACTCAGGCGGACTTTATCCGCTTTCGACAAGCGATCGCGGCGCACAAGGATCGTGACCGCCGAGGGATGACCTTCTTCGCCGAGATTACGCCGCGGCCGTTCCAACTACGAATCCTGGAAGCGATCGATGCCGCGCGTCAGCGCGGTTCCTACCGCAATTTGGTCGTGGCGGCCACCGGTACCGGAAAGACCGTGATCTCATCACTGGACTATCGACGGATCTGTGAGCGCGAGGGTCGTCAGGTACCGCTGCTGTTCGTCGCCCATCGCAAGGAGATCTTGGAGCAGGCCCAGGCCTGCTACCGCACCGTGCTTCGTGATCAGAACTTCGGCGAACTCTGGGTGGGCGGGCATTCGCCGACGGAGCACCGTCACCTGTTTGCCTCGGTGCAGACGCTGAATGGACAACGGCCTTGGGAATCCCTTGGAACAGACCACTTTCACTATGTGGTGATTGATGAGGCGCATCATGAGACTGCTAGCAGCTATCGGGCGCTACTCGAGGAGCTAAAACCTGCCGTGTTGCTGGGGCTGACGGCCACGCCCGAGCGCATGGACGGCACCAGTATTCTTCCGGATTTCGATGGCGACTTCGCCGCGGAAATTCGCCTGCCCGAGGCGCTTGAAGAAAAGCTGCTGTGTCCCTTCCACTACTTCGGGGTCAGCGATAGCGTAGACCTCAGCGACGACAGCCTGTGGCGCAATGGACGCTATGATGCCCGCCAGATTGAGAATCTACTGACCGGCGATGATTTTCGTGCTCGACAACGGGTGGATACCGTCCGACAGGCACTTGAGCGTTACCAGCCTGACCTGACCGGCGTGCGGGCGGTGGGATTCTGTGTCGGGGTGCGCCATGCCGAGTATATGGCTGAGTGCTTCAACAGGTTGGGCGATGACTATCGGGCCGCCGTTCTAGTCGGTGACACTCCGGCAGAGATTCGCGCTGAGCGGCTTCGTGAGTTCCGCGAGGGCAGCTTACCGTTTCTGTTTACTGTCGATGTGCTAAGTGAAGGGGTGGATGTTCCGGATATCAACTTGGTGATGTTTCTACGCCCCACCGAGAGCCTGACGGTATTTCTGCAGCAGCTGGGGCGCGGACTGCGTCACGCGCCAGGTAAGGAGTGTCTGACTGTCTTGGACTTTGTGGGCCAAACTCACCGGCGTTATCGGTTGGATACCAAGTTCACTGCATTGCTTTCCGGCCAGCGGCAGCGACTTGACCGAGAGGTAGAGGCCGAGTTCCCCAGCCTGCCCCCTGGCTGCAGTATTCAGCTTGAACGGGTCGCTCGGGAGCGAGTTCTAAGCAAGATTCGCGCGGTGCTAAGCGACCTCAATCAGTTTATCCCCGAGACCCTGCGCACTTGGCCGGAGGAAGTAGGGCAGCCACTGACGTTTGGGCGTTTCCTGGAGGTGACGGGACTGTCCCCGGTACAGGTGCTGTCGCGCAGGAGTTGGTCGGAGTGGAAGGCGATAGCCGACCGCAACCCACTCCCTGCCGACCCGGACCTCGATCAGGCCCGCAAGGCGCTACCGCGTATCGCTTTGCGTAGCGATCCAGTGCTCTTGAGAGCCATCGAGGACATTGGCGGTCAAGATGGGACGGTTCAGGAGGCGCTGGGGCGCTACGACGTGGCACAGCAAACGGCGTTGCACTATCTGCTGTGGGCCCGGAAGGGCGGACTGGTCGGGGTGGATAGCCTTGAGCAGTCGATGCAGAAGTGGCGCGCTAACCCCAGTGTGGCGGCCGATGCCGTGGAGATTGCCGCCTGGCGGCGTGGCCATCTGCGAGTACCGCTGCAACCCCTGAATGATTTGCCGTTCGGCTGCGGGCTACTGCTGCATGGTGCCTACGGTACCGCCGAAATTAAGGCGGCTCTGGGATTGGCCAGCCTTGAGAAACCGGGCGCAATCGGGGTGGGCGTCATCCACGCCAAGGACATTCGTGCCTATATCCACTTGGTCACCTTCCAGAAGGACGATGGAGACTTCTCTCCTACCACGCGTTATCGCGACTACCCCATGAGCCGGAGACTGTTGCACTGGGAGAGCCAGTCAACCGTCACTCAGGAGAGCCCGACGGGGCAGAACTATCTCCATTTCGAAGAGCGTGGCTATACGATCCTCTTCTTCGCTCGCCTGACCAAGCGGATCGAGGGAGAGACGGCACCGTTTATCTTCTTGGGACCGGCCAAGGCGTTGAAAAGCTATCAAGGAGATCGTCCCATCGCCATGACCTGGGAACTGGAGTATCCGATGCCCGCGGAGCTCTTCGAGGATGCGAGGCCGGCATAGCGACAGGGTAGCCAAAGCGGAATACCGGAGGAGGTTCGACCTTTGCCGGCATGTTGACGTTGACGTTAACTGATATCTTGGTGGCATTGCCAACAACCACAACGCCTGGAGCCTCCATGTCCGCGCCGATCAGCCGCTTCTCCGTCCCCGAATCGATCCACGACCTGCCCGATGATGTCCGCGATGCCATGCTGACGGTACAGGAGAAAGCCGGCTTCGTGCCCAATGTTTTCCTGATGCTGGCTCACCGACCGGCCGAGTTTCGCGCCTTCTTCGCCTACCACGATGCCCTGATGGAGCGCGAGTCCGACACGCTCACCAAGGCGGAGAAGGAGATGATCGTGGTGGCCACCAGCGCCCGCAACCGCTGCCTCTACTGCGTGGTGGCCCACGGCGCCCTGGTGCGGATCTACAGCAAGGACCCGCTGCTCGCCGACCAGGTGGCGATCAATCATCGCACCGCGCCGATCAGCGAGCGCCATCGCACTATGCTGGACTTCGCCCTCTACTGCGGCCTGGAGGTGGGAGAGCTCACCGACGAGTGGGAGGCCCGCCTGAAAACGGCCGGGTTCACGCACGATGACATCTGGGACATCGGCGCCATCGCCGCCTTCTTCGGGCTCTCCAACCGCCTGGTCACCCTGACCGGCACACCTCCGAACGAGGAGTTCTACCTGATGGGGAGGGTGCCGCGGGAGAAGTGATGAATACCGCCAGTTAGGTTAGGATTGACTTCGACCTACCAAGAGGTAGGTCCCACAATCCATTCACTTGTCGCCAGGGGAGTCCCGCCGCCGAGAGCGTCGGCCGGGGCTGAGAGAGCGCATGGCGCTGACCCTGGAACCTGATCCGGTTCATACCGGCGGAGGAAGTGCGACATGCCCTACCTGACGTCTGCCGTGCTCGGCGCGGCGCTGCTCTGCTTTGCCTTCCTGGGCCTCAGGGCCCGCCGGGCCGATGGCCCCCTCGACGACTATGTTACCGCGCGCAACTCCCAGGGGGCCCAGTCGCTGGGCCTCTCCTTCCTGGCCTCCGGGATGGGGGCCTGGATCCTCTTCGCGCCCCCCGAGATCGGGGCCTTCGTCGGCCCGATGGCGCTGGCCGGTTATGCCATCGGCTCGGCGCTGCCGTTCATCGTGCTCGGGCTCTACGGCCCGGCGATCCGCCGCCACCTGCCGGAGGGGCGCAGCATCGGCGAGTTCGCCGAGGCCTGCTATGGCGTCGGGGTGCGGCGCTGGGTGTCGCTGGTCTCAGTCCTCTACATGGCCTGCTTCCTGGCCGCGGAGTTGACGGCCATCGGTGCCATCACCGCACTGCTCTCCGACGTGCCGCCGGCGCTGGTGGTCATCGGCGTGGCGGTCTCCACGCTGCTCTACACGGCGGTGGGCGGCCTGCGGGCGAGCCTGGCCACCGACCGCTGGCAGGCCTGGCTGCTGATCGCGCTGCTGGCCCTGGTCGGTGGCGTGGCGCTGATGCGCATGCCCGCGATGCAGGTGGACGCCGCGCTGCCGTCGATCCCCGCCGGCAGCGCGCTCGCCGTGGCGCTGACCCTGGTGATCGCGGTGACCGCGGCCAACCTCTTCCACCAGGGCTACTGGCAGCGGGTGTGGGCGGCGCGCGACGACCGCGCCCTGGGCCGCGGGGCCTGGCTGGGCGGCGGCGTCACCGTGCTGGTGGTGATGGTGGTGGGCGGCCTCGGCATGCTGGCCGCCATGGCCGGCGTGGCGCTGGGCGAGCCGCCGATCCCCTTCTTCGCGCTGCTCGCGGAGGCGCCGGGCTGGCTGGCCCTGCCGGCGCTGGTGCTGGCGGTCACCCTGGTCGCCTCCAGCGTGGATACCCTTCAGAACGGCCTCGCCTCGCTGGTGGTGGCGGGCTCCGGCCGGCGCGGGCTCTCCATCGGCGCGGCACGGCTGGTCACGGTGGCGCTGATGGTGCCGGTGGTGGTCGTGGCGCTGCAGGGGCTCTCGGTGCTGCGGCTGTTCCTGATCGCCGACCTGCTCTGTGCGGCCATCGTGGTGCCGGTGCTGCTGGGGCTCTGGTCGCGGATGAGCGCCACGGCCGCGGTGGCCGGCGGCGTGGCGGGCATGCTCGGCGCCATCCTGCCGGGCTGGGTCGCCCAGGGCAGCCCCGCGGCGGGCGTGCTGGCGGCGAGCTTCCCCGGCAGCATCCCGACCCTGCCGCCGTTCCTGGGGGCGCTTCTCGCCTCCACCCTGGTCAGCCTGCTGATCGCGTGGCTCCGGCCGGCGGGGAAGGCGCGTCCGGCTTGAGACGTTGCCAGTTCGGCGGAGGGCGGCCACGCTGAGGGGGTCCATCCGTGTTCGCGAGGAATCGCGCCATGCAGGTCTGCTCACCGGTGCGCCCCGGGGTGCTTCTCCTGCTCGGGCTGCTGGCGGGCTGTGCTGCCAGTCCCGACTGGCGCTCGGATGTTGTCGACCGCGACCCGCGGGACGCCCGCTGCCTGGAGCGGCTGGCCGCCTTCGATGCGGCGGTGGCAGAGGCCGGGGTGACCGATGCCGGGGCGGCCCGGGTGGCCGGCTTCCCCTACCTGCGTACCGACCGTCTGCTCGCGAGCCTGGGTGACGAACTGGACACCGACGCGGCCTTCGCCGACTGGGTGACCCGGATGCGCGGGCTGGATGCCGAGGCGCGCGCCATCGAGGCCGCTAACCTGCCGGCTGCCGGACGGGACCCGCTGCCGACCCGCCCCGGCGCCGAGCCGGCCGAGGCCGTCCATGCCTGCGCAGAGCGCCTGATGCAGCGTGAGCTGCTGGCCGGGGTGGGAAGCGGGCCGGCCCGCGAGCGGTTGCGGGCGGCGGTCGAGGCTCCCGACCACTACCGGACCTGGCGCCGGGCGCTGGGGCTCTATCCCCTGACCCGCCTCGGCCTGGCCATCGGCTACAACCGCTGGAAGGCAGGCCACCTGGACACCTTCGAGGCCTCCTTCGCGACGATGCCGGCCGAGGCTCCCCTGGTCCGCTATGCGCCGCCCAGCGGCCAGCCTCGGGATGCCGACGCCGCCGCTCGGTGGCTTCGCGAGGCGCCGCGCAGCCCGCTCGGCTTCGTCGAGCTCGAGCGCGAGGCGCTACTGCGCCTGGCGGCGTACCATGCCCCGGTGTTTCTCGTCGAGACCCGGAGTCACGACGACCGTTTCGGCGCCCCTTACTGGTTCGCCGGCCCCGAAGGACCGCTACCGCGGGTGGACACCACCCGTCCGGTGGCCGACGTGCGGCTGAGCCATACCCGCTTCGAGGGCGAGCTGTTGCCGCAGCTGGTCTATATCCTGTGGTTCCCGGCTCGCTCCAGGCAGGGCGCGCTGGACCTGCTCGGCGGGCGCCTCGACGGCCTGGTGTGGCGGATCACCCTCGACGAGCGGGGGCGGCCGTTGATCCACGACAGCATCCATCCCTGTGGCTGCTACCACCTCTTCTTTCCCGTGCCGCCCCTCGAGCGTGTCGAGGTGGCCGCGGACGCGGACCTGCGCGAGGCGCCGCTGACGCCCAGCGAGGCACCACGCCTGGTGGCGGGACAGCGGCTGGCGGTGCGCCTCGCCGCGGTCAGCCATTATGTGGAGAACCTCGGCCTTGCGGATTCCCACATCGGCGTGGCCGAGACGCGCCGCTACGCGCTCAAGGCGGCGTCGGCGCCACCCGACCATGGCCGGCGCTCCCTGGCGCTGCCCGGTGGCGGACGCCGCAGCCTCTATGGCCCCGATGGCCTGGTGCCGCATACCGAGCGCCTCGAGCGCTTCCTGCTGTGGCCATCGGGCATCCTGAGCCCCGGCGCCATGCGTCAGTGGGGGACCCATGCCACGGTTTTCGTCGGCCGGCGCCACTTCGACGACCCCCGGCTGTTCGAGGCAGCCTTCGAGCGGCCGGCCTCCGCTCTCGCAGCGACACGCCAAGATGCCGTACCCTGACGACCACCCTCGGGGGGAACCCCCGACACCGCAAGAGGACGCCCGACCATGAGTGACACACCTGACGATCGCCGCCGCCGCCATTCCGCCGAGGTAGTGGACGGGGTCGGCAAGTCCGCCAGCCGCGCCATGCTGCGAGCGGTGGGCTTCACCGACGAGGACTTCGCCAAGCCCCAGGTGGGCATCGCCTCCACCTGGAGCAACCTCACGCCCTGCAACAGCCATATCGACGAGCTGGCCCGCCGGGCCAGCGACGGGGCCGACGGGGCCGGCGGCAAGGGGGTGATCTTCAACACCATCACCATCTCCGATGGCATCGCCAACGGCACCGAGGGCATGAAGTACTCGCTGGTGTCGCGGGAGGTGATCGCCGACTCCATCGAGACGGTGGCCGGCTGCGAGGGCTTCGACGGCCTGGTGGCCATCGGCGGCTGCGACAAGAACATGCCGGGCTGCCTGATGGGGCTGGCGCGGCTCGACCGGCCGAGCGTCTTCGTCTACGGCGGGACCATCCTGCCGGGCACCGGGCATACCGACATCGTCTCGGTGTTCGAGGCCATGGGCGCCTACAGCCGCGGCGACATGGACCTGATCGAGGTGAAGCAGATCGAGGAGACGGCCATCCCCGGCCCCGGCTCCTGCGGCGGCATGTACACCGCCAACACCATGGCCTCGGCCATCGAGGCACTGGGCATGAGCCTGCCCGGCAGCTCGGCGCAGAATGCGGTGTCACGCGAGAAACGCGCCGACTGCGAGGCAGCCGGCGCGGCGGTGCTCGAGCTGCTCGAGCGCGACATCAAGCCCTCCGACATCATGACCCGCCAGGCCTTCGAGAACGCCATCACTGTGGTGATCGCCCTGGGTGGTTCCACCAACGCGGTGCTGCACCTGATCGCCATGGCCAGCACCATCGGGGTGGAGCTGTCGCTCGCCGACTTCACCGAGATCGGCCGGCGCGTGCCGGTGGTCGCCGACCTGCGCCCCAGCGGCCACTACATGATGAGCGAGCTGGTGGCGATCGGCGGCATCCAGCCGCTGATGAAGACCCTGCTCGACGCCGGCCTGCTGCACGGCGATTGCCTGACGGTGACCGGTCGCACGCTGGCCGAGAACCTGGCCGATGTCGCCCCCTATCCCGATGACCAGCAGATCATCGCGCCGCTGGATCGCCCGGTGAAGGCCGAGAGTCACCTGCGCATCCTGCACGGCAACCTGGCGCCGGAAGGGGCGGTGGCCAAGATCACCGGCAAGGAGGGCACGCGCTTCTCCGGCTCGGCGCGGGTGTTCGGCTCCGAGGAGGAGGCCCAGGCACGCATCAACGACGGCACCGTGGTGGCCGGCGACGTGGTGGTGATCCGCTACGAGGGGCCCAGGGGCGGGCCCGGCATGCGCGAGATGCTCACCCCGACCTCGGCGATCATGGGCCGGGGGCTGGGCAGCGAGGTGGCGTTGATCACCGACGGGCGCTTCTCCGGCGGCAGCCACGGCTTCGTGGTGGGCCACGTGACGCCCGAGGCCTTCGACGGCGGCCCCCTGGCGCTGGTGGAGGATGGCGACCTGATCACCATCGACGCCGAGGCGGACACCATCGACGTCGACCTCTCCGACGAGGAGCTGATCCGCCGCCGCGCCGCCTGGCGCCAGCCGGCGCCGCGCTACACGCGCGGGGTGCTGTCGAAGTACGCGCGCACGGTGAGCTCGGCCTCCACCGGGGCGGTAACCGACCTGCCGGAGTAGCCGGCAACCGCCTTCCCCCGCCTCCCGGCCGGCTGCCTGTATCGCCCGGCCGACGGGAGACGACCTGCTCCGCGGGCAAGCCATGCCTCCCCGCGGAGTCCCGTCCATCAGCGTGGTCATCCGCCCCGGTGACTCGCTGCGTTGCCCGGTGGCAAGGAGCTTCGTCATGTCTGCCCCCGCCCTTGGCGTGCATTCCGAGACCGGCACCCTGAGGCAGGTGATCGTCTGCCGTCCCGGCCTGGCCCATCGGCGGCTGACGCCCTCCAACTGCGATGCCCTGCTGTTCGACGACGTCTTCTGGGTCAAGCAGGCCCAGAAGGATCATGACGTCTTTGCCGGCGTGATGCGGGCCAGGGGCGTGGAGGTGCTCGACGTCAATGACCTGCTGGCCGAGACCCTCGATATCAAGGAAGCCCGCGCCTGGGTGCTGGACCACCGGATCACCTGGAACCACATCGGGGTGGGCATGGTGTCGGAGCTGCGCGCCTGGCTAGACGAGCTGCCGAGCGAGGCCCTGGCCGAGTTCCTGATCGGCGGGCTGGGGGTGAGGGACCTGCCGTTCGAGCCGGTGGGGCTGTTCGGCAACCATCTGGGGCATTCCGGTTTCGTGCTGCCGCCCCTGCCCAACTTCCTGTTCACCCGCGACTGCAGCGCCTGGATTCATGGCGGCGTCACCCTCAATCCCATGCACTGGGCCGCCCGCCAGCCCGAAACCCTGGTGATGGCGGCCATCTATCGCTTTCACCCGGCCTTCGCCGGCCGGGTGAAGGTGCACTGGGGGGATCCCCTGGCCGACCACGGCCTCGCCACCCTCGAGGGCGGTGACATCATGCCGGTGGGGAACGGCACGGTCCTGGTGGGCATGGGCGAGCGCTCCTCGCCCCAGGCCATCGGCCAGCTGGCGAAGGCACTGTTCGACGATGACAGCGTGACCCGGGTAGTGGCCTGCCAGCTCCCGAGGTCCCGCTCGGCCATGCACCTGGATACCGTCTTCACCTTCTGTGGCGGCAACGTGGTGACCGCCTTCAAGGAGGTCGCTGAGGCGGTGGTCTGCTATGACCTGCGCCCCGGCGAGGGTGACAGGCCCCTGGCGTTCCAGCGGGACCCGCGCCACCTGTTCGATCTGGTCGCAGACGTCCTGGGCTATCCGGCGCTGGAGGTGGTCCCCACCGGCGGCGACAGCCCGGAAGAACGGGAGCGCGAGCAGTGGAACGACGGCAACAACGTGCTGGCGTTGAGCCCCGGTGTCGTCGTCGGCTATGACCGCAACGATGACACCAATGCGGCGCTGGAGGCGGCGGGTATCGAGGTGCTGGCCATCCCCGGCGCCGAGCTGGGCCGAGGCCGCGGCGGCGGGCGCTGCATGAGCTGCCCGACCCGACGTGATCCTGTCTGACAGGGGAGGGGAAGCATCATGGCATACGCTCTCGAGAGCCTTCAGCAGGATCCTCGTCGCGACCCGGGGAGGCTGACATGCTGGTAGTGGCGGCGTTGGGCGGCAATGCCCTCCTGAAGCGCGGGGAGCCGCTGACGGCAGCGGTGCAGCGGACGAACGTGCAGGTGGCGGTCCGCGCACTGGCCGACATCGTGCGTGCCGGGCACCGCCTGGTGATCACCCATGGCAACGGCCCCCAGGTGGGCCTGCTGGCGCTGCAGGCTGCCGCCTACCAGCCGGATGAGGCCTATCCGCTGGACCTGCTGGGGGCCGAGACGGAGGGCATGATCGGCTACATGATCGAGCAGGAGCTGGAGAACGCGCTCGACCATGATCGGCCGGTGGCCACCCTGCTGACCCAGGTGGTGGTGGATCCCCGGGATCCCGCCTTTGCCGCCCCCACCAAGTTCGTCGGGCCGGTCTACGAACGGGCCGAGGCCGAGCGTCGGGCGTCGGCGGCCGGCTGGCGCATCGCCCGGGATGGCGACAGGTGGCGCCGGGTCGTGCCGTCGCCGACGCCGCTGGAGATCCCGGACCTGCGGGTCTTGCAGCTGTTGCTCGCCCAGGGCGTGGTGGTGGTCTGCACCGGGGGCGGCGGGATCCCGGTGCTGCGCCGGGAGGATGGCAGCCTGATCGGCGTGGAGGCGGTCATCGACAAGGACGCCGCCAGCGCGCTGCTGGCTCGCCAGCTGGGCGCCGACGCCCTGCTGCTGCTGACCGATGTGGAGGCGGTGTACCAGGATTACGGGACCGATGCCGCGGCACCGGTTCACGAACTGACGGTTGCCCAGGCCCGCGAGATGGACCTGCCTGCCGGTTCCATGGGGCCGAAGCTGGCGGCCGCCTGTGACTTTGCCGAAACCGGCGGTATCAGCGGCATCGGCCGGCTGGTCGATGCCGTCTCCATCCTCGAGGGAAGGGCGGGGACACGGGTGTCCGCCGACGCATAGGCCGCGCAGGTCCTGAACCCCCGGCGCAGGGCCCTCAATGGGCGCAGGTGCGAAAACCGGCGAGGATGTCCTGGCGGTCCGGTGTGAAGAAGTTGCGGTAGCTGTTATGGGCCAGCCGCGAGCGGGTGGCCCAGGCGCCGCCGCGCAGCACGTAGCGCCCCTCCCGGAACCAGGGGGCCGAGTAGTCGCGGTAGAGCTCGGGCTCGAAACCCGGGAAGGGGGCGAAGGGCGAGGCCGTCCACTCCCAGACGTTGCCCAGCATCTGGCGACAGCCGAAGGCGCTGTCGCCCTCGGGCAGCGCCGCCACGTCAAGCCGGCCCAGGCGCCAGCCGTCCAGGTTGGCCCAGCCGGCATCCGGCGGCGCGTCGCCCCAGGGGAAGCGTCGCTTGCCGGGGGCGAGCGAGCCCCCGTCCGCGGACGGCGAACGGCTCGCGGCGACCTCCCATTCGGCCTCGCTCGGCAGGCGCCGGCCGGCCCAGCGGCACCAGGCCTCGGCCTCGTGCCAGCTGACGTGCACGACCGGCTGGTGGGGAGCCAGCGGCAGCCAGCGGTCGAAGCAGCGCTCCTCCCAGTGGCCATTGGCGTCACGGCGCCAGTAGATCGGCCCCTGCAGCGCCTGGTGCTCGCGCCACTGCCAGCCGGCCTCGCTCCACAGCTCGCGGCGCGCGTAGCCGCCGTCCTCGACGAAGGCGGCGAACTCGCCATTGGTGACCGGCGCCCGGGCGATCGAGAAGGGCGCCACCTCGACCTCCAGGGGCGGCTTCTCGTTGTCGAAGCGGAAGGGCACGGCCTGGTCGGAGCCCAGCCGGTGGCGCCCGCCGGGGATGACGACGTCGCCGGGCAGCCCGCCGGCGGGGCCTTCTTCCGGGTGCTCTTCCGGAGCCTGGCCAGGAACGGGCGTGCCCAGGTCCGGGGCCGGGTCGCCGAGGGTCTGGCGGGTATAGAGGAAGGCCTCGCCGTGCATGTCCTCGTGCAGGGTGGTGAGCTGGTATACATAGCTCTGGGCGGCGCTGGCCTCGCCATCGGGCAGGCGCTCGAGCATCGCCTGCTGCACCCGCGAGAGGTAGTCCAGGGTCTCGTCGCGGGAGGGCAGCGGTAGCGCCCAACGGTCGTCGTGGGCGATGCTGCTCGAATCGAACAACCGGTCGGCGTCGGCGAGCTGGTAGTCGGGCAGGCCATAGAGGCCGCGCAGGGCGAAATGGTCGTGGAAGAACCCCAGGTGGCCGAGCTCCCACAGCGGCGGGTTGACGATCGCCAGGCGCGGGCCCAACTCGCGGGCCTCGAGGGTATCGCGCATCAGTGCCAGGCTGCGCGTGCGGGCATCGATGAGCATCTCCGCCAGCTCATCGGCGCCCCGGGGTGGCGTCGGTGGTGTACCGAGTGTTGTGGATGGCATCTCGACCTCTTCAAGGAGACAGCATGGGATTGAAGGTAGCCCTGATCACCCCGGCGGGTCGAGGGTCACGCGCCGGCAACCGCGCCACGGCGACCCGCTGGGCGGGCCTGCTGCGAGCGCTGGGCTGCCGGGTGAGGGTTGTTGGCCCCGAGGACGACACGGGCCAGTGGCACATCGCCGGCCGGCCGCCCGACCTGGTGATGGCGCTGCATGCCTGGCGCAGCCATGCGGCCATCCTCGCCTGTCGCGATGCCTTCCCGGGCTGCCCGCGGGTGGTGGTGCTGACGGGCACGGACGTCTATCGCTTCCAGTACAGCCATCCCGAGGTGTTCCAGGAGAGCCTGGCCGCCGCGGATGCCCTGGTCGGCCTGCATGACTGCCTGGCCGAGGACCTTCCCTCGGGTTTCCTGTCACGGCTGCAGGTCGTCCACCAGTCGGCGCTGCCCCTGCCGCCGCGTGCCCCGCCGCCGGGGCGCCGGCACCTGGACGTGCTGGTGGCGGGCCACCTGCGCGAGGAGAAGGACCCGCTGCGTGCCGCCCTGGCGGTGCGCGAGTTGCCGGCGGCGTCGCGCCTGAGGATCATCCAGCTGGGCGGCGCCCTGGATGATGCCTGGGCACGGGCGGCACGTGACGAGATGGCGGGCAATCCCCGCTACCGCTGGCTGGGTGACCAGACCCGCTGGCGGGTGCGCCAGTGGATGGCGAGGGCCCGGCTGATGGTGATCAGCTCGCACATGGAAGGGGGCGCCAACGTGGTCAGCGAGGCCTGCGTGGCGGGCCTGCCGGTGCTGGCCTCCGACATCCCGGGCAACCGCGGCCTGCTGGGCGACGACTATGCCGGCTATTTTCCGGTGGCCGATACCGCGGCGCTGCGCGACCGGCTGCGCCGCGCCGAGGCGGAGCCGGCCTTCGTCGACCGGCTGCGCCGGCAGGTTCTGGCGCGCGCGCCCCTGTTCCGGCCCGAGGCCGAGCGCGAGGGGCTGGCGCGGGTCATCGCTGCCTGTGGCCTGATCCCCTGATACCGTCCCGCCCCGGCAGTCTCCGCACGCTATCTTCGGCCCTCAGCCCGTCAGGTGGATGGGCTCCAGCGCCTCGCCGGGGTCGAGGACCCGGCCTATGACGCTGGCCCGGGCATAGCCCAGGGCATGCAGGGCTTCCAGGCAGGCCTCGGCGCGCTCGGCGGGCACGCTGGCCAGCAGGCCCCCGGCGGTCTGGGGGTCGAAGAGGAGCGGGTAGCGGGGGTGCTCGACCCAGTCGGCCTGGTCGCGGATGGCCCGGCGCAGGCGCACGTTGGCGGGCTGCAGGGAGCTCAGGATGCCGGCGGCGACGGTCTCCTCCGCGCCCTCGAGCAGCGGCAGGGCCGCCAGGTCGAGCTCGGCATCCACGCCCGAGGGGCGGGTCATCTCGACCAGGTGACCCAGCAGGCCGAAGCCGGTGAGATCGGTGCAGGCGGTGGCGCCGTGCTCGCGCAGGCAGCTTGCCGCCTGGCGGCTGGACTGGCACATGCTCGCCAGGGCGGCATCGATCCAGCGCCCGCGGGCACCGAGCCGGGCATGGGCGGCGAACAGGGTGCCGGTGCCGATGGGCTTGGTCAGGATCAGTGCCTGGCCGGGTCGGAGGCCGCCTTTCGTCAGGGCGCTGTCGCCGCCGGCATCGATCAGGCCATTGACGGCAAACCCCAGTGCCAGTTCGCTGCCCTCGCCGGTATGTCCGCCGACCAGGGCGCAGCCGGCCTCGTTGAGCACCTCCACGGCGCCGCGCATCATCTGGTAGACGGTGTCCTCCACCTTGGCCTCGAGCCCCTGGGGCACCGTGGCCACGGCGGTGGCGGTCTGCGCCTCGGCGCCCATGGCGAAGATGTCGCCCAGGGCGTGGTTGGCGGCGACCTGGCCGAAGACATAGGGGTCGTCGATGAAGGCGCGGAAGAAGTCGATGGTATGCACCATGTCCTTGCCCGGCGGTACCCGCACCACGGCGGCGTCGTCCGGGGCATGCAGGCCGACCAGCACCTCCTCGCGCGCCACCGGCTCGAGGGTCGAGAGGGCCCGGGAGAGCACCGAGGCGCCCACCTTGGCCCCGCAGCCGCCGCAGCGCATGGCGATGGCCGAGATCGCCTGGGCGTTCTCCTCCTCGTCCAGCACCACCCGGCTGTGGGCCGGGGCCTTCATGGTGTTCTCGTCCATGGGCGGCAGGTCGTTGAATCGAGCCATGAAGCGCCGGTCGATGCCGTCCTTCCAGCGCCACACCCAGTCGCCGGCGAGGCAGAGCCCGCCCCGGGAGGCCACGGCGTGGCGGTCGCCGGTGCTGATCAGGGCCAGCCATCTCGCCTGGGGGCGGTAGGGCGCCAGGGGGCGGCCGGTCACCGCGGCGCGCAGGTTGTCGGCCAGCGGTCGACCCTGGCGCACGGCGAAGACCCCGGCCTTCTCGCGGGGATGGTTGACCTGGCGGGCGATGTCGCCGGCGGCGAAGATGCGCGGGTCCGATGGTGAGCGCAGGGTGTCGTCGACCTCGATGAAGCCGTCGTCGTCGAGGGCCAGCCGGGTGCCGCGCAGCCAGGCGGCGCCGCCGGCGTTGGTCACCCAGACGATCTCGTCGGCGGGGTGCCAGGTGCCGTCGGCGGCCTGCAGGCGGCCCGCCTCGACGTCGACGACCTCGGTGGCGGTGTGCACCTCGACGCCGCGGCGGGCCAGGGTGTCGCGGAACTGCGCCCGTACCCGCGCATTGTGGGTCGGCAGGATCTGCTCGCCGCGGGTGAAGAGCGCGAAGGAGAGCTCGGCCGGGTCACGTCCCCGGGCGGCCAGTTCCCTGCCCAGCCGGTACTGCATGGCCAGCAGCAGTTCGACGCCGCCGGCGCCGCCGCCGACCACCGCGACACGGGTCCGGCCAGCGTGCTCCTCGAGGCGCCGGAGCAGCGTCTGCCAGCGGTCGTTGAACTGGTGGATCGGCTTGACCGGGACGGCATGCTCGCCGGCGCCGCTGACCGCCTCCACGCGCGGCGTCGAGCCGATATTGATCGACATCCAGTCATAGGGGACCGGGGGGCGCGAGCGGCAGAGCACGGTCCGGGCAGCGTGGTCGATGCCGATTACCTCGTCGCTGAAGAAGCGTGCCCCGGCATATTCCGCCAGTCGGCGCAGGTCGATATGCACGTCGTCGTAGGTGTAATGCCCGGCGACGTAGCCCGGCAGCATGCCCGAGTAGGGGGTATGGGTGTCGCGGCAGATCAGGGTGAGCCTGACGCCCGGTTCGGGCTTCATGGCGAAGCGCTTCAGTACGCCCACGTGGGTGTGTCCGCCGCCGACCAGGACGATATCCCGTAACGCTTGTAACCCCTGGGGCTGCTGCGGTTGCTGCATGGTCAGGTTCGCTCTAGATTGGTGAGACATCGGCGTTGCCGCCTCAGTCTAAAGGTAAAACGATGGTACGACGCCATCGCGATGGCCGCGTGTTGTCGTCTCCTGCCACCCGAACCTTTCGCCCGCGAGGGACCTCGATGACCACTGCCGTGCAGTTCCATGACCAGCATCTCGACGAGGCGGGGCCCTCGTTTCGCGAGGAGGTGATCATCGGGCTTGGCCGCTCGCCCAAGGCCCTGTCGCCCAAGTATTTCTATGACGAGCGGGGCTCGCGGCTGTTCGAGTCGATCTGCGAGCAGCCCGAGTATTACCTGACCCGCACCGAGGAGGGCATCCTCTCCACGGTCGCCGACGAGATCGCGGCGCTGGTCGGGCCGGAATCGCTGATGGTCGAGCTGGGCAGCGGCGCCAGTCGCAAGGTCAGGCTGCTGCTGGAAGCGATGCGTCCCCGCCGCTACCTGGGCATGGATATCTCGCGCGACTTCCTGCTGCAGAGCACCCGCCGCCTGGCGGCCGACTATCCGTGGCTGGAGGTGCATGCCGCCTGGGGGGATTTCTCGCGTCGCCTGGCGCTGCCGTCGGGCGTCGAGGGTCGCCGGGTGGTGGCGTTCTTTCCCGGTTCGAGCATCGGCAACTTCATGCCGCGCGAGGCCGAGGCCTTCCTGGCCCGCCTGCGCCAGGCGATGCCGCCGGGCAGCGGGGTGCTGATCGGCGTTGACCTGGTCAAGGACCACGACATCCTGGAGGCGGCCTACAACGACGCCGCGGGTGTCACGGCGGCCTTCAACCTGAACCTGCTGGAGCGCATGCGCCGCGAGCTGGGGGCCGACGTCGAGGTGGAGGCCTTCCGGCACCGGGCCTTCTTCAATGCGCCGGCATCGCGCATCGAGATGCACCTGGTAAGCCGGCAGCAGCAGGCCATCACCCTCGACGGACAGCACTTCGCCTTCGAGGAAGACGAGACGCTGCATACCGAGAATTCCTGCAAGTACAGCGTGGCGGGGTTCCGGGCCCTGGCGGCGTGTGCCGGTTACCGGTCACGCGCCGTCTGGTGCGATGACGAGGCGCTGTTCAGCGTGCACTATCTCTCGAGCGACTAGCCGCTCGGCTGGCCGAACAGCGCTGCCTGTCAGGCCTCGAGCCGGGTCACGCGGATCGGCAGGCCCTGGCGCACGGCGGCGCCGCTGATGGGCTCCAGCCAGGTGCCGTCCACGCTGCGGGTGGGGTCCTTGAAGCCCAGGTCGTTGATGTTGATGCCGGCCCGCAGCCACTCGAGGTCGGGCTGGGACTCGCCGTCGATCACGTGGGGGGTGGCTCCCAGGTCGCGGTGGCCATAGCCGTGCTCGATGCCCAGGGCCCCTGGCATCACTCCCTCGCCGACCAGTGCCAGTGCCACCACGCTGCCGCCGGGGCTCTCGATGCGGATGGTATCGCCGTGAGTGATGCCGAAGCGCTCGGCGTCCTGGCGGTGCATCAACACCGGGTTGTAGGGCTTGATCATGCGCAGCCGCTCGAGGCCGATGGCGTAGGAGTTCATCAGGTTCGACTTGAACGAGAACGCCAGCAGCGGCCACTCCTCCTCGGTGAACACCTCGCGCATGGCGCGGCCGTCGGCCAGCTTCGGCATGCCGTGGAAGGGCACGCCGCGGTTGGGCTCGCCGTTACGGGTGTCGATGCTGGTGCCGACCTGCTCGTTGTAGACGCACAGGGTGCGCTTCCAGGTGCTGGTGAGGTTCTCGCCCTTGAAGTGGTCCTTGACGTCCTCGAAGCGTCCGCCGCGGGCGTAGAGATAGGCCACCGGGCCGTGCTCCTCGGGCTTCAGGGTACGCTCGATGCGCGGCATCAGTGGCGCCAGGCCGGCGTGGGCGATATCGCTCTCGTCGGCGGCGGGCAGTGGCTCACCCTGCATGGCCACATTGGCGGCGGCGCGCAGGTAGAAGTCCTCCGCGCGGTGGAGCGGATGCAGCTTGCCCTCGGCGTCGGGGATGGCGTCGTCGCCGAAGCCGGCCAGGCCCAGGCGCTTGGCCACGGCGATGAAGAAGCTGTCCATGGAGACCGGCTCCCCCTCTTCGCTCTTCTGCTGGCGCGGCTCCACCACCGGCCAGCAGGCGGTGGTCATCTTGCCCAGGCTGCCCTTCCACGAGCCGGTGAAGCCCCACACCTCGTACATCACCGAGTCCGGCACGATGTAGTCGGCGTAGCGGTTGGTCTCGTTGAGGAAACCGTCGACGGCCACGAACAGACCCAGGCGCTTCGGGTCCTTGATCTTCTCGGCGATCAGCGCCTCCAGGCCCGCCTGTCCATAGATGGGGTTGGCCATGCAGCCGATCACCGCCTTGATGGGGTAGGGGTAGCCGTCCAGCGCCGAGGGCAGGTGCTCGGTGAGGGTGGGCGGCGCCAGCGAGCGCCAGGGGGCGCGGGCCGGGTAGGGGTCCTCGCCGGCGGCCACCTTGCGCTGGTACTCGGAGGACTTCTCGTAGGGGAAGCGCGAGCGGGAGAGGAACACGCCCTGGGGGCCGCGCTTGCCGGGGAAGTTGGCCAAATCGTAGCGGGGGCCTTCGCCCACGCCGTTGAACTGGCCGCCGCCCACGGCGCTGCCGCCCTTGCGGTTGTGGTTGCCGGCCAGCACGTTGAGCATCTGCATGCCGAAGGCGGCGTAGAAGCCGTTGCCCGACATCATGCCGCCGTGGGAGTTGGCCACCGCGCGGCGGCCGTGGCGGGCGAAGCGCTGTGCCAGGTCGACGATGGTGGCCTCGGGGATGCCGCAGTGCTCGGCGTAGCTGGCCAGGCTGTGCTCGTTCGCCGCCTCGCGCAGCAGCACCATGCTGCTCTTCACGCGCACGCTCGCGCCGTCGGCGAGCTCTACCTCGCGGTCGACGAAGAGCTCGGCGGCCATCACCGCGTCGCTCGCCACCAGCTCGTCGTCGGCCACCACCATGGGGAGGTCGGCGTCGCTTCCGGCCTCGGCCTGGCCCAGGTCGCTGGCGCGCAGGAAACGGCCGCGGCGCGGGTGACCCTCGGTATCGATCACCAGGTGGGTGGCGTTGGTGTGGGTCGCCTCATTGGCGGCTTCGGCGGCGGGCTGGCCGGGCAGCTCCAGGAACGCCTTCGCATAGCCCTCGTTGTCGAGCAGCCACTGGATCATGCCCATGGCCAGGGCGCTGTCGCTGCCCGGGCGGATCGGCACCCAGCGGTTGTGATCGGCGGCATGCGATGCCGAGGCGTTGAGGCCCGGGTCGACCACCACGTAATCCAGGGTGCCGGCGGCGCGCGCCTGGGCGATCAGGCGGCCCTGGCGCTTGAAGGGGTTGCCGGCCTGGCTGGGGGCGGTGCCCACGTAGAGGATGAAGCGGGCGTTCTGGATGTCCGGCTTGGTATGGGCGTTCTTGGCCAGGTCATCCATCACGGCGCCTGCGCCCATGCGATAGGCCAGGCCGCAGTAGGAGCCGTGGTGGCCATAGTTGCGGGTGGCGAAGGCGTTCATGGTGAACCGCTTGAGCAGCGCGGAGCGGCCGTAGTCGGTGGCCTCCATCACCATCAGCTGGTTGGCCTTCGGGCCGAACTCGGGGTTCTCCGGGTCGATCAGGGTGTCGTGGTCATGGATGGCGCGCAGGCCGTCCACGTCGCCCTCGCCGAACAGGTCGCCCCCCTCGCAGATCTCCTCGATCAGCTGCTCGAAGGAGATCTTCTGCCACTGGCGACCGCCGCGCTCGCCCACCCGCTTGAGGCAGTGGGTGACGCGGAAGGGGCTGTCGATCTGCGCCATCATGGCGTTGCCGCGGGCGCAGGCGGTGGAGCGGTTCTGCTGGCCCTGGTCACCATGGGCGCTCAGCCCGCGCAGGGCCTCGACCACCGGGGTGCGCATCGGCAGGTGCTCGTCGGCGGAGAGCGGGTGGTAGGGGTTGCCGGAGACACGCAGCACCTGGTCGGTGTCGTTGTCCACGCGCACCCGCACGCCGCACTTGGTGGTGCAGCCGTAGCAGACGGTGAAGGCCACGCGCTGGTCCGGGTTGAGGGTCAGCTCGCCGCTCTCGGGGTCGACGGTGTACTCCGGCGCCAGGGCGTTGCCATGGATGCGGTGCTCGGGCTTCTCGCCGGCGCTGCCGGTGACGCCCTTGCCCATCTTGAGCAACGGGTCGGAGTAGCCGGCGGCGAAGGTGGCGGCGCCGCCGGCGGCGACGGCGCCCTGGATGAAGCGACGACGTGACTTATCCATGGCTGGGCGCTCCTTCAACGTCATGTGATGCCGGTTCGGCGGGGGAGATGTCGGCGGCACTGCCGCCCTGGCGGGCCTGGCGCCACGGCACGAAGAGGTCGACCAGCAGGAGGGCGGCGAGCCACAGGCCGAAGGTGCCGACGATGCCGAGGATGCCGGAAGAGCCGGCGGGAATGCCGTAGTGGTGGAAGCCGGCGCTGTGGCGGGCCACGGTCTGCACGTCCATCAGCACCACCCAGCGGAACATCCAGCCGACGTGCAGGGCCACCAGGCCGAGCACCCAGGCCCAGGCATGGAGTGCCGGGCGGCGTGAGGCGGGGCGGGTGAGCAGGGTGAGCACGGCGCCGAACAGGACCACGCCGGTGAGGCCACCCCACAGGGCGGTGCTGCGCCACTCGGCGCTGCCGCGCACCGACTCCATGGCCGCGGCCACGGAGCCGACGTTGGCGTTGATGCCGTCGAGGAACCAGCTGCCGGCGATCATGCCGGCGAACAGGCAGGCCCCCAGCAGCACCTTGAGCATCTGCCTGCTGACCGTCGTGCTGCGCTCACCGGCCACACGATTGAGCACCAGGATCAGCCCGCTGGCGGCGATGAAGCCGGTGGCCACGAACATCGGCGGCAGCCACACGGTGTGCCACAGCGGGCGGGCCTTGACGATGGCCACCTCGGCGCCGGTGTAGAGCATGATGCCGGTGGAGAGGGCCAGGGTACCCAGACCCACCAGCACCAGCAGGGCGCGCGGGGTGGGGGCATCACCCAGCGACACCCAGCGGGCGACCAGGCCACTGAGCCCGGGGACCTGACGATGGGCCTGCAGCGCCGGGCGCCAGGCGAGCCAGGCCAGCACGATCACGCCCACCACGTAGAGGGGCAGGATCAGGCTGCCGATGGACATCCAGGAGTGGCTGTTGGCATAGGCGTAGAAGTGCCAGAAGCGCAGCGGCTGGTGCAGGTCGGCGAGCAGGGCCACCGGGGCCACCAGGGTGGTGGTGAGGCAGGCGAGCAGCGCCAGGCGCGCGGTGGGCAGCCAGCGCTGCTTGCCGAACACCAGCGCCGGGACGGCCAGCCACAGGGTGGCGTAGGACAGCGCGATCAGGAAGAAGTACTGCACCGCCCAGGGGTACCAGGCGATGTCGTAGCGCGGGGCGAGCAGCTCAATGGCGGAATTCATAGCCCATCTCCTGGCCGTGGGGGTCGAGGACGTCCAGGGCCACCGGCTCGGCGTCGGGGCGAGTGACGAAGCGCTCGTCCATGCCGAGGTAGAAGACCTGGGGCAGGGTGTTCTTCTCGGGCTGAAGCACCATCAGCTCCTCGCGATGCTCGGCGATCATGCGGCTGATCTGGCTCTCGGGGTCGCGCATGTCGCCGATGATCCGCGCGCCGCCCACGCAGCTCTCCACACAGGCCGGCAGCAGGCCGGCTTCCAGGCGGTGGGCGCAGAAGGTGCACTTGTCGGCGGTCTGGGTGCGCTCGTTGATGAAGCGGGCGTCGTAGGGGCAGGCGTTGACGCAGTAGGCGCAGCCCACGCAGCGGTCGCTGTCCACCACCACGATGCCGTCCTGGCGCTGGAAGGTGGCCTCCACCGGGCACACCGGCACGCAGGGCGGGTTCTCGCAGTGGTTGCACAGGCGCGGCAGCATGAAGGTGGCGACCTCACCGGTCTCCTGGTGCGCGACCTCGTACTGGGAGACGGTGGTGCGGAAGCTGCCCAGCGGGGCGGCGTTCTCGATATGGCACGACACGGTGCAGGCCTGGCAGCCGATGCACTGGCGCAGGTCGATGAGCATGCCGTAGCGCTTGCCGGGGTCGCCTTCGCGACGGGGTGGCTGCTGGTTGATGCGGGCGCTGGCGACGCTCGAGAGCGGCACCATCGCGGCGCCCGCGCTGAGGCGGGCCAGCTGGCCGAGCAGGGTGCGGCGAATGGGGTCCATGGCGCCTCCGGTGGCCTGGGTGGGGCGGAATTTCCGCACGACGGGTCAGGGGGTGATACCGGAAGGCTACCTGCGACCAAGGTCTAGGCACTTGATGTCGATCAAGAGATCGTTAGCAAGCTCTTAATCCTGGCGTAATGTTACGGCAAGCCATTGAGGCGTAAGGGATTTTTCTCCGGGCAGGCAAGAAAAAACGCCCCGCCTGCAGGGCGGAGCGTTCGCTGTTCGTCATCGTGCCGGCCTCCCGCGGGAGGGGCGATCAGGGCGGTGAGCCGCTCGGGTCGATGGTGCGGTAGACGAGGCGAAGCTCGTCGACGGAGAGGTGCTCCAGCTTCCCCGAGAGGAGGTCGCTGATCTTCTGCATCGGCAGACCGGCGCGGCGTGCGATCTCTCGGCTACCGAGGTCCGACACGGCGATCAGTCGCGTGATGATGCGCATGAGGCGTGTACGCTTTTCCAGGTCCCTGACATCGAGGTCAGGGCAGCTTCGCGGGGGGTCGGTGAGTTCCGCGTGGGCGGTGTGACGTGCCGTGCTCATGATGCTCCAGTGGGCGGTTTCGACAGCCACACTATGGGGTCTATACGGCGATTTTGCCAGTATCGATTCGATGATTCTTTGGTGGGATACGGGGGCCCGTCGCGGGGTTGCGGCCCGAGGCAGGGTGTGCAGAATATCGAACTTCCGGGCGGCTCCGCCGATGGCCGGCAAGTGGCGCGGGTGGCAGTCTCTGGATACGCATATCCTTATATTGCAAGGCCTCCCGAGGGGAGGCATCGCCCTGACTTGTGGGGGATTCCGCGACTTGCATGGGGGTGGCTGCGACAAATGTCTAGTCGCCGGGTGTTCAATATTTCTTGAACGTTTGTCCTTCGTTTACTATTTTTGTCGATGTTTCGTGAAAAAATCTTACATCATGACAATCGACAACTGACCAAGAGGCTGACATGAACAACGAGACGTCCACGGAGACGCACCTGACGCGAGTCCTAGCCCGAAAGGATGTGCTGGCCCTGGCCTTCGGCGCCATGATCGGCTGGGGCTGGATCGTGCTGACCGGCAGCTGGATCCAGTCGGCCGGCAGCCTGGGAGCGATCACCGCCTTCCTGATCGGCGGACTGATCATCGTGCTGGTGGGCCTGACCTACGCCGAGCTGGCCTCGGCGATGCCCCAGGTCGGGGGCGAGCACGTCTACAGCTACCGGGCCATGGGGCACTTCGCCTCCTTCCTCTGCACCTGGGCCATCACCCTGGGCTACGTGAGCGTGGTGGCCTTCGAGGCCGTGGCGCTGCCCACCGTGGTGGAGCACCTCTTCCCGAACTATGCCGTGGGGCAGATGTGGAACATCGCCGGCTGGGACGTGAAGGCCACCTGGGTCGCCGTCGGCGTGGCCGGGTCGGTGCTGATGATGTGGATCAACTACATCGGCGTGCGCACCGCCGCCCTGGTCCAGAAGGTGGTGACGCTGCTGATCCTGGCGGTCGGCATCCTGTTCATCACCGGCGCCCTCTTCCAGGGCAGCACCGAGACCATGCAGCCGCTGTTCAGCGTCGAGGAGGGCGTGATGGGCGGCATCATGATGGTGATCATCATGGTGCCCTTCATGTTCGTCGGCTTCGACGTGATCCCGCAGGCCGCCGAGGAGATCAACCTGCCGTTCCGCGAGATCGGCCGGGTGCTGATGATCTCGGTGATCCTGGCGGTGTTCTGGTACTCCTTCATCATCCTGGGGACCGCGCTGATGCTCGATCCCGAGGCGCTGGGCGCCAGCTCCCTGGCGGTGCCGGATGCCATGCAGGCAGCCTTCCAGGCGCCCTGGGCCGGCAACCTGATGATCCTGGCCGGCATCGCGGGCATCATCACCAGCTGGAACGCCTTCTACATCGGCGGTTCGCGGGCCATCTACGCGCTGGCGCACTCCGGCATGCTGCCGGCCTTCCTGGCCAAGCTGCACCCGAAGCACCGCACCCCGACCAACGCCATCCTGGTGATGGGGGTGCTCTCTTCCATCGCGCCCTTCTTCGGCCGCCAGGCGCTGGTCTGGCTGGTGGTGGCCGGCGGCCTGGGCATCGTCATCGCCTACCTCTTCGTCGCGCTCTCCTTCGTGGTGCTGCGCCGGCGCGAGCCGGAGATGGCGCGCCCCTTCCGGGTCCGCCGTGGCAAGACCGTGGGGGCCCTGTCGGTGATCCTGTCGGTGATGCTGATCGGCATGTACCTGCCGGGCAGCCCCTCGGCGCTCTCCACCATCGAGTGGTTCATGTTCGCCGGCTGGATGGCGATCGGCCTGGTCCTCTATGCCTGGTCGCGTAACCGCTATGGCGTCGCCTACAGCGATACCATGATGAAGCGCGAGCTGGCCGGCGCGGACCCCTATCCCGGTCGCTGATCCCTCGGCCCTGCAGGCGGCCGCCCCGGGAGCCCGGGGCGGCCATCGAACACAGAGCGCAAAGGATGGCCAATGGCCGTCCTTTATTTTTGACAAAAATAAAAAATGTAGATATTTTTAGATTGTGTCCACGTAATGCCATGGAGCCCCTGACATGACCGTACTGACCCAACTTCCCGAGACCGCCATGCCCCTGCCCGCCGATATCCGCGGCTTCACGCTGGCGCCTTCCGCCCAGTCGCCGCGCCTGCTGCAGCTGACCGTCAGCCGCGAGGTGGTCGAGGCCTTCCTCGAGGCCGTGGTCGAGTGGCCGGTGCAGGCCCTGGAGTACAAGTCCATGCTGCGCTTCCGGGTGGCGAGGATCCTCGATGACCTCTGCGACAACACCCTGCAGCCGGTGCTGGTCAACACCCTGGTGGATCGCGCCACCGGTGGCTTCCAGGTGGTTCCCGAAGGGCTCGGCTCCGTCGAGCAGGCCGACGAGATGGTCAAGTTCGCCACCGCCGTGGCGCACCTGATGGGTCGCTCCAACTACGACGCCATGAGCGGCCAGTACTATGCCCGCTTCGTGGTGCGCAACGTCGACGAGTCCGACAGCTACCTGCGCCAGCCCCACCGGGTGATGGAGCTGCACAACGACGGCACCTTCGTCGAGCAGGACACCGACTACGTGCTGATGATGAAGATCGACGAGCAGCACATGGAGGGCGGCAACTCGCTGCTGCTGCACCTGGACGACTGGGAGGGGCTGGAGCGCTTCTACCACCATCCGCTGGCGCGCCGGGCGATGCGCTGGACCGCACCGCCCAGCAAGAACGTCGCCAAGGACGTCTACCATGCGGTCTTCGACGTGGACGCCAGCGGCCTGCCGATCATGTCCTACATCGACCAGTTCGTGCAGCCCAAGGACTTCGAGGAGGGCAACTGGCTGACCGACCTCTCCGAGTCGCTCGAGAACAGCCCGGCGATCCTCTCGGTGCCCAATCCGGTGGGCAGCTTCCTGCTGATCAACAACCACTTCTGGCTGCATGGCCGCGACCGCTTCAAGGCACATCCGGAGCTGCGTCGCGAGCTGATGCGCCAGCGGGGCTACTTCACCCATGCCAAGACCCTGCGCAACCCGCGCCAGGTCTGAGGCGCCGGAACCCGACCGAGGGGTTAGACTGACGAGGCCACGCCGTGACGACGGCGTGGCCGTCTCATTGGAGGAGCGAGGACGGCATGTACGATTTCATCATCATCGGCGGGGGCATCCTGGGCATGTCCACCGCCATGCAGCTCAAGCAGGCCTATCCGGATCGCCGCATGCTGGTGGTGGAGAAGGAGCGCGAGGCGGCGCGCCACCAGACCGGCCACAACAGCGGCGTGATCCACGCCGGCGTCTACTACACCCCCGGGAGCCTCAAGGCGCGCTTCTGCCTGGGGGGCAACCGGGCCACCAAGGCCTTCTGCGACGTCCATGGCATCCCCTACGACAGCTGCGGGAAGCTGCTGGTGGCCACCAACGACCTGGAGATGCGGCGCATGCAGGCGCTGTGGGAACGCACCGAGGCCAACGGCCTGGAGCGCGAGTGGCTGGGGCCCGAGGCACTCGCCGAGCGCGAGCCCAATATCACCGGGGTCGGCGGCATCTTCGTGCCCTCCAGCGGCATCGTCGACTACGCCGCGGTGACCCGGGCCATGGCCGCCGAGTTCGAGCGGAGGGGCGGCGAGATCCGCTACATGGCCGAGGTCACCGCCCTGGAGGAACGACGCCAGGAGGTGGTGGTGACCACCGGCGCCGGCGAGTTCACCGGGCGCTATCTCGTGACCTGCTCGGGGCTGATGGCCGATCGGGTGGTACGCATGCTGGGCCAGGATCCCGGCTTCACCATCTGTCCCTTCCGCGGCGAGTACTATCGGCTGCCGGAGACGCACAACGACATCGTCAACCACCTGATCTACCCGATCCCGGATCCCTCCATGCCCTTCCTGGGCGTGCACCTGACGCGGATGATCGACGGTTCCGTCACCGTGGGCCCCAATGCGGTGCTGGCCTTCAAGCGCGAGGGCTACCGCCGGCGTGACGTGTCGCTCGGTGACATGGCGAGGATGTTCAGCGACCCGGGCATCCTCAAGGTGCTGGGCCGCAACCTGCGCCCGGGCCTCACGGAGATGAAGAACTCGCTGCACAAGCGGGGCTATCTCGAGCTGGTGCGCAAGTACTGCCCCAGCCTGGGGCTGGAGGACCTGGGCCCCTATCCGGCCGGGGTTCGGGCCCAGGCGGTGTCCCGCGACGGCAAGCTGGTGGACGACTTCCTGTTCGTCAACACGCCACGCACCGTGAACGTGGGCAACGCCCCGTCGCCGGCGGCCACCTCGGCGATCCCCATCGGGGCGCATATCGTCGACAAGGTGAAGGCGCTGGTCGAGGAATGAGGACAGGGTTCGACCTTGGATGAATTGCCGAAAATCCCCGGGAACGTAGAAATAGTGGCATTGGGTTCTCACGCAGCGACCATGCTAGCGTGAGGCGAGGCGCCACGAGATGCCGGCGCCGCTACAATTCACAACAAACCTGGTCCCAGGATCGGAGGATTGCCATGCGATTTCGCAAGTACGCCGCCGCCGCCACGCTGATGGCCACGGCCCCCCTGGCTGCTGCCCAGCAGCTCTCCATCGCCACCGGCGGTACCGGCGGTACCTACTATCCCTACGGGGGTGGCCTGGCCGAGCTGATCGGCAACCATATCGAGGGCTACGAGGCCGTGGCCGAGGTGACCGGTGCCTCCGTGGAGAACATGGGGCTGGTGTGGCGGGGGGACTCCGACCTTGCCCTGGCGCTGGCCGACACCGTCTACCAGGCCCACAACGGTACCGGCGACTTCGAGGGCCGCCAGCTGGAGAACATCCGCGCGCTGGCCTCCATCTACCCCAACGCCGTCCAGATCGTCACCCTGGCCGATTCCGGCATCGAGTCGCTCGCCGACCTCGAGGGCAAGACGGTCTCCGTGGGCGCGCCGGGCAGCGGCACCGAGGTCAACGCCCAGGCCCTGCTCGAGGCCAACGGCATCACCTATGACGACTTCGACCCGCGGCGCCTGAACTTCAACGAGACCGCCGACGCCATCCGCGACGGCGACATCGACGCCGGCTTCTGGAGCGTGGGGCCGCCCACCAGCTCGATCATGAACCTGGCCACCACCCGCGACATCCGCCTGATCGGCCTGACCGAGGAGGAGATCGACAAGGCCAGGGAAGCCGAGCCCGTGTTCGCCGCCTACAAGCTGAAAGCGGGCCTCTACGAGGGCATGGACGAGGCGGTGCAGAGCATCGGTATCCCCAACGTGCTGGCGGTGAGCAGCGAGATGGACGAGGAGCTGGCCTACCAGATCACCAAGGTCCTCTTCGAGTACACCGACGAGCTGATCGCCATCCACCCGGCGGCCAACGATACCACCGTGGAGTTCAGCGCGGAGTCGACCCCGGTTCCCTTCCATCCGGGCGCGCTGCGCTACTACGAGGAAGTGGGTGCCGAGATCCAGGATCACCAGCGTCCCTGAGGCGATGCGTGATTCGTGCCTGAAAGCAGGGCGGGCCAGGCTGCCCGCCCTGCTGCTTTGTGCGGGCCTGGCGGCCGGTAGCCCAGCGTTCGCGGTCGACCAGGCTCGGCTGGAGGTGCTGGACGCCGACGGCGAGCGCCTGGTGAGCGTGCCGATGCCCGAGGGGGAGGGCTGGTGCCTGGAGTGGAACCACTCGGTCGAGGGATTCCCGGTGCTGGACTGCTATCGTCACCGGGAGGGTCGCATGGTGCTCGAGCGTAGCCACCTGCCCGACTTCGCCGCGGGGCTGGACCATATTCCCGGGCGCGGCCGCCAGGTCTCCGACGGCGAGGGCGGCTACTGGATCGAGGCGATCGACGAGCCGGTACCGGGTAACGCCTACCGATTGCGGGTGGGCGCCCTGCGCGTCGACCACCGCCTGGTGATCGACGGCACCCGGGTCAGCCTGAGCGGCCTGGCCGAGAACCGGCGGGTGACGATCCGCCTGACCCTGCCCGCCGCCTCCCCCGACTGAACGACAACCCTGCGAGAGAACCACGATGAGCGATTCGGGTACCTCCCCCATCATTCCCGGCAGCCAGGCGAACCATTCCCGCCCGGTGCTGTGGCTGATCACCCTGGTGGCGGTGGGACTGTCACTGTTCCAGCTCTACTCCGCCGGCATCCAGCCGTTGGGCCTCTTCTACCAGCGCAGCATCCACCTGATGCTGATCATGATGCTGGCCTTCCTGATGTTCCCGCTGCTGGGGCCGAAGCATGATCGCGGGCCCGTCAGCGGACTGGTCGACGCGGTCTTCCTCGGCGGGGCGCTGATCACCGGCGGCTACCTGGTGCTCTACCTCGACGAGATCATCAACCGCGCCGGCTTCTGGAGCCAGACCGACATCGTGGTCGGCTGCATCGCCACCATCACCGTGCTGGAGGCGGCGCGCCGGGCGGTGGGCCTGGGCATGACCATCATCGGGATGGTCGCCATCCTCTACGCCTTCGCCGGCCCACGTGGCGAGCTGCCGTGGCTGGGCCAGTTCCTGCCCGGCATCCTCGAGCACCGCGGCTACAACCTGGACCGCCTGGTCGGCCAGCTCTACCTGGGCCAGGAAGGCATCTTCGGTCTGCCCATGGGCGTGGCGGCCACCTACATCTTCATCTTCGTGCTGTTCGGGGCCTTCCTGGAGATCACCGGCGCCGGCAAGTTCTTCATCGACCTGGCGTATGCCGCCACCGGGCGTCAGCGCGGCGGCCCGGCGAAGGCGGCGGTGATCGCCTCGGCGGGCATGGGCTCGATCTCCGGCAGCGCCATCGCCAACGTGGTGACCACCGGGGCCTTCACCATCCCGCTGATGAAGCGCCTGGGCTACAAGCCCCACCAGGCCGGCGGCATCGAGGCGGCCGCCTCCACCGGCGGGCAGATCATGCCGCCGCTGATGGGGGCGGGGGCCTTCCTGATCGCCGAGTACACCCGGATGCCCTACCTCGAGGTGGTCAAGGTCAGCATCCTGCCGGCGATCATGTACTTCGCCACCGTCTACCTCTTCGTGCACATCATTGCCCTGAAGCAGGGCATGCAGGGCATGGCGCGCTCCGAGTTGCCGCAGATGCGCGACGTGATGGGCGCCGGCTGGCACTTCCTGCTGCCGTTGCTGGTGCTCGTGTGGCTGCTGGTGATGAACATGTCGCCGATGCGGGTGGGCTACTACGCCATCCTCACCATGCTGGCCGTGGCGGTGCTGCGCTTCGCGGTGTGGTTCCTGTTCATCGCACCCCGCGAGGGGCAGAAGGTCACCGGGGAGACCCTGCGCGAGGCGCTGAAGGCCGGCCTGGTCAAGCTGGTCGGCGGCCTGGAACTGGGCGCGCGCAATGCCGTGGCCGTCTCCATGGCCTGTGCCGTGGCCGGCGTGATCGTCGGCGTGGTGGGCCTGACCGGGCTGGGGCTGAAGTTCTCCTCCATGATGATGGCCTTCTCCGGCGGCAACCTGCTGCTGGCGCTGGTGATGGTGCTGCTGGCCAGCCTGGTGCTGGGCATGGGCCTGCCGGTCACCGCCAGCTACATCGTGCTGATCGTGCTGGTGGGGCCGGCGCTGACCGCCGAGTTCGGCGTGCCGCTGCTGATCGCCCACCTGGTGGTGTTCTGGTACTCCCAGGACTCCAACGTCACGCCGCCCATCGCCCTGGCCGGCTTCGCCGGCGCGGCCATCGCCGGGGCCAAGCCCATGGAGACCGGCTTCCAGGCCTGGAAGTTCGCCAAGGGGCTCTACCTGATCCCGCTGTTCATGGTCTACAACCCGGAGATCATCATGGGCGGGTCGCTGCCGGTGCTGGTATGGACCGCGTTCATCGGCTTCCTGGCCCTGGGGGCCTTCGCCGCGGCCCTTGAAGGTTTCCTCTTCACCTGGATGTCCTGGCCGGTGCGCATGGTGCTGCTGCCGGCGATCGTCGCGGCCTTCTACCCCAACCTGATGGTGGAAGTGGCCGGCGTGGCGGTGATGGTGCTGGGGCTGGCCGGCAACTGGCTGGCCAGCCGCCGCGAGGCGAGGGCCTCGGTCGGCTGAGGGGCATGGCAGGACGCACTGGGCCCGCCCGGGAATGCCGGGCGGGCCCAGTCGTTTCGGCCGGTCGGCTTACTGGGAGGTGGAAGTCTCGGCCTCGGACTCGGTGTCAGCATCGGCCTCGGACTCGGCGTCCGCATCGGGGTCGGCCTCGGCGTCCGCATCGGCCTCGGACTCGGCGTCTGCACCGGCCTCGGACTCGGTGTCCGCATCGGCCTCGGACTCGGTGTCCGCATCGGCCTCGGACTCGGCGTCCGCATCGGGGTCAGCCTCGGCCTCGCCGGTTTCCTCGCTGGCGGTTTCCTCGTCGGCGGCCGCGTCGGCCTGGGTGTCGTCGTCGACAGCCCCTTCCGTCTCGGCGTCGCCGGTGGTCTCGGCAGTGTCGTCAGAAGCCTGGTCGGCAGTCTGCTCGGCCGACTCTTCCGCCTGCTGGAGCTCCTGCTCGGCCGCCTCTTCCTGCTCCTGCTGTGTGGCCTGGTCGGTCGGTTCGCTGTCGGAGTCGCAGCCGACAAGCAGCAGTGAGCCGGCCAGTACCGAAGTGAAAATCAGTGAACGCTTCATGATCATTCTCCTTGAGAGTTTCCAGGTGGGCTTGTCCTTGCGGCCTTCTCACATTGAAGCTAGCAACCAATATCGCATCCAGCATGCAAACGGGTGTCTTGATGCGGCGACAGCAGGGGAGGGGGAGCGGCTGTCCGACTGGTCAAGATGACGGTGCAGGCCCGCAGCGCTAGAATGTCCGGCTTTCCTTTCCGCACTCTTTCCCGCACAGAGGCAGCCGCCGAGGAGCAGGCCATGCAGTCCGATACACAGGCGCCGAAGGTCGGCGTGATCATGGGGTCGAAGTCCGACTGGCCGGTGATGGAGCATGCGGTGACGATGCTCGAGCGACTGGGCGTGCCCTGCGAGACCCGGGTGGTCTCGGCCCACCGGACCCCTGACCTGCTCTTCGACTACGCCAAGAGCGCGGCCGAGCGGGGCCTTTCGGTGATCATCGCCGGTGCCGGCGGGGCGGCCCACCTGCCGGGCATGGTGGCCTCCCAGACGGCGCTGCCGGTGCTCGGCGTGCCGGTGGAATCCAAGGCACTCAAGGGCCTGGACTCGCTGCTGTCCATCGTGCAGATGCCCGGCGGCATCGCCGTGGGGACGCTCGCCATCGGCAAGGCCGGCGCCACCAATGCGGGGCTGATGGCCGCGCAGATCGTGGGCCTGCAGGATGCCGGGGTGCGGGCCGCGGTGGAGGCCTTCCGTGCCGAGCAGACCCGCACGGTGCTGGACCACCCTGATCCCCGGCCCGACCCGCGTCCGCAGCCCTGATCGACAGCGATGAGTGAGGAGCCAACCATGAATATCGGAGTCCTGGGTGCCGGCCAGCTCGGCCGGATGCTGGCGCTCGCCGGCTATCCGCTGGCCAACCACTTCACCTTCCTCGACACCACCGGGCACCCCAGTGCCGGCATCGGGGACGTGATGATCGATACCGACCGCAAGCATCTCGAGGCCTTCCTGGAGAAGGTGGATCTCGTGACCTACGAGTTCGAGCACCTGCCGGTCTCGCTGGTCCAGGCCATCGAGGAGGTCAGGCCGGTCTATCCCTCCAGCGAGGCGATCCGCGTCTGCCAGAACCGCGCCGAGGAGAAGGCGCTGTTCGATCGCCTGGGCATCCCCACCCCCGCCTACCGCCTGGTCGAGCACGCCGACGAGCTGGAGGCCGCGGCCCGCGAGCTGGGCTGCCCGGTGGTGGCCAAGTCGGTTACCGAGGGCTATGACGGCAAGGGTCAGGCGGTACTCCGCGACCCGGCCGAGGCGCACGAGGCGTGGCGAGCGATCAACCACCCGCGGCTGGTCGTGGAGGCCTTCGTCGACTTCGTGCGCGAGGTGTCGATCATCGCCGTGCGTGGCCGCGACGGCGAGGTGGCCTTCTATCCCATGGCCGAGAACCAGCACGTGGACGGGATCCTGCGCTACTCCATCGCGCCCCTGCCGGACCTGGACGAGGGGGTCGAGCGGGTCGCCGACGGCTACATCCGCTCGCTGCTCGACGAGCTCGACTACGTGGGCGTGCTGACCCTGGAGCTCTTCCAGTGCGCCGATGGCAGCCTGCTGGCCAACGAGATGGCGCCCCGGGTGCACAACTCCGGCCACTGGTCGATCGATGGCGCGGTGACCAGCCAGTTCGAGAACCACCTGCGTGCCATCCAGGGGCTGCCGCTGGGCGACACCACGGCGCGCATGCCGACCTGCATGGTCAACGTGATCGGCCGGGAGGGCGAGGCGGCCGAGATCCTGGCCCTGCCGGATGCCCACCTGCACCGCTACGACAAGAGCGAGCGCCCCGGTCGCAAGCTGGCCCACGTCAACCTGCTGGCGCCCACTCACGGCGCGCTGCTGGAGCGGGTGCGCGCCTGCGCAGCCCTGCTGCCGGACGCCCCGGCACCGCGCTTCAGCTTCGAGTAGGCCGGGTTAGTCCGCCGCCATGAAGAAGGCCCCGCTGATGCGGGGCCTTCTTCATGGCGGCAGGGCAGGGTGGGGGATCAGCTGGCGGTGCGGCGCCCCTTGAGCCCCACAACGGCACAGGCGATCCCGATGAGCACCATCACGGCACTGACCCAGAAGGGGCTGTAGAAGGTGGTATAGACCTCCCACCCCATCAGGCCGAGCACATCGGAAAACAGCGTCGGAGCACCGACAAGATGGCCACCCAGGGTGCCGGCAGCGGCGAAGAAGAGCCCGCCGATCAATGCCAGGATCACCAGCACCCAGCGCCGTGCCCCGTCGAAGGCCGCGCTGCCCGCGCGCCAGACGAGCACGGTCAGCATGGCGAAGATACCCAGCGACCAGAGTGCCATCAGGATGTGATTGCGGGCCAGCGGACTGTGCGTGCTGGCCTCCAGTGGCCAGACCAGGAACCCCGTGACGATGGCGGCCAGGGCGCCGAGCAGGCTGAGGACCAGGACCGGCAGCAGGGCGGCGCGACTGAGTTCGGCCATCCGGCCGGGCAGCAGGGCGCCGACCAGGATCATCAGGGTGGCGAGTGCCCAGAAGCCTACCGGGAAGTGGACGAGCATATGGTGCATGCCTGTCATGAGCGGTCTCCTTCACGATTCGAACGGAAGCCGGGGAGCAGGGCGAGGGTCACGCCGAGCATGGCGACCAGTCCGGCCAACAGGGTCATCCACCACCGCCAGGTGATGGCGTCATTGAACTCCATCTCCACCCCATAGAGCGCCAGCTGCTTCTCGCTGTGGCGCGTGCGCACCGGGGTGCCCTCGGCGATGTCCTCCGCACCGGCATGGGCGCGGCTGATCAGCAGCGGCCAGTCAACCTGCCCGGGATAGAAGAGGGTCATGTCGAACCAGTCATCGCTCCAGTCGGGCGAACTACCGGAGAAACTGACGGCCTGGAGGTCGGCATCACGCCCCAGCCCCAGGGAGTAGGGATGGGAGACATAGTGCCAGCGGCTGCCGGTGGCATTGCGGTAGACGGCGATGCCGACGTCATAGATCCCCTGCTCGGTGAGGATCTTGTCGTCCAGCGGGTTGCCGGTGTCCAGGTCGCGCACCAGGGTCACGTCCCAGTAGCCGTCCTCCCAGCGTGCCTGGCCGTGGACGGCGATGCTGCCCCGAGAGCCCTCGGGCTGGCGCAGCAGGCGGCGAGGGATGACGTCGCCCTCCTGCCAGTCATGGTCGGGATCGAAGTCGGTCCGGTTCTCTTCCGACAGGTAGTAAAGGCCGTCGAAATCGACCTCTCCGGATACCACGTCCTCCCAGCGCAAGGCACGCTGGCCCGTTTCCTCGGGGTCGAGCATCCAGAGTGGCTGGTCGTTGTCGCCATCCCAGTTGGTGGTATAGGGCCCCGAGCCGGCATCGCTGTTGCGGTATTCGCCGACCCACTGGTCATCCGAGGCGCCAATGGGGTTGGAGCGCCCGGCCCGCCAGTGCCAGAGGTCGAGGAAATAGCCGGCTTCACGCTGGGCGGCGAGGACATCGGCATCCGCCACGCTTCGCCAGTCGTTCTGGTCGGTGCGGGTGGCGGGCAGGTACTTGCGGACGTCGCTGTGCCCCAGCTGCTGCCCGAGGTGGGGGTGCTCCGAGACCTCTGCCGGGCTCGCCGAGTCGCTGAAGAAGCGCATCCGGTCACCCACGGTGATGTAGCCGCCATAGCGACCGAAGTCGGGGACGCCGCCGTCGTCCACCAGCATGGCGACCCGATCCTCGTAGGTGCCATCGGGATCGGGGCCCGGCCGGGAGTTGCCGTGGCGGACCCACTCGCCATCCGTGTAGCGAAGCATGTCATGGTAGACATGGGCCTGTTCTGCGGGCCAGCGATACCTGAAGTAGATCTGCTCCTCGTTATAGGCGGCCTGGACCTGCAGCGGCAGGGTCAGCTGATCGGGGATCGAGATGTTGCGTTCCGGGTCGTCCTCGATCACCCCGGTTCCCTGGGTGATCCAGGCGAGGCCCAGCGCGACGGGCAACCCCAGGACCAGCCAGGGGGTGGCGCCCTTGTCTTGACGTGCCATGTGACCTCCTGAATCAGGGAGTGAGGTGATGTGTCGGACCTTCAGTGTGGACCCTGGCAATCCCCATGGCATGACACAGGTCAAGCCGGGTGCGACAAGGCGTCACATGCCTTGATGGCGAGGCCTTCGGCGTCCCTGGCCTGTCCTGGCTGACCGGGATCAAGGAAGCGTCGACTCGTGACGCTTTCCATTGATCCCGGCACCATCAGGACAACAATGGGAGGATGACACCGGGGCAGGGGAGGGAGGATGCGACACCATCCGAGAGCGGGCGATCTCGCCCTGGCGGTGGCCGTGCTGCTGCCGCTGGTGGTGGCACTGCCGCGGCTGGGGTGGCCCGCCAACGATGCCGGCGACTGGCTGGCGTGGGCTGGCCGTGCCACGGGGATCCTGGGCCTTGCCATGATGCTGCTGGCGGCAGCGATCAGCGTCCGGGTGCCGGGGTGGGACCGTCCCTTCGGGGGGCTGGCCCGGCTCTGGCGGTTGCACCACGCCCTGGGCTTCGGCGCCTTCGTGCTGCTGATGGTCCACGCCCTGGCGCTGGCACTGGCGGCGGTGCCGCAGGGACTGCCGGTGGCGGTGGAGGTGCTCTTTCCGCCCTTCTCCCGAGGCGCCATCTGGCTCGGCTGGCTGGCCTGGCTGGCGATGGTGCTGTTCCTCGCCCCCACCTTCGGCTTCTTCGGCCGGCCCCGCTACCAGGCCTGGAAGCGTCTGCACCTGGTGTCGGCCGCCGCCCTGCTGCTGGCCCTGACCCACGCCCTGCCGCTGGCGGGGGAGGCCTGGCCCTGGTGGCTGCTGGGGCTGGCAGGCTTGACGGCCATCGCCTGGCGCAAGCTGGGCTCGCCCCGGGCGCGACTGGCCTATCGCATCGAGGCGGTGGAGCCCCTGGCCCGCGGGGTGGTGGAGCTGGTGCTCGCCCCGCAGGGGCGGCGGCTGGTCCACGAGCCCGGCCAGTTCGTCTACCTGGCCCCGCTGGACGAGACGCTCTCGGCCGGCCGTGGCGAGGAGCATCCCTATACCCTCGCCTCGGCCCCGGCCGATGACCGCCTGCGCCTCGGCATCAAGGACCTGGGGGATGCCAGCCACGCGCTACAGTCGGTGACGCCGGGCTCGATGGCGCGGGTCGAGGGTCCCTACGGCGACTTCTTCGGCCGTCATCCGCCGGGGCGCCACCGGCTCTGGCTTGGCGGGGGCATCGGCATCACGCCCTTCGTCGGCGGGGCCCGCGACCTGCTGGCGAGGGGAGCGGTGGAGGGGCAGGTGCTGCTGGTCTACCTGGCCAACCGCCCGGAGCGGGCCTACTACCTGGACGAGCTCCAATCGATCGCCGAGCGGCTGGCAGGCTTCTCGGTGGTGGCGCACTACTACCTCGAGCGGGGTACCCTCGACGTGGCCTTCCTCGCCGCGCACTGCCCCGACTTCGCCGCGCGGGAGATCCACCTCTGTGGCCCGCCGGCCATGAACGCCCACCTGAGGCGGCTGCTCGTCGGCCAGGGGGTGCCACGCTCACGCATCCATAGCGAGGTCCTCGGTTTCCTGTGAACACCTTCGCCTACACCGCCTTCGTCGCCTTCCTCTCCAGCGTGCTGACCCTGGTATCGATCCATGCGCTCTCCTCGCCGGATGCGGCGGTCCCCGGCGACCCCGAGACCATCACCCGCGAGGAGCTGGCCCGCCACGACAGCGCCGAGAGCTGCTGGAAGGCCATCCACGGCACGGTCTACGACGTCACCGGTTTCATCGCCGACCACCCGACCCCTGCGGCGGTGATCCTCGAGTGGTGCGGCCGCGATGCCAGCGATGCCTGGGACAACAAGCGCCCCGGTCGGCCCCACAGCAGCTTCGCCGAGGGCATGCTGGAGCGCTTCCGGATCGGCCGGCTGGTCGACTAGGCGGTTGCGTCTCCATGCTAGGCTGGGCGCTCGACTACCCGCCCCCGAGCGATGAGGAAACGACACGGTGACTCTCCCCGACACACTCTCCTGGCTGCCCGTCGATCCGAGCTTTGCCGCGGCCAGCCTGATGCTGCTGGGGGTGATCCTCTCCACGAGCATCCTCGCCGACGTGGTGGCCAGCCGAACCCGCCTGCCGCGCATCTCGCTGCTGGTGCTGGTGGGCGTCGGGGTGGCGGTCATCCAGCAATGGGGCCTGGACCAGCCCGGTGCCCGGCCCCTGGATGGCTTGGCCGAGCCGCTGATCCAGGTGGCCCTGGTGATGGTGGCCTTCCTGCTCGGCGGGGAACTGACCCTGGATCGCCTGCGCAGCACAGGCTCGCTGATACTGATCGTCTCGCTGTCGGTGATCCTGGCCGGAGTGCTGTCCGTCGGCCTCGGCCTGCTGGCGCTGGGATTCCCGCTGGCGGTGGCGGTGTCGCTGGCCGCCATCTCCGTGGCTACCGACCCGGCGGCGGTCAGCGAGACGGTCAACGAGAGCGGCGACAGCCGACTGCGCGCCCGACTGCTGCTGGGAATCGTCGCCATCGACGACGGCTGGGGCATCCTGGCCTTCGGCCTGGCCATGGCGCTGCTCGGCTGGTGGCTCTCGGGCGATGGCGGCCTGGCACTGCTGCATGCGACCTGGGAACTGGGCGGAGCAATTCTGCTGGGGGCCGCGATCGGGCTGCCGGCTGCCTGGCTGACCGGCCGACTGCGCCGCGGGGAGCCGACCCAGGTCGAGGCCATCGCGCTGATCCTGCTGCTGGCAGGAACCTCCGCCTGGCTGGGGGTCTCGTCGCTGCTGGCCGCCATGCTCGCCGGGGCCCTGGTGGCCAACCTCTCCCGCCACCACACCCGCTCGTTCAACGAGATCGAGCACATCGAGTGGCCCTTTCTGGTGTTCTTCTTCGTGCTCTCGGGCGCCAGCGTCGATCTCTACCACCTGGACGAGGCGCTCGGCCTGACCCTGGCCTACATCCTGCTGCGCCTGGCGGGGCGCTACCTGGGGGGCATGCTCGGTGTCCGCCTCGCCCGGGAGCGCCAGGCCGAGCTGCCGGGGAACCTCGGCCTGGCGCTGACCCCCCAGGCGGGGGTAGCGATGGGCATGGTGCTGCTCGCCGCCGAACGCTTTCCCGAGCACGGCCCGGTGCTGCTCTCGGCGGTGGTGGCCTCGACCGTGGTCTTCGAGATCCTCGGACCGCTGCTGGTCAGGCGGGTGCTCCGCTGACGGACGCCGCCTGGTGGCCGGGTGGGGCCTTCAGCCGAGCTGGCCGACGAGCCACAGCCACAGCGCCATCGCCGCGAAGTGGCCCGGGTACCAGGCGAGCCACAGCCGGCGCGGCATGGCCATCGGGACCGCCGGGGTCAGGCGGTGGGCGCCGGCGGCCAGCAGCAGCGCCGCCAGGCAGGTGGCGACGGTGAACGACTTGGCTATGTCGGAGCTGTTCATCAGGCCGGCGACAGCCAGCACCGGCAGGGCCATGGCGGTGGCCTTCAGCCGGTCGACGAGCGCGCTTCCGGCCAGGTGCAGGTATTGCATGGCCAGCATGTAGAGGGGGATCATCAGCAGGCCATGGTGGCCGTACTCGACCCAGAGGCCGGCGAGCCACCACACGCCCAACGCAACGGCGGCCTCGGCGACCAGCCTCGGCGGGCCGAGGGTGCCGGCGGCGAGGCGCGCCGACAGGCCGCGTAGCCAGACGCCCCCTGTCAGGCCCAGCGAGAGGGTGAAGCAGATATTGAGGATCAGGGCGTCGGAGGCGCGCGGCATCAGCATGTAGGGCAGCTGGGCGACCAGGCCGATCACCAGGATGCGCCGGGCATAGCGCAGCGGGTTGCGGGTGTTGAAGAGCCCGTGCCAGGCGACCATGGCGGCGAACAGCGGGAAGGCGATGCGGCCGATGGAAGAGCCGGCCCAGCCCAGCTCCCAGGCGTCCGGTACTATGTAGCGGGACAGGTGGTCGACGGTCATGGTGATCAGTGCCAGCCACTGTCCCCAGCCGGTCCAGGTGGACGAAGGACGGGGGCTGCCCGTCACGGCCTGGGCCGTGGCATCGGCGGTGGCATTTCCCTGTGGGGTCATCGGAACCTCCCTGGCGTGACGATGCGGACCGATTGACCGGAGCCGCCGCCGGGAGTTCCCGGTCGCCATTCGGCGACAGCAAGGTGCCGGGAGAGCACGGGATGCGAAACGGATTCGGATTCGACCTGCGCAGCATGGAGATCTTCGTCGAGGCCCTCGAGCAGGGCAGCCAGAGTGCCGCCGCCCGGCGCCTCGGGCTGACGCAGTCCTCGGTGTCGCAGTGCCTCGCCAACCTGGAGCATGCCCTGGGGGTGGCCCTGTTCAAGCGCCACAGCCGGCCGCTGGAGCCCACCAGCGCCGGGCGGCTGTTCCACGACCGGGCCAGGCGGATGCTGGAGGAGGCCCGGGCCACCCGGCGCGAGCTGCTCACCGGGGCGGCGGGACGGCTGCACCAGGTGCGCATGGCGCTGGTGGACTCCCTGGCCACCGCGGTCGGCCAGCCGTTGATCGAGGTGATCCGGCGCCACACCGGGGATTATACCCTCACCACCGGGCTCTCGCACATGCACGGCCATGCGCTGCTCACGCGGCATGTGGACATCATCATCTCCGATGACCGGCTGGAGAACTACGACGGCCTGGAGCGCCACGCCGTGCTCGGCGAGCCCTTCGTGCTGGTGGTGCCCGAGGAGGTGCCCGGCCCTCTGGACAACCTGCGCTGGCTGGCCCGCCAGCTCGATTTCATGCGCTATACCCCCCAGTCGCTGATCGGCCAGGCGATCGAGCGCCACCTGCGCCTCAACCAGCTGGAGCTGCCGACACGCCTGCACCTGGACAATACCTTCGCCCTGCTGAGCCTGGTGAGTGCCGGGGCAGGCTGGACCATCACCACGCCGCTGTGCCTCTACCAGGCGGGCCTGACGGGGCTGCGAGTGCGGGTCGCGCCCCTGCCCACCGGCCCCTTCGCCCGCCAGCTGACCCTGGTCGCGCGCCGCGACGAGCTCGGTGACCTGCCGGCCCTGCTGGCCAGCGACAGCCGTCGCCTCCTCGAGCGCCACTTCCTGGCCGAGATCACCCGCGAGCTGCCCTGGCTGCCCCAAGGGATCCACTTCGACGGCTGAGTCGCCGCGGCGCTGCCCCCTCACGGGGCTGGGCGTTCGGCGCTGCCCCTCCGGCATGCACTATCGGTTCTGTCGATAGTGCAGCCGTTGTCGAAGCCGATGCTCCTTGCGGTTCCTCCCGGGCCTGCCAAGACTCCAGGCATCGTCGGCCCTGAACAACGACAACACCATGCCGAGAGCCATCGTCTGCTACGTGCGCTGGGTGGATGCCTTCAACCGTCGGGTGGGGCGCCTGGTCATGCTGCTGATCTTCGTGATGATCGGCGTGCTGCTCTATGCCTCCGTCTCGCGAAGCCTGTTCAACAGCCCGCTGGTGTGGGGCGTCGAGGTCTCCCAGTTCCTGATGGCCAGCTACTACCTGCTGGGTGGCGCCTACTCCATGCAGCTCGATTCCCACGTGCGCATGGACCTCTTCTACTCGCGCTGGTCCGCTCGCACGCGAGCCCTGGTCGATGTCCTGACCATGCTGCTGCTGTTCGTCTTCCTCGGGGCCCTGCTGGCGGGGGGCATCTCCAGCACCGGCTATGCGCTGCGCTACGGCGAGACCAGCTACACCACCTGGGCCCCGCCCCTGGCGCCGATCAAGATCATCATGACCTTCGGCATCCTGCTGATGCTGCTGCAGTGTCTCTCGACCTTCTTCAAGGACATCGCGCGGATCCGCGGGGAGGTCATCGAATGACCTACCAGACCATCGCCGCGCTGATGTTCTCGACCATGATGCTGCTGCTGCTCACCGGGCAGCGGGTCTTCGGGGTCATCGGCTTCGTCGGGGCCGCCTCGGCGCTGCTGCTGTGGGGCAACGGCGGGGTGGAGATGCCGTTCACGGCGGCGATCCAGCTGATGAACTGGTATCCGTTGCTGACCCTGCCGCTGTTCATCTTCATGGGCTACATGCTCTCGGAATCGGGCATCGCCGGCGAGCTCTACGAGATGTTCCACGTCTGGATGGGCTCGCTGAAGGGGGGGCTAGCGGTGGGTACCATCGGCCTGATGGTGGTGATCTCGGCGATGAACGGCCTGAGCGTGGCGGGCATGGCCATCGGCGCCACCATCGCGCTGCCCGAGCTGCTGCGCCGCGGTTACGACAAGACCATGGTCACCGGGGTGATCCAGGCGGGCAGTTCCCTCGGCATCCTGGTGCCGCCCAGCGTGGTGCTGGTGCTCTACGGCATGATCGCCCGCCAGCCGGTCAGCCAGCTGTGGCTGGCGGGGGCCATCCCCGGGCTGATCCTGGCCGGGCTCTTCGTGCTCTACATCGTCGTGCGCTGCCACTTCCAGCCCCACCTGGGCCCGGCGCTGCCCGCCGAGGAGCGCAACCTGTCACTGGCCGAGAAGCTGCGCCTGCTGCGCGCCGGCATCCTGCCGCTGCTGATCTTCTTCTTCATGACCGGCCTGTTCCTGATGGGCGTGACCAGCCTGGTGGAGAGCTCGGCCGTCGGCGCCCTGGCAGCGACCCTGGCGGCGCTGGCCAAGCGCCGGCTCAATGGCAAGGTGATGGAGGCGACGCTGCACAAGACGCTGGGCATCAGCTGCATGTTCATGTGGATCATCCTCGCGGCGCTCTGCTTCGGGGCGGTGTTCGACGGGCTGGGTGCCGTGCGCGCCATCGAGGGGCTCTTCCTCGACCGTATCGGCATGAGCCCCTGGCAGATACTGGTGATGATGCAGCTCTCCTACATCCTGCTCGGCATGTTCCTCGACGATACCGCCATGCTGGTGATCGTCGCGCCGCTCTACGTGCCACTGGTGATCAGCCTGGGCTTCGACCCGATCTGGTACGGGGTGCTCTACACCATCACCGTGCAGATCGCCTACATGACCCCGCCCTTCGGCTACAACCTCTTCCTGATGCGGGCCATGGCGCCGCCGGAGATCTCGCTGGGGGACATCTACCGCAGCGTCTGGCCCTTCGTGGGCATCATGCTGGTGGGACTGGCGCTGATCACCGCCTTTCCGCAGCTGGCGCTGTGGCTGCCGCAGCTCTATCGCGGCTATTGAGCGACCGGGGCGAGCGCGCCCAAGGAGGTGCCGACACGCGACTGCAACGACCTTGCCGAACAACAACCACCATCGCAGGAGAAGAACCATGACCAACCGTCGCGATTTCCTCAAGAAGGCCGGGGTGGCCACCGCCGCCACGGTCGGGGCGGCCACCGTCGGTGCCCCCTACGTGAAGGCGCAGTCCAGCCCCATCCGCTGGCGCCTGCAGACCTATGCCGGCCCGGCGCTGGCCGAGCACGTCATCAAGCCCTCCATCGATGCCTTCAACAAGGCCGCCAACGGCGAGATGGAGATCGAGCTCTACTACGCCGACCAGCTGGTACCCACCGGGGAGCTGTTTCGTGCCATGCAGCGCGGCACCATCGATGCCGTGCAGAGCGATGACGACTCCATCAACGCCCCGGTGGATGTCTCGGTGTTCGGCGGCTACTTCCCCTTCGCCTCGCGCTACAGCCTCGACGTGCCGGCGCTGTTCCACCACTACGGCCTCAAGGAGATCTGGGAGGAGGCCTACGGCGAGGTGGAGGGCGTGACCTGGCTGGGGTCCGGCTCCTGGGATCCCTGCAACTTCGTGACCCGGGACCCGATCCGCAGCATCAAGGATCTGGAGGGCAAGCGGGTCTTCACCTTCCCCACGGCGGGTCGCTTCCTCAGCCGCTTCGGCGTGGTGCCGGTGACCCTGCCCTGGGAGGACATCGAGGTCGCCATGCAGACCCGCGAGCTCGACGGCATCGCCTGGGCCGGCATCACCGAGGCCTACACCGTGGGCTGGGCCGACGTCAGCAACTACTACCTGACCAACAACATCTCCGGCGCCTGGGCCGGGTCGTATTTCGCCAATACCGAGCGCTGGGAGGAACTGCCGGAGCACCTCAAGACGCTGTTTCGGCTGTGCATGGACAGCTCCCACTACTATCGCCAGCACTGGTACTGGTGGGGCGAGGCGCACTACCGCACTACCGGCGGCAAGCTGGAGCTGACCTCGATCCCCGAGGAGGAGTGGCAGACCATCGAGGATGAGGCGCTGGCGTTCTGGGACGAGATCGCCCAGGAGAGCGAGCGCAGCGCCCGGGTGGTGCAGATCCTCAAGGACTATCGCCAGACCATGCAGGAGGCCGGCCCTCCCTACCGCTACTCCTGAGCAGTGGACGGGGTGGTGCGGCCTATGTCGCCCGCCCCGCAGGGTCGCCGTTCGTCGGCGGCAAGACAGGACCAGGCAGGATGAGGAGGTGCCATGAGCCGATTGCAGCCAAGAGCGGTGGCCAGTGCCGAGGACGCACGCCGCATCGTCGAGGCCCGGGGCCTCAGCCACGTCAAGGTGGGGATGTTCGACATCGACGGCGTGATGCTCGGCAAGTACATGGGACGCGAGAAGTTCTTCGCCTCCCTGGAGAAGGGCTTCCCGTTCTGCGACGTGGTGCTGGGCTGGGACAGCAAGGACGAGCTCTACGACAACGTGCGCTTCACCGGCTGGCACACCGGCTATCCGGATGCGCCGCTGCGGATCGTGCCGGAGAGCTGCCGGGAGGTGCCCGCCGAGGGCGACATGCTGCTGTTCCTCGCCGAGTTCGAGGGCCCCGCCGAGGCGATCTGCCCGCGCGGCCTGCTGAGGCGGGTGCTGGCCCGGGCCGAGGCGATGGGTTTCACGGCCCGCGCCGCCCTGGAGTACGAGTTCTTCCTCTTCCATGAGACGCCGGAATCGGTCCGCGAGAAGGGCTTTCGCCACCTGCGACCGTTCACCCCCGACATGATGGGCTACTCCATGCTCAGGAGCTCGGTGCATGGCGAGCTCTACCACGAGCTGCTGGCCATGGCCGAGGCCATGGACTTCCCCATCGAGGGGCTGCATACCGAGACCGGCCCCGGGGTGCTCGAGGCGGCCATCGGGGTGGACGAGGCGCTCGCCGCCGCCGACAAGGGGGCGCTGTTCAAGACCTTCACCAAAGTGTGGGCCCAGCGTCGCGGCCTGATGGCGACCTTCATGGCCAAGTGGTCGCCGGACTATCCCGGGCAGAGCGGCCATGTCCACCTGTCGCTGCGCCACGCCGGGAGTGGCGCCTCGGCCTTCTTCGATGCCGCGGCGCCGGACCGGATGAGCGACCTGCAGCGCCACTTCGTGGCCGGCCAGCAGGCCCTGATGCCGGAGCTGCTGGCGATGTTCGCGCCCACCATCAACAGCTACACCCGGCTGATCCCCGGCTTCTGGGCGCCCACCGATGCCACCTGGGGCGTCGAGAACCGTACCACCGCGCTGCGGGTGATTCCCGGCAGCGAGGCCTCCCAGCGGGTCGAGTACCGCCTGGGCAGCGCCGATGCCAACCCCTACCTGGCGATGGCCGCGGCCATCGCCTCGGGGCTCTGGGGCATCGAGCAGCGCCTCGAGCCCGACCCGCCGGTCGAGGGCAACGCCTACGACCGCCAGCATCCGCCGCACCAGGCGCTGCCCCGCACCCTGTGGGATGCCGCCCAGCGCCTGCGGGGCTGTGCGGCGGCCCGCGACCTCTTCGGCGACGACTTCGTCGAGCACTTCGCGGCGACCCGGGAGTGGGAGGAGCGCCAGTTCCGGCGCCATATCACGGACTGGGAGTTGGATCGCTATTTCGAGATCATCTGAGCGCCGAGCGCCGAGCGCCGAGCGCCGAGCGGCGCCGGGGACAGGTCGTAGCGGGGGTCCTATGCCAGGGGTGAGGAGCACTGCTCCGAACGGGCTGGCCAAGGATGGCCAGCACCGGACCTGCAAGCGGAGCGGGACGCGAGAGCGAAGCGGGGCATCGGTAGCGTCCAGGGAGGGATTCACAGCGCCCCCGCGATGGTCCGACATTTCGGGACCTGTCGCCGGATCAGCCGCGAGTGCTGACACCGGTTGACCTGTCATTTGTCCGAGGAGGGGAGCATGGCCATACAACGCACGATTTCACCGGTGGACGGCTCGGTCTACGTGGAGCGGGAACAGGCCTCCGCGGCGGCCATCGAGGCGGCCCTCGAGCGGGCGGTGGCGGCGCAGCGCGCCTGGCGCGAGGTGCCGGTGGAGGAGCGCGCGCGTCTCTGCTCGCGCATGGTGGATGCCTTCGTGGCTCGCCGCGACGCCCTGGCGGAGGAGCTGACCTGGCAGATGGGGCGGCCCATCGCCGCGGCCGCCGGCGAGGTGGGCGGCTTCGAGGAGCGGGCGCGGACCATGATCGTCCTGGCCGAGGAGGCGCTGGCGCCGATCCACCTGGCACAGAAGCCCGGCTTCACGCGCTACATCACCCGCGAGCCGCTGGGGGTGTCGCTGGTGGTGGCGCCCTGGAACTACCCTTACATGACCGCGGTGAACGCCCTGGTGCCGGCGATCATGGCCGGCAACGGCGTGCTGCTCAAGCACTCCGCCCAGACGCCGCTGTGTGCCGAGCGCCTCCAGCAGGCCTGCGACGAGGCGGGGCTGCCGGCAGGCGTCTTCCAGCACCTGCACCTCGCCCACGCCGACACCGAGGCGTTGATCCGTGACCCGCGTATCGATCACGTCGCCTTTACCGGCTCGGTGGCGGGCGGGGCCATGGTCGAGCGCAACGCCGCCGGGCGCTTCATCGCCACCGGCCTGGAACTGGGGGGCAAGGATCCGGCCTACGTGCGCGCCGATGTCGATCTCGACGCCGCGGTGGAGGGGGTGATGGACGGGGCCTTCTTCAACTCGGGGCAGAGCTGCTGCGCCATCGAGCGCCTCTACGTGGACGCCTCGATCCACGACGCCTTCGTCGAGCGCGCGGTGGCCTGGGTGCGCCAGCTCCGGCTCGGCAACCCCACCGACCCGGCGACGACCCTCGGCCCGCTGGTCAGGCCGGCGGCGGCGGACTTCGTGCGCGGCCAGGTGGAGGAGGCGGTGGCGGCCGGCGCCACGGCCTGGATCGACCCCGGCGACTACCCGCTCTCGGTACCGGGCAGCGCCTACCTGGCGCCCCAGCTGCTGACCGGGGTCGACCACACCATGCGCGTGATGACCGAGGAGAGCTTCGGCCCGGTGGTCGGCGTCATGCCGGTGGCCGACGACGAGGCGGCTATCGCGCTGATGAACGACAGTGCCTTCGGCCTGACCGCGGCGGTGTTCACCCGCGACCTCGTCGCCGGCGAGGCCATTGCCCGGCGGCTGGAGGCCGGCACGGTCTTCACCAACCGCTGCGACACCCTGGACCCGGAGCTGGCCTGGACGGGCGTCAAGTGCTCCGGTCGCGGCTGCTCGCTGTCGCGGCTGGGCTACGAGACCCTGACCCGACCCAAGTCCTTCCATCTCAAGCATGCCTGACGGCGGAGGTCCCCATGAGCTTCGATCCCGACCACTACCGCATGGGCTGGAACTACCCGGCCCCCATCCTCACCGGGCCCGGCCGTATCCGTGAGCTTCCCGGGCTATGCCGGGAACTGGGCATGACCGCGCCGCTGCTGGTCACCGACCCGGGCCTGGCCGGCCTGCCCATGGTGCGCGACATCCTCGACCTGGCCCGGGCCGATGGCCTGGCCATCGGGGTGTTCAGCGAGATCAAGGGCAACCCCACCGGGGCCAACGTGCTGGCCGGGGTGGCCGCCTTCAACGACGGCGGCCACGATGGGGTGATCGCCTTCGGCGGCGGCTCGGGGCTCGATGCCGCCAAGGCCGTGGCGCTGATGGCCCGCCAGCGCGAGGGGCTCTCGCTGTGGGCGCTGGAGGACGTGGGCGACAACTGGACCCATGCCGACGGCGCGGCCATCGTGCCTTGCGTGGCGGTGCCCACCACCGCCGGCACCGGCTCCGAGGTGGGGCGCGCCTCGGTGATCACCGACGAGGCGGCCCACGTCAAGCGCATCATCTTCCATCCCGGCATGCTCCCGGACCGGGTCATCCTCGACCCGGAGCTCACCATCGGCCTGCCGGCGACCATCACCGCGGCCACCGGCATGGACGCGCTCTCCCACTGCCTGGAGGCCTGGTGCTCGCGGCAGTTCCACCCGATGGCGGAGGGCATCGCCGTGGAGGGGGTGCGGCGGGTGCGTGACTTCCTGCCCCGGGCCTATGCCGACGGCGGGGACCTGGAGGCGCGCATGAACATGTTGGTGGCCTCGAGCATGGGCGCCACCGCCTTCCAGCGCGGCCTGGGCGCCATGCACGCCCTCGCCCATCCCCTCGGGGCCCTGCATGACGCCCACCACGGCACCCTCAATGCGGTGCTGATGCCCTATGTGCTGCGCGCCAACGAGCGGGCCATCGGCGAGCCCATGGTGCGCCTGGGGCGCTACCTCGCCCTGGCCCAGCCGGGGACGGCCAGCGTGATCGACTGGGTGCTGGAGTTGCGCGAGCGGCTCGGCATCCCGCACACCCTGGCCGAGCTGGGCATCGACAGCGGGCGTGCCGACCGGGTGGGGCGGATGGCGGTGGAGGATCCCTCCTCGGGGACCAACCCCGTCGCCTTCACGGCCGACGCGTACCGCGACCTCTTCGTGGCGGCCGTGGAGGGCCGGCTCTGAACGGGTCGAGCGGGTGGCCGGCCGCGGCGCCGCGGTGCTGGGCTTGAGGCAGGGGGCGAGATGACGCGGGGAGGGCAGGGCATGGTGATCGGACTGCTGCAGTGTGACGACGTGGCACCGGAGCTGCGCGGGACCCACGGCAACTATCCCGAGATGTTCGAGGTGCTGTTCCATCGCGTCGACCCGAGCCTGGCGTTCAGGGTCTGGCGCTGCCTGGACGGCGAGATCCCCGACGACATCGAGGCGGTGGACGCCTGGCTGACCACGGGGTCGAAGTTCGGGGTCAATGACGACCTGCCCTGGATCGCCGCGCTCGAGGCCTTCGTGCGCGCCCTCTGGGCGGCGGGCAAGCCGCTGGTGGGCATCTGCTTCGGCCACCAGCTTATGGCAAGGGCGCTGGGCGGCGAGGTGGCGAAGAGCGGCAAGGGCTGGGGCGTAGGCATGTCGTTCAACCGGGTCACCGAGCGGGCCGACTGGATGACGCCCTGGCAGCCGGGACTCGACCTGCTGGTGAGCCACCAGGACCAGGTGGAGCGGCTGCCGGAGGGTGCCCGGGTGCTCGGCGGCAGCGACTTCTGCCCGGCCTACCTGATGCAGGTCGGCGAGCACTTCCTCGGCGTGCAGGGCCATCCCGAGTTCACCCGGGCCTACTCCCGGGACCTGATGGCGCTGCGCGCCGACCTGGTCGGCCACCACCGGGTACGCGAGGGGGAGGCGTCGCTCTCGGCGCCGGTGGACGACACCCTGATGGTGCGCTGGATCCTGGCCTTCATGCGCCGGGCCATCCAGAGGCGCGAGAACGCCCCCCAGGCCCCGCCCTGAGGGTCGGGCCCGAACGCAGGACCGGGGCCACTGGGGCCCCGGTCGTGTCGGCTGGCAGCTGAGCCGCTCGGGTCAGTCCGTGCTGAAGTACCTTTCGTGGATCTCGTCGTAGGTGCCGTTGTCCTTCAGCGTCGCCAGGGCCGCGTTGAAGGCCTCGGCCAGCTCCTGGTCTCGCTGGCGGAAGGCGATGCCGAAGCCTTCGCCGAAGTACTCCTTGGGCTCGGTGATCTTCTCGCCGACCAGCTTGTAGTCCCCGGCCTCGCTGTCGAGGAGGGTTGACTTGCCGATCGGGAAGTCGAGGAAGACGGCGTCGAGGCGACCGGAGTCCATGTCCAGCACCATGTCGTCGGCGGTGGCGTAGCGGTTGACGTCGGCCACGTCGCCGTACAGGTCGGTCACATAGTTGTCCTGCAGGGTGCCGCGCTGCACGCCCAGGGTCAGGCCGTCGAGGGTCTCCTCGGACGGGGTGCCGATCTCGACGTCGGCGGGGGCGAACCAGGCCGACGGCGGGGTGATGTAGGGTTCGGAGAACAGCACCTGTTCACGGCGCTGCTCGTTGATGGTCATCGAGGACATGATGGCGTCGTACTTGCGCGCCTGGAGGCCGGGGATGATGCCGTCCCAGCCCTGCACGACCCATTCGCACTGGATGCCGATCTCCTTGCACAGGGCATTGCCCAGGTCGATGTCGAACCCGGTCAGCTCGCCCTCTGGGGTGCGGTATTCCATGGGCTCGTAGGGCACGTCGACGCCGATGCGGATGTCGCGGACCTCGGCACTGGCGCTGCCGGCGACCAGGGCGGCGCCGAACACGCCGAGACTCAGGATCTTGTGAAGTTTCATGGGTGTCTTCCCGTGTTGTTGGTGGTTTCACCTCGTGGGTGACGACGGAACCACGATAGCGGATGCCCGGGCCCGTCGGAAGGGGGAGCCGGCCGCATTCAAACGCCGGTTCCCAACGCTTGTTTTACGCTCCTTGTCGTTGCCTGTCAGCCGCTGACCGGCTTGAGGTGCGCCAGCAGGCGCCGTTCCAGGTAGCGGAACAGGTAGAGGATGGCGAACGTCAGGCAGAGGTAGATGGCCGCCACGAACAGGAAGGCCTCGAAGGGCGCGTAGTAGCGCGCATAGACGAAACGGGCCGCCCCGGTCAGGTCCATGATGGTGACCACGCTGGCGATGGCGCTGGCGTGGAGCATGAAGATCACCTCGTTGCCGTAGGCGGGCAGGGCGCGCCGGAAGGCGCTGGGCAGCACGATACGCCGCAGCATCAGCCCCCGGGACATGCCATAGGCCCGCGCCGCCTCGATCTCCCCCCGGTCCGTGGACTTGATGGCGCCGCGGAAGATCTCGGTGGTGTAGGCCGCGGTGTTCAGGGTGAAGGCGATCAGCGCCGGCACGAAGGGCTTCTCGAGGATCACCCACAGCCAGGTCTCCTGGATCCCCTCGACGAACACCACGCCATAGTAGATCAGGTAGAGCTGGACCAGCAGCGGCGTGCCGCGGAACACGTAGCAGTAGAGGAAGATCGGCAGGCTGATCCAGCGATGCCGCGAGCCGCGCCCGATGGCCAGCGGCACCGCCAGCACCAGGCCGATGATCAGCGACAGGGCCACCAGCTGCACGGTGGTGACCAGGCCCTCGCCGTAGTAGCCGAGGGTCTGCAGGGTGAAGATGCTGTTGTCGGCGAGCTGGGCCTCCAGCCAGGTCATCAGGGCTTCCATCAGTCCGCCTCCCGGTAGCCGACGTCATAGCGTTTCTGCAGCCGCGCGAAGCCCCACTCCGAGGCCGTGGCGATCAGCAGGTAGACGGCCGCGACGATGATCATGAAGGTGAAGGGCTCGCGGGTGGCCTTGGAGGCCTCGGCGGCCACGCGGACCATGTCGGTGAGGCCGATCACCGAGACCAGGGCGGTGGTCTTGAGCAGCACCATCCAGTTGTTGGAGAGGCCCGGGATGGCGTGGCGCATCATCTGCGGGAAGCGGATGCGCCGGAACACCAGCCAGTGGTTCATGCCATAGGCGCGTCCGGCCTCGATCTGGCCGCTGTCCACCGCCAGGAAGGCGCCCCGGAAGGTCTCGCCCATGTAGGCGCCGAAGATCAGCCCGATGGTGACCACGCCGGCGACGAACTCGTTGACGTTGATGAAGACGTCCCACCCGAAGCGTTCGTAGAGCTGGTCGGTGACCATGTTGATGCCGATCTGGCCGCCGAAGAACAGCAGCATCATCAGCACCAGGTCGGGAACGCCGCGGATGATGGTGGTGTAGAGGGTGCCGATGCGGTGGGCCAGCCAGTTGCGCGACATCTTGGCGCTGGCGGTCGCGAGGCCCAGCACGATGGCCAGGACCAGCGAGAGCACCGCCAGCTCGATGGTGATCAGGGCGCCTTCCGCGAGGCGTGGGCCGTAGCCGTGAAGATCGATCATGGGGCTCTCCTCATGGGCTGGCTCAGTGCTTGGGCGCCAGGAACTGCTTGAGCCGCTCGGAGCGCGGGCTGCCGAACACCGCCTCTGGCGGGCCGTATTCCTCGATCACGCCCTGATGCAGGTAGATCACCTGGCTGGAGACGTCGCGGGCGAAGGCCATCTCGTGAGTCACCAGGATCATGGTGCGCCCCTCCTCGGCGAGGTCGCGCATGACCTTGAGCACGTCGCCCACCAGCTCCGGGTCCAGCGCCGAGGTGGGCTCGTCGAAGAGCATCACCTCGGGGTCCATGGCCAGCGCCCGGGCGATGGCGCCGCGCTGCTGCTGGCCGCCGGACATCTGTGCCGGATAGGCGTCGGCGCGCTCGGTCAGGCCCACCCGCTCGAGCAGTGCGCGGGCGTGCTCGACGGCCTCCTTCTTCGGCTTGCCGAGCACATGCACCGGGGCCTCGATGATGTTCTCCAGCAGGGTCATGTGGGCCCAGAGGTTGAAGTTCTGGAAGACCATGGAGAGCTTGGCGCGCATGCGCACGACCTGCTTCCAGTCGGCCGGTTCGCGGCCGTGTCGGGTCTTCTTGAAGCGGATCTCCTCGCCGTGGACGATCAGGTCGCCCTCGTCGGGTTGCTCGAGCAGGTTCATGCAGCGCAGGAAGGTACTCTTGCCGGAGCCGGAGGCTCCGATCAGCGTGATCACATCGCCCTTGTGGGCCTTCAGGGAGAGGCCCTTCAGGACCTCGGTGTCGCCGAAGCGCTTGGTGATGTCGCGCACTTCCAGCGGAATCGGGGTATCGGCCATGGAACGGGCTCCAGATCGTGGGCGGTCCGCCGCATCGAAGGTCGGCCGGCGCGGGCCGGGATCGAGAAGGGGGCGATTCTAACAGGCCGGAGGATTTCCGGAAGGGCACCGCGACGCGCCGGGTATTCTACCGCGGTCCGGGACGGGGATGGCATGGGGCATGGGGAGTCTCCTGGCGGTTGTTGTTGTGGGGGTGCCGGGGCGGCGTCAGTCCGGTGGCGGGCTCGGCACCACCAGCAGCGCCGCCCGGGCGCCGATCTCGACCTCGGCATTGGGAAAGACCACCGACAGGGGGGTCTCGCCGACGCGGGTCTCGCCGGCCACGGCGTCTTCCGCCAGCCGGGTGCCGGGCGGGAACTCGCTGAAGTTGGGTGTATCGTCCGGGAAGCAGAGCCGGAACGCCTCGCTGTGGCGCAGCAGCTCGTGCTCGGCGCGAAAGAAGGCCAGGGTGCCGGGGGCGGCGGTGGCCGGCTCGCGGCCCTCGACCAGCGCCTGGAGGAGCCGGCCCATGGGGGCCAGGGGGGCGAGATCGTTGTGGCCGAAGGGCAGTGCACGCCCCAGTTCCAGGGTGAAGGCCGCCGCGCCATGGTAGTGCTTGGCATAGTGCGAGAAGGTCCAGCTGTGACGGTGCTGGTGGAGCACCGCCTGGATGCCGGCGGCGGCCAACCAGCGCCACTGCTCGGGGGGTGTCGGCGCCTCGGCGAAGGGCTCGACCACGAAGCGCGGGTAGCGGCTCTCGCGGATCGCGGTGTGCAGGTCGTAGTGCAGGCGGGAGAGGCCTGCATGGCGGGCGTAGAAGGCGTCCACCGCGGCCATCAGCACCCGGGCCCGGTCGGGTTCGTCACCCGCCTCCTCGAGGTCGCGGCGGAACAGCCGGTTGAGGTTGGTGGCGACATACCGCTCGCCGCGCCGGATCGCCTCGGGATTGCCCAGGATCACCAGCAGCGGGGCCCCCAGGCAGAGCTGCCCGGCCTCCAGCCGGGCCAGGACCTCGCCCAGCAGCTCCATGGGGGCCGTCTCGTTGCCGTGGACGCCGACCGAGAGCACGCAGGCCCTCGCCTCCGGCGCGGGGTCGTCCGGCACGAGCTCGAGCACCCCCGGGGCGGACAGCCGGAAGCGCCCCCCGGACACCCTGCCCTCGGCGCGGGAAGGGGGGCGCCCCTCCAGGCCCTGGTCGAGCCACTCAGCCAGCATGGTCGGAACCGGCGTCGGTGGACTCGAAGATCCGGTCGGCGCTGGCGGCGACGAAGCCCTGGTAGAGCCGGCCCTCGGCATCCGGGTAGCGGCGAGCGAACTCGTAGTAGCAGGTGGGGATCTCCTCCACCCGGCCGCCGGAGAAGGTGAAGGGCATGCGGTCGGCGAGCGTCGAGGCCTGCTCGAGCAGCACCTCGGGGGAGCCCTTGATGCGTCCGCCGGACGCATTGATGGCCAGTCCCAGCGACTCGACCTTTGCCAGCAGCTTCTCCAGGGTGTCGTGGCGGCGCAGGTGGTTGACGCTGACCGTGAAGTGGTTGGCCCGCAGCCCGATGATCGACAGCCAGGCGGCGTACTCGCTCTCCTCCGCCAGGGTCCGGTATTCCCCCCAGGTCGGGGTCTCCCACAGGCGGCCGGCCCACATCACCTCGGGCGAGGCGATCCGCGCAGGGTCGATCTGGTCCACCAACTCGTCGATGATCTCCTGGGCCCGGGCCGAGAGCTCGCGGCACTTCAGCTCCGAGAGGAAGACCCTGGGCTGGTCCTCTCGCGGTGGCAGGTAGCCCCAGGCGCGCAGCTTCTTGGCCTCGAAGTCGTAGGGTTCCAGCCGGGTGTAGCCCAGCGCCAGCAGGTGGGGCTCCAGGTCGGCCAGGCGGACGGGGCCGCGGTCGAAGGTGCGGAAGGCCACGTGGTCGTTGACGACGGTCTCGCCATCGGCGACCAGGGCATCATGGATGCGGCTCGCCTGGGGCGTCATGGCGGTGTAGTCGTCCCAGAGGCGCGAGAAGAACTGCTCGAGGCTCATGTCGGAAGGCATGTGGGCACCTGTTGTCGATGTTGTGGTGGCTGACGACACCATCCCGTCCGTCGCCGGTGGACTCAAGGGCGAGCGTCGGTCGGATGAAAGTGGCGGGGCCCAGGGTGAAAATCCGCGCCTGGCCAGGGGCGAGGCCTACTGCCGTAGCACTTCGAGCCGCGGCGCGGCTGTGACCATTGCACGATGGGGAGCGAGGCCTTCCACGGCTAGACTGGCAACGCCGCGTACCCACAGGAGAGTGCCATGACCGACCATGCCCGCCACCTCGATGCCCACTATGATGCGCCGGGCGCGCGGAGCGGACAAAGCCTGACGATGCGGCTGCGGGCGGCCTTCCGCGAGGCGGGGTGCGACCCGGACCATCTCACCCTGGACGAGGTCGCCGGCATCGACCAGCTGCACCTGGGCGGACGACGGGCCAGTCGCTCCCTGGCTGCCCTGGGAGGCCTCGCCCCGGGCAGCCGGGTGCTGGACGTGGGCTGCGGCACCGGCGGGGCGAGCCGGCTGCTGGCGGCGGAATTCGGCGGCGAGGTCATCGGGCTGGACATCACCGCGGCCTTCGTCGACGTGGCCGGCTGGCTGAGCCGCGCCACCGGCCTCGACGACCGGACGCGCTTCCTGTGCGCCGATGCGGCGCACACGCCCCTGGCGGATGGCACCTTCGACGTGGTGTGGTGCCAGCATGCCTTGATGAACATGCCCGACATCGCCGCGGTGCTCGCCGAGTGGCACCGGCTGCTGGTGCCGGGGGGCACGGTGCTGCTGCACGAGGTGGTGGCCGGCGACGCCCCCTCACCGCTGTGCCTGCCGGTCCCCTGGGCGCGCCGTGTCGAGACCAGCCATCTGCGTTCCCGGCATGCCCTGGAGGCGCTGCTGGCCGAGGGCGGCTACGCTCCGGTGGTGGTGCAGGACGTCACCGAATCGGCGCTCGCCTGGCGACGCAAGCACAGCCGCCGTGAGGGTGATGGGACGCCGCCTGGGCCCGCGCTGCCCGGGCCGGCGCTGATCTTCGGTGATGTCTTCGCGGAAATGGGGCGCAACCTTCGCGACAATCTGGCCGCGGACCGGGTCAGGATCATCGAGGGCGTCTTCCGGGCGTCCCGCCCTTCATCGGACTTCTAGGCGTCCTGCCGCTGTCTCGCCATTTCCTGCCGATAGTCGTCGGCAAGATCGGTTTTCTGGTGCTCCGCAAGCCCCCGGCCGGCGAGTTGAAAGACCTCGTGCTCCTCCTCATCGAGGTGATGAATCACCAGCTCGCTCAGCTTCCTGGCCTGGGTCAGCCATGCAGGCGAGGCGTAGTCGGTGGCCTCCAGGGTCTCGAGTTGCTCGTCGATCTCATGGTGCTCTGCCACGCTGTGTCGTGCCTTCTCCTGGGTCAGGTCGATCGCCAACATCGGCATGTAGAGCGCGCGTTCTTCGGCGGCAGCATGGTGCTGAAGCTCGGCGCGCAGTTGGTGGTGAAGTCGCTCTCGCTCCTGGCTGTCGCCGGACGTCTGCAGAAGCTTTTCCAGCAGGTCGCGCTGGATGTCATGGTCCGCGCGCAAGGCTTCGAAGATCGTCATGGTGGGGCTCCTCGATCTGGGGACATCGGGCCGTGGCCAGCTAGAGGCCCTGCGAGTGCGATGCATCGCAGGCCCGAATCAGCATAGGCCAGGATCTCCCGCAGGAATATCGGGCCAGGCATCGATGCCATCGGGTGTTCAGGACGACGCGTGCGGGCCCGTGGTCAAGACATCCCTGACGCGCGTCACCTCCGGCCGGTTGCTGCCTGCCATTGCTGGCCGCGGACCGGGTGCGGATCCTCGAAGGGGTGTGGTGCAGGGGGGGCGTTTCGAACGTGTCGATCGTTAGCGTCGAGATTCTTCGCTTCCTTTCGTTTCTGTCGATTCTACACTGAGAGTTGCTACACGACTGACCCGCAAGAGGAGGCATGCGAATGACCCGGATACTGGTGCTCTACCACTCCATGTACGGCCATATCGATACCCTGGCCCGCACCGTGGCGGAAGGGGCGCGCGTCGTCGAAGGCGTCGAGGTCACCCTCAAGCGGGTGCCCGAGACCATGGACCCCGAGGCCTTCGCCAAGGCCGGCGGCCGCTCCTTCGATACCCCCGAGGCGAGCCCCGAGGAACTGGCCGACGTCGACGCCGTGATCTTCGGCAGCCCGACCCGTTTCGGCAACATGTCCGGCCAGATGCGCACCTTCCTCGACCGGACCGGCGGCCTGTGGGCGGGCGGCAAGCTGCGCGGCAAGGTGGCGAGCGTCTTCACCTCCACCGGTACCGGCGGTGGGCAGGAGACCACCATCACCTCCTTCTGGAACACCCTGGCGCACCACGGCATGGTGATCGTGCCACTGGGCTATGGTATCGGCGAGCAGTACGTCTTCGACCAGGCCGGCGGCGGCAACCCCTACGGCGCCTCCACCATCGCCGGGGGCGACGGCTCCCGCCAGCCCGACGAGCGGGAACTCAAGATCGCCCGCTTCCAGGGCGAGCACGTGGCGCGCATCGCCGCGAAGCTGGCCGGCTGACGCCGCTCCGCGCCATCCGGTCGCACCCCAGGCCCCGCCCGCACTCTGCGCGCAGAGCGCGGTCCGGCGTCCTGTCACTTGAGGGTTTCAGTATCGGCGGGGGCCGCGGACCAGGTAGCTCAGCGGGTGCAGCACCAGCCAGGTGAGCAGGGCGACGCCGAGCGCCGCCGCCACCAGCGCCGCCCAGTCGGTGGCCGTGGCCACGAAGGCGAGGCGCGAGCCGGTCAATTGCGGCAACCACCACAGGGTCGAAAGCCCCGCCAGCAGTGCGACGATGGTGGCCGGCACGCAACGGTAGGCGGTGAACCGATAGCCGCGCAGGCGGCCGAGCAGTTGCGCGATCACCAGCAGTGCCAGAAGCGCCAGGATCAGCGGCAGGAAGGGCGGGATGGCATGCGACAGCACCGCGAGGATGCCGGACAGCGTGAAGTTCATGGTCAGGTCTCCTCAGACACGTCCTTCCAGCATGGCGTAGTAGGCGGGCTGCAGAAGGTAGTCCTTCAGTACCCAGGCCACCCAGGACTCTTCCTTCGGGTCGATGAAGGAGAAGGAGGGCAGGAAGGCCATGTCGTTGTCGTAGCCGAACTCCACCAGCATGGCCTTGCCGATATCGGTGATCAGCGGGCAGGAGGTGTAGCCGTTGTGGCGGGCGGGCAGCGCCTGGCCCTGGAGCTGGGCCAGCAGGTTGGCCTCTACCACCGGTGCCTGGGCCTTGACGCTGGCCGCGGTCTTGTTGATCGGGGCGCCGATCACGTCGCCGATGCCGAACACCTCGGGGTAGCGGTTGTGCTGCAGGGTGTGGATGTCGGTATCCAGCCACTCGCCGCGGAAGGGGCCCTCCCGGGCGATGAGGTCACTCTCGCGGATGACGTCCGGGGCGCTCATGGGGGGCACCACATGGATGAAGTCATAGTCGATCACCTCGGTCATCTCGCCCTCGCGACCGAACTCCGCCTGGCGAAGCTCGTGGTGGGAAGTGAACTCGCTGGCCGGTCCGACGAAGGTGAACTCCGCCTGACGGGCCCCCGGGTCGATGGCGGAGAGTCGGTAATGGTGGCGACGCTGGACACCCTCGTCGTCGAAGCGTCGCTTGAGGAAGTCATCGACCCAGGGCTGGCTGAACATGGCCTCGCCCGGGGTCAGGTAGTCGAGCCGGAAGGCGTCGCGTCGTCCGGTATCCTTGATGCGAGAGAGGGTGGTGAAGGTCATCTTGAGCGGCGCGCCGGCGCACTTCACCGGGGTGGGCGCCGCCGTGAAGAGGCCCTGACCGCTGCCCCTGGCGAGCCACTCGTCGATGGCGTCGCGAGTGCGGGTGGCGCCCTCGAGGCTGGCATAGACGCTGCCGATGCCGTGGCTACCGATCAGCTCCGGCGACATGCCATCGATCAGGTGATAGTTGAGCTGCAGGCCGGTGGCGACCACCAGGTAGTCGTACTCCGCGATACTTCCGTCGGCCAGGGAGACCCGGCGCTGTTCGGCATCGACCCCGACGGCGGGCTGGCGGATCCAGTCGATCCCGCGGGGCATGAAGTCGGCATTGGAGCGCAGGGTCCTGTCGGGATGCCAGACGCCGCAGGCGACGAGGGTCCAGCCCGGCTGGTAGTGGTGAATCTCGCGCGGCTCCACTACCGTGATGCGGGCGCCGGAGAGCCGCATGGCAAGGCGATTGGCCATGGCCATGCCCGCGGCACCGCCGCCGAGGATGACGATGTGGGCACGCGTCGGGACGGTGGTGGCCTCGAGGCCGGCCAGTGGCAGCAGGCCTGCCGCGCCGGCACCGAGTCCCAGCTTGAGCAGCTGGCGGCGGTCCATTCGAGGGGGGGCGAGGTGGCGTGTCATGTCAGGACTCCTGCGCAAGGGGTTGGCAGCCTAGTCATGTCCTATCATTTATAAGCTTATAACCTAGCCTATCCTGCGCGTGCACCCTTCATTGGCATGCGGGAGCTTGATGCACGTCAGACTTCCGGCGTTTATCCAGAGGCGATGATCTCCGGCCGGGAGGAAGTACACGACGACGAGGTGATCGAGCGCCGTTCCTGAGGGGGTAATGAAGGGAGCCGGAACGACGACGGCCACCGCCTGCGCGGTGGCCGTCGCGTATCGGGAGGGTGAGCTCGCTCAGCCGGCGATGCGTTCGGCGATGGCGCGGCCCAGGGCCTCGGTGGTGCCATGGCCGCCGACGTCCGGCGTCAGCACCGCCTTGTCGCCCTCGGCGAGCACCGCCTCGAAGGCATCGACGATGGCCTGGCCGGCCTTCGGGTGGCCCAGGTGCTCGAGCATCATGGCGGCGGACCAGACCTGGCCGATGGGGTTGGCGATGCCCTTGCCTGCGATGTCCGGGGCGCTGCCGTGGACCGGCTCGAAGAGGCTCGGGAAGTGGCCGTCCGGGTTGATGTTGGCCGAGGGGGCCACGCCGATGGTGCCGGTGCAGGCCGGTCCCAGGTCGGAGAGGATGTCGCCGAACAGGTTGCTGGCCACCACCACGTCGAACCAGTCGGGGTGCATCACGAAGTTGGCGGTGAGGATGTCGATATGGAACTGGTCCACCGACACCTCGGGGTAGTGCACGCCCATCGCCTTCACGCGCTCGTCCCACCAGGGCATGGTGATGGCGATGCCGTTGGACTTGGTGGCCGAGGTGAGCTTCTTGCGCGGGCGGCTCTGGGCCAACTCGTAGGCGTACTTCAGCACCCGGTCGACCCCGGTGCGGGTCATCACGGTCTCCTGGATCACCACCTCGCGATCGGTACCCTCGAACATCTTGCCGCCGACGCTGGAATACTCGCCCTCGGTGTTCTCGCGTACCACGTAGAAGTCGATATCGCCGGGTTTGCGATCTGCCAGCGGGCTCTTCACGCCGGGTAGCAGCTTGCACGGGCGAAGGTTGACGTACTGGTCGAAGCGGCGACGGAACTGCAGCAGGGAGCCCCACAGGGAGATGTGGTCAGGTACCGTCTCCGGCCAGCCCACGGCACCGTAGAAGATGGCATCGGCGCCCTTGAGCTGCTCGAACCAGTCGTCGGGCAGCATCTGGCCGTGCTCGGCATAATAGTCGCAGCTGGCGAAGTCGAAGTGCTCGAGGCTCAGGTCGATACCGAAGCGCTTGGCGGCGGCCTCGAGGGCGCGAAGCCCCTCGGGCATCACCTCCTTGCCGATGCCGTCGCCGGGAATGACGGCGATGCGATGGGACATGGATCTCCTCCTGGGGTGCATGGGTCGTGCCTGCCAGTCTAGTCCTGCACGGAGGAAAGATAATCGGGTTACCATTCAACTCATTGTTGAATGAAAGTGGAGAATGGCATGACGCCCCTCGATGACCTGGCTTTCTTCCGGCGCCTGGCCCATGCCGGCAGCCTCACCGCCACCGCCCGCGAACTGGGCCTGTCGCTGTCGGCGGTAAGCAAGCGCCTCAAGCAGCTCGAGGCGCGGCTGGGGGTCGAGCTGGCCAGCCGCACCACACGGCGCCTGACGCTGACCGCCGAGGGCGAGCGCTACCTGGCGCGGGGCGGGATGATCCTCGAGGAGCTCAGCGAGCTCGAGGAGTCCCTCGGCGAGCATCGGGCCGAGCTCTCCGGCCCCCTGAGGGTCAACGCCACCTTCGGCTTCGGCCGCCGCCACGTGGCTCCGCTGCTTTCGGCCTTCTGTCGGGACCATCCCGGCATCGAGGCGAGCCTGGAACTTTCCGGCTTCCCGTTGAGCCTGGGCGACCAGGCCTTCGACATCGGCATCCGCGTCGGCGAGCCGCCGGACTCCCGGCTGGTGGCCCGACGGATCCTGGCCAACCGTCGTGTGCTCTGTGCCGCCCCCGCCCGGGTGGCGGCCCTTCCGCCCCTGATCTCGCCGGCGGACCTGTCGGGGCAGGCGTGCCTGCTATTGCGCGAGAACGACAGCGACTTCGCGGTGTGGCGCTTCCAGCAGCGCGAGGACCCCGGGGTGGAGCAGGCGGTGAAGGTGGCCGGGCCGCTGGCCAGCAACGACGGCGAGGTGGTCATGCGGCTGGCGCTGGATGGGCACGGCATCGCGCTGCGCTCCTGGTGGGACGTCCACGACCACCTGGCCCATGGTCGCCTGGTCGAGCTGCTGCCCGACTGGCAGGGGGTGCGTGCCGACTTCCACGCCGTCTATCGCCAGCATCGGCACGTGCCGGCGCGCATCCGCGCCTTCGTCGCCTATCTTGAACAGGAGATGGCCAGCCGCGTGCCCTCCCTGCAGAATGTCGCCACTGCCAGCCGAGGAGCCTTGTTGCCGTGAATGTGTTGATGTTCACCAATACCTACCTGCCCATCGTCGGCGGGGTCAGCGAGTCGGTGCAGCGGCTCAAGCGCCAGCTGCAGGTCGCCGGCCACCGGGTGCTGGTGGTGGCGCCGCGTCTGGAGGGGCAGCCGCGAGAGGAGCGCGACGTGGTTCGGGTGGTGGCGGTGCAGCACTTCAACGGCAGCGACTTCTCGTTGCCGGTGCCGATTCCCGGCCAGCTCCACGAGGCGATCGAGGCCTTCGAGCCCGATATCGTCCATGCCCATCACCCCTTCCTGCTGGGCGATACGGCCGCCCGGGCGGCGGAGACCTACGGCCTGCCCCTGATCTTCACCCACCACACGCTCTACGAGCACTACACCCACTATGTGCCCGGCGACTCGCCGCGCATGCAGCGCTTCGCGGTGGCGCTCGCCACCCAGTACACCTGGCTGTGCGACGAGGTGATCGCACCCAGCGAGAGCATCCGTGACCTGCTGCACCGGCGCGAGGCCAATCCCCGCATCAGCGTGGTGCCGAGCGGCGTGGATACCGCGCGGTTTGCTCTTGGCGACGGCCGGGACTGGCGCGCACGCCTCGGCATTCCTGACGGGGCCTACGTGATCGGCCACCTGGGGCGCCTGGCGCTGGAGAAGAACCTGGCGTTCCTGGCCGAGGCAGTGGCCGAGGCGCTGGTGCGCGAGTCCGGGGCCCACTTCCTGGTGGTGGGCGAGGGCGAGGCCCGCGGCGACATCCAGGCGCTGGCGGACGCCCGGGGCGTGGCGGGGCGCCTGCACTTCACCGGTCGCCTGCAGGGCCAGGCGCTGATCGATGCCTACCACGCCATGGACGTCTTCGCCTTCGCCTCCCACAGCGAGACCCAGGGGATGGTGGTGGCCGAGGCCATGGCGGCCGGCCTGCCCGTGGTGGCCATCGATGCCCCCGGGGTGCGCGAGGTGGTGGTCGACGGCCGCAACGGGCGGCTGCTCGCCACGGATGACGTGGACGCCATGGCCGAGGCGCTGGTCGCCCTGGCGGATCCCGGCGTCCGCCGGCCGCTGGCCGAGTCCGCCCTCGAGACCGCGGCCGACTACGACGAAGGACGCTGCGCCGAGCGTTGCCTGGCGGTCTATCGCCGTGCCATCGCCCGGGGCGGCCCCTTCACCCATGCCGACGAGGGCGGCTGGGAGCGGGTGCGCCACCGGCTGGGGGCCGAGTGGCATATGCTCCGCCATCGCGGCCGCCTGTTGCGCCACCTGGTGCAGGAGGAGTGGGAGCAGGACCGTCCCGCCTGGTGGCCCGGCCACCGGGCGGAGGACGAGAGCGAGGTGCCGCGGAAATAGCCCCGTCAGCGGGCGCGGCGGCGCCGGTCGGACCAGGCCTTGAGACCGGCCAGCAGGGCGATTCCCGCCAGCAGGCCACCGGCGGCCCAGAGCAGCTCACCGCGGCTCTCGGCGGTGGCCAGCTCGCCCAACTGGCTGCCCAGCAGGGTGACGCCGGCCAGCCCGGGGACGATACCCAGCATCGAGCCGATCATGTAGTCGCGAAAGCGCAGGCGGAAGGCCCCGGCCATCATGTTGGTCAGGGTGAAGGGGGCCAGCGGCAGCAGGTTGACCAGGGTCATGGTGCGGATACCACGCCCCGACAGGTAGCGCGAGACCCCGCGCAGGTGCCGGCCGCCGTGGCGCATCAGCGCCTCGCGGCCGAGCCGGCGGCCCACCCACCAGGTCAGCATCGAGGCCGCGAGGGTACCCGCCAGCGCGTGGGCAAAGCCCCACCAGGGGCCGAACAGCAGCCCGGTCAGCGCCACCAGCAGGCTGAGCGGGAACATCACCAGCGACGCCCCGGCGTAGATGGCCATCACCACCAGCACCGCCCAGGGGGCGTCGCGCCAGGCCAGGGAGCCCTGGACCAGGCGCTGCAGCGTGGCGACGGTCAACAGGTCCTCGCTGGCCAGCCACTGCCAGCCCACGGCCAGGCCGGCGAGCAGGATGAGGGCGATCAGCGGAAGCAGGAGCGGACGGGGCATGCGGGCGGGCGCCTTGGCGGCTGGGAAAGCGACAGCATACGGGGCGGGGGCATGCTGGCCAATGGCCGGCCGGCGGTGAGCCGGGTCAGGCGTGGCGCGCCAGCACCCGCAGCCGCGACTCGAGCATGTCGCGGTCGAGGTAGGTGCCCTGAAGGTGGCGTCGCCCGCTGTCGGGGTCGAAGGCGCCGCGGCCGTGCAACACGCGGCGATTGTCGAAGGCGACCATCTCGCCCGGGGCCAGGCTGAACGCGAGCCGATGACGGGGTTCGTGCAGCAGCGTCCAGAAGCGATGATAGGCGGCGTACCAGGCCTCGATGAGCTCCGCCGGCAGGCGCAGGGTGTCGCGGATCCAGTTGTTGAAGCGCACCTCCACCACGCGCCCGTCGGCGTCGCAGTGCAGGATCGGCGCGCGCACGGCGATGTCCTGTTCCTCGTCCTGAAAGCGGAAGTCGATGGGCGTCTCGCTGAGCAGGCGAAAGGCCTCCGGGTCCTCGCGGCGCAGGGCCTCGGCGACCCGGTAGCCGTCGGCGAACAGCGACTCGCCCCCCTCGGCGCCGTTCTCCAGGCAGTAGAGCAACTGGATGTCCGGCGGCTGGCGCCAGTTGGGCAGGTCGGTGTGCAGTGCCAGGCCGATGGCGGTGTAGGCGGCGTTGTTGGGGTTGGGCTTGGAGCGGACATCGAAGCGGGCGCCGAAGTTGGTCGAGCGCAGCGGGCCGATTCGCCTGGCCAGGCGGCTCACCTCCTCGTCGGCCAGCGGCCCGTTGTCGAGCAGCACCAGGCCGTCGCGCAGCAGGGCCTCGAGCCAGGCCCGCTCACCCTCGACAGAGCCGGTGAAGGCCGCGTGGTCGACCCGCTCGGGGCGAAAGCCCTCGGGCCAGGGGCGCGGGGCGGGCAGCGCCGTGGCCGCTTCCACGCCGGGGCGACGCTGGTGAAGCCAGCCGCCGTCGAAGCGGCTCTCATGCCCATCCTCCCATACCAGGTGCAGGTGGCCGGCCTCGATGCGGGCCTCCCGGGGGCGGGTGATGGTCGCCAGCGGCAGGACGAGGCGCTCGCGGGTCTGGGCATGGCGGCAGGCGCGGCAGGCACAGTGGTCGCGCAGCCAGAGCCAGGGAAGGCGGGCCTGCTCGCCATCCTCCCAGGCCAGGTGGATGCCGCTATCGTCGGCCCGTCCGTCGCGTAGCCGCGGGGCCTGGGCGTAGGGGGCCAACTCCTGCATCTCCACCGGCTCGGCGGTGGCGGCGTGGGGGGCAGTGGCGTCCATGCGGTCCTCCTCTTGAATGTCGGGCATGACGGTGACGGGGAGCCCCGAGGGTGACGGCTGGCCCGGCGGCTGACAAACGAATAATCTGGCCCCTATGACCAAGCACAGCTTATGGGTGGCTATTTCATGAGTTCCTTGCCCCCGCTGATCTGGCTACAGGCCTTCGAGGCGGCCGCGCGCACCCTGAGCTTCACGGCCGCCGGTCGCGAACTGGGGGTGACCCAGGCGGCCATCAGCCAGCGCATCCGGCTGCTCGAGGACCGCCTGGGGCAGAAGCTCTTCGTGCGTCACCCGCGAAGCCTCACACTGACGCCGGTGGGCCAGGCGTGGCTACCCAGCATCCACGAGGGGTTCGCGCGCATCGGCGAAGGCACCCGAGAGGTCTTCGGCAGTGCAACGGCACGCTCGGTCACGTTGCGCACCACGCCGGTCATCCAGCAGAACTGGCTGGCGCCCCGGCTGCTGGCCTTCCATCGTGCCCATCCGGCGATCGCCGTGCGCCTGGTCAGTGCCATCTGGTCCGGCGAGTTCGGCCCCGAGGGGGCGGATATCGAGATCCGCTACGGAGGCGGCGGCTGGTCGGGCATGGAGGCGCTGTCGCTGGGTGTCGAGCGCCTGTTGCCGGTGTGTGCCCCGGCGGTGGCACGCGGCCTGGCGGCACCCGCCGACCTGGCGGGCGTGACCCTGCTGCATGCGGCAGGCTTCGCCGTGGGCTGGCCGAGCTGGCTGGAGCGGGCCGGGGTGGCCGGCCTCGACGCGCGCTCGCCGGCGCTGACCTGCGACAACCAGGCCATGACCCTGGCGCTGGCCAGCCAGGGCGGAGGCGTGGCGTTGACCCACCGGCGCCTGTTCGAGGGGCGTGATGACCTCGTCGCTCCGTTCGATCTCGCCGTGCCCACCGACGAGCGCTTCTGGCTGGTACGTTCGGCGCGGGGTCAGCGTCAGGAGGAGGCGTCGCTGCTGTGGTCGTGGCTCGCCCGCGAGGTGGATGCCGAGCCGGGATGAGCCGCAGTGGCCGGCGGACAGCGGGCCAGGGGATCCTGGCGGAAGTAGCGAACCAGCAGCGCATAGAGCGCGGGGTAGGCCTGCACGAGCACGTCCGGGGCGGTGAAGAAATGCTCGCAACAGACCGCGAAGCACTCGCCGGGGTGGGTCGCCGCGTAGTCGTCGATGGGCGTCGGCTCGCCGCACGCCAGGCGCGACTGCAGGTCCTCCCAGACGCCCATGAAGACCCGGTGCCACTCCTTCGGGTCGATCTCCCTGGGCAGCGGTGGAAAGCCATCCACGTCCAGGGAGTTGCCCAGGTCGAGCTTGTGGGCCAGCTCGTGGATCAGCACGTTGAAGCCCGAGAAGTCACCGCTCTCCATCAGGTCGGGAAAGGAGACCACCACCGGCCCCTGGGAGGAGGTCTCGCCGGCGCGTTCGTCGACATACTCGTGGACCACGCCGGCCTCGTCCATCTCCTCCACCCGGCGCCGGAAGGCGTCGGGCAGGATGAGGATCTCGTGAACGTTGGCGAAGGCCTCGCGGTGCTCCTCCTCCTCCCAGCCCAGGGTCAGCAGGCAGGCCTGGGCCGCCAGGGCCAGCCGGGCGGGTGGGTCGAAGTCGGTGGTCTCGGCAAGCTCCGGGTGCAGGCTCAGGCGCTTGGCATGCACGAACTGCCAGGCGCGCTGGCCGAGCCGCTCGGCATCCTCTTCGGGCAGGGCGGCGAGCAGCGGCACGCGTTCCCGGGCCTCCCGCCAGAGCGCCTCGGGAAAGGGGTGGCGCGCCTCGAAGCGCTGGCCCCCCAGGCGCAGCAGCCGGCCGAGCATGGCGTCAGCCCTCCTCCAGGTTGGCCCCGGACTTCCAGGACCAGTCCCGCCAGCGCAGGTCGAAGAGGTCCTTGCGGCGGTCCTTGAGGTTGGTCACCGAGCCCTCGGCCCGCACCACGGTCAGGCGGGTCAGGTCGAGGTCCGAGAACATGATCATCTCGGTGTTGGGCGTGGTCTCGGAGAGCACGGCATCGTGGGGGAAGGCGAAGTCCGAGGGCGAGAAGACCGACGACTGGGCGTACTGGATCTCCATGTTCTCGATGGAGGGCACGTTGCCGACGCTGCCGCACAGCACCACGTAGCACTCGTTCTCGATGGCCCGGGCCTGGGCGCAGTGGCGCACCCGCAGATAGCCGTTCTTGGTGTCGGTCCAGAAGGGCACGAAGAGGATGTCCATCTCCTGGTCGGCGAGCAGCCGTGAGAGCTCGGGAAATTCCACGTCGTAGCAGATCTGGATGCCCACCCGGCCGGCATCGGTCTGGAACACCAGCAGTTCGTCGCCGCCCTCGATCACCCAGTCGCGGCGCTCCTGGGGCGTGATGTGCAGCTTGGCCTGGCGCTCGATGCTGCCGTCGCGATGGCACAGGTAGGCGATGTTGTAGAGGAGGTCATCCTCGCCCAGCTCGATCATCGAGCCGGCGATGATGTTGATGTTGTAGGAGACCGCCATGCGCGACAGCTCGGTCTTGAACTGGTCGGTGAAGCCGGCCAGGAAGCGGATGGCAGCCATCTGGTCCTGCTGGGCGGCGCGGTCCTGCAGCCCCATCAGCGGGGCGTTGAACAGTTCCGGGAAGACCGCGAAGTCGCTCTGATAGTCGGCCAGGGCATCGACGAAGTACTCCACCTGCTGCAGCACCGACTCCACCGAGTCGAACTCGCGCATCTGCCACTGCACGGCGCCGACGCGGACCTGGGTGGGGCGGTTCTCCAGCACCCGTTCCGCCGGCTCGAAGAGGATGTTGTTCCACTCCAGCAGGGTGGCATAGCCCTGGGACTTCTCGTCCTCCGGCAGGTACTTGCGCAGCAGGCGTTTGACCTGGAAGTCGTTGGCCAGCTGGAAGGAGAGGATGGGGTCGTGGATCTCCTTGCGGGCCACCTTGTCGAGGTACTCGGCCGGGGAGAGCTCGTGAGCGTGCTCGTGGTACTGGGGGATGCGCCCGCCGGCCAGGATCGCCCGCAGGTTCATGGAGCGACACAGCTCCTTGCGCGCCTCGTAGAGGCGCCGGCCCAGCCGGTAGCCGCGATAGTCCGGATGGATCAGCACGTCGAGCCCGTACATGGCGTCGCCATCGGGGTCGTTGAGGATGGTCTCGCGCTTGCCGATCAGGTCGTCGTACTGGTGGGGATTGGAGAAGGTGTCGTAGTCGACAAGCGCGGTCAGGGCCACGCCGACGATGGTCTCGTCGTCCTCGATGACGATCTGCCCGTCGGGGAACTCCTTGATCAGCTTGTCGATGGTGGGCCTGGGCCAGGCGCCGCCGATGTCGTCGTAGACCCGGTCCATCAGCGCCTGGAGCTGCGGGTAGTCGTCCGGGGTGAGGTTGCGCAGGTTGAGGTGCAGGTCGTCGAGGGACATGGCGCGTCCTTCCTTCGGGTCAGGGGGCAGTCTCGCCGCAGTCTACCATGCTCAGCGCGGGCCCCGGTCGAGGCGCGTCGCCCCTGCCGAGAGCCGCCCCAGCGGCCGGGTGAGGGTCTGGGCCATGATGACCCCCGCCAGCACCAGGGCCCCACCGAGCAGGTGGAACGGCGCGATCCGCTCGCCGAGTAGGGCCATGGCGATCAGGGCGCTGAACACCGGCATCAGGTTGATGAAGATGCTGGCCTGGCTGGCACCGATCTGGCGGATGGCCCGCATCCACAGGAAGGTGGTGACGATCGAGGCGGGGATGCCCGCATAGAGGATCAGCCAGACGTTGTGACCATCCACCGGCGTCATGGGGCCGAGCAGGTAGCCGGGCAGCAGGAAGAGGGTGGCAAAGGCCGCCTGGAGGTAGAGCACCACCCAGGGCGGCATGTCCAGGGGCCAGCGCTTGAGCATCACTCCGTAGAGGGCATAGCAGGTGGCGGCCACGACCATCAGCAGGTCACCGAGGGCCACCTCGAGCTCGAGCAGCGACCGCGGGTCGCCATGCCCCAGCAGCACCGACACACCGGCCAGTGCCAGCACCCCGCCCAGGGTGCCGCCGAGGCTCGGGGCCTCGCGCAGGATCAGCGCGCTGAGCAGCACGGTCAACAGCGGCACCATGGCGGCGAGGATGCCCATGTTGGTGGCCGAGGTAGTCTCGGCGGCCACATAGGCCAGTCCCTGCCACATGGCCATGCCCAGCAGCCCCAGCAGGGCGAGCTTCGGCCACTGGCGGCGGATGGCGTCGCGATGGCGCCAGGCCACGGGCACCACGAAGGGTGTCAGCACGGCCAGCGCCAGCACCCAGCGCAGGAAGGCGATGCTGCTCGGGGCGATGCTGCCCACGGTGAGCTGGTTGATGGTCATGTTGCCCGACCAGATCAGCACGGCGCCCAGCGGGGGCAGGAAGGTGAGCAGTGGCATGGCATCCTCGACACGTTGAATCCGGGCCTCATGCTGCCAGAGGCCGGAAAGAAGAGCATGGTAAACTGATGCTCCTTGACATCCCATCGCCAGAGGAAGTCTGCCATGAGTGATCCGAGCGACCCGACGAACGATCCGTCATCGCACGCCGCCAACAGCGACATGGAGACGGATTACGTCGTTGGCCAGGATAATATCGAGGGGCAGCTGGGGCCTTTCGGCTTTGATATTCATAACCGAGTCTTTGTCGTATCGGCGCTCGCGTCGGTCGTCTTCATCGTGCTCACCCTGCTGTTCCCCGAGCGAGCCGGGAGCATCTTCCAGTCCATCGTCGGCTTCTCGACCGGCTCGCTGGACTGGTATTTCATGATCGTGGTCGATTTCTTCATCCTGTTCTGCATCGCGCTCGTGCTGCTGCCCTACGGATCGATACGGCTGGGTGGTCCTGACGCCCGGCCGGATTACGGTTATCTCTCCTGGTTCGCGATGCTGTTTGCCGCCGGCATCGGCATCGGGCTGCTGTTCTTCGGCGTGCTGGAGCCGGTCTATCATGCCAATGTCTCCCTGCCGCTCGGCATCCCTTCGCCTTTCGGGGCCGACGGAGCGCTGGATCCAGAGGCCATTCCCGAAGCAACCGCCCTGGGTATTGCCGGCACCTACCTCCACTGGGGCATCCACGGCTGGGCCGTGTATGTGGTGATGGCCCTGGCGCTGGCCATCTTCACGTTCAACAAGGGGCTGCCCTTCTCCATTCGCTCGGCCTTTTTCCCGATCCTCGGCGATCGTGTCTGGGGCTGGTGGGGGCATGTCATCGATATCCTGGCGGTCTTTTCCACCCTGTTCGGCCTGGCCACCTCCCTCGGGCTCGGCGCACAGCAGGCCAATGCGGGGATGAATTTCGTCTTCGGCCTGGAGGTGAGCGCCGCCACTCAGGTCATCATCATCATCCTGGTGACGGCGGTGGCGCTAGTGTCCGTCTGGCGCGGTCTCCAGGGCGGTGTGAAGAAGCTCTCCGAGCTCAACATGATCCTGGCCGTGCTGTTCTTCTTCTTCGTGCTGTTCGCCGGCCCGACGCTGGTGGCCCTGAACGGGTTCTGGACAGGCCTGGTGAGCTATGTGACGGACTTCGTCGCGCTGTCGGCGCCCTTCGGGCGCGACGACGATGCCTATCGCCAGGACTGGACGATCTTCTACTGGGCCTGGTGGATCAGCTGGGCGCCCTTCGTCGGCATGTTCATCGCCAGGGTCTCGCGGGGCCGCACCATCCGGGAATTCGTGACCTGCGTGCTGGTCATTCCCAGCCTGTTCATCTTCATCTGGATGGGCGTCTTCGGTGCCACGGCGCTCGACCAGCTCTATGCCAACCCGGACGCCAGCCTGGTCAAGGAGTACGTGATCGACAACTACAGCCCCGAACTGTCGTTGTTCGGGATGCTCAACGAGTTGCCGCTGACGGGGCTGATGTCCACCCTCGGCATCGTCCTGGCGCTGATCTTCTTCGTGACCTCGTCGGATTCGGGCTCCCTGGTGATCGACACCATCACGGCCGGCGGCAAGGTCGATGCGCCCAGGACCCAGCGCATGTTCTGGGCGACGGTGGAGGGCCTGGTCGCCATCGTGCTGCTTCTCGGCGGCGGCCTGTCGGCGCTTCAGGCCGGGGTGACGGCAACGGCGATTCCGTTCTCCATCGTGATGCTGCTGATGTGCTACTCCATCATCATGGCGCTGAACGGCGAGCTTCGCCGCACGTCCTCGCCATGACGCACCCTTGGCCTTGCCGAGCGTGTTGCCGCGCGGCCGGACAGGAAAGGGAGGGGGCATGGCGGTCCCCTGCCGGCGGAACCGTCTCCCGCTAACGCCGGGCCGGGAGCATCAAGCAAGGCTGCCGCGGGCAGTGAGCTGAATGCGAGGGAGACTCCCGTGACGAGATTCCCCTTGTGGTCCCCCTGGATTGCCGCTTAGCTCAAGGAGCGGCATGCCCCCCCTTACCACTTGCAAGGAGTCTGCACATGAACACGTTGCTGGCCGTCCTGGCCCTTTCCCTTCTGGCGACGACGGCAGTCGCCCAGGAGTCCTCGGGATCCTCCGGTAGCGAGACCGGCCCAGAGGAGTCCAACGAGCGAATGCAGGAGCATCTCGACAAGTCTGAATTCAAAGAGCAGGGCACCACGGAGGCGCCGGGAGGCGGGGCCGAACCGACGGAGAACTGGTTCGGGTGCCCCCCCGATGAAGCGGACGAGGAGGAGTGTGAGGAGCAGACTGACGAGACGGACGATGAGGAAGGGGCATCCTGAGTGACAGGGCGCATTCGGCCGGAAGCCGGGGCGCGTCAGCGCAGTTGGCTGTCCTTGCTGCCGCGGCGGTTGTAACCGGCGTGGCCCGACGGGCGCTTGTCTCGCTCGGCCTGGCAGGTGACGCAGAAGCGCACGCCCCTTATCGCCTCGCGGCGCGCCTGGGGGATGGGGTCCCCGCACTGCGCGCAGTGTTCGGCGCTTTCGCCGTCCGGCAATTGCCGGCGCGAGCGCGCCAGGGCATCCTCGACGGTGCTGTCGATCTGCTCCTGGACGGCGCCATCTTTCGACCATCCTCCCGCCACTGAGCCCTCCCTGCGCGCTTGTCGCGTCGGTCTGCCCGGCTATCATCTCAGTCTGGACCATTCCCGGGGGGAGTTCCATGCCCCGGCGGCGAGCGTCACTGCCATCAGAAAGGCCCCGCACAAGCGGGGCCTCGTCGTGAGCAGGGCGCTAGACGCTCAGCCGATGGCGGCGACGCCGGCCTTGGCGACCTGGACGTCCTGGTCCGGCTTGACGCCGGAGATGCCGACGCTGCCGGCCACCTGGCCATCGACGAGCACCGGGACACCGCCGGCCAGTAGGGCCTGCATGGGGGCCGTCACGAAGGCGGTCCGGCCGTTGTTGATCATGTCCTCGAAGACCTGGGTCTCCTTGCGTCCGATGGCGGCGTTGCGCGCCTTTTCGGTGGCGACGTCGGCGCTGAAGGGCGGGGCACCGTCGAGGCGGCGCAGGCCGAGGAGGTGGCCGCCATCGTCGGCCACGGCCACGGTCACGGCCCAGTCGTTGGCCTGGGCTTCCTGCTGGGCGGCGTCGAGGATGGCGTTGACGTCATCCAGGGTCAGTACGGGCTTGGTCTGCATGGTGTTCTCCTTAGGGGGTTAGTGCCTGGTCGACGATCTCGATCCAGTGCCTCACCGGGGTGCGGTTGGCCCCGGCCAGGTGGGTCTGGCAGCTGAATGATTGAGCGCGGTGACGATCCGTCATGCCAGTGCCTCGTCGACGATCTCGATCCAGTGTCGCACCGGGGTCCGGTTGGCGCCGGCCAGGTGGGTCTGGCAGCTGAATGATTGAGCGCGGTGACGATCCGTCATGCCAGTGCCTCGTCGACGATCTCGATCCAGTGCCTCACCGGAGTGCGGTTGGCGCCGGCCAGGTGGGTCTGGCAGCCGATATTGGCCGTGACGATCACCTCCGGGTTGCCGGCCTCGAGGTTATCGAGCTTGTTGTCGCGCAGCTGGGTGGCAAGTTCCGGCTGGGTGACGGAGTAGGTACCTGCCGAGCCGCAGCAAAGGTGGGCGTCCTGCACCGGGGTGAGGGCGAAGCCGAGCCGGCCGAGCACCTGCTCCACGGCGCCACCGAGCTTCTGGGCGTGCTGCAGGGTGCAGGGGCAGTGGAAGGCGAGCCGGCGCCGCTCCTTCACCTCGAGGGCAGCGAGGTCCTCGTCGTGCAGCACCTCCACCAGGTCTCGGGCGAGCGCGCTGATGCGCTCGGCCTTGTGCGCATAGTCGGGATCGTCGGCGAGCATCTCGCCATACTCCTTGACGAAGGCCCCGCAGCCGCTGGCGGTCTGGACGATGGCTTCACAGCCGGCCTCCACGTGGGGCCACCAGGCGTCGATGTTGGCGCGCATGCGCGCGCGGCCGGCTTCCTGGGCGTTGAGGTGGAAGTCGATGGCGCCGCAGCACCCGGCCTCGGGGGCCGGGGTCAGGCCGATTCCCAGACGATCCAGTACCCGGGCGGTGGCGGCATTGGTGTTGGGCGAGAGCCCCGGCTGCACGCAACCCTCGAGGATCAGCATCTGGCGCGCGTGGCGCTTGCCCTCGGGGCGGGCGCCCGCATCCACCGGTGCCGGGGGCATCTTGTCCCTGAGGGTGCCTGGCACCAGCGGCCGGAAGGTCTGGCCCAGCTTGAGCAGCGCCTTGAAGCGACGGGGGTCCACCAGGGCCTTGCGCAGCCCGAAGCGCAGGGTGCGCTCGGGCAGCGAGCGGGGCACGCGACGTTCGATCTCGGCACGGCCGATATTGACCAGCTTGTGGTACTCCACCCCGGAGGGGCAGGTGGTCTCGCAGTTGAGACAGGTGAGACAGCGATCGAGGTGAAGCCGCGTCTCCTCGGTGACCTGGGTGTCGTCCTCCGGGCTCTCGAGCATCTCCTTCATCAGGTAGATGCGCCCGCGCGGGCCGTCGCGCTCGTCGCCCAGCAACTGGTAGGTGGGGCAGGTGGCATTGCAGAAGCCGCAGTGAACGCAGGTGCGCAGGACGCGGTCGGCCTCGCGGATATGGGGCTTCTTGAGGTCTTCCTCGGTAAAGTGCGTCTGCATCTCAGAGCTCCGCGTAGAGTCGGCCCGGGTTGAAGATGCCCTTCGGATCCAGCTGGGCCTTCAGGTTTCGATGGTACTTCGCCACCACCGGTTCCAGCGGCATGAAGGGGTCGGGCTGGCCCGGTCCCTCGCGGGAGCCCAGGCAGGTGGCGTGGCCGCCGGCGCGGGCGCAGGCCTCGCGGATGGTGTCGGCGGGCAGGTCGCTGCGCAGCCAGCGCTGGGTGCCGGCCCAGTCGTGGAGCAGGTCTGCTTCCTGGACGCCGGCAAGCGCCAGCGAGGGCGTGTTGTGGGGCAGCGAGAGGCGCCACAGGGCGCGGGTGTCCTCCCGGGAGAAGAAGTCCAGCGTCTGCTCGCGAAGCGCCGTCCAGAAGTCCGCGTCCAGTTCGTCGCCGCCGAGGCGCTCGCGGGTGGCGGCAACCGAGCTGGGCCCGCCCTCCAGGCGCAGGTGCAGGGCGCCGGCGTGCCAGGCGGCGGCGGTGATGGGCAGCGGGTGCCGCCCCCACTCGGCGAGCCTCGTCTGGGCGTCGGCCAGCGGCATCTCGAGGCGCAGGCTGTGGCAGGCGCCGGGCCTGGGCAGTACCTTGAGCGAGACCTCGGTGATCAGCCCCAGGGTCCCCTGGGCGCCCACCATCAGCCGCGACAGGTCGTACCCGGCGACGTTCTTCATCACTTCGCCGCCGAAGCGCTGCTGGTGTCCCTCGTGGTTAATCACCCGGGTGCCCAGCACGAAGTCGCGCACGCTGCCGGCCCAGGGCCGGCGGGGGCCGGAGAGGCCGGTGGCGACCATGCCGCCCACGGTGGCGTCCGCGCCGAAGTGGGGCGGCTCGCAGCCGAGCATCTGGCCGTTGTCGGCCAGGGTGGCCTCCAGCTCGGCCAGCGGCGTGCCGCTGCGCACCGAGACGATCAGCTCCACCGGGTCGTAGTAGGTGATCCCGCGGTGCTCGCGGGTGGACAGGGGCTCGCCGTCGACGGGGCGGCCGTAGAAGGCCTTGGTATCACCGCCGACGAGGCGCAGCGGGCTGCCCTCGGCCGTGGCCCGGCGAACGCGTTCGGCGAGCGCCTCGCTGATGTCCTGGTCGGTCGGTTGGGGGCGTATCTCCACCATGGGGAATCCTCAGAATCGGGGCAGCTCGGGGTGCGGGAGTTCATTGTTGTGCACGTGCATGGCACCGAACTCGGCGCAGCGAGCGAGCGTGGGGATGTTCTTGCCCGGATTGAGCAGGCGCTCGGGGTCGAAGGCCGCCTTGACCGCATGGAAGGTAGCCAGCTCGCCCGGGTTGAACTGGGCGCACATCTGGTTGATCTTCTCGCGGCCCACGCCGTGCTCGCCGGTGATCGAGCCGCCGACCTCGACGCACAGCTCGAGGATCTTGCCGCCGAGCTCCTCGGCCTGCTCCAGCTCGCCGGGGCGGTTGGCATCGAAGAGGATCAGGGGGTGCATGTTGCCGTCGCCGGCGTGGAAGACGTTGGCGACCCGCAGACCATATTCCTCGGAGAAGTCGGCGATGCCCTTCAGCACCCGCGGCAGCTCGCGGCGCGGGATGGTGCCGTCCATGCAGTAGTAGTCCGGCGACATGCGGCCCACCGCCGGAAAGGCGTTCTTGCGCCCCGCCCAGAAGGTGGCGCGCTCGGCCTCGTCGCGGGCCTGCTGGATGCCGGTGGCCCCGGCCTTCTCGAGCACCGCGCGCACGGTGGCGCAGTCGTCGTCGACGTCGGCCTCCACGCCGTCCAGCTCGCAGAGCAGGATGGCCTCGGCCTCCACCGGATAGCCGGCCTTGACGAAGTCCTCGGCGGCGCGGATGGCGAGCTTGTCCATCATCTCGAGCCCGCCGGGGATGATGCCCGCGGCAATGATGTCGCCCACCGCGCGGCCGGCCTTCTCGACGTCGTCGAAGCTGGCCATCAGCACCTTGGCGGTCTCGGGCTTGGGCAGCAGCTTGACGGTGATCTCGGTGACCACGCCGAGCATGCCCTCGGAGCCGGTGAACAGGGCCAGCAGGTCGAGGCCCGGGGCGTCCAGCGCCTCGCTGCCCAGGGTCATGCGCTCGCCCTCGATAGTGATCACCTCCACCTTCATGACGTTGTGCACGGTCAGCCCGTACTTCAGGCAGTGTACGCCGCCGGCATTCTCGGCCACGTTGCCACCGATGGAGCAGGCGATCTGCGAGGAGGGGTCTGGCGCATAGTAGAGGCCGTAGGGCGCCGCCGCCTCGGAGATCGCCAGGTTGCGCACGCCGGGCTGGAGCCGGGCGATGCGGGCGTCCGGGTCCACGTCGAGGATGCGGTTGAAGCGCGACATCACCAGCAGCACGCCCTTCTCGAGGGGCAGGGCGCCGCCGGAGAGGCCGGTGCCGGCGCCGCGGGTCACCACCGGCACGCCCAGGGCGCAGCAGCGCTTCATCAGCGTCTCGACCTGCTCGAGGGTCTCGGGCAGGGCGACCAGCATGGGCAGCACGCGGTAGGCGGAGAGGCCGTCACACTCGAAGGGGCGCAGGTCCTCCTCGCGGTGCAGCAGGGTGAGCCCGGGCGCCGCCTGCTGCAGGTCGGCCAGGACGTCGGCCTTGTCGATGTCCGGCAGCTCGCCGTCGAGCCGCTCGTCGTAGAGGATGTTCATGTGGCTTCCTCGCTGGATGGCCCATGACCCGCGCGGGCCGGGCAATGACCGGTTGTGGCCTTCAATCTGTGCTTTCTTGACGGGCGTGTCCAGTCTCTGGTTCGCTGGTCAGACCAGTTGTGAGTATAATTCTGGAAAGTATTTCCAAGGTACACCCTAGCGCCACGGTAGGACATCCCCCCGGAGGAGACCATCATGCCCCGCTACCATGATGAGCTGGTCACCACCTCACGCACGCCCGATGCCATCGCGGCCAGGCTCGAGGAGCTGATCCTCGACGGCGTGTTCCGCCCGGGTCAGCTGCTGCCCTCCGAGCGGCGCCTGAGCGAGCGGCTGCAGGTCTCCCGTGCCTCCCTGAGGGAGGCGCTCAGGACGCTGCGCAGCAAGGGGGTCATCGTCACCCGGCAGGGGAGGGGCTCGGTGGTGGCCGAGCTGGTCACGGCGGCCCAGGACACGCCGCTGATGCATCTCTTCCGCGACCACCCGCGGACGCTGTTCGACCTGCTGGAGGTGCGGGCCCTGCTCGAGGGCGAGTCGGCCAGCCTGGCGGCCAGCCGGGGCACGCCCTCCGACCGGGTGCTGATTACCCGCCGCTATCGGGAGATGGTCGACTATGTGGAGAGCGCCGAGTCGATCGATGTCGAGCGCCTGGCACGGCTCGATCACGGCTTCCACCTGGCCGTCTGTCAGGCGTCCCACAACCCGGTGCTGGTGCACACCCTGCAGAGCCTCACCGACCTGCTGCTGAGTTCGGTGTTCGCCTCGGTGAAGAACCTCTATCACCGCCCGAGCTCCCGCGAGATGATCAATCGCCAGCATGCGCGGCTCTATCGCGCGGTCATCGAGGGCAAGCCGGTCCTCGCCCGGCGTGTCGCCCTGGAGCATCTCTCCGGCGTGGGCGAGCAGTTGCGCGAGATCGAGGCGGAGGACCAGCGACTGGAGCGCTCGGCCATGCGCCTCGAGGGCTGGGAGTAAGGGTCAGGAGGTGGCGACATCGAGGGTGGTCTCGTCCTCGATCACGCCGGCGAGCGAGGCCACCTCGAGCTTGTTGCAGAGGTGGTCGCGGAGGATCTGTCCCAGGCGCCTGCCGTCTCGCGCCTCCAGGGCAAGGATCATGTGCTCGTGGTCCTGGACGGCCTTGCGCCAGAAGTCGTCGGTCATCTTCTTCGAGTAGCGGACCCGTTTCACTCGCTGGTTGAGGTTGCTGTAAGTCTCCTGAAGCACCTCGTTCGCCGAGGCGGACAGGATGCCCTCATGGATCCTCTGGTTGACCTGGAAGTAGTCCGGCAGGTTGCGATCGCGATAGTGCCGGAGCATCTCGTCATGCAGCGCGCGGATGACCTTGATCTCCTCGTCGCTGATGTTCTGGCAGGCGAGCTCGCCTGCCAGCCCCTCGAGGGCCCCCATCAGGTCGTAGGTATCCTTGACCATCTTCAGGGTCAGGCGCACGACCCTGGCGCCGCGATTGGGCAGCAGCTCGATCAGACCCTCGGAAGCGAGGACCTTCAGCGCCTCCCGCAGCGGCGTACGGGATACCCCGAACCGCTCGCAGAGCTGCTTCTCCGATATCCGCTCGCCCGGTGCGAGATCCCCCTGCTCGATGAGTTCGCGGACGCGGTCGGCCACTTCCAGGTAGAGGCTGCGATGATGGATCTTGCTCATGGCATGGGTCCCTCGAGGCAATGGCGTCCTTGGTGGTCCCGGCCGGGGCGCCGGCCGCTTTGCCGGGCCTGCCGGTTCCCCCTCGGGTGGGTACGGGCCAGGCTGGCATTATTTCACGAAAGGTATTATGAATTCAAAATACAACCAATATCCACCTCGACGAACATTCAGGAGTTTCCCATGGCCGGCAAGGTCTTCCGTAGTCAGTTCCAGCTTGGCCGTTCCCGGGCCAGGGCCATTCTCGACGGGGCCTTCGCCAGGGCGCGTGAGGCCTCGATGGAGCCTCTCACGGTGGTGGTGCTCGACGGTGGCGGGCACGTCGTCGCCGCCGAGCGCGAGGACGGCTGTGCCCCGCTGCGCTTCCCGGTAGCGCAGGGCAAGGCCTTCGCCGCCCTGGGCAATGGCGCCTCGAGCGGCGTGGTCGGCGCCCGCAATGCCGAGCGACCGGCCTTCCTCGCCAGCGTGGCCGCAGCCTCGGGCGGGCACTTCGTCCCGGTGCCCGGCGGGGTGCTGATCCTTGACGACGACGCCCGGGTGATCGGCGCCGTCGGCGCCAGTGGCGCCTCATCGGGCGAGGACGAGGCCGCCGCCATCGCCGGCATCGAGGCGGCGGGACTGGCCTGGGGGCTGGAGCCCGACTGATCCGGGGGGGCGCGCTCGACCAAAGTTTAATACCGAATAATGAATTTTGAATTCAGATTGAATTCGTGACGGTCGGACTCACCGCGCCGTTGGATGGCCGAGGATGACTCGGGCCGCCGGGGTACCCCGGGTGGCCCTCCATGAGCCGCCACGGCCTGGAGACTGCCCGGGAAGGCGCCACAACCGGGCAGGACACCTACAACAACAAGTCAGCACTGGAGTATCCGATGAAGATGATCAAGACAGCATTCGCCAGCGCCTCACTGGCCCTGAGCCTGACGCCAGCGCTCGGTCTCGCCCAGACCGAGCTGCAGTTCGGTCACGTGGGCAATCCCGGTTCGCTGTTCGATGCCTCCGCCAAGGAGTTCGCCGAGCGGGCCAACGAGCGGCTAGGCGACGACTACGAGGTAGTGGTCTACGGGTCGAGCCAGCTGGGCGGCGACAGCTCCATGATGCAGAAGCTCAAGCTCGGCCAGCTGACCTTCACGCTGCCGTCCACCGTCATGTCTTCGGTGGTCGACGAGTTCGGCCTGTTCGAGATGCCCTACCTGATCAAGGATCGGGAGCACATGAAGCGGGTCATCGATGAGGTCCTCGAACCCGACCTCTTCCCGCTGGCGGAGGAAGAGGGCTACAAGATCCTCGCCGTGTGGGAGAACGGCTTCCGCCAGATCACCAACAACGAGCGGCCCATCAACACGCCCGAGGACCTGGACGGCCTCAAGCTGCGCACGCCCAAGGGCACCTGGCGGGTACGCATGTTCGAGGAGTACGGCGCCAACCCGTCGCCCATGGCGCTCTCCGAGGTGTTCACCGCGCTGCAAACCGGCACCATGGATGGCCAGGAGAACCCCCTGGTGCAGATCTACTCCCAGAAGTTCCAGGAGGTCCAGGACTACCTGTCCATGACCAACCACGTCTACACGCCGGCCTATGTGGTGGTCTCCAGCAACCACTGGGAGGACCTGCCCGAGGACGTCCGCGACGTGCTGGCGGAGACGGCCCGGGAGGTCCAGGACTTCGTCTACGAGACCGCTGCCCGGCAGGATGAGGAGCTCCTCGGCGAGATGGAGGCTGCCGGCATGGAGGTCAACGAGGCCGACAAGCAGGCGTTCATCGATGCCAGCGGTCCCATCTACGATCTCTTCGACGAGGAAGTGGAAGGCGGCGGCGACCTGGTCGACCGCGTACTGGCGCTCGGCCAGGAAGAGTAGCCCGCTTCGAACCCCCGACCGAGGACCGCCCCACACCCGGGGCGGTCTCCCTCCTCTGCTCGACGGAGTGGCTTCCATGTCCCTTGCGAGACTGCGATCCGGCTTCGAGTGGCTGCTCGAAGTCATCACCATGCTGCTGGTGGTTTCCCTGGCGGTGGTCGTGCTGCTCGGTGTCACCTTTCGCTTTACCGGCAACTCTCTCGGCTGGTACGACGAGGTGGCGGCCGTGATGCTGGCCTGGGTGACCTATTACGGCGCCGCTCTCGCCGCCCTCAAGCGTGCCCATATCAGCGTGCCCGGCCTGGTCTACTCGCGGCCACCGGTGGTGCGCGTGACTCTGGTGTTGATCGGCGAGGCCATCATCATCACCTTCTTCGTGCTGCTTGCCTTCTATGGCGTGCGCACCATCCAGATCCTTGGCGGCTCGACCCTGGTCAGCGTGCCGATCCCGATCGCCGTCACCCAGTCGACCATCCCCATCGGCGCCGGGCTCTACGTGATCGCCGAGCTGATCAACCTGCCCACCATCCTCCGTGAGGCCTGGCAGGGCAGGCGCCCGCCCTCGGAGCAGGACATCGTGGAGGAACTGCAATGACGACTGCCCTGATCCTGCTCTCCGGGCTGGCGATGATCTTCATCAACGTGCCCATCGCCGTGGCGCTGGGCGCCGTATCCCTGGTCGCCATGCTGGTGCTGCAGGGGCCGAACAGCCTGCTCAGCTTCCCCATCGTGATGTTCGATGGCTCGACCAAGTTCCCGCTGATCGCCATCCCGCTGTTCGTGCTGGCCGGGGCGATCATGAACACCGGCGGCATCTCCCGGCGGCTGATCGACTTCGCCTCGGCGCTGCTCGGCTTCATCCGCGGCGGGCTGGCAATGGTCAACATCGGCACCTCGCTGTTCTTCGCCGAGATCTCGGGCTCGGCAGTGGCCGACGTCGCCGCCCTCGGCTCCATCCTGATGCCGGCGATGAAGAAGAAGGGCTATCCGGCGGACTTCACCGCCGCGATCACCTCGTCCTCGGCGTCGCTGGCGATCATCATCCCGCCGTCCATCCCGATGATCCTCTACGCCGCCATGGCCGATACCTCGGTGGTGCAGCTGTTCGTGGCCGGCATCGTCCCCGGCCTGCTCGGCGGGCTGTCGATGATGGCGCTCGCCTGGTACTTCGCCGTCCGCTACAACTACCCCGTCGAGGAGACCTTCCGGCTGTCCCGGGTGTGGGCCACCTTCAAGGCGGCGAGCCTCGCCTTCCTGCTGCCGCTGATCATCCTCGGCGGTATCTTCGGCGGCTTCATGACCGCCACCGAGGGCGCCGCCCTGGCGGTGCTGGCGGCGCTGCTGATCAGCTTCCGCTACGGCGAGCTGCGCTGGAGTACGCTGCGCGGGGCCATGGTCGAGGGCGGGGTGCAGACCGCCGTGGTCATGCTGCTGGTGGCGAGCTCCGCCCTGCTCGGGGACTTCCTCACCCGCGCCCAGCTGCCCCAGACGCTGGCCGCGGTGATCGGCGACTTCACCAGCAACAAGTACATGGTGCTGGCGCTGCTCAACGTCTTCCTGCTGGCGATCGGCATGATCCTGCATTCGGCGGCCGCCATCATCCTCACCGTGCCCATCGTCATGCCGCTGGTGATGATGGTCGGCATCGATCCGGTCCACTTCGGCATGATCGTCACCCTCAACCTGGCCATCGGCCAGCAGACCCCTCCGGTGGCGAGCGTGCTGATGACGGCCTGCTCGGTGGCCAAGGCGGACATCTGGGACGTGGCCAAGGCCAATGTGCCCTTCATGATCCTGCTGTTCGTGTTGCTGATGCTGGTCACCTACGTGCCGGTGGTCCCCATGGGCCTGGTGGAGCTGTTCTACCGATGAACCCGATGATCCCGAGGGGAGGATTCCCATGTCCGACGATGCCCTGATCGTCCGCCGCGAGGGCGGAATCGCCTGGATCGGCTTCAACCGCCCGGCGAACCGCAACGCCATGACCTGGGCGATGTACGACGCCCTGGAGGCCTGCTGCGACCGGCTCGCGGAGGATGACTCGGTGGTGGCGGTGGTGCTGCACGGGGTGGGGGGCGAGGCCTTCGTGGCCGGCACCGACATCTCCCAGTTCACGCACTTCGCCGCCCCCGAGGATGCCATCGGCTACGAGCGGCGCATCGACCGGGTGGTGGGCAAGCTCGAGGCCCTGCCCAGGCCCACCATTGCCCTGGTCGAGGGGGCCTGCGTGGGGGGCGGGGCGGCCCTGGCGCTGGTCTGCGACTTCCGCTACTGCACGCCCACCATGAAGTTCGGCGTGCCCATCGCCAGGACGCTCGGCAATACCCTGTCGATGACCAACGTCTCGCGGCTGGTCGATATGGTCGGCGTGGCCCGCACCAAGGAGGCGCTGATGATGGGCCGGCTGTTCGACGCCGAGGAGGCCCGCGAGGCGGGGCTGGTCAACGGGGTGTTCGACGCCGGGGTGATCCATGAGGAGGTGGCCGCCATCGCCGCCGAGTTCGCGGGGCGCGCCCCGCTCACCGTCCAGGCCAGCAAGGCGCTGGTGGGACGGGTGCTGGCCGAACGTCGTCCCGACCCCGAGGCCGGGGACGACTGGGTCACCACCTGCTACATGAGCGACGACTTCAAGGCGGCGGTGAACCGGTTCGTCCACAAGACGCCCTTCGAGTGGACGGGCCGCTAGCCATGCCGACAGACCCCCAAGGAGGGAGCACACCGATGCTGCCACTGCAGAACCTCAAGGTCCTCGACATCTCCCAGATCATGGCCGGCCCCTATTGCACCATGGTGCTGGCCGACATGGGCGCGGAGGTGATCAAGGTCGAGAAGCTCAACGGCGGCGACGACAGCCGCCAGATGGGCCCCTACGTCAACGACGAGTCGACCTGCTTCTCGCAGATCAACCGCAACAAGAAGAGCATCTCCCTCAACCTCAAGGAGGACCGGGCCCGGGAGATCTTCTATCGCCTGGCGCGCGATGCCGACGTCATCGTCGAGAACTACCGCACCGGGGTCACCCAGTCGCTGGCGATCGACTACGACACCATCAAGGCGATCAACCCGGGCATCGTCTACTGCTCGATTTCCGGCTACGGCCAGACCGGCCCCTACAAGCACAAGGGCGGTTTCGACCTGGTCGCCCAGGGCATGACCGGGCTGATGTCGATGACCGGCGAGCCGGGGCGTCGTCCGCTCAAGACCGGCATCGCGGTCTACGATATCGGTGCCGGGCTGACCGCCACCTACTCCATCCTGGCCGCCGTCATTCACCGGATGAACACCGGCGAGGGCCAGCACATCGACATCGCCATCACCGAGTGTGGCCTGCCCTGGTTCACCTGGGAGGCGGCGGCCTACTTTGCCGAGGGCCGGGTACCCGAGCCTACCGGCTGGCGCCATCGGGTCTCGGCCCCCTACCAGGCGGTCAAGGCCCGTGACGGCTACCTGATGCTGGGCTGCGCCAACCAGCGCACCTGGGAACGGTTCGCCCGGGACGTGCTGGAACGCCCCGAGCTGATGGAAGACTCACGTTTCCTGACCAACCACGACCGCGGCCAGCATGTCGAGGAACTCGAGGCACTGCTGGAGTCGCTCATGGCCGAGCGCGACGTCGATGACTGGCTCGCGCGCTGTGACGCGGCCGGGGTGCCGGCGGGCCCGATCAACGACTTCGCCCAGGCCATGAGCGACGAGCACTACCTGGCGCGCGGGATGGTGCAGGAGATGGATCACCCGACGATTGGCAAGATGAAGACCATCGGCTTTCCCAGCAAGTTCTCGCGCACCCCGTCGCAGATCCGTCATCCGGCGCCGCTGTTTGCTCAGCACACCGATGAAGTGCTCGGTGGCATGGGGCTGTCTGCCGAGGAGCTCGAGACCCTGAGGGCCGAGGGCTGCATCAAGTAGGCGCCTTTTCGAGACATGGATTGCATTCATTATCCAAGAACAAGATGCACGGAGATTGACTCATGCTGAACCTCGACTTCCATCCCGCCGGCCGCCACTTCCTGCAGATACCCGGCCCTTCCCCGGTGCCGGATCGCATCCTGCGCGCCATGAGCCTGCCGACCATCGACCATCGGGGGCCGGAGTTCGGGGCGCTGGGCCGGGAACTGCTCGGCAAGGTCAAGAACGTCTTCAGGACCGAGAACCCGGTGATCATCTACCCGGCATCGGGCACCGGCGCCTGGGAAGCGGCGCTGTCCAATACCCTCTCGCCGGGTGACGAGGTGCTGATGTTCGAGACCGGCCACTTCGCCACCCTGTGGCACAGGATGGCGCGTCGCCTGCAACTCGAGCCCGAGTTCATCGGCCTGCCGGGCTACGAGGGGTGGCGCCACGGCGTGCAGGCCGACATGATCGAGGCGCGCTTGAGGGAAGACACGGGGCACAAGCTCAAGGCGGTCTGCGTGGTGCACAACGAGACCTCCACCGGGGTGACCAGCGACATCGCCGCGGTGCGTCGCGCCATGGACGCCGCCGGTCATCCGGCGCTGCTGCTGGTCGATACCATCTCGGGGCTGGCCAGTGCCGACTACCGCCACGACGAGTGGGGGGTCGACGTCACCATCTCCGGCTCCCAGAAGGGGCTGATGCTGCCGCCCGGCATCAGCTTCAACGCGGTCTCCGACAAGGCCATCGAGGCGAGCCGCCACAACCGCATGCCGAAGAGTTTCTGGGCCTGGGACGAGATCCTCGAGGCCAACCAGAACGGCTACTGGCCCTATACCCCCAGCACCAACCTGCTCTACGGCCTCAACGAGTCGCTGGACATGCTGCTCGAGGAGGGGCTGGAGCACGTGCTGGCGCGCCACCAGCGCTGGGCCGCCGGCGTGCGCACGGCGGTTCAGGCCTGGGGGCTGGAGATCCAGTGCCAGGACCCGGCCGTCTACTCGCCGGTGCTCACCGGCGTGGTGATGCCCGAGGGCACCGACGCCGACGACGTGCGCCGGATCATCTACGAGCGCTTCGACCTGTCTCTGGGCACGGGGCTCGGGAAGGCCAAAGGCAAGATGTTCCGCATCGGCCACCTGGGCGACTGCAACGACCTGACCCTGATCGCTACCCTGGGCGGCTGCGAGGCGGGCCTGAAGCTGGCGGGCGTGCCCCTCAAGGGCAGCGGCGTGACGGCCGCGCTGGACTACTTCGCCGGCCACTCCCTCGAGGCCGCCCGCTGACCACCGGCAGTGCCACGCATGGCGGAGGAAGATCACATGACGTCCCTCAAGGACAATTCCCGGGCCGGCAGGGCCCCCGATGCCCGGATCAAGCCGGTCACCGACCTGGCGGCCCGGCTGTCACGCGAACTCGAGGGCGAGGTGCTGTTCGACGACGCCTCGCGGGGCCGCTACTCGACGGATGCCTCCATCTACCAGGTCACGCCGGTGGGCGTGGCGATTCCCCGCCACCAGCAGGACCTGGCGCTGGCGCTGGAGATTGCCCGGGACGCCGGGGTACCCGTACTGGCGCGCGGCGCCGGTACCAGCCAGTGCGGCCAGACGGTGGGCGAGGCGCTGGTGATCGACAGCACCCGCTGGCTCGACGAGATCGTCGAGTTCGACCCCGAGGCGCGCACCGTGGTGGTCGAGCCCGGGGTTGTGCTCGATCACCTCAACGCCTGGCTCAAGCCCCACGGCCTCTGGTACCCGGTGGATGTCTCCACCAGTGCCCAGTGCACCATCGGCGGCATGGCCGGCAACAACTCCTGCGGCTCGCGCTCGATCCGCTACGGCAACATGGTGCACAACGTGCTGGGCGTGGACGCGCTGCTGGCCGGCGGCAGCGAGGGGCACTTCGGGTTCGTCGACCAGCTCCCGGCCTCGGGACGGGTGCGCGAATTGGCCGAGCGGGTGAAGGCCATCGCCGAGGGCGTGGCCCCCGAGATCCGCGAGCACTTCCCCAAGGTGCTGCGCCGCGTCGGCGGCTACAACCTCGACCTCTTCGACTGCCAGAACCCCAAGCCCTATGACCCGGACGCGCGCGTCAACCTGGCCCACCTGCTGGTGGGCTCCGAGGGCACCCTCGCCGTGAGCCGCCGGATCACCCTGCGCCTCTCGCCGCTGCCGGAGCACAAGGTGCTCGGGGTGGTGAACTTCCCCACCTTCTACCAGGCGATGGACCTCACCCAGCACATCGTTACCCTGGACCCTTCCGCCGTGGAACTGGTCGACCGCACCATGATCGACCTCTCGCTGGAGAACCCGGCCTTCCGCCCGGTGATCGAGAAGGCCCTGACCGGCAGGCCCGAGGCCGTGCTGCTGGTGGAGTTCGCCGGCGAGGAGCGCGAGGCCCAGCTCGCCTCTCTCGAGCGCCTGCACGAGCTGATGGCCGACCTGGGCCTGCCCGAGAGCGTGGTGGCCATGCCCGCGCCTGCCGAGCAGCAGGCCCTGTGGAACGTACGCAAGGCCGGGCTCAACATCATGATGAGCATGAAGGGGGACGGCAAGCCGGTCTCCTTCATCGAGGACTGCGCGGTGCCGCTGGAGCACCTGGCCGAGTACACCGACAGGCTGACCGACGTGTTCCACCGCCATGGCACCGAGGGTACCTGGTATGCCCACGCCAGCGTGGGCACCCTGCACGTGCGGCCGATCCTCGACATGCGCCGCGACGGTGCCGAGAAGATGCGCGAGATCGCCGAGCAGGCCTCCGCCCTGGTGCGGGAATACAAGGGGGCCTACTCCGGCGAGCACGGCGACGGCCTGTGCCGGGGCGAGTGGGTGGCCTGGCAGTTCGGGCCGAGCCTCAACGACGCCTTCAAGGAGGTCAAGCGGCTCTTCGACCCCGAGAACCTGCTCAATCCGGGCAAGATCGTCGACACCCCGAGAATGGATGACGAGCGCTACTTCCGTTTCTCCAAGGGGTACCGGAGGATCCCGCTGACCCCGGTGTTCGACTGGTCGGGGTGGAACCTCACCCGCGACCCGCTCACCGGCGAGCAGGGCGAGCCCGGCAGCGCCGGCGACCCCACCCATGGCCTGGCCATGGCGGTGGAGATGTGCAACAACAACGGCCACTGCCGCAAGTTCGATGCCGGCACCATGTGCCCGAGCTATCGCATCACCCGCGACGAGCAGCACCTCACCCGGGGGCGTGCGAACACCCTGCGCCTGGTGCTCTCCGGCCAGCTCGGCGATGAGGGGCTGGCAAGCGACGACGTCAAGGAGGCGCTCGACCTCTGCGTCTCCTGCAAGGGCTGCAAGCGCGACTGTCCCACCGGTGTCGACATGGCCAAGTTCAAGATCGAGGCACGCACTGCCCGGGTGAAGGCCCGAGGGCTGTCGTGGCGCGATCGCATGGTCGGCGAGATGCCTCGCTATGCGCCCTGGGCCAGTCGGTTCTCCAGCCTGCTCGGTGCCGTGGAACGCGTACCGTTCCTCTCGCGCCGGGTCAAGGCGACCCTGGGGCTCGCGGCGCAGCGCGACTTCCCGCGTTTCTGCGACAACTTCCTCGCCGAATCGCAGGGTGAGGTGGTCCAGGCCCCGCGGGAGGTGCTGCTGTTCGTCGATACCTTCAACAACTATCTGGAAGGCGAGAATGCCCGTGCGGCCAAGCGGGTGCTGGAAGCTGCCGGCTACCGGGTGCACCTCAACGTCAGGCAGGGCGAGCGGCCGCTGTGCTGCGGACGGACCTACCTCTCCTCCGGGCAGTTCGACAAGGCGCGGCTGGAGGCGCGTCGCACCCTGGACCACTTGATGCCCCATGTCAGACGGGGCGTGGCGGTCGTCGGGCTCGAGCCCTCCTGCCTGCTGACCATGCGCGACGAGTTCCTCCAGTACGGCTTCGGCAAGGAGGCCGAGGCCCTGTCCGGGGCGGCCTTCCTGTTCGAGGAGTTCCTGGTCCGGGCCCATGTGTCGGGCGAGTTGCCGCTCGACCTCAAGCCGGTGGATCACCCGCGGGCGATGCTGCATGGCCACTGCCACCAGAAGGCCTTCGATGCCGTGCGTCCGGTCGAGCAGGTGCTCTCCTGGATCCCCGGCCTCGAGGTAGAGACCATCGCGTCCTCCTGCTGCGGCATGGCGGGCAGCTTCGGCTACGAGGCGGAGCATTACGACGCCTCGATGCAGATGGCCGAACTGTCGCTGCTGCCGGCGATCCGCGAGGCCGCCGAGGATGCCGTGCTGGTGGCCGACGGCACCAGCTGCCGCCACCAGATCCGGGACGGCAGCGGCCGGGAGGCCCTCCATGTGGCCCGGCTCCTCGAGCGCGCGCTGGCCTGAGACCGCGGCCGGCGGCGCCCCGCACAGGGGGCCGTCGGCTCCCTTCCCCGACACCCGAACGAGGCGGTTGACCATGATCGATCTGCGCAGTGACACCGTGACGCGGCCCACCCCGGCCATGCGCGAGGCCATGGCGCGGGCCGAGGTCGGCGATGACGTCTGGGGCGACGATCCCACGGTCGCCGCCCTCGAGGCCGCCGTGGCCGAGCGGGCGGGCAAGGCCGCCGGGCTCTTCCTTCCCTCGGGCACCCAGAGCAACCTGGCGGCCCTGCTGACGCACTGCCAGCGCGGCGACGCGTTCATCGCCGGCCAGCTCGCGCATATCTACCGCGACGAGGGGGGCGGTGCCGCGGCCCTCGGCGGCATCCAGGCCCAGCCCATCGAGCATGACCCCGATGGCACCCTGCCCCTGGACAAGGTGCAGGCCGCGATCAAGGGGGCGGACATCCACCATGCACGGACGCGGCTGCTGGCCCTGGAGAACACCTTCCGCGGCCGGGTGTTGCCCGCCGACTACCAGACCGAGGCCATTGCCCTGGCACGCGCCCATGGCCTGGCCACCCACCTGGATGGCGCTCGCCTGTTCAACGCGGCGGTGGCCAGTGGACGGCCCCTGGCGGCGCTGTGCGAGGGCTTCGACTCCGTGTCGCTGTGCTTCTCCAAGGGACTGGGGGCCCCGGTCGGCTCGGTGCTGGTGGGCAATGAGGCCTTCATCGCCAGGGCGCGTCGCTGGCGCAAGACCCTGGGCGGCGGCATGCGCCAGGTCGGCATCCTGGCGGCGGGGTGTCACCATGCCCTGGAGCATCACGTCGGGCGGCTGGCCGAGGATCACGCCCGTGCCCGGCAGCTGGCGGACGGGCTGGCCGATATCGAGGGGATCGCGGTGCAGGCCTGCGACACCAACATGGTCTTCCTGGCGGTGCGCGAGGCCGACGGGAGGGCCCTGGAGGCGCACCTGGCGTCCCGGGGGATCCTGGCGGCCGTGGGCGCGACCACCCGCCTGGTCCTGCACCTGGACATCAGCGACGATGCTATCCCCCGCATCCTGGCCGCCTTCCGGACCTTCGTGGCCCGGGCGGGGGCCTGAGCGGGCCTTTCATCATCCACAGGAGACCCTATCCATGGCGATCTATCAGTATGGCGACGACCGTCCCGCGATCGGTGACGACGTCTACGTGGCCGAGACGGCCGATGTGATCGGTCGGGTCACCCTCAAGCGCAACGCCAGCGTCTGGTACCAGGCGGTGCTGCGCGGCGACACCGACCACCTCGAGGTCGGCGAGGGCAGCAATATCCAGGACGGGGCGGTGCTGCACGCCGACCCCGGCTACCCGCTCACGGTCGGCACGGGCGTGACGGTGGGGCACCAGGCCATGCTGCATGGTTGCACCGTCGGCGACGGCAGCCTGGTGGGGATCCAGGCGGTGATCCTCAACGGCGCGGTGATCGGCAGGAACTGCCTGGTGGCGGCCGGGGCGGTGGTCAAGGAGGGGGCTAGCTTCCCGGACGGCTCGCTGATCGTGGGGGCGCCGGCCAGGGTGGTGCGCGAGCTCTCTACCGAGGCCATCGAGGGCCTGAGGAAGAATGCCGAGGGCTACGTGGAGCGTGGCCGACGCCATGCCACCGACCTGACCCGCATCGGCTGACGCCCCTCAGAAGGTGGTCAGGCCCAGATAGGTCTGCGCCGCGTAGATGACGCGTTGCCAGGCCGTCAGCACGTTCTGGTACTCCGTCTGATCGAGGGTGTAGGTACCGCCGCGGTTGAGCCATAGCGTCAAGAAATAGGCCTCCACCTCGCGCATCACCCGGGCATCCGCCGGCCCCTCGATCAGCAGACTCGCCTCGAGATTGAAGTCGGCGAGGTTGCGTCTGGTGAAGTTGGTCGACCCACTGATGACGGTGGCGCGGTCACCCTGCTTCAGGAGCATCATCTTGGGGTGGTACTGCTCGATCTCCACGGCGTACCAGCGTACTTGCACGGCACCGTCGGTGTCCTCCAGCAGTTCCTCGACCACCGGGCGATTGGGGAGCCCGGTCTTGCGGCGACCGAAGGCGGTCTCGTTGGGGTCGAGGATCATCGCGACCTGGACGCCGCGGTTGGCGGCGTCCGTTATCGCATTGATCACGTGGCGGTCGGCGAGATAGTACATGCCGAGCCACAGCTCATCCCCCTCGTCCGCCGTCTCCAGGGTCTCCAGTACCTTTCTCAGGGTCTGGCCCTCGGTGGTGTACTGCAGGCTCAGTTCTCCCCGCGCTTCGCCACTCCGCCCGGTGTAACGCGGCAGGCTGATTCCGCTCTCGCCGAGATCCACCACCGCCTGTTCGGCCTTGAGCATCTCGGCAATGATCGGCCCGTCGACCTCGAAGGCGACATTTTCGTGAAAGCCCGATTCGTCATGGACATTGGCCGAGGCGACCAGCGCGGCATCCTCGGTGATGAACACCTTGCGGTGGTTGGCCTTGATGTTGAAGAGCTTCAGGTAGGAGCGCAGCGTCAGGCGTGGCCCGTCGTCGACGAAGGGATTGGCGAGCCAGCCGTGGCCCTCCTGGCCGAACCACTGAATCCCCATGCGCCAAAGCGTCGAGTAGATCGGGGTCGAGTCCCTGAGCGGCTCGAGGTCTGTGATCACCACCTCGATATCCGCTTCCTTCAGGGGCACCAGCCAGTCCCCCGCGTAGGAGCCGTAACCGGTGTTGACCTCGTCGGTGATGAACACGATCGGCATGTCCGGATGGGCCTCTCGCTTGGCGAGCAGATGTGCCAGGAGGGTATCGCTGAGCGGTGGATAGCCCTGCGACGGCTCATTGACCAGGCCGTTCATCATGAACACATCGATCACGATGAAATCGTCCGCCTCGTCGATCAGCCGCCAGAGCCGCGGGAAGATCTGCTGGTCGACGTGACGTTCGTCGCCTTCATGGTGGGTGAGATCACGGAAGAAGCCCGCTTCGTCGACGCGGTACACCTCGCTCGCGTAGGAGATGCCGTCCGGCAGTGGCTTGAACTGGTGATAGCCCAGCACCCCCGCATAGACGAGCAGGAAGGCCATCAGGTACCAGCGCTTGCGGCGCCAGAAACGCTTGCGGTCGGTCACGTCTCGGCTCTCCCGTGCGGTATGCGTTTCAGCCTGATACAGCTCGCGGAAAAGAGCGAGCGGCAGACGACAGAACGCCCCGGCGATCGACCGGGGCGTTCTGTTGCACGCGGAATGCCCTGAGGGCGGCTAGCTGCCCATCAGCGGGTCCGATATGCCGAGCACATAGAAGGCCACCAGCCCGATGAACCCGGCGGCAACCAGGTAGTAGATCGTCGGCAGGATGGTCTTGCGGATGGTCTCGCCCTCGCGGCCCAGCAGGCCCACGGTGGCGGAGGCCGCGACCACGTTGTGGATGGCGATCATGTTGCCTGCCGCGGCGCCCACGGCCTGCAGGGCGACCATCATGGCGGTGGAGACGCCGAGCTGCTGAGCGACGTTGAACTGGAAGTCGGAGAGCATCAGGTTCGAGACGGTGTTCGAACCGGCGATGAAGGCCCCCAGCCCACCCACGGCTGGAGCGAAGAACGGATAGACTCCGCCCACCCCGTCGGCGACGAACTGGGCCATGGCCACCGGCATCGAGACCAGGTCGGCGGCATTGACGCCGGAGTTGATCAGGATCCGCACCATGGGAATGGTAAAGATCAGCACGAAGCCGGCACCGAAGATGGTCTTGGTCGACTCATGGATGGCCGCCGACATCTCGCGTGCGTTCATGCGGTGCAGGAAGTAGGTCACCGCCACCACCATCAGGATGATGCCGCCGGGCAGGTAGAGCGGTTCGATACTGCCAGAAACACCGGTCTCGCCGAGGATATTGCTCCAGCCGAGGCTCAGCGAGGTCAGCGCATTCTTGAGCGGTTCGATAGTGCGCGAGGCCACCAGGAACACGGCCAGCAGCACATAGGGCACCCAACCCATCAGGGTGGTGATCGGGCTCTTGCCCACGATGTCTTCGGTCTTGATCACCAGCTTGCCGATCCATGCGTCCGGCCATGACTTGGCGTCCGGGAAGTCCCAGGTGTCCTTGGGAATCAGGAAACCCCTTTGCGCGGCGGGCACGACGATGGCCAGGCCGACCATGGCGCCGATCATCGACGGGAACTCCGGCCCCAGCAGCACGCCCGCCAGCATGTAGGGCACCACGAAGCAGACACCGGTGAAGATGGCGAAGGGGGTGATGGAGAGCCCTTCCTTCCAGGATTTGTTGGCCCCGAAGAAGCGCACCATGACCACCACCATGATCAGCGGCATCAGGACGCCGACGATGCCGTGGGTGATGGCTACCTCGCTGGTCACCAGCCGAAAGAAGACCTCCCAACTGGAGCCGCCGGACTCGAGGGTCTCGGTGATGCCGGCGCGATCCAGGCCACCGGAGACCCCCACCACGATGGGCGTGCCCACGGCACCGAACGACACCGGCGTGGACTGGATCATCATGCCCACCACCACGGCGGCCAGGGCCGGGAATCCCAGCGCCACCATCAGCGGGGCGGCCACGGCGGCGGGGGTGCCGAAGCCGGAAGCGCCCTCGATGAAGCAGCCGAACAGCCAGGCGACGATAAGCGCCTGTACACGGCGGTCGGGGCTGATGCCCGAGAAGCCCTTGCGGATCGCGGTGATGCCGCCCGAGTGCTTCAGGGTGTTGAGCAGCAGGATGGCGCCGAAGATGATCCACAGGATCGAGACGGTGAGCATCAGCCCCTGCAGGGTCGAGGCCAGAACCCGGTTGAAGCTCATCTCCCAGGCGAACAGGGCGATCAGCGCCGAGACCACGAAAACCACCGGCATGGCGGTCTTGGCGGGCATGCGAAAGCCGATCAGCAACACACCTGCCAGCACCAGGGGCACAAAGGCGAGAAGTGCGAGTATCGTTTCGTTCATGGAGGGGTTCCTTTCACGTTGGAACGGTTGGTCGTGGAGCCTCCCCGACCGTGCGGGGCATGAAGAAGGGCGCACCTTAAAGCGCAAGTGTAGGGCTTGACCATTGCTGGATAACTGGTATGACCAATCCTCAAGGGCGCCGGAATGCAACGGATTTTTCTGAAATAGCCGCTGATTCAGGGGCTTCCGCGGCATGCCGGCAGGCGGGATCCTCTCGCTTCCGCGCGGGATATTAGACTAATGGACAAGCCGTTGTCGCCGGGCGACCCGCCTGCGACGGCGTTGGCGGTGTGCGGCAAAGGCTGGCACTATCGGGCCATACCCATGACCGGATACCAGGAGGCGGCATGACACGGGTGCTCTATGATCTCTGCGGCATTGACGAGGGGCTGCGCTTCTCTCCCTTCTGTTGGCGAGTACGCTACGCCCTGGCCCACAAGGGGCTGGAGGTTCAGACGCGGCCCTGGCGCTTCTCCGAGAAGCAGGCCCTGGCCTTCGCCGAGCATGACAAGGTGCCGGTGCTGGTCGACGGGGACGCGGTGGTCACCGACAGCTACGAGATCCTGCGCTACCTCGACCGCACCTATCCCGAGGCGCCACTGCTGGGCGGGGGCCTGGCCGAGGCGCGTGGGTGCTTCTTCAAGCACTATGCCGAGCGTTCACTGGCCCCGGCGATGATGCGCACCATCATTATGGACTTGCTCAACGCCATCCACCCCGACGACCGGGCCTACTTTCGCGAGACCCGCGAGAAGCGCTTCGGCCGGACCCTGGAGGAGTTCCACTCCCCGGCCAAGGGGCTGGCCCAGCTGGATGCGGCCCTGGAACCGCTGCGCGGCCGGCTCAAGGAGGCCGACTTCCTCGACGGCGAGGCCCCGGCCGGCGCCGACTACCTGGTCTTCGGAAGCTTCATGTGGGCACGCTGTGTCTCCAGCGCCGACCTGGTCTCCAACGCCGACCCGGTACATGGCTGGCTCGAGCGCATGCTCGACCAGCACGGCGGCCTGGGGCGCAAGGCCCTGCGCATCACCGACATCGAGGGAGCCTATCGCTGAGGCGAAGGGCCCGAGGAGGAGAGCGGTGATCGACCTCTACTACTGGACGACGCCCAACGGGCACAAGGTCTCGATCTTCCTGGAGGAGGCGGGGCTCGAGTATGTCGTCAAGCCGGTCAATATCGGCCGTGGCGAGCAGTTTTCCGAGGAGTTCCTCGAGATCGCCCCCAACAACCGCATCCCGGCCATCGTCGACCGGGCGCCGGTGGATGGCGGCCAGCCCCTGGGGCTGTTCGAGTCAGGGGCCATCCTCGAGTACCTGGCCGACAAGACGGGCCGCTTCCTGCCCGGAGCCGGGCGCGAGCGCTATGTGGTACTGCAGTGGCTCTACTGGCAGATGGGCGGGCTGGGGCCCATGGCCGGTCAGTCCCATCACTTCCGCCACTACGCGCCGCAGACTATTGACTACGCCGTCCAGCGCTATGTCCGGGAGACCGCCCGTCTCTACGGCGTGCTGGACCGGCGCCTGCAGGACCACGACTACCTGGGGGGCGACGCCTACTCCATTGCCGACATGGCGACCTACCCCTGGGTGAGGTCCTGGGAGAGGCAGGGCCAGGACATCGAGGCGTTTCCCGAGGTATTGCGCTGGATGCAGGCCATCGAGGCGCGCCCGGCGGTGCAGCGGGCCTATGCGCTGGTCGAGCGGGTCAACCCGAGCAACGGGGTGGAGATGGATGAGGAGGCCCGCCGGCACCTGTTCGGCGAGCACTGAGCGGCACGCATTCGCCCCTCCCCGCGACGCCCGGCCCCGTGAACTGCACCCCGAAAGTTGGACACCCAATTCAACCTTCGGGGTGTTTCTATGAGGAACCAGTACAGCGACCACTTTAAGTTGCAAGTGGTGCAGCAATACCTGGATGGGGATGTCGGCCTAGAAGTGGTCGCCCACCACTTTGGTCTGGACTATTCCATGGTCAGGCGATGGGTGGAGCAGTACCGGCAGCATGGGCCTTCAGGATTGTGCCAGACACGCCGTCACTACAGCCCAGCGTTCAAGCGCGAGGTGCTGGAAAGGATGTGGCGCGACGGCTTGTCGATCCGGCAGACCGAGGCCCTGTTTGATATCCGTGCCGCTGGCGCTATTGGCAGATGGGAGCGCCAGTACCATAGTGGTGGCCTAATCGCCTTGGAACCGAAACGTACGGGACGCCGCCCGATGCCCCAGAAGCCCCCATCTCCACCGCCCGAGCCTCCCTCCGATGGTGAGCGCTCCCATGAGGAGCTGCTCGAGGAGCTGGCATATCTGCGGGCGGAGAATGCCTATCT
>NZ_JASCQP010000025.1 GCF_030010555.1 Halomonas rhizosphaerae
TGTAGGGTCCCGGATGATCAACTGAGCTATAGGAGTTATCCTCTGCTGGCAGCCAGAGAGCTTCTACAGCAATTCATCCGGGAGCAGGTTCATGGACATCAAGCTGCATAAGCAAGCGACGACGACACCGAAGATTCGTGCTGAGATCCAGGCAGCGTCCGCCAGTATCAGTGACAGCGAACTGGCCCGTCAGTACGGTGTGTCCGACTCGACCATTCGCCGTTGGCGCTACCGAGGCGATGTCCATGATCGACCCCACACGCGCCACAACCTGCTGACCACGCTCACCCACGAGCAGGAGGAAGTGCTGGTCGCCGCTCGCGAGTTTCTTCGGCTCGGCCTCGATGATCTGCTGATCGTTGCCCGCGAGTTCCTGAACCCTCGGCTGTCACGTTCCGGCCTGCACCGCATGCTCAAGCGGCGTGACGTGCCAACGCTCGCGGAGCTGGCCCGTCAAGATGTCGGCGGTGATGAGACGCCCCGATACAAGCCTTTCAAGGACTACGAACCGGGGTATGTGCACATCGACATCAAGCACCTGCCCCAGATGCCTGACGAGCAGCAGAAGCGCTACCTGTACGTGGCCATCGACCGGGCAACGCGCTGGGTGTATCTGGAGGTCCGCAGCAGCCAGTCCGCGAAGGATGCTCGCGCGTTCATGAAACAGGTGGAAGAGAAGGCGCCCTTCAAGATCCAGACGGTGCTGACTGACAACGGCAAATCCTTCACCGATCGCTTCACACGGGCCGGTGAGCGCAAGCCCAGCGGCCGGCATCCGTTTGACCAGGAGTGCCAGGCACATGGCATCGAGCATCGCTTGATCAAGCCTGGGCGGCCTCAGACGAACGGCATGGTGGAGCGCTTCAACGGTCGTATCAGCGATGTGCTGGCCACTCGATGCTATGCATCAGGTGAGGATCTAGAGCAGACGCTGAAGCGGTATTGTTGGTTGTACAATCACCATATCCCCCAGAAGGCGCTGCACCATCAATCACCAATTGCAGCGATGAAAGAATGGGAGGCTAAACGGCCAGCGCTATTTACCAAGCGAGTAGTCAATCATCCGGGACCCTACATATAGCTAACACCAAAACTGATAATTATTAACCAGCGCATTATCTTCTGCCACTACGGAAAATTTTAAATCATTACCTCAATACTGATGCAAGCAGAAGGATCGTTAACGCCAGAAACAGACAACTCAGTTATTAAGCCAAATCTCAACAACCTCACAATATACTAACCTCTCCCTTACTACCGAAAAAACTCCATTCTACAAAACATTTAGCCCTACAAAGACCGCACGGAATACTGTCCAATACAAATCCCGATAAACACTGCAGTGCTAAGCTAAAAAGAAATAGAACCAGACAACATTGACATCGTTGCTGGACACGACTGGATCTACAATATATTAATAAAGAATTTCACAGATTGGCTTGCAGCGCTAAAGAAATATTCTAGAGGGCTGCAACATCGCGTATAAAAATCTGCTTATTTCCTGGATATTTTTCGAAAACCGCAAGTTATCACAATCTTAGAAAATCGGCGTCCTCTTAATCGCCTTCAACTTAGCCTCGCTTCATTTCACGATAGCCCCGCAAACTCCCCGCAAACCGTGCAAGGAAGACAAGCATGACGCCGACCATGCCTCCTACTATCAGCGAGAGAGAAAGGATCAAGGCTTTAGGCGGTTCGCTCGGTGATGCAGGCCGGAAGGCATACTCGACAACATCCACGACACGTTCCGTGTGGTTGGGCTCTACGCCCTCATCCACGCCATAGAGCCGATTGCTGGAAAGCAGTCTGGAGATGCGCTTTCTCTGCTCGAATTTTTGCTCTATTTCGCGAATCATCATGTTGCTCAATCCATCGTCAATAGATGCTTTCATTGTGTCTCGATCAGCTTCAAGGGCTTCATACCCCATGAAGTAAAGAGGAAGTGAGCCGTCGTTGCCGATATTGGCATAGATCACTTCACTGCCACTGGGCTGACGTCCGAACTGTTGAGGGGTCGTTGGTTTCTCAATATCAAGTCGGCGTGCTACAGCAATGGCCTGCTCGAGTGTGAAGAGCTCGTCTTCGCGAGAGCGCTTCAGGGTTTCTTTCTGCAACTGCAGATCATTAAAAAGACTAGCAAGCTGCGCACGATTATGATCTTCAAAACGGTTTCGCAGTGTCGCCCAAACCTGTTCCGCGGTATCACCAACATAATCATTGAGAATCTCAGCACCTTCTTCGCCTTCGGGGTACCGGTATCCTATGTTCATCATCAGCTGACTGTTACCATCGGCAGCAAGTCCTCCGACAGTAAGGCGATTAGCAAACACTTGTCCCAGATCGGCTTCAGGGTCAATCCGGAAACGATCTTGGTTGTCTTCAACGAAACGTTCGAAGTTCTGGAAACTGGAAAGCCGATTGCCCAGTGTCCGATACGCCTCTCCCGGGGTAATCTCAAAACCATTCATCAGGTTATAGCCGGAGAAGTTCGAGACGGAAGCCGGAACAGCGTGAAACGATGTCTCGAAGGTGGGCGTGGTCACGGCCAGGTAGGCGAAGGCTGCCACCACGGCCAGTACCACCATGCCAACGATCCAGTACCAACCTTCGATCAGCATCAGCGCCAGGTCCCGCAGGTCGATCTCATCGTCGTGGTAGCCAGGGGTCGGCTGTTCTTCGGGGCTCATCGGTAAACTTTCCTTAATATGCCTATCGAGTGGACACGCTACCGCCCGGGGATTGTACCGGACGCATTCCCATGCCCTGTCATATGTCTGGTGGCCTGCGCTCAGCCTGGCGTAAGCCGAAGCAGCCCTTGATGCGAGAAGCCATTCTAAAGCAGCGACATAGCGGCCTCTACACCGTCCGATGGCAAGCTTCACACACGGTGACGTGGCACTAATTCTACTTGGCCGGGGAAGGATACAACCTTTGCCCCGCGGTTCAAAGCGACCGACCACACCTGCGGTGCACGCCAGCCGCATCAGCCGCTGGTCAAGGAAAATTCAGTGGAAAATCCATCGGCTACGCTTGCATCAAAGCCTGGTTGCCCAGCTATCAACGGCCTGGTGCAATAGCTGGTGCACATGCTCGAAGGTCTGCCGGCTCTTGCGGTAAGGGTCGGGGATCTGCCGCCCTTGACTCTCCTCCAGCCAGTGCCCGAGCAGCAGGGTCTTGCCCAGCGCCTCGGGAACGAGGTCACCGACCGCCTGGCGCTGCCCATCGCTCATCACCAGCACGATATCGGCGCCACTGATCATCTCGGGGGTGAGCTGGCGGGCGCGGTGACCGACCACTTCCAGGCCATCGCATTCCGCCAATGCTCGAGCGTTAGGCTCTACCCCCTGCCCGACCAGCGCCCCCAGCCCGGCGGACTCCACTTTACGGCCCGGCAATGCACGGGCGAGCATTGCCGCCGCGACCGGACTGCGACAGATGTTGCCGGTGCAGACGACAAGGATGTAGTGGAACATCGCGACACTTCCATGATGGTTCGCTGGGAAGTGTATCAGTGCTCACAGCGTGTAGGTGAGTATGATTCACGCCATCGGCGTGCAAGTGGAAGCCTCGAACCGACGGCTCCCACAATGATGCGCGGACTCAACGCCACAACCGACGAGATCGCCTACACCCTACCGCCGCGTTCTCGCACGGGCTCGGGCAGCGCGACGGCGTACCATCGGGGCAGATGCAGGGAGGGATTGCCCATGAGACCCATCACGCTCGACGTCGACCCCCAGGGCCGGCGCATCCTGTCCTGCGACTGCGGCACCATCGAGATCGCCCGGGCCAGCGACTGGCAGGAATTCACGGTCGAGGCGCTCGACAACGACCTGGCCGTGGTCACCTGCGGCCGTTGCGACCGGAATGCCCGGCTGGGCCAGCTCGACGCCGAGCAGGAGATCCCTCAGTCCACTTGGTGATCTAAGCCAAGCGTCACCTCGACCTCACGACCCGCCTCTCTCGCCCACTCTTCGATTCTCGCCTTGAAGGCAAGTTGGGCGTCGTGCTCGCCGTGCACCAGGCGCACCTGGCGCGGCGGGTGACGCATGCGGCGGATGAAGTCGAGCAGGTTCTGCTGGTCGGCGTGGGCGGAATAGCCGCTGACGGTCTCGATATGCGCACGGATATCGATGCGCTCGCCGTCGAGGAGTACCCAGCCGCCACGCGGCCCATAGCGCTGGATGTCGCGGCCCGGGGTCCCGGCGCCCTGGTAGCCGATGAACACCACGGCGTGGCGCGGATCACCCAGCATGCGCTTGAGGTAGTTGACCACCCGCCCGCCGGTGACCATGCCACTGGCGGCGATCACCACCGCCGGGCGATGGGTGCGGGCCAAGTAGTCCACGGTCTGCTCGTGCTCGGCATGGTCATTCACGGTGTAGAGGTTCTCGAAGCTCAGCGGGTGGCGGCCGCCGCGCAGCCGTCGCTGGGCCTCGGCGTCCCACCAGGGCCTGAGCTCGCGATAGACCCGGGTGAAGCGCGCGGCCAGCGGCGAGTCGACGATGATCTCGAGCTCCCGCCAGCGCGAATCACTGGCGCCATGGATCAGCCCCTCGAGTTCGTAGAGCAGCTCCTGGGTGCGGCCGATGCTGAAGGCGGGAATCACCACGCTGCCGGCGTTCTCCAGGGCCCGGTCGATGGCGCCCCTGAGCCGCGCCCGGCGGGTAGTGCGATCCTCGTGGCGGCGATCTCCGTAGGTGCTCTCGATCACCAGGGTGTCGGCACGATACGGCGGCCTCGGCGCCGGCAGCAGCGGCGCGTAAGGCGCGCCCAGGTCGCCGGAGAACACCGTGCGCTGGGATTCGCCCGTGGCGTGGTCGCGCACGTCGACCTCCACATAGGCCGAACCGAGGATATGACCGGCACGCTGCAGCTTGACGCGGATCCGATGGCGCGCGTCATCGAGCACGGTATGCCACTGCCGGTAGTCCAGCGGCACCAGCCGCCCCGCCACCTCGGCCAGGAAGCGCTCGATCAGCGCCCGGTCGCGGGTGAAGCCGATCTTCAGCGCGTCCTCGATCACCAGCGGCAGCAGCCGCGCGGAGGGCACCGAGCAGAGGATCGGCCCCCGGTAGCCCGCGGCCAGCAGGTAGGGCAGCCGGCCGATATGATCGATGTGCACATGGGTGACCACCAGTGCCAGCACGTCGTCCACAGAGAAGCGCACCCGGTGCTGCGCAAGGCTGTCGAGGTGGTCGGCGTCCTGGCCCTGGAAGAGCCCGCAATCCACCAGCAGCGCGCGGTCCTCGCTCACCTGCAGGCGGTGGCAGCTGCCGGTGACGCCTTTTGCGGCGCCATGGTGAACAATCCGTGGATATTGCATCCGGGTGGCCTCCCTGCCGAACGTCCGATGCCCTCAGTGTAGGCAAGGTTGCCTTCGGGGCTAGCCGACCTGGGACGCAAGCCGCTTCAACGGCTATCGGGGTCGGCCGCCAGCGCCTTGGCCAGCGCCCGCTCCCAGCGCCCGCTCCCAGCGCGCATCGCGCTGCCCGCAGGCGATGAAGCCGGGGTTGAGCAGGCTCTCCTGCTGGTTGCAGCGCAGCGGGCACAGGGTCTCGGCCTCCAGCACCTGGCCGCCGGCGGCGGTGACGATGGCCTGTGCCGCGGCGGTGTCCCACTCGTGGGTGGGTGCCAGACGCGGGTAGAGATCGGCCTTGCCCTCGGCGATCAGGCAGAACTTCAGCGAGCTGCCGATCGACTGGGTGGCGTGGGCCGGCAGCGCCTGGCAGAAGACCTCGAAGGCCTCCCTGCCGTTGCGGCGGCTGCCCACCACCTGCCAGGGCTCGATGGCGGGGTCGGGCAGTTCACGCACCCGGATCTGCTGTTCGCTGTTGCCATTTCCCTCTCTTTGGCCCTCTCCTGCGACCTCTCCTTTATCCCCGCGACGGAAGGCGCCCTGCCCTACCTGGCCCCACCAGGTCACGGCGCCCTCGGGCAGCGCCGGGGCATGCACGATACCGAACACCGGCACGCCATCCTCGACCAGCGCCAGGTTGAGGGTGAACTCGCCGTTGCCGGCGATGAACTCCCGGGTGCCGTCCAGGGGGTCGACCAGCCAGTAGCGCGACCAGCCCCGGCGGGTGGCAAAGGAGACCTGGTCGGACTCCTCCGAGAGCACCGGGATGCCCGGCGTCTCGCGCGCCAGCAGCGCCAGCAGGGCGTGGTGGGCGGCCATGTCGGCCTCGGTGAGCGGGCTGTCGTCGGCCTTGTGCTCGACGGCGTACTCACGACGGTAGATCGCCATCACCTCGCGCCCGGCGGCCTCCACCCCGGCGATCAGCCGCTCGATGGTGTCTTGGTCCAGCCTCATGCATTGCCTCCCCTGTCGCCGTCTACGACCTAAGTCGTAGACAAACGTTTGAATTCGGGTATAATGGAAAACACTTTCACATATATTAGCGGGCCGCCATGGCCCCGGAGCGCCAACATGACCGATATCGCCTTCGCCACCATCTGGGACCAGTCCCTCCCCGCGCGCCCGCTGCGTTCGGCCCGTCGTCGCCGCAGCACCGAGCGCTTCCTGACCATCTGGAGCCGCCCCGAGGCCCGCCTGCCGCAGAAGACCGCCCAGGCATCCCGCGGCCGTCGCCTGCCGCAGTTCTATATCTAAGCGCTCTCTCTGCTAGCCTGGCCTCGTGCCGGGCTAGCTTCTTTGGTAAGCCTGGCGTATGACCGGACACGGAGCCAGGAGCCACCATGACCGCCACCCTGCTGTTGCTGCACCTGCTGGGCGCCACCATCTGGACGGGCGGGCACCTGGTGCTGGCGGTAACCATCCTGCCACGGGTGCTGAAGGGCAAGGACGTGGCGGCGCTTCACTGGTTCGAGGAAGGCTACGAGAAGCTTGGCATGCCGGCGCTGGTGGTGCAGATCATCACCGGGCTGTGGCTGGCGTGGCAGAAGCTGCCCTCCCTGGCGCTGTGGTTCTCGGCCGAGGGCGGCCCGGTGGCTCAGCTGATCCAGCTCAAGCTCGCGCTGCTCGGCCTCACCGCCCTGGTGGCGGCCCATGCCCGCTTCCGGGTCATCCCGCGCCTCTCGCCCGCCACCCTGCCACTGATGGGCTGGCATATCCTCGCCGTCACGCTGCTCTCGGTATTGTTCGTGGTGGTGGGGCTATCCTTCCGGGTGCGCTGGAGCCTCTGAGCACGCCTGAGCCCCTTACTTCAGTCACCCGATGATGGCACCTGTGCCTGCTCCCTGCGCAGTTCATCGCGGATCTCGCGCAGCAGCAGGATCTCCTCCGGCGGCGCCGTGGGTTCGGTGGGCGTCGCGGCCTGCTGGCGGCGCAGGCGGTTGACGCCCTTGACCAGCAGGAAGACCGCGAAGGCTACGATCAGGAAGCTGATCACGTTGTTGACGAACACCCCGACGTTGAGGGTCACCGCCCCGGCCGCCGTGGCATCCGCCAGGGTGGCGTAGGGCCCCTCGCCCTTGAGCACCAGGAAGATATCCGAGAAGTCGACGCCGCCCATCAGCAGCCCGATGGGCGGCATCAGCACGTCGTTGACCAGGCTCTGCACGATGGTGCCGAAGGCCCCGCCGATGATGATCCCCACCGCCATGTCCACCACGTTGCCGCGCACGGCGAATTCCTTGAATTCCTTGAACATGCTCACGTCTCCCTCGCAATCCGCCGCCCTGCGCAGCCGGTTTGATGGAGTGTAGCGCGAAAGCATGGGAAACCGTTTCCCGTAAGGCCTCGCAGCGCTTTACATCGACTGCCCGCCCCGCGACACTAGCAGCGTTACATTCTGATACGAATGTGTAGTGAAAAGACCACCCCAAGGGCCGCAGGGACTGCCATGACCACCGACACCGCCCCCAACCGCCGCCTGATCAAGTGGTTCATCGGCACGGCGATCTTCACCTTTACCGTGCTGCTGCATGTCACCTTCCCAAACTTGGGTGGTACCGGGCTTCGCATGCCTCATAACGCTGCCGTGTGGATAGGCTTCGGGCTGATGATGGCGCTGGCCATGTGGCCCGCCACCCGCGGTGTGATCCGCTACAGCAAGTTCCATATCGGGCTTGGCTTACTGCTGCTCGCCCTGTGGCTGCCCTTCCTGTGGACCTGGAACGAGGCCTCGCTGATCGCCCTGCCACGGATGCTGACGGTCACTGCCGGCGCCATCCTGCTGCTGGGGCTGGCCCAGTTACAGTTGACCCGCCGCGACTGGTGGTGGCTGGGAATGGCCATCCTGCTCGGCGCCTTGATAGAAACCGCGCTCTGCTATGCGCAACTCTACCTACTGGAGCCGGGAAACTGGCTCGGCTACGACGTCGAACGCCAGCAACCCTATGGCATCTTCCAGCAGCGTAACGTGCTGGCCAGCTTCCTGGTCACTGGCCTGGCAGTGTCGGCCTGGCTGATCGGCGAGGCACAACGAGGCTGGGAACGCGCCACCTCGCTACTGGCTCCACTGTTCATGCCGGCCATCCTGTGGTTCGCAGGCTCGGTCACCGGCTGGCTGGCCACGTTGGTTGTGCTTCCTCTGCTGTTGATTCACTTGCGTGGTCATGATCGTCGAGCCTTCAAGATTTGGGGGGTCGCCCTGTTGATGGGGTTACTCTTCGCGTGTGCCCTCTGGGCATTGGAAGCCCTGGGCAGCCCAAGAAGCCTCGAATCCTTTTCCAGGACTTCCGGCTATCGCCAGTATGTCTACACCCACGGCCTGAAGATGATCGCCGAGCAACCCCTTTTCGGCTGGGGGTATGGGCGCTTTCAGCACGACTTCCTGCACAGTTTTGCCGACTGGCGAGCCGCACAACCGATCAACCAGCCGGATATCGTCGAGCCCTATATCGTCGAGAACTATGCCCATCCTCACAATGAGCTATTGCTCTGGGGTATCGAGGGGGGGGTACTGCCGATGCTGGCGATACTCTCCTTCACCGGGTGGGTGGTTTGGCGACTCTGGGCCCATGGCCCTATCGGAGAAAGTTTGCTGCTCACCGCCCTGTTGCTACCGCTAGCACTACATGCGATGACGGAACTCCCTTTCTATCACTCACAGTTAAACTGGCTGACATTTCTCTTATTACTGGGCAAGATCACGAGCCGACGCTGGCAGGTAAGGGAGAAACACAACCGATATACCTCAGCCATTAGGGTAAGCGCCGGACTAGGAGTACCGATATTATGGATTTTCATGACGACGCATCTACATACGCTCTGGCAAGTGACGTCTCATATTAAAACACAGGGACAAGATAGCAGTGCACTGGCAAAAGTCGTAAACCCCTTAGGCATCCCTCATGATCTTCAGTTTCTCGTCATGTCGCAACAGCTTGCTGTAGCAAGAGCTCTAGAGATGGAAATGGCAGTGCAGGACTATCAAGAATGGGCGGAAAGTGAAGCAAGAAAAGTGCCCTCACCAGAACTATATATCAAACAACTCGAAGCCAAATACTTCAACCAAAGCAAAGCCCCGGAGTTAGTGGAGAAAATAGAGCATCTATTCTCGGGAAACCGTATCTCAACTCAAGCTATCGAAAGAACAGTCAATAAAAACGAGAAAGGGAGAGCTGATTGATCACGGAAACACCTTTATATTATAGAATCACGATTGATAAAATGACGGCGGTTTCAAGTTACAAGTGCAACGCTATTGAAAGGTGCTCGGACCTGCGACCGACTTCTTGATCATCCGGGCCCCGACACCTACGCGTGAAATGGGCATGGGACGCTCTCCTCTGCCAGTGGCCTCTCACCGCTCAGTGTGGCGCAATGACGCCGGGATTGGGTGGGGAGGACTCCATCCCATTGTTTACGGCAAAGTCATGGGCCGGGCAGGCCTCGCCGCACTAAGGGCATGGGTAGAGGCTGCCCCGCTCGGCTTCGACGTAGAGGTCCAACCGTTGGGGCGGCACGGAGGTATCCAGGTGCTGGTCCTTGAGGATCCAGGGCGCTTCCAGGCCCAGGCCGAGAATCAGAATCTGGGTGCCGTCCATGCCATACCTCCTGTCCATGTGGAGGTCATATCCTGGCCCAGGTCAGGGGGCGAATTCCACACCCAACGACGACGAAGAGCCAGAATTGAACCCTCCGTGATCTCATCAGGAGGGTCCATTCATGTACCAACCCGGATATAAGGTTCCCCACACTCAGGTACAAGGGGAACCTTCAGAGCCCAGCGGGTGACGCCGCCATGCTCGGCTGAAGACCTGTGGCTGGGGCGTCAAGCGCATCGCCACCGTTGTAGACATAGAGACCCGGGCGGTGCGCAACATGGAGGTATCCAAGGTGGTGGTCCTTGAGTACTTAGGGCGCTTCCAGGCCCATGCCGAGGGTCAGAATCTGGATGCTTGCTGTCCATGTCATGTTTCCTGTCATCGTGGAGGCCATACCATAGTCCAAGGGGGTGAGTTCCACACCCAACGACGAAGAGCCAATATATACCAAGCGGGTAGCCAGCCACTTATGACTTGACACTTTAGAAAAGAGCAACAGCGGCTAGCATACTTGCCAGCCGCTGAAGAACCCAAGCTAGATGTGAAACGAGGTTCTTTACTTTATCTATCAAATGTTATCGACAATTAGCTGGCACTTGCCGAACTTCAAAATTACTGACAATACTACATGTCCAAGAAATGCTCTGTGACTCCTCTGCTGCTTGAAGCTCAAGCGTACCAGCGGGGTCTACAACGTTTGTTGTGTACAAAATGTCAATATCGTTTGCAGTAGCACCTCCGCCATTGATAGTTACACTAGTAATATTCTCAGTGGCGAATGAAGCGGCAGTACCATAACCTATAGAGGCAGCAGAAGGCCACTCTCCTTCTGAAGAATAGTATTCTGCAATAGCCAAACGGACGGGCTGAACTAGATTAAGACCCTCTGTAACTCTAGCTCGTGTAGTATAGTCTTGGTATCGGGGAATAGCTAAAGCAGCCAAAATCCCGATAATCGCCACCACGATCATCAGCTCGATCAGGGTAAAACCGCCCTGCCCGGTCTTAACGTATTTCTGCATGCCCTGTTTTTTCATTATCCTGCCCCTTGCTCCTGTCCGCCGTGGCGCGTCTGGCGTAAGCCTTCTTCTCGTCGCCCGTGCGGGTTAATGTTTGATGGCAGATCAGAGTCGGTAGCCTCGTCATCGCGCTGCAAGCAGCGCTCCCACAAAAAGCCCCTCGCCCTGCCACCGGGTTCATCGAGCGTCATGCCGCCCGGTAAAGGTTACATTAATTTACGATCTGCAACCTTGCAAGAGGCATTGTAGCCGAAAGGTGAGTGAGTAGCAGAATTTTCATACTAGTGTATGAGCCGAAGTGCGAGGAAAAGGTTGAAGGAGCGTGGCGTGGCGCTGGGCGGGGGTGGGCCACAGGGGCTAGAATCAGCGCAGACGACACACTCCAGCTTCAGCTGCACCATGCTGCGACACCATGAGGCGCCATGAACGATTACCGCCCCCCCTCTCCCGAGATGCCCCCGGCCGCGCCGGAGCCCACACATACCGCGTTGCATGGCGCTACCCATCGCCACGGGCTGCGCGGGCTGGCCCGTCGCCTGGTGACCGACGGCCTGCTCGGCGAGGCGGCGGCGGTGCGCGCCGAGTCTGAAGCCCGCGAGGCGGAGATGTCGCTGCTCGAGCACCTGATCGAGGCGGGCATGGTGCCGGCGCGCAGGGCCACGCTCTCCGCCGCCTGGGAGTATGGCTTGCCGATCATCGACCTGGACGCCATCCGCCTGGAGAGCCTGCCGCCGGCGGCGGACTACCCGGACAAGATCCTGCGCCGGCTGGGAGTACTGCCGCTGGTGCGCCACGGCCATCGCCTCACCGTGGCGGTGCCCTACCCCTCGACTCTCGCCCTGCTGGACGAGCTGCAGTTTGCCACCGGCCTGACGCCGGAAGGCGTGCTGGCCCCGGTGGATCAGCTCGGCCCGGTGCTGGAGGGGTATCTCGCCCGCAGCGAGCGCAGCATGCTCGACGAGCTGGGCGACGTCGACGACGCCGTGGGCCAACTGGCCTTCGACGAGGGCGTGGTGGACGCCAACGACGAGCAGGCGGCGGTGGCCGCGGCCGGCGACGACGCGCCCATCGTCAAGTTCGTCAACAAGATCCTGCTGGACGCCATCCATCGTGGCGCCTCGGACATCCACTTCGAGCCCTACGAGACCAGCTACCGGGTGCGCTTTCGCATCGATGGCATCCTCCACGACGTGGCCCACCCGCCCTTCGCCATGCGCTCGCGCATCTCGGCGCGCCTCAAGGTGATGTCGCGGCTGGACATCTCGGAGCGCCGCCTGCCCCAGGACGGCGCCATCAAGCTCAAGCTCTCCACTACCCGCTCCATCGACTTCCGCGTCAACTCGCTGCCCACGGTCTACGGTGAGAAGGTGGTGCTGCGTATCCTCGACCCCAGCTCCGCCCAGTTGGGCATCGAGCAGCTGGGCTTCACACCGGAACAGAAGGCGATGTATGAGGGAGTGCTCGACGACCCCCAGGGCATGATACTCGTCACCGGCCCCACCGGCAGCGGCAAGACGGTGACCCTCTATACCGGCATCAACATCCTCAACCAGGTGGAGCGCAACATCTGCACCGCCGAGGATCCGGTGGAGATCAAGGTACCGGGGGTCAACCAGGTGAACGTGCTGCCCAAGATCGGCCTGGACTTCGCCAGCGCCTTGCGCGCCTTCCTGCGCCAGGACCCGGACGTAGTGATGGTCGGCGAGATCCGCGACCTGGAGACCGCCGAGATCGCCGTCAAGGCCTCCCAGACGGGCCACCTGGTGCTCAGCACGGTACATACCAACTCGGCGGCGGAAACGCTGACCCGCCTGGCCAACATGGGGGTGGCGCCGTTCAATATCGCGAGCTCCGTGAGCCTGATCATCGCCCAGCGCCTGGCGCGGCGGTTGTGCAAGCGCTGCAAGCAGCCGGCGGACATCCCTCGCGAGGTGTTGCTGCAGCAGGGCTTCACCGAGGAGGAGGTGGCCGGCGCCACCATCTATGAGCCGGTGGGCTGCAAGCATTGCACCCAGGGCTTCAAGGGCCGGGTGGGTATCTACGAGGTGGTGCCGATCAGTGACGACATGAGCCACCTGATCATGACCCAAGGCAACTCCCGGGACTTCGACGTCCAGGCACGAAAGGAGGGCCACCCGGACCTGCGTAGAAGCGGGCTCTTGAAAGTAATGCAAGGGCTGACCAGCCTGGCCGAGGTGAACCGGGTGACGAAGGACTAGCGGCCAAGCGGCCAAGCGGCCAAGCGGCCAAGCGGCCAAGCGGCCAAGCGGCCAAGCGGCCAAGCGGCCAAGCGGCCAAGCGGCCAAGCGGCCAAGCGGCACAGTATTGTAGGAGCGATGCTCGGATCGCGAATTATTTGTTCCGGCAACCAATCGCTGTGCAAGCACAGCTCCCACAATGGGCTCAGTGGCGGCATCAGCACCTGTGGGAGCGATGCTCGCATCGCGATAGGCATCGGCCACCGTCAATGACGGTGGTACTTCACGCCGTACAAGCACGGCGCCCACTACTCCAATCACCAACCGCCGTGCAAGACGCTGACAAACCACAACGCGGGGACAGGGAAATGAACATGGCAACATCGACCATGCGCAAGTCACAGAAGACCAAGCTCTACCGCTGGCGCTGGACGGGCAAGGGACCCAACGGCCGCAAGGTGGGGGGCGAGATCATCGCCCCCCGGAGGGCCGAGGTGGAGAAGGTCCTCTCCGGCCAGAACATCATGGTCAAGCAGATCCGCCGCAAGAGCGGGATCGGCGGAGGCATGGGCAAGATCAAGCCAAAGGACATCATGCTATTCGCGCGCCAGATGGCGACCATGATCCGCGCCGGCGTGCCGGTGTTGCAGGCCTTCCAGGTGGTGGCGGAGAGCCTCAAGAAGCCGGCGATGAGCGCACTGGTGCAGGAGCTGATGAACGACGTAGCCGCCGGTGCCAGCTTCTCCGAGGCGCTCAGGCGCCATCCGGAGCACTTCGACCGGCTGTTCGCCAACATGGTGGAGGCCGGGGAGCAGTCGGGCTCGCTTGACCGCATGCTCGAACGGGTGGCGACGTACAAGGAGAAGATCGAGTCGCTCAAGAGCCGGGTCAAGAAGGCGCTCTGGTATCCCGCGGCGGTGATCGCGGTGGGCATCGGCGTCACCGCCCTGCTGCTGATCAAGGTAGTGCCCCAGTTCGAGAGCCTCTTCCAGGGCTTCGGCGCCGAGCTCCCCGCCATGACCCGCATGACCATCTCGCTGTCGGAGTTCGCCCAGCAATACTGGTGGTGGGGCCTGCTGGGTTTCGCGGCCTTCATCTTCTTGATCCGCACCGGCATGAAAAAATCCGAGGCCTTCCGTTTCCGCATGCACAAGCTGGCACTGCGCATCCCGGTGATCGGCGACATCCTCGACAAGTCCTCGGTGGCGCGCTACTCGCGTACGCTGGCCACCACCTTCGGCGCCGGCGTGCCGCTGGTGGAGGCACTGGAGACCGCCGAGGGCGCAGCGGGCAACATGGTCTACGAGCGCGCCATCGCCCAGATCCGCGAGGACGTGGCCACCGGCCAGCAGCTCAACTTCGCCATGCGCCTGACCGAGCAGTTCCCGGCGCTGGCGGTGCAGATGGTGGGCATCGGCGAGGAGGCCGGCTCGCTTGACGCCATGCTCAACCGCGTGGCGGACTACTACGAGGAGGAGGTCGACAACAAGGTGGATACCCTCACCTCGCTGCTCGAGCCCTTCATCATCGTGGTGCTGGGCGTGCTGGTCGGCGGCCTGGTAATCTCGATGTACCTGCCGATCTTCGAGCTGGGGAGCGTGATTTAACAAAGCGGCCAAGCGGCCAAGCGGCCAAGCGGCCAAGCGGCCAAGCGGCCAAGCGGCCAAGCGGCCAAGCGGCCAAGCGGCCAGCCGAGGATATAAAGGACCAGGAATCTGATCCAATAGGAGGGTTGAGCATGCGCACCACCTATGACGAGGCGGATGACATCCTGGTCCTGCACCTTGCAGACAAGCCGATCGTTCGTGAGCGCTCCCAGGACTGGTATACCCATATCAGCTATGCAGAGGATGGCACCATTGTGGAGGTGGTGATCCTGGAAGCCTCGAAACAGGGCGCCTGGCCGCTGCTCAAGAGCGAGGCGGCGTGATTTAGCGCCGAGCGCATTATGTCAATCGCCGCTCCCATAACATGCAGGTGGTTTTGTGGGAGCGGTGCTTGCACCGCGAAAGGCGGAGGCACCGCATCGCCGTGCAAGCACGGCTCCTACAACACACTGCCCGTTGCCCTTCAATCGTGAATCCATACCGGCGTGCCCGGCATGGCGATCTCGAACAGCGCCAGCAGCTCACTATCGCGCACACGGATGCAGCCATGGGAGCGGGCCACCCCCATGGGCTCGCTCGGCGGGGTGCCGTGCAGGTAGATGTAGCGACGCTGGGAGTCCACCTTGCCGCCACGGTTGCGGCCCGGCTCCAGGCCGCTCAGCCAGAGGATGCGGGTGAGGATCCAGTCGCGGCCCGGATGCTCGGCCGCCAGGGCTTCGCTGAAGACCTCGCCGGTGGGCCGGCGCCCGCGGTAGACGGTGCCCGGCGGGTTGCCCGCCCCGATGGCGGCGCGAATGGTGTGCCAGCCCAGAGGCGTGGCACCACTGCCCTCCTCCTCTCCGGTGCCGTTGGCGCCCGTGGAGACCTCGCAGGACCACTCGACCTCGCGCCCCCGCCAGACGGTGAGCCGCTGGGTGGCGGTGGCGATCTCCAGCCACACGCCCTCCTCCGGCGGCAGCTCGGTCAGCAGGGGGGTGCGCATCAGCCGGCCTCGCGCTGGGCCGGGGCGGGCTCGGGCAGCGGCGCGTTCATGGCCGCCACCACCACCGGACGCAGGCGACGCACCAGGTCGCGCACGCTGACGTGCTCGCCGTAGTCCTTCTCGGCGATATCGCGCAGGGCATCCAGGCCGGAAAGCGTGAAGATCACCGTGCCCAACATGAAGTGCAGCCGCCAGAAGCGCTCGGCGTCGGGCAGTTCGGGCGTGGCCCGGCGCACCAGCTCGGTGAATCGGGTGAAGACGCTGCCGTACTCCTCCTGGATGTAGCGGCGCAGGTGCCCCTGGGCCTGGCTGTAGGCGAGCCCCAGCAGGCGCATGAACACCTTGAGGCTGTGACGCTCCGCCGGCACCTCGAGCACGCTGCGCGCCATGGTCTCCAGCAGTTCCTCCAGCGGGATGACGCCGCCCTCGTGGCGCGCCTCGAGCTCGTCGAGCGCGGCGTGGAAGCGTACGGTGAAGGGGTCGAGGTAGCGCGCGAACACCGCCTGGATCAGCGACTTCTTGGAGCCGAAGTGGTAGTTGACCGCCGCCAGGTTGACCTTGGCCTTGCTGGTGATGTTGCGCAGCGAGGTCTCGGCGAAGCCGCGCTCGGCGAACAGCACCTCGGCGGTATCGAGGATGCGCGTGACGGTGTCGGGCTGCTGGGCCATGTGCAGCGGCTCCCTGTCATTGGAAACAATTGTTTGAATGTCCCGGGAGTGTATGACAGCCATGGGCGCGGCTCAATGCCGCAGGGTGGCGGACGTTTAAAACGGGGGCTAAAAGAGCAGCCAAGCAAGCCAAGCAGCCAAGCGGCCAAGGGCCCAAGCAAACCAAGGGGCCAGGTACAGCTCTCGGCCTTGGTGATTCGTTCGGGAGATAATATCGACGCCGTAACGGGCGGTGCCATCATCCTGCTCGGCGCTTGGGCGCTCGGCGCTTCGAGCTTTTACTGGACAGAAAGACATGCTGTATACTTGACCAGACGCGTGGCGAGGCGATCGCCACCCCCTGGTTACCGACCCTGGAGGTTCCATGAGTCGCTCACTCACGGCCCGGCAGCAGAACGTGCTCGATTTCATCGTCAAGACCATGAACGAGCTGGGCTACCCGCCGACCCGGGCGGAGATCTCCCGGGCGCTGGGCTTCAAGTCCGCCAACGCCGCCGAGGAGCACCTGCGCGCCCTGGAGCGCAAGGGGGCGATCAAGGTGATCCGCGGCACCTCCCGGGGCATCCGCTTGCCCGCCCAGGAGCCTGAGGCCGCCAACGACGAGGGGCTGGACGAGCCGGCCCAGGGCCTGCCGATCATCGGCGAGGTGGCCGCCGGCAGCCCGATCCTCGCCGCCGAGCACATCGACCGCTACTGCCCGCTGCCCCCTGAGTACTTCACCCCGCGGGCCGACTACCTGCTGCGGGTGCGCGGCCTCTCCATGAAGGATGCCGGCATCCTCGAGGGCGACCTGCTGGCGGTGCACCGCACCGAGCGCATCCGCGACGGCCAGATCGTGGTGGCGCGCCTGGAGGACGAGGTCACCGTCAAGCGCTTCCATCGCCAGGGTCATGTGGTCACCCTGGAGGCCGAGAATCCCGACTTCGCGCCCATCGAGGTGGACCTGCGCCATGACCCGCTGGAGATCGAGGGCATCGGCGTGGGCGTGATCCGGGGCGGCAGCGGCCAGGCGCTCTGATCGGCGCCGGCTGCCCATGGTCACATGACGGAGCGCGTCCGCAAGATCCTCCACGCCGACTGCGACTGCTTCTTCGCCGCGGTGGAGATGCGCGACAACCCCGACCTGCGCGACATCCCGCTGGCCATCGGCGGCTCGCGGGAGCAGCGCGGGGTGATCGCCACCTGCAACTACCCTGCCCGTACCTACGGCATCCACTCCGCCATGCCCACCGCCCGGGCGCTGCGCCTCTGCCCTCACCTGACGCTGATGCGCGGCCAGTTCGAGAAGTATCGCGAGGTGTCGCGGCAGATCCAGGCGGTGTTCCACGAACTCACCCCGCTGGTGGAGCCGCTGTCGCTGGACGAGGCCTTCCTGGACGTCACCGAGGTCGAGGGCTTTCGCGGCAGCGCCACCTGGATGGCGCGCTGGCTCAAGGAGGAGTGCTATCGGCGCACCGGCATCACCGTCTCGGTGGGCGCGGCCCCGTCGAAGTTCCTGGCCAAGATCGCCAGCGACTGGGAGAAGCCCGACGGCCTGACGGTGATCCCGCCGGAGCAGGTCGATGCCTTCGTGCGCGAGCTGCCGGTCAAGAAGCTCCACGGCGTGGGGCCGGCCACCGGCGCCAAGCTCGACGCCATGGGCATCCGCACCTGCGCGGAGCTGCGTGAGCTTCCCATCGAGCGCCTGCTGGACGAGTTCGGCAAGTTCGGGCGCCGGCTCTACGAGCTATCGCGCGGCATCGACGACCGCCCGGTGCGGGTCGAGCGCGAGCGCAAGTCGGTAAGCGTGGAGACCACCTTCGACCACGACCTGCCCGACCTCGCGACCGCCAGTGCCGCCCTCGCCCCGCTCTGCGACAAGCTGCAGGGCCGCCTGGAGCGCCACGGCCACCCGCCGATGGCCGGGCTCTTCGTCAAGGTGCGCTTCGACGACTTCAGCCTCACCACCCTGGAGAGCCGTGGCCTCATTCCCGATGCCGAGAGCTACACTCGCCTGCTGGAACAGGCCTGGGCCCGTGCCCGACGCCCGGTGCGCCTGCTCGGCGTCGGGGTGCGCCTGGTGCCTGAGGAGGCACGGCAGCAGCTGGACCTGCCGATCTAGACCTTGTGGGAGCCGTGCTTGCACGGCGATGTGCGGCCGCCTAAATGCTACCTCGCTTTTGTAGGAGCCGTGCTTGCACGGCGATTCAGTGCTCTCAGCCTTTCGCGGTGCAAGCACCGCTCCTACTGATGACCTGAACCTGGTGTAGGAGCCGTCGGTTCGACGCATCGACTCGCACGGCGATTGTATGCCGATATCCGCTTTTCGCGATGCGAGCATCGCTCCTACAAGGGGAATGTCACAGAAGCCCAGCTGAGATCTAGACTGAAAATCACGGCAATCGAGGGATCCACATGCATGCACCAGCTCCACAGCCATGATCTTCGAAAGGGCCGCAGGTCCATTCCCGGGTACTGTTACCTGCTGACAATTGTCACCCAGGATCGGAAACCTCATTTCAGCAACGCGATCAGGGCGAGCCTGGCCTGCCGCTACCTGTATTGCGATGCGGTTCACCGGCATGTGGATACCCTGAGTTTTGTGCTGATGCCTGACCACCTGCACTGGCTGATTCAGCTCAAGGGGTCTTCGATTTCTACCGCGGTAAAGCTCTACAAGGCCAAGGTAGCCCGAGATATCGGCGAAGCCGTGTGGCAGCGCGGTTTTCATGACCATGCCCTGAGGAAGGAAGAGGACCTGAAGTCGGTTGCCCGCTATATCGTGGCCAACCCCCTTCGGGCAGGCCTGGTGGACAACATCATGGACTACCCATACTGGAATGCGGCGTGGCTGTAGGGAGGTGGATGCGGGAGCCGTCGGTTCGACGCTTCGACTTGCACGGCGATTCATTGCTCTCAGCCTTTCGCGGTGCAAGCACCGCTCCTACAGATTCGGAGCACTACACCTTTCGCGGCGCAAGTAGAAGCGTCGAACCGTCCGCTCCTACGCAAAGCGGCGTGCTTGGCCGCTTGGCTGCTCACTTCGTATCGATATACCGATGATCATTGAAGGTGGCGACCCAGCCGGGGTGGTAAACCAGCAGAATGCTCATCAGCATGCCGGTGATGAAGGCCTCGCTCGGCATGAGCAGCGGCAGGAAGCGGGCGTACTCCAGCGCCTGGCGCAGTGATTCGGCATCGGAGGCGCCGAGCGCCATCAGCCCCACGGCGGCAAGGCCCGCCGCCAGGGTGGCGAGCGCCGAGCCGAAGAAGCCGCAGACGAACAGGAAGACCATCAGGTTGTCGGGCAGGCGACGGTCGACCAGTCGCCAGACGATGCCCATCACCAGCGCCGGCACCACCCCGGTGACCAGCACGTTCACCCCCAGCAGCGACCACTCGATGCGCCCCAAGAGCACCATGGCGATATTGATCGCGGTGATCGAGAGCAGCGCCAGCGGCGCCTTGAAGACCAGGGTCAGCAAGGCGGTGAACATCAGGTGAAGGGTCAGCCAGTCCACCGCCTGGGCGCGCAGCTGCCAGAGCAGCATCACCATCACGGTGGCGGCGAGCCAACGGTGCTGCAGGGCATGGTCCTCGAGCAGCGCGACCCACGGCCGGCGGCTCAGCGCCAGGCCGACGACGACCAGCGAGACCAGGCCGCAGAGCCACAGCAGCCAGGGAGCGAGAACCGGCTCGGCAATCGTCATGGGGTCACTCCGTCAGGCAAGGACCAGCGGCAGGCAGCTGTGGTGGGACGGTAGTCGGGTAACATCGGATGATCCCGGGTTGCGGCTAAGACTGGGGGCGACAGTGTAGCCAAAACAGGGGCTTCGGGCACGCCCGGGCCTGCGCCGTGGACGTGACGAGGAGAGTCATCAAGGGAGACCATCCTGGTTGGCGGCAAGAGGTAGCGGGGTGTACACCACAATACGGCTGGCCGTATAATTTGGGCTACAATGCAGCGGGAGAAAGCGGTGAAAAGCAGCGAACTCATCAAAGAGCTGGAAGCTGCTGGCTGGGTGCTGGATCGAATACGGGGCAGCCACCACGTTTTCAAACATCCCAAGAGGCCCGGTGCCCTTCCTGTCCCACACCCGAAGAAAGACTTGCCGAAAGGCACTGTCCACCAGATTCGCAAACAGGCGGGGCTTTCCTGACCCTGCGGAGGCACACGATGCAATATCCCATCGCTATCGAGTGGGGAGACGAGAACACCGCTACAGGCATCGTTTTCCCCGACATTCCCGGCGCCATCAGTGCCGGGGATACCCCGGAGGAAGCCTACGATAATGCCGTCGAGGCCGCGCATATTGTGCTTCAAGAGATGGTGGCTCGCGGCGAGCCCGTCCCCAAACCGGGCAGAATCGACGAACACCGCCGGAATCCGGACTTCGAGGGCTGGGGCTGGGGGATGATCGATATCGACCTGACCCCGTACCTGGGAAAAGCCGAGAAGGTCACCGTCACCTTGCCAGGCACGGTGCTCCGGCAGATTGACGAGTACGTGACGCTGCATGGCGTAAAAAGCCGGTCAACGTTCCTGAGCAACGCCGCTCTGGAGAAGCTGCGTCACTTATAGCGAACGAGCGCCCTACCGATAGAGAGATCGCCCGCGTCGACCGCGACGCGGGCGATCGCAACGTCACGAGATCACCTCACGCAAAGACAACGGTCTTGTTGCCGTGGATGAGCACGCGGTCCTCCAGGTGCCAGCGAAGGCCGCGGGCCAGCACCGCCTTCTCCACGTCGCGCCCGAAGCGCACCAGGTCGCTGGGCGTGTGGCAGTGGCTGACCCGATGGATGTCCTGCTCGATGATCGGCCCGGCATCGAGCTCCTCGGTGACGTAATGGCAGGTGGCCCCGATCAGCTTCACGCCGCGCTGGTGCGCCTGGTGGTAGGGCCTGGCCCCGGCAAACGACGGCAGGAAGCTGTGATGGATGTTGATCATCCGGCCCTGGAAGCGCTCGCAGAGCGCGGGCGGCATGATCTGCATGTAGCGCGCCAGCACCACGCAGTCGGCGCGGGCGTCGTCGACCAGCCGTTGTACCTCGGCGAAGGCGGCCGGCTTGTCGTCGGCCTTGACCGGTACATGGTGGTAGGTGATGCCGTGCCACTCCACCAGGCCGCGCATGTCCTCGTGGTTGGAGATCACGCAGGCGATGTCGCAATCGAGCTCCCCCGCCGTCCAGCGATAGAGCAGGTCCACCAGGCAGTGGGTCTCCCGCGACACCATCAGCACCACCCGACGCCGCTGGCGAGTATCGGTGAGCGCCCAGGTCATCTCGAACTCGTCGGCGATCGGCGCAAAGGCCTCGCGCAGCGTCTCCGGCGGCATGCCCACGGAGTCGGCCAGGATCTCATAGCGCATGAAGAAGCGCCCGGCCTCCAGGTCGGAGTGCTGGCTGGCCTCGGTGATCGAGCCACCGTGCCCGGCGATGAAGTTGGAGACCCTGGCGACGATGCCCAGGCGGTCGGGACAGGAAACCACCAGGCGGTAGTAGTGTGACATCGGATGATCCCGGGTTGCGGCGGTGGCTGGGGGCGACAGTGTAGCCAAAACAGGGGCTTCGGGCACGTGCGGGACGGACTCGAACACCCATCTGGTTCCCGTCCAGTTCCCCTGCCCGGCCTGCCGCCTCCAGCCGTGGCACCAGCCAGTCCACCATGGGCTGGCCATCGACAGGTATGCCGACACGACCTATAGTAGTTACAGGTATTACCTTTTGCTACGGAGGTCGGCATGGCAAAACCAACATCCATCAAACTCGACGACGATCTGAAAAAGCGGGTGCAGCGTCTCGCCGACGCCCGTCAGCGCTCGGCACACTGGCTCATGCGTGAGGCCATCGAGCAGTATGTGGAGCAAGAGGAAAGACGAGAGACGTTCAGGCAGGACACGCTCAACGCTTGGGAGGAATACCAAGCGACTGGGCTGCATGCGACCGCTGACGAAGTGGAGCAGTGGCTGGTCAGTTGGGGGAAGGATGATGAGGCGTCGGCCCCAAGATGCCACACGTGATCTTTTCCCCGGCGGCAGTCCGGGATCTGGAGCGACTGCGTGAGTTCCTACGGCCGAAGAATCCAGCAGCAGCCGAGAGAGCCGCCAAGGCGATCATCCAGGGCCTCCAGGAGCTTGGAAGATTCCCACATATCGGCCGCCCGATTGATGATCTGCCCGAGGAATACCGGGATTGGCTGATTGATTTTGGTGATAGCGGTTACATCCCACGGTACCGTCTCGATGGGGAAACAGTGGTGGTACTGGCCATCCGTCACCAGAGAGAAGCCGGCTTCTAACGGGTAGCAATCATTAGCGTGCCTACTCACCGCTACAATCTCGCGTGATTCCCAAACGGTCTTTAGTAAGCAGCAAGCGCCTCAGCGAGGTCCACCTCAATGTCCGCCGTCAGGCGCTCGGCCTCGACAAAGGTCTTGGTCTTGACGGGTCGGATACGGTTTGGGCGATTTATCAGGCCCTTCTCCAAGAACGTTAGGAAGGTGCCCTCTGTGGTGTCCAAAGTGCTGCGGTTATTCTATGAATCCAGGCTTGACATACCTATGTGGCAGGGTATTCAGCCACGGCATGGCTACCAACATGAGATCATCATTTAAAGAATGTATGGTCCGCCCCAGAGACGCACTGCTCTCCTTTTCCATCTCTGTTTCACGAGGCACTGCGGCCGATGCTCAACACTCGCGCGCTGTCCTACCTGAGCGAAGTGATTCGTCGCGGCTCACTGCGCAAGGCGGCCACCTACCTCGGCATCGATGTCTCGGCGATCAGCCGGCAGATTCGCTACCTCGAGGAAGAGCTCGACACCCGGCTGCTGGAACGCCATGCCGGTGGCATCAAGGTGACCGAGGCGGGGCGCATGCTGGTTGATCATTACCATAGCCAGCAGGCGGCAGAGGACGCCGTGATCTCCCGCCTGTCGGCGCTGCAGGGCCTGGTCAGCGGCCAGGTCCGGATCGCGGTGGGCGAAGGCTTCATCGCCGACCTGATCTCCGCTCCCCTGCAATCCTTCATGACCACCTACCCGGGGATCGAGCTGGAGGTGGTGATGGCCGGGGTCAACGAGGCCATGGCACTGGTCAAGGATCGCGAGGTCGAGCTCGCCCTCCTCTATGCGCCCCCCGTCGACCCGCAGCTGACCTGCCATGTCGAGACGCGCCAGCCACTGGACCTGATCGTCCCCACCGACCATGAACTGGCCCACTGCCCGCGGCCGGTCGCCCTGCAGGACCTGGTGCGCTGGTCGATCGGCCTGATGGATAACCCCTTCGGCATGCGCCAGATGGTCAATGCCGTGGCCCACCAGGAGCGCATCTTCCTGCAGGCGCGCCTGCACACCAACTCGGTGGCCGTATTGAAGAATTTCGTGCGTTCGGGCATCGGGGTGACCTTCATGCCCGAGTTGACCGTGGCCGAGGAGATCCAGCAAGGGGATATCACCGTCCTCCCCATGGCCTATCCTGTGCTCAGCGATGCCCGGGCCCAGATCGTGAGCCTCACCGGCCGCGAGCTCACGGTGGCCTCGAAGGCCTGTCTGGAACACCTCTGCCGGGGGATGCGCTTTTTCAATGCCGATGCACCGCGCCTGCTCAGCGCCAAGTGTTGACGTAAAAGCAACGCTTTAGGGTTTGATTAGTCAACGCAGCAACGCCTAGTCTGCCCATATACCGGCCAACAGGCCGGCCGTTCCGCCAACAACAACGCCCGGAGTCCAAGCATGAATCCTACTCGATCGTTTGCCGTGTCCTCCCTCACCGCCGCCGTCCTGGCCGCGGGCACCCTGGCCAGCCAGGCGCATGCCGCCACGACCGTGGACCTGAGCTACAACGGCGCCCCGGATCCCGACAAGAACGCCGTGCATGTCTTCGCCACCAACCTCAAGGAGCTGGTCGAGCAAAAGACCGACGGCGACATCGAGCTCAAGCTCTACCCCAACAGCATGCTGGGGGAGGAACAGGAGCGCATGGAGCAGACGATGAACAGCCCCAGCCTGAACATCGCCTCCTTCGCGGGCATGTCTCCCCTGGTGCCGGAAGTGTTCGTCAGCGCCATTCCCTTCCTCTTCGATGACTTCGAATCGGCACGCACCTTCTTCGACGAAGGCCAGTACTGGCAGGCCGTCGAGGACGCCCTGCGCGAGCGCACCGGCGTGGAGCTGCTGGCCGTGGTCGAGGAAGGCGGCTTTCTGGCCTTCACCAGCGACGAGAAACCCATCTCCTCGCCCAGCGACTTCGAGGGGCTGCGCTTTCGTGCCATGGACCCCAGCCAGGTCGCGCTCTACGAAGCCTTCGGGGCCTCCGGCACGCCGATCCCCTGGACCGAGGTCTACATGGCGCTGAAGACAGGCGTCGCCGATGGCCAGATGAACCCGCCGATGTACATCATCATGGGCAGCCTCTACGAGGTGCAGGACTACCTGACGCTGGCCAACATCCAGTACTCGGACCAGTTCCTGGTCGGCAACGGCGCCATGATCGACGGCTGGGACGACGCGACGCGCGAGGCCGTCATGGAGGCGGTGGAGGAGGCCAACCAGTTGGCCCGCGAGCACAACGAGACCCGTGTCGACGAGCGCATCGCCTACCTCGAGGAGCAGGGCATGGAGGTGATCCGGCCCTCCGAGGACGAGCTGGCAGCGTTTCGCGAGCAGGGCCAGCCGGCCTATCTGGAATGGCTCGGCGAGCAGGACATCGACCCGTCCTTCATCGACATGGCACTCGAGGATGCCGGGATGACCCACCTGGCCGAGTAGGCTTTGTCCGAAAACTGGCTGCGCTCGTCCATACGGCGTTAAAAACCGGCTCAAAGTACTCATTTACACCCCGTAAACTCCGTCTTTTCGCCGATTTTTGCCTTGTCTGGCCTTCGCTCGCCGACTTTTCAGACAGAGCCTAAGCCGCGCCGTCCCTGAGACGTCCTGTAGTTCGGGCAGGGGCTACCCCCCTGCCCCATGACAAATGGCATTCCTTCATGACGTTATCTAACTCCCGCGTACTGGCCGTCAGCCGGTCCGTGTCACTGACTGTTGCCAGCAGCCTCCTGCTTATCGATCTGGCGGTGATCCTCTTCGGCGTGTTCATGCGCTACCTCGCCGGCGGAGCGCCGATCTGGACAGACGAGCTGGCCCGCTTTCTGATCATCGGCAGCGTGCTGCTCGGGGCCGGAGCCGTCTGGGTGGAGGGTGGCCACATGCGCGTCGCGCTGATCGAGCGCCTGCTTCCGGCGCCGCTGTGCCGCCTCCTCAACCTCTACCAGTGGCTCCTGACGCTGGTCATTGCCATTGGCGCCGCCATCGTCAGTTATCGCTACGCAATGTCCGTCTCGATGTTCACCAGCCAGGGGCTGGGCATCAGCAGGACCCTTCCCATGCTGTCGGTGCCGATCGGCTTCGCGCTGCTGGCCTGGCATGCCTTGTGGCATGGTCCGGCGCCCCTCAAGACACTCACGGAGGATCCCGCATGACCTTGACCATGCTGGCCGTCTTCCTCGTGCATGTCCTGCTGGGCTTGCCGCTGTTCATCTCGCTGCTGGCCACGGCGGTGGTGGGCTTCATGTTCGTCGATCCCGCGATGATCCCGCGCATGATGCCCCAGCAGTTCTTCGGCGGCATCAATGTCTTCTCGCTGATGGCCATTCCGCTGTTCATCCTGGCCGGCAACCTGATGAACGTGACGCGGCTGACGGACCGGCTCATGGCCTTCGCCAAGCTGCTGGTCGGGCACCTGCGCGGCGGCATGGGCCATGTCAACGTGGTCTCCAGCATCTTCTTCGCCGGGGTGAATGGCTCCGCGGTGGCCGACACCTCGGCGCTGGGCTCGCTGCTCGTGCCGCCCATGCGCAAGGAGGGCTACTCCACCGCCTTCGCCGCGGGCCTGACGGCCGGCAGCTCGCTGATCGGGCCGATCATCCCGCCCAGCATCTTCATGATCCTCTACGCTTCGCTCACCAACACCTCGGTCGGTGACCTGTTTCTTGCCGGCGTGATCCCGGGCTTGCTGCTGGGCCTGGCGTTCATGGCCATGAATGCCTGGTATGCCTGGCACAAGGGACTGGAAAAGCGTGGCGGACTCCCCTCTCGCCGGGAGCTGGTCGTCACGGCCCTGGGCGCCCTGCCCGCGCTGGTGGCACCCTTCATCATCGTCTCGGGGATCGTCATGGGCTTCGTCACGCCCACCGAATCCGGGGCACTGACGGCGCTCTATGTGGCGCTGTGCGGCCTGGCGCAGGGCAATCTGCGCCTCGCCGACTTCTGGAAGGCCATGCTCGACACCACGCGCCTGACCTCGGCAATCTTCCTGATCATGGCCGCCTCGGCCACCATCAGCTGGCTGCTCTCCTATGCCCAGGTGCCCAACGAGTTCGTGGCCCTGCTGGCGCCCTACATCGAGCAGCCGGTGGTGATCCTGCTGCTGCTGAGCCTGATCACCTTCGTCACCGGCATGTTCATGGAGGAGGTCTCGGCCCTGATGCTGCTGACGCCGATCTTCTCTCCCGTGGCCATGATGGCGGGCATCGACCCGGTGCACCTGGGCATCATCATCACCTTGAACATCACGATTGCCCTGATCACCCCGCCGATGGGCGCCTGCGTGTTCGTCGCGGCCGCGGTGAGTCGGCTCGAGATCACCTCGCTGTTTCGTACCATCTGGCCGTTCGTGGTGACGGCGATCCTGGTACTGATCCTGCTGATCCTCTTCCCTTCCCTGACCCTCTGGCTACCGACCCAGCTTGGCTGACCCCATGGAGACGCCCGTGAACCGCTCCCTGTCATCGCCCATCGACCGCCACCCCGACCCCGACTGGTCGGTGGTGAGCCGCATCCCCATCACGGGAAGTGACGAGCCCCTGGTGCCGTTGAGCCTGGCACCGTCCCCGATCAGGATCTTCCCGGTCTATGCCAAGCAGGACGTTCCCGGGGCGATCAACGAATGCTATGTCCGTGAAGGGGTCTATCGGCGGCTGCTGGAGGTGGCACGCTCCCTGCCTGCCGAATACGGGCTGGTGGTCCTGGACGGCTGGCGACCCTGGCGCGTGCAGCAGTACCTCTTCGATACGCTGCAGGAGGCCATCCGCTCTCACCATCCCGAGCTCAGCGACGAGACGCTACTGGAGCGAACGCGGGAATTCGTTTCCGTGCCCAGTCGTGAGGCGAGCTCGCCGAGCCCCCATCTCACCGGCGGTGCCGTGGATGTGACCCTGAGCGATGCCGACGGGCTGCCGCTGGACATGGGCACCCTGTTCGACGAGGCCGTGCCGGCCTCCCACACCGTCGCGCTGGAGGAGATTCCTCGCCCGGACGCCCGACAGCGACAGGCCCGCGACAACCGCCGCCGCCTCTATGGCGCGATGCGGGAGCAGGGCTTCACCAACTTGCCGAGCGAGTGGTGGCACTACGATGCGGGCGACCAGCTATGGGCCCATTACAGTGGCCATGCCCAGGCCCTCTATGGGCCGGCGGAACTCGAGACCATTGAAAGTCGCTGGCGGCGACAGCTGTGAGCCAGGGGCCTACTGCGACAATTCGCTACCCGCCACACGAAACAGAACTGGCCCTGCCTTACACCGAGAAGACTTACTCCAACGCCTGGATGGGAATCCCTCGGCTCTGGTGGACCTATTGATCCTCTTCCTGGCGAAGCAGTTCCGGCACCTGGTAGCGCGTGCTTCGACCTCCTGCAGAGAGCCTAACCAGGCAACCTTTCTCCACAAGCCCGGCCAGGTGGCGCGTGGCCGTTGCCTTACTGACCTTCGTCACTTTCTGATATTGAGAAGCACTGATGCCTTGCTCAAATCCCCTTTCCCCTCCATCAAGCAGCCGGTTAAGCACCTTGATCTGCGCGGGGAGCAGACCGGCCATCCGGAAGCGCTGCCAGAAACGGGCTTTGACCAGGGTACGACCGACCCTGTCGAGTACGTCCAACAGCGTGGCGTCCAAGGTATCCAGGAACCAGGCGAGCCACGCGGTAAGGTCCGGAGTTCCCCGCTGGCTCGCTTCCAGGCAGCGATAGTAATCGTCCCTTCGCGCCAGGATCGCTGCTGACATGGCATACAAGCGAATACTCTGCTGGTCCGCTTGCGCCAAGGCGCGATCGGCGATTGCCCGGGCGATACGCCCGTTGCCATCCTCGAACGGATGAAGGGTCACAAACCAAAAATGCGCCATGCCCGCTCGAATGAGAGGATCCAGCGCTGGATCATGACGGCTGGACTCGAACCATTCCAGGAACCGATCGATCTCAATCTCCAAACCCTCTCTGGGTGGCGCTTCGAAATGCACCCTGGGTCGATCCATTCGGCCCGATACAACCTGCATCGGCTCCAATCCACGCCACTGGCCAGGCCGCAGTTCCGTCAGGGAAGATTCAGCATCAGGGAATAGCCATCGATGCCACTGAAGCAGCCTCTCTGCATCCAGCGGTGAGTCAGAATTCAGGATGGCATCCAGCATCAATTCAGCCATGCCCTCGGCCCGCGGCGAGGGTGGGCCGTCCGGTTCCTCAATGCCAAGCTGCCGTGCAAGAGAAGAACGCACAGAGGCGACATTGAGGCGCTCACCTTCAATCGCCGATGAGGTGACGATGTTTTGCAAAAGCGTATCCAGAGCCGTCTTCGCTTCTGCCTCCTGTTCATCACCGAGGCCGAGCGCTCCTGACCGGCCAAGCAAGATGCCCAGATTCCTCCAGCACTTCTGTAGGCGGGGCTGAATCTCTCCCGCCTGCCAGGTGAAACGAGGCCAGTCGTGATGCTGCCAGATCCATCTCGGGGCTTGAACCGTCATTTCACATCACCTGGACGAAGCCAGAGAGCCGATTACACACCATATTCGGCTCACATTATGATTTGAATAATGCGCCCATTCGACTCAGCAGGCAAGTGGCGAGGTCCCCTTGCTACCGGCCACCTGACAGGCCATCAACGCTCGGATCGTGTCATCATCGGCGTCAAACCGCCTGGATGCCCATGCGCGTCCCGTGCGAAGGCCCCCTACCCTGCAGGCGGCACCAGCGTTCGGGCAATCGACAGCAGACGCTCGTCCTGCCAGCGGTCGGCGATCAATTGCACCCCCACCGGTAGCCCTTCTTGCCCCGTGTTCAGCGGCAGGTTGAGGCACGGCACGCCGAGCAGCGTCCAGGCCCGGCAGTAGACCGGGTCGCCGGTGGCATCCAGCCCTGGCGGGGCAACGCCCGGGGCGCTCGCCGCCAGGATCACGTCGACCTCATCGGCAAACACCCGCGACAGGGCCTGTCGGCACTCTTCGGCCGCCAGAAGGGACGCCCGATACTCGGCATAGGAGGTCGCCAGACCCTCCTCGATCAGCTCGACCAGCCTGGCGCCCATCTCCTCGCCATGCTGCTGAAACTCGCTGGCCAGCGACTGCGCCGCCTCGTAGGCCAGCACCACCTGGTGGTGGGCAACGAGGTCGTCATAGCGGGGATCCAGGGGCAAGGCACTCACCCTGGCACCGGCCTGCTCCAGGTGTCTGGCGGTATTGGACAGGGCCTGGGCGACACCGGCATCGAGCGGCCTGTCGCCGGGCAGGCTGCGCAGCCCGACCCGGATGCCGCCGAGATCGGGCAGCGCCTCGATGGACTCGGCGCGAGTCAGGGCCGTGAAGGTCGTGCAGATGTCCTCGATGTGGCGGGCAAACCAGCCCAGCGTATCCATCGAGGGCGCGAAGGCCTTGATCCCCGAGAAGGAGACCGTATTGACGGTGGGCTTGAAGCCGAAGACGCCGCAGTAACTCGCCGGACGGATGATGCTGCCGGCCGTCTGAGTGCCCAGGGCAAGCGGCACCATGCCGGCCGCCACGGCGGCGGCCGAACCACTGGAGGAGCCGCCCGGCGTCCGCGAGAGATCCTGGGGATTACGCGTCTTGCCGGGCGTGAAGTAGGCAAACTCGGTGGACACGGTCTTGCCCAGCGGCATGGCCCCCTGACGCTTGAGCAGGGTGACCACGGCGGCATCCACGACGGCTTCCGGCGACACGAGATAGCCGCCGGTCCCCCAGGTGGTGGGCATCTCGGCGGTGTCGATGATGTCCTTGATGCCCACCGGCACCCCGCGCAAGCGCTGCCCCGTACCCGGAAGGATCGCGGTCGACGTCGCTGGCATGAGGTATTCCCAGGCCTGGACACCCGCTTCACGCGCCTCGATGCGCGCCTGGCAGGCATGCCACCAGGTCAGCTCCTCGCATTCGCCTCGGGCCACCCGGGCCCGGAAGGCGTCGATGGTGTCGTCGACACTGTCGGTCATGCCTGCTCTCCTCTCTGCGCTTTGGGTCACCGGCTGCCGTGGCCCGGTCACGGCGATATCACGGGGCCGGCGGAGCGCCGAGGATGGCCAGGCTGTTACCCAGTTCCTCCTCGATGGCCTGACCGATGGCCAGCAGCCGCGCGTCCTGCCAGGGCCCGGCCAGCACCTGCAACCCCACCGGCATGCCCGCAGCATCCTTGCCCACCGGCAGTGTCAGCCCGCACAGCCCCATGAAGTTGCCCACCACGGTATTACGCAGGGCCTGCATGTTGGCCCTGGCATAGGCCCCGTCCGGCTCGAGGCTCTCCAGGGTCGGCGGCGTCAGCGTCACGGTCGGGGTCAACAGGGCATCGACGCGGGTCAGGCACTCGGCGGCGCTTGCCGACAGCGACTTGAGCACGTCACAGCGACGAACGTATTCCCAGCCGGGGATGTCGTCGGCCGCCTTGACCCGGGCCGCCACATTGGGATCCAGGCCGTCGATGGCTTCCGGTAATTGGGTCTTGAGAAAGGCGGCCAGCTCTACCGCTGCCAGCCCGCCCTGCTGGAACAGGGTGAAGACCTCATCGGTACGGGGCAGATCGAGCGTCACGATGCGCGCCCCTGCGGCCTCAAGCTGACGAATGGCGGCCTGAACGGACTCGGCGATGCCCGGACTGCAGTCCTCCCAGAAATAGGCCTCCGGAACCCCGAAGGTCAGGTCGGCCAGTGATGGGCGCGATGGTATGCCGCGGGATCGCGACGTCAGGACCCCGTCCAGCGCATCGAAGGCAAAGGCCAGATCGTCCACACTGCGGGCAAGCAAGCCCGGCGTATCCAGCGTGGCCGACAATGGCACGATCTGCGCCGTGGACCAGCGCCCGACCGTTGTCTTGAGACCTGCCACACCGGTCATCGCGGCAGGCACACGTACCGAGCCTGCCGTATCGGTTCCCAGCGCCAGACTGGCCGTGCCGTTGACCAAGGATACACCGGCACCGGCACTGGACCCACCGGGTGTCCGGTGATGGGCCTGGTCCCAGGGATTGCGGGGCGCCCCCCAGTGGGCATTGGTGCCCAGACCACCGAAGGCGAACTCCACGGTATGGGTCTTGCCCATGACGCTGGGCAACTGCCGCAGCAGCGCCGAGACCATGGGGCCGGGCTCCTCCCAGTGTCGCGGCAATCGCCGAGCGGATCCGGCATAGGTCGGCAGTCCCGGTACCGCATAGATATCCTTGATCGACACCGGCACGCCCATCAGCGGCCCCGTGTCACCGCCACTTGCCAGCACGCGATCGGTGGCCCTGGCCGTCTCCAGGGCGACCTCGCCATTCCAGGTCAGGTAGACATGATCCCGCTGGCCGCGGGTTCTGTTGGCCTCCATAGAGGCCTCGGCCAGGGCGGCGGCGGTGAGCTTGCCGCTGCGAAGCCCGGCATACTGTTCGCGCAGCGGGCGCATCAGGGGTGAATCCGTCATGGCGTGACTCCTGGTATCAGTCGCGAATCTCGAAGATCGCTTCCACTTCGACGGCTGCATTTCCGGGCAGCGTGGCGACACCGATCGCCGTGCGGGCATGGCGTCCATTCTCTCCGAACAGGGCAATGAAGAGATCCGAGGCACCGTTGATCACCAGCGGCACGTCGTGGAAGCCGGGCGCCACGTTCACGAACCCGTTCATGCGCACACAGCGCACCACACGGCGCATATCGCCTGCTACGGCATCGCTGAGCGAGGCGAGAAGATTGAGCGCACAAGCCTGAGCGGCCAGCTTGCCGGTCGCCAGGTCGAACTCGGTGCCCACCTTACCCGGATAGAGGACCTCGCCATCTCGTTCACAGATCTGGCCCGCCAGGAACAGCTGGCTGCCCAGCCGTGACCAGGGCAGGAAGGCGCCGCGGGGTCGCGGGATGGCGGGGAGGGTGAGACCCTGAGCGGCGACGGCCGCGTCAATGGTCTGAGTCATGGGCGTTATTCCTTGTTATCAGTAGTGTCTCGGCAGCGTGTGCCAGGGCACGCGCCGCGATGTCGGCATCCTGACGCTCGATATGCTCGTCGGGGTGATGGCTGATGCCCGCTCGGCAGGGCGTGAAGAGCATGGCCGTCGGGCAGACATGCGCCAGATGGATGGCATCATGGAAGGCACCCGAAACCAGTTCCGGCGCCTCTGCACAGACACTGTCGGCGCTCTCGCGGAGCACGGCCAGCAGAGGCTCGGGAAATGCCACCGGCGCCACCCGCGAGGTCACCTCGAGGGTGACATCACAGCCACTCCACTGCTCCTCGGCCAGGGCATGGAAGTGGCGGTCGAGTGCCTCCAGCACCCGTGCGTCGGGATGGCGCAGATCGATGGTGAAGCTGGCCCGTTGGGCAATGGTGTTGACGGCATCGGGCCACAGAGAGAACTTGCCGATGGTGAAGCGCAGGTCATCGTCCTGTTCCCGTGTCGCCGCCTTCAGCGCTGTCACCAGCTCATGGGCACCATCGAAGGCGTCCCGGCGGGCCTGTCGCGGCGTGGTGCCGGCATGATTGGCCACGCCTTCGACCTGGATGCGATACCAGTTGACCCCCTGAATCCCGCTGACGACCCCCACCGGTTTCCCCTGCTGTTCCAGCACCGGCCCTTGCTCGATGTGAAGCTCGAGAAAGGCGTGCGGTACAAAGGGGGCCGGACGGTACTCGAGCCCCTTGTCCTCAAGCAGGGTCAGGCACTCCTGGAGGGCATCACCGAAGCGCACGCCGTCGCCGTCCAGGGCGGCCATGATATCGTCATACTCCCGCTGCCCGGCGAACCAGGAAGATCCCGAGGCACCTGGTGCGAAGCGCGCGCCCTCCTCGTTCGTCCAGGAGACGATCTCGAGCGGGCGACGGTGCTCAATGCCCTGCTCCTGCAAGGTCCTGAGCACGGCCAGGCCGGCCAGAACGCCCAGGGCCCCATCATGCGCACCGGCCTGGGGCTGACTGTCCATGTGGCTACCGATCAACAGCGGGGCCAGGGAGGCATCCTGCCCCTCGCGACGCAGGAAGAGATTGCCCAGGGCATCGAAATAGACCCGGCAGCCGAGCGACAGGCCCTGCTCGGCGAGCCACAGGCGAGCCTGATTGTCCTGGGCGTCGAGGGCCAGCCGTCGAATCCCCTTGGGCTCGAGGCCCCCGATGGTCGCCAGCGCCTGGACATCGTCCCAGAGGCGTTGCCCATCCAGCGCTTCATGAAGATGCGCTATCTCTGTCATGACGCCTCCTCAGCGGTAGATCAAGTCAGGCAGGTAGGTACTGAACCAGGGCACGTAGGTAATGATCACCAGGGACAGCAGCATCAGGCCGATCAACGGCAGACAGGCCTTGAACACTTCGGGCAATGTCATCTTGGAGATGGCCATGGCCACGAAGAGGTTGAGGCCCACGGGCGGGGTAATCATGCCGACCGAGAAGTTGATCAGCGTGATCACGCCGAAATGGGTCGCGTCCACGCCGACCTGAGCGGCAATGGGCTGCAGCAGTGGCGACAGCACAATGATCGCCGAGGCACTGTCGAGGAAGAAGCCGGCAATGAGCATGACCACGTTGAACAGCGCCATGACCTGGATTGGGTCTTCGGTCCATGAGAGCACCTCCCCTGCCAGCTGAGTCGGTGCCCCGGTAATTGCCAGCAACCAGGAGAAGGCCGATGCCCCCGCGGTGATCAGCAACAGGGACGCCGACATCAGCCCCGCACTGTTGAGCGTCGACAGCAGGTTCTTCAGGTCGATCTTGCGATAGACCACCATCCCGACGAACAGGCCGTACATGCAGGCCACGGCGGCGGACTCCGTAGGGGTGAAAACACCGCTGTAGATCCCGCCCAGCAGGATGACCGGCAAGCCCAACCCCCAGGCCGCCGCCTTGAATGCCGAACCGATCTCGCGCAGCGACGGGAACGTGCTGCGGCCATAGCCCTTGAAGGACGCGTAGACGATGCAATAGGCGATGAGGATCGAGGCAATCAGGATCGCGGGCAGCAGTCCGGCGGCGAAGAGGCGCCCCACCGAGGTGCCGGTGACCGAACCGTAGATGATCAGTGCGATGCTGGGGGGCACGATGGGCCCCAGGGTCCCCGCCGTGGCGATCACTCCGATGGCAAAGCGCTTGTCATAACCGGCCGCCACCAGGGCGGGGAACATGATACTGCCGATGGCGACCACCGTGGCCGGACTCGACCCCGAGATGGAACCGAAGAACAGACAGGACAGCACCGTCGCCGCTGCCAGCCCACCGGGCACCCAGCCGACGAGCGCCTTGGCCAGATCGATCAGGCGGTCTGACAGGCCGCCAATGCGCATCAGTTCGGCGGCCAGGATGAAGAAGGGAATCGCCATCAGCGAAAAGTTGTTCATGCCCGAGAACATGCGCATCGGCACGATGACCGGGTCGGTGTTGCCAAAGAACTGGATGGCGAGTATCACGGCAAAGGCCAGCGCCGCGAAGATCGGCAGCCCCAACAGCAATACCGCAAAGAAGATGGGCAACAAGGCCGTAATCATGAGGTTTCCTCAGGTAGTCGCGATGGGCAGGACGACCGTCACACCAGCTTGTCTTTCTCGGCAGCCAGCTCTTCGGCCATCGAGACAGGTGGCTTATGCCACACTTCCCGGATCACCCAGCAATAGCGGATGATGAGCAATAGCCCTGAAAGGCCAATGGGAAAGTACACCCAGGCCATGGGCATGCGCATCGCAGGGGACAGCATCCCACGATCAAGGGTACTGAAGAACAGCCTGAACCCCAGATAGGCCAGGGCAATGGCGAACGCGATGCCCAGGACGGCCGTGAGGATGTGAAGCCAACGATTCACCGCAGGGGGTGCGAAGGCATTCAGCACGTCCACCGAGATATGGACCCCATGGCGAACCCCCATGCTGGCCCCGACGAAGCTCATGCAGACAATGGAGTAGATCACGACCTCTTCCGCCCAGGAGAGCGAGCTATTGAAGCCGTAGCGATAGACGACCTGGAAGGTGGTGATGATGGTCGCAATCGACATGAAAGCGACCATCGCCACCTTTTCCAAGCGATCAATGAGTTTATTGAGCGCTTCGAACATGGATCAGTACTCGATGCCCACGGCGTCGTAGACCTTGTGCAGAAGCTCTGTCGTCACGATATCCTCGTACTCTTCATGCACCGGCATGCTCGCCTCGATGAAGGCTTCACGCGCTTCGTCCGTGATCTCATTGATCGCAATCTCGCCTTCGATCTCCTGAAGGATTCGTTCCTCATCCTGAAGGGTGAGCTCGCGCGACGCCTGGCGACCGTTATCGAACGCCTCGATCATCACTTCCTGCAGATCCTCGGGCAGCGAGTTCCAGGAGTCGCTGTTGATGACCGCCGCATAGGCGTGATAGGCATGATTGGTGAGCGACAGGTAATCCTGCACTTCGTAGAAGCGCATGGTGTAGATGTTGGCCAGCGGGTTTTCCTGACCCTCGACGACCCCTTGCTGCAGGCCGTTGTACACCTCGGTGAAGGCCATCGCCGTCGCATTGGCACCGAGATTTTCATAGGTCGAGATGATGATTGGCGCCTGCATGGTCCGCATGCGAACCTCGGCAAGGTCCTCCGGGGTTTCGATCGGACGGACATTGTTGGTGATGTGGCGGAAACCGGCCCCCCAGAAGTTCACGCCATACATGTTGTCGTCATCGAGGGTATCGAGGATCTCACGCCCAACGTCACCGTCGAGCACCTCGACCATGGTGTCGTAATCCGGCAACAGGAACGGCAGATCGAGGATCTGCATGCGCGGTTCGAAATTCCCCAGGGTGGCCGTCGGCGGGATGCCGATATCGACCAGCCCCATCTGGATCTGCTCGATGATCTCGACATCACCGCCCACCTGCGCGGCGGGGAGCACCTCGATGCTGATCCGTCCGTCCGACTTTTCCTCGACTTCCTCCTTGAAGCGCAGCGCCGCCTGTCCGTTCGGGGTTTCCTCGATCAGCACGTGGGCGAAGGTGAAGTTGAAATCCGCCGCCTGCGCCTGGCTGAACCCGAAAGATACTGCCGCGATTGCGGCCGCCAGTGATACCTTGGTCAACTTGTTATTCATTGTTTGCACCTATCTATGTGGGTGGGCTGTGGTGGTGGGGCCAAGCGCTGGCTTGGCGTCAAGTACCTGCCGAATCAACACCTCCGACTCAGCAGGATCAGGACATCGTTTGTTCAAAGCGAGCGGCAATGCCCTCCGTGCCTTCGGTGGAAAGCAGGACAGCCAGGGTCAGGCGAGCCTTGCGCGCACTCAAGTCGCGAACGGCAATGGCCCCGTGTGCCTGGAGACTGGCCAGACTCCCTGGGAACTCATAGCGAGTGTTGACCGGCCCTTCGTGGCAGCCGGAGACCACGACGACCGGTATACCGCCACGCGTTACCTCGCCGATGGTCTCCAACCACGTCGGCGGCACATGCCCGCGGCCAAGGCCCTCCACCACCAGCGCCTGTGCGCCGCTGGCCACTGCGGCCTCGATCAGTCGCGGGCTGGCATCCAGGTAGCTCGAGAGGATGTCGATACGGGGCAGGCGATCGCCGAGTGGGAGCGGGGTTGCCCGGCGTGGCAGCTGAGCCAGGTGGACCCGCTGGCCATCCACATACCCCAGCGCGCCGAAACCCGGTGCCCCGAAACCGTTCACGTGATAACTGTTGAGCTTGCGGACGCTGCGCGCGGCGAAAATCGACTCGTTGAAGACGACCGTCACGCCGATGCCTCTTGCTCGGGGGGCTGCGGCAACGGTGATGGCATTGGCAAGATTGCGAAAGGCATCGGTGCCCTCCTCGTGCGGGGCACGTTGCGAGCCGGTCATGACCAGGGCGCAGGCCTCGAGCGAGAGCGTGATGTCGAGGAAATGGGCGGTCTCTTCCAGCGTATCGGTGCCATGCGTGATAACGATGCCGATCACATCGGGATCCTGTTCCAGTGCCTGACACTGGCGAGCCATCTCCATCAGGTCGTCCAGGCTGATGGCATTGCTTGGCTTCTGGAGTATCGATCGAACCTCGACCTCCAGGTCGGGCGTCTGCGGCACGGCCACACGTTCCAGCAGCGACTCGCCTGACATGGCCCCGGACACGTTGCGTCCGGTCCCGCCGGGTTTGCTGGCAATCGTGCCACCTGTAGTGAGCACGATGACGCGCTGTTTGGTCATGGCATGGCACCGAATCTGATTTTCTCGCGCCCTGATGGGCTTCACATGCAGGTCATCTCGACGACCGTCTCGTCCCTGAGCCGGCCCACTGATGAGACATCTGATGTCTGATGACTTGGGTCATGCTAGACTCAGCTCATGCCGAGATGCAAGCGCCGTTTGTCACGCTCCACATTGCGTAGAGTGATGTCTCGCCACAAACGACCGGGCTCAGCACGCCAGCGACCCATGCTCTCGTAGGCCAACGACAGCAAGAGAACTTTTGATGAACACCTTGTCCAACCCGGCCATTTCGCCGGAGCCGTCGGAACGCTTCGGCGGCTCCATCGAACGCAGCTCGATTGCCTTTCAGATACTGGAGCGGATCAAGTCCGCGCTGATTCGTGGTGACCTCAAGCCAGGCGACTACCTGCCTTCCGAGACCGAACTGACCCAGAGCCTGGGCATCGGCAAATCGAGCGTTCGCGAAGCCATCAAGATGCTCCAGGCGATCGGTATCGTGGAGGTCCGGCGAGGCCATGGCACCATCATCCGGCGCGAGCCGGGGGATCCCCTGGTCGACCCCATGGCCTTCGGCATGATCCTGGCGCGTGGCATGACGCGCGACGTGCTCGAGTTCCGGGCGATGTTCGAGCCCGCCTACACCCTCCAGGCAATGACCAACGCCACTGATGAAGACCATCAGCGCATTCGGCAGGCCATTGACGACATGGCCACGGCGATTGCCAACGGCGAGCAGACATCACGCCACGATGTCAGCTTCCATCGCGCCATCCTGCATGCCACCCACAATCCCATGACGATCCGGGTCGGCCGGACGCTACTGGAGTTGATCGAGGCGGCCCTCGAGACCTCGATGCAGACACTGCCGGAAACCGCCCTCAACGATCACAAGGCGATCTATGCCGCCTTCCAGGCGGGTGATGCCGAGGGGGTAAGACGCGCCATCGAGGAAAGCGCGAAAAGCTGGGAGACCAACCTGACGTATCGGGAGTGAGTCCGACGGGTAAGCTGGTCGAGTTGATGCTGACGCGCTGAACCTGCCTACTCCCGAGCCTTCCCGCTGCTGGCAACGCTACTCACCCAGGGAGACTGATCGGCTCTCTTCGAGGAATTCGATGAGGCGCTCCAGTGGCATGGGACGCGCAAGGTGGAAGCCCTGGAAGAGATCGCAGCCATGCGCCATCAGCAGGCGATGCTGTTCCTCATGCTCGATGCCTTCGGCGACCACCATAAGCCCGAGGTGGTGCGCCATGGAGATGATGCCCTGGATGATGGCGGCATCCTCGGCATTACGCGTCACTTCACTGACGAAGCTGCGGTCGATCTTCACCGTGTCGATGGGCAGGTTCTTGAGGTAGCTGAGGCTGGAAAAGCCGGTCCCGAAATCGTCGATGGCGACGCCCACGCCCATCTCCCTGAGGGCATGCAGGGTGTCGATGGCACTTTCGGTATCGTTCATCAACACGCCTTCGGTCAGCTCCAGGGACAGTTTTGGCGCCGGTAAGCCGGTGACGGCCAGGGTCTGGCGCAGGTTGCCGAGAAAGCTCGAGCGGTGGAACTGCAGCGGCGAGAGGTTGACGGCGACATTCAGGAGGCCCTGCCCCGCCCCGTCGAGCATTCGCAGGTCATGGCAGGCCCGGCGGAGTACCCACTCGCTGATCGGGATGATCTGGCCGGTCTCCTCGGCCAGGGGAATGAACTGTGCCGGAGAGACATAACCGCGCAGGGGGTTTGGCCAGCGCAACAGCGCCTCCACGCCCACGACCCGACCCTGCCGGTCGATCAATGGCTGATAGTGCAGCTCGAAGGCCTGCACATCGATCGCCTCCTGGAGTTCATTGCGCAGCGCGACGCGATCGCCCAGCCGATGGGTGATCGCGGGCGTGAACCAATGGTAGGCATTGCGGCCTTGCTGCTTGGCCCGGTACATGGCCATGTCCGCCTGCTGGATGAGCTCGTTGGGCTGGGACACCTCCGCACTGCTGACGGCGATGCCGATACTGCAAGACAGCGAAAGTTCATGCTCGCCGACCCGATAGGGCCGGGCAATGAGCGCCAGCAGCCGCTCCGCCACCTGCAGCGCCTGCTCCTCGTTGTGCAGGTCCGGCAGCAGCACCACGAACTCGTCGCCGCCCAGGCGCGCCAGGGTGTCGCCCGCGCGCATCGCCGCGGACAGGCGCTGTGAGACCCCCAGCAGCAGCTGGTCCCCGATGGCGTGGCCCAGGCTGTCATTGATCGGCTTGAACTCGTCGAGGTCGACGAAGAGGACCGCCAGCAGATGCCCCTGACGCCTGGCCAGCTCGAAATCATGGACCAGCCGATCCTCGAGCAACGCGCGGTTTGCCAAGCCGGTCAAGGCATCATGGCTGGCGTGGTGGGCCAGGCGGGCCTCATAGGCCTTGTGTTCGGAGATGTCATGCTGGATGCCCACATAGTGGGTGACCTGCCCCTCCTCATCGCGCACCGGGGCAATGTAGAGATCGTTCCAGAAGGGGGTGCCGTCCTTGCGATAGTTGCACAGGGTGACGTGCACCTCGCACTGGCGAGCCAGCTGCTGGCGAACCTGCTCAACCGCCGCCGTATCGGTCTCGGCGCCCTGCAGGAAGCGACAATTGCGGCCGATGATCTCTTCGCGTGTGTAGCCGGTCATGCGCTGGAAGGCGTCGTTGGCATAGATGATCGGCAGATCGGGCTCGCCTGCGTCCGCGATCAGCACCCCGTTGACGCTGGCTTCCACGCCGCGCTCGAGGATCCGCAGCCGGGTCTCGTGTTCCCGGCGTTGCGTCACATCCTTGGCGATGCCATAGACCCCCTGGATGCGCTCACCGACCACGATCGGCAGATTCGTGATGTCCAGGCGGCGGACCTTGCCGTCCCGATGGGGGATCTGCAGTTCATAGCGGCAGGGGTCGCCGGCCGCGGTGATCTCGAATTTCTGTTGAACATACGCCAGGTCGTCGGGCTGCAGGAACTGGGAAAAGTGCGCGCCCATGATCTGCTCGACGGGGAAGCCGGTCAGCGCAGAACAATGCTCATTGGCCGTGGCGAAGTGTCCCCTCAGATCCAGTGAAAACACCGCATCCGGGTTATAGGCGAACAACGAGCGGTAGCGCTGCTCGCTCTCCCACAGCGAACGCCGGTCCTGCTCGCGCTCCACCGCCAGGGCCACCAGGTCCACGGCCTGGCGCGTCATTTCCAGTTCGGACTCATCCGGTCTGGCCGGCCGCCGATAGTAGGTCGCAAAGGTGCCCAGCAACCGACCATCACTGGCAATCACCGGATAGGACCAGCAGGCCCTGAGCCCCGCGTTCATGGCCAGGGTCCTGAACCCCTTCCAGCGTGGATCATGCGCGAGGTCCTCACAGACCACCACTTCACGGCCATGGGCCGAGCTGCCACAGGCGCCCATGCCGGCGCCGATGGGAATCGAGCCGATCGCCTCCCGGTAGCTCACCGGCAGACTGTTGCCCGCCACCAGGCGCAGCGCGCGACCTTCGTCGTCGGCCAGCATGATCGAGCATAGCCCTCCCTGCAGTTGCCCCTCGAGCATGAGGCAGATGGCATCGAGCGTCTGGTCGAGCGGGACTTCCTCGGCAATCATCGCCTGGATGGATTGCTGCTGCTCGAGCTGCTCCCGCGCCGCCATCAGCTCCCGGGAGTGCCCCAGGACCAGGCGCACCATCCCCAGGCTGAAGACCAGTAGATAGGTCAGCGTCAGCCCGCCCAGACCAACGGCTGACGGCACGATAACGGCCTGCAGCCAGCTCGCCTCGGACGCCGGGTGCACGGAGGGACTGAGCATCGGTCCGCCCGGCAGCCCGATGTGGCGTGCCGCAAAGGTGGGGGAATCCGTCACATCTCGCGCGACCATGCCCGGCGCCGCCAGCGAGAGGAGCGCCTCGTCATCACGGGAGAGGTTGACCTGAAAGCCGCCCAGTTGAATGCGCAGCCCACGCTCCAGGAGGGTCGCCATGTCCAGCACGGCCACCAGCTGCTGGTCGCGACGCGGGACCGCGATCGCCATGATCGCCAGACCCGGGGCGCCGTCATCGGGCACCATCATGCGCGGCTGGGGAAACGGCATGTCCAGCCAGTCGCGCACGCGCTCGGAATCCGCCCATTGCGCCCACCAGCGCCGGGCCTCCTCGCTGCGCGCCCGGCCCCAGCGCCAGTCCTGGTCGCTGCCCAGCAGGCCGATGACCTCGAGGCTGGGGGTATCACGCAGGTAGTTGGCCGCATCACGGTTCAGCACGGCGGGCTCCAGGCCCATGGCGGAGGCATCCAACCGCTCGGCCATGCGCTGCATCAGCATCAAGTGCGACCCCATCACCTGCTCGGCATTGAGGCGAACGTTGTCGAGCAGATACTCCGCCTGCTGGTCGATCCGTTGCTGCTGCTGCCAGCTGAGCAGGTACCACGCCAGACTGCTGGCCACCACCCCGGCCAGGCCTGCCATGACGGCCGCCCTTCCCAGCTTGAGCTGTCGCTGGGCCGTCCTGGCAGTCGCCGCCACCATGGCGCCGCCGAACATCAGCGCGAACAGCGCCACCACCAGCGGGGATGCGGTCATGCCCTCCCATCCAGGACCATCCCCCGAGACGACGCGCATCATCCCCAGCATGGTGAGCCCGAAGAGCAGCAGCAGGCACCCGCACACCTGCCACAGCCGACGCAGACCCTGTCGCCCGAGCCCCGAGACTAGACAGGCGGCTACCACCACCAGCAAGGCGGCCAGGAGTGAGGAAACCCGCGGTTCCCCGGACAGCCAGGAGGCGCCCTCCTGGCTCCCGCCGACCGCGGCATTGTGCAGCAGGGTATATCCCATCAAGACCAGCAGGCCGCCACCTGCCAGAAGGCGCGTGCGCTGCCAGTGCTGGACCACGGCGAGAAGGCCAACACCGGACAACATGGCGGCCAGTGAGGCATCCGGGCCCAGCAGCGTTTGCGGGGGGTAGTGGAACCACTCCAGCATCCCGGCCAGGCCCATCAGCACGAAAGCCGCCGATACCATCAGCAGCCAGCTATCCAGGGCAATATCGCGGGTCTTGAACGGCATGAACGTCGTGCTCCCTGCGCGTGATCTACAAGGTGCCTGGCACTACCCGGCCCAGTCGCCGCCTTGTCGCGGTGCCCCAGATGGTGCGGTGCTTCGCCTGGGAACACCAGCCTCTGTCCTCATCCAATAGGCTGAGAATCCTCAGCTTACCATTCCCGGCCCATGGCGTTGCCGACCTTCGGCCGGCGGGGCAGACGCGTCAGGGTGAACGGCAAAGGGGGAATGACGCTTTCGCTACTGGCCACGAGCCTAATAACCAAAGGCTATTGGAAAAACGGTTTCTTATTCTCTAGTGTATTTTCCCAACAACGGCGCGAACACCGCGACGTCTTCCCTGGTTTCAGCGAATACACAGGAGCAACCCATGCTCAAGCGCATAGCCCTTACCGCCATGGCCGCAGGCCTGATGACCGCTGGCGGCCTGGTCCAGGCCGACGACCACGCCATCAAGGTCGGCATGTCCGGCGGCTACTTCCCCTTCACCTTCGTCGAACAGGACAAGCTCCAGGGCTTCGAGGTGGATGTCATGGAGGCCGTGGCCGAGGAGATGGAGGTCGAGGTCGAGTTCGTCACGGCGAACTTCTCGGGACTGTTCGGCATGCTCGAGTCCGGTCGGATCGATACCATCGCCAACCAGATCACCATCACAGAGGAGCGGGCCGCCAAGTACGCCTTCACCGAGCCCTACGTCTACGATGGCGCCCAGGTCGTGGTCAGGGAAGGCAACGAGGAGATCCAGGGCGTCGAAGACCTGAAAGGCAGGACCGTTGCCGTCAACCTCGGCTCCAACTACGAGGAACTGCTGCGCGAGTTGCCCTATGCCGACGAGATCGACATCCGCACCTACGAGAGCAACATCGAGCAGGACACGGCCCTGGGTCGCGTCGACGCCTTCGTCATGGACCGGGTGAGTGCCAGCCAGGTGATCAAGGAGAAGCCGCTGCCCCTGGCGCTGGCCGGCCAGCCCTTCTCCAAGATCCGCAATGCCCTGCCCTTCCGGGACACCGAGGAGGACCGCGCCCTGCGTGACCGGGTCGATACCGCCCTGGCCACCCTGCGCGAGTCGGGCGAGCTGCAAGCGATCTCGGAAGCGTGGTTCGGCACCGACATCACTCGCCCCTGAGGCGCTGAGTCGCTCCCATGCGTTTGCTCGATGTCGACTACATGCTGGGGCTGGTGCCCATCCTGCTGCGCTATCTGCCGCTGACCCTGCAGATGGCCGCGGTGGGGATGGCACTGGCCCTGGTGCTGGCCTGTGGCCTCGCGGTGATCCGCGTGCTGCGAATCCCGGGCCTGAACGCCGCCACGCTACTGTTCATCTCCTTCTTTCGCGGCACGCCACTGCTGGTACAACTGTTCCTGTTCTATTACGGCTTGCCCCAGCTGCTGGCCTTCCTGACCCAGATCAATGGCATTACCGCCACCATCATGGGCCTGACCCTGCATTTCTCGGCCTACATGGCGGAATCCATCCGCGCCGCCATCGTCGGGGTCGACAGGAGCCAGACGGAGGCGGCGCTCTCCATCGGCATGACCAACGGCCAGCTGATGCGGCGCATCGTGCTGCCTCAGGCCACGAGGGTCGCGGTCCCGACGCTGATGAACTACTTCATCGACATGATCAAGGCGACCTCCCTGGCATTCACCCTGGGGGTTACCGAGCTGATGGGCGCCACCCAGAAGGAGGCCGCCGGCAGTTTCCTCTACTTCGAGGCCTTCATCACCGTGGCAATCTTCTACTGGGTCATCGTCGAGCTGCTGGCCTGGTTCCAGCGGCGCCTGGAAATCCGACTCAACGAGGCATATCGCCGATGATCAAGGTAGAGGGACTCGTCAAGCGCTTCGGCGGAACCGCGGTGCTCGACGGCATCGACCTGGCCATCGAGCAGGGCGAGATCATCGTCGTCATCGGCCCCTCGGGGACCGGCAAGTCGACGCTGCTGCGCTGCCTGAACTTCCTCGAGCGCCCGGATGCCGGCCGGCTGACCATCGGCGACCTGGACGTCGACGTCACGCGGGCCAGCCGAGCCGACATACTGACGGCACGCAGGCGCACGGCCTTCGTGTTCCAGAACTATGCACTGTTCGCCAACAAGACGGCACTGGAGAACATCGCCGAGGGGCTGATCGTCGTCAACCGCTGGCCCAAGGAGAAGGCCCATGCGCGGGCCAGGGAGATCCTGGAGCGTATCGGCCTGGCCGACAAGGCCGATGCCTACCCCGCCGCCCTGTCCGGCGGCCAGCAGCAACGCGTCGGCATCGGGCGCGCCATGGCGGCCCAGGCCGAGGTGATCCTCTTCGACGAGCCGACCTCCTCGCTGGATCCCGAATGGGTCGAGGAGGTCCTGGGCCTGATGAAGCAACTCGCGAGAGAGCGTCAGACCATGCTGGTGGTCACCCACGAGATGAGCTTCGCCCGGGACGTGGCGGACCGGGTGATCTTCATGGAGGGCGGTCGCATCGTCGAGCAGGGACCACCCAGCCAGCTCTTCGGCTCGCCGAAGGATCCCCGCACCCGGGACTTCCTGCGCAAGGTACTGGCGACCCAGGTGTCGATCGACTCCCCGACCTAAGCCGAACGGCTGACGGGCGCGTTGTGGGGCCCGGCGGGCTTCCCGTATAGTGTTCGTACACTTTCCCAGGCCCTCGCCCTCCTCGATGCCACAGCCACGCGTCCAGATCCGCCCTCGCCGTCGCCCTCCCCTGCATTTCCTGCCGCTGGGTGGCTGTGGCGAGATCGGCATGAACCTCAGCCTCTATGGGTATGGGGAGAGGGGCCACGAGGACGACTGGATTGCCGTGGACTGCGGCATGATGATCCGCCAGGACCTGCCCGACAATCCGCTCCAGGTGCCGGACCTTTCCACCCTGGAGACCCTGTCGATCCGTCCTCGGGCACTGATCATCACCCATGGCCACGAGGATCACATCGGGGCCGCCGCCTGGCTCTGGCCCCGGTGGGGCTGCCCGATCCACGCCACCCCGCTGGCCGCCGGCCTGCTGAGAGCCAAGTTCGTCGAACGCGGGCTGGCCACCGACGCCATCCGGGTCATCGAACCCGGCGAGGCGCTGGAGACCGGCCCCTTCACCCTGCGCTACCTGCCGCTGACCCACTCGATTCCCGAGAGCTGTGCGCTGCTGATCGCGGCCGGGGAGCATCGAGTACTGCACACCGGCGACTGGAAGCTCGATCCCGAGCCGTTGATCGGCCCCCCGATCTCGGCCGCGACCTTTCGCGCCATCGCGCCCGTGGACCTGGTGGTGGGAGATTCCACCAACGCCCCCATGCCCGGCCACTCCCGCAGCGAAGGCGAGGTCGCCGAGGCGCTGACCCACACCATCGCCGGCTGCGAGGGACGCGTGGTGGTGAGCTGCTTCGCCAGCAACCTGGCACGGGTGCTGGCCATCGGTCGCGCGGCAGAACGCTGCGGTCGCCGGGTCAGCCTGATGGGGCGCTCCATGGAGCGCATGGTGGGCGTGGCACGCCAGCTTGGCTACATGGACGACCTGCCACCGCTGGTGCCGGTGACCGATCTGGGCTATCTGCCGCCGGAAGAGGTGCTGGTGATCGCCACCGGCAGCCAGGGCGAGCCGCGGGCCGCGCTGTCACGCCTTTCCCGGGGCCGCCATCCACACTTCGAGCTGATGGCCGGCGACACGGTGATCTTCTCGGCCAAGGCCATCCCTGGCAACGAGCGACTGATCGACCGCCTGAAGCGCGGGCTGAAGCAATTTAGCGTGGCTATCCTCGACGAGGAGAATCACCCCGAACTGCACGCCTCGGGCCACCCGGCGCAGGACGAATTACGCACCTTCTACGGCTGGGTGAAGCCACGCCACCTGCTGCCGGTACATGGCGAACCACGCCACCAAGAGGCCCACCGTGCCCTGGCCGAGGCGTTAGGCATCCAGGCACCGGTGACGCCGGTGAACGGGGATTTGATCCGCCTGGATGCCCAAGGGCTTTTTCTGGAGACGCGCCATCCCCAGAAGCCGCATATCGTCAGCCAGGATGCCGTATCCGCGTTGCCCGGCCTGGGGAGTAGCGACAGCGGAAACCGCTCACGCCATGGGAGCCTTTACCTGGCCATCTCGGTGGCTGCCACTGACACCGGCTGGACCCGCATCGGTCGACTGATGCTCGATGCCAGCCAGGCGAGCCCCATGGACGAGACTGCCTTCGCCGACTGGCTCGATGACTGCCTCGAGGAGATCCAGGTGGATTCCCTGGCGGAATTGCGCCTGGCCCTGCAGCCTAGACTGCTCGGATGGCTCGCCGATCACCTGCACCGGGTACCCGAGGTGCACCTGCAGATTCTGGCAGTCGAAGCCGAGCTGCTGGGGAAGTAGAACGGAGAAGTCTTGAGTGCCGTGAGTTCGACGCTGCAGCTAACACGGCGATTCGTTCTTACCCGACCCATCGCGGTGCAAGTCGATGCGTCGAACTGACGGCACCCACAAGTGCCTCGAAAGGCTACACGGAGTTGTAGGAGCCGTGCTTGCACGGCGATTGGCTGCCCGGTTTCAAAAATTCGCCGTGCAAGCACGGCTCCTACAATTGTCTCATAGCCTCTGTGGGAGTGGTGCTTGCACCGCGAATAGCGGAGACCAACACCCAATCGCCGTGCAAGTCGAAGCGTCGAAACGACGGCTCCCACGAGAGGTCGGAAACTGCATAAGGTTGTGGGAGCCACGGCAGCAAGGCGCAGAATAAAACCCCTCAGGCCTTGCTGGCATTCTTCGGCGGACGACCGCGCTTGCGCTTGGGCTGCTCGGTCACCAGGTCATCCAGGGAAAGGCCGGCTTCATTGATCTGTTCGCGGATCTCGGCGAGCTTCCTGGCCTTCTCGGCTTCCTCTTCCTGGCGCTGAACTTCCTCGTCCTTCTTCTGCTCGATCACCTCACCGATGACCTCGGCCAGCTTGTGGAGCTGTTCCATGCTCAGCTGGCGTGCCGCGGCACGAGCCACGTTCTTGTTGCGGGCGATGCGCTCCAGGGATTCGCTGGACATTAGCGGTCTCCATGCCGAATGTTGGACGGTTGCTTTATGTAATGACACGTCAAAAGTATATGCACTTGCATGACATTGGCAAGAAAAGTCGCGTTAAAAAATGGAAGAAAGCCGGGAGAAATTAGAATGCACTGGGCCAGGCAGCCGAGGGACATTGGCGAAATCCCGCCAGGATTTCCCTCGCCCGTAAGGCAACGGGCGACATCATGATGTCGCCCGTTATGCCATGGTGCTGGCTTCAGGGTAGCGATGGTGACGGCTCAGCCGCCGGTCATGTTCATGAAGCGTACCACCTGGACGTCGCCGTCGGTGGTGAAGTGATGACGCTCGGGCTTGAGCGGCATGGCGCGCACGATGGCCTGCTTAAGCGCCTCGATATCGCCGGGATAGCGGCGCAGCACGGCACGCAGGTCCACGGAGTGCTCGTTGCCGAGGCACAGCAGCAGGCGCCCCTCCACGGTGACGCGAACCCGATTGCAGGTATCGCAGAAATTGTGGCTGTGGGGGGAGATGAAGCCGACCCGGGACTCGCTGTCGGGCATCATGAAGTAGCGCGACGGGCCGAGGGTCGACTCGGTGGTGGGAATCAAGGTGTGGCGGGACTCGATGTGTGCCTGGACCTCGTCGCTGGAACAGAAGGTCTCGGCACGGGAGTGGTCCGACACGTCGCCCAGCGGCATCTCCTCGATGAAGCTGATATCGAGGCCCTCGTCACGCGCGAAATCGACGAGGTCGATCACCTCGTCATCATTGCGCCCCTTGAGGATGACGGCGTTGAGCTTGATCCGCTCGAAGCCGGCGTCGCGTGCGGCACGAATGCCGTCGATGACCTTGTGCAGGTCGCCGGTACGGGTGAGACGACGGAAACGGTCGGGATCCAGGGAGTCGAGGCTGATATTGAGACGCTTGAGCCCGCCCTCGCGTAGGCGAGTGGCGAACCTGGGCAGGCTCGCGCCGTTGGTGGTCATGGCAAAATCCTTGAGCCCCGGCAGCGCCCCGATATCCGCGACGAGGCGATCGATGTCACGACGCACCAGAGGCTCGCCCCCGGTCAGCCGGACCTTCTCCACGCCCATCTCGGTGAAGGCCCGAGCGACCATCCCCAACTCCTCCAGGGTCAGTACCTGGGCACGCGGCAGGAAGGTCATCTCCTCGCTCATGCAGTAGACGCAGCGAAAATCGCAGCGATCGGTGACCGAGATGCGCACATAGCGCACTCGCCTGCCGAAATCGTCGATCAGCTCATCGGTCATGAAGACATCTCCCAGCGACGGGCATCATGATGGTCCCCGTCGCGCTCCGAAACCCAGTAGTCCCCGCTGGCGGTGTGCTCCTTCTTCCAGAAAGGCGCGCGGGTCTTGAGGTAATCCATGATGAAGTCGCAGGCCTCGAAGGCGGCGCGTCGATGGGCGCTGGCGACCACTACCAACACGATAGGGTCTGACGGGGCGAGGCGTCCAATCCGGTGGATCACGGTTACGCCCTGGAGTGGCCAGCGGGACTCGGCCTGCTCGACAATCTCGCCGAGGGCCGCCTCGGTCATGCCTGGGTAGTGTTCCAGGGTGAGCGCCTGAACCTCGGGACGCTCGTTGAAGTCGCGCACCAGTCCGGTGAAGCTCACCACCGCCCCAATGTCGCTACGCCCTTCGAGCAGGGCGCGCTGTTCTACGCCGGCATCGAAGACGCTTTCCTGCACGCGGATCATCGCTAGCCTCCGGTCACCGGGGGAAAGAAGGCGACCTCGTCGTTGTCGGTCAGCGGCGTGGCATCGCTGGCCATCACCTGATTGACGGCACACAGCACGCGCCCCTGGTCGAGACCCTCGAAGCGGGGATCCAGGGCCTTGAGGGCCGTCTTGAGGCCGGCCACATCGGAACTCGGCAGACGCTCGACCGGTACCGAGACATCGCCCACCCCGAGACGCTCGCGCAGTTCGGCCAGGCACTTGACGCGGATGCAGGGCGCGGCGATATCGCAACGCTGCCCCACCGAGACTTCTCCGGAAGCCCCCTCGCCGGTGACGATCGGCGACGGGGCGGATTCGATGATGGAGGGCGCTACCGCGCGCTCCCCGCGGGCCTCGTCCCGCCGATAGTCGCCGGACTTGCCACCGGTCTTGGTGTCGAGGTGGATGGCGCCGATCTCCATGCCCTTGTCCACCGCCTTGCACATGTCGTAGAGAGTCAGGCAGGCCACCGAGACCGCCGTCAACGCCTCCATCTCCACCCCGGTTCGACCGTTGAGGCGACAGGTCGCGGTGACATGGACGCAGGACTCTGGCTCGTCGAGGTCGAAGTCGATGGCGATCTTCGACAGGGCCAGGGCATGGCAGAGCGGGATCAGCTCGTGAGTGCGCTTGGCGGCCTGGATGCCGGCGATACGCGCCGTGGCCAGCACGTCGCCCTTGGGCAGGCCGCCCTCGGCGAGCAGCGCCAGGGTCTCGGGCTGCATGCGGATGAGGCCCGAGGCGCTGGCCTCGCGGCGGCTCTCGGGCTTGTCGGCGACGTCGACCATGTGGGCCTCGCCGCGGGCATTGAGATGGGTCAGGGACGGGTTGGACAGAGGCATGGGGTCAGCGTCTCATGGCAGTCGATGTAGGGGTTGGATGCTCACCGTCTCGCCCGGGGCAACTCCCTCGCGCTCGTCGGTGAGCTCGATCAGGCAGTTGGCCGCCACCATCGAGGACAGGATCCCGGAGCCCTGGGCGCCGGTGCTGCGCACGTGCAGGCGGCCCTCGGCGTCGGCATGGTAGCAACCGCGCAGGAAGTCGGTTCGCCCGAGACGGCTCTTCAGGGCCTCGTCGGCGATAGCCGTCAGCCGTAGCGGCTCTCGCACCGGCCTTCCCTGCAGCTTGGACAGCAGCGGCGCCACAAATTGCAGGAAAGTCACCATCACCGCCACCGGGTTACCAGGCAGCCCCAGGAAGGGTACGCCCCGCTCCCCCAAGAGGCCGCAGGCCAGGGGGCGCCCGGGACGGATGGCAATCCGCCAGAAGGCCAGGCGACCGACTGCCTCCAGCGCCGCACGGGTGAAGTCGGCGTGGCCCACCGACACGCCGCCGCTGGTAATCACCATGTCGGCCCGCCCGGCGGCATCGCCCAGGGCGGCGACCATGGCGTCCCGGTCGTCGGGGAGGATGCCCAGGTCGATCAACTCGGCGCCCTGCTCGGCCAGCAGACCGGCCAGGGTATGGCGGTTGGCATCGAAGATACCTGCCGGCGGCAGGGGCTCACCGGGAGCGGTCACCTCGTCGCCGGTGGAGAAGATGGCCACCCGCGGGCGGCGATGCACGCTCGCATCAACCAGGCCCAGCGAAGCCAGCAGGCCCAATTCGGCCGCTCCCAGCCGGTTACCGGCGCGCAACGCCGTCTGGCCCCGGGGAATATCCTCGCCGGCCTGGCGCACGTGCTGGCCACGCCTGACGCTCTCGGGCTGGCGAACCACCACCGTCTCGCTTCGCTCCTCGAGCTGTTCGAGCATGATCACGGTATCGGCCCCCGGCGGCAGCGGCGCCCCGGTGGTGATGCGCACGCACTCGCCGGCACCCAGCGCCTCGTCCAGGCGACTGCCGGCGAGCACCTCGCCGACGACTCGCCACTCACCCGGCAACTCGGCGTCCCCAGGCCAGGCCAGGGCTATTCCATCCATGGCGGCATTGGTGTTCTGGGGCACATCGATGGGCGAGACGACATCTTCTGCAAGCACACGTCCGTGCAGTTCGGCCAGCGCCACCCGTTCGGCGGGTAGCGGTGCCTCGACGAGACTGGCCAGACGCACGCGTGCCTCCTCTACCGGGAGCATGCGCTCGCCGAGATCGAAGCAGGAGAGCGTCATGGCGCGGTCTCCTCACACCTGCGCTCGCGGGGCAGCTGGCAGCTCGGCCAGCGAGCGGGCCAGGCGGCGATCCAGTCGGTGAGTGCCTCGAGATCATTGAGGTCCAGTGCCGCGACGCCCTCGGGCAGCGCGAGGGACGCGTCACTGGCCACGGCGCACACCCAGGGGTCCTCGGCCACGCGCAGCGACTTGCCCACCTCGGGACGATAGAGCTCGAGCTTGGGTAGCGGCCAGGCCTTGAAGCCTTCCACCAGGATCAGGTCGGGATGCTGAGGCCGCACCATGTCGATGAGTTCGGCCAGATCCGCCTCCTTACGCCCGGGGGTCTCCATCATCAGCGCCACTCGGGCGCGGGACGCCACCAGCATCGGCGAGGCGCCGGCCTGGCGCAGGCGGTGGCTGTCCTTGCCGGGCTGGTCGACGTCGAAGGCATGGTGAGCATGCTTGATCACCGCCACCCGCAGGCCCCGCTCGCCGAGGCGTGGCAACAGCTGCTCCAGCAGGGTGGTCTTGCCGGTTCCGCTCCAGGCGGCGATGCCGAGCAGTGGCAGATCGTCGTCGAACGAGAGGCTCTCGGGTACGCCATCGCTCATGGGCTCAGGGACTCCTTCTTTCCTCCGCGGTTTGAGTTTCCCTCGCTCAGGGCGCGCTCAAGCCGTCGCTTCTCGTCATCGGTATTGAGGTTGGCGAAGGCGTCCGGGCAGTCGCTGACGTCCACCCGGCACCAGGCGTGGCGGGCGTACCAGCGGTCGATCTTGCGCTCGCCATCGGCCAGGGAGGACGCCAGGTCCTCGGCCAGGGCGGTACGGATCAACGCCACCACCGGATGCAGCCGCTCGCCGTCGAAGGCCACGGCGATATCGCACTCGCCGATGCCGGCCACCAGGCGATCCACCAGGTCATGGGGCAAGGCCGGGCTGTCGCAGGGCACCACCAGCAGCCAGGGCGTGATCGCAGCCCGCAGGCCGCTGTAGATGCCCATCAGCGGGCCCTGGAAGCCGCCTTCGGCATCCTGGATCACGCGGTCGGCCAGCGGCGCATAGGCCTCGGCATTGCGATTGGCGTTGATCAGCACCTCGGCGACCCGCCCCGCCAGGCGCTCATGAACATGGGCCACCAGCGGGCGTCCCGCGAAGGGTTCGAGCCCCTTGTCGCGACCGCCCATCCGGCGTCCCTGGCCGCCGGCCAGGATCAGGCCAGTGAGGTCGTCTCGGGTGATCATTGGCGCTCCTGACGAATCGGTCATGTTGTGAGTCATGATGCCTCAGCCCGGCGGCGGGTGCCATGCCGGCCGTCCACGCTGGTCCCCTGCCCTGACGCCGGTCAAGCCGTGGCTTATCCCCGTGCCGCCAAGGAGGTACACTATGTTGAAAATATTCCACGAATGCGGCAACAACCGCGGTAAGGACCGACCCATGGAAGAGGCATTCGATGTAGGCGCCCGGCTCAAGCAGCTGAGGCTTTCGCGCGGGCTGTCCCAGAGAGAGCTGGCCAAGCGGGCCGGTGTCACCAACAGCACCATCTCGCTGGTCGAGCAGAACAACGTCAGCCCGTCGGTGAGTTCGCTGAAGAAGATACTGGACGCCCTGCCGGTGTCGATCAGCGCCTTCTTCGCCGGCGACGAGCCCAGCCAGCCGCAGCCCTTCTATCGGCAGGACGAACTGACCGATATCGGCGATGGCAGGCTTTCCTGGCGGCTGGTAGCCGCCCGCCGCCCCGACCGGCGCATGTCGATCATCCACGAGCGCTACCCGCCCGGGGCCGACAGCGGCGAAGAGATGCTGGAGCATGATGGTGAGGAAGGCGGCGTGGTGATCGCGGGGCAGATCGAGATCACCGTAAACGGCGAGGTGGGGGTGCTGGGCGCAGGCGACGCCTACTACTTCGACTCCCGCCTGCCCCACCGCTTCCGTAACCCCGGCCGCGAGGAGTGCGTGATCGTCAGCGCCAGCACCCCGCCGACCTTCTCCGACGCGGGCCAGGAGCAACACCACGCCTGAGCAGGATCACTCCTCCTCGGCACGGGGCAGCACCCAGTTGAGGACGATGCCGACCAGAGCGGCGAGACTGACGCCCTGAAGGGTGAACTGGCCATTGCCGAACTGCATGCCGCCGATGCCGAAGACCAGCACCAGGGAGACCACCACCAGATTGCGCGGCGCGGTGAGCGGCTTGCCGGCCCGCACCAGGGTGTTCATGCCGACCACGGCGATGGAGCCGAAGAGCAGGGTCATGATGCCGCCCATCACCGGACCGGGGATGGTCTGCAGCAGCGCGCCGAGCTTGCCGACGAAGGCCAGGACAATGGCGATGCAGGCAGCGACCACCATGATCCTGGGGTTGAAGGCACGGGTCAGGGTCACGGCCCCGGTGACCTCGGAGTAGGTGGTGTTGGGCGGTCCGCCGAAGATCGCCGCCGCGGTGGTGGCCAGGCCATCGCCCAGCAGGGTGCGATGCAAGCCGGGCTTCTCCAGGTAGTTCTTGCGAGTCACCGAGCCGATGGCGACCATGTCGCCGATATGCTCTACCGCCGGGGCGATGGCGACCGGAATCATGAACAGGATCGCCGCCCAGTGGAAGCTCGGCGCGGTGAACGATGGCAGCGACAGCCAGGCCGACTCCTGCACCGGCGTGAAGTCCACCCCCCCCATCACCAGCGAAAGCACATAGCCCGTGACGATACCGCCCATGATCGGGATCAGGCGGATCAGGCCGCGACCGAACACCGCCAGCACCAGGGTGACCAGCAGGCTGGTCATGGAGAGGAAGATCGCCGCGCCGTAGCCGATGTTCTCACTGGTCTCGCCGGTGGCCATGTCCACCGCCACCGGGGCCAGTGCCAGGCCGATCACCATGATCACCGGCCCCACCACCACCGGGGGCAGCAGCCGATGCAGCCAGGCGGTGCCCTTGAGGCGCACGAACTGGGAGATCACCACGTAGACCAGGCCGGCGGCCATCAGCCCTCCCAAGGTGGCGGGAATGCCGTAGTTCGCCACGGAGCCCTGGATAGGCGCGATAAAGGCAAACGACGAGGCCAGGAAGACCGGCACGCTGACCCGGGTCACGCCATGGAAGATCAGGGTGCCGATGCCCGCGGTGAACAGCGCCACATTGGGGTCCAGGCCGGTGAGCAGGGGCACCAGCACCAGGGCGCCGAAGGCCACGAACAGCATCTGCGCCCCGGTCAGCAAAGTGCGCAACGGGGAGTCGGTGGGCATGGCGGCCGCCGCCGTGTTGTCGGTCATGATCAAGGGCTCCGGGAAAATCGAGGGGAACGGGTCGCGCGGCATTCTACCAGCCTGACTTACCCAATAGCTTCTCGTCGCTCAACGCTCGGCTGAGCTATCGCAGTAGCGAAAAGCGAAAGGGCGCTGGGGGCAAGCCGAAGAGGAGGTCCTACGCCAGGGGTGAGGAGGATTCCTCCGAACGGGCTGGCCATGGATGGCCAGCACCGGTCCTGCAAGCGGAGCAGGACGCGTGAGCGAAGCAGGGCGCGGTAGCGTACAGGGAAGTATTCACAGCGCCTCCTCGATGGTCCGGCACCCCGGGGCTTGCCGACAGGTCAGCCCTGAGCGATAGCAACTACGGCGATAGCCCTATCAAAACTCGGGTATCGCCGTCTCCAGATACTCCTTCAGGCGTGCCTCGGCCTGGTCGTCGAAAAGGATATCGCAGGCTTCGCGAAGTCCCGGCGAGTTGCGGATGCTCTGCTCAGGCACCACCAGCGAGACCTTGGCGCGACGCCTCAGGAAATCCTCGAGCTTGGTCACCATCTCGCGACGCCTGGCCAGTTTCAGCTCGCAGCGCAGGTATTCGGTACCCTCGATCAGCACCTCGCCCTGGCGCGGGTCCTGGCGGATGTCCTCGAGCATCTCCAAAGCCTGGGCGCCATAGCGGCGCCAGAGCCGTGTGCTGAGCGGCTCGGAGGCCTCGGCGCTGGTCATCGCATCCAGGTCCATGAGTCGCGCCTGGTGCATGAACGCCTCGCGGACCGAGGGATCGGGCTCACCGTACCAGCGAACATCCGGGTACGGGATCTCGACGCCGAGCCGGCGAACCTCCTCAACCACCTCCTCACCGACATTGAGACAATCGGTCAGCTTGCCGCCGAAGATGCTCAGATGGCGCCGCTCGTCGTCGATGTCGATGGCATGTTTGCGCGACAGGTTGAGGAAATCCCGGTCGCCGCCACCGCTGGGCTTGACCGCCAGAGGGCGCACGCCGCAACGCGTGGCGATGATGTCCTCCTTGCCCAGCGGTGTCTGGAGTTCGAGTCGCGTGTTGATGTTGTCGAGCACGAAGCGGATATCCTCCTCCGTCGCGCCGACCTCGGGCTTCTCGACCCGGGTATCGGTGGTGCCGATACAGGTGCGCGGCCCCATGGGGATGACGAAGAAGAGTCGACCGTCGTCGGCGAAGAAAGCCAGTACGCGCTTGCTGTCGGTCAGCCGCGGCACGATCAGATGGATGCCCTTGGAGAAGACATGATGGTGATCGGTCTGCTGCCCCGAGAGGTTGTTGTGTTGGTCGACCCAGGGCCCGGCCGCGTTGATCAACACCTTCGAGCGAATCTCGAAGGTCCTATCATCGGTACGGTCCCGGACCGAGGTGACCCAGAGGTCCCCTTCTCGGCGAGCCCCCAGCGACTCGACGTAGTTGGCCGCCACGGTGCCGAAATCCAGCGCGCCGCGCACGAAATTGAAGACGAAACGCGCATCGTTGTCGTGCAGGTAGGCATCGGAATACTCGAAGCCTCCCTGGGCATTGCGCGTATTGATGATGGGCTCCCGCGCCTTGATCCCCGCCGGACGCAGAAAATTCGGCCTCCGGGTGAAGGCGCTGCCCATCAGCCAATAGAGCCAGGTACCGGCCCAGGGGTAGAGGGGGTGGTGGCGAAAGCCCTTGTTGATGGTGGTCAGAAAGCGAATCTCCTGGACGGTGGAGGGGTAGCTTCTGATCAGGTGGTTGCGGCTCTTGCACAGCTTGCGCACCAACTTGAAGTCGCCGCTCTCCATGTACTTGATGCCACCCCACACCAGGTTGGAGGAGTGCATGCTGGTGCTGCCGGCGAAATCGCCCCGGTCGATCAGGGCGACCCTGGCCCCCTTGCCGCTCAGCGCCGCCGCCGCCGAGGCGCCGTTGATGCCGCCGCCGATGACCAGCGCATCGAAGAACTGATCGGGGAGCTTGCGGATGTTGTTCTCTCTGAGTTGCATGTCTGGCCCTTTTTCAAAGCAACGGGCCCCACTCGGACTGCACCGAGCGGGGCCCTGGGTCCCGTTCAGGCAACCGGTCACACGATCTGGAACCGCCCCGGGAGCATCCGGGGCAAGGTTGGGCGGATCAGGCGACCCGCCCGCCCATCATTCGCGGGAACCGGCGGCCATCCACGCCTCCATCATCTCGTCGTAGGGAACGGTGGTGCCCTGCGGCATCTCGTCATCCAGCTTCGCCTTGGGCGAACCCGGCTCGTCGAGCCACTCCTGGGGATCGCGCTCCTCGTTGAGGTTGGGCGCGTAGACCTCGAAGACGCCGGCCCGTGCCAGGCGCGCCATGATGCTGTCGAGATCCCCGGCCAGGTTGTCGAGCGCCTCCTGGGGCGTGATCTCGCCATTGACCGCCGGCGCCAGGTTCTGCCACCACAGCGGTGCCATGCGCGGGTAGTCCGGCACGTTGGTGGAGGACGGCGTCCAGTTGGACTCGTTGGGGCTGCGGTAGAACTCCACCAGGCCGCCGAGCTTGGGTGCCATCTCGCTCATCTGGTCGGAGAACACGTCCGACTCGCGGATCGGCGTGAGGCCCTCCATGAGCTTCTCCAGGGAGACCGTCTTGGAGACGGTGAACTGGGCAAACAGCCAGGCGGCGGTACGACGGTCGTCCGGGGTGGAGTCGAAGAAGGTCCAGGACCCCACGTCCTGATAGCCGACCTTCATGCCCTCTTCCCAGTACGGACCGGTGGGCGATGGCGCCATGCGCCACTTGGGATTGCCCTCTTCATCGGTGACCGGGAGGTCGGGGTCGGTCATGTCGGCGGTGAAGGCGGTGTACCAGAACATCTGCTGGGCGACATTGCCCTGGGCGGGTACCGGCCCGGCCTCACCGAAGGTCATGCCACTGGCCTCGGGCGGCGCGTACTTCTCGAGCCAATCTACCATCTTGGTCACGGCGAACACCGAGGCCGGCGAGTTGGTGGCACCGCCGCGAGAGACGCTGGCGCCGACAGGCTGGCTCTCCTCGTTGACGCGGATACCCCAGTCGTCCACCGGATTGCCGAACGGCACACCGGGGCTGCCCATGCCCGCCATGGAGAGCCAGGAGTCATGGAAGCGCCAGCCCAGCGACGGGTCGCGACGTCCATAGTCCATATGGCCATAGACCTTGGTGCCGTCGATCTCGCCGACGTGCTCGCTGAAGAACTCGGCGATATCCTCGTAGGCGGTCCAGTTGGTCGGCACCCCCAGGTCATAGCCGTAGATGTCGCGGAACTGCTCCTGGAGGTCCTCGCGCTGGAACCAGTCGTAGCGGAACCAGTAGAGGTTGGCGAACTGCTGGGTGGGCAACTGGTAGATGCTGCCATCCGGACCGGTGCCATACTGCAGGCCGATGAAGTCATCGAGATCCAGGGTCGGCAGGGTATAGTCGGCCCACTCGTTCTCCATGGCGTTGGAGATGTTGATGGTGGTGCCGTAGCGGATATGGGTCCCGATGGCGTCGGAGTCATTGACGTAGCCATCGTAGATGTTACGACCCGACTGCATCTGGGTCTGCATGTTGTTGACCACATCACCCTCGCCGATGATGTTGTGGGTCACCTCGATGCCGGTCAGCTCGCTGAACGCCTCGGCCAACACATCCCGCTCATAGATGTGCGTGGTCAGGCCTTCGGCGACGGTGTTGATCTCCATGTCGCGGAAGGGCTCGGCCGCCTTGGCGAACCACATCAGTTCCTCTATCTGCTCCTCGCGGGACAGCGTCGAGTTCTGGAAGTGTTCATCGACCAGGCGTTCGGCGATGGTGCGCGCGTCGTGCTCGTCGGCGTGCAGTGCACCACTTGCCAGCATGACACCGGCCGCCAGTAGAGAGAGTCGCATTGTTGTCGCTTTCATGTTGACCTCTTGGGTTGTCGTGGTCCGTCCCTGGACATTCGGCTCCATGCGTTTCTGTCAGCCCCAGCGCATCAGGATCAGTAGCCAGAGACCCGATGCCCCCAGAGCCAGCCAGATGCTGAGCGGGGTGAAGCCCACCACCACCAGGTGGATATAGGCAGCGGATAGCAGCCCGATGAAGAGCCGGTCACCGCGGGTCGTCGAGATCGGCAGGAAGCCCTTGCGCTCGACCGTCGGCGAGATGACCTCCCAGGCCGTCATGCCGGCCAGCATGGCGGCGATGACCGCGAAGAAGACCGTAGTGGGGGTGGTCCAGACCATCCATTCCATGTCGCGTCCTCCTCAGGTGCGGCCCAGGGCAAAGCCCTTGGCGATGTGGTTGCGAACGAAATAGACCACCACGATGCCCGGCAGGATCGTCAGGGTACCGGCGGCGGCCAGCGCCCCCCAGTCGATCCCCGAGGCGCCCTTGGTCTGGGTCATCACCGAGGCGATAGGCTGGGCGCCGGTGGAGGTCAGGGTGCTGGCCAGCAGCAGCTCGACCCAGGAGAACATGAACAGGAAGAACAGGGTCACACCGATGCCCGAGCTGATCATGGGGATGAAGATCTTCACGAAGAACTTCGGGAAGCTGTAGCCATCGATGAAGGCCGTCTCGTCGATCTCCTTGGGTACCCCGCTCATGAAGCCCTCGAGGATCCACACGGCCAGCGGGATATTGAACAGGCAGTGGGCCAGCGCGACCGCGATATGGGTGTCGAACAACCCAACGGTGTAGTAGAGCTGAAAATAGGGCAGCAGGAAGACGGCCGGCGGCGCCATCAGGTTGGTCAACAGCCAGAAGAACAGGTGTTTGTCGCCGATGAACTTGTAGCGGCTGAAGGCATAGGCCGCCGGCAGCGCTACCGCGATACTGATCAGCATGTTCATCAGCACATAGGCGATCGAGTTCACGTAGCCCATGTACCAGCTGGACTCGGTGAGGATCTTGGCATAGTGCTCGAGGGTGAAGCTCTCGGGCCACAGGGTCAGTCCGCCGAGGATCTCGGTATTGGACTGGAAGGACATGTTGAGCAGCCAATAGATCGGCAACAATACGAACACGATATAGGCGGTCATGAGCCCCCGGCGGCGCCACTGGCGGGAGGCCGGACGTGCCTTGCGGCGACGACGGTTATCGGCGGCCGCGGCGCGTTGGCGCACGGCATCTGGCGTCGTGGGCAATGAATCACTCATTTCATGCCTCCTTGTTATTGTCGTCTTTCTGCATGTTCATGATCGCGGTGTAGAACACCCAGGTGACCAGCAGGATGATCAGGAAGTAGATCAGCGAGAATGCCGCCGAAGGCCCCAGGTCCTGCTGGCCGATGGCCATTGTCGTCAGCGACTGGCTGAGAAAGGTGGTGGAGCTGCCGGGGCCCCCACCGGTAAGCACGAAGGGCTCGGCGTAGATCATGAAGGAGTGCATGAAGCGCAGCAGCACCCCGATCACCAGCACGTTGGTGAGCTTGGGCAGCTGGATGTAGCGGAACACGGCCCACTTCGAGGCGCGATCGATGCGCGCCGCCTGATAGTAGGCATCGGGGATCGAGCGCAGGCCGCTGAAGCAGAGCAGCGCGATCAGCGGCGTCCAGTGCCAGACATCCATCAGGATGATGGTCGCCCAGGCATCCACCGGGCTCGCGGTGATGTTGTAGCCATAGCCGAGCTCACGCAGGCTCCAGCCCATCAGGCCGATATCGCCCCGGGTGAAGATCTGCCAGATGCTGCCCACCACGTTCCAGGGGATCAGCAGCGGCATGGTGACGAGTATCAGCACGGCAGAGGCCTGCCAGCCCTTCTTGGGCATGATCAGGGCAATGCCGATCCCCAACGGCACCTCGATGGCCAGCACGGTCAGCGAGAAGGCGAACTGGCGCGCCAGGGCGGCCTGCAGCCCCGGGTCGTTGAGCATCTCCCGGAACCACTCGGTGCCGGTGAAGAAACGGGTATTGGCATCGAAGACATCCTGGACCGAGTAGTTCACCACGGTCATCAGCGGGATGACGGCCGAAAAGGCCACCAGCAGCAGCATGGGCAGGATCAGCCACCATGCTCGATTGTTGTAGACTTTATTCATGGTCGATCTCCACGCGGTATTCGTCGACGTAAAGGCCGAGTCGCTCGTCGGGAAAGCGCAGCCATGCCTTGCCGGTCGGCGTCTCCTGGTCTTCCTCGATGCGCGCCTTGAGCGCCATGCTGCCCAGCGTCAGGTAGACGATCGAGTAGGTCCCAAGGTCCTGGGCGTGATCCACCCGAGCCTCCATACCCCCCTCGACCGGCTCGGGATGCACCTCGATGAATTCGGGACGAATACCGAGCTTGATGTTGGTGGAGCGGGCACGAGCCACGGCATGGTGGACATCCTGCCCTACCGTCAGCTCGATGTTACCGGCCATCACGCGCCCGTCACGGGTCATCACATCCAGGAAATTCATGCCCGGGCTGCCGATGAAGTAGCCCACGAAGGTATGGTTCGGCCTCTCGAAGAGCTCCCTGGGCGTGCCGAACTGCACCACCTGGCCCTCGTACATCACGGCGATCTTGTCGGCGAAGGTGGAGGCCTCGAGCTGGTCGTGGGTCACATAGACCATGGTGATCTCGAAGCGCTGGTGGATCTCCTTGAGCTTGCGGCGCAGCTTCCACTTGAGCTGGGGGTCGATGACGGTGAGCGGCTCGTCGAAGAGGATCGCCGAGACGTCCTCGCGCACCAGCCCCCTGCCCATGGAGACCTTCTGCTTCTCGTCGGCGGTGAGGTTCTTGGCCTTGCGCTTGAGCTGGGGGGTGAGCTCCAGCACATCGGCGACCTCCATGACGCGCTCATGGACCCGCGCCTCGGGGGTCTTCACATTGCGCAGCGGAAAGGCCAGGTTGTCGTAGACCGTCATGGTGTCGTAGATGACGGGGAACTGGAAAACCTGGGCGATGTTGCGTGCCTCGGGTGGCAGGGCATTGACCACCTCGCCGTCGAAGAGCACCTCACCGCTGGAGGGTTCCAGCAGGCCGGAGATGATGTTGAGCAGGGTAGACTTGCCACAGCCCGAGGGCCCGAGCAACGCATAGGCCCCGCCCTGGTGCCAGACGTGGTTCATCTCGCGAATGGCATAGTCCTCGGGTGACCGCGGATCGGGCAGGTAGGTATGGGCCAGCGATTTGAGGGTGATCTCCGCCATGTCAGATGCCCCCCAGGTGAGTCGGTATATGCACCACCGCGCCCTGGCGGTCGAAGGCATAGACCTTGTGGGTCGGGAAATAGAGCGTCACGGGTGCATCGACACGGAACTCGTGAACCCCCTCGAGGTGTACCGTCATGTGGAAGAGGTCGTTGTGAACGTGAAGGAAGGTCTCGGAGCCACTGATCTCCGCCAGGTCGACGGTCATCTTCACCTCGATGTCATCCTTGGCCCGAGGCGTGAGCGAGATGTGCGAGGCGCGCACGCCGAAGCGATACTCTCCCGGCGCCAGGCTGCGCAGGTCATCGTTGATGGGAAAATGCAGTGTCTTGTCGAAGGTGACCTCGGCGCCGGAGATGATCCCCTTCACGATGTTGATCGGAGGCTCGGAGAACATCTCCGCGGTCAGGATATCTTGCGGACGGTGGTAGACGTCCTCTGTCCGGCCATACTGCAGCAGGCGCCCCTCGTGGAGGACGGCGGTGTTGCCTCCCAATGCCAGGGCCTCTGCCGGTTCGGTGGTGGCATAGACGGCGATGCAGTTGCGCTCGCTGAACACCGAGCGCAGCTCGTCGCGGAATTCCTCGCGGAGCTTGTAATCGAGGTTGACCAGCGGCTCGTCGAAGAGCACGACATCGGCATCCTTCACCAGCGCACGCCCCATGGCGGTTCGCTGCTGCTGACCACCGGACAGCTCGAGGGGCAGGCGATCGAGCAGGTGCTCGATATGCAACATCTCGGCGACCGCCCGCACCCGCCGGTCGATTTCGGCGCGCTCGACCTTGGCCAGCTTGAGGGGCGATGCGATGTTGTCGTAGACGGAGAGAGCCGGATAGTTGATGAACTGCTGATAGACCATGGAGACGTTGCGCTTGCGCACCGAACGCCCGGTCACGTCTTCCCCGTTCATCAGGATGCGCCCCCGGGTCGGGGTATCGAGCCCTGCCATCAAGCGCATCAGGGTGGTCTTGCCGGCCAGGGTCCGCCCCAGCAGGACGTTGAAGGAGCCGGGCTGTAGCTCCAGGTTAACGCCCGCGATGTGAGTGGCGCCACCGACCACATGATCGATGTTATCTAGGATCAAGGACATACAGATCTCGACGGTTCGTTGTTATGTGATGGGTTCGGAGACTGCTGAACACAACGTAGCCGAGATTCGCTTTCAAACACAAATGTCGTCAAGCGAAAACACCACGAACCAGCATGACTATCACCTCAACAGGCGATCAACTTGCTGATATTGCGATGGTTTCGCTATTCATTGAACTTTTGTCTAACGGATGGGATCGGGAGATGGCAGAACATCAGATAGCGGGAAATGTCACCATGTGATCGAAAACGAACATCATGCAACATGGCGAGGCTACCCAGGACAGGCAGGATGGAAACGAAAACGCCATCATCCCCTGCTGGGCCGTGCAGGGGATGATGGCGTCAGGAAGGAGCCGCAGTGGCGTTCAGCGCGTGCCGAAGATCTTGTCGCCCGCGTCGCCCAGGCCGGGAACGATATAGCCGTTCTCGTCCAGGTGGTCATCCACTGCGGCGGTGTAGAGCTCGATGTCCGGATAGCTGTCCTGAACCCGCTTGATACCCTCGGGAGCCGCCACCAGCACGATCACTTTCATGTGCTTGCAGCCGCGCTCTCGCAGCATGTCCAGGGTCGCGACCATGGTGCCGCCGGTGGCCAGCATGGGATCGATGACAATGGCCATGCGCTCGTCAAGGTCATTGGCGAACTTGGCGAAGTAAGGCACAGGCTCCAGCGTCTCCTCGTCACGGTAGAGCCCCACCACGCTCACCCGGGCGCTGGGGATCAGATCGGTGACGCCGTCGAGCATGCCCAGTCCCGCGCGCAGGATCGGCACGATGGTGACCTTCTTGCCCTTGAGCAGCTGCACCGGAATCTTGTTGCCGCTCCAGCCGTCGATTTCCTGCTCCTGGAGCTCCAGGTCGCTGGTTGCCTCGTAGGTGAGCAGCTTGGCCAACTCGCCGGCCAGTTCACGGAAGCTCTTGGTGCTGATGCCGGCTTCGCGCATCAGACCAAGCTTGTGCTGGACCAGGGGATGCTGGATGGCGTGGACGCTCATGGGGGACCTCTTGGACGGCGGTAAGTAGCTGATGGGAGCACCACTTGCAGCGCGAAAGGCGGCGGGCACACATCGCCGTGCAAGTCGATACGTCGAACCGACGGCTCCCACAAGGGTATAGAGCCTACATCGGATTGTGGGAGCGGTGCTCGCACCGCGAAAGGCGTCGGGCATACATCGTCCTGCAAGTCGATGCGTCGAACCGACGGCTCCCACGATAATTAGCGCGCCATTCTAACCGCATCCCGCGTTGAGGTTAAGGCTGAGCGGGAAGCTGCCAGTCGATGGGCTCACGCCCGTGCTCGGCCAGAAAGGCGTTGGCCCGGGAAAAGTGGTGGTTGCCGAAGAAGCCGCGATGGGCGGAGAGCGGTGAGGGATGCGGCGATTCCAGCACCAGGTGGCGCGACGTATCGACCAGCGCCTTCTTCTTGCGTGCGGGGCTGCCCCACAGCAGGAATACCGAGGGTTCGGCATGCTCGCTCACTGTGGCGATGGCGCGGTCGGTGAAGGTTTCCCAACCCTTGCCACGGTGCGAGCCGGCATTGCCCTGCTCCACCGTCAACGAGGTGTTGAGCAGCAATACCCCCTGGCGTGCCCAATGCTCGAGGTTGCCGTGATCCACCGGCTGGAAGCCCACGTCTGCCTGCAGTTCCTTGTAGATGTTGACCAGAGACGGGGGGACGCGCACGCCCGGGCGCACCGAGAAACACAGCCCATGGGCCTGGTTCGGTCCGTGATAGGGATCCTGCCCGAGAATCACCACCTTGACCCGATCCAGCGGCGTCAGATCGAAGGCGCGAAACCAGTCCGCCGAGTGCGGATAGATCACCTTCCTGGCGGCCTTCTCGGCGGCCAGGAAGTCGCGCAGCGCCTGCATGTAGGGCGCCTCGAACTCGTCGCCCAGCCACTGTTGCCAGCTGTCGGGAAGTGGACAGGCCATGGGTCAGCGCTTCGCCTGGTCGACCAGCGGCTCGACGTAGGCCACACCCATGTCCCAGGGGAACTGGATCCAGCAGTCCTGGGCCACCTCGGTGAGGTACTGGTCGACCAGCGGCTTGCCCTCGGGCTTGGCATAGATGGTCACGAAGTGGGCCTTCGGCAGCATCTCGCGCACGGTCTTGGCGGTGCGGCCGGTATCGACCAGGTCATCGACCAGCAGCCAGCCCTCCCCTTCGTGATCGACGCCCTTCATCACCTCCAGGCCGCCCTGATCCATGTGATCGTAGCTCTTGATGCAGACGGTATCGATCAGGCGCACATTGAGTTCACGGGCGATCAGTGCTGCAGGAATCAGCCCCCCGCGGGTGATGGCGATGATGCCCTTGAAGTCACGCTCGATCAGACGATGGCAGAGTTCGCGCACGTCGCGATGCAGCTGATCCCAGGAAACGGTGAAGTGCTGGTGGTAGCGATGGGTGCTCATGAGGTTCACTCGTCCTCGGTGAAGGAACAGACCGAGAAGACCCCGTAGCCCGCTTCACGGATGCGCTGGGACCCGCCCAGGTCCGGCAGGTCGACGACGGTGGCGGTCTCGACGACCTGCCCGCCGCTGCGGGTGATCAACTTGGCCGCGGCCAGCATGGTGCCGCCGGTGGCGATCAGGTCATCGACGATCAGGATGCGATCCCCCTGCTGGAAGGCATCGGAGTGCAGTTCCACCTCGGCCTCGCCGTACTCCAGGGTATAGGTTTCGCTGATGGTGCGGAACGGCAGCTTGCCCTTCTTGCGCACCGGCACGAAGCTGCAGCCCAGCTCGTAGGCGAGCGGCGCGCCGATGATGAAGCCGCGGGCATCGATGGCGGCGATGGCGTCGAGGTCCATCTCCTGGTAGCGATGCACAAAGCTGTCGACCAGCTTGCGGAAGGCCGCACTGTTCTGCAGCAGCGGGGTAATGTCGCGGAAGTTGACGCCCGGCTGCGGCCAGTCGGGGACCGTGCGGATCACGGACTTGATGTAGTCGCCGTAGATGCTCATCAATACGAGTCTCGGTGAGTGAGTGCAGTCAGTAGGTTCAGTCGAGGAACAGGAACTTGCCGGCAAACAGCAGGGCCAGCACGATCACCGCGGGGTTCAGGTCCTTGAAGCGCCCCGAGAGCGTCTTGATCGCAGCGTAGCTGATGAAACCCAGCGCAATGCCCTCGGCGATCGAGAAGGTCAGCGGCATGGCAAGTGCAGCGATCAGCACCGGCGCGGCGTCTGTCGGGTCATCCCAGTTGGCATGGGCCAGGCTGCCGGCCATCAGCACCGCCACATAGAGCAGGGCCCCGGCGGTCGCGTAGGCCGGGATGGAGCCCGCCAGCGGTGCAAAGAACAGGCTGATCAGGAACAGCACCGCCACCACCACGGCAGTCAGGCCCGTGCGCCCGCCGGAGGCGATACCGGCAGTGGACTCGATGTAGCTGGTGGTGGTGGAGGTGCCCAGCACCGCGCCAGCCATGGACGCGCCACTGTCGGCCATCATCGCGCGACCGATGCGCGGCAGCTTGCCGTCCTTGTCCAGCAGGCCACCCTTGTGGGCCACGCCGACCAGGGTGCCGGAAGTGTCGAAGAGGTCAACGAACAGGAAGGCGAAGATCACGCTGAGCATCGCCACGTCCAGGGCGCCGGCCAGGTCCAGCGCCATGAAGGTCGGCGCGATGGCGGGCGGCATGGACATGAAGCCACCGAACTCGTTGTGGCCAAGGACCATCGCCAGCACGGTGACGCCGAGGATGCCGATCATCACCGCCCCGGTGACCTTGAGGTAGGCCAGTGCGGTGATCACGAAGAAGCCCAGAAGCGCATAAAGGGCGGCGGGTTCGGAGAGATCCCCCAGGGCCACGTAGGTGGCCTCATTGGCCACCACGATGCCGGCATTCTTCAGCGCGATCATCGCCAGGAAGAGCCCGATACCGGCGGCTATCCCTAAGCGCAGGGAGAGCGGGATCGAGTTGATGATCCACTCGCGGACCTTGAAGATGCTGAGCAGGAAGAAGATGAAGCCGGAGAAGAAGACCGCGCCCAGCGCTGCCTCCCAGGTGTACCCCATGCCCAGTACCACGCCGTAGGTGAAGAAGGCGTTGAGGCCCATGCCGGGCGCCTGGGCGATCGGGTAGTTGGCCCACAGACCCATGATCAGGCAGCCCACCGCGGCGGCCAGGCAGGTGGCGACGAAGACCGCGCCGTAGTCCATGCCGGCCTCGGAGAGGATGCTCGGGTTGACGAAGATGATATAGGCCATGGTCAGGAAGGTGGTGATCCCGGCGATGACCTCGGTCTTCACATCGGTCTTGTGCTCGACCAGCTTGAACTGGTTGTCGATCAGGCGTTTCAGCATGGTTATCGTTCCTGCGCGCGTGGACGTTGCGATGGTCCTGGGGTGCGAGAAAGCCCGCGAGAAAAGCCGCCTATGGTACCCAAAGCCTCGGCGTGTGGCGAGGCGCCCGGGTGACCACAGGCAGCACGGTCCCACCTAGTTAAGCAACTTGCGGGCCATTCGCCACCCGACCCACCAACGCAGACTTGACGGAACGGTCAGGTTCTTTCGTTCGGGTTACACGCCTCGCGCTTCCAGCACCCGCTCCACCGTCTCGACGATGGCTTGGGTCTGGGGATCGATCTCGATATTGACGGCGTCCCCCGGGACCCGGTCCACCAGGATGGTACGGGCCAGGGTCTCGGGGATCAGGTCGACGCAGAACCGCGGGCCGTGGTCAGTGGTGGCCGATTGCACCTGCCCGATGGTCAGGCTGATACCGTCCACCCCGATGTAGCCCTTGTCGAACAGGAAGCGGCCCAGCGCATGGGGCACCTCGAACCAGAGGCGGCGATTGTTGGGGGCCTCGTCGAGCTCGACCAGCTCGGCCAGCGCCATCACGTGGCCGGACATGGCATGGCCGCCGATCTCGTCGCCGAAGCGCGCCGCCCGCTCGATATTGACGCGGTCACCCACCGTGATCGCACCAAGATTGGTCACCCGCAGGGTCTCGCGCATCAGGTCGAAACTGACCCGCTCGCCATCGATGGCAGTGACCGTGAGACAGACCCCGTTGTGGGCCACCGAAGCGCCCAGCGCCAGGCCCTCGCGCAGCTCTGCCGGCAGCGCCAGCACATGGGTACGAAAGACCTCCGCCTCATGGATGGCCACCACCTCGGCGGTGCCCTGTACGATGCCTGTGAACATGAACGCTCCTCGTGCTGGCCGACCGCGACCGGGCCGGGGAAAGATCGCCAGTCTAGGAAACCCCGGGGACGACGTCCATGGCAGCAAGGGGCAAGGGGCAAGGGGCAAGGGGCAAGGGGCAAGGGGCAAGGGGCAAGGGGCAAGGGGCAAGGAGAAAGGAGTGAGATGCGAAGAGCAAGTGCCAGCCTCCAACGACAGCCACGCCACCACGAATATGTTCCAGCATTATGCCATTAGGCAGGAAATCCCACCAGACCAAAGCGTTCTTAACGGCATCATCTCCCATTCTCATTGACATACGGTCGTTCGAAACCTAGGATAGGCAACTACATTTTAAAGGCGCCGATTTGTACCCGGATTGCGGGCGCCGACGTCGCGGACCGTCCCCGAGACAGCCCACGGCGTGAAGTGCAGCTAAAAGGGTGTGTCCAGCGTTGATGGCCACCCGCCAGGGTGGCCTTTTTTTCGTGCCTGCCCACTGCCCCGCCCGCCCGATGCTCGACCGGCGCCCCACCGGCGGCTGTGATGATTCGACTCCACGACGTTTCCAAGACTTACTACCCCAGGGGGCGGCGCAGCAGCGCCTCGGCCGTGACGGCACTCAAGCATGCCGACCTCCACGTCCCCCAAGGCCAGATCCATGGCGTGATCGGCCTCTCCGGTGCCGGCAAGTCCACCCTCATCCGCTGCGTGAACCTGCTCGAGCGCCCCACGACCGGCACCGTCACCGTGGACGGCCAGGAGCTGACGGCCCTCTCCGGCGCGGCGCTCAACCAGGCTCGCCACCGCATCGGCATGATCTTCCAGCACTTCAACCTGCTGACTTCACGCACGGTCTTCGCCAACGTGGCCCTGCCGCTGGAGCTGATGGGCATGAAACGCGGCGAGATCCGTGAGCGGGTCACGCCCCTGCTGGAACTGGTGGGCCTGGCTGACAAGGCGAAGCAGTACCCGGCACAGCTCTCGGGCGGCCAGAAACAGCGCGTGGCCATCGCCCGGGCACTGGCCAGCCGCCCCAAGGTGCTGCTCTGCGACGAGGCCACCTCGGCCCTGGACCCCCACACCACCGGATCGATCCTCGACCTGCTGCGCGACATCAACCAGAAGCTCGGCCTGACTATCCTGCTGATCACCCACGAGATGGAAGTGGTCAAGTCGATCTGCCATCGGGTCAGCTTGATCTCCGACGGCGAGCTGGTCGAGGAAGCCGATGTGGGTGACTTCTTCACCGCACCGCGCACCCGCCTGGGACGCGACTTCCTCAACGATTTCCTGGAGCTCGACCCGCCGCGCGCCCTGATCGAGCGCCTCGAGGAGACCCCCCGGCCACACAGCCATCCGGTGGTTCGCCTGGCCTTCTCGGGCGATGCCGTCTCGACCCCGCTGATCTCGCGACTGGCCCGGGAGTGCGGCGTGGACGTCAGCATCCTCCAGGCCAAGGTGGAATCGATCCAGGAGCGCACCCTGGGGCTGATGATCGCCGAACTGATGGGCCCGGCGGAGAAGACCCGCGAGGCCATCGACTATCTCGAATCCCACGACCTGCAGGTGGAGGTACTCGGCCATGTCCAGCGCGATGATTGACCTGATCCTCAAGGCCACCCTGGACACGCTCTACATGGTGGGCGTGTCGGGAGTGATCTCGGCCCTGGTGGGCATCCCGCTGGGCGTGCTGCTCTACGTCACCCGGCCGCGACAGATACTGGCCGAGCCGACGCTCAACCGGGTGCTGGGGGCGATCACCAACATCGGTCGCTCGATCCCCTTCATCATCCTGATGGTGGCGATCATCCCCTTCACGCGGATGCTGGTCGGCTCGTCGATCGGCACCAATGCCGCCGCCGTGCCCCTGACCATCGCCGCCATCCCCTTCGTGGCGCGCCTGGTGGAGGGCGCCCTCAACGAGATTCCCCCGGGACTGGTCGAGGCCGCCCAGTCCATGGGCGCCACGCCCTGGCAGATCATCACCAAGGTGCTGATCCCCGAGGCGCGCGGCGGCATCTTCACCGCACTCACGGTGACCGCGGTCACCCTGGTCAGCTACTCGGCCATGGCCGGTGCCGTGGGCGGCGGCGGCCTGGGCGACCTGGGCATCCGCTATGGCTACAACCGCTTCAATCCCACCATCATGCTGATCACCGTGGTGATCCTGGTGGTGATGGTCCAGGGCTTCCAGAGCCTGGGCGATTATCTGGTGCGCAAGAGCGACCACAAGTGATGCTTTCGGGATGATAACCAGAATGCATTATAATTTTTCTGGTTATTCCACTATCATCGTGACCGAGTCTGCGACACCTTCAGCAAGGAGAACCACGACATGCGCAAGAGCCTGATCGGCACCCTGGCGGCCTCCGCCCTGACCCTTGGCGCCGGCACCGCCCTGGCCGACGAGCATTCCATCAAGGTCGGCACCGTGGCGGGGCCCGAGACCGACGTCATGCAGGTGGCCGCCGAGATTGCCCAACGCGAGTACGGCCTCGAGGTCGAGATCATCGAGTTCACTGACTATGTGACGCCCAATGCCGCCCTGGCTGACGGCAGCCTCGACGCCAACGCCTACCAGCATGAGCCCTACATGCGCTCCATGGTCGAGGACCGCGGCTACGACTTCGCCATCGCCGGCTATACCTTCGTGTACCCGATCGGCGCCTACTCCGAGAAGTACGACAGCATCGAGGAACTTCCGGACGGGGCCACCATCGCCCTGCCCAACGACCCCTCCAACGAGGGTCGGTCACTGATCCTGATGCACAACGAGGGGCTGATCGAGCTCAACGATCCGGAATTCCTGGAAGCGACCCCGCTGGACATCGCCGAGAACCCGCGTGACTTCGAATTCCGCGAGATCGAGGCCGCCCAGCTGCCCCGCGTGCTGCCCGACGTGGACATGGCCTTCATCAACAACACCTTCGCCCAGCCGGCCGGGCTGAGCCTGGACGACGCCCTGATCAAGGAGGGCGCGGAGTCTCCCTACGTCAACCTGATCGTGGTGCGCGGTGGTGACGAGGAGCGCAAGGCCATCCAGCAGCTGGTCAAGGCCTACCAGACCGAGGAGGTCGAGGCCAAGGCAGACGAACTGTTCGGACCACAGGCTGTTCCCGGCTGGAAGTAAGGCAACTCGATTGCCTGCCGCGAGGCGCGCCGGGGGCAAGCCGTAGAGGAGGTCTTACGCCAGGGATGGCGTCGGTAGCGCCCAGGGACGGGTTCACAGCGCCTCCTCGAAGGCTTGACCACGGGTCAGCCCCGAGCGAAACCACGATTCGAGATAGCTAAAGGGCCGGCCACTGTGCCGGCCCCTTTCGTTAAAGGAGCCACCATGACACCGGACTACCCCTTGCTGGCCCGCCAGCTCGAGGCCCTGCTCGATACGCCCGACTGGCTGACCAACAGTGCCCAGACCTGCGCCTTCCTGATGCAGGAGCTCCCCGACCTCAACTGGGTCGGCTTCTACCTGCAGCGTCAGCCGGAGATGCTCTCGCTGGGCCCCTTCCAGGGCAAGCCAGCCTGCCATCCGATCCCCTTCACGAAGGGCGTCTGTGGTGCCGCTGCCCGCACGCGCGAGACCCAGCGCGTGGCGGATGTGCATGCCGTGGCCGACCATATCGCCTGCGATGCGGACTCCCGGGCCGAACTGGTGGTGCCCATCGTGGTCAATGACCGGCTGTGGGGGGTATTGGACCTGGACAGCCCAAGGCAGGACCGCTTCAGCGACGCCGACCAGGCGGGCATCGAGCGGTTGGTGGCAGTGTTCATCGAGAAAACCGCCCTGCCCAAATAAAGAAACGCCCCGCAGCCGAGGGCTGCGGGGCGTTTCGGTATCTGGTAGGACCAGGCGGATTTGAACCGCCGACCTCCACGATGTCAACGTGGCGCTCTAACCAACTGAGCTATGGTCCTGAAGCAGTCGTTACCGGGCGAGTTCTGGTAGGACCAGGCGGATTTGAACCGCCGACCTCCACGATGTCAACGTGGCGCTCTAACCAACTGAGCTATGGTCCTGCATCACCGCTGCGGCATGACTTCGCCGTGGCAACGGATGCGTATTCTACCCATCCGCCCCCGAAATGCAAGCCCGGCATCGCCACTCAATGCCGGCGAATCAGCACCTTGACCCAGCTTCACGCTACTGGGTGCGGACCCGCTCGACGGCTTCCTTCCAGCCGGCGTAGAGACGCTCGCGTTCCACCTCTTCCATCTGTGGCGTGAAACGCCGCTCGCAGCGCCACAGTTCGGCGATCTCGTCGAGGTCGCGGTACCAGCCGAGGCGGAGACCTGCCAGGTAGGCAGCCCCCAGGGCCGTCGTCTCCAGCACCGTGGGACGATCCACCTGGACGCCCAGCATATCGGCGAGGAACTGCATCACCCAGTTGTTGGCCACCATGCCACCATCGACCCGCAAGATGCCCGGCGATGCCGACATGTCATCGTCCATGCAGACCTGCAGATCGCGCGTCTGGTAGCAGACCGCCTGGAGGCCGGCGGCAACGATCTCGGCAATGCCGGTGTCGCGGGTCAGGCCGAAGATGGCACCGCGCGCCTTCGGGTCCCAGTGCGGCGCCCCGAGGCCGGTAAAGGCCGGTACCAGATAGACGCTATGACCGCTGCGCGTCTGGCACGCCAGGGCTTCGGTCTCGGCGGCATCGGCAAACAGCTGAAGGCCATCGCGCAGCCACTGCACCGTGGCCCCGGCGACGAAGATGCTGCCCTCCATGGCGTAGGTCGGCTTGCCGTTCAGCCGATAGGCCACCGTGGTCAGCAGGCGATTGCGAGAGGTCTCGGCGGTCTCTCCGGTGTTGACGATCATGAAGCAGCCGGTGCCATAGGTACTCTTGCCCATGCCGGGCGAGAAGCAGGCCTGGCCAACCAATGCGGCCTGCTGGTCACCCGCCACCCCGGCGATGGGCAGTTCGCCCCCCAGCCAGCGGCCATCGACCAAGCCGAAGTCATCGCTGGAATCCTTGACCTCGGGCAGCAGACTGGCCGGAATGTCGAACAGGGCCAGCAGTTCTTTGTCCCAGCGCTGCTCATGAATATTGAACAGGGCGGTGCGCGAGGCGTTGGTGGCATCGGTGGCGTGTACCCGACCGTCGGTGAGTCGCCAGATCAGGAAGGTGTCCACGGTACCGAAAGCCAGCTCGCCCCGCTCGGACCGCGCCCGAGCATCGGGCACTTCATCGAGCAGCCAGGCGAGCTTGGTGGCCGAGAAGTAGGGGTCGATCAGTAGCCCGGTCCGCGCCTGAACGTCCTCCAGGTGGCCCGCCTCCCGGAGCTGACAGCAGGCCTCGTCGGTGCGACGATCCTGCCAGACGATGGCGTTGTGCAACGGCTCGCCGGTGACCCGATCCCACAGCAGGGTGGTCTCGCGCTGATTGGTGATGCCGACCCCGGCGATCTCCTCGGGCGACACGCCCGTCTCGGCGAGCACTTCACGGCAGGTGGTGAGCACGGTCTCCCAGATGTCCTTCGGGTCATGCTCGATCCAGCCGTCATGGGGAAAATGCTGGGGGAATTCGCGCTGCGCCGAGGCGACGCTGCGCCCCTGGCGGTCGAAGAGGATGGCGCGGGAGCTGGTGGTGCCCTGGTCGATGGCCAGTAGATATGAAGCCATGGCAAGCATCCTGATTGTGGTTGTAGTGGCGTGCGGATTTCGGTTTTAAACGCTAATGTTCGTTTATGATCATCCAGACTACTCCAGCCGACCGCCCCGCTCAAATCCCCGGACGCCGGAGCCACTACGACTTTGGATGAATCTAGAGGACCGACCAGGCTATCGCAGTTGGCCTTAGCGAGGGACGCCGGGGGCAGGCCGAAGAGGAGATCCTACGCCAGGGATGGCGTCGGTAGCGCCCATGGAGGGGTTTACAGCGCCTCCTCGCAGGCCTGCAGCCGGATCAGCCCCGGCAATGCTGCAATCTGTCATAGCTCTTGGAGAACAGGACCGATTTCTGCAGCGTCCGAGACGATGACGTAAAATCCGGGAAGCCAAGGAGATTCCATGAACCAGCAGCAACGCCAGGACGCCATCATCGAGCTGGTGCGCCGCCAGGGCTATGCCAGCATCGAGCAGCTCACCGAGCACTTCACGGTCACCCCCCAGACCATTCGCCGCGACCTCAACACCCTCTCAGCCGAAGGGCGCATCCGCCGGGTCCATGGTGGTGCAGGCCTGGAGTCGAGCACCGTCAATACCGCCTACTCGACCCGCAAGACCCTCAACCTCGAGGCCAAGCAACGCATTGCTGCCCTGCTCGCTCGACACATCCCCGACCACTCGTCGCTGTTCATCAACATCGGGACCAGCAACGAGGTGATCGCCGAGGCGCTGCTCGACCATCAGGGGCTGGAGGTGATCACCAACAACCTCAACGTGGCGGCGATCCTCCAGCACAAGGAGGACTTCAACGTGATCATCGCCGGCGGCCAGGTGCGCTCCCGCGACGGCGGCATCATCGGCGAGGCGACCATCGACTTCATCAACCAGTTCAAGGTCGACTACGGCATCATCGGCATTAGCGGCATCGACGAGGATGGCTCCCTGCTGGAATTCGACTATCAGGAAGTGCGTGTCGCCCAGGCCATCATCCGCAATTCCCGCAAGATCTTCCTGGCCACCGACCACTCCAAGTTCCAGCGCAACCCGGTGGTCCGCCAGGGCAACCTGGCACAGCTTGACGCCCTGTTCACCGACCGCGAGCCGCCCGAGGCCATCCTGCGGCTGCTGAAGCAGCACGACGTGACGCTGCATATCGCCTGACACCGCACACGGCAGCCTTTTTCTATTGCCCCTCAGCCCTGCCTGCAAGCCAGGGGCGCCATGACGCGCCTTGATGTTCGTTTTGTTTTCGTCTATTTTCGATATCAAACATCATCGACGTCCGGGTCAGCGCTGGACGGGAGACTCCATGAGCGACAAGTCGAACGAGGTGCTCGACCTCTTCGTGATCGGCGGCGGTATCAATGGCACCGGCATTGCCAACGATGCTGCAGGACGCGGCCTGTCGGTAGGCCTGTGCGAGCAGGGGGATCTCGCCGGCGCCACCTCCTCGGCGAGCAGCAAGCTGATCCACGGCGGCCTGCGCTACCTGGAACACCATGAATTCCGCCTGGTGCGCGAGGCACTTCGCGAGCGCGAGGTGTTGCTCGCCAAGGCCCCGCACATCATCTGGCCACTGCGCTTCATCCTTCCCCACCGCCCCCACCTGCGCCCGGCCTGGATGCTGCGCGCCGGCCTGTTCCTCTACGACCACCTCGGCAAGCGCGAGAAGCTCCCGGGGTCACGGGGAGTCAGGCTCACCGCGCACCAGGGCCTTGCCCCCGGCATCACCCGTGGCTTCGAGTACTCGGACTGCTGGGTGGATGATGCCCGTCTGGTGGTCCTCAACGCCATCCAGGCTCGCGACAACGGCGCCGAGATCCAGGTCCGCACACGCTGTATCGGGGCCCGCGAGGTTGACGGCCAGTGGGAAGTGGAGCTCGAGGAGATGGATTCGGGCCATCGGTTGACCCGCCGCTGCCGGACACTGATCAACGCCGCCGGCCCCTGGGTGGAGCAGGTAGTGAGCCGCCAGGCCAGGCGACAGTCGCGATATGGCGTGCGCTTGATCCAGGGCAGCCATCTGATCGTGCCTCGCCTGAATCACGATGAGCGGGCCTATATCCTCCAGAACACCGACCGGCGCATCGTCTTCGTGCTGCCCTACGAGGAAGACTTCAGCCTGATCGGCACCACCGACCGGCGCTTTGAGGGCGACCCGTCGCGCGTCGAGGCCAGCGAGGAGGAAATCGACTATCTGCTCTCGGTCGTCAACGCCCACTTCCGCACCCAGCTCGCTCGGGACGCCGTAATCCGCACCTTCTCCGGCGTGCGCCCGCTGTGCGACGACGAATCGGCCGAACCCTCGGCCATGACGCGCGACTACACCCTCGACCTGGACACCCGTGGTGCCCCCTTGCTTTCGGTCTTCGGCGGCAAGATCACCACCTATCGCAAGCTTGCCGAGGCCGCCCTCGCGGCGCTAGAGCCCCACCTGCCGGCGATGGCCGCCCCCTGGACCGCCGAAACGCCGCTGCCGGGCGGCGACATTGGCGACCAGGCCGCCTTCGAGTCACAACTGCTGGAGGACTACCCCTTCCTGGATGCCGCGCAGGCCCGGCGCTTTGCTCGCTCCTATGGCTCGCTATGCCGGGAGTTTCTGGACGGCAGGGACTCTCAGGCCGCCCTGGGGCAGGCTTTTGGCGCCGGGCTGACCGCGGCCGAGGTGGACTATCTTATCGAGCAGGAATGGGCGCGCTCCCTCGAGGACATCCTGTGGCGGCGTACCAAGCTGGCCCTGCGTCTCAATGCGGTCGAGACTCGGCGCCTGGGGGAGTACCTGGAGGAACGGCTGGCTCGCCAGGGGAGCCTCCCCCCTACCCCATCGAAGCCATCTACCCGGGTGCATCCCCGCGCAGATCGATCTCGACCGCGACGCACGGCCTGAGATCAGGCGCCAAAGAAAAGAAATCACAGAACGGTGACACTGGCCGGCGCGAGCGGATCTCGCTCGCGGTGCTGGCTAAGCTCGCGGCCCTCCAAGGCAGTCAGCAGGATCTGCAGGGGATCCCCGTGACTGACCAGCAGGATGGTTTCCCCCGCATGGTGCTGCTCCAGGTCGGCGATCAGCTCCGTCATGCGCGCGGCCACCTCTGCGACGGCCTCGACGCCGGCATGGCGATGCGCCGGGTCACGGGCGTCCCGTGCCCAGACCTCGGCATAGCGGTAATCTCCCTCCCCCTCGAGCGCACCGAAGTGGCGTTCCCGCAGCCGCGTATCGGCCTCGAACCGCAGCCCGAAGTGCTGCGCGATACGGGCTGCCGTCTCGGTGGTGCGACGGAAGTCCGAATGCAGGATCCGGGCGGGGATCGCCCAGCACCAGTCTGACAGCAGCCCATCGAGTTGCTCCCGGCCCCGGGACGAGAGGCCGAAGCCAGCCAGCCCATGCTCCGGCGTGCTGATGATCAGCCCCTGCTGGTTGGCCAGGCTGTGACCATGGCGCATGAGCAGGTAGCGGTTATGCCAGTGGCCCGACGCCGCGGGGAAAGTGTTTGACATAGTTTTGTCACGAACTCTAGATTGGAAAGGGTTATTCGGAATCAATCATCGACATGTCGAGATCCGAACGTCCTGCACAACAATAATCTCACGAGGCACGCCATGATCCATCATCCCCTCCGGTCTCGAAAGCACCCACTCACCAAGCTGGCCCTCTCCTCGCTGTTGCCGCTTGCCCTGCTGGCCGCCACTCAGGTCCAGGCACAGGACGATTGCGAGCGTGGCGCCCTGGATGACATCTACTGCGACGAGAACGGCGACATGGTCGCCGACCGCCCGGCCGACGAATCCGAGTGGGCCGACCCCGACACCCTGATCTTCGCCTATACCCCGGTCGAGGATCCGGCGATCTATTCCGACATCTGGCAACCCTTCATCGACCACCTGCAGGACGTTACCGGACGCGACGTACGCTTCTTTGCCGTGCAATCCAACTCGGCCCAGGTCGAGGCGATGCGCAGCGGTCGCCTGCATATCGCCGGCTTCTCCACCGGCCCGACGCCTTTCGCCGTCAACCTGGCCGGCGCCGTCCCCTTCGCCCTGATGGGCTCGGATGACGGCCAGTTCGGCTATACCCTCCAGCTCTATACCCACGTCGACTCCGGCATCGACGAGATGGCTGACCTCAAGGGCAAGCGCGTCGCCCATACCTCGCCCACCTCCAACTCCGGCAACCAGGCGCCGCGAGCCCTGTTCCCCGAAGAGGGCATCGTCCCCGACGAGGACTACGAGGTCATCTACTCAGGCAGCCACGACCAGTCCATGCTGGGGGTGGTGGCCCAGGACTACGATGCGGCACCGGTAGCCTCGGAAGTCGTCGATCGGATGGCCGCCCGCGACCTCTATGACCCGGAGGACGTCAAGATCATCTACGAGTCCGACCGCTTCCCGACCACGTCCTACACCTATGCCCACAACCTGCATCCCGATCTGGTCGACAAGATCGAGGAGGCCTTCTTCAGCTTCGAGTTCGCCGGCACCGAACTGGGGGAGGAATTCGAGGGGGTCGAGAAATTCATCCCCATCAACTATCAGGAGCACTGGAAGGTCATCCGCACCATCCAGGAGGCCAACGGGGTCGAGTACACCCCCGACAACCTCGAGTAATCCACGCCTGGCAGCACGACGCCGGCCTTCCCTCGAAGGCCGGCGTCGCTGTCTCGTTGATCCTTCGCCCTCCGGGACTCGCCGATGCTAGAGATATCCAACCTGATCAAGCGTTATGGCCACGATGACCCTGTGCTCAAGGGGCTTGATCTGAGCGTCGAGGACAACAGCGTGGTCGCCATCGTCGGCGCCTCGGGCGCGGGCAAGAGCACCATGCTTCGATGCATCAACCGCCTCGTGGAACCCACCTCGGGGTCGATCAAGCTCAACGGCACCGAACTCGTCAATCTCCGACACCGTGACCTTCGGCGGGCTAGACGCAAGATCGGCATGGTCTTCCAGGGCTTCAACCTGATCGATCGCCTCACGGTGATGGAGAACGTGCTGGCCGGCCGACTCGGCTACGTCAGCCTCTTCCAGGCCATTACCCGCCGCTATCCAACCGCGGATATCGAGCGGGCCTTCGTGCTGATGGAGCGAGTGGGCATCGCCCACTATGCCAACAAGCGCGCCGACGAACTCTCCGGCGGAGAACGCCAGCGGGTCGGCGTGGTCCGCGCCCTCATGCAGGAACCGGAGGTGCTGCTGGCCGACGAGCCAACGGCCTCGCTGGACCCGCGCACCTCCGAGCAGATCATGGTGCTGCTGCAAAGCCTGGCCAGCGAGCTGTCGCTGCCGGTGCTGATCAACATTCACAATGTGGCCCAGGCCAGGACCTATACCGACCGTATCGTCGGTTTGCGCCACGGCACCATGATCTTCGATGGCACTCCCGCCGACTTCGACAAGGAGGCGTTGGATGCCATCTACGGTGGCATCGAGTCGCCGGAGGATGAGAGTGCCACCCCGCAGGCTGCCCCTGGAAAGGCTGAACGGGAGATCCGCCATGACCAGGCCTGACACCAGCCGGGCAACGACATCGCGGACCTGGCGCAAGCCGCCCTTCATCGCCAACCCCATCATGCGCTATGGCATGCTGGCGGTGGTGGTCGTCTATCTGGTGTGGGCCTTCGCCACCCTGCCCTTCAACTGGGAGCGCATCAGCGAAGGGTTGCCTCGGGCAGCGCGCATCTTCGGCGGCGGCTTCCCGCCGAGCTTTTCGCGCTTCGACCTGCTGCTGACCGGCTTCACGGAGAGTCTGCAGATCGCCATCCTGGCCACCCTGCTCGGGGTGTTGCTGTCGATTCCTTTCGCGGTGATGGCGGCACGCAACATCGCCCCCCTGCCTGTCTACCTGGTGGGGCGCGCGGTGATCATCGTCTCGCGCAGTTTCCATCCGGTAATCGTCGCCATCCTCTTCGTCGCCGCGGTGGGCTTCGGTCCCCTGGCCGGCATCCTGACCCTGACCCTCTACTCCATTGGCTTCGTCGGCAAGCTGCTCGCCGAGGAGATCGAGGAAATCGACTGGGGCCAGGTGGAGGCCATGCGCGCCACGGGCGCGGGCTATCTGGCAACTCTCTACTATGCCGTCTTCCCGCAGATCCTGCCGCGCCAGGTGGGACTCTCCATGTACCAGCTCGACAGCAACCTGCGTGCCTCTGCGGTGGTGGGTATCGTCGGGGCGGGTGGCATCGGCAGCACCCTGATGAATGCCTTCGGGCGCTACGACTATGACTTCGCCTTCGCCATCCTGCTGGTGATAATCGCGGTGATCCTGGTCAGCGAAGGCGTCAGCGGCTGGGTAAGGAAGAAGATATGGTAGAGGACGCCGACCTGCTCGCCGATCGTATCTGGCGACGCTACAACCCCAGGGAGCAGCTCATCCGTTACGGCGTAATGCTGGTGACGCTGATGCTGGTCGTCTGGGCGGTGCGCGACATCGACATCTTCTGGCCCTGGGTATGGGATGCCCCCAACCAGATCTCGAGCCTTGGGGCACGCATGTGGCCACCGGATCCAAGCCGCCTCGGCGAGATCGTCAATGCCATGATCGAGACCGTGCATATCGCCACGCTCGCCACCATGCTGACCATCTTTATCGCCCTGCCGGTCTCCTACATCGCCGCCCAGAACACCACACCCAACCGTGCCTGCCTGTGGCTGGGGCGCTTCATCCTGGTCTCGAGCCGCTCGGTGAACACCATCATCTGGGCGCTGCTGTTCGTGGCGATCTTCGGCCCCGGGGTGTTGGCCGGGATACTGGCCATCATGTTCCGCTCGGTGGGCTTCATCGGCAAGCTGATGGGCGAGGCCATCGAGGAGATCGACCGCCGCCCGGTGGAGGCCATGGAAGCGACCGGCGCCTCCAAGGCGAAAGTGATTGCCTATGCCGTCGTCCCCCAGGTGATGCCGGCCTTCTTCGCCATCGTCATCCTGCGCTGGGACATCAACATTCGCGAGTCCACGGTACTGGGGCTGGTCGGGGCCGGCGGTATCGGCGTGATCCTGCAGGGCTCCATCGACACCTTCGCCTGGCAGACGGTGGCCACCATCCTGATCGCCATCATCGTGCTGGTGCTGATCGGCGAGGCCATCACCGGCCTGCTGCGCCGCAAGGCGCTCTAGACATTCACGACCAGGCATTCACGGCCGATGGCATGCGGAGTAGGCTGGGAACGGGACGTCACTGAGGCCACAGGGAGGTCATGTCGTGCTCTCGATTGTGCTTGCGGTGATCGCCACCGCACTGCTGGTGGTCACCTTGGTGGCGCGATCGCCGCTGACCTGGTGGTGGATCCGTGCCTGCGAGTTTCCACGCCTGCAGCTCGCCGCACTGGCGGCGGTGACCGCTCTGCTCTCCCTGCTGGCCACCCCGCCCTGGTCGTGGGTCGCGATGGCGTCGAGCCTTATCACCCTCGCGCTTCAGACGGCCCGTATCCTGCCCTGGACGCCGTTCTGGCCGGTGCAGGTCCAGCGCACCGAGCCGGGACAGGAGAGCCGCTGCCTGACGCTGCTGATCGCCAATGTACTCACCACCAACCGCAATGCCGAGACGCTGACCCGGCTTATCCATCAACACCGGCCCGACCTGGTCTTGACCCTGGAATCCGACGCCTGGTGGCAGGAGCAGCTCGACGGGGCATTGCATGAGGACTGGCCCGATGCGGTGCGGGTGCCGCTGGACAACCTCTACGGCATGCACCTCTATGCCCGGCGGCCGCTGGTCGACCCCGAGGTCCAGTGGCTTATTCAGGACGATATCCCCTCGATCCATACCGGCGTCACGCTGCCTAGCGGTGACGTCGTCCGCCTGCATGCCGTGCATCCCCGCCCGCCGGCTCCCAACGAGAGCGAGGAGTCGCTGTGGCGAGATGCCGAGCTGCTGCTGGTGGGCAAGGCAATTCACGAGGACCCGGTGCCCACTCTGGTGGCCGGTGACCTGAACGACGTGGCCTGGTCACGCACCACTCGGCTCTTCTGTCGGGTCAGTGGCATGCTCGATCCCCGCCGCGGGCGCGGCATGTACAGCACCTTCCACGCCAGCTATCCCCTCCTGCGTTGGCCGCTGGACCACATATTCGTCAGCGAGCACTTCACTCTAAAAGCCATGCAGCGCCTGCCACACATCGGTTCCGATCACTTCCCGATGCTGGCCACCCTGTGTTACCGCCCCTCCCGCGCCGACGAGCACGAGACACCCGAGGCCGACGGGCAGGAGCACCGCGACGCCCGGGAGACCATCAAGGAAGGCAAGGAGCGCGACCAGCAGGAGTGAGCGCTATTCCGGTACCCCGCCTCGCGTCAGCGTCGCGGGGTCGAGAAGTCGTTCAAGCTCCGCTCTGGACAGTTCGGTCTGCTCCTCGGCCACCTCGATGATCGGCCGTCCGGCCTGGTAAGCGTGCTTGGCGATGGCCGCCGCAGCGTCGTAGCCGATCACCGCGTTCAGCGCCGTGACCAGGATGGGGTTGCGCGCCAGCGGTCCCTCGAGGTGGTCGTGGCGCACCTTGAAGGTAGCGATGGCGCGATCAGCCAGCAGCCGGCTGGTGTTGGTCATCAAGGTGATCGAGGTCAGCAGGTTGTTGGCGACCAGCGGCAGCATGACATTGAGCTGAAAGTTGCCGCTCTGCCCGGCCACCGTCACCGCCGTGTCGAGCCCGATCACCTGGGCGGCGGCCTGGGCAGCCGACTCGGGGATCACCGGATTGACCTTGCCGGGCATGATCGAGCTACCGGGCTGCAGGGCCTCGAGCTCGATCTCGCCGAGCCCGGCCAGAGGCCCGGAGTTCATCCAGCGCAGGTCGTTGGCGATCTTCATCACCACGCAGGCCAGCCCCCTTAACTGTCCAGAGAGTTCCACCGCGGCATCCTGAGAAGCGAGGCTGGCGAAGAAGCTGTCATTGGGCGAGAACGATAGCCCCGTCTGCTCGCTCAGGTCCCGCGCCATGCGCTCGGCGAACTCGGGATGGGCATTGATGCCGGTGCCTACCGCCGTACCACCCTGGGCCAGTCGACAGAGTCGCACCAGGGCGCTGTCCAGTCGCTCGATCGCCTGCCCCACCTGGCTCGACCAGCCACCCAGCTCCTGGCCCATGCGCAGCGGCATGGCATCCATCAGGTGGGTACGCCCGGTCTTGACCACGTCCTCGAGCTCCAAGGCGCGCGCGTCAATGCTCTCGCGAAGGTGCTCCAGCGCCGGGCGCAGCTGGCTGGTCACTGCCAGCGCGGCGGACACATGGATCGCCGTGGGAATCACGTCGTTGCTCGACTGCCCCATGTTGACGTGGTCGTTGGCGCCGACCTCCACCCCATCGCGGCTGGCTCGCCTGGCGATTACCTCGTTGACGTTCATGTTGCTGGAGGTGCCCGAGCCGGTCTGGAAGACGTCCACCGGGAACTGGTCGTCGAGGTGGCCCGCGAGGATCGCCTCGGCGGCGGCAACGATCTCTCGGGACCGAGCGTCGTCGAGAAGACCCAGCTCGTGATTGACCCGGGCCGCCGCCAGCTTGATCCGGGCGATGGCGTGGATGAAGGCCGTCGGCATCGGCTGGCCCGAGACCGGAAAATTGTTGACGGCGCGCTGGGTCTGGGCACCGTAGAGGGCCTCCCTCGGCACCTCCAACTCGCCCATGCTGTCGCGCTCGATGCGATGGTCGCTCATGTCCGGCTCCTCATGTTCGGGATGGATGATGCTCCATTCAACATGGTGTCCAGCAGACCGCCTTGCAAGAGACCTCCTCCATCGAAAGAAAGAATGTTGCACTGCACAAACCGCTCTGCTATTGTGCATCGCAACAGAGACGCAGAAGGCATCGGCAGACCGCCACGGCCTTCGAATTGATCCGAAATCCCTGGGAGGGACTTACGATGCAAAACTTCGACACCAAGCAGTTCACCGAACAGTTCGAATCCATGTTCTTCGGCCCGGCCCGCGCCTATGCCGCCCTGTCCGTGGACTACACCGAGAAGCTGGTCAACGCCCAGCTGGACGCCAGCAAGGCCTACACCGACACTGGTCTGGCGCAGCTGCGCAGCCTGATGAACGTGAAAGATGCCGAAGGCCTGCGCACCTACATGGAAGGCCAGCAGAAGGTCGCCAAGGACCTGACCGAGCGCCTGAAGGGCGACGCCGAGAAGGTCGTTTCCCTGCAGCAGGACTTCGTGCAGCAGAGCCAGAAGCTGACCGAAGACAACGTCAAGCAGGCTACCGAGACTGCCACCAAGGCAGCCAAGTAAGCCTGATAGCGCCGGCACCGCCGGCGCTTGCTTGAACGCAAAAGGGCCGCCGATCGATGATCGGCGGCCCTTTTGCGTTATGCTCACCGGGCACGGGGCGTCGTCCACCATCCGGGAGAGTGCACATGACACGTTGGATCCTTCCTGCCTTGCTGGGGCTCTCGCTGGCCGGCTGTCAGATCATCGAACCACGCTATCCCGCGGGAGAGCGTGAGCGCGTCGAGGTGATCGAACGCGGTACGGAGGCGCCACGCGAGATGGAGACGCCCCGCGAGACCGAACGGGCCGATCACCCTGCCACGACCGGACGGGCCGCTCGCCAGGTGGCCTTCCCCTCCGAGGAGTATGCCACCCTGGAGAAGAACGGCAGTGCCGAGATCAGTGGGCGCCTGTTGCTGGGCGGGCGCCCGGTGGCCAATCGCCCCGTCTCGGCAGCCCCGGTGACCACCTACTCTGCAGAGGCCGCGGAGCAGGCCCTGGCGGGCCGTGCCGTGGAGCCCGCCGATCCACGGGCCCGTGAGTACACCCACACCACCCGCACCGACGGCAATGGCTACTTTCGCCTCGGGGGCCTGCCGGCCGGCGAGTTCTATGTCTCGGGTAGCGGACAGGACCCATCCACCGGCAAGACCCGCGTGCTCATCCGCCAGGTCAGCCTGAGCAACGGCCAGTCTCGCAGCATAGAACTCAGTCGTTGAGTTCCCTGGTACTGGGGGGCTGAGACTTACCGTCGCTTGTAGGACATCGCTGACAGTCGTTGTCCGTGAACTGCCATAGTGGCTGTTCGCGGCCTAGCATCCCATCAACGGTACTTCTACGCTTAATTCACCGCTATCGCCGGATGGCGGACATGCCGCCATGATGGCTTCGAGTCGTAGACACGCCACGGATCATGGCACCTCACACATCGCTCCGACCCAGCGGCTTATGCGCCATGGCCGATACCCGAGTGATCCGGGACGCGGTAAGTGTCGGAACGACGCTACGCGGGGGCACTAACAATGACACCAATGACGTTTTCCCAGGGCAGATTGCCCCTTATGGCTAGCGCTCTTGCCACCCTGCTGGCCATTCCCGGGCTGCAGGCTGATACCCTCAAGGAGATCCAGCAGCGCGGCGTGATCCGCATCGCCGTCGCCAACGAGAAGCCCTATGGCTACCTGAACGAGCAAGGTGAGCCGCTGGGAGTCGGCCCGGAGGTCGCTCGGCGCATCCTGGATGATCTCGGCATCGAGGAGATCGAATGGGTGGAGACGGAATTCAAGAACCTCATCCCGGGGCTGGAAGTCGGTCGCTTCGACATGGCCGCAGCGGAGATGGCCATCATGCCCGAACGCTGCGCGCGCGTGCTCTTCTCTGACCCCAACACCTCCTATGGCGAAGGGCTGCTGGTACTGGCCTCCAACCCCAACCGCATTCGGGCCTACGAGGACTTCATCGAACGCCCTGACACCATACGTGTCGCGGTTCAGGAGGGCACGGTCACCCAGGACATGTTCAATGCCCTGGGTATCGACCCGGACCGGATCATCACGGTAGAGCGCCACCAGGATGCCATCGAGGCCATCGTCCGCGGGAGAGCCGATGCCTTCGCCGCCACCGGGATGACGGTAGCGTCCATGGAGCAGATGAGCCCGCAGGTGGAGGCGGAATTCAACTTCACCGATCCGGTGATCGACGGTCGTGAGGTACGTTACTTCGGCGGCTTCGCCTTCCCCCTGGATGCCGAAGACCTGCGAGACGCGGTAAACGAGGCGTTGCTGGAAGAGAAGCGCAACGGAGACTGGCAACAGACACTGACGCGCTATGGCTTCCTGCAGAAGGACGTCCTGTACTCCTACCGCTTCAGTGCCGACCAACTCTGCAACGGGATCGGCTAGCACCGCCACGCCCATCCTGTCGGATTGAGGGAGCACGGGGCATTTGAAGCAGCGTGCGCCGAACTCCGGGAGGCCTCCTACCAGCCCAGCGCCTGCTTGACGAAGGGAATGGTCAGCTTGCGCTGGGCAGATAGCGAGGCGCGATCCAGGGCCGCCAGGGTCTCGAAAAGTGCATCCAGCCGTCGCGGTCCGCGATGCAGGATGTAGCTGGCTACCTCATCGGGCAACTGCATGCCACGACCCCGGGCCCGCAGCTGAAGCGCCGCCAGGCGTCCGGCGTCATCGAGTCCCTGCAGGTGGAAGGTCATACCCCAGGTGAGTCGCGACGCCAGGTCAGGAAGTTTCACCGGCAGCTGACGTGGCGGCGCCTCGGCAGCGATTACCAGGCGCTTGCCGGCATCCCGCAGACGATTGAACGCGTGGAACAATGCCTCCTCCCAGCGCTTGCGTCCCATCACGCGGTCGAGGTCATCGATCGCCACCAGATCCAGGCGCTCGATCTCCTCGAGCATCAGCGGCGGGAAGTGCCCGAGCTCCGTCAGGGGCAGGTACAGCGCACGGCAGTCGCGGTCGGATGCCGCATGGCAAGCGGCCTGCAGCAGGTGGCTACGCCCTGTGCCGGAAGCGCCCCATACGTAGAGGAAGGGTTCGCCGCCGTCGTCGAGCTGGTGCACTAGCCGGTCGACCAGGGTCGCATTGGGCCCGGGGTAGAAGTTGGCGAAGGTGGCGTCGTCGCGCAGCCCCACGCCCAGCGGCAACTGCGCGGGTGCTCGACTCATGGCGACTCCTCGTCGTGGGTACGTTGACGTCCGGCGTCATACAACGTGCTGTTTTTATAGTGCTCGTGGAGATAACGCAACACCACCATCAGCATGGCGGCTACGGGCAGCGCCAGCAGCACCCCGGTGAAACCGAACAGCTGCCCACCGGCCAGTACGGCGAAGATAACGGCCACCGGATGCAGGCCAATCTTGTCGCCGAGCAGCTTGGGCTGGAGCACCACGCTCTCGACCAGCTGACCGAAACCGAACACCGCCGCGACGCCGAGCAGTATCAGCCAGTCGCCGAACTGGAAGAACGCCACCACTCCGGCCACGGAAATGCCCACGATCACCCCGAGATAGGGCACGATGCTGGCGAGACCCGCAAGCAGGCCGATCAGCAAGCCGAAGCGCACACCCAGCAGGGTCAGCCCCACCGCATAGATCACCCCCAGGCAGAGCATGACGATCAGCTGGCCACGCAGGAAAGACGACAGCACCTCGTCGCATTCGCCGGCGAGGCGCACCACGGCGGGCTCCCAGCTGCGCGGCAGCGAGCCGCGCACCTTGGCAACCAGGACGTCCCAGTCCAGCAGCAGGTAGAAGGTCACCACGGGAATCAGCGCCAGGTTGCCGATCCAGGCGACAAACGCCAGGCCGGAACGCGAGGCCTGGGCCAGCAGGCTGGCGGCGAAGGTCCCGGTCTCCTTCCAGTTGTCGACGATCGCCTGGCGCATCTCGTCGATGTCGGTGGAGAGGTCCATGCCGGTCAGCGACTGGATGCGCGGCACCACGGTCTGCTGGGCCCAGTTGAGCACTGCCGGCAGCGATTCGATCAGCTGGCCGAGCTGTCGGCCCAGTATCGGCACCACCAGCAGTAGGGTAAGCACAATGACCAGTGTCAGCAGCAGGAAGACCAGCGAGACCGCCAGGCGCCGCGAGAGGCCGTGAGCCTCGAGGCGGTCGGCCAGGGGGTCGCCCAGATAGGCCAGGATCATGCTGACGAAAAAGGGCGTCAGCACCGGCTCGATACTGATCAGGAACCACAGTCCCACCGCCGCCACCGCGGCCGCCACCCACCACTGTCTGTGCATCGCTTCCTCCCTGTTCCGACGCGACCGGCAGGCTGCCAGCCGCGCGCCGTGATGCTACAATTCATCGCCCAAACCTGACCGTTGCGCGTCGCCCTGCGACAGGCATCGCGAGCGCCCATCTCATACAGGAAGCGACATGACCGATTCCACCAATCGCCCGACCGGGGCATCGCTCAGTTACAAGGATGCCGGGGTCGACATCGATGCCGGGAATGCCCTGGTCGACCGCATCAAGGGCGTCGCCAAACGCACTATCCGCCCCGAGGTGATGGGCGGACTGGGTGGTTTCGGCGCCCTGTGCGAGCTGCCGACCGGCTACCGGGAGCCGGTGCTGGTATCCGGTACCGACGGCGTCGGCACCAAGCTGCGCCTGGCCATGGACCTCGGCCGCCATGACACCATCGGCATCGACCTTGTGGCCATGTGCGTCAATGACCTGGTGGTGGCCGGTGCGGAACCGCTGTTCTTCCTCGACTACTATGCCACGGGCAAGCTGGACGTGGATATCGCCGCCGACGTGGTGACCGGTATCGGCGAGGGCTGCGAGCAGGCCGGTTGCGCCCTGGTGGGCGGCGAGACCGCCGAGATGCCTGGCATGTACGAGGGCAGTGACTATGACCTCGCCGGCTTCTGCGTCGGCGTGGTGGAGAAGTCCGAGATCCTCGACGGCAAGAAGGTCGGCGAGGGCGACGTGCTGCTGGGACTGGCCTCCTCCGGCCCCCATTCCAACGGTTACTCGCTGATCCGCAAGATCCTCGAGGTCGGCGACGCCTCGCTGGACACCGCCATCGACGGGCGGTCGCTGGGCGAGGCCCTGCTCGCTCCCACACGCATCTATGTCAAGCCGCTGCTGTCGTTGCTCAAGGAGACCGATATCCCGGTACATGCCCTGTCACATATCACCGGCGGCGGCCTGCTCGAGAACATTCCCCGCGTGCTGCCCGAGACCCTGGCGGCGCGCATCGATGCGTCCAGCTGGACGCGTCCGGCCGTCTTCGACTGGCTCCAGGCACAGGGCAACGTCGAGGAACACGAGATGCACCGTGTGCTCAACTGCGGCATCGGCATGGTGATCGTGGTCCCGGCGGAGAAGGCCGACCAGGCCCGTGCCCACCTGCAGGGCCTGGGCGAGACGGTCCACCGCATCGGTGTGATCACCGCGCGGGGTGATGCCGAGGAGCAGGTCCAGCTGGAGAACCTCGAAGGATGAGCGGGACCAACTACCAGAGTGACACCCTGAACGCCTTCACCCCCGAGCCCAGCGAAACGCGGCGAGTGGTGGTGCTGATCTCCGGCAGCGGCAGTAACCTCCAGGCACTGATCGACGCCCAGAGTCATGACGCGCTGGGCGGCGAGATCGTCGCGGTGATCTCCAATCAGCCGGATGCCTACGGACTCAAGCGTGCCAAGGATGCCGGCATCGATGCCGTGGCCCTGCCCCACCGCGAATACGACAGCCGCGACGCCTACGATGGTGCCCTGATCAAGGTCATCGAGCGTCACGAGCCCGACCTGATCGTGCTGGCCGGCTTCATGCGCATTCTCACTCCGCGCTTCGTCAACCGCTTCCTGGGCCGGATGCTCAATATCCACCCCTCGTTGCTGCCGGACTACCAGGGCCTGCATACCCATGCCCGCGCGCTGGCCGATGGCGTGGACACGCACGGCTGCAGCGTGCATTTCGTCACCGAAGAGCTGGATGGCGGACCGGTCGCCCTGCAGGCAGAGGTGGCTGTCGCCGAGGACGACACGGAAGAGAGTCTCCAGGCCAAGGTGCAGGCCCGTGAGCACCTGATCTATCCGATCGCTGTGCGCTGGTTTCTGGAGGGGCGACTGCAGCTCAAGGGCGATAGTGCCACCATGGACGGCGTCGAGCTTCCTCCCACCGGCATGCGACTCTCCCATGCCGATGCCGCCGAGGAGCTGGACGAGGACGCCGAGGAGTAAGCGGCCAAGCGGCCAAGCGGCCAAGCGGCCAAGCGGCCAAGCGGCCAAGCGGCCAAGCGGCCAAGCGGCCAAGCGGCCAAGCGGCCAAGCGGCCAGCAGTATTTGACGATCTCGTGCAAAAGCGAACCCCGAAGGTCTCGGCCTTCGGGGTTCGCTTGTAGCTCGGCGCTTGTAGCTCGGCGCTTGTAGCTCGGCGCTTGTAGCTCGGCGCTGTCAGGTCCTGGGCAGGGTCACGCCGCGCTGCCCCATGTACTTGCCGCCGCGGTCCTTGTAGGAGGTCTCGCAGACCTCGTCGGACTCCAGGAACAGCATCTGCGCCACCCCCTCGTTGGCATAGATGCGCGCCGGAAGGTTGGTGGTGTTGGAGAACTCCAGGGTCACATGCCCTTCCCACTCGGGTTCCAGCGGGGTGACGTTGACGATGATGCCGCACCGGGCATAGGTAGACTTGCCCAGGCAGATAGTCAGCACGCTACGCGGGATGCGGAAATACTCCACGGTGCGTGCCAGGGCGAAGGAATTGGGGGGAATCACGCAGACATCCCCCTTGATGTCGACGAAGCTCTTCTCGTCGAAGCCCTTGGGGTCCACCACCGCGGAGTGGATGTTGGTGAACACCTTGAACTCGTCGGCGCAGCGCACGTCGTAGCCGTAACTGGACGTCCCGTAGGAGATCACCCGCCGCTCGTTCTCGTAGCGTACCTGATCGGGCTCGAAGGGCTCGATCATGCCTTCCCGCTCGGCCATGCGGCGTATCCACTTGTCGGCTTTGATGCTCATCGAAACGTCCTGCACTGTGTCTAGGGGAACCGGCGAAAGAAAACCGGGGCCACATCATAGCGGCCCCGGAAGGGAAGGTCACGGCAGTAGCCATCTCACTCGCTGAAGGAGATCTCGGGTCCCTCGGTGCCCTGGCCGCGGATCTGGTCGGCGACCTGGCGCGCCATGTCGCGGAAGGTCGCGGTCACCTCGCCCTTCGGCTCGGCCACCACGGTGGGCTGCCCACCATCCACCTGTTCGCGAATCGACAGGGTCAAGGGCAGGCGACCGAGCACCTGGGTCTCGTACTCCTGGGCAATGCGCTCGCCCCCGCCCTCGCCGAAGATCGGCTCGCTGTGGCCGCAGTTGGAACAGATGTGCAGGCTCATGTTCTCCACGACCCCGAGGACCGGCACGTTGACCTTGCGGAACATCTCGATGCCCTTGCGCGCGTCCAGTAGCGCAATGTCCTGGGGCGTGGTGACGATCACCGCGCCGTCCACCGGTACCTTCTGGGCCAGGGTCAGCTGGATGTCGCCGGTACCCGGCGGCATGTCGATGAACAGGTAGTCCAGATTGTCCCAGACGGTCTGAGTGAGCATCTGCTGAAAGGCGCCAGCGACCATGGGCCCTCGCCAGACCATGGGCTCGCGGATGTCGACCAGGAAGGCCATGGACATGGCCTGGATGCCATGCGCCTCGAGCGGCTTGAAGCGATTCTCGCCTGCGGACTGGGGACGCACGCCCTCGCCCACCCCCAGCATCTGCGCCTGGCTGGGGCCATAGATGTCGGCATCAAGGATGCCGACCCGATAGCCTTCGGCGGCCATGGCCAATGCCAGGTTGACGGTCACAGTGGACTTGCCCACCCCGCCCTTGCCGGATGCCACGGCGACGATATGCTTGACCCCTTCGATCACGACTCGCTCCTTATTCAGTTGGGGGTGCCATGCAAGCGGCACGAAAGGTCAGTATACCCGGCGGGTCGCCCTGCCATGCAATGCCTGCCAACGCATGACGGCGAGCCCTTGGCTCGCCGTCATGCGTGCTAGACCGCTCCGAAGAGGTGATCAGTCTGACTTGGCCTCTTCCTCGGCCTCACCTTCCTCCTGAGCAGAACCGCCGTTGTCATCTTCCTGGGACCCCGACTCCTGCTGAGCAGCACCGGCGTTACTATCTTCCTGGGTATCGGTTCCCTGCTGGGCAGCACCGCCATTGCCATCTTCCTGGGTACCGGACTGCTGCTGAGAGGACGCGCCGTCCCCCTCCCCGGCCTGCACGCTCTCCTCCAGACGGGACAGTTCGTTGCGCCAGGTCTCGAGCTGACCTTCCAGGCGCTCGAGCTGGGACTGGCGGGACTCGACCTGAGACTCGATCTCGGCGACCTCCTCACGGCCCACCTTGATGGCGACCTCGAGGTCCTTGAACGTCTCGCGAGCCTGGTCGACCTGTGACTTGGCCTCCTCCAGCTCACTACGGGTCGACTCCAGCGCCTCACTCGCCTCGTCGCGGCTGGCCTCGAGCTCGCTGAGCTCCTGCTGGAGGGTATCACGCTCCTCCTGCCTGGCTGAAATCTCCTCGTTGAGGCCGGCTAGATTGTCCTCGGCCGAAGCGATCTCGTCCTGCAGTCCCTCGAGTTCGGCACGGGCCTCGTCGCGGGCGGAGACCGCGTCGCTGCGCTCCTGTTCGGCCTGCTGGCGGGCCTCCTCGGCTTCTTGACGGGCAACTTCGGCGGCCTGGCGGGCCTCCTCGGCTTCCTGACGCGACGCCTGGGCCTCGTCGCGGGCCTGCGCTTCCTGCTGTCGCTCCTCCTGGGTGGACGCGAGGGCTTCGTCGGCGGCCTCGAGTTCACCCTGGCGGGCTTCCAGATCGGCCTGCACCGCCTCTACCGAGGCCTGGGCCTCTTCCAGCTCGGTGCGCGCCGTGGCGACCTCGCCCTCCATGCGCTCCAGCTCGGCCTGAGCGGCCTGCTGCTGCTCCTCGATTTCGCTGCGCTGCGCTGCCAGTTCATCGAGGTTCCCCGCGGCGCTCTGAAGTTCCTCGACGCGACCGGACAAGGACTCGTTTTCGGCCTGGACGTTATCGAGTCGCGTCTGCAGCGACTCGCGGGCCTCATTGCTGGAGCTGACGCTGGACTGGGCAAACAGGGCCCAGATGATGGCAACCACCGCCACGGCCGCCAGGCCCTTGACGCGGTTGTCCTTGAAAAGCTCACTCATCGACGTATCTGCCATCGATGTATCCCCCTGCGTGGTTGGATGTCACCGGCCAAGGGTGGCCAGCCTTCGTCGTCACGACTTTCAGCATACACGCCCGGTGTGGAGTCGCCACCCGATCTCCGATGCACCTATCAACGTCATGTCTCGACCTTGCCGCGCAACGCCTTGTGCCGGCTGCGTTTCTTCTTGCTGTCCAGGCGGCGCTGTTTGGCGCCCTTGCTGGGGCGAGTCGCGATGCGCTTCTTCGGGGCGTACATGACGCTCTTGATCAGCGCCTTGAGTCGCGCCAGGGCTTCGGCGCGATTGCGCTCCTGAGTGCGATGACTCTGGGCCTTGATGATCACCACCCCGTCGCGGGTAATGCGCTGATCGCCCAGTGCCAGCAGCTTCTCCTTGAAGCCCTCGGGCAGGCTCGACGCCTGGATATCGAAGCGCAGGTGAATGGCAGTGGCGACCTTGTTGACGTTCTGTCCGCCGGCCCCCTGGGCGCGCACGGCCTGCATCTCGATCTCGTGGTCGGGAATGCTCACCTGGCGAGAGAGTTCCAGCATACTGTCTGCCTTGTCGTGAAAGTGGGCCCGACCGATGTCGGGTACGATAGTGTGTCAACTTGCCAGCCAGATCCGGTGTTTGGCCCCCTTGCCGGGGCGATGGGCGCGCACCGTGACCTCCTCGACCAGCAGGCCGACACGCCGCAATCGCTCGGTGAAGGCCGGATCCTGACCTGCCGACCAGACCGCCAGCACACCGTCGGGCCGCAGCGCCTGCTGGGCCGCGGCAAGCCCTCGAGGCGAGTAGAGCCAGTCGTTCTCCCGGCGCGTCAGCCCCTCGGGGCCATTGTCCACGTCGAGCATGATGGCGTCGAAACCGCCAGGCTCGCGGCGCAGCAGTAGACCGACATCTCCCACGCTGACGCGGGTACGCGGGTCGTCGAGGGGGCGACCGGCGGCAACACCGAGCGGCCCCCGGTTCCACTCCACCACCCCCGGCACCAGCTCGGCGACGACGACCTCGGCGTCCTCGCCCAGCGCCTTCAGCGCCGCGGCCAGGGTGAAACCCATGCCCAGCCCGCCGACCAGTACCCGGGCGCCGGGGCGGTCGGCGACTCGCTGGCAGGCCAGCTCCGCCAGGGCATCCTCGGAGCCGTGCAGGCGGGTATTCATCAGCTCGCCGGGGGCCCCGGCGATGCGGATGGAGAACTCGTCGTTGCGCTTCAGGAGTCTCAGCTCGCTGCCCTGCCCCGGAATGATCGCCGTATCGATCGTTTCGAACTTGGCCATGCTGCCTCGCTGGCAATGTAAGAAATAGGGTGGAACCCTGAGGGCGCTGACGCCTCGAATGTCGGGTCGCCCCCGCGGATCAACATCACAGCGCGCAAAGGAGTCCCGATGACGATCCCCCGCCCCTACGAGACCCTGCGCGCCCTGGGTATCCTGCTCATTATGCTGGCTGCCGCGTCGCCATGCCATGCGCCTGCCGGCGAGACGCCTGAACAGGCAGTCCTCCCGCAGGTCGCGCTGGAACACCTCGACGCCCAGGCCGAACGCCTCGACCGCCTGCACGCAGTGGTGGTGGCCCAACGGGGTGAGATCCGCTTGGAACGCGCCTATGGCGGGCCCGGGGTCGACCGGCCGGCCAACATCAAGTCGTTGTCCAAGACGGTACTGGCGGCGCTGGTCGGCGCCGCCATCGAGGAAGGAGTGCTCGACTCCCCCGACCAGCCTGTCGCCGAACTGCTCGGCGACAGGGTGCCGGCCGACGCCGATCCACGTGTCCGGGAGATCACCGTCGGACACCTGATGTCGCTGCAGGCCGGGCTCGAACGCACCTCCGGCGGCAACTACGGTGCCTGGGTGGCCAGTCCCGACTGGGTGCGAGACGCCCTGTCGCGGCCCTTCGTGGACGAGCCGGGCGGGCGAATGCTCTACTCGACGGGGTCGAGCCACCTGCTCTCGGCCGCCCTGACCCGTGCCAGCGGCGAGAGTACCCTGGCGCTGGCGAGGCGACTGTTGGGCAAGCCGCTTAACATCACGATTCCCGCCTGGCCGCGCGATCCCCAGGGGATCTACTTCGGCGGTAACGACATGCGTCTGTCCCCGCGAGCCCTGGTCCAGATCGGTGAACTCTATCGCAACGACGGCGTGATCGACGGCACCCGCGTGTTGCCGGATGGCTGGGTCGAAGCCTCCTGGCAGCCGCGGGGCACATCGCCCTGGACCGGCGACGGCTATGGCTATGGCTGGTTCGTCACGACCCTGGCCGACGAACGGGTCTACTACGGCAGGGGGTTTGGTGGCCAGGCACTTTACGTGATTCCTGAGCGGGAACTTACCGTCGCCATCACGGCGGATCCTCATCCGCCTTCTCCTGGAGGGCAGTTCCAGCAGGAACTGCATGCCCTCGTCGAGGGCATGCTGGAAGCGAAATGAGTGGCGTGAGCTCGTAGGTCGGGATCCAGCCTCAAGTGCCGCGACAGGAATGGGGGTGAATCAGCGCAATCCAAGCAGGGACAGAATGAACAGCACCACCACGACCAGGCCAATGATATAGATGATGTTTCGCACGTTGCTCTCCTTGCCGACGCATCATAGGGGAAAGCGGGACAACGCCCGCGACCTCTGTGAAGGACACCTTTCAGTGTAGCCAGCGATGGTGACCGGACCACCTTGCCGTTCACCATGCAATGCAAGCAACATGATCACGTCCAGGGGCGGTATTGGCCCCCAGGCGCTCCGGTGGCGCGGCACGGCAGGCTCTGTTCTCAAGCCCGCCGTCACTCCTGCTTGTGCGCCAGCGCCATCAGGTAAAGGGCGAGAGCCAGGGCCAGCACCGACAGCGCCAGGTAGATGGCGTCCAGCGGCGTATCGAAGCTGATTCCCACCACGGCCCGGAAGAACTCGATGATCACGGCCAGTATCACCACTCGGGCGATCTTGTCCTTGAGCTGGTCGAGGGAGCTGACGTTGAAGGGATGCTGGGGGTCGCGCCCCTCGACGGGCTCGATGCGCGAGACAAAGAGCTTGTACACCCCGAGGCCGAAGATCATCAGCACCAGAGCGATCAGGTAGATATCCACGGCGACGATGATATTGGTGACCACGCTCTTGTGGATGTCGGCCCCCCCGCCGGTGTAGTGGCGCCAGGTATCGGCCAGTACCGAGAGGATATCCAGGCTGGCGATGATGAAGAGCACCAGGGCCCCCAGCAGCGCCGGCACCACGGCCAAGAGGACCATCAGGCGCGAGCTCCAGAGGAAGGCCTCGAAGTGTCGCTCAAGCTCGCTGCGTTTCGACTTGCGCTCGGGCCGGGAATCCGGGTCCATGACTCTCTCCTGTATTCAAGGGCATTGCGGGAAGGGGGTTTGACTAGACGACGCCGAAAGCGCCTATGATGGCGCAAGCACTCTCGCACGGCAGCCCCGATGACATCACCACCTGTTCGCTACCGACGTCTGCTCTTCACCTTGCTGCCACGTGTTCTGCACTTCCTGTGGCGTGTGTTGTGCGCCTTTCTGCGCAACCGCGGCATCCTGCTTGCCGGTGGCGTGGGTTATAACATCCTGCTCTCCATCGTGCCGCTGTTCGCCCTGATGGTGGTACTTCTGGCCGGCGTGGTCGACCAGCAGCACCTGCTCGAGGTGCTCACCGTCCAGGCACGCCACCTGGCCCCCGCCCATGCCGAGGTTCTGCTCGAGGCGGTCCGCACCCTCCTCGACTCCCGGGACGTGATCGGCATACTGGGCTTTCCTGTGCTGCTGCTGTTCAGTTCCTTCGCCTTTCGCATGCTCGAGGACGCCCTGGCGATCATCTTCCACGCGCCGGACACGCACCTGACCAGGCGCAGTGCCTGGGTCTCGGTGCTGCTGCCCTATGGCTTCATGCTGGTACTCGGGGCGGGCCTGCTGGCCCTGACCCTCCTGGTCAGCCTGGTCAGCTCGATGAATGCCCTGTGGGTAGCCCTCTTCGAGCGTGAACTGCCGCTGGCCGGCCTCTCCGAGCCGATGCTCAACCTGACCAGCTTCCTCGGCGTCTTCCTGCTGTTCAGCGCCATCTACAAGTTCCTGCCGGTGGTGAAGATCGCCCTGCGTCGCGCCGTGGTGGGCGGCTTCGTCGCCGCGCTGCTATGGGAGGGGGTGCGCCTGCTGCTGGTCTTCTACTTTGCCAACATCTCGCTGGTGAACGCGGTTTACGGCTCCCTGGCGACCCTGGTGGTCGTGCTGCTGAGCCTGGAAGTGGGGGCCATTATCCTGCTGCTCGGGGCCCAGGTCATTGCCGAACTGGAACGCAATGCGCGACTCGGCCTGGCCTGGCACATCGATCCCCGCCGCCAGGCCGTGACGCACGTCGACTAGTCTGTTCACGTTCAGAACGCGGCATGCACCATCAGCTGTCAGAACGTGGAAAGCCCCGTCGCCTCCATGACGCGATAACGCAGTCGTTGCCAGGCCGTGGTGTCGTCATGAGTCTCGAAGGGCTCGCTGGTGATCCGCTGCGGCGTATCCTGCCAACGACGCTCGAAGAATGCCGCGGCGTCGATCAGGGCCGGCGTCTCGGCGGGCCCCGCCAGGCGCACACTGGTCTCCAGGTTGAGATCGTCCAGGTTGCGCCGAGTGAAATTGGCAGAGCCGAGGATCATCTCGGCCTCGGCGCCGGCCTCGGCGGGACGGCGCAGCAGCAGCTTGCTGTGACACTGCTCGCCCCGACTGGCACACCAGCGCACCGGGATGCCAGCCTCATGGAGTTCGCGGGCCACGGGCCGGTTGGGAATTCCGCCCTTTTCCAGCCCGAAGGCATCGCGGTTGGGGTCGAGCAGCACGCGGAGGGCCACCCCGCGAGCATTGGCCGCCACCAGCGCGGCGATCACCTCCCGATGGGCCAGATAGAAGACGGCGATATCAAGCCGGTCACCCTCGCCGCTGGCCTCGATGGCTGCCAGCAGGGCATCGCGGATCGCGCCCTCGGTCAGCACCTGAAGCCTGGCCCGCTGGGGCGGCTCCTCGGGGCTATCGGGTGGCGTCGGTCCGGCCAGGCTCACGCCCGACCAGCCTGCCACCGGACGCTCGGAGGCCAGCAGGTCCAGTGCCGCCTCCCCTTCGAAGCGCAACGCCACGTTGCCGTGGAGGCTGCTGGCGTCGTGGGAATTGGCGGAGGTGACCAGTCCTGCCCAGCCATCGCCATGGTCCACCACCAGGGTCTTGCGATGGTTGGCATTGAAGTTGAGCAAGGCCAGGTAGCTGCGTAGCGGTACCCTCCCCGGCCCCAGGGCATTGGGCAGAAAGCCGCCGTCGCTGTCGTTGCCGAGCCAGCGCGGGCCCAGGTGCCAACCCCCGGACCAGAGCGGGTTGGAGGCCCGCAGCCGATTCAGGTCGGTAATTACCACCCTGACGCCGGCATCGCGCAGGGCCTGAAGATGATCGAGCTCCAGCCCTCCGTATAGGGTATTGAGCGGGTCGGTGATGACCACCGCCTCCAGGCCAGGGTGACGCCGCTTCTGCTCGAGCAGGGCATCGGTGACTTCCGCCGACAGCGGCCGGAACTCCTGGCCGTCGGCAGCGCCAGCAAAGTCATTGAACAGGAACATGTCGAGCACCAACAGACGCCGAGCCTGACCGATCAACGTCAGCACCTCATCGAAGATCTGCCGCCGGGTGTGGCGCTCCCCCGAGGGGGTATACCAGGTCTCGTCGGCGAGAAAGCGTACCTCGGCAGCAGCGCGTTCCGGGAAGGCCCGGGACACACCCTCGGGCAACGGCTTGTAGCTCTGCCAGGTCCCCATCCCGACCCAGGCCACCAGCAACGCCGTCACGATCCATGGCCACATTCGCCGCCTCCCCTGCCCCAGTTTCTGAATGCCGCCCATGAGGTCCTCAGTCGTTCGTGCCACCCCAGAGGGCGACGTCAACCGCCAGCATAGCGACAGGCCTTGCAAAAAGCAGTGCACCCGGCCGAAGCCGGGTGCCCATTTGACCGAAACAGGCCAGCTCAGTCCTGGCGGCGCAGTCGACGGCGACGCAGGATAAGGCGCGCCAGCCCCGCCAGGGAGGCCACGCCCAAGGCAACAATGCCGAGTACGGCCAGCATCGATGGGCTACCGGTATGGGCATGCACCGAGGGGGCTCCATGGCCCGAATGGGCCAGGGCCACAGTGGTCGGCAACATGGCAGCGGCCGAGATAGCGAAGCGGGTTATCGAAAAGACACGAACAGTCATGGGGCTGTCTCCTTGGTGATTAGGGATCATGGAAGGGCTCAGGCGGAGGCAGGCTGGGGCCGGCATCCCGGTGTCCGGCGCTCCGGCAACATGCCCCGGTCGAGGATGAAGCGGATGATGTCCTCCAGCCCGACGCCGTCGTAGAGGTTGGTGAATACGAAGGGGCGCTCGCCGCGCATCGTCTTCGAATCATGCGCCATGACGTCGAGCGAGGCATGCACCTGCTCGGCAATATCGATCTTGTTGATGATCAGCAGGTCCGACTTGGTGATGCCGGGCCCGCCCTTGCGCGGAATCTTGTCGCCGGCAGAGACATCGATCACATAGAGGGTCAGGTCTGACAGCTCAGGGCTGAAGGTCGCAGAGAGGTTGTCGCCGCCGGACTCTACCAGCACCAGTTCCAGGCCGGGATGGCGGGCCTGGAGATCGTCGATGGCTGCCAGGTTCATCGAGGCATCCTCGCGGATGGCGGTATGCGGACAGCCGCCGGTCTCCACCCCCAGGATGCGATCCGCCGGCAGGGCCTCGTGCTTGAGCAGGAAATCGGCATCCTCACGGGTGTAGATATCGTTGGTCACCACGGCGATATCATAGTGATCACGCAGCGCTCGGCAGAGCTGCTTGAGCAGGGCCGTCTTGCCCGAGCCCACCGGTCCACCAACGCCTACGCGCAGACAATGTGTCATGTCGTTCTCCTAGCTTCGGAACAGTCGTGAATACTGGGTCTCGTGCAGGGCACTACCCAGGGCCAGCCCGGGCAGAACCGGGCCCAGGTCGTCATCTTCCAGTGCCAGGGCCTGGTCCACGGCGGTCACCAGTGCCGGGCGTAACCGTTCCACCAGTCTCTGGGCAGCGGTATGGCCCAGAGGCAACGCCTTGCAGGCGACGGCCAGTTGGTTCTCCAGCCAGGCCCAGGCGAAGCCGAGCAGTGCCTGGCGCCTGGTCACGCCGCGTGCATGGGCCGTCCAGGCGAAGACGGTCACATAGCCAGCGCCCGGTGGCATCGCCGGCGACGCTCTCGAAGGGCCAGGGGGGTAAAGCCCCAGGCTCTCCAGGAGACGCGCCAGCGACGCGCCCAGCCGGCTGTCTTCGGCGGCGAGCTCGGCGGTCTCGCGGTTGGCGGCGAGCCAGGTGTCCCACTCGGCCAGCGCCGCGTGGTCGCCCACGCCCCAGGCTGCCTGCAGTCGGGCCAGCGCCGGCAGCTCGCAACGGGTCAGGCCATCCTCCAGCACGCCGTCGAGCCACTCGCCAAGGGTGGTCTCGTCGGTCACCCAGCCCAGCTCGAAGGCGCTCTCCAGTCCCTGGGAGAAGGCGAAGGCACCGATGGGCAGGGCCGGACTGACCAGCTGCAGCAATCCCAGCAGCGCCAGGTCATCGCCGTGACCCGCTCTCGACGGCAGCAAGGTGGCCTCAGTGGGCATGGGGGGGCGCGTGGTCATGATGGTGATCGTCGTGTGAGTGGCCAGGCGCGTGTGCATGAGCGTTTGAACCGGCATGCCCTTCCTGCGTCTGATAGGCGCCCGACTCCGGGTCGAAGGGAGCCTCATGGCGTTCGAGGCTAGCTCCCAGCCGTTCGGCCAGCGCCTCCAGCACATGATCCGGCGGGAAGCGCACGTAGCTACCCTGGTGGTCCTCGCCCAGCGCCAGCTGCACGTGCCGGTTGCCCAGATGGTAGGCAAGCCGGGCCAGGGGCAGCCCCGCTGCAATGCGGGCGGTGACCACCGGTTCCACGGCCGCCTTCACCCGCACGACCTCCCCGCTCTCGGCTCGCAGTCCTTCGCCGTCGCGCAGCACCGGGCCACGGTCCAGGAACAGGCCAAGAGAGAGACCGGCATCACTCGTTGCCTTGAGGCGGCCCAGCACACGCCGCTCATAGGGCAGCGTCAGGGTGTCGGTCGCACGGTTCGCCTCGATGGGCCCGAGGCGTTCGATCAGCATCAGCATGGGTATGTGCCTCCTCGCCGTCCGCCAGCCTTGCCCTCGCTCAACGCCCCGTGACCGAAACCCTGACACCCCGTGCGGACTCCCGCGGTCGGAAAGACGGCACATCCCTGTGCCGGCTTTCCTCGATCTTCATCCATGAAGATCGACCGCGTCGCTTCGCCCGTGGTGTCAGCGTTCACGCGAGGTCTCGCGATGACAAGCTGGCTTGGCGATGTCGTCATGGTTCAGAACAGGTGGTAGCGCTGGGCCAGGGGCAGCTCGGTGGCGGGCTCGCAGGTGAGAAGTTCACCGTCTGCATGTACCTCGTAGGTCTGGGGATCCACGGAGAGCTCGGGACAGGCCTCATTGAGCTTCATGTCGCCCTTCCGGACCAGCCTGACATCGCGGCAGGCGCTGAGCGCACTGCGCAGCCCGAGCCGCTCCCCGATGCCGGCCTCCAGCGCCGCCCGGCTGACGAAGGTCAGGCGCGTCTGGCTCGCTGCCCGGCCGAAGGCACCGAACATGTAGCGGTAGTGAACCGGCTGGGGCGTAGGGATCGAGGCGTTGGGGTCGCCCATGGGCGCGGCGGCGATCATGCCCCCCTTGAGGATCAGTGCCGGCTTGGTGCCGAAGAAGGCCGGTTTCCAGAGCACCAGGTCGGCCAGCTTGCCCACCTCGATGGAGCCCACCTCATGACTGATCCCGTGGGTGATGGCCGGATTGATGGTGTACTTGGCAATATAGCGCCGGGCCCGGACGTTATCGGCCCCCAGAGCCTTGTCCTCGGGCAGCAGGCCACGCTGGACCTTCATCTTGTGGGCGGTCTGCCAGGTGCGGCATACCACCTCGCCAACGCGCCCCATTGCCTGGGAATCCGAGGCAATCATCGAGATCACGCCCATGTCGTGGAGGATATCCTCGGCGGCGATGGTCTCGCGGCGGATGCGCGAGTCGGCGAAGGCCACATCCTCGGGAATCTTCGGATCGAGGTGGTGACAGACCATCAACATGTCGAGATGCTCATCGATGGTGTTAACGGTATAAGGTCGCGTCGGGTTGGTCGACGAGGGCAGTACATAATCCTTCGAGCAGGCCGTGATGATGTCCGGGGCATGGCCACCCCCGGCGCCCTCGGTGTGGTAAGTGTGGATGCAGCGCTCCCTGAAGGCCGCCAGGGTATCCTCCACGAAGCCCGACTCGTTGAGGGTATCGGTGTGGATCGCCACCTGGACGTCGTAGGCGTCGGCAACGGTAAGGCAGTTATCGATGGAGGCCGGGGTGGTCCCCCAGTCCTCGTGGAGCTTGAGCCCCATGGCCCCGGCCTCGAGTTGGGCCTCCAGCGCCTTGGGCAGGCTGGCATTGCCCTTGCCGAGAAAACCGATGTTCATCGGCATGTCGTCGACGGACTGGAGCATCTTGCCCAGGTGCCATTCCCCGGGGGTGCAGGTGGTGGCATTCGAGCCTGTCGCGGGCCCGGTTCCGCCCCCCAGCATGGTGGTGATGCCGCTCATCAGCGCCTCTTCCACCAGTTGGGGGCAGATGAAGTGGATATGGGCATCCAGGGCGCCGGCGGTGAGGATCTTGCCCTCCCCGGCGATGATCTCGGTGCCGGGCCCGATGACGATCTCCACATCGGGCTGGGTGTCGGGGTTGCCGGCCTTGCCGATGGCGGCGATGCGTCCTCCCTTGAGTCCCACATCGGCCTTGACGACCCCCCACCAGTCGAGGATCAGGGCATTGGTGATCACGGTATCCATGACCGCCTCGTCATGGCGCTGGCTCTGCCCCATGCCATCGCGAATCACCTTGCCACCGCCGAACTTCACCTCGTCGCCGTAGTGGGTGGCGTCGCGCTCCACCTCGATCCACAACTCGGTGTCGCCCAGGCGCACCCGATCGCCCACGGTGGGGCCGTACATGTCGGCATAGGCCTGTCTCGAGATTTTCATTGCACGTCTCCCTCCAGGCTGCCCATGACGGAGCCGCGAAACCCGTAGATGTGGCGTCGGCCGCCGTAGGGGATCAGCGTCACCTCGCGCATCTGACCGGGCTCGAAACGGATCGCGGTGCCGGCGGCCACGTCGAGGCGATAGCCGAGCGTCCTGTCACGATCGAAGCGCAGGGCCGCATTGGCCTCGGCGAAATGGTAGTGAGAGCCGACCTGGATGGGGCGATCGCCGGTATTGGCGACATCGACGGTAATGCGATCACGCCCCTCACAGAGCGCGATGTCACCGTCCTTCAAGAAATATTCACCGGGAATCATTGAGTTTTCCCTCTTCATTTTTGGCTGCTGTAGAAACAGCTAAAACTGCGCGAACGAAGGCCATTTTTCCCTCCCTAGACGATGGGCTCGTGGACGGTGACGAGCTTAGTGCCATCGGGAAAGGTCGCTTCCACCTGGACCTCATCAACCATCTCGGCCACGCCCTCCATGACGTCATCGCGCGTCAGGATCTCGCGGCCGACGTTCATCAGTTCCGCGACGCTGCGTCCATCCCGGGCACCCTCGAGAATCTCGAAGCTGATCAGTGCCACCGCCTCGGGATAATTGAGCTTGAGGCCACGCGCGCGGCGCCGTTCGGCCAGCTGGGCCGCCGAGAAGAGCAGCAGCTTGTCCTTGTCTCTGGGAGTCAGTTCCATGGGAGCCTCACAAGGTGAAGGGGGTGATCTTGGGTCATGACCACAAGGATCGCCGTACCTGTGGGAGCGCTGCTTGCAGCGCGAATGACAGTTGCACAAATCGCCGTGCAAGCACGGCTCCCACAGGACGGCAGCACGTTTCTCACAGTACCCAAACTACGTCAGCCAAATGCGCGGCGTATGGGCCGGCAGGCCGATCAAACGTGGCCGCAGGATTTCCCAGGCACGACGACACAGGTCCCAGGCCTCGTTACGCTCCTGGCCGAGGTAGCGCAGCAGCAGTACGCCGTGGCGCACCGTGACCGCGCACCGGGGAGACATCCCGGGCAGGCCTTCGCGCAGGGCGTCAACGGCTTCGCGTTCATCCTCGAGTCCCACCGCCCAGAGCGTAGCCTGCACGGTGGCCCCGCCCTGCCCCCAGTGGCCACGGAAGCGCGGGTGGCCAGGATCCAGCGGCTGACGCTCCAGCCAGAGTGGCCGACCATCCCGGGTCAGGCGGAAGCGCTGCTCGATGCGCCCCGAGGAAAAGGGCAAGTCGCTCGCCGGGCGGCCCAGGGCCATCACCTCCCAGCCCAGGCAGCGTGCCGACCCCGAAAGCGCGATGGTGGTGCGCTGTTCTCCTCGGGAGCCATCGAAGGCAATGGTTTCCTGTGGCAGCCACTCGAGTATCCCGCTGTCGGCGATGTCGAGGCGGGTGTGCTGTTGCCAGGCCACTCCATGGCTGTCGGCCTTGTAGAGCTTGTTGGCGGCGGGGGTCGTCAACAGCGCATGGGCATGTGCGCCGACCCCGGCGGTAATCGACAGGGCGTCACCGCTGACCAGGCCGCCGGGGGGATGCAGCAGGTAGACATGGCAGGCGCCGCCCTGGCCTTCGGGGTGGAAGGGACGCTGGACGCGCAGCGGACCCAGATGACGGGATCGCGCCATGCGGGTCACCCCCTCACGGGCCTCGAAGCCGAGCTCGAGAGAGGCCGCCCAATGGCGATCCGCATCGAAGCGGTGACCGGAATCGATCGGCAGCGGGGCATCCAGGGAAGACTCGAAGACGGTCATGGGCAGCTCATAGCCAGGTATCTCTGCCCAAGCATCAGCAAGGGATGTACCAGAATGGGGAAGCATGAGGTTTTTCTATTATATTCAGCGGCTTGAGAAAGAGGGCAGGCTCTCGGTAACGGACCACAACGTCTCATCGGGGTGCAGCCGACACGCCTCGCTGCCCCCTGAAGGTGCAGCCGCCCGGACAGTCGGGCCATAAACGAGCAAGGGGCCCTATGCACAAAGGACCCCTTGCTCCTTGCCTTCTGGCGCTCCCCGGCCTAAACCGTCAGGTGCTCCTTGATGAGTGCATCGGACAACTCATCGATCCTGCCCCTGGCCATGGGGCGTCCGCGGTCCATGATCACGAAGCGGTCGGCATATCGGCGGGCGAAGGGCAGCTTCTGCTCCACCAGCAACACGCTCAGACCATCCTCCTGAATCAGTCGACGAATGACCTCACCGATCTGGGCCACGATATTGGGCTGGATGCCCTCCCCCGGCTCATCGAGGATCAGCAGCCTCGGTTCCAGCACCAGCGCCCGGCCGATGGCCAGCTGCTGCTGCTGCCCTCCCGAGAGGTCACCGCCGCGACGATGCTTCATCTCCTCGAGGACGGGAAAGAGCTCATAGACGCGCGACGGAATGTGCTTGAGCCCATCCGTCCTCGCCGCCAGGCCGGTGCGCAGGTTCTCCTCCACGGTGAGCAGGGGGAAGATCTGCCGTCCCTGAGGCACGTACCCGATCCCCAGCCGTGCGCGTTCCTCCACCCGCCGCCTGGTCAGTTCGATGCCATCGTCATAGAGGATGCTGCCCGAGGCGACCGTCACCTCACCCATGATGGCCTTCATCAGTGTGGTCTTGCCTACCCCGTTGCGGCCCATCACGCAGGTGCACTCGGCGGCCGGCACGGTCAGGTCGAGGTCCCACAGGGTGTGACTCTCGCCGTAGAACTGGTTGAGCGTGTCGATGGTCAGCATCAGGCGGCCTCCTCGTCGGGATCGGCGCCCAGGTAAACCTCGACGACCTTGGGATCGCGGGAGACCTGATCCATGCTGCCCTCGGCCAGCACGCTGCCCTGATGCAGCACCGTCACCGTGCGGGCGATCGAGCGCACGAAGCCCATGTCGTGCTCCACCACCACCACGGACTGCTTGCCCTTTCCGGCCAGGCTGGTCAGCAACTCCGCGGTGCGCTCCATCTCCTGCTCGGTCATGCCTGCCACCGGCTCGTCCACCAGCAGCAGTCGCGGACGCTGCATCAGCAGCATGCCGATCTCCAGCCACTGCTTCTGCCCGTGGGAGAGGATGCCCGCCGGGTGGTGGCGTGTCGCCACCAGACCGGTGGTCGCGAGCACCTCCTCGATGCGGTCACGGACCTCGCCGGTCATCCGGGCGGTAAGCGTGGGCAGGATGCGTTTGTCGGCCGCCATGGCCAGCTCCAGGTTCTCGAACACCGTCAGCGCCTCGAAGACCGTCGGCTTCTGAAACTTTCGCCCGATGCCGAGGCTGGCGATTTCGGGCTCGCTCATGGCCAGGAGGTCATGCCGGCTGCCGAACCAGACCGAGCCGCTGTCGGGCCGCGTCTTGCCGGTAATGATGTCCATCATGGTGGTCTTGCCCGCACCATTGGGCCCGATGATGCAACGCAGCTCGCCGTCGTCGATGGTCAGGTTCAAATCATTGATGGCCTTGAAGCCATCAAAGCTGACGGTGACATCCTCGACATAGAGGATCGGCCCGTGGCGAACATCGACCGGTGATCTGGCGGGGACCAGGAAGTCGAAGACGCGATCACGATCGGCCAGAGAATGCAGAATGTTCATGCGGAGGCCTCCCCGGGAGTAGATGACTGGGCAGCGGGCTTTCGCTTGAGGCGCCGGGGTGTCAGGCGATAGGCGAGCAAGCCGGCTATGCCCTTGGGCAGCAGCACCGTAACCAGCACGAAAAGGCCACCGAGGGCGAACAGCCAGGCATCAGGCATCACCCCGGTGAAGACCGTCTTGGCGTAGTTGACCAGAATGGCACCAATGACCGCCCCGTAGAGGGTGGCCCGCCCGCCCAGCGCGACCCATAGCACGATTTCGATCGAGAAGATCGGCGAGAACTCGCTTGGATTGATGATGCCCACCTGGGGCACGTAGAGGGCGCCGGCCACCCCGGCCAGCATCGCCGAAACCACGAAGACGAAGAGCTGAAAGCGTTCGACCCGGTAGCCGAGGAAACGCGTGCGCGCTTCGGCGTCGCGGGTAGCCACGCTGACCCGGCCCAGCTTGCTGGCGACGATCGCCCGGCACAGCACATACCCCAGCGCCAGCGCGATCCCGGTGGCAAGGAACAGCCCGAGCCGGGTGGCATCGCTGCGCAGGTCGAAGCCCAGCAGCTCCCTGAAGTCGGTGAGACCGTTGTTGCCACCGAACCCCATCTCGTTGCGGAAGAAGGCCAGCATCAGGGCGAAGGTCAGCGCCTGGGTGATGATCGACAGGTACACCCCCGTGACCCGGGAACGGAAGGCCAGGAAACCGAACACCAGGGCCAGCAGGCCCGGCGCCAGCAGCACCATCAGGAAGGCGAACCAGGCCATGTCGAAGCCCAGCCAGTACCAGGGCAGCGCCTCCCAGTCGAGGAACACCATGAAATCCGGCAGCACCGGATCACCATAGGTGCCCCGGTCGCCGATCTGGCGCATCAGGTACATCCCCATGGCATAGCCGCCCAGGGCGAAGAAGGCCCCGTGCCCCAGGCTCAGGATACCGAGATAGCCCCATACCAGGTCCACGGCTACCGCCAGCAGTGCATAGCTCAGGTACTTGCCGAGCAGCGTCACGGTGTAGGTCGAGACATGCAGCGGATGACCCGCCGGCAGCATCAGGTTGAGCAGCGTCACCGTTGCCAGAGCGGCGAGCAGGATCCCCAGGAAGAGCTGCGTCGAACGTTCACGAAATGGTCTTGTCAGCCACATGACGAATCAGCCCTCCGCCGCCCGGCCCTTCTGCGGAAAGAGTCCGCGGGGGCGCTTCTGGATGAACAGGATGATGAACACGAGCACCAGGATCTTGGCCAGCACGGCACCTGCCCAGGGTTCGAGGACCTGGTTGATCACGCCCAGCGAGAGCCCGGCCACAAGGGTACCCCACAGGTTTCCGACGCCGCCGAAGACCACCACCATGAAGGAGTCGATGATGTAGTTCTGGCCCAGGTTGGGCCCCACGTTGGTGAGCTGGGAGAGCGCCACGCCGGCGAGCCCGGCCACGCCCGACCCCAGGGCGAAGGTCATGATGTCCACACGGGTCGCCCGAATGCCCATGGAGCGTGCCATGGCGCGATTCTGGGTCACCGCCCGCACCTCGAGCCCCAGGCGTGTGCGTCGCATCACCAGCATCAGGCCGGCGAACACCACCAGCGCAAAGCCCAGCACGTAGAGGCGGTTGAGGGTCAGCGAGAGCCCCTCATTGATCATGATCGAGCCGCTCATCCACTCCGGAGTGACCACGGTGCGATTCAGCGGCGAGATCACGGTGCGCACCAGCTGCTGGAGGATCAGGCTAACACCGAAGGTGGCCAGCAGAGTCTCCAGAGGACGGCCCTTGAGGAACTGGATCACGCCGCGTTCGATGGCAATACCGGCCAACGCCGCCACCAGGAAACCGGCAGGAATCGACAGCACCATCGCCAGTCCCGGCTGGCCAGGCATCAGCTGCTGCATGGCCCAGGTGGTGTAGGCGCCGAGCATGATCAGCTCGCCATGGGCCATGTTGATGACGCCCATGACGCCAAAGGTGATGGCGAGCCCGATGGCCGCCAGCACAAGTACCGAGCCAAGCGACAGGCCGAAGTATAGGGTCTCGAGTCCTCGATTGAGCTTCATCTTCTGCTCGATATCGGCCAGGGCCGAGGTCGCAGCGGCGGCGAGCCCAGGGTCCTCGCTGCGACTGGCGGTATTCAGCGCCGAGCGTACCCGGGAATTCAAACTGCCCGCCAGGGCGTCCACCGCCGCCAGGTCACCCTCTTCCAGGCGATGGATCGCCAGCGCCTGTTGGAGCAGGCGGCGAACCTCGGCATCCTCCTCGGCGTCGATCACCACCGTCAGTGGCTCGGCAAGGGTGGCATCGACGTCGCCGAGCAGGGCGCGAGCCGCCTGGCGGCGTTCGCTGACCCCATCGGCCTGCAGGTCAAGCACCGCCAGCGCGCCCTGCAACTGGCCACGCAGGGCGTTGTTGATGCCGAGCCGATCAAGGTCGCGCCTCGACATCTCGCCGAGGGCCTCGCCCGTCAGGGCATCGACCACCGGCCAGTCACGGCCCCGGTTCTCGAGCACCACGACAAAGCGGCCCGTCTCCTTGTGTCGCTGCAGCTTGCCGCCCAGCAGCGCCTCCAGCCAGCCACGACTGCGCTCGTCGCCACTGGTAATGATGGCCTCGATGGCCACACCCATCTGGGCGTAGGACGAGGCATCGAGTGACTCGAGGAGCTGCTGGCCGTCGTCATCCTGCGCATTGGCCGCCAACGGCAGACAGGCCAGCAGGCACAGGACCAGCATCCGCCTGAGACAAGGGGGGATCTTCATGGGGAATTCCTGGCAATGATCGTCGAGTGGCGTGTCATCGCCACCGGGTCAGGCGCTGACCCGGTGGCAGACCGGTCCTATTCGTCTGCGGAGGCGACCTCTTCCTGGGCCTCGCTCCCACCGCAGCTACCCTTCACGACGTTGTAGTTGCCGCACTCCATGGGCTTGCGCCAGTCGCTGATCAGGTCCCTGGATCCCTCCAGATAGTCTGACCAGGCATCACCGGCCACCGTGGACGGGGTCTCCCAGACGATGGAGAACTGACCATTGTCCTGGATCTCGCCGATCAGCACCGGCTTGGTAATGTGGTGGTTGGGCATCATGGCCGCATAGCCACCGGAGAGATTGGGCACGCTGACACCGATGATCGCGTCCTTGACCGCGTCGACGTCGGTGGTGCCGGCCTTGCGCACTGCCTCGGCCCACATGTTGAAGCCGATGTAATGGGCTTCCATGGGATCGTTGGTCACCGCCATCTCGTCCCCGGTGTATTCGATCCAGGCGTCGATGAAGTCGTAGTTGGCATCGGTATCGACGCTCATGAAGTAGTTCCAGGCCGCCAGATGCCCGACCAGCGGCGCCGTGTCGATGCCGGTCAGCTCCTGCTCGCCCACCGAGAAGGCCACCACCGGGATGTCGGCGGCATCGATACCCTGGTTGCCGAGTTCCCGGTAGAAGGGCACGTTGGCGTCTCCGTTGATCGTCGAGACCACGGCGGTCTTCTTGCCCTCACTGCCGAACTCCTTGATCTCGGAGACGATGTTCTGCCAGTCCGAGTGCCCGAAGGGCGTGTAGTTGACCATTATGTCGTCTTCCGCGACCCCGAACTCGTCCTTCAGGTAGGCCTCGAGGATCTTGTTGGTGGTGCGCGGATAGACGTAGTCGGTGCCGGCCAGTACCCAGCGTTCAACGCCGACGTTGTTCATCAGGTAATTCACCGCGGGGATCGCTTGCTGGTTGGGCGCCGCGCCAGTGTAGAAGACGTTTTCGGAGGACTCCTCGCCCTCGTACTGCACCGGATAGAAGAGCAGGCCATTGAGCTCCTCGACCACCGGCAACACCGACTTGCGCGATACCGATGTCCAGTTGCCGAAGATGACGTCAACCTCCTCCTGGGCCAGCAGTTCGCGCGCCTTCTCGGCAAACAGCGGCCAGTCGGAGGCCGGGTCCACCACCACGGCTTCCAGTTCACGTCCGAGCAGGCCGCCCTGGGCGTTCTGCTGCTCGATCAGCATCTCGACGGTGTCCTTGAGCACCGTCTCGCTGATGGCCATGGTGCCGGAGAGAGAGTGCAGGATGCCCACCTTGATGGGGTCTTCCTGGGACAGGGCGGGTGTGGCGACGGCCGCACTCAGCAGCGGAACGGCCAGCCAACGGGAAGTGCGATTCACGGAGGACGGGATCATGGGATCTCCTTGCGATCGATGTTGTTGTCAATGAGTCCAGCGAGGGAGAACATCGCGGGATGTCTCTCACCGCTGTCGCAAGGGATGTGCCATATCAGCACGATGCCGGTTTTTATCCTTTCATTCAGATAGTTGGATGAACGCCCCCGAAGGACCGGAGGCATCACAAGGCGATATCCTGGTGCAAGGGGCACACCGCCCTGCCCCACGATCGTCTATGCCTCTGGTGCAACGCACCGTCGTGACGCAGGAGGGCCAACACGCAAAACGGGGGCGCCGGCTCGGCCGGCGCCCCCGATAGGCAGTGACGATGGGGCCGAGGCTCAGTCGCCCTCGGGACCGCCCGTGCCGGTGGTGACCCGCATCCGACGGCGCAGGACCGGGCCGACGATGTAGGGCAGGATCAGCCCCAGGCCGGCGAACACCCACAGCCCGATGGCCAACCCGCTATCCCACAGGATGGTCCAGTCACCATCGGAGATGTCCATGGCATGGCGCAGGTTCTTCTCCATCTCCGGCCCCAGCAGCAGGCCGAGGATAATCGGTACCAGCGGAATCTCCAACTTGCGGAAGATATACCCGGCAACACCGAAGGCCACCATGAAGTAGAGATCAAAGACGGTGTTGCTGATCGAGTAGATGCCCACGAAAGCGATCATGGTGACCACCGGCAGCAGGAACATCGGCGGCACCGAGAGCAGCTTGACGAAGATGCCCACCAGCGGAATATTCAGAATCAGCAGCAGGAAGTTACCGATCAGCAGCGCAGCGATCACGCCCCAGACGATATCGGCATTCTGGGTGAACATCAGCGGCCCGGGCGTGATGTTGAGCGAGATCAGCAGCGCCAGCAGCACCGCAGTGGTGCCGCTGCCCGGCACGCCGAGGGTCAACATGGGCACCAGGGCGCCGCTGGAGGCGCCATTGTTGCCGGCCTCGGGGCCGGCCACGCCGCGCGGGTCACCCTGGCCGAAGTAGCCCTTCTTGCCGACTATCTTCTTCTCGAGGGTATAGCCGATAAAGCTGCCCAGCGAGGCGCCGGCACCGGGCAGGACGCCGGCAATGAAGCCCAGCACGCCACCCCGGAAGCTGGAAGGCAGGATGTTGCGGATATCCTTCCATTTCAGCGTAAGCTTGTTCACGGCCATCTTTTCCTTGCCGCCGCCGGCCTTCTCTTCAATGAAGAACAGCAACTCGGAGATGGCGAATAACCCGACGATGGCGATGATGAAGTCCACGCCCTCGTAGAGCTCCAGGGTGCCGAAGGTGTAGCGTTGCACCCCGGTGGAGTCGATGCCCACGGTGGCGATCATCAGGCCGATGGCGGCGGCCACCACGGTCTTCATGGGGTTCTTGCCGGTGATGCCACCAAGGGTGGCAAAGGCCAGCAGGAACAGCGCGAAGTACTCGGCCGGGCCGAAGGTCAGGGCGAAATCCGCCAGCAGAGGCGCCAGCAGGATCAGGCCGATGGTGGCGACCAGGCTGCCGATGAAGGAGGCCACGGCGGAGATCGCCAGCGCCTCGGAGGCCTTGCCCTGCTGGGCCATGGGATAGCCGTCGAGGCAGGTCATCATCGCCGGTTCGTCACCGGGGATGTTCAACAGGATCGACGAAATGCGTCCGCCATACATGGCGCCGGCATAGACCGACGTGAGCATGATCATCGCGGTTTCCGGGGCGAGCCCCAGGGTGAAGGCCAGCGGAATCAGGATCGCCACCCCGTTGGCCGGCCCCAGGCCCGGCAGCGCCCCGATCAGGGTGCCGAGGAAGGCACCGAGTAGCGCGAACATCAGGTTGTGCGGCGCCAGGGCGACGCCAAACCCATCCATCAAGAAGCCAAGCGTTTCCATCAACTCACCTCCAGGAATGACAGCAGGCCCAGCGGCAGCGACAGATCGAGGGCGAAGTTGAACAGCAGGAACACCACCACCCCGGAAATTGCCCCGGTGGCGTAGGCCTTGACCGGACGCGATCCCATGCGCCAGCACAGGGTTCCCACGGCGAGGGTCGTGCTGATGATGAAGCCGAGTGGCTGAAGCAACATGGCATAGAGGATCAGCACCACCACGGCGACGATGAGCTCGATACCGGTGCGGCTCCAGGGCCACGCATGGTCTGGATCCGGCCGTACGACCATGTAAAGGCTGGAGAGCCCCAGTACGACGGCCAGCAGGCGGGGAAAGGTCTCGGGGCCGACTGCCTCGGCCCCGCCGAAGGGTTCGTTGAACTGAGTGGTGCCCCAGCCGTACGCGACGGCCAGGACGATCATCAGTATTCCGAAGATACGATCGTTATAGGTCATTCCTGAATCAGCCCGATGTCCTTGGAGAGAGTCTCGATCTCTTCGATCTGGTTCATGACGAATGTCTCGAATTCCCCGGCGCTCATGTGGAAGGGCATCAGACCATTCTGCTTCATGACGCTCTGCCACTCCTCGCTTTCATAGATGGTGTCCATGGCGTCGACCCAGTACTGCTTGGCGTCGTCAGAGATGTCAGCCGGCATATAGAAGCCGCGCCAGTTGGGCCCCAGGGCATCGACCCCCTGCTCCATGGCAGTCGGAATATCCTCGAACTCGCCGGGCAGACGCTCCTCGGAAAGCACCGCGAGTACCTTGAGATCACCGGACTCCATGAACCCCTGCGCCTCGGTGATATCGCCAGTGAAGGCATCGACGTGGCCGCCGATCACCTGGGTCAGGGCCTCGCCGCCGTTGTTGTACGACAGGTAAGGAATCCGCGGCAGGTTCTCGACATCGGCAGCCTGGGCGGCAATCAATACCTTGAGGTGGTCCCAGCCGCCCTTGGCGCTGCCGCCGGCGAACTTGACGCTGCGCGGGTCTTCCTTGAGGGCCTCCATCAGGTCGTTGAGGTCTTCGTGCTCGGAATCGGCCGCTACAGCGATGATGCCGTAGTCGGCCCCCAGGGCGCCGATCCAGTTGACCATGTCGGCGGTCATGTTGGGGAACTGGCCCTGAGCCAGGCGGGTCGTGGTGGCAGTCGAGGCGGCCACCAGCAGCTGTTCATCACCGGCACGCTTGCTGATGGTGTGACCGAAGGCCACGCCACCGCCCGCACCGGCCATGTTGATGGTCTGGACGCTGCGCGGGACGATATCCAGATCTTCCATCACCTTGCCGACACTGCGGCAGGTGAAGTCCCAGCCGCCGCCCGGATCGGCGGGTGCCAGGCATTCCACCTTGCCCTGGGGCTCGAAGGCGAAGGTCGAGGCGGCGGTGGTCGCCAGAACGGCGACGGCGACCAGCTGGACGGGGCGCTTGAGATTCATGGCGGCGTTCCTCCTGATGTCATGCTTGTGTGATTGTTGGCTTGCGGAACCTGTCAGCTTTCCTTACAATTCTGTAAGGCAGAACATCGTTCCTCAGGGTGGAAAGTTAGGCTTGGCGTTGACGGACGTCAACGCCTGAGGCTCCGATTACGACCAAAGTTCAACGCAACGAGGAGGCGCGTCCCTTCGATGGCACAGGACCGTGTCGAAGCCGTGGAACGGGCACTGACGGTGCTCGAGGCATTCGACTCCCCCCAGGACCACTTCACGCTGGCCGAGCTGGCCCAGGCCACCGGCTATTACAAGAGCACCTTGCTGCGGCTGCTGGGGTCGCTGACCCGCTTCGACTATGTGCAACGCGACGAGCAGGGCCGCTGGCACCTCGGCCATGCCCCGGTCCGCCTGGCACGACGGCACCTCCCCGGCCGACACCTGGCGACCCGGATCCAGCCCCTGCTCGTCCGCCTGGCGGCCGATACCGGTGAGACCGCTGCCCTGCTCGAGGTGGAGGACGGCATGGTGGAGTGCCGCCTCGTCACCCTTCCCGACGTCGCCCTGCGTCATGACCTGCGCCCGGGGGACCGCTGGACAGCGGCGGCCGCGGATGACCCTCGCCCGGAACTGCCCGGCGGCGTGATGGTGTGCCAGCCACTGCCGGGGGATGCCATCGAGCCCCCCATGTGGCTCGCCCTGTCGGGCCCCACCGGACGTCTGGACTCGCACCAGGCACATCGCCTCCTGGCCGATGCCATGGCGTCGCTGGCGACCAGCCCACCCCGGGAGGCAGGGCCATGACCGTGTTGCTGGTGGAGGATGATGCGCTGCTGGCCGAGACCCTGGTCGACACCCTCGGTCTCGAGGGCCACGACGTCTGCCACCTGGCGGACGGAGACGCGGCGCGGGCGCGTCTCTCGGTGCCGGGGCATGGTGTCGAACTGGTGCTGCTCGACCTGAACCTGCCGGGATGCAACGGCCTGGCGGTCCTCGAGGCACTGCGGCGCCACGACCGTGACACCCCGGTGCTGATCCTGACGGCACGAGGCGCCGTGGAGGATCGAGTGCGAGGCCTCGACCTGGGCGCGGACGACTACCTGGCCAAGCCCTTTGCCCTGGATGAACTCGAGGCCCGGGTCCGCGCCCTGCTGCGGCGTCGCGGTCCTGATCCGCAGCTCAGGGTCGGCCCCCTGGTGCTCGACACCCAGAACCAGCGTTTCACGCTCGAGGATGCACCGCTCGCTCTTCCGCCCCGCGAGCAACGCCTGCTGGCTTGCCTGATGCGCCATGCCGGCGAGCCGGTGGACAAGGCCCGGCTTGCCGAGGAGGCCTTCCAGGGCGATCCCATGGGGGACAACGCCATCGAGGTCTATGTCCACCGCCTGCGCAAGCGACTCGGCCACGCCGGCGTTGCCTTGCGAACGGTGCGTGGCCTGGGTTACCTGCTGGAGGTCGAGTGAGGCGGGGCGACAGCCTTTATCGGCGCCTGCTGGGATGGCTGCTGCTTCCCCTGTTGGTGCTGGGCAGCCTGATCCTGATCCAGGCCTGGGTGGACGCTCAGCGTACTGCCGACCGCGCCTTCGACCGACTGCTCGAGGCCGCCTCCCTGGCCATTGCCGAACAGGTGCAGTGGCAGGACGACCGTCTCTGGCTAGACCTGCCGCCGGCGGCCCTGGAGATGCTGGCCACCGATGCCGAGGAACGGGTCTTCTACAGCCTGGTGGACGGCCAGGGTCGCCTGATCACCGGCAATGCCAACCTGCCGGGGGATTCGCGACAGGGCCTGGGGGGAGAGGACACCCTGCTCTATCGCAACATCGACTGGCAGGATCTGTCGCTGCGCCAGGGAGTCCGCCGCACGCGCTTCGAGGACTGGCGGGTGCGCGAACCCTTCGAGGTCCGCGTCGCCCATAGCCGCGAGGGTCGTGATGCCTTGGCCGCCGAGCTGTGGCGAGCCAACCTCGCGATGATCCTGGCCATGGCGGCGCTGGCGACGGTGGGGCTGCTGCTGGCGATCCGTGCCGCGCTGACGCCGCTGACCCGACTGCGCCGCGCGATCCGTGCCCGTGACCCGCGCACCCTCGCCCCCCTGGCGCTCTCCCTGCCGCGGGAACTCGCCGAGCTTCGCGATACCGTCAATGAGTTGTTGGCCAGGATGCGCCGGGTGCGCGCCAATCAGGAACGCTTCATTGGCGATGCCTCGCACCAGTTGCGGACCCCCCTGGCGGGTCTGTCGGCTCGGGCCGAACTCGCCCTTCGACAGGACGATCCGGCGCGCTGGAAGGAGGCGCTGGTTGCCATGCAGGCCACCAGCGCCCGAACTGCAAGGCTAGCAGTGCAGCTGCTCTCGTTGACCCGGCTGGCCAATCCGGAGTATCGCCCGGACCTGGTCCCCCTGGAACTCAACACCATCGCCCGCCAGGCCGTTCGCGACCACTGGACGTCATGCCACCGGCAAGGGGTCGACCTGGGGGTCGAGACCGTCGAGGGCGAGGTCTGGGTCCGAGGCATCGACTGGCTGATCGCCGAGGCCATCGGCAACTTGATCGACAATGCCTGTCGCTACGGAGGGCGACGAGTCACGGTGCAGGTCGAGGACAAACCGCCCCGCCTGGCCGTGGAGGACGACGGCCCCGGGATACCCCCGCAGAGACGGCTGCTGATGCTGCGCCCCTTTCACCGCGACCGCGAGGACGTGAAAGGGTCCGGTCTGGGACTGGCGATCGTCGATGGTATCGCACGGACACACGGCGCACGCCTGCAACTATCGTCCGGCCATGACGGCCGTGGACTGACCGTGGTACTGCAATTTCCGGGAGAAAGCCCATGAATCGCCTGAGCCGGCTTGCCTGTCGGTGGCTGCTGCCTCTCGGCCTGGTCGGTGCGCCCGCCGGCGCCGACGAAACTCTGCACTACGCTGCCACGACCGACATCGGCCCCACCTCTCAGCTGGTGGTTCATGGCGCCCTGGACCTGCCCCAGATGCGCCCGCTATTGGAGGACTTTCATCACAAGAATCCCGACCTGGAGGTGCGCTACCGCAACCTGACCACCCTGGCGCTGCATGAACGCTTCCTGGTCGAGCCGGACGAGGCCGATGTGTTGCTTTCCTCGGCCATGCCCTGGCAGTACCGGCTGGCGAACGAGGGTCATGCCCGCTCCCTGGAGAGTCCCGACGCACGGCGCTGGCCGGCCTGGGCACGCTGGCGTCATGAGCTCTTCGCCTTCACCTTCGAGCCCATCGTCATGGTCGTGAACGAGACCGTCATCGAGCGCTTCGGGGAGGTACGGGGGCATGCCGACCTGCTCGCCCTGCTAGAGCGCCATGCAGCGGCCCTGCAGGGCCAGGTGGTGACCTATGACCCGGCCACCAGTGGCGCAGGCTATACCTATGCCATCGAGGAATCGCGGCTCTCGCCCCGCTACTGGGATCTGGTGGCGGCACTGGGAAAGGCCGAGGCCGATCTGGTGGATACCACAGGGGAGATGCTGGAGGGACTGATCGAGGGACGCTATCAGGTGGGCTACAACCTGCTGGGAAGTTATGCCCGAGACCGTCTGGCCGATCAGCCACAGCTGAGGATCGTGGTGCCCGAGGACTATGCGCTGGTGACCCAACGCCTGGCCCTGATCCCGCGTCAGGCGCCCCACCCCGCCGCGGCCGAGCGCTTTCTCGACTATCTGATCGGCGAGCCGGGACAGGCAGTACTCGCCCGCGAGACCACTCTGGGCGCCATCCATCCTGCGCTCGAGGGGCCGGGCACGGCGACGTCACTGCGTCAGGAAAGAGGCGAGGCATTGCGACCAATCACCCTGGGCCCCGGTCTTCTGGCCACCCTGGACGACCTCAAGCGTGAGGCACTGCTGACCCGCTGGCAGCGGGAATTTTCACGCAGCGAACAACGGTGACCGACGAACAGCCTGACGGGCGCTTCGCCCGCCACGGCCGACTCACTGCACGTAGGAGATTTCCACCGGGGCGGTACCGCGATGCAACATGCCGAGCGCCTTGGCGGCACGCTTGGAGAGATCGATGATACGCCCCTTGGCATAGGGGCCCCGGTCATTGATCAACACCTCGACCTCGCGGCCGTTATCCTCGCGAGTCACCACCACCTTGGTTCCGAACGGCAGAGAGGGATGGGCGGCAGTGAGGGCCTGCTGGTCGAAGGGCTCACCGCTGGCCGTGGTCCGGCCCTGGAAGCGGTCGCTGTAGTAGGACGCGACACCCTGCTGGGTCTCTGATGTCGTCTCGTGGGCCTGCCCCTTGCCGGCGCAGCCGGTCATCAGCAGACCCGCCAGGCAGCAGGTCAGAATCAGGCGGGATCGTATCCCCATGCTGTCACCTCATGACTTACCTTGGTGCGCCGAATCTCGCATCCAGCGATCAGGCGCCATGATCGGTTGTTGACGGCGCAGGGTGCTTGCCCTGTAGCCAACCCGAACTCGTGGCTCGGTCCCGGTCGAACCAGGCCAGCCGTTCGTGCAATCTCACGACACTGCCGACGATAATCAGGGTCGGCGGTCGGATAGTAACCACTTCGCCTGTCGGCGGCAACTCTTGCAGGGTTCCGACATGCACTCGCTGGCGTCCCGTGGTGCCCTGCTCGATCAGGGCCACCGGCGTCTCGGACGGCAATCCATGACGCTGAAGCTGCTCACCGATCAGTGCCAGGCTGCCCAGCCCCATGTAGAACACCAGCGTCTGGCCGGGGCCGGCCAGCGTCGGCCAGTCCAGGTCGCTGCTGCCATTGCGAAGGTGCCCGGTGACGAAACGCACCGACTGGGCATGATCGCGGTGGGTCAGCGGGATGCCGGCATAGGCGGCGCATCCCGACGCCGCGGTAATGCCGGGGATCACCTCCACTTCGATGCCGGCCGCCACCAGGGTCTCGAGCTCCTCGCCACCGCGGCCGAAGATGAAGGGGTCGCCGCCCTTGAGACGGACCACCCGCTTGCCGGCCCGGGCCCAGTCGACCAGCGCCTGGTTGATGCCATCCTGGGGCACGCTGTGTCGCGAGCGCTCCTTGCCCACGTAGAACCGCGACGCCTGGGGGGCCGCCAGGGCGAGGATCTCGTCGCTGACCAGCCGGTCATGCAGGATCACCTCGGCGGCCTGCAGGCGGCGCAGTGCCTTGATCGTCAACAGCTCCGGGTCTCCGGGACCGGCGCCCACCAGGCTGACGCCACCGGAGGGAAAGGCTGAGCCGGCCGGCCACCTGAGGCCCGAGGCGAGCGATTCGCCGTGGTGTTGAGGACCGACCTGCATATTCCACTATCTCCAGTTTAAGCAGCTCATCTATTCACTATGGTAATTAAAAGACGCATCGCCTGCCACTATTCCCTCGTCACAAGCCTATAACCGCGGGTCCGCCAATTGACGGGCGCCCCGGGACGCGCCAATGACGTCGCCCCCGCTGGGCNGGGCGGGGGCGACGAGGGCTCTTCTGGACGTGGCGTCAGGCTCAGGGGCAGAGCACGCGGCGCAGGCGCGGGCTGGTCAGCTCACCGACCAGGGTGATCACCACCAGCACCGCCAGCAGCCAGGGCCAGTGCAGCGCGAAGTCCACCCGGGTGATCCCCAGGGCATCGACGAAGATCACCAGGATGCCCAGCGGACTCACGTAGCGGACCATGAACAGCCAGAGCGCATGCCAGCCGGCAGAGAGTCCGAGCTCCTCGCGGAAGGTCTCGCTCTTGAGCACGAAGCCGGCGAGCAGCACCATGCCCAGACCGCCCAGCGGCATCATCCAGCGCGCGGTCAGGTAATCCAGCCAGTCGAAGAAGTGTTTGCCGGCCAGGGTCCAGTCGGCCCCGACATTGAACGACAGCATGGCCAGGGTGCTGACCAGCCAAAGTACGATGCCGGTCCCCCAGGACGCCGTACGCCGCGAGAATCCCTTGTTGTCGCACAGCCACGAAACCGTGGCCTCGACCATCGAGATCGAGGACGTCAGGGCGGCCATGGAGAGCATGACGAAGAACAGGATGCCGAAAAGGGTACCCAGCGGCATGGCCTGGAACGCCAGTGGCAGGCTCATGAAGATCAGCCCTGGTCCGCTGCTTGGGCTCATGCCATTGGCGAAGATCACCGGGAAGATCGCCAGCCCCGCCATCAGGGCCACCAGGGTGTCGGCCAGCGCCACGGTCAGCGTAGTGCGGGCAATGGAGGCCCGCGCCGGCAGGTAACTGCCGTAGGTAAGGATGGCCCCGGAGGCCAGGGAGAGGGTAAAGAAGGCATGCCCCAGAGCGGCCAGCATGCCCTCGCTGGAGAGGCTGCCGGCATCGAAAGAGAACAGGAAGCGTAGCGCATCGCCGAAGCCGCCGGAGAACATCCCATAGACGATCAGCACCAGCAGCATCACCACCATGCCGGGCATCATCCAGCTGACGCTCTTCTCGATACCGGCCTGGACGCCCTTGCCGACGATCACCATGGTGGCCACCGTGACCAGGGTGCTCCAGAACCCCAGGTTCAGGGGGCTTTCATTGTTGGCGCCGAAGATCGCCGCCATCTCCTCGACGCTGGAACCGGCCAGGCCACCACTCAGCATCTTCCACAGGTAGGAGAAGGACCAGCCCGCCACCACCACATAGAACGACAGGATCAGGAAGCCGCACAGCATGGCCATCCAGCCCAGCAGTGACCAGGCCGAGCCGCGGCCCGACTCGCCGACCACGCGACGGATGGCGTCGATGGGGCTACCACGACCGCGGCGACCGAGGGCAATCTCGGTCATCATCACCGGCACCCCCACGGCCAGGATGCAGGCCAGGTAGACCAGCACGAAGGCCCCGCCACCGAACTCACCGGTGATATAGGGGAATTTCCAGATGTTACCCAGGCCCACCGCGGAGCCGGTCGCCGCCAGGATAAAACCCCAGCGGCCGAGCCACTGGGTTCGGGATTGTGGATTCGTTGTCATAGCACACCAGGGGTCACGGAAATTGTTGTTCCGACACGGCGAAGGGTCGCCACATGGGCGCCATTGTGACGGATTTTATCGTGATTGGGCAGACGGGCGGTCGATTGTGCTGCTATTGACCGCTCCCGCCTGCCGAATGCTCAGCGACCAGCATCAAGTCGAGGGTCAATCCGCCTTGAGGACGCCGCGACGAATCTGGTCTTCCTCGATGGATTCGAACAGGGCCTTGAAATTGCCTTCGCCGAAGCCGTCGTTGCCCTTGCGCTGGATGATCTCGAAGAAGATCGGTCCGATCACCGTCTCGGTGAAGATCTGCAGCAGCACGCCCTGGTCGGGACCGCCATCGACCAGCAGGCTCAGCTCGCGCAGGTCCTCGACCTTCTCCTGGTGGTTGGGCACCCGCTCGTCGACCTTCTCGTAGTAGGTGTCCGGGGTCGTCAGGAAGGTGACGCCATTGGCCTTGAGGGCCCGCACCGTGGCATAGATGTCGTCGGTGGCCATGGCCAGATGCTGAATCCCCTCGCCGTTGTACTCGCGCAGGAATTCGGCGATCTGCGAGGTGTCGTCGGCCGACTCGTTGATCGGGATATGCATCTTGCCGCAGGGCGCGGTCATGGCGCGGGAATGCAGCCCGGTCATCTTGCCTTCGATGTCGAAGTAGCGGTTCTCGTGGAAGTTGGCGATGCGGGTGTAGAAGTCGGCCCAGACATCCATCTGGCCTCGGTCGACGTTGTGTGTCAGGTGGTCGAGGACCTGCAGGCCGACGCTGTTGTCCTGCGGTGTGCGTCCCGGGATCGCCTCGAAGTCGATGTCGTAGATGGTGCGGCCTTGGCCGTCGAGCTTATGGTCGACGAAGTAGAGCAGCGAACCGCCGATGCCCTTCACGGCGGGAATGCCCACTTCGCCATCGGCCACGGGGTTTTCGACCGGCTCCGCGCCATTGTCCACGGCATGCTGGAAGGCCTGGCGCGCATCGGCCACCTTCCAGGCCATGGCGCAGGCGCTGGGTCCGTGAACCCTGGCGAATTCGGCGGCATGACTGCCCGGCTCGGCATTGAGGACGAAGTTCACGCCCTCCTGCTGGAACAGCGTGACCTGCTTGGAGCGGTGGCGCCGGGTCTCGGTGAACCCCATGCGGACGAACAGGGCGCGCAGTGCCTCGATGCCTTCGGCGGTCGGTGCGGTGTACTCGACGAACTCGAAGCCGTTGGTCCCGATGGGATTGGCGTGGTCGAGGGCGTCGTGGGTATGGGCGGGAGCGTTCATGCATCCTCCAGGGGCTGTTGTTGTGAATTCGCGATGGAGCGTCATCGACCCGTGGCGGACGTTGTAGCCGCCGGCGGGCTCTCGATGACGCTCAGCCTAGTGCCTCGGCCAGCCGGCCGGAACGTGCCAACGCTGCCCCTGATGCCCCTTCAGCACGACCCATGCCCCCTGTCTCGTAACGAATTCCTTACAACGACCGCAAGCCCATCGCGTCCGCCCCCGGCATGGCGCAAACCCCTGACAGGGCGTAACGAAAAGTTGACAGCCAAACTGCCGCAGCCGTGACCCCTCGGGTTTACTGCCTGTCCAGCAGGGTCTCGACGCTCGCCACCTTGTCGTCCATATGCTGGTCGCGATCGGTGCGGGTCCCGAGCTTGAGCGTGCTGGTGATGCGCGGCGCCCCCATCTCGTGCACGACCTCGTGACAACGCTTGACCACTGCCATCACCTCGTCCCATGGCCCCTCGATGTTAGTGCCGTAGGCATGCATGCGGTGCTCGAGACCGGACGCCTGGATGACGCGCTGGCATGCCGCGATATGCGGAGAGACCGACACCCCGACACCCAAGGGCACTACACATAAATCGATGATCACGTTCATGGCTCTCACTCTCCTCGTTCGTGAAGTCGTTGAAATACACGACCTCAGGATGCTGGTCTATGCTGGTTTTCAAAAGTGCCACTGACGTAGAGCCGTGCCCAGCGCGTTCGCCAGCCTGACATCCATCACCGGATCCGGAGGACTCCATGACCAGCGAACCCCGCATCGGTCCCATCGCCCTGCCCGATACTCGGGCCCGCCGGGTCATCGAACAGCTCCTCGATGGCTCGGGCGTCACGCTCAACGGGGATGCGCCACATGATATCCGCGTACTGCATCCCGACTTCTTCTCTCGAGTGCTGCATAAGGGGACCCTGGGGCTCGGCGAGTCCTACATGGATGGCTGGTGGGAGTGTGATCGCATCGACGAGTTGGCCTGCCGGCTGCTGCTGAATGGACTCGGCGAGCATGCCCGCTCGACCACCGAGCGCCTCAAGTACCGCCTGCAGGCCGGCTTTCTCAACCTGCAGAGCAAGGCCCGTGCCTACATGGTGGGCGAGGCCCACTACGATCTGGGCAATGACCTCTTCGAGCGCATGCTCGACCCCACCATGTGCTACTCCTGCGGCTACTGGAAGTCGGCCGATGACCTGCACCAGGCCCAGCGGGCCAAGCTGGAACTGACCTGTCGCAAGCTCGACCTCAAGCCGGGCATGAAGGTCCTCGATATCGGCTGTGGCTGGGGCAGCTTCGCCGAACATGCCGCCCGCCACCACGACGTCGAGGTCACCGGCATCACCATCTCCCGGGAACAAGCCGCCCTGGCCAGGGAGCGCTGCGCCGAATTGCCGGTGGAGATCCTGCTGCAGGATTACCGCGACCTGGATGGGCTCTATGACCGCATCGTCTCCATCGGCATGTTCGAGCACGTGGGGCACCGCAACTACGCCACCTACTTCGAGACGGTGAGGCGCCTGATGCCGGCCGATGGCCTCTTCCTGCTGCATACCATCGGCTCCAACCGATCCGATGTGAGCGCCGATCCCTGGTTCAACAAATACATCTTCCCCAATGGCGTCCTGCCCTCGGCCATGCATATCGCCAAGGCCAGCGAGGATCACCTGATGATGGAGGACTGGCAGAACTTCGGCCCCGATTACGACCACACCCTGATGGCCTGGCTGGCGAACTTCGACGCCCACTGGCACGAGATCGCTCATCACTACAACGAGCGCACCCGGCGCATGTTCCGCTACTATCTCTCGGTATGCGCCGGGGCCTTCCGGGCGCGCCATATGCAACTCTGGCAGGTCGTCTTCTCCCGCGGACGCCGTAGGCGCTACGACGCCCCGCGATGACCCTCCGAGCCGAGGGGGGACTGGCGCTTACATGACCCCCGGTCGGCCCCGATTACGACCACACCCTGATGGCCTGGCTGGCGAACTTCGACGCCCACTGGCACGAGATCGCTCATCACTACAACGAGCGCACCCGG
>NZ_JASCQP010000026.1 GCF_030010555.1 Halomonas rhizosphaerae
TGATCTTACCCAGCATTGGTGGACACCGGTCTAAGCGATCATTTGGGCCTCAAAGGCCTCTGGACTGATCATCCCGATTGCACTGTGTCGGCGTTGCCGGTTGTAGTCCAACTCAATGTATTCGAATACCTGCCGACGCATCGCCTCACGGGTCACGAACCGCTCGCCGTGGATGGCTTCGACCTTGAGGCTGTGAAAGAAGCTCTCAGCGCAGGCATTGTCGTAACAGTTGCCCTTGGCGCTCATGCTGCACTTGAGACCGTGACGCATCAGCAGCGACTGGTACAGCGTCGAGCAGTACTGGCTCCCGCGGTCTGAATGGACAATTACGCCTTTGGGCATCTTCCGGCTCCACAGGGCCATTTTCAGGGCATCGCTGACCAGGTCAGCCGTCATGCGTTCGCTCATCGCCCAGCCGATCACCTTGCGTGAGTACAGATCAATCAGCACCGCCAGATAGAGCCAGCCTTCACCCGTTGCCAGGTAGGTGATGTCGCCGACCCATTTCTGATTCGGTGCCGTAGCGGTGAAGTCCTGCTCCATCAGGTTCGGTGCGACTGGCAGGCCATGCCGTGAATTCGTGGTGGCCTTGAACTTGCGAGCGGCTTTCGCCCGCAGGTTTTGCCGACGGAGGCTGGCGGCCACAGTATTACGGCAGATGGGTACGCCAGCATCGTTCAGGTCGCGGGTCAGCCTGGGGGCGCCTGAGCGCCCCTTGCCCTGTTCGAAGGCCTGAGCCACGCGCTGATCCGTGATCGTTTGTCGGCGGCGGCGGGAAGACGGTTCACCACCACGCTGTCGCCAGGCGTAGTAGCCGCTGCGGGCGACACCGAGAAACGCGCACATCCGATGAACGCTGAAGGCCTGACGGTGCTGCTCGATGAAGGCGTACTTCACTTCAGGCTCTTCGCGAAGTACACCGCGGCTTTTTTTGCGATTTCAAGCTCTTCCGACTTCTCAGCCAGCTGACGCTTGAGCCGCGCATTCTCGTCAGCCAAGGCCTGCTCGCGAGCCGAGACGGTTTGCTGCTGCTGGGCCTTGGCTCGCCATTGATAGAGCTGGCTGGACTGAAGCCCCAGCTCGCGAGCGGCGGCACTGGTGCCAACACGATCAGCGAGTGCCAGGGCCTCGTCCTTGTAGGCCTGGGAGTAACGGGTACGGGTCTTCTTCATCGCCGCTGCTTGCCTTGCCATGGGGTCACCTCGTTCAGTGTACTGCCTTAACGGGGTGTCCACTGTTGCTGGGCAAGATCAGGCCACGGCGCACCGGCTCCAGTGGACTGGCTACACTGATAGTCACAGCCACCGCAGGGAGGACGCCATGAGCACTCGCCTGTTACGAGGGTTGATGGCCGGGTTCGCGGCCACCCTGGTCATCTCGTTGATCCTGATTCTGCGCCTGGCGGCGGGCATCATCCCCTGGTACAACCCCATCGAGGTCATGAACCTGGCCGCTCAGGACCTGCTCGGCGCGCCGGACAGCCGGATGCTGGCCTGGGGCATCCATTTCGTCGTGGGCACGCTGATCTGGGGGCTGCTGTTCGCGCTGCTGGTCCCCTATCTCCCGGGCCGTACCCCTACCCGGCGGGGCCTGGAGTTCGGCGTGGCCAGCTGGCTGGTGGTAATGGTCACGGTCTTTCCCCTGGCGGGCTCCAGCCTGTTCGGCCTGGGCTTCGGGCTGGTGGCACCGCTCTCCATGCTAATCGCCCATCTCATCTTCGGTGCGGTGATGGGGGCCGTCTACGGCTGGGGGAAAGGCGTGCTCTAGCCCCGGGAAAGCCGGCACGACAAGGGGGTGGCAACGCCGAGATCGCTGTCTGGTCTTGGCACGGTCACCAGCGAACCGCCACGCGGTTTCTGCCCTCGCGCTTGGCCTGGTACATGGCGGCGTCGGCGCGCTGCGTGACGGCCTCGATGCTGGCATCGGTGGGCGTGAAGCAGGTGACCCCGATGCTCACCGTGAAGTGGAAAGGCAGCGCCTCTGCCTCGATCGTGGCCTCGGCGATCTGCCGCAGCAGGCGCCAGGCGACGGCTCGGGCTTCCTCGGGGGACATGCCGGGCAGGATCACCATGAACTCCTCCCCACCGGTGCGGCAGGGCAGATCGCTCTGGCGCAGGTGGTGTCGCAGGGTGTCTGCCAGCAACCGCAGGCCCTTGTCGCCCTCGGCGTGGCCCAAGGTATCGTTGATGGCCTTGAAGCGGTCGATGTCGATCATCAACAGGGCCGCCTGGATCTCGCCGCCCTTGACCGTTCTGGCGACTCTCCTGGCGGCATCGTCGAAGGAGCGGCGGTTGGCCAGCCCGGTCAAGGGGTCGGTACTGGCCTTGCGGGCCCAGTCGGCCTCCTGGTGCCTCTGCCGGGTGATGTCCCGATACACCCAGAGGTGACCGTGGTACTGGTCGGCGACGAACAGGGGCGTATAGGTGCGCTCGAGGAAGCGGCCATCCGCCATCGCCAGCAGATCGCGGGCCTGCTTGCGCCTTGTCACGAGGAGTTCCTCGATGCGCGCCACGAAGCCTTCCGGCTCCGTGAAGTACCCCTTGGTGGACTCGGCGGCCTCTCGGCAGTCCATGCCCACGAGGTGCTCGGGAGGCGCATCGATGTCGAAGAGGTCGCAGAAGGCCTGGTTGGCCACGATGACCCGGCGACTCTCGTCCTCGAGCAGCAGGCCCACGTCCAGGCCCTCGATGACCACTTCCAGCTGGCGATTGGAAACGAGCTGCGCGGTCTCCAGCGCCTTGCGTGGCGTGATGTCGAACTCGCCCATCACGATCATCGGCAGGCCCGTCTTGGGGTCGGTGGCGCGGCACAGGTCGACATGATGCCAGCGGTCGCTGTCGTCGACCCGCATCATCGCCTCCAGGGAGGTCCTCGGCTCGCCTTCCAGTTGCTGGAGGAGCCGCCCGGCAACGTCGTGATCCGAGAAGCAGGCCGCGAAGGAGGAAAGCCCCTGGCGGGCCGCGAGGGCGGCCGGATTGCGCACCAGCAGGCGCCCCTGGCCGTCGAACACCGAGACCATCATGGGCGTGTGCCTCACCGCCTCCAGGGCACGCAGGCTGGAGGCATCCAGGGAGATGTCGCTTTCCAGCCCCTCCACCAGCATGCCGGTTCGTCCCTCTTCCGTGACGTAACGGCTGCAGCGGCAGTGCAGCGAGATGGCCTGGCCGCCGGGGTAGAAGCTCCAGTGTTCATCGATGACTTCCCCCCTCGCCAGGCGCGGGAGGTAGTCCGCCAGGCGTCGCCGCGTCGCCTCGCTCATCGTCGCGGAGAAGTCGCGGGCATAGAGCGCCTGCGGCGTTTCGGCTCCCCAGAGTCGCACGGCCGCGGCATTGGCATAGTGCATCCGTTCCTGTTCGATATCGAAGACCCAGAGCGGGGTCTGGAGCCGATCGAGAAGGGCGGCCTGGTCGTGGATGGCCGACTGGGGGGCGTGATGGAAGGAGGTCATGAGAGCACAAGCGCCCTGGACGTTGCCGCGGGTATCCGCCAATTCCGGTCGATCATCGCGGATCCTCGTCGTTAACTGACGGTGACCCTATCACCGAATGGCGGATATCAGCCATCCCCTGTCGCTGACGGCGATGACCCGCCACTGGTGCGATGGGCGCCGCCCCGTGCGGCTAACCGCGCGATGCCGGGCTGATCTAGCCTCCAGCGTCTAGGCTTGCGAGAGGAATGAGTCATGTAGGACGCGACCATGTTCAAGGCGGTATTGCTCGATATCAGTGGCGTGCTGGCAGAGGATGGCGAGGCCCTGCCCGGCGCCGTGGAGGCGGTGGCGCGGCTGCAGGCGAGCGGGATGGCGCTGCGCTTTCTCACCAACACCTCGCGCAGGACCTCGGCGGCGGTCGGCGAGGAACTGCAGCGGTTGGGCTTTCCCGTGGAACCGGCGCAGGTGTTCACCGCCCCGGGGGCGATCCGGCGCTATCTGGAGCGCCATCGTCTCTTCCCCTACCTGCTGATCCACGAGAAACTCGAGCCGGAATTTGCCGACCTGCCCCGGGGGGAACCCAACGCCGTGGTGCTCGGCGATGCCGAGCAGCGTCTGGACTATGCCCACCTCGACGAGGCATTCCGGCTGCTGCTGGAGGGGGCGCCGCTGCTCGCCGTGGGGACCAATCGCTACTTCCGTCAGGCGGGGACCCTGCACCTGGATGCGGGGCCCTTCGTGCGTGCCCTGGAGTACGCCGCCGGCGTCGAGGCGCGGGTGCTGGGCAAGCCCGCGGGCGACTTCTTCCGTGCCGTGCTCGAGGAGGCCGGGGTGGCGCCCGGCGAGGCGCTGATGGTGGGCGATGACGTGGAGTGCGACGTGGCCGCCGCCATGGCGGTCGGCCTGCAGGCGTGCCTGGTGCGCTCCGGCAAGTATCGCCCGGGCGACGAGGCCCAGGCACCCGAGGCTCGCTGCGAGGCCAGCCTGGCCGACCTGGTCGAGGCACTGCTGGCAACTCGATAGTCGCGGGCGCGATAAACGGTTCCCTCCATGCCGTCTGGTGTCCTCCTGCGCGGCGCCATATGCTGGAACCCTGCATCGCGATCAGGCCGGCATTGGCCTGCCGGTCAGCCTGTCAGGAGGCACGCCATGGAGCATGAGGAGAGCACGGAGCGCCGTTCGCCGCGGCTGATGCACGACGAACTCCCCAAGGAGCATGACGACCCGCTGATCCGCCGGCTGCATCTGGTCATCCGCTTCGCCATCAAGGTGCTGGCGGTGCTGATGGTGCTGGTGATCATCTGGGGCGTGCTGGACGTGATCTACGTGCTCTACTCGCGCTTCATGGCCCCGCCGGTGATGCTGTTCGAGGTCAGCGATATCTTCGTCATCTTCGGCGCCTTCATGGTGGTGCTGATCGCCGTGGAGATCTTCATCAACATCCGGCTCTACCTCGGCACCAATATCCTGCCCATCCGGCTGGTGATCGCCACGGCGCTGATGGCGATTGCGCGAAAGGTGATCATCCTCGACACCGAACTCGTCACCGCGGAGGAGATGCTGGCCATCGCGGCGGTGGTGCTGGCGCTGGGCGTGACGCACTGGCTGGTCGGCAAGTAGTCGCCGTGGCCACGAGCCTGGAGGGCGAGCCCGGCAGCGGCATGCACGGGCGCCGATTGCTCCGGGGACCGGCTTGTCACCCCGGCCGGGTGCGCCATAGTGAATGATGACCCCACCACAGGAGGTGCTTCCCCATGTCCGGCACCCTCTATCGACTCTCGGCCTTCACCCGTGACCCCGCCGGCGGCAACCCCGCCGGGGTGTGGCTGGGGGAGGCGCTCCCAGATGTTGCCACCATGCAGCGCATCGCGGCCGAGGTCGGCTATTCCGAGACGGCCTTCCTCGCCCCGGCGCAGGGCGACCATCGCCGGGTGCGCTACTACAGCCCCGAGGCCGAGGTGAGCTTCTGCGGCCATGCCACCGTGGCCGCCGGTGTGCTGCTGGGACGCCAGGAAGGGGGCGGCACCTATCGGCTGGAGACGGCCATCGGCGAGGTGCCGGTGACGGTCAGCCAGGCGGGCGAAGAGTGGCGAGCCTCCCTGGAGTCCGTGACGCCTGCCCATCGGCCGCCCGAGCCCGGGCTGGTGAACGAGGCCCTCGCCCTGCTGGGCTGGCGGGCCGAAGAGCTGGCGGCCGACCTGCCCCCGGCGCTGGCCTATGCCGGGGCCTGGCACCTGGTGCTGGCGGTGGCGGACCGCGAGCGACTCGCGCGGCTGGACTACGATTTCGAGGCCCTGAGGGCGCTGATGGCGCGTGAGGGCCTTACCACCCTGCAGCTCGTCTGGCGCGAGTCCGCGACGCTCTTTCATGCCCGCGACCCCTTCCCGGTGGGCGGGGTGGTGGAGGACCCCGCCACCGGGGCAGCGGCCGCCGCCCTGGGCGGTTACCTGCGGGATGCCGGGCTGCTCCAGGCCCCCGCGCGCTTGACGATCCGCCAGGGCGAGGCCATGGGGCGGCCCAGCCAGCTGGACGTGGAGATCCCCGCCTCCGGCGGCATCCGGGTGGCCGGCACCGCGGTGGTACTGTGAGCCGTTCCCCCGCCTCCCCGCGTTGACGGCCCGCGGTTGTCGGCCAGGGTGGGCCGGGTATCGTGGCAGGTGGCGCCCGCCGCCCGGGTGCACCACGCTTCAACGACGTCCCATGTGCAGCCACCTCATCCGCCCCCCTCCCGGCCATCAACCCGATCAGGAGCCCCTCACCATGAGCAAGCCCGTCATCGCCGACAACAAGCCCGCCAAGGTGACCCTGACGAAGGGCAAGGAGTACGCCTTCTGCCGCTGCGGGCGCTCCGCCAGCCAGCCGTTCTGCGATGGCTCCCACGCCGGCACCGGCTTCACGCCCAAGAGCTTCGTGGCCGAGCAGGATGGCGAGGCCGTGCTCTGCCAGTGCAAGCACACCGACGATGCGCCCTTCTGCGACGGTACCCACCAGCAGTTTTCCGATGACCAGGTGGGCAAGCCCGGCCCCGGCGAGGCGCAAGACGCCGCCGACAAGGCCCCCGAGGCCAAGGCCACCCGCGAAGAGCCCACGGTGGCGTTCATCCACCGGCTGGCCCGGGAGGGGCTCGAGCAGATGGGCGCTCACGGCCCGACCACCGCCATGGGGGTGCCGCGCCACACCCTGCCGCACTGGGACGACCTGCAGATCATGGCCGCCCAGCTGGCGACCCAGCCCCTGATGGAGGAGGCCGAGGTCGCCACCGAGCTGGTGATCGGCCCCGAGGCCGAGAAGCCGCTGACCCTGAGCATGCCGCTGTTCGTCTCGGACATGAGCTTCGGCGCCCTCTCCGAGGAGGCCAAGATCGCCCTGGCGCGCGGCGCCGAGCGGGCCGGGACCGGGATCTGCTCCGGGGAAGGGGGCATGCTGCCGGAGGAGCAGCAGGAGAATTCCCGCTACTTCTACGAGCTGGCCAGCGCCCGCTTCGGCTACCGGGAGGAACTGCTAGAGAAGGTCCAGGCCTTCCACTTCAAGGGCGGGCAGGGCGCCAAGACCGGCACCGGCGGTCACCTGCCAGGCAACAAGAACACCGGCAAGATCTCCCAGGTGCGCGGCATCCCGGAGGGCGAACCCGCGGTCTCGCCGCCCACCTTCCAGGACCTGCACTCGGTGCAGGACTTCCGGCGCTTCGCCGACCGGGTGCGGGAGGTGACCGGCGGCATTCCGGTCGGCTTCAAGCTCAGTGCCAATCACATCGAGCGGGATATCCAGTTCGCGCTCGATGCCGGTGCCGATTACCTCATCCTCGACGGCCGCGGCGGGGCCACCGGGGCGGCTCCGGAGCTCTTCCGCGACCACATCAGCGTGCCCACCATCCCGGCCCTGGCCCGCGCCCGGCGCCACCTGGACGACCAGGGCGCCAGCGGACGGGTCACCCTGATCGTCACCGGCGGGCTGCGGGTGCCGAGCGATTTCGTGAAGGCCCTGGCCCTCGGGGCGGACGGCATCGCCATCGCCAACAGCGCCATCCAGTCGATCGGCTGCGTGGCCGCCCGGATCTGCAACACCAACAACTGCCCGGCCGGCGTTGCCACCCAGCGCAAGGACCTTCGCCAGCGGCTGGATGTCGACAAGTCCGCCCGCCAGCTGCAGAACTTCCTCGAGGCCTCCGTCTCGCTGATGCAGGTCATGGCCCGGGCCTGCGGCCACGACCGCCTGGACCAGTTCAACCGCGAGGACCTGGCCACCTGGCACCGCGAGATGGCCCTGCTGAGCGGGGTGCGCTACGCCGGCGTGCTGGACCCGCGCGGCTGAGGGCCCAGCGCTTTGCTGTCTTCCTGACGGCATCGGCTGGTCCGGGGGCCGCGGGCCGACGCCACCCGTTGGGGCAGCGGGTAGCCGGCCGGCGGCCCTCTGTCGGCCCTCGCGTGGTGGGGCCCGGGCAGGTCGACTATCGTCAAGGCAGGGGGAGGACGCTCCAGGGGCAGGGAGGCCCCGGGGTTCGGAGGCCGCACCATGCAGCGCATCCGGCATATCCATGCCATCACCAGGCGCCTGATCGTCATGACCACGGTGGCGGTCGCCGTGCTGGGCGCGATCTTCGCGCTGACCTTCTTCTACAACCAGCGCTTCCTGGTGACCTGGGCGGTGCCCCTGTGCGGCATCATCGGGGGGTTCGTCAGCATCCAGCAACGCCTGAACAAGGTCACGGACGAGGAGCTCGCGCTGCTGAACGCCTCCTGGTTCCAGATCCTGCTGGTGCCCATCTTCGGCGGGGTGTTCGCCCTGGTGCTCTACCTGGTGTTCCTCTCCGGCATCGTCTCGGGCGATCTCTTCCCCGCCTTCTCGTTCCCGTCCCGGGACGAGATCGAGGAGGGCGAGGACTTCATGCTACACATCTTTCAGGAGACCTACCCGAGCTCCGGGCCGGACCTGGCCAAGCTGCTTTTCTGGTCGTTCGTGGCGGGCTTCTCGGAGCGCTTCGTGCCGCAGCTGATCAGTTCGGTTACCTCATCGGTGTCCGAGGCCGCCGAGCGAGATCAGCGCGACGAGCGGGATGACACGCAGGAGCGCTGAGCGCTCAGCGCCAGCCCATCTGCCAGGTGGCCTCATCCTTGAGGGCCCGCCAGGGCAGGGTGGTCTCGCGGCGGGTGTAGACGGCCTCGAGGACCACCGCGACCACCGTCCCCTCCGCGTCGCGTTCCAGCGCCGTCACCAGGAAGTGCTTCTCCTTGTGCCGGGGCCGCACCGCGGTCCACTTGCTGTGGTACAGCTTCTCGGGGTTGATGGTGTTCATGGCCGTTTCCTCGGCTGGCGGGATAGCGCTCCAGCGCCTGGCAGCGCCGTCAGGCGTGGAACAGGGTGCGCCGGCGGGCCGGCGCACCCTGCGTGACGCGACATCCACCGGCCCGGATCAGAGCCTGACCAGCATCTTGCCGCGGTTGGCGCCCTCGAACAGCTTGAGGAAGGCATCCGGGGTGCGCTCGAGGCCCTCCTCGATGGTTTCCTCGTAGTCGAGCTTACCGCTCTCGACCTGCGGGCCGACCTCCTCGAGGAACTGCGGATAGTGCGCCCAGTGGTCGAAGACGATGAAGCCCTCCATGCGGGCGCGGCGGATCAGGATCATCGCCAGGTTGCCCGGGCCGGCGCTCGGCGTGTCCTCGTTGTAGCGGGCGATCATGCCGCAGACGGCGATGCGCGCGCCGACCTTGAGGGTGTTCAGCGCCGCCTCCAGGCAGGTCCCGCCGACGTTCTCGTAGTAGACGTCGAAGCCCTCGGGACAGGCGTCGCGCAACGCTTCGGTGAGCTGGGCGGCGTCCTTGTCCCGGTAGCTCACCGCCTTGATGCCGTGGGACTCCAGCCACTCGAGCTTGTCGGGCGCCCCGGCGATGCCGACCACGGTGCCGCCCCTGGCCTTGGCCAGCTGCACGGCCAGCGAACCCACTGCGCCGGCGGCGCCGCTGACCAGCACGTTGTCGCCTTCCTTCATCTCGGCGATGCGGTTCAGGCCGGTCCAGGCGGTCATGCCCGGCATGCCGAGTACGCCCAGGTAGGCCTGTTCCGGCACCTCGAAGGAGGGCAGGGACTCCACCTGCTCGCCCGGCAGCTGTGCGATATCCCGCCAGCCGCCCATGTGCCGCACCCTGGTGCCCACCGGGAAGGCCTCATCGCGGGACTCGATCACCTCGCCGATGGCCGCCCCTTCCAGGGGCGCGTTCAGCTCGAAGGGGGCGATGTAGGTCGTCACGCCGCTCATGCGGCCGCGCATGTAGGGGTCCACCGACAGCCAGGTGTTGCGGATGCGCACGTCGCCCTCGGCGAGCGAGGGCAGTTCCTGCTCATGCAGCTCGAACAGCTCGCGTGCCGGGGTGCCCTGCGGATGGTCATTGATGGTGAAGTAGCGGGATTGCATCGTGCAGCTCCTTCGCTTCGGTAGGTAGACGACCAGTCTAATGCAGGGGTGGCCGACTGGCCAACCTGGTCGGTCGGAGGATGCGGATTCGCCGGTCAGCCGTCATGATGGGCGCTTCGGCCCCACGGCAAGGACGCCCATGCTCGCCTTCGGCATGCTCTACTCCCTCTCGCTGATCGTGTTCGGCCTCTGTGCCGATGCGCGACGTCGCCTCGGCGGGGCCGTGGCGATACTGCTGCTGGCGGGGCTGGTCGGCTACGCGACCTGGCTCTTCGTCGTGCTGGCGCTCGGCTATGTGGCGCTGAGCGGCTGGATGCAGATCCGGCGGGTGCCGCCCTGGCTGGCTTGGGCGCGTATCGCGGCGTGGGTCGTCGCCAGTGCGGGGCTCGTGCTCCATGGTTGGCCGGGGTACGAGGGGCTGGTGGTGGTCGAGCAGCGGGTGCTGAAGGAGGGGAGCCTGCCGGTGAGCCTCTACGTCAGCCACGACAAGGTGCTGGTGGCCTGGTCGCTGCTCGGCTGGCTGCCGCTGTTCGGGCACAGCATGCCGCCGGTCGGCGGGGTGCCGGCCCGGGCAGTGCCATGGGTGGGGGCCGGGGGGATCGTGGCGCTCATGGGGCTTGCGGTGGCACTGGGGCTGGTGGCGTGGCAGCCGGGCCTGCCCGAGGTGTTCTGGGTGTTCGCCGTGGCCAACCTGCTCAATACCTGTGTCGCGGAGGAGTTGCTGTTCCGGGGCATGCTGCAGCGTTGGCTGATGAGGCGGACAGGGGCGCTCGTCGCCGTGGCGGTGAGCAGCGGGCTCTTCGGTGTGGCGCACCTAACCGGGGGCGGCGCCTTCGTGCTGGTCGCCACCGCGGCCGGGCTGCTCTATGGCCTGGTCTACCTGTGGACGGGCCGGTTGGTGTGGGCGGTGCTGGTGCACTGGGGGCTCAATCTCAGTCACCTGCTGCTGTTCAGCTATCCCATGCTGGCTGGCGCCTGAGGTGGCCGAGTGGCCCTGCTTGGCGTACCACCCCGACGGATCGGGCTGGTGGGTGTCAGGGGTGGCTCTTCCCTGAGCCCTCGTCGCGACGAGTCTTGCGCCTGAGGGGTGGTTCTTCCTTGAACCGCTCATCGCGACGAGTCTTCCTCCTGCCCTGTTGAAGCCAAAGGCATGCCAGGATCAAAGATATCGCATCTACATCAGGTGGTTGGATCTTGTCGATGCTCTGCTCGACGTTCCCCGATACGTCCAGAGCGACGAGGCTGTCGCCAGTTGCAGACAGGGAGCGGCGCGAAAGGCGGGCAGCCGGGCTCCTGCTGGGCCGGAGGCTGTCGCTTATCAGAGACAATCGTGGGCCCGAGGATCGCGCCGCGGGAATCGGGCCATGTGGCTCTCCGGACGCCGGGAAGGGACCGCAAGACACCGGGCCGCGATCAGTCACCCTTCTCCCGGGCGTGCAGCCCCCTGGCAATCAGCTCGTCGGCCATCGCCCGGGCGGCCAGGGCGAACTCCACCCGTGCCATGGCCAGAGCGCTCAGGTCGCGGGAGTCGACCTCATGCTCCAGGCGGTCGAGGCGCGCCTTGGCCTCGGCCAGTCGCCGGGCCAGTGACGCCTCCAGGCCGATGCAGGCCAGGGGCAGGTTCGGTATCGGGAACGGCTGCTCCACCAGTTCCTCGGGGGCTGCATCAGGCAGCTCGCACGCTAGTGTCGGGATGTTCATTGTGCGACCTACTCGGCCTAGGGATGGCCAGGATGTGACGTCAGGCAGTTCGGGGTCCACCTGCAGCGGGACAGGCCCCTCTCTATGACTATAGTGTGTTTTTTTGTAAGTCAAGGGGAGAATCTGGCGCTGGCGTGGCTGGACTAGGCTGGTGGGTGAGCCTCGGGTCTCGAGGATACCGATGAGTGATTTTCATCCCCTGTTTCGTCTGTTCCTCTGGCTGCTGCTGGCCTACGCCATGCTGGTGATGGTCGCCTGTGCCTTCCAGGGCCGGCTGCTCTACCTGCCGCACGTGGGTGGGCGCGAGTACCTGGCCACCCCGCAGGATCTCGGTCTGGAATATGAGCCGGTCACCCTGCGTACCGGCGACGGCCTGGGGCTCGATGCCTGGTGGGTGCCGGCGCGGGCGTCACGGGGTGGCCTGCTGTTCCTGCATGGCAATGCCGGCAACATTTCCCACCGCCTGGACTCGATCGAACAGTTCCACCGCCTGGGGCTCTCGGTGCTGATCCTCGATTACCGAGGCTACGGCCGGAGCGAGGGCGGCCCCTCGGAGGCGGGCACGGCACACGATGCCCGAGCCGGCTGGCGCTGGTTGCGCGAGACGGCTGGCTTGCCGCCCGGTGAGATCGTGCTGTTCGGCCGTTCGCTGGGAGCCGCCGTGGCGGCGAACCTGGCGCGAGAGCTCAAGGGCGAGGCGCGCCCGGCTGCGTTGATCCTGGAGTCGCCGTTCCGCTCGGTTCCCGAGCTGGCCCAGCGGCTCTACCCCATCCCCATCCTGCCGGCCCGCTGGCTGTCACGCTTCAACTACGATACCGCGGCCTACGTGGCACAGAGCGAGGCGCCGGTGCTGGTCATCCACAGCCGGGAGGACGACATCATCCCGTTCGCCGAGGGCGAGGCGGTCCATGCGGCGGCGCCCGAGCCCAAGCGGATGCTGGTGATCGGCGGCAGCCACAATACCGGTTTCCTGGAGAGCGAGAGGGTCTACCTGGCGGGCATCGAGGCATTCCTGGTCGAGGTGGCGGGGTTTCCCGCCCCCTGAAGACAGAGGCGCGCCCTCAGGGGGTGGTGGCCGGTGTAGTATCAGGCAGGGCATCAGCGTCAGGACCACAGGAGGGCGATATGGCATCGGCGATCGGTTGGCACGGGACCAGGGAGGGAGGGCATTCCTGCCTGCGGCGGACAGCGGGGGGCCTGCTGGTCGGCGGATATCTCCTGGTGGCCAGCGGCTGCGCCATGCTGGCGCCCTCGCCGCCGGAGGATCAGCGCAACATCTGCGAGATCTTCCGTGAGCAGCCCTCCTGGTATGACCACGCCCGGGATGCCGAAGCGCAATGGGGGACGCCCATTGCCACGCAACTGGCGTTCATCCAGCAGGAGTCGAGCTTTCGCAGTCATGTGCGGCCGCCACGCACCCGCCTGCTGGGGGTGATTCCCTGGCGGCGGCCGTCCTCGGCCAAGGGCTACGCCCAGGCCCAGGATCCGGTGTGGGGCGAGTATCGGGACGATGCCGGCAGCCTCTTCGCGCGCCGTACCCACATGAAACACGCCACCGACTTCATCGGCTGGTACAACGCGCGGTCGCGCCGCCAGCTGGGTCTCTCCCTGCACGACCCCGAACGGCTCTACCTGGCCTACCACGAGGGCCCCAGTGGCTATCGGCGGGGCACCTATCGGGCCAAGCCCCGGGTGAGGCGGGCCGCAAGCCAGGTGGCTGCCCGGGCCAGCCGCTATCAGGCACAGCTCGGCGCCTGCGAGGCCGAGTTTCGCTGTCGGCGCTTCTATCAGGTCTGGCCGTTCTGTCGCGCCTGAACGAAAACACCCCATCCGGCCCGGGGCCGGATGGGGTGCGGTGACTGCACTGGCAGGTACGGTCACGGCCTCAACGTTGAGGCTCTTCCTCGAACAGCTCCGCCTTGGCATCTCGCATGACGTCTTCGCAGGCGGCCTGATGGGCGAGCTGGGTGAGCAGGCTCTGGCTCAGGGCGAAGCCCTTCTCCAGGCAGGTGTCGACTTCCTCACGGCTCACTTCGGGGGTGACGTTGCAGTCAATCTTGATCGTTCTTCCACCACCGTCCAGCCTGTCGGCGAATTCCCGAAAGCGCCAGGCGACTCGCTGCTTCCAGCTGGCTGATTCTTCCACGCCTTCGTTTACGCTAAACGTGCACTGCCACTCCGGTTTGTAGACCTTCATGAGAACCTCCCGTGCTGGCTTGAAAGAATGATCGATCGTGTTTTCTGCTCCGTATCTGAAGATGTTGCCCAATCATCATACAGGCTTTCCGCCGTCGGGCCAGTATCCACGGACCGGGGCCGGCAACGCCGGGACCCTCCTGGATGACGTGACCATCGAGTCGTCACACGGATGGGGGTGACCCTGACCCGGTCGATGGTGCCGGGTCGGGGCGCGTCGGTGAGGGTCGTCAGCCAAGGTAGTCGGCGAAGGCCTCGAAGGCGGTCCGCTGCAACTGGGCCTGGTGTGCCCAGCGCTTGAGCACGTAGGAATCGAACGGACGGAATTGCGCGTGTGGGGTAGTCATTGCGGTTGCCCTCCTCAGGGGATTGCAATACCACCATAGGCGCTTTTTTGTTGCAGTGCAGCATAATCTTGTTCGTGGCATGCCCGGGCCACCTTTCCCGGCCGGTGCTGATCACCGCCGATCGTCTGGCTACTTCAGCCTGACCTCGCCCAGCACGCCGGTCAGCCGCTCCAGCACCTCGCCGCTGTGCCGCCAGAAGTGCCAGTAGAGCGGTACGGCAAGCGAACGCTCGGGGGCGATGCTGGCCAGCCGACCCTCGGCCACCAGCGACGCCACCTGCATCCGCGGCAGCATGCCGTAGCCCATGCCGGCGATGGCCAGGCGCACGAAGCCTTCCGACGAGGGGCAGAGGTGGTAGGGAAAGCGGCCGTGGTAGCCGCAGCTGGCGAGGAAGCGGTGCTGCAGCTGGTCATGAGGGCCGTAGACGATGGCCGGGGCGCGGCGGAAGGCCTCGGGCGTCGGCCCGTCCGGGAAGTGGCGGGCGCTGTAGGCCGGGGTGGCGTAGGGGTGGTAGACCATCGTGCCCAGCGGCACGCAGCGGGCCCCGGCGATGGGCTGGTCGCTGGCGCACATGCAGGCCGCCACCTCACCGTCGCGCAGCCGCTTGAGGCCCACGTCCTGGTCCTCGACCACCATGTCCAGCAGCAGGCCCTCCGCCCGGCAGAAGTCGCCGACGGCCGCGGCCCACCAGGTGGCCAGGCTGTCGGCATTGAGGGCGATGCGCAGCCGGGGGGAGGCCTCCTCCAGGGTGGGCAGGGCCGTGCGCAGGTCGCGCTCGAGCAACTGAACCTGCTGGACATGGTTGAGCAGCCGCTGGCCCGCGGGCGTGGGCCGCAGCGCCGGGTGGCGGATCAGCACCGGCTGACCCAGGCGGACCTCCAGCGCCTTGATACGCTGGGAGACCGCCGACTGCGAGAGGCCCAGCTCCTCGCCGGCGCGCTCGAAGCCGCCGCACTCGACCACCGTGGCCAGCGCCTGGAGCAGCTTGTAATCCAGCATGGGACCTCCGTACCGGAAGGGGATAGGCATCCAAATATAAGCAGAACTGATGCGATATTAGCAGGATGATTTTTCGGCATGTCCGGGTGTGGCTATGCTGGCCGCTCTCGACGGGTACCAGGACAGGGGAAACGCCATGCTGGAGAGCTATCTGACCGGGCTTGTGGTGTGCGGCGGAATCATCGTCGCCATCGGCGCGCAGAACGCCTATGTGCTGGGGGTGGCCGTGCGGCGGGAGCACCACTGGTGGTCGGCCGGGCTGTGCATGAGTACCGATGTGCTGCTGCTGGCCGCTGGTATGTTCGGGGTCAGTGCGGTGCTGCTGAGCATGCCGAGCGCCATGGAAACGCTGCGCTGGCTGGGGGTGGTGTTCCTCGCCTGGCTGGCGGCCCAGGCCTTCCTTCGCGCCGCCACCGGCCGGCAGGGGCTGGCCGGTGGCGCCTCGGGCGGGCGCAGCCGCCGGGGCGTGCTGCTCGCCACCCTCGCGGTCACGCTGCTCAATCCCCAGGTGTACCTCGACACCCTGCTGCTGATCCCGGCCATCGGTGTCCAGCAGCAGAGCACCGCCACCTTCGTGGCGGGTGCCGTCACCGCCTCGATCCTCTGGTTCAGCCTGCTGGCCTGGGGCGGCTCGGCGCTCTCGCCCTGGCTCTCCCGGCCCCTGGCCTGGCGGGCGATCGATGGCGCCATCGGCGTGATGATGGCGGCCATCGCCGTGCACCTGGCCGGGGGGACCGGCCTCGCGGCATGATGCCGCCTGCTGGCTCTGTGAGGCGCAGCGCTTCCTGGTCTGGAAGCGAGGCCAGGGTGATCACTCTTCGTCAATCGACGTTGCCACCGCGGCGCCGATCACGTCCTGGTAGTTGCGGATGCGCTGGACGTAGTGCACCGGCTCGTAGCCCCGCGCGTAGCCGTAGCGGGTCTGCGGGTAGTAGCGCTTGTCGGCCTTGAGCGGCAGCACCTCCCTCATGTCCTCCCAGGAGTCCGGGTTCCTGCCGAGCTCGCGCGCCAGTTCCCGGGCGTCCAGCAGGTGGCCACGGCCGATGTTGTAGCTCGCCAGGGCCAGGTAGGTGCGGTCCGGCTCGGGAATGGACTCGGGGAGGCGCTGGTGGCGGTCGGCGAGATAGCGCGCGCCGCCGTCGATCGCCGCGGCCGGGTCCAGGCGGTTGTCGACGCCGAGGGACTGGGCGGTGTTCTGGGTGAGCATCATGATACCGCGCACCCCGGTGGGCGAGACGGCCTGTGGGTCCCAGTGCGACTCCTGGTAGGCCAGGGCCGCGAGCAGGTCGGCCGGCATCCCGGTGGCCTCCTCGGCCGCCACGAAGAGCTCGAGGAAGGAGGGCAGGCGCTCGTCGATGCGCCGGTTCAGCGTGCGCAGGTCGACGAAGTCGAACTCGCCGATATAGGCGTAGTAGCGCTCCTCCATCGCCGCGACGCTCTGCTGTCCCTCGGCGCTCCCCATCCACTGCCCGGCCATCTCCGCGAGCGCCTGGTGGCCTTCGGGCAGGTACCAGCCCAGCCGGTCGCCGCTGGTCAGGTTCATGGCGACCTCCAGGTGCGGAAAGTGGCGGCGCACCACGCGCACGATGTTGGAGTCGGCCAGGGTGCAGTCGATGCGTCGCTCGGCCACCTCGGCCAGCAGTACCTCGGTGGTGCGCGGGTCCTCCTCGAAGGTGATGCCGGTGTGGCGGTTGACCAGGCTCTCGAGCTTTTCCGCATAGCTGGAGTCCGCCGTGACGCGCAGTTCGACGCCGGCCAGCGCCTCCACCCGGCGCGGCAGGGGCCGCATGTCGCGGTGGCAGACCAGCTGCTCGACGATGTCGGTATGGCCGGGACCGCGCCGGAAGCGCGCGTCGCGGGAAGGCAGGTGGGTCAGCCCCGCGGCGGCCAGGTGGACCTCGCCGTCCTCCAGGGCCTGCAGTACTTCGGCGGTGGAGTCCTGCAGCATCCACTCGACCTCCCAGCCATGGGCCTCGGCGAAGCGCTGGACAAGGTCATGTTCCGGCCCCGCCGGGGTCTCGTGGCGGTCCAGGTAGTAGGTAGTGGCGGCGTTGCGGCTGGCGACCCTCAGCGTCTCGCCCGGCTCGGGCGGGTCGAGCAGCACGACCGGGGGCTCACCGGGCTCGCAACCCTGGAGCAGGGCCAGCGACAGCAGCAGGGTGGCGGTGAACAGGCGGGATCGGGACATGGAACGGGTATCCTGACCGGAGGGGGGACGAGCGCTGATGGGACCAGCCTACCAGGCTCTCGCCGTGCCCTCCGCGGGGCGAGTCAACGCAGGGCGGGGGTCGCGGGTGGCGGCGAGGGTCTCTCGTCACGTTCACGGTGGGGCACCATCCCGGGGGCGCTGCCGGGCGTTCAGCTGCGCCTCCACCCGGTCGATGATGTCGCGGCCGAGCTTGTGGAGCAGGGGCCTGGCCGCGGCATTGACGACCTTCTCGAGCGGGGGCGGCACGCTGTAGGCCAGCGTCAGGTGGATGCGGGTGCCTCCCTCGCTGGGCGTCAGGCGGTACTCGCCATGGTTGGGCACGCCGGACACCGAGCGCCAGGCGAATCGCTCGGGGGGCGCGAACTCGGTGATCTCCACATCGAACTCCAGCGGTATGCCGGCGATACGCACCCGCCAGCGGTAGCGACGCTCCCCCAGGCGAACTATGGTGTCAATGGCGTCGCTGTAGTCGGCAAAGGTTTCCACTCGGCCGACGAGGGCGAACACCTCCCGTGGACTGGCCGCGATCTCGGCATCGTGCTCGATGATGGGCATGGCCTTCTCCACCTCCGCCAGACAATGCGATGACACAGTAAGGTATGACAACGTTCAGGACGAACGACACGCCGGTCGATGGCCGAGCCCAGCTTCGGTCGCCGATCAAGGTGCTGGTCATCCTCGGGCATCCGCGCAGCGACAGCTTGTGCGGTGCATTGGCGGATGCCTTCTGCCAAGGGGCCCGCGTGGCGGGTACGCAGCTGCGCCGCCTGGACCTTGCGACGCTGGAATTCGACCCCCATGTGCGTACCCCGTCGCCCAACGACCAGCCCCTCGAGGACGACCTGAGCCAGGCGCGGGAATTCGTCGCCTGGGCAGATCATCTGGTGTTCGTCTATCCCACCTGGTGGGGCGGGGCGCCCGCTCTGCTCAAGGGGTTTCTCGACCGACTCATGGCCCCAGGGTTCGCGTTCCGGACCTGCGAGGGTGGCATCGGCTATCAGGGGCTGCTGACCGGTCGTTCGGCACAGCTCATCACTACCATGGACACCCCGCCGCTGATCCATCGGCTGCTTTACCGCGAGCCGGGCAGGAATGCCCTGGCGCGGGCGACCCTGGGCTTCTGCGGCATTCGCCCGGTGCGCTCGCTGGTGTTCGGCTCGGTCAAGGCTGCCTCCCCGGCACGGCGCCAGGCCTGGCTGGCTCGCGCGCACCACCAGGGCCGGCAGCTGGCGCAGGGCCGGATCACCCCCGCGGAGCGAGTGAGGCACAAGGCCGGCGCCTGGTTGCGCGGGCTGCGTCTGCAGTTCTATCCCATGACCTGGGTGGCCTATGCGGTCGGGGCGCTGGCCGCCGCACCGGCCGGGGGCGTGTTCGGCAACCCGGTGTTCTGGCTCGGCTACCTCTGCCTGTTCCTGCTGGAGGTGGCCACCGTGCTGATCAACGAGGTGGTTGACCTGGGCACCGACCGCGCCAACCGCTTCTACAGCACCTTCACGGGGGGCTCTCGCGTCCTGGTCGACGGCTCGTTGAGCCTGGGCGAGGTCAAGAGCGGGGTCCTCGTCGCGCTGCTGGGCCTGGCGGGCGGCACGGCGTGGTTGCTGGCGGTGACGCCGGCGGCTCCGGCCGCGGTGATCGTCGCGCTTGGGGTGCTGGGGCTCCTGGCCATCGGCTATACGGAGCCGCCCCTGATGCTCAGCTATCGTGGCCTGGGCGAGCTGGATGTCGCGGTCACCCACAGCATCGGGGTGATGCTCTGCGGTGTCGTGTTTCTCGGCGGGGACTGGGCCGATCCGCTGCCCTGGCTGCTCAGCCTGCCGTTGCTGCTGGGCATATTGCCCTCCATCACGCTGTCGGGCATTCCGGACCTCGAGGCCGATGCCGGTGCCGGCAAGCGCACCCTGGCGGTCCGCCTGGGACGCCGGGGCGCGCTATGGGTGGCCCTCGCCGGCACGCTGCTCGCCGCCGCCTGTGCCCTGGCCTGGCAGGCGCTGGGGCTGGCGGCGGGGGCCTTCGCCGGGATCGCCTGGGTGGTCGTTCCCCATGGCGCCTGGCTGACCTGGCGGCTGGCCCGGCACCTCCGGGACGACCGCCCGGCCGGGCGCATCGACGGCCTGATGGGGGCCTCGCTGGGCTATGTACTGTGGTTCGGGCTGTGGCCGCTGTTCCGCTTGGCATGAACGCGCCCGGCCCACCGGCCCTATCCCGGGGAGGGTGCTCGTGGCCACAGCCTCGCCGCCAGGGCTACGATGACGGCCAGCAGGGGCAGCCAGGCCCTACGGTCGCCGAGGGTGTCGAGGGTGAGCCAGCTCAGCAGGCACCAGAGCACGGGAATGAGCAGCAGCAGCCAGGCGCGGCGGGCCGGTTCGGCCGCGGCCGCCAGGCCCAGGGTCGCCATGGCGAGCGGGTCGGGCGTGAGTCCGATGACCTCGGCGCCCGACAGGCCCCGTCCTGTCGCCAGGGCGGTAAGCGGGTGCAGGGCCAGGGCATAGGCGAACAGCCCGAGGGCGAGGCCGCGCCGCACGCTCCAGTGACCCGGCAGGCGCAGCCCGCCGCCCAGGCTGCCCAGGGCCACCAGCAGCAGCGCCTGGAGGCCGAACAGCGGGATGACATAGGCGATGCCCCAGTGGATGGGGGCGTAGCGCTGCCACAGGAAGGCCCAGGCCACGAAGGCCCAGGCCACGGCCAGCAGCATGGCGACCAGGCGAGTGCCCCGCGGGCCGGGGCGCAGCAGGACGACCAGTGCCATGCCACCCAGCGCCAGGGCGAGCAACTGGGCGGGCCACAGCGCCTGGTTATGCAACTCGAACAGTCGCGCATAGACCCGTGGCGAGAACATCAGCAGGTCCTCGGGGCGATAGCTCCACCAGGCGCCGCCACCCATGCCCTACAGCCCCCGCACGTGGTCGGCCATGCGGCGGCGCATGGCGTCGTCGGGCAGTGGCTCGCGGGCGGCGGCGAGGTTCTCGCGGACATGGTCCACGCGGGTGGTGGCAGGGATGGCACAGGTGATCGCCGGGTGGGAAATGATGAACTTGAGGATGAACTGCGCCCAGGTGGTGGTGTTGATCTCGGCGGCCCAGGGCGGCAGCGGCTTGCCCGCCAGGCGCCGGATCAGGCGCTTGCGCTGGAAGGGACGGTTGGCGATCACGCCGATGCCGCGCTCCCGGGCGAGGGGCAACAGGCGACTCTCTGCCTCGCGGTCGACGATGTTGTAGGTGAGCTGGACGCAGTCCAGCGGCACGCGGCGCATGATTCTCTCGACCTCCTCATGGCGTCGTCCGTGGGAGGTGGTGATGCCCAGGTGGCGCACCTCGCCGGCCGCCTTCATCGCCTGCAGGGTCTCGAGATGGCCTTCCCAACCCAGCAGGTTGTGGACCTGCAGCAGGTCGAAGCGCGGCACGCCCCAGGCCTGGCGGGACGCCTCGATCTGCGCCGGGCCCTCGGCGGGGCTGGAGGTCCAGACCTTGTCGGCGGCATAGACGCGATCGACGGCCTCGAGGCGCTCCAGGGCATGACCGATCGTCGCTTGCGACGATCCATACATCGGCGAGGAGTCGATCAGGCGTCCGCCTGCGGCGAAGAAGGCCGCCATGACCGCGGTGCACTCCTCGCGCAGTACCGGATCATCGCCGACGTTGAAGGTGATCCAGCTGCCCAGGCCGACCCGTGGCAGCGCCTCGCCGGTGCCGGGCAGCTCGCGGGTCAGCGGCTCGGCCGCCCGCGCCAGGCCACCGGGGGAGGGCAGCGCCGTGACGGCCGCCGCGGCGAGCAGGCCGCGCAGCAGCCGGCGGCGGGAAAGGGGAGGAAGAGGCTGGGCCATGATGCGCTCCTGGTAGTGCTGAGCACAGTGTAGCTGCCGGGTGAGGAGGGCTGGCCGGGGACCTTCAGTGGCCATCGGTCTGGAAGGATCGTCCGGTCGGCCCGGAGGTGTGGTCGCTTACGCCCTTGAGCCTGGGCTTCATCTCCGCTCTTCGGCCTGCAGGGCCAGCCAGCCCTCGAGCAGGTCACGGAACTCCGCGGCGGTGGGCTCGGTCTGGCGCAGGATCTCGTCGATGCGGTTGAAGTGCAGCAGGCGCACGCCCCGGGTCTCCGGGCGCAGGTAGATGTCGGGTGGCTGGTGGTGGAGGGCCTGTCGGATGATCGCCTGCTGCATGATCTTGAAGCTGTTGAACAGCATGTCGCTCAGGCCGAGTTCCTCGCCATCCTCCAGCTGTCGGCTGCCCGAGACGTCCACCGCGATGACCAGGTCGACCTCGCCGTGGAGCAGGTCGAAGGGCAGGGGCTTGGAGATGCCGCCATCGATCAGCAGCTGCTTGCCATGGTGGATGGGCAGGAAGAGCCCCGGCACCGCCATGCTGGCCTCGATGGCCGGGAACAGCGGGCCCTCGTCGAGGGTCACGCTCTCCCCCGTCCAGTAGTCGGTGGCCACCACCTCGAGCGGGATGCGCAGCGCGTCGAAGGTACGAACCTCGGTATGGCCGGCCAGGAAGTGGAGAAAGCCGGCCGAGTCGAGCAGCCCGGCATCGTCGCTCCCGAACGGCATGAGCGCCGACAGATCCACCTCCGATTCGGCCAGGCCCGAGAGGGCATCCAGCGGCGAGCCGGCCACGTCGTCGAAGATTTCGCGGATCGCCTCGGCCGGGAGTCCGGCGGCATAGAGCCCGCCGATCACCGCGCCGATGCTGCTCCCGACGATGCGGTCGGGCACGATCTCGAGGTCGTCGAAGACCTGCAGGATGGCGATGTGCGCCAGGCCGTTGGCCCCGCCCGAGCCCAGCACCAGGCCGATGGTCGGACGGGGCGCCGGGGTGTCGGTGGGTTCCGCCGCGACCGCAGCCGCCAGCAGGGCAGGGATGAGCAGGGCCGAAGCGAGGAGGGCAGCGATGCGGATTGGCCTCATGCTCAGTCTCCGGGCCCGCACTCCATGCAGCGCTCGGTGATGGCCGGGCCCTGCTGCAGGTTGGCATTGAGGTCGCGCAGGGCGCTGCGCAGCCCCTCCTCGAGTACCGGATGGTAGAAGGGCATCTCGAGGAGGCGGCTCACGTTGGGCTTCTGCTCCAGCATCCAGGCCAGCAGGTGCGCCATGTGCTCCACCCGCGGACCGAACAGCTCGGCACCCAGGAACTGGCCCGAGCCGTGCTCGGCGTAGAGGCGCATCAGGCCGCGGTTCTGGCGTATCACCACGGCGCGCCCCTGGTCCTCGAAGGAGGCCTCGCCGGTGGCGATGCAGTCGCAGCCGCCGTATTGGGTTTCCAACTCGGCGCGGCTGGCGCCGATGGTGGCGATCTGCGGGTCGGTGAAGACCACGGCGAGGGGCACGTTGCGGATGCCGGTACGCAGTTCCGGGTAGCGCCCGGCATTGTCGCCGGCGATCCGCCCCTCGGTATTGGCCACGTGCAGCAGCGGCAACTCCTGGTTGGCATCGCCGGCGATGAAGATGTGGCTGGGGCTGTCATCGGCATTGCGGCACTGCAGGGTGAAGCGGTTGTAGTGCGGCACGCCCTTGTCGTCGACGGCCAGGCCGGCCTTCTCGAGGTCGAGCCGGTCGACGTTGGGCTGCCGGCCGGTGGCCGCGAGCAGGTAGTCGAAACGCTCGGTGAGACGCTTGCCGGTATCGCGCTCGAGGAAGGTGATCACCACGGCGTCGCCGTCGCGCTCGATGCTCTCCACCTTGGCGTCAGGGTCGACGTAGAACTCCTCGTTGAAGGTGCGGTCGGCGTAGTCCCTCACGGCCTCGTCCTGGAAGGGGCCCAGGGCGCCGCCCACGCCGAAGACCCGCAGGCGCACGCCCAGCCGGTGCAGCGCCTGGCCGAGCTCCAGGCCGATCACGCCGGGGCCGAACACGGCGACCGACTCGGGCAGGTCGTCCCACTCGAAGACAGCGTCGTTGACCACCAGCCGGTCGCCGGCCGCCTCGAAGAAGCCTGGCCAGGTGCCGCGCGAGCCGGTGGCGATGACGATGGTGCGCGCCGTCACGCGGGTATGGTCACCGACGATCAGGGTGTGCGGATCGTCGAAGCGCGCATGGCCCTCGAGGCGGTTGGCCTCGCCCATGCGCTCCACCGTCTTCATCACGCTTCCCACGAAGCGATCCCGTTCGCGCTGGACGCGTTCCATGACGGCGCGTCCATCCACCTCGACCTTGCCGACTCGCACGCCGAAGCCGCCGGCATCGCGGGCGTGGTGGGCGGAGTCGGCGGCGGCGACCAGCAGCTTCGAGGGCATGCAGCCGACCCGGGCACAGGTGGTGCCATAGGCCCCGCCCTCGATCAGCAGCACGCTGTCGCTGTGCTTGCTGGCGGCGTGCCAGGCGCTCAGGCCGGCGCTGCCGGCGCCGATGATGGCGATATCGACCTCACGTTCCTGCATCGGGCTCTCCTCTCATTGGTGGGCGCGTCGATGTGCATGGCTCCACTATGGCACAGGGTGGGGATGGGCCGCCGAGCCACAATGGTGGCGTCTTGACGCAGGACAAGGCGGTGCCCCTCAGGCGGCCAGGCGCAGGGCGAAGCCGATCATCAGCGAGCCGAAGGTCCAGCGCTGGAGGCGCGCCCTCAGGGGGCTGCCGGCGAACCAGCGCTGCAGCGAGCCCCCCAGGGTGGCGTAGCCGGCATCGAACAGCAGGCCGATGCCCACCAGCAGTCCGCCCAGCAGGGCGAACTGCAGCAGCACGGGCCCCTCGCCGGGAGACACGAACTGGGGCAGCAGCACCGAGCAGAACAGCAGCGACTTGGGGTTGAGCAGGTTGGTCAGCAGGCCACGGCGCCAGGCGCGGCGGTGACCGTCGGCGAGCATCCCCACGCTGACCGTGTCGGTGTTCGTCGTGGCGCCGGGCGAACGGAACAGCTGCAGGCCGATCCAGGCCAGGTAGGCGCCCCCCGCATAGCGCACCGCATCGAAGGTCCAGGGCGCGGTGGCGAACAGCGTGGCCAGCCCCAGGGCCGCCAGGGCCACGTGCAGGCCGCGCGCCACGGCCAGTCCCGCCGCGGTGGCCAGCGCTCGGGTGTGCCCCTGCTGGCTGCCGGTCTGCAGCACCAGGATCATGTCGGGGCCGGGCAGCAGGTAGACCGCCGCCAGGGCACCGATGAACAGCCACAGTTCCATAGGCTCGCCTCCTGCCGTCGTGAAACTTCCTGCTGGAACGCTGCCAGTCTAGCCCCGGGGGCGCCGGCAGGTCCTTGCGAAATCGGCCACGAAAATGGCTATAGTTGGCAGAAGATGCCAATGAAGAAGAGTGAGGTGAAAGTTCGTGCCAACCACTCGGCTGGATGCCATCGACCGCCGCATCCTGGCGGCGCTGCAGCGCGACGCCCGGCTGACCAACGTTCAGCTGGCCGAGGAGGTGAACCTCTCGCCCTCGCCCTGCTTGCGACGGGTGCGCCAGCTGGAGGCGGCGGGGCTGATCCGCGGCTACCACGCCGAGCTGGACCGCGGCGGGGTGGGCCTCGGCCTCACCGTCTTCGTCGGCATCAAGGTGGAGCGCCACCACGAGGCCCAGGCCAACGCCTTCCGCGAGGCGGTCGCGGCGCTGCCGGAGGTGGTCTCCGCCCATCTGGTGTCGGGGGAGTCGGACTTCCTGCTGCAGGTGGTGGTGGCGGACCTGGCGGCCTACGAGCGCTTCCTGACCGGGACCCTGCTGCGCCTGCCCGGCGTCAGTGACATCCGCAGCAACTTCGCCATCCAGACCGTCAAGGAACACGGGCCGCTGCCCCTGGCGCGGCGCGAGGACGACGCCCCTGAGGCCTCCCCTGGCCGGGGACCCTAGCGGGCATCGAGCCAGCCCAGGACCGCCGCGTGCAGTCGCCGGGCCTGCGCCTTGTCGAGCCCTGGTGCCGTCATCTCGGGGCCTGCGTCTGCCGGCATCTCGATGCCGATGATCCGGATGCCCGCCCGGAAGAGCCCCAGGGCCTCGACCAGCGCCAGGGTGCCCGCCAGGTCGAGGCCGTGGGATGACAGCCGCGCGCTGGGCGTGGGGAGCTCCGCCGGCGCAAAGACCTTGAGGGTGCCGGGCGGCCCCTGGCCCCGCATGGCGTCGACCAGCAGCAGGCGGTCGCGTGGCGTCACTGCGTGGAGGAAGAGGTCGACGGGCTGGTCGAGTCGCACGACCGTGAGGTCATCGCGCTCGCACAGCGCATCGCCCAGCCACTCGGCGGCGAGCCAGCCCAGCCGGTCCCCGCCGTGGGGCGAGCCGAGCCCGAAGAGGTAGGCATGGCCGCCGGGCCGGCCAGCGGTCCCGTCCTGCCGGGCAATGCCCGGCCCGGTCACACCCGGCTCATTCCCGCGTGGCTTATTTTCGCAAGACATTGAAGTCCAGGAAATGGGTGGCGCAGGAGATACAGGGGTCGTAGTTGCGGATGACCATCTCGCCATGCAGCCGCAGGGCGTCGTCGTCGCGCTCCAGGCCGAAGCGCGTCAGGCTCGCCGCGAGGTCCTCCTCCATCCGCGCCTGGTTCTGGCTGGTCGGGGGGACGATCCGGGCCTCGACGACCCGGGCGCTCTCGTCAAGCGCATAGCGGTGCCAGAGGATGCCGCGGGGGGCCTCGGTGCAGCCGACGCCGACCCCGGCCCGGGCGGGCGTCTCAGCATGGGGCTCGGCGGCGGGGGCGTAGTCCTCGGTGAGGCGCAGTGCCTCGCCCAGGGCGACATGCATCTCCACCGCCCGGGCGACAATGCTGTGGAACATGTTGCGGCTGGGGAATGGGATGCCGAGGTCGTCGAGCCGCTGTCGCAGCTCCTCGGGCAGCCGGTCGAGGTTGTTGTTGAGCCGGGCCAGCGGCCCGACCAGGTAGGGGTGGCCGTCGAGTTGGGCGTGCAGGGCGGTGGAGTGGGGGACCTGGAACTCGCGGAAGTGCTGCTCGAAGTCGGCCGGGGCGATGTCGAGCCCCTGGTCGGAGACGATGCGGCCGGCGGTGATGGGGTAGTCGTGGTCATGGCGCAGCGAGACCGAGACGAAGTCCTGGTCGTCCTCGGGCAGCGGCAGGCCGGCGACCCAGGCGATCAGCGCGCGGGCCTCCTCGAGGCCCTCCGCCAGGCGCTGTCGAAGGGTCTGCATGGCCGCCGTGTCGGGGGCATGGAAGAAGCCGCCCGGACAGATGCCGACCGGGTGCACCGAGCGGCCGCCGAAGGTGCGGATGATCTCGTTGCCGAGCCCCTGGAGCCGCAGGCCGCGGCGCACCTCGTCCGGGTAGTCCCGGGCCATCGCCGGGGCGCTGTCGTACCCGAGGAAGTCGGGGGCGGCCAGCAGGTGGATGTGCAGGCTGTGGCTCTGCAGCCACTCGCCGCAGTACATCACCCGGCGCATCGCCTCCACCCAGGGGCTGGGCGTGACGCCGAGGATCGACTCGATCGCCGCCACCGCACTCATCTGGTAGGCCACGGGGCAGATGCCGCAGATCCGGGCCACGCTGTCGATCACGTCCTGGGTGCTGCGCCCCTCGAGCAGCTTCTCGAACAGCCGGGGTGGCTCGAAGATCCGCAGCGTCAGCGCCTCGATCCGGCCGGCCTCGATGCGGATGTCCAGGGCGCCCTCGCCCTCGACCCTCGCCAGGATGGGCACATGGATCTCGCCGGTTCGCGTGTCGTGACTCATCCCTGCTCCTCCTCGCGGCCCTGACGCGTGATGACCCGTGCCTGCCAGTCCAGGCCCTCGCTCTGGAAGGGCTCGGCATGGCCGTTGATGAACAGCAGGCGCCGGGCAACCTCGTCCGCCGGCATGCCGGTATCGGCCAGGTGGCTGGCCAGTGCCGAGACGTTGGCCTGCACGGCGGGCCCGTAGCAGGCGTAGCAGTCGCGCTGCCAGCGGGGGCAGATCGCGCCGCAGCCGGTGCTGGTGACCGGCCCCATGCAGGGCTGGCCCTTGGCGACCATCACGCACACCGCCTGCTGGCGCTTGCACTCCATGCACACCGCACTGTGGTCGACACGGGGCAGGTGGCCGGCCAGCAGCGACTTGGTGGCGCCGAGCACCTGTTCGCCGCTGACCGGGCAGCCCCAGAGCTCCAGGTCGACCTTGACGCTCTCGGCAATCGGGGTCGAGTCGGCGAGCAGGTCGATATGCTCGGGCTGGGCATAGACCCCGGACACCCATTCGTCGGCGTCGTGGAGGTTGCGCAGCGCCTGGATGCCGCCGGCGGTGGCGCAGGCGCCGATGGTGACCAGGTAGCGACTGCGCTGGCGGATGCCGTGCAGGCGCGCGGCGTCCTGTGAGGTGGCCACGCTGCCCTCGACGAAGGCGATGTCGACCTCGGCCTCCTCGTCGACCGGCCCGGCCTCGGCGAAGTGCAGGATATCGACGGCCTCGGCCAGGGCCAGCAGGGGCTCGCCCAGGTTGAGGAAGGCCAGCTGGCAGCCGTCGCAGGAGCTGAACTTGTGCACGGCGATGCGTGGACGGCGGGTCCCGGTGGTCATGGTCAGACTCCCCTGTGCGACAGGTAGGGCGCCAGTTCCCGGCAGGTGAAGACCGGGCCGTCACGGCACACGAACTTGGGCCCCAGCTGGCAGCGGCCGCAGGAGCCGATGGCGCAGTGCATGTTGCGCTCCATGCTGAGCCAGATCCGCTCTTCCGGCACCTCGCGCTCGCGCATCGCCTTGATCACCGCCCGCATCATGCCCTCGGGGCCGCAGATGAAGACCGAGCAGCGCGCCGAGTCGAAGTCGATGCGCTCGAAGAACTGGGTCACCGGGCCGGTATGCCAGGGCCAGAAGGTATCGCCGGTGTCGGCGGTCAGGTAGACCTCGACGTCCGGGTGACGGCGCCAGGCGGCGTAGCGATCGCGCCAGATCAGGTCGTTGGAGTGCTTCACTCCCTGGATGATATGCATCCGGCCGTAGCGTCCGCGCCGGTGCAGGACGTACTCGATCAGCGAGACCGACGGGGCGCAGCCCAGGCCGCCGGTGACGATCACCAGGTCGGTACCCTCGGCCTCCTCCGTGGGCCAGCCGCGACCATAGGGGCCGCGCAGGCCGAGCCGGTCGCCGACCTCGAGCCGCCCCAGGTTGCGGGTGACCGAGCCGACCTTGCGGATGGTGTGGTCGATCATCGCCCGCTCGTCTGGGTCGGAGACGATGGAGATCGGCACCTCGCCCATGCCCGGCAGGCAGAGCATGTTGAACTGGCCCATGGTGAAGCGGTAGGCGGCCTGCACCTCGGGGTCGGTGAAGCGCAGCTGCAGGCTGAACATGTCCGGGGTCTCGTCCCTGCGGCCGACGACCTCGGCCTCGTGGGGTACCAGCGGGCTGGTCATGGCGGGTCCTCCCCGTCGGGTGCCTTGGGAGGCGCGTCCCCGGGCGCCTTGGACAGCGCGTCGTCGGGCGCCACAGCCAGCGCGGCCAGCTCCTCCGTCACGTCGATGCCCACCGGGCACCAGGCGATGCAGCGGCCGCAGCCCACGCAGCCGCTGCGGCCGTACTGTTCCACCCAGGTGCCGAACTTGTGGGTCAGCCACTGGCGATAGCGCTGGGGCCGTTCGGCCCGGATGACGGTGCCGTGGATGTAGCTGTGGTCGGGGTCGAAGCAGCTGCCCCACTGCCGGCCGTGGCTGGCCGTCTGGCCGTCCAGGGAGAGCTCGTCGACGTGGGTCTGGCAGAAGCAGGTGGGGCAGACCGCGGTGCAGTTGCCGCAGGTCAGGCAGCGGTCGTTGAGGCTCTGCCAGTGCGGATGGTCGACGGCCGCCTGCAGCATCTCCGGGAGCGAGGCGTCGGGCAGCCCGCGCTTCTGCTGGCGGGTGGCACGCTCGACCCCGGCCTCCACCTGCTCGAGCTGGTCATGGCTTGCCAGGGTCGTCTCCAGGGTGTCGAGGATGGCCTGGCCCTCCTGGGTGTGGGCCTCCACCACGAAGCCGTCGTCGAGTTCCGAGAGCGCCAGGTCGAAGCCGTGCTGTGCCCGCGGACCGTCCCCGGTGGCGGTACAGAAGCAGGTGGCCGCGGAGCGCATGCAGTTGACGGCGACCAGGAAGAGGTTCTGGCGTCGCTCGCGGTAGAGCGGGTCCGGGTGGGCGTCATGCAGGAAGTGGCGGTCATGGACCGCCAGCGCCGCGAGGTCGCAGGCCCGCACGCCGATGACCGCCGTCGGCTGGGCCTCGGGGGGCTGCTCGCGGAACACCAGGCGCCCGTCGGGCTGGCGCTCGCTTCGCCACAGGGTCTCGCGAGGGGCGAAGGTCAGCGGCTTGATCGCCTGGGGCCCCGTGGCCCAGTCGAAGACGCGTCCGGAATCGGTGCGCTCGAGCCGGTAGTGGCCGGGGGCCTGGTCGTCGATGATCCCGACAGGCAGCTGCGCCACCGTCGTGAGGGGCTCGAAGAGGATGGCATGATCGCGCACCCGGGGCCCGATGACCTCATAGCCCGCCTCCACCAGCCGGTCGAGGAGTGACTGGAGGCGCTCGCGGGCGAGAAAGTGCCGTACCTTCATGGTGGCGTGTCCCGTTCAAAGGTTCTCAGGTGGCCGGTGCCGCCGGGGCTCAGCAGATGCGCGGCAGCGGGTCGTCCTCGAGCTCCTGCAGGAGGCGCTCGCCGCCCCACTCGTTGACCAGCAGCAGCCGGTCGTGGTGCGGGTCGAGCGCGCCGACCCGCCGCGCGCCTCGTCCCTGCGGCAGCGCCTGCCAGCGGCGCAGGGCCTCGTCGGCCTCGTCCTCGGCCACGATGGCCACCACCCGCCCCTCGCAGGCCAGATAGAGGGGGTCGTAGCCCAGCATGTCGCAGACGCTGCGCACGCTGCCGCGGATCGGCAGCCGGGGCTCCTCGAGCGTCACGCCGAGCCCCGTGGCCTGGATCACCTCGTGCAGCACCGTCGCCAGGCCGCCGCGGGTCGGGTCGCGCATGAAACGCAGGCCGGGCATCGTTAGCAGCGTGCGGGTGAGGGGCAGCACGCTGGCGCTGTCGGAGGCCAGGTCGCCGCTCAGGCCGAATTCCTCGCGGGCCAGCATCACGGCAATGCCGTGGTCGCCCAGCGGCCCGCTGACCAGCACCGCATCCCCCGCACGAATGCCGCGGGTGCCGAGGGCCAGCCCGGCGGGCCGCGTGCCGATCCCGGACACGCCGAAGTAGAGCCCGCCGCAGAGCCCGCGCGGCAGTACCTTGGTGTCGCCGGCCACCACCTGGACGTCGCAGGCCCGGGCGGCCTCGGCCAGGCTGGCGACGATCCGCTCGAGTTCCTCGAGCGGCAGCCCCTCCTCCAGGAAGGCGTTGAGGCTCAGGTAGCGCGGGGTCGCCCCGCAGACGGCGAGGTCGTTGACGGTGCCGTGCACCGCCAGGCTGCCGATGTCGCCCCCGGCGAAGAACAGCGGCTGCACGGTGACTCCGTCGCTGGTGAAGACCAGCTCATGGTCGCCGTCCGGGAAGGGGGGCAGGACGGCGGCATCGGCCAGCGGTGACAGCCAGGGGTTGCCCAGCTGGCGGACGAACACCGCATCGATCAGCTGGCGCATGAGGCGCCCGCCGTTGCCGTGGGCCAGGGTGACGGTGGCCGTGTCGGGGCCGGGCTGGGTCACTCACTCCTCCTCGTGCCGTGACCGTCGGGCCAGGCACTCCATGACCTGGCCGACGCTGATGGCGGCGTCGTTGCAGGGCAGTCGCTCGTGCAGCAGCACCGTGAAGCCGTCCTCCTCCAGGGCTGCCACGGCCGCCTCGGTCAGCCGGCGGTTCTGGAACACGCCGCCGGTCAGGCCGAGGGTCTCCACCCCGCTGGTGTCCCGGGCCGCCCCGGCCTGTCGGCGCAGCACCCGGACCAGGGTGGCATGGAAGTCCGCGGCGCGCCGGGACGGGGCGAGGCGCGCGTCATGGAGGTGACGGATCAGCGGGCGCCAGTCACAGCGTAGCACCCCGGCTGGGTCGCGTCGGTGGGGGAGCTCGAGCGGTTGGCCGTCGCCCTCGGCCAGCGTCTCGAGCCACATGGCGGCCTGGGCCTCGTGGCTGACCCGGGGCATCGGGACCAGCAGGGCCGCGGCGGCATCGAAGAGCCGGCCCACGGCGGAACAGGCGGGGGCGTTGAGGCGCCGCTCCCAGGCCGCTCGCAGAAGGGCCAGCTCCTCATCGGTGCCCTCGGCGACCGGCCCCTCGAGGCCGCTCTGCCAGCCCAGGGTGGCGGCCAGGCGCCAGGGCTCCCGGATGGCCGCCTCCCCGCCGGGCAGGGCAAAGGGCGCGAACGAGGCATGGCGCCGCCAGCGCCCCGGTCGGCCGAGCAGGGCCTCGCCGCCCCACAGGGTGCCGTCCGGGCCCAGCCCGGTACCGTCCCAGGTGAACACCAGGGTCGGCTCCCGGAAGCGGCCGTGTTCCCCGCAAAGCGCGGCGGCATGGGCGTGGTGGTGGGCGACCTCCCGGCACGCCAGGCCGCTGTCGCGGGCCCAGCGGGTGCTGTGGTAGCCGCGGTGGGCATCATGCAGGACGAGCTCGGGGCGCACGCCATACAGCCTGGTCAGGGTCTCGATCTGCCGCGCGAAGGCCTGCTGGGTGCGCAGCGCCGACAGCTCGCCGATGTGCGGCGACAGCACCAGCCGCGAATCCCAGGCCAGGCAGACCGTGCTCTTCTGCTGGGCGCCCACGGCGAGCAGGGCCCGGGGCAGGCGCCAGGGCAGTTCGAGCTCGAGGGGGGTGCTGCCCCGCCCCGGGCGCAGCGGGCGCGCCCTGCCGGCGATGGGCCGGCGGACGCCGTCGTCCACGGGGTGCAGGATGGGGCGGTCATGGTGCAGGAAGGCATCGGGCACCCGGCCCAGGCGCTGCTCCGCCATGGCCCGGTCGGCGATGATCGGCTCGCCGGCGACATTGGCCGAGGTGGCGACCAGCGGGCGCGCCAGGGCCTCCAGCAGCAGGTGGTGCAGGGGCGCATAGGGCAGCAGCACGCCGACCTCGTCGAGCCCGGGGGCGAGGCCCGCCTCGAGGCCGTGGTCGGCGCGCAGCGGGAGTAGCACCACCGGCCGTTCGTCGGCAAGCAGGGCCTCGGCGGCGGCTGGCTCCAGCCGGGCATGCCGGCGCACGGCGTCCAGGCCGTCCTCGCCCTGCCACGGGAGCATCACGGCGAACGGCTTGTGCGGCCGATGCTTGCGCTCGCGCAGGGTCGCCAGGGCCGCCGGGTTGCCGGCATCGGCCATCAGGTGATAGCCACCGACCCCTTTCACGGCCACGATTCGGCCATCGGCCAGCGCCGCGATGGCGGCCGCCAGCGCCTCCTCGGGATCCGTGAGCGTCCGGTTGCCCTCCACGAACCCCTCTACAAAGGTCAGCCGCGGCCCGCACTGTGGGCAGCCGATCGACTGGGCATGGAAGCGTCGGCTGTGCGGGTCGTCGTATTCCCGCCGGCACTCGGGGCAGAGCGGAAAGGCCTTGAGGCTGGTGCGCGTCCGGTCGTAGGGCAGCCGTTCGATCACGCTGTAGCGCGGGCCGCACTGGTCGCAGTGGGTGAAGGGGTAGCCGTGGTGGCGGTCCTGCGGGTCGTGCACCTCCGCCAGGCAGGCCGGGCACACCGGGGTGTCCAATGGCAGGTGGATCGCGCCGCCCGGCTCTCCGTCGCTAGGCTGGATCACGAACGGTGGGGCCGCGTCCGGCGGGCTCAGCGTCGCCGGGATCGTCTCGCGGCGAGCGAGGCGCGGGCGCGCCAGCCGCGGCGCCTCGGCGAGCAGTGCCCGCTCGAAGGCGTCCAGGCGGTCGGCGCGTCCCTGGGCCTCGATCACCACCTTGCCGCCGCTGTTGCGCACCTGGCCCGCGAGGTCCAGCCGGCTGGCCAGCCGCTGGACGAAGGGCCGGAACCCCACGCCCTGGACCACGCCGGCCAGTACCCAGCGTCGCGCCTCCTGACCGGGGGCTTTCTCGACCGGGGCTGTCTCACCAGGGTCAGTCTCACCAGGGGCAGCGTCGACCGGGGTGGCGGCGTTCCGCCCCGCGGGCGCTTCCTGCGACGGCCGGACGCCATGGCTCCACCAGATCCGGCAGGCGCCCTCCTCGGAGACCATGCAGGGGCCCACCGGGCTCTCGGGCCGGCAGGCGCTGCCGTAGAGTCGGCACTGGGGGGGGCGGATGCGCCCCAGCACCACCTCGGCGCAGTCGCAGCCGGGCGGCATCTCGCCGCGTCGCGCGTAGGCGGCCTCGAACACCTCGGGAAAGTGTCGGCGGGCATCGCGTTCGGCCAGGGTCGCGGTGCAGCCGTAGCCGGAATCGGGCAGGGTGCCGATGCCGCGCCACTCGGCGTCGGTGACCTCGAACAGCGAGCCCATCAGCGCCTGTGCCCGGCGGTTGCCGGCGGCGGTGACGCACTGCGGGTAGGCGTTGTCGAGCCGCGGGGTGCGGTCGAGCGCCTGCTGGAGTACCGCATGCAGGCCCGCTAGGATCAGGCCGGGGGTGAAGCCGGCCACGGCGGTGGGCAGGCCGTGCGCCTCGGCCACGAAGCGCCACTGCTCGGCGCCCATGATGGTCGCCACATGCCCGGGGGCGATCAGCGCATCGAAGCCCGGCGCGCCGTCCGCGAGCAGGTGGGCGATGGCCGGCCAGGTCTGGCGGGCGCTGAGCAGCAGCAGCAGGTTGTCCGGCAGGTCCGTCCGGGAGAAGAGGGCGGCGATCGGTGCCGTGGTCGTCTCGAAGCCGGCGGCGAAGAAGACCACCCGCTTTCCGGGATGCTGGCGGGCCAGGGTCAGCACCTCGCCGGGGGAGGCGACCGGGACCACCCGGCCGCCGAGGGCGCGGGCGGCCTGCAGGGAGCGCGGCTCCCGCCGGGGGGCATTGCAGGGCACGCGCACCATGTCGCCGAAGGTGGCGACGATGACGTCGTCCGCGAGGCTCAGGGCCACCGCGGCATGGATGTCCTCCTCGGGGCAGACGCAGACGGGGCAACCGGGCCCGGGAATCAGCTCCAGGTAGTCGGGCAGCACCTTGCGCAGGCCGGCATGGGTGATGGTGCGCTCGTGGCCGCCGCAGACGTTCATGATCCGCAGGCGGCCCGATGCCGGCCGGGGCAGGGCGCGGATCCGGTCCAGCCACTCGCCGGGGGTGGGGAGCGCCATGGCTCAGGCGAGGCCCCGGGGGGGAGACAGGAGGCGCGCGCCTTCGGCGTGAGGCGCCGGGCGGAAGGCCGGTCGGCGCCGCTCGGCGAGGCCCGCCTCGAGCCACTCCAGCCAGGCGTCGAGCGGTCCCGAGCGGCTGCTCAGCGCCATCACCGGGGCGGCAGAGGCGAGCCGGTGCATGTGCTCCGCCACGGCGTCGACGTCGAAGTCGTCGAGGACCGGCAGCAGGTCCGTCTTGGTGATCAGGACCAAGTCGCTGGCGCGGAACATGACCGGGTACTTGAGCGGCTTGTCGTCGCCCTCCGGGGTCGAGAGCAGGGTGACGTTGGCATGCTGGCCCAGGTCGAAGCTCGCGGGGCAGACCAGGTTGCCGACGTTCTCGATGAACAGGAGGTCCAGGGCCTCCAGCGGCAGCGCATGAGCCGCGCGGTGCACCATGGCGGCATCCAGGTGGCAGGCGCTGCCGGTGGTGATCTGGACGGCGGGAACGCCCTTGGCACGGATGCGCCGGGCGTCGTTCTCGGTCTCCAGGTCGCCCTCGATCACCGCCAGTCGGTAGCGAGTGCCCAGCGCCTCGATAGTGGCCTCCAGCAGGCTGGTCTTGCCGGCGCCGGGCGAGGACATCAGGTTGATGACCAGCAACCCGTTGCGGTCGAAGTGCTCGCGGTTATGGTGCGCGACCTCGTCGTTTTGGGCTCTCAGGCCCTCCAGGACCTCCACGGTGTGGACGTCGTGCTCGTTCGAGGCGTGCTGCAAGTGATCGGGAAGGGCGCAGCCGCAGGTCTGGCACACGATGAGGCTCCTATGCGGTCGGAGGAAGGGAAGTGTCGGCGAGGTCGACGCTGACCAGCAGGAGCTCGTCGCCACCGGTCAACCGGGTCTGCCAGTGACCGCAGCGCGGGCAGCTCAGGTCGTTGACGCTGGCCTCGGCCTCCTGCCGGCAGCGGGGGCAGTGCACCCGGACCGGACAGCTGGCCATCTCCAGTCGCGCACCCTCGGCGGCGGTATGGCGGCTGGCCAGCGGAAAGGCCTCGCGCATCAGCGCGGCCTCGACCCCGGAGAGCGGCCCGATGCGGAGGCTGACGCGCCGGATGCGCAGCGCGCCATGCTCGGCGGCTACCCGGCTGGCCTGGCGGACCAGCGAGCGGCACAGGCTCAGCTCATGCACGTCCGTCGTCCGCCTCTGCGAGGGTGGCATCGTCCATCTCGTCGAGAAGCCGCCAGGTCGCCAGGGCATCCTCGGGGTCCAGTCGCTGGAGGGCGTAGCCGACATGCACGATGACGAAGTCGCCCACGGCGAGGGCCTGGTCCTGGACCAGCATCAGGTCGATGTCGCGCTCGATCCCTCGGGAGGCCGCGCGCGCCGTGTCGCCGTCGATACGGGTGATCTGCATGGGAATCGCCAGGCACATGATCCGCGGTGAGCCCCCTCGTAATGTGGCGTGATGGTCGCGGGTGGCATGCGCCCGCCCTGCCACTGACTATAGAAGATGGGCGCCGTTGAGACATGGCCCTGTCCGTAAGCGGGGCAAGCCAGCGGTGAGGCGTGCCCGAAAGGTCGTGACGGCACCAGCGAATCGGGTGATGTGCGCCGCTTTCTGCTATCCTGCCCGTCTCCATTTTCGCTCCCACGGTCCCGGCCCGACGGCTCCCGCCCTCCTCGCGCCCCGTCCCGGTGCCCACCTTCTCATGCAGGTCTATTCACGTGTCTGATTCCTCTCCCGATTTCGCCACGCTGTCGCTGGCGCCGGAACTGCTGGCCAACCTCGCCTCGCTGGGCTATCACGCCATGACGCCGATCCAGGCCGAGAGCCTGCCGCCCATGCTGGCGGGCCGCGACGTCATCGCCCGGGCGAAGACCGGCTCGGGCAAGACTGCCGCCTTCGGCCTGGCGCTGCTGTCGCGGCTGTCGGTGGCGGACTCCCGGGTGCAGGGGCTGGTGCTCTGCCCGACCCGCGAGTTGGCGGACCAGGTGGCCGGCGAGATCCGCCGCCTGGCGCGCAGCCTGCCCAACGTCAAGGTGCTGACCCTGTGCGGCGGCGCCCCGCTGGGGCCGCAACTGGCATCGCTGGAGCATGGCGCACACATCGTCGTCGGCACGCCGGGGCGGGTGGAGGAGCACCTCCGCAAGGGCTCGCTGGCCCTGGGGGCGCTCGAGACCCTGGTACTGGACGAGGCCGATCGCATGCTCGACATGGGCTTCCAGGCGGCCATGGAGGCGATTATCGACGAGACCCCGGCGAGCCGCCAGATGCTGCTGTTCAGCGCCACCTATGCCGAGGGCATCCGGCCCATCGCCGAGCGGCTGATGCGCGAGCCGGTCAGCGTGGAGGTGGCCGAGCCCCACGACGCGACCACGATCCGCCAGCACTTCTACCGGGTGGCGGACGAGTCGGCCCGCTTCGAGGCGCTGCGCCGCCTGCTGCTGCACTTTCGTCCCGCGTCGAGCGTGGTGTTCTGCAACACCAAGCGCGAGACCGACGAGGTCGCCGAGGCCCTGAACGACGCGGGCTTCAGTGCACTGGCGCTGCACGGCGACCTGGAGCAGCGCGACCGCGACCGCCTGCTGGTGCTGTTCGCCAACGGCAGCGCCTCGATCCTGGTGGCCACCGACGTGGCCGCGCGCGGACTGGACATCGACGCCCTGGACGCAGTGTTCAACTACCGCATCGCCCGTGAGCTCGAGGTGCATGTCCACCGTGTCGGCCGCACCGGCCGGGCCGGCGGCTCGGGGACCGCCTGTACCCTGCTCACCGAGCAGGAGGACTACCGGCTGGCGCGGCTCGCCGAGCTGCTCGGCGAGCCGCTCGTGACCGAGCCGCTGCCCTCACGCCCGGTGCTGGAGCGCCAGCCCTTCCACCCCGCCATGGCGACCCTCCAGCTCGGTGGTGGCAAGAAGCAGAAGCTGCGACCCGGCGACATCCTCGGTGCCCTGACCGGCGAGGGGGGGATTGCCGGGGATCAGGTCGGCAAGATCAAGGTGCTCGCCAACAGCGCCTACGTGGCCGTGCGGCGCGACGTCGCCGCGGCGGCCCTCGACCAGCTGGGCAACGGCAAGCTCAAGGGGCGCACCTTTCGTGCCCGCCGCATCAGCCGCTGACCGGAAGGAAAACGTGATACGCCCGCGGGATACCCAGCCGACGGGTTCTATGCCAACGTGGTGACATGAAGATACCCAAGAGATTGCAACCGCTGGTCGATGACGGCCTGATCGACGCGGTCGAGAGCCAGCTGATGAGCGGCAAGGAAGCCCAGGTGTACGTGGTGCGCTCCCATGGCGAGCGGCGCTGTGCCAAGGTCTTCAAGGAGGCCAAGCAGCGCAGCTTCAAGCAGGCCGTGCAGTACCAGGAGGGACGCAAGGAGCGCAACAGCCGCCGGTCCCGGGCGATGGCCAAGAAGACCCGCTACGGCCAGAAGGAGCAGGAGCAGGCCTGGCTCAACGCCGAGGTCGATGCCCTCTACCGGCTGGCGGCGGCGGACGTGCGCGTGCCCAAAACGTATGGCTTCGTCGACGGCGTGCTGCTGATGGAGATGATCACCGATGCCGAGGGCCTGACCGCGCCGCGGCTGGACGACGTGACCCTGACCGCCGACGAGGCCCGGGCCCATTACGCCAAGGTGATCGGGGACGTGGTGCGCATGCTGTGTGCCGGCCTGATCCATGGCGACCTCTCCGAGTTCAACGTGCTGCTCTCCGCCGATGGCCCGGTGATCATCGACCTCCCCCAGGCGGTGGATGCCGCCGGCAATAACAGTGCCGAGATGATGTTCGAGCGTGACGTCGACAACATGCGCCGCTACTTCGGCCGCTTCGCCCCGGAGCTACTGGCCACCGATTACGGCAAGGAGATCTGGGCGCTCTATGAGGCTGGTGACCTGCACCCTGACAGCCAGCTGACCGGCTGCTTCGAGCACGACACCAGTACCGTGGACGTGGACGAGCTGATGACCGTGATCGACGACGTCCGCGAGGAGGAGGCCGAGCGGCGTGCCGCGCTGTCCCGGGACGAGGAGCCAGGCGTCGAGGAGGCCGCCGAGGCCTGGCGGGAGTCCCACGGCGAGCGGTAACATGCATTACGGATGCGACTTTGACTGCTGGCCCAGGGCGTGATACCTAGGGATGGTCGAACTATCAAACAATACTTCGATCGATTCACGTCTTGTCGTGTTAATAAAGCTGATGTGGGCGAATTGATCGAGTGACATGTCCCAGTCGTGGAAGGGTCGCCTGTGTCCGTCGCCGCTCAGTGCCAGTCCCATGATCATGTCGTCCAGTTCTATGAGGACGACGCCTTTCTCGCCGAGGTCGTGGCCGATTATCTCAAGGTCGGTGCCGAGGCCGGAGAACGCCTGGTGGTGTTGTTGACGGCCCCTCACCTGGCGGCGGTGCTGCAGCGGCTGGAGGCGTCGGGCCTGGACACCGGCGCGGCCCTTGCCAGCGGGCAACTGGTGACACACGATGCCCAGACGATGCTGCAGACCATCATGCTGGATGGCATGCCGGACGAGACCCTGTTCGAAGCGCATCTCCTCGCCGATATCGCCGCCTGGGCGCCCCTGCCCACCCGTGCCTTCGGCGAACTGGTCAACCTGCTGTGCGCGGAGGGCAATCACGAAGCGGCGGTGCGTCTCGAGGCCTTTTGGCACGCGGCTTGCCACCGCATGCCACTGACCCTGCTGTGCAGCTATGCGCTAGAGCATTTCGACGATGCCCAAGGTGCCTTCGAGTCGATCTGCGATCACCACTCCCATGTGGTGCCGGCCGAGCGCTACAGCTGTCTGGCGCCGCGTCAACAGTTGCGCGAGATTTCTCGTCTACAACAGCAAGCGTCGGCACTGCGCCGCGAACATGCTTCTCGCCTGCAGGCAGAGGCCGCGCTGGAGGCGGTTCAGGCATCAAGCAACGCTATGCTGATGGACCTGGCCGACCATGCCCTCCACGACGGGGTGACCGGACTGACGACCCGTCAGTATGCCCAACGGCGGCTGGCGGCCTTCATCGCCGCCCCCACCGCCCTGAGGGGCAAGGTCGCGGTGCTGCATATCGACATCGACCAGCTCAAGGCGATCAATGATTCGCTGGGACTGGAAATGGGCGATTACTTCCTGCATGAGACCGCGCAGCGCATTAAGCGCTGCCTGGGCGGTCATGCCATTGTCAGCCGGCTCAGCAGTGATGAGATGGTAGCGGTGCTACCCGGCTTTGTGAGCACAGAAGCGTTGTGGCCGATCCTCGAGCGCCTGCTCGATTGGACCAGTTCCCCCGTCGAGCTCGATGGCCAGCAGGTCTTCACGAGCTGCTGCATTGGCGTCAGTCTGTTTCCCGATCATGGGGACAGCGTCCAGGCGTTGATGCGACACGCCAACCTGGCCAGGCGTCGTGCCCAGCGCCTCGGGCTTCGCCGGTACCAGCTCTTCTCGACGGCGCTGCTCGATGACACGGATCCGGCCCCCCTTGCGCTGCTCTCCTCCGCCCTGCGTGAGGCCCTGCCCCGCGGGGAGCTCGAGCTGCACTATCGTCCCTTGATCAGTGCGTATGGCGGCCAGGTCGTGGCCGTGTCGGTTCATCCCCGCTGGCACTCGAGTCGCTTCGGTGATATCGGGCAGGCGCGCTGGATGGCGGCCGCCGAAGCAACCGGTGAGGTCGCGGCCATCGGTCGCTGGCTGCTCTCGAGCGCATGTCGACATGCTCGCGCCTGGTTCGATGCGGGCGTCGAGCTGTACGTGGTGGTGCAGGTATCGAATGCCGAACTGCAGGGGGAGGGACTCGTCGAGCGGGTCGCGCAGGCCCTTTCATGCAGCGGTCTTCCTGGCCAGATGCTGGAGCTCGAGCTGACCGAGAGTGGCCTGATGAGCGCCCCGCTGCGCAGCGAAGACATCCTCCAGCGGTTGAAAGCCCTGGGCATCAGGTTGGCCATCGACCAGTTCGGCAACGGTCAGTCGGTCCTCGGACAGTTCGACAACGGCTGTCCCTTCGACAGCCTCAAGATACCTGAGCGGTTCATCTCGAGGTGCCTCGACAATCCCTCGTATCAGGCGATCATCCGTTCCGCCATCCTCTTGGCCCAGGAACTCGGCATGGCGGTTGTAGCCAGTGGTGTGACGAACCGTGCCCAGGCCGATTATCTGCGTCATCAAGGCTGTGACCTTCTGGAGGGCAGTCTCTGGTCGCGGATGGACTACCACGATACCGCAGCCGGAGGCATCGGGCTTGGGGGCTAGCTGTGATCTCTTGGTGCTGTGGTGACACGTCATCATCACGAGCCTTTGCTTTTTTATGGACTACCGCGACATGAGCTTCCATCGCCAGCGGTCTCCGAGGCGATCACCGTGACGGCCTAATATCCTTGTAATCCCCTTTGGGTATCGGCATGTTCTGGAAGACACGCCACATCGCCGAGCCCACCATGACCCGACGCGATAACGACTCCTCCTCCTCCGACCAGCACCGCAACAGACCCAAGCGTTCGCCCCTCTGGTACCCCGAAGAGGTCCAGCCCTCCCGTCGGCAGTGGTGGCTCTTCATCTGGATCGCACTGGCCATCGTGCTGCTGTTCCACTATCTCGATTCGGCCCAGCGTCACCCGCAGGCCGAGCTCACCTACTCCGAATTCCTGACGGCCGTGGACCAGGGTCACGTCGACTCGGTCACGCTGCGTGGCCAGTCGGTGGAAGGCTCCTTCAACGATGCAGGTCTCGAAGCACGGGACCTCGGCGAGGCCGAGGGCTTCGAGTCCACGCGTCCGGATGTCGAGGGCGAGCGCCTGCTCGAGCGTCTCGAGGCGAATGGCGTGCGCATCGACGCCGAACCCATCGATCCGCCCTGGTGGCAGCGCATTCTCGTCGGCGCTCTGCCCTGGATCCTGATCCTGGGCCTGCTGTTCTGGTTCTGGAACCGGATGCAGCAGCGTGCCATGTCGGGCGGCGGGCTCTTCAATATGGGCAAGTCCAGCGCCCGGCGGGTGAGCAGTGAAGAGAGCCAGGTGCGCCTGAGCGATGTGGCTGGCTCGGAGAATGCGAAACGCGAAGTGCTCGAGGTGGTCGAGTTTCTCAAGGCGCCGGCACGCTTCCAGGCGCTGGGGGCCAAGATCCCCCGTGGCATCCTGATGATGGGCCCGCCGGGCACGGGCAAGACACTTATGGCCAAGGCGGTAGCCGGCGAGGCCGACGTGCCGTTCTTCAGCATCAGCGGCTCGGAGTTCATCGAGATGTTCGTGGGCGTCGGGTCGTCGCGCGTCCGTGATCTCTTCAAGCAGGCCAAGGAGCAGGCGCCGGCGGTCATCTTCATCGATGAGCTGGATTCCATCGGTCGCTCCCGAGGCGCCGGCATGGGGGGCGGTCACGATGAACGCGAGCAGACCCTCAACCAGATTCTCTCCGAGATGGACGGTTTCCAGGCCGATGAGTCCGTCGTCGTCCTGGCCGCCACCAACCGCCCGGACGTGCTGGATTCGGCCCTGCTGCGGCCGGGCCGCTTCGATCGCAAGGTCACCCTGGAGAATCCGCATCGCGAGGCGCGCCGGGATATCCTGCGCGTTCATACGCGCGACATGCCGTTGGCCGATGACGTCGATCTCGAGCGGCTGGCCGAGATCACCATCGGCTTCTCGGGGGCGGACCTGGCCAACCTGGCCAATGAGGCCGCCCTTCAGGCGGGCCGCAATGACCAGCAGGCGGTGGACTGGGCCTGTTTCTCGGCGGCCCGCGACCGCCTGCTGCTGGGCGAGGCCAAGGATGCCGGCCTCTCCGAGCGCGAGCGCCACATCGTGGCGTACCACGAGTCGGGCCATGCGCTGCTCGCCTACCTGCTGCCCAAGGCCGACCCTCTCGAAAAGGTCACGGTGCTGCCACGGGGACGCGCCCTGGGCGTGACCGCTCAAGTGCCCGACGAGGAGCGCTACAACCATGGCGAAGCCTATCTCCGGGACCGCATCACCGTGATGTTCGGCGGCCGCCTGGCGGAGTCCATCGTCTTCGGAGAGGTGTCGAGCGGCGCCGAGAATGACCTGGAGCAGGCCACGCAGCTGGCACGTCGCATGGTGGCACGCTGGGGGATGAGCGAGCGCATCGGGCCGGTCATGTTCGCCCAGAGTCAGGAGCATGTCTTCTTGGGCAAGGAGATTGCCCAGTCCCGCGAACACAGCGAAGCCATGGCGGGGCTGGTCGATGAGGAGATACAGCGGCTATTGACCGACCTCGAGGCGCGCGGTCGTGAGCTCCTCGAAGCCCATCGAAGCGACCTGGAGACCCTGGCCTCGGCCCTGGAGAAGCAGGAAACCCTGGAGGCCGAGGCGATCCGTGACCTGCTCGGCAGCGCATCCGGCCAGCCGTGACGCTCCATGCCTGGCTCGACTACGCTGTAGGCGAGCGTCGCCCGAGGCGGGCGACCCCGCTCATCGACGAGGAGACGCCAATGAACAAGTGGATAGCGGGCCTGGCCCTGGCGGGCGGCGTGCTGCTGGCCGGTTCGGCCCTGGCCCAGATGGAACGCGCCTCGGCCCCGGAAGGGACCGAAGTCTACTTCATCTCGCCGGAGGCGGGGGCCACCGTCGAGAGCCCGCTGACCGTGCGCATGGGGCTCAAGGGCATGGGCGTGGCGCCTGCCGGCACCCAGGCCGAGGGCACCGGCCACCACCACCTGCTGGTCGACACGCCGCTGGACGAGGTGGATCTCGACCAGCCCCTGCCGGCCAATGACGCGATGCGCCACTTCGGCGGCGGCCAGACCGAGACCACCCTGGAACTCGAATCCGGCGAGCATACCCTGCAGCTGCTGTTCATGGATGCCAACCATGTCAGCTTCGACCCGCCGGTCACCTCCGACCCCATCACCATCACGGTGGAGTGATCCACCCGAGCCGGGCGCTCCCGCGGCGCCCGTCTCCCCTCAGCCATCAGACATCTGCCCTGTGTGATGACGTCGCCTGACCCCCTCGACTGATTTTCCCGCTTCCGGCTGGCAGTCGCAGCCCCGCGGAACTGTACTGGGGGTGCACTGGAAGGTGAAGCGGCTCAGGGAGGACTCCGGAGTTCCGGGAGGGCGTATGCCCTGCTGGCGGTGACCTGATTGAACGCGTGGCCACCGCCGCGATGCTCCCTCCCGCACTGGGAGGACAACGACAATGATGAACCTGAATGACGGTATGCAGCGGATGGCCGGGTCTGGCCTTGCCGTCCTGCTGGCGAGTCTGGCGGGGTACGGCGTGGCCGTGGCCGACCAGGCGAAGATCGACGATGCCCTGGCGGCCGCCTGGCCGGGCATGGCGGAAGGTGCCCAGGTGGTCGACTGGGAAGGCAACGTGCTCAAGGAGGGCGCGAACGGCTATACCTGCATGCCGACGCCGCCGAGCATGACCGGGACGGCGCCGTTGTGCCTCGACGAGGCCTGGCAGGAGTGGGGACAGGCCTGGCAGAACAAGGAGCCGTTCGAGGCCGAGTCGATGGGCATCGCCTACATGCTGGCCGGCGACGAGGGGGCGAGCAACGTCGACCCCTACGCCGAGGGGCCCACGGATGACAACGAGTGGGTCGAGGAGGGGCCGCACCTGATGCTTATCGCCCCGGCGGAGCTGCTGGAGGCCTACCCGACCGACCCCCACAGCGGCGGGCCCTACGTGATGTGGAAAGGCACGGACTACCAGCACCTGATGATCCCCGTGGGGGCGCGTGACTGAGGCAGCTGCCGCGGTCGCGCTATCTCCAACCGTCAGTGGCCGCCGCGTCGGTCGCTGACGGCCATCACCACCCGGGCGCGCTGGCCAAGGCGACGCCGATTTCCACCAGCGATCTCCCTACCAGATGAAGGTGGGAACGGCATTGAGCATCTCGTAGTGTGCGGTCATCATCTTGATGAAGCGGGCGAGTTCGGCCTGGAAGGGTCGGCGGGATGAGGAGATGGGCAATTGTGGCATGGCGCGCAGGTGGGCGGAGGGTCAGCCCTTGGCCGGCGTCGGCGTTGCTGGCAGTGGGCTGGACCGACGGCGAGGCGGATGGCGGGAGCCGAGAACGCAAGGCGAGGTGGCCCAAAGGGCCATCGTCGGTGGCGTCACCGTCTACGGCGTCGGCCTCTGAAATGGGGCGGGTAGAGCTTTCGCACTGAAAGCGAGGTGTGGTTCGGCCGCGACACCGCTTCGGGGGCGCCGACAAGCTGGGGCATGCCTATACCGGGCGGTTTTCACGGCGATCGCCGCGAGCCTCTACTGGCGCTGGGGCTCCGACGAGAACGAGGGCCCGCCTGGGGGCGTTCAGCGGCCTGCTGTTGACCACCACGGTGGAACTGGGCGATGGCTTATCCCCGGACCACGGCTTCAGCTGGGAGGATCAGGTGGTCAACATGGCTGGGGTGAGGCTCGAGTAGCTGCGCCTGCGCCATCCCTTCGGCGGCGTGGGGCTGCATGTGCCGCTGTTGCTGGGCCGGATGGGTGCCCCGGCGGGAGTGCGGCGTGTCTTTCAATATGTGCAGGTGCCGGGCACTGTCTGGCCGCTACCGCCCTGAGTAGCCGGCAGGCGGGCGGGTCGGTCGTGTCACCGATGGCACCGTTCCACCTGGCGCAGCGCCTCGCCTAGCCGGGCGATCCCTGCGGCACTGGCCGGCAGGCCGAGTGACGACAGCCAGCCACGGTGCACACAGATGATCCGCAGGGGCACGGGCGAAACACCTAGCAGACGCGCCGCGTAGAAGCGGTGGGTGCCTGAGGTGCCCTTATAGAGGGCTCCGTCACAACCGATCAACGCCGTGCCGATGTCCGCACCCCGGTCATCCCGATATCCGGTGCTCGCCATGCTACGAATCAGTTCGCCCAGGTACTCCTCGAAGAAGTCCGCGATCTCCGTTTCGCTTTGCATGACGATTCCCTTGTGACGGGTGACGCCACAGCTCCGCAACTCGTCACGGAGGTGCCCGTACCAGCGGCTTTGCCGGTAGTCGTCGCGATGCTCGAGCAGGTCCTGTACCTTTGCGTACTTGTCGATTGACTCTAGTGGACTGGAGACGGGGAACCAGCGCTCGCCCACGGCGAAGGGATGGAAAATGCGGATCGGCAGGGTGAGGGACTTGCACATCGCACGTGGAGCCGGTGTGAGCCAGTCCTCGATACGCTTCGCGATGGGCTTCTGGCAGTTGACCTTACGGGTCAGCCGGCGCGGATCGATGCGCAGCACCAAGCTATCTCCCAGCAGGGCCTTCGCCTTCCTCTGGGTTACCAGCATATGGGTTTCCTCATGCTCAGGCACATGACAGCTGAGCGCAACGCCGAGGGTACTGGCGATTCTCCTGAGTATAGACTGCGAGCATGGTGCCGGCTCTGTCCGCCGGCGGCGTGTTATGCCTACTCGGGGAATTCAGCGTTGTGGAAGACGTTCTGCACGTCGTCCAGGTCGTTGAGGGTGTCGATCAGCTTCTCGAACATCGCCACGTCGTCGCCCTCGACCGGGGTCACGGTCTGGGGCACGAACTGGATCTCGTCGACCTCGAAGTCGAGCTCGCCGAAGGCGTCGAGCAGCGCCTGCTTGGCCTTGGCGTACTCGGTATGAGGGGCGAAGACGGTGACATGGCCCCCCTCGCTCTCGATGTCGGTGACGTCGACATCGGCTTCCATCAGTGCCTCGAGCGTGGCCTCCTCGTCATCGCCGGGGAAGACGAGGATGGCGCAGTGGTCGAACATGTGGCTGACGCTGCCAGGGGTGCCGAGCTTGCTCTTGGCCTTGTTGAAGCAGGCGCGCACGTCGCCGAAGGTGCGGTTCGGGTTGTCGGTCAGGCACTCGACGATGACCATGCAGTTGCCCGGCCCGAAGCCCTCGTAGCGGGCCGGCGAGAAGTCCTCGCCGCCCACGCCGGACGCCTTGTCCAGGGCCTTGTCGATCACGTGGCTGGGGACCTGGTCCTTCTTGGCGCGCTCGATCAGGCCGCGCAGGGCCAGGTTGCCGGCGGGGTCGGTGCCACCCTGCTTGGCGCAGACGTAGATCTCGCGGCCGTACTTGCTGTACACCTTGGTCTTGGCGGCGGCCGTCTTGGCCATGGATTCCTTGCGGTTCTGGAAGGCCCTGCCCATTGCATTGTCCTGTGGCGTCGAAACACGAGGCTGGATTCTACGAAACCGGGGCGGAGGCGAACAGGGATATTTTGCCGCGATTCCGGGGGGACCCGACGCCCGTCATGGCTACACTGGCAGGGAGTCTCGTTCACCCAGGAGCGTCACCCGATGGATCATCACGCCTACCGCCATGCGCTGGCCGACTGCCTCGCCGAGAGCGAGCTGCCCTTTGCCCCCGAGGAGTTCACGGCGCGTCGTCGCCGCGTGAGACAGGCCATGCAGGGAGCCGGGCTCGAGGCGCTGCTGCTGACCGACCCCGCCGACATCTTCTACCTGACCGGCTATCACACCTTCGAGGTCTCGGTGTACACCTGCCTGGTGGTCACGGCCGACCGCCTGGTTCTGCAGGTGCCCTCCATCGAGACCGGCCCGGCCGTGGTCACCGCCACGGTGGACGAGATCCTGGGCTATCGCTGGGAGGGCATCGAGGAGGTGATCGCGCCGCTGGCCGAGATCCTCGTCCCCTACCATGCCATCGGCCTGGACCTCTTCGGGGCCGGCCTGCGCTTCGGCGTGATCCGCGAACTGCAGGCACGCCTTGGCAGCGGGCGCTTCCGCGACGACGGCGGCGAGCTGCTCGACCGCATCCGCATCGTCAAGACGCCGGCGGAGCTCGAGTGCCTGCGCGAGAGCGCGCGGATCACCGCCGCCGGCCTGCGGGCGGCCATCGAGGTCATCGCGCCCGGGATCACCGACAACGACGTCGCGGCGGAGGGCAGCCGGGCGCTGCTGGCGGCCGGCAGCGAGTTCATGAGCCTGCAGCCCATCGTCACCACCGGCCGGCGCATCAGCGTCATCCACGTCAACCACAAGCGCCACGTGATCGCCGCGGACGAGCCGGTGTTCCTGGAGTTCGGCTCGGCCTTCCACCGCTATACCGCGCCGATGATGCGCACGGCCGTGGCCGGCCGGGCGAGCGCCGAGATGCAGGCGCTGCGCGATGTCTGCCGCGAGATGTTCGAGGCACTGACCGCGGCGATGCGCCCCGGCAACAGCTTCGACGATGCCGCCCGGGCCGCGGAGGCAGTGCTCGCCCCCCACGTCGACCGCGTGTTCTTCTCGGGGGTGTTCGGCTATGCGGTGGGCGCCCAGTTCCCGCCCAGCTGGGTCGAGGGCACCGGCTACATCGCCCGCGGCCAGCATCGCGAGTTCGCCGAGGACATGGTCTTCCACCTGCCGCTCTGCCTGCGCCTGCCGGGGCAGTGGGGCATCGGCCTGAGCGACACCGTGCGGGTCACGCCCGAGGGTGGTCAGCCGCTCACCGACAACGACTGGCAGCTGGCCGAGCGTCCCGGTTGAGTAGGGGATGAGGCCCGCGGCGGATATCCGCCGCGGGCCTCGTCGCCAGGGGTACTGGAGTGGCACTGGCTCAGCCGGCGAGCCGCCTCTCCAGGTAGTCGATCAGCCCCTCCAGGGTGGCGAGCTCGTGGTAGTCGCTTTCCGGCACGCTGACGCCGAGGCGCTTCTCGAGGTCGACCAGGATGTTGAGGAAGTCGAAGGAGTCGATCTCCAGCGCCTCCCGCCAGGGGCGGTCGGGGGGCAGGGCGTCGATATCGGCCTCGGGAGCCACCGCCAGGATGGCGTCGATGACGGTCTCGCGGAGGGTGTCGCGGCTCAGGTTGGCCATAGGCGCTCGGGCTCCGTCAGCAGGTCGGTGAGTCGGGTCAGGAAGCGCGCGCCGAGGGCGCCGTCGGTGACCCGGTGGTCGGCGGCCAGCGAGGCGTGAAGGCAGCGGGCGGCCACCACCTGGCCGTCGCGGACCCAGGGCCGTTCGGCGATGCGCCCGAAGCCGACCAGCGCCACCTGGGGCGGGTAGATGACGCCCTGGACGCTCTCCACGCCCAGGTCGCCCAGGTTGGTGACCGTGAGGCCGGCCGCGGTGAGCTCGGAGCTTCGCAGCCGGTCCTTTCGGGCGCGGGTCAGCAGGTCGCGCAGCGCGGCCATCATGACGTCCGGCGCGAGCCGGTCGGCGTCGTGCAGTGCCGGGGCCACCAGCCCGCCGCCGCGCAGGGCGATGGCCACTCCCAGGTGCACCCCCTCGGCCGGCTGGAAGGCATCGTCGACGAACCAGCCGTTGAGTTCCGGCACCGCCTCGAGTGCCAGCGCCACGGCGCGCAGCTGCAGCACCGGGAAGATTAGCCGCTCGGTCACCGGGCGCTCGGCGTTATGGGTCTCGAGCCAGGCCAGGGCCGGCTCCACGCAGAGGGTGTTGCCCAGGTAGTAGTGGGGGATCTCGCGCTTGGAGCGTGCCATGGCGGTGGCGATGGCCTGGCGCATGGCGGCGTGGGCGTCGGTCGTGGCGACTGCCCGGGTGGACTGGCCACCTTGGGCTGCCTGTGCCGCGCGTTCGATATCCTCCAGGGTGATGCTGCCGTCGATACCGCTGCTGTTCACGCCTGCCGGGTCGAGGCCCAGCTCGGCGGCCCGCCTGCGAGCGGCCGGGGAGATGCGCAGCCGCACGCCGGAAGATGCCACGTCCGGCGTCGCCGTCGTGGGCGGCGGCGAGAGGTCGGGTGCCCGGGGCGAAGGCGCCTGGGACGCTTCGGGGGTGGGGCGCTCGGCCGGTGTCTCCCGGCCGTCGTCCTCGGCTTTTCCGCCTTCGTCTTTTTCGCCATCGCCAAGGATCACCGCCAGCACCTCGCCCACCGGGACCTTCTGGCCTTCCTCCGCCACCAGCCGCTCCACGGTGCCGGCCTCCCAGATCTCCACGTCGATAGCCCCCTTCTGGGTCTCGACCACGCAGACGATCTGCCCGCGCTCGACCCGTTCGCCGGGCCGGATGTTCCACTCGACCAGGGTGCCACTCTCCATGTCGGCGCCCAGCGAGGGCATGCGGAACTCGCTCATGGGTGCGTCTCTCCTGCGGGCCTTGCCATCATCCGAGCAGCCGGTGGACGGCGGCGACGATGTCCTCGACCTGGGGGATCGCCGCATCCTCGAGGTGCCTGGCGTAGGGGATCGGCACCTCCTGGGTGCAGACCCGCACCGGCGGGGCATCCAGCTCGAAGAAGGCCTGCTCGTTGATGCGGGTGATGATCTCGGCCGACAGGCTGCCGCTGCGCCAGCCCTCGTCGATCACCACCACCCGGTGGGTCTTCGCCACGCTGGCCATGATCGCCGCGTCGTCCAGTGGACGCAGGGTGCGCAGGTCGAGCACCTCGGTGTCGATGCCCTCTGCGGCCAGTTGGTCGGCGGCCGCCAGCGTCTTGTGCAGCATGCCGCCGTAGGTGATCAGGCTGACCTGGCCGCCCTCGCGGCGGATCGCGGCATGGTCGAGTTCCATGGGGCGTGGCTCGCCCTCGACCGTCCCCTCGACGTTCAGCAGCAGGGCGTGCTCGAAGATCAACACCGGGTCGGGGTCCTCCAGGGCGGCGAGCAGCATGCCGCGGGCGTCCTCGTGGGTCGCCGGGGCGACGATGCGCAGTCCCGGGATATGGGCATACCAGCCCTCCAGGCTGTGGGAGTGCTGGGCGGCGAGCTGGCGGCCGCCGCCGGTGGTCATGCGGATCACCAGCGGCACGTTGAGCTGTCCACCGGACATGTGCCTCAGGGTGGCGGCATTGTTGATAATCTGGTCGAGGGCCAGCAGGCTGAAGTTTACCGTCATGATCTCGACGATGGGGCGCATGCCGTTGAGCGCCGCGCCGATGCCGGCCCCGGTGAAGGTCGACTCGGAGAGCGGGGTGTCGCGGATGCGCGCCTCGCCGAATTCCTCCAGCAGGCCGTGGCTGACCGCATAGGTGCCGCCGTAGCGGCCCACGTCCTCGCCCATCAGGAAGACCCGCTCGTCGTCGGCCAGCGCCGCACGCAGCCCCTGGCGCAGGGCCTCGCGGTAGGCGATCGTCTGCGTGGTCATGGCCGCACCTCCCGGGCATAGACGTCGCGGCAGAGATGCTCCACCGGCTCCCAGGTACCCGCCTCGGCGAAGGCCACGGCAGCGTCGACCTCCTCGGCCACCTCGCGCTCGACCTCGTCGCGCACCGTGGCGGCGAGCAGCCCGCAGGCCACCGCGTCCCGGGCGAAGGTCTCGACGGGGCAGCGCTGCCTCCATCGCTCAACCTCCGCCTTGTCGCGGTAGTGCTCGGGGTCGAACATCGAGTGGGCGCGGAAGCGGTAGGTGCGGTACTCGAGGAACATCGGTCCCTGTCCCGCGCGCACCCGGTCGACCGCCGCCTCGGTGGCCCGGGCTACCGCCACCACGTCCATGCCGTCCACCGACTCGCTGGGCAGGCGGTAGGCGGCGGCCTTGGCGGCGAGGTCGACCTGGGACTGGTGGCGCTCGAGCGCGGTGCCCATGGCGTAGCGGTTGTTCTCGCACAGGAAGAGCACCGGCAGCTGCCATAGGGTGGCGAGGTTGAGCGACTCGTGGAACTCCCCCTCGGCCACGGCGCCGTCGCCAAAGAAGCAGGCGGTGACGCTGTCGCGACCGGCCAGCCGGTCGGCCAGGGCATAGCCCACCGCCAGCGGCAGGGCGCCCCCCACGATGGCGCTGCCGCCGATGAAGCGCCACTCGACGTCGAACAGGTGCATGGAGCCGCCGCGGCCGCGGCTGCAGCCCTCCTGCTTGCCGAACATCTCGGCCATGATCGCCCCGGCAGGGATGCCGCGGGCCAGGGCATGGCCGTGCTCTCGGTAGGTGGCCAGCACCGTGTCCCGCTCGGCCAGCGCCGGCATGGCGCCGGCGGCGATCGCCTCCTCGCCGATGTAGAGGTGCAGGAAGCCGCGGATCTTGCCGGCGCTGTAGAGCTCCGCGCACTTCTCCTCGAAGCGACGGATGCGGATCATCTGCCACATCAGCGCCCGAGCCCGGTCGGGGTCATCCAGGCCGGCCGCGCCGATGGCGGGTGAGGCGTCGGGGCCTTCCTGGGGAGGCGAAGCGGTCATCGGGAGGTCTCCAGGGTCGAGGTGTCACCCTCCGGCAGGCCCAGTTCCCGGGCCTTGAGCAGGCGACGCATGATCTTGCCGCTGCGGGTCCTGGGCAGCGAGGCCTGGATCTCGATCTCCTTGGGTGCCACCGCCGGGCCAAGGCGCTTGCGGGCGAAGCCGAGCAGTTCGCGGCGCAGCGCCTCGTCGGGCGCATGGCCCGGCTTCAGGGCCACGAAGGCCTTGACGATCTCGCCGATCACCGGGTCGGGCTTGCCGATCACCCCGACCTCGGCCACCGCCGGGTGCTCCATCAGCGCCGATTCCACCTCGAAGGGGCCGATCAGGTGGCCGGCGGACTTGATCATGTCGTCGACGCGGCCCACGAACCAGAAGTAGCCCTCGGGGTCGCGGCGGGCCAGATCGCCGGTGAGGTACCAGTCGCCGACGAAACAGCGCCGGTAGCGCGCCTCCTCGTGCAGGTAGGTGCGGAACATCGAGGGCCAGCCGACGCGCAGGGCGAGCTCGCCCTCCTCGTCGTGGTGGGTCACCCGCTCGACGCCGCCGTCGGGCAGGTGGCGCAGCACGGCGGCCTCGATGCCGGGCAGCGGCTTGCCCATGGCGCCGGGGCGGATGTCCATGCAGGCGAAGTTGGCGATCATGATGCCGCCCGTCTCGGTCTGCCACCAGTTGTCGTGGATCGGCAGCCCGAAGGCCTCCACGCCCCAGTGCACGGCCTGGGGGTTGAGCGGCTCGCCGACGCTGGCGATGAAGCGCAGCGAGGGATAGGCGCGGGTACGGGCCCGCTCCGAGCCGCCCTTCATCATCATCCGCACCGCGGTGGGGGCGGTGTACCAGACGCTGATCGCCTCCTCGTCGAGGATCCGGTACCAGCGCTCGGCGTCGAACTCCGCCTCGTCGACGACCAGGGTGGCACCGAGGGAGAGCGGGGCGATGATGCCGTAGGAGGTGCCGGTCACCCAGCCGGGGTCGGCCGTGCACCAGAAGACATCGCCCGCGCGCAGGTCGAGGGCGAAGCGGGCGGTGGCGTGGTGGGCGACCACCGCCTGGTGGACGTGGAGCGCCCCCTTGGGCGTGCCGGTGGTGCCGCTGGTGAAGTGCAGCAGGGCCGGCTGCTCGGGATCCGTGGCCGGGATCGCATAGTCGGGCGAGGCCGCCTCGAGCAACGGGCCGAGCTCCCGGGTGCCCTCGGGCAACGCCAGGTCGTCGTCGCGGACCACCAGCACGTGCTCGAGGCTCACTAGCCGGTCGCGGATCGGGGCCACCTTGCGACGGTAGAGGCTGGTGGTGGTCACCAGCACCCGCCCCTCGCCGAGCGTCATCCGCGTCGCGATGGGCTCGGGGCCGAAGGCGGAGAACAGCGGGGTGACCACGGCACCGTGCTTCAGTGCCCCGAGCACCGCCAGGTAGAGCTCGGGAATACGTCCGGCGAGCAGGAAGACGCCAGCCCCGTGGGCCACACCCAACGCATCGAGCACGTTGGCGAAGCGGGCGCTGAGCTCGGCCAGCTCACGGTAGCGGATCTCGCGTCGGGCCCCCGCCTTGCCGAGCCAGCGGATCGCGGTGCGCTCGCCGGTCTCGCCGGTGGCGTGGCGATCCACCGCCTCATGGGCGATGTTCAACCCGCCTTCGCCGGGCAGGCCGTCGAGCCAGGTCCGCGCCTCGTCCCAGGAGAAGCCGGCACAGGCCGACGGGTAATCGGCCAGTACCGCCTCCCGGGCCTCGCGGCGGCTCTTGCGGAGTATCTCCATGCGCGGCGACCTCGTGGCGTCATGTCTCCCCAGCATAGTCCCCGGGCATGGCTCCGCCCGCCTTCCCTGGCCTCGGCTTGATCCGGGACAAGCGCCGCACGGATCGCATGGCCGGTGGCGAGGGAACAGCTATAACTACACTGAAGGCAGGGGAGGGGCATGCCCCTCTCGTCGCGTCCCGGTGCCGTCCGGTGCCGGTCAGTCCATACCCTGCAGTGGAGGGTGTCATGACACAGACCGTTACGGCTGCCTATGGCAGCATCGACAAGGCCGCCAACGCCTTCGACGAGCTGATTTCCGAGGGCTTTCCCCGGGAGAAGCTGTACCTCGACAAGGAGACCAACGAGGTCAAGGTGATCGTCCCCGAAACGTCGCAGCCGGAGGCGGAAGAGATCCTCAATCGCCACGGACCCGACGAGGTCAGGGCCCTGCCCTTCGAGGACACCTAGACGGCCGAGTCCCCCCGGCGCCGGGGAGCATTGCCCGGCGCTGAGGTTAGAGGCTAGGCGATGAGTACCCTTTTCATCAGCCACAGCAGTCACGATGCCTCGTCGGCGAGGGAGATGGCGGCCTGGCTGCAGCAGCAGGGGCACCACTCCTTCTTTCTGGACTTTGATCCCGAACTCGGCATTCCTCCCGGGCGCGACTGGGAGGCCGAGCTTTACCGGCACCTGCGCGCCTGCCAGGCACTGATCGTGCTGTGCAGCGAGTCGGCCATGACCTCCTGCTGGTGCCTCGCCGAGCTGAGCCATGCCCGCGCCCTCGGCAAGCGGATCTTCCCGGTGCGCATCGCGCCCTGCACCCTGCGTCCTCAGCTGGCCGAGCTGCAGGTGATCGACCTGACCAGGGAGCCCGAGCTGGGCTACCAGCGGCTGGGCCGTGAACTGACCAGCGTGTTCGACTGGGATCGCAGTCGCCCTCCCTACCCCGGCCTGATGGCCTTCCAGGAGGTGGATGCCGCCATCTTCTTCGGCCGTGACGCCGAGATCCAGCAGTCGATGGACCGTCTCCATCAGCTGCGCGACTTCGGCGGGCCGCGTCTGCTGCTGTTTCTGGGGGCGTCGGGCAGCGGCAAGTCGTCGCTGGTACGTGCTGGCCTCATGCCTCGGTTGCGAAACGTTCCCGATGCCTGGACGGTGATCGGCCCGATTCGCCCCCGCGACCGGCCCCTGGACGAGCTGGCGGTGCAGCTCGAGCACGGACTGACCGCGGCCGGGGTGGAGGTCGGGACACTGCCGGCACTGGCGACCCTGACCGAGGCGGATCCCCGCGCCTTGAGCGAGCTGCAGCACGCGCTGCGACGATTTCCCGGCAGGGCCCACTCGACCCTGGTGCTGGTCATCGACCAGCTCGAGGAGCTGTTGTCGAGCTCGGCCCAGGCCGAGCAGTTCATGCGCATCGTACGCCCCGTGCTGCAGGACACCAGTGCTCCCGTGCTGTGTATCGCCACCCTGCGCTCGGACTTCCTCGGCGCCCTCCAGGAGCATCCCGCCTGGCGTGACCTCTCCCTGGTTCCGGTGACCGTGGAGCCGCTGTCGGTGGAGGGGTTCTCGGCGGTCATCGAGGGGCCGGCGGAGCTCGCCGGGCTCGAGCTCGAGCCCGGTCTGGTCCGGGCGATGGTGGCGGATACCGCCACCCAGGATGCCTTGCCGCTGCTGGCCTTCACCCTGCGCGAACTCTGGGAAACGGGAGGGGCCGACGGACGCCTCACCCTGGCCGAGTACCGGGACCGTCTTGGCGGCTTGCACGGCTCGGTGGCCAAGGCCGCCGAGGCGGTGCTCGCCGCCGCCGCGCCCTCCCGTGAGCAGCGGCGGGCCCTGCGAGCGGCCCTGTTCGATCTGGTTCGGCTGGACGAGGAGGGACGCTTCACGCGGCAGGTGGTGCCCTGGGCGACGCTGCCCGCCTCGAGCCATCCTCTGCTCGAGCGTTTCGTCCAGGCTCGCCTACTGATTGCCGGCAGCGATCACGGGGTGCGTACCCTGGAGGTCGCCCATGAGGCGCTGTTCCGGGTCTGGCGTCGGCTCAACCGCTGGCTGGAGGCCAATCGAGGGGCGCTGCGGACGCGGGATGCACTGCGTCGCGCCGCCCGCGAGTGGGAGGCGGCCGGACGCCCCGGCGAGCTGCTGGTCCACCGGGGCAGTCGCCTGGAAGGCGCCCTGGCGCTCACCACGGCGGCCTCCTTCACCCTCGATGACATCGAGGTCCGCTACCTCCAGGCGTGCCGCCGGCGGGAGCGGCTGAAGCGTGCCTGGATCACCGCGGCCTGGCTCTCCCTGCTGTCGGCGGTCGTCGGTCTGTCCTGGCTGGCCTGGTCGTTGCACCAGCAGGAGCGGTTCACCCGGCAGGGGCTGGCCGACCTGCACTGGGCCAATGGGGTGAGCGCCCGCGACCGTGATGCGCGCCCTCTCAAGGCGAGCCACCACTTCATGCAGGTCGCGGAGCTGGCGCTGGACCCGCAGCGCGGCGCGAGCGCTTACTGGGCCGGCACCTGGCCGGGGAGCGGGCCTCGGCTGGCGGGCGCGGCGGATCTGGGGCCAGTTCTGCTGATGGCCGACTTCGAGGCCGGCGACGTCGCCGGGGACGCCGTGCGCCTGTGGAGTGGCGCCGGCGCCAGCCAGGTCTGGTCCTGGGACGATGCTGCCGCGACGCCCGCCCTGTCTGCGGGGCGACGTTGGATACAGACCTTTTCCCCGGGAGGGCAGCGCTGGGCGCACCGGTTCGTCCTCCATGGCGACAACGGTCAGGCCGAGATTCGCGACCGGCGCAGCGGTGCCCTGCTGGCCGAACTTCCGCCGGCGGTGGACAGGGTGTGGATCGGCGGCACCGACGAGACCACGGCGGTGACCACGACCCCGGCCGGCGACACCCGGGTCTGGAACCTGGCCAGTGGCCAATCGCTGCGGGGCTGGCGCGATGCCGCCGGCCTCGCCGGCGTGGCCATCTCGCCGGATGGGGCGCGCCTGTTGATCTGGACCCGAGGCGGGGAGGCCGTGGTCTGGCACGTCGATGACGCCAGGGTCGAGGCGCGCCATGGAGGTGATGTCGTCGGCGGGGCGCTCGGACGCCGGCCGCACGAGGTCGTGCTCTGGAACCACAATGGCCGGCTGTGGCTGCCCGGGATGTCGGACTTCGCGCCGGCCGCGGCCGAGGGGGGGCGCTGCAGCCCGAGGGCCATCGGGGCCCGGTTCCTCGACGCCCAGCGTCGCCTGCTGGTCTGGAACCATGGCGCCTGCGGCACCGCGCGACTGTGGGATCTCGAGGGCCAGCGCTCCGTCGGCACGGTGATCCGGCACAAGGACGAGCTCGACCCTCCCGTGCTGCAGGGGGGGCGCCTCGTCACCTGGAGCTCGGCAAGTGGGCCTGCCCGCCTCTGGGACACAGGGACCGGCGAGCCGGTGGCGACCCTCGACGGCCCCGTGGCCGGTGCTCGCTTCTTCCGCGATGATGCCCTGCTGACCTGGGGCGGGAGCGACGTCCGGCTCTGGTCGAGCCACGACGGCGAGTCGCTGGGGCTGCCGATACGGCATGCGTCGCGGGTCAGGGAGGCCTTCATCAGCGAGGACGGACAGCGCCTGCTCAGCTGGGGAGGCGATGGCAGCCTGCGCCTCTGGCAGCTGCCTTCCCGCCGGACCGCGAAGATGCTGCAGTTACCGGCGGTCGTGCTCGATGCCACGCTGGTGGCGGGCGAGGAGACGGTGAGGGCCGTCACCCTGGACGGGCGGCTGCACGTCTGGCCGACGGCCATCGACGCGGCGCCGGAGGAACGCCCGCTTGATCCGAAGGCCGTGTATGCCGCATTTGCCCCCGGCGGGCACCGCCTCCTGACCGCGGGTGCCGATGGCGAGGTGCGCCTCTGGAGCTGGGAGGAGGGGGACTTCCGTGCGCTGGCCGCGCCCGGCGGGACACGGGGTGAAGATCCGCTGGCCGGCGTGGCGTGGAGTCCCGACGCCGACCGGCTGCTGTTCTGGGGCACCCAGGGCTGTACCGCCTGGCTGTGGCGGGTCGGCAGTGCTCGCACGGTGGCGATCGCGCACGGCGACGACGTGGAATGCCGCCTGCGTGGCGCGGCCTTCGCAGGTGGCCAGGGGCTGCTGACCTGGGGGGAGGATCGCCGCCTGGGGCTGTGGGACCTCGGGTCACCGGCGCCGCCGGCGCCCCTCGTCGAGGGCGTGCTGGTCCGCCATGCCGAGCTCGATGGCGAACGGCTGCTGGTCGCCAGCGACGATGGTGTCGTGCGCCTCGTTGCCTGGCCGGACATCGGCAACGACGAGATGGCCTTCCCTCACGAGGACGTCCAGGGAGCCCGGCGGCACGCCGGAACCGACAGGCTGCTGAGCTGGGGAGGCGCAACTGTGCGGATCTGGGAGGCCGACAGCAGCACCCTGCTCGCGTCCCTGGCCCACGATGGCGACGTCGCCGGCGCCGCGTTCACGCCCGACGGGGAACGGGTCCTCAGCTGGCAGCGCCGAGGCGGCCTGCGGCTCTGGGACACGATCAGCGGGCATCCGCTGACACCCGCCTTGCAGGGCGCGGGCCACTCTCCGCCGGCGATCGATGTCGACTTCACGGCGAGGGAGCATCGATTGCTGGTCACCTCGGGCGAGCGTGTCACCCTCTGGCAGCTGCCGCCGGTGGTGGCGCCGCCGCAACGGCCGGCCCTGCGTCAGCAGCGATCGACCGGTACCCGGCTCACCTCGACGGGGGAGGTGGAGGTGCTGTCCGCAGCGGCCTGGCGGGGACTCTCGACCGAGCTCGCACCACCCGATGACTGACGGCCGGCGGACCCGGGGGCGGTCCCTCAGGGCGAGACGTCGACACGCGAGTCCGACCAGACGGTGAGCCAGCCGCGTGTCGGTGCCCAGGCGCGAATCTTCAGGCGATGCGTTCCCGCGGAGATTCGCTGTCCGGCGTCGCGCCCATCCCACTGTTGCGGTTCGATACTGCGTCCGGCGCTCACCCCGCCGTCGATAGGCTCCTCGTCGACGAAGAAGTGGCGCTCGCCGTCCTCGGCCGGTTCCACGCGCATGAAGTCGGCCATGACACTGGGGAAGTCGGAGCGCGAGAAGAACCGATAGGAGGCCTGCTCGCGAGCCTGGGCTCGAATCAGACGCGGCAGGAACGTCACCTCCTCGATGGCCACCGAGCCCACGGCGCGGGGGCCGCAGCCGAGGGCAAGCACGCGGAACGAGGGGGCGGTCTGCTTGCCGCTCGAGTCGGTGGCGGTCACGGCGATGGCGGCGGGGCGCTCGCTGTCGCCGAAGGCCGGCGGCAGCTGGAACTGCAGGCGATGGTGGCCCGTCTCGTACGCTCCAAAGGGGAAGCGCAGGGTGTAGATATCGGGTACCCCCCGGGCACTGATGCGCAGGGTGACGATGACCGGCTCGTCATGGGCGAAGTCCAGCACGAATGGCCAATTACCCTGCACCAGGCCGATGGCCGCGAAGGCGCTGGTGTTGTATATGGGGGCGAACTCCGGACCCTGCTGCTGCAGGTTCACCTGCTTGTCGCGCTCGTCCGCGGTGGGTCGCTTCGCAGCCTGACGGCGCTCCCGCAGCCAGCGAACCAGCAGCACCGTCGCCGCGGTGCCGGCCACGATCGCCGGTACCGTCCAGTCGCTGCCGCCACCCCCTCCCGAGTCCCTGGTGGTGTCCGGTTCATCCTGAGGGATGATGTCGTCGGGAGAGACGTCGTCCTGGCTGCTGCTGTCGTCGGGGATGGTGGGAAGGCGTTGGCCGGTCCAGTCCTGCGCCGTGGCCAGCGGTGAGACAGCCAGCGCGGCAGCAAGCAGGCAGGCGAGAAATCGCGTCCACCGGTGATGTCCCGTGTTGATGGTCATGAGCACACACCTAGACGGTGGACCATGCCTGGTCGTCGGGGCGTCGGCAGGCCGTACCCTCGGTGCGGCGTGGCTCGCCGTCGACCACGACCTGCATCTCGAAGTGGCGACACTGCTGGTCACCCTTTGCGAAGGGGGACTGCGGCGTCATGGTGTAAACGTTGCCGGTCTCCGGGTTGCTCCAGCTGCGTGACTCGCCGGCCGGCGTCTCGTCGAGGACCGTACTCATTTCCTGGCGGTCCTCGCAGGTCATTCGCGCGCCGATTTCCCGGCCGATCCAGGCCCCGAGTCCGGCACCCACGACGGTGGCGGCGGTTCGCCCGGTCCCACTGCCCAGCTGTGAGCCGATGACGCCACCGATGACGGCGCCAAGCCCGGTGCTGATTCCTTCGCAACGGCTGGAGTCGACCGTCTGGCAACCGCCGAGCAGCAGGCTCAGCAGCATGATGAACACCACGCGCAAGGGAGTTGACAGGGAAAGTGCCATGGCGGCCTCCCGTGGGGTGGCGGGCCTTCTGCGCGACGACTCGCCACCGTGATCACCGAAGCCTGACTGGAATGCCGGGGGCCGGCCTCATGCCCCTGTCAGCAGTATTGCACTCCCCTCGCACTTGCTCCATGTCGGATATGCCGGGCTGCTATCTTTGTCTTCAGGGGTGCCGTCGTACCCCATGGGCAGGGGCGATGGCCAACGGAGGCGAGGTGGACGATCCCGATATCACCGGTGGCGTCGATGCACCGGGCGCCGAAGGTTCCCAGGCCGACGCTGCCCTGCGCGAGCGCGCCGAGTGGCAACGCCTGGAAGACCAGCTCGCCTGGTATGGACAGCGCAGTCGACACTGTCGGCGTTGGCACAAGCGCCTGCGCGTGCTGCAGGTGGCCTTCGCCGCTACCATCCCGGTGCTCTCGATGGCCGATTCGCCGCTCGCCCGCTGGCTGACGGCAGTGCTCGGGGCCTCGATCGCGGTTCTCGAGGCCACCGAGCAGATCAACCAGTTCGGGCCGCTGTGGATCCAGTACCGTGGCACGGCCGAGCACCTGAAGCACGAGAAGTTCCTGCTGCTCGCCGGCGCGGGACCCTATCGTGATCTGGATCGCGCCGAGGCATTACGCCTGCTCGCGGAACGGGTGGAGGAGCGGGTGTCCAGCGAGCATGCCCGCTGGGTGCGTACCGCCGAGAAGAGCGTCGCTCTCCGCAAGGACGGCAAGCCGCTCTAGGCGCCTGTCGGACTTAACGCTGATCTGCTGCGGCATCCGGTCTTTCGGCCAATTTCATTCGGTCTGATTTGTTAAATAGCGGGCTATTCGCCTCATCAGATCGATAAACTTGTCTCGAAATCCGAATCTCTCGCGACGATCGGTCCAATCCGACAGGCTCCCAGGGGCGTCGTCCCGGGGGCCACACCCGCTACCACCACCGGTGATGCCATGTTCCACTTTTTCGAAGACCTGGTGGACCCTTACCCCTCCGGCGAGACCGGCACGCCGCCCCGTGGGCTCTTGCCCTTCATCCTGCATTTTTCCCGGCCGGTGCTGGGTCTGCTGGTCGCCATGTCGCTTGTCACGGCGCTGGTCTCGGCCGCGGAGGTGCTGTTCTTCCACTACATGGGGGAACTGGTCGACTGGCTGGCGAGTGCCGAGCGCGCGGGCTTCCTGGCCGAGTACGGCTGGCGGCTGGCGGGGATGGCGGCGCTGGTCGTCGTCGGCCTGCCGCTGCTGACGCTGCTGCAGGCGCTGCTGACCCACCAGAGCATCTTCGGCAACTACCCGATGATCGGTCGCTGGCTGGCACATCGCCACATGCTCGGCCAGAGCCTGGCCTTCTATCAGGACGAGTTCGCCGGCCGGGTCTCCCAGAAGGTGATGCAGACGGCGCTGGCGATCCGCGAGACGGTGATGAAGCTGATGGACCTGATGGTCTACGTGATCATCTACTTCGCCGGCGCCATGCTGCTGATGGGCAGTGCCGAGCCCTGGCTGATGCTGCCCCTGGTGCTCTGGCTGGCCGGCTATATCGCCATCATGTGGGGCTTCGTCCCGCGACTGCGGGCGGTCTCCATGGCGCAGGCCGACGCCCGGGCGCTGATGACCGGGCGCATCGTCGACAGCTACAGCAACATCCAGACCATCAAGCTGTTCGCCGACACCCGTCGCGAACAGGCCTACGCCCGCGACGCCATGGAGGCGTTCATGGTCACCGTGCACCGCCAGATGCGTCTGGCCACCGGCCTTACCGTGAGCCTGACCCTGCTCAACTCGCTGCTGCTGGCCGGCACCGCCGCCATGGCCATCGGCGCCTGGTATCTGGAGGCGGTGTCGCTGGGCGTCATCGCCGTGGCCATCGCCCTGGTGATGCGCATCCGCTTCATGTCCAACTGGATCCTCTGGGAGGTGGCGAGCCTGTTCGAGAACATCGGCACGGTGCAGGACGGTATCAACACCATCGCCCGCGAACCCGCGGTCAGCGACCGGCCCGGCGCCGTCGAGCTGGCGGTGCCTCGCGGCGAGATCCGCTTCGAGGCGCTGCGCTTCGGCTATGCCCGCCCCGACGGCGAGGGCGTGCGCGTGTTCGACGGCCTGGACCTGACCATCGCCCCCGGCGAGAAGGTGGGGTTGATCGGTCGCTCGGGGGCCGGTAAGTCGACGCTCGCCAACCTCTTGCTGCGCTTCTACGATCTGGAGGGCGGCCGCATCCTGATCGACGGCCAGGATATCGCCGCGGTCACCCAGGAGTCGCTGCGGCGCAACATCGGCATGGTGACCCAGGACACCTCGCTGCTGCACCGCTCGGTGCGCGACAACATTCGCTACGGCAGTCCCGAGGCCAGCGAGGCGGCCATCCTCGAGGCGGTGCGCCGCGCCCATGCCGACACCTTCATCGATGCACTGGTCGACTCTCAGGGCCGCCGCGGCCTGGACGCCCATGTCGGCGAGCGCGGCGTCAAGCTCTCCGGCGGCCAGCGCCAGCGCATCGCCATCGCCCGCGTGCTGCTCAAGGACGCGCCGATCCTGGTGCTGGACGAGGCCACCTCGGCGCTGGATTCCGAGGTGGAGGCGGCGATCCAGGAGCAGCTCTATGCGCTCATGGAAGGCAAGACGGTGATCGCCATCGCTCACCGCCTCTCGACCATCGCCATGCTCGACCGCCTGGTGGTGATCGACGAGGGGCGCATCATCGAGGGCGGCACCCATCGCGAGCTGCTAGCCCGGGACGGCCTCTATGCCGCCCTATGGCGCCGTCAGTCCGGCGGATTCCTGGGGCTCGATATCCGCGACGCGGCGACGGCAGGTGAGTGAGCGGCGTGCTATCGGGCCATGCCGTCATCGGGCCGGTAGAAGAGGAACTGCTCCGTTTCTGCGGTCCGGGGATAGACGCTTGCCCAGTCGGGCGACACCGTCCGGTGGTGGAAATAGAGGGCGCCAGCGGTGTGGTCGGTCAGTTCCTGATTGATCGCCTGTCGGGCGACCTCCCTGGCGACCTCGTAGGCGTCGGGTTCCACGATCTCGTCCGGGCGCCCGTCGCACCACCAGGAGAACTGGCAGGGGGGCTGCTCGGAGCCCTCGGTGACGACCTCGCAGATCGAGTTGGGAAAGCCCTCGTGGGCGAGCCGGTTCATGACGACATTGGCGACGGCTTCCATGTCGCGACCGGGCACGCCCTTGGCTTCCCAGTAGATGCTGCGTGCCAGGCAGGTGATCGGCTCCTCCAGCGGATCGCTGCCCGCCGGGTCCACGGCCTGCACCTCCTGTTCGGTGATCGGCTCGTCGGGCGGGGTGGCGTGGGCGTCGGGGGCGACGACCCGCTCCAGCACCTCGGCCTTGGCGGCGGCGGCCTCCGCCCGCTCCTCCTGCTCGGCGACGGTCGGGCCGCTGGCGAGCAGCAAGGCCAGCAGCGCGGCGGCGACCCATGGGCGGTGCATGGCCGTACCTCTCGCGATCAGGGGCGTCGGGCTCGCCGTGCCGGGGCAGCATACTCGGTACCGGCAGGACGGGTCGGCGCGGGGTGGGGAGCCGTCTCAGTATAGCCCGCCGCCGCCCGACGAGGCCGAGGGGCGAAAGGGACCCGGGCCGGCAGCGGGGTGCCGGCCCGGGCGGGGTCATGCCGTCCTGGCCAGCACCGCGGGCGCGATGTTCTGGTTGATGCGAAAGAGGTTGTCGGGGTCGTACCGGCGCTTGACCTCCTGGAGCCGGGCGTAGTTCTGGCCATAGGCGCTGTCGACCCGGCCTGCCTCGTCCTCGGTCAGGAAGTTGACGTAGCCGCCGCCGGTGGCGAACGGGCCGGTGTCACGGAAGACGCCCCGCGCCCAGTCCCGCACCCGGTCATCCTCGGCGGGGTCCTGCCAGCGGCCATGCACGTTCATCACGAAGTTGGCATCCCTGCCGGCGTAGGCGGTGTCCGCCACCTCGACCTCGCCGGCGGCACCGCCCAGCTGGGCGATGAAGACCTCGCACTCGGGCCCGGGCAGGGCCTCGGCCCCGCGGATCACCGCGTCGATGAGCTCATCGGTGACTGCCAGGAAGTTGTGGGACTTCCAGTAGTTCCTCGCACCGGCGGTGAGCAGCGGGTCGAAGGCGGTCTGGAAGCCGGCATAGGGCTGGGGTCCGAGCATGCTGCCGACCGGCTCGCCGAACTCGAGCACCCGGGCCGCCAGGCGCTCGCCCTCCTCGAGGGCGCCGTGGTGCACCAGGGCGAAGACCACTACCGGCTGGCCATGGATCGATTCGGGCAGGAACGGCAGCGGCGGTGCCTGGCGCAATACCGTCCAGATGCTGAGCTCGCGCGGCGCCCCGGCGCTGAGGTCGCGCCAGGCCCGCAACACCTTCTGTGCCTGGGCGAAGGGGTAGACCACCAGGCCGGCATGCACCTGGGGGCCCACCGGGTGGAGCCGGAACTCGAAGGAGGTGACCACGCCGAAATTGCCGCCGCCGCCCTGCAGGGCCCAGAACAGCTCGGGTTCCTGGCTGGCCGAGACCACGTGCAGTTGGCCGTCGGCGGTCACGATGTCGGCGGATAGCAGGTTGTCGATGGTCAGGCCGTACTGGCGGGTCAGCCAGCCGAAGCCGCCGCCCAGACACAGCCCGGCCACCCCGGTGGTGGAGTTGATGCCCAGCGGTGTGGCCAGGCCGAAGGCCTGGGTCTCGTGGTCGACGTCGCCGAGCAGGGCGCCGGCGCCCACGCGTGCAGTCCGGGCCTGCGGGTCGACCCGCACGCCCCGCAGGGCCGAGAGGTCGATCACCAGGCCGCCTTCGGCCACGGCATTGCCGGCGATATGGTGGCCCCCGCCGCGCACGCTCACCAGCATGCGGTGGTCGCGGGCGAAGTCGATGGCACGACGCACGTCCTGGCTGCCCAGGCAGCGGGCGATCAACGCCGGATGGCGGTCGACCATGCCGTTCCAGACGCGGCGGGTCGCCTCGTAGTCGGCATCGGCGGGGGTGATGACACCACCCCGGATGCCGGCGGCGAGTGCCTCGGCCTCCTCGGGTTGCAGCACGGCCAGGGGGCCGTCCAGGGAGCGATAGGTCAGGGTTTCCATGGGTCCTCTCCGGGTCAGGGGAATGACGGTGGCGGTGGCCACTGCGGAAGTATGCGGCGCCATGCGGTGGCGCGACTGGCCCCGACTCCGTCGGACTTGTCCGGGAATCCGGTTTGTCATGGCGATGGGGGGCATCGTCCGCGATACTGAGTGATACCGGCTTCGACGCACCTTCCCCCACCGACGAGGTGGCCATGAGTCAGGACACGCTGTCCCAGGTACTGCGCAGCATCCGCTTGCGGGGGGCGGTGTTCTACCATGTCGAGGGCAATGACCGCTGGGTGAGCGAATCGCCCCCGGCCAGGGCCATCGCCGCGCTGATCATGCCGGGGATCGACCACGTCATGGCCTACCATGTGCTGACCCAGGGGAGCTGCTGGACCATGGTGGTCGGCGAGGCGCCGGTGCGGCTGCAGGAAGGCGACGTGGTGATGTTTCCCCACGGCGACCGCCATGTGATCTCCAGCGAGCCGGGCCTGCGCGGGGAGGTGGACATGCGCCCCTATGGATTGCCCCGCCCGGAGCAGCTGCCGTTCTTCGCCAGCCGGCGCGGTGCCTCGCTGTCGATGGCGCGACTGGACCCGGCCAGCGACCGGCACGGGGCGACCCTGGTATGCGGCTTCTTCGGCTGCGACGTGCACCCCTTCAACCCGCTGCTCGCCAGCCTCCCCCAGCTGCTGCATGTGCCTGCCGGGCAGGCCGATGACGATGACTGGATTGCCCACTTCATCCGCTTCGCGCTGTCGGAGTCGACCCTCAAGCGGCCGGGCGGGGAGGCGCTGCTCGAGCGACTGAGCGAGACGATGTTCGTCGCGCTGGTGCGCCGCTACCTCCATGACCTGCCCGAGGGGCCGCCGACCTGGCTGGCCGGGCTGAACGATCGCTATGTCGGGCGTGCCCTGGCGCTGCTTCATGCCCGGCCCGCCGAGGCCTGGACGATCGACCGGCTCGCCGATCACGTCGGCCTGTCACGTTCGTCCCTGCATGAGCGCTTCGCCCGCTTCACCGGCCATGCGCCGATGCATTACCTCGCCAAGTGGCGCATGCAGGTGGCCGCCGGGCTGCTGCGCCAGTCCAGCGCACCGATCGCCTCGATTGCGCTGGAAGTCGGCTACGAGTCCGAGTCCGCCTTCAGTCGCGCCTTCCGCCGGGAAGTCGGCCAGCCACCCGCGGCCTGGCGGCGTCAGCGGGCCCGGCTGGGCGCCGGCGCGGCCTAGGGCAGTGGCACTGCCAAGCAAGCGTCGCCCGGTCGAGGTCCGGGCGATTTAGGAGGGAAAGATGCTGCCGGAACTGCTGTCGATGGTGGCCCTCGGCCAGGCGAGCGACCCGGTCTCGGCGGCGCTGGCCCGCGTCGAGGAGGTCAACGCCTACCGCCTGGTGCTGCGCAGCCAGGGGCGACGCGGCGAGGAGGTCATCCGCTATGCCTATCGTCGCCCGGGCTTCATCCGCATGGACCTGGTCTCGCCCTATCCGGGGGCCGTGGTGATCTACAGCCCCGAGACGCGGCGGGTCAGGCTGTGGCCCTTCGGGTCGCCACAGCGGCGTGCCGGCCTCTCCCTCAGCCCCCTCAACCCCCTGGTGCAAAGCGCCAGGGGACACCGGGTGGACCAGTCGGACGTCGCGTCCCTGCTGCGCAACGTGCAACGGCTGCACCGGCAGGGGGAGCTGCGCCTGCTGGGCGAGGCGCCGGTCGACGGCCGGCGCAGCCACCACCTGGTCGTGCAGGGCGGGGAGGGGCATCGCGTGGGCGAGGTCGCCCGCTATGAGCTGTGGCTCGACGCCGAGACGCTGTTTCCGCGCCGGGTCACCAGCAGCGACCGGTGGGGCAAGGTGATCGAGCGGGTACGGCTGGAGGAGATCGTCATCGATCCCGACCTGCCGGCCGGCTTCTTCACGCCCTGAATCCGCGTCCCGGACGATGCGCTGGAGCCCATGCATGGCAGAGCTGCGGTTCGTCACCACCTGGTGGCTCGAGGCCCCCCTCGACGATGTGTACCGGACGATCGCACGATCGCAGTGCTGGCCGGCCTGGTGGAAGGGCCTGCGCACCGTGGAAGAACTGGCGCCGGGTAACAGTGAGGGAATCGGCCGCGTCTATCGCTATACCTGGCAGAGTCGTATGGGCTATCGCCTGTGCTTCGAGGTCCGCGTGACCCGTGTCCTGCCGGGTCGGCTGATCGAGGGCGTGGCCCGGGGCGATGTGCAGGGAACCGGGCGCTGGCGGCTGAGCGAGGAGGGGCCTGTCACCCGAGTGCGCTACGAGTGGCGGGTACGACCCGTGCGGCGCTGGATGGCCCTGGTCGCCCCGGTCGCGGGGCCGCTGTTCGCCTGGAACCACCATGCCGTGATGCAGGACGGGGCCGAAGGGCTCGCCCGGCGGCTCGAGGCGCGGCTGCTGGGGACGTCCCAGGACGAATAACTGACGCTGCCTTCCACATGTCTCTGAGCGTGCCGGTGTCCTACAGCCACCAGGCCAGCGCCAGGCCCGCGCCCATCGAGGCGACCATCGGCAGGGCGACCCGCTTGCCAAGCTGTCGGGTACCGAAGGCGGTGGCCAGCCCCGACTTGAAGAGATTGTTGACCGCAGCGGCGATCACGATGCCCAGCACCGCGGTGGAGGGGGCGATGCGCTCCAGCGACATGCGGGTCAGCGACAGGGTGATGGCGTCGACGTCGGCCACCCCCGAGGAGGCCGCCAGCAGGTAGATGCCGGCCTCGCCCAGGGCGCCGCGCAGCCACTCGCCGAGCAGCATGATCACCGCCAGCAGGCCGCCGAACAGCAGTGCCGTGCGCAGTTCCAGGGGGTTCTGGATCGGGGTGGTGCTTTCGACACTGAGGGCCTGGCGGTGGTGGCGCCAGAGGTACAGCGCCGGCAGATAGAGCATCATTCCCATCACCGTGACCGGGAGCAGCAGCGCCGGCAGCAGCCCGGGACTGATCACCGCGGCATAGAGCAGGATGCGCGGGAACATGGTGCCGCAGGCCAGCAGGATGCCGGCGGCCAGCATCGCCTCGACCTCCCGGCTCTGGCGCGATGTCCGCGCGAAGTGCAGGGTCAGCGCCGTGGAGGAGGAGAGCCCGGCGAAGAGGCCGGTGAAGAGGATGCCCTTCTCGGCGCCGCCCAGGCGCATGGCGAAGTAGCCGACGAAGGAGATCGAGGCGATCAGCACCACCATCCACCAGATCTCGTAGGGGTTGAGCGCTTCGCCGGGGCCCATGCCGCGATCGGGGAGCAGCGGCAGCATCACCACGGTGATCAGCAGCAGCTTGAGGCCGGCATCGAGCTCGTGGGCCTGCAGCTTGTTCAACAGGCCGTGAATCTCGTGCTTGTTGTCGAGGATCACCGCGGTGATCACCGCACAGGCGGCGGCCAGCGCCAGGTCGATCGCCACGGCCACCGCGCCGAAGCAGAAGGTCAGCAGCAGGCCCACCAGGCCGGTGATGCTGTAGTCATGCTGCTCGGCCAGCTTGGCGCGCCAGGCGACCAGGCTGATGCCGGCCACGGCCACGAAGACCAGCGGAAAGGCCCAGTCGCTGACGGTGTCCGAGAGCAGCGCGGCGATGCCGCCGAGCAGCCCGACCAGCGAGTGGGTACGGATCCCGGCGATGCGCTCGCCGGACTTCTGCTCCCGGGCCACCCAGCCGCGCTCGATGCCGATCAGGGCGCCCAGCAGCAGCGCCACGCCCAGGCGGATGGCGGAGTCATTGGCGGTGAGGAACTGGCTGGCGACATCGTCCATGGGCAGGGCTTCCCGGTGCCGTCCGATGGTTGGCGGATTCTTTCATGGTGGCCCGCGGTGAGGTCTGCTTCAATGGGGGCTGCGGGAAAGCGCCTCCACGATGGGCCGGACGCATTATTCCCACCCAGCCGGTACACTGAACGTCTTGATTCAACGCAAGGATTGCCCGTGACATGAGGGATGTGTCGCCCCCCTCCGACGAGGCGCTGCTGGAGAGCCGTCATCGGCGACTGCGTTGTCGTGCCATCGCCCTCTACCTGCTCGCCCTGCTGGCCCTGCTGCTGCTGTTCGCCGGGATCCTGCTGGACCAGCACCGACGCGACCTGGAGCTGGGTCGGGAGCGCGCCAGCGCGCGGGCCGACCTGGTGGCCGAATGGGTGGCCAGTACCTTCGAGGTCAGCGATCACACGCTCTCCAGCCTGGTGCAGGTGTTCCAGTCGCCTCTCGGGCAGGCATTGCTGGCACGCCGCGGCAATGATGCGGCCCTCGAGGCACTCCTTCGCCAGCACAGCCATCGCCATGCCTTGATCGATGACCTCGGTATCGTCAGTGCCGGGGGGATGCTGCGGGCCTCTGCCAACCCGGCATTTTCACAGGGTCTCGACGTCACCGGCCTGCCCCATTTTCAGGCCTTCGAGCAGGATGCAGACCGCCAGGAGTGGGTGTCCCCGCTCTTCTGGTCGGCCGTCAGCCAGGACTTCCATGTGGCGCATGCCCGTCGCCTGGTCGGGCCGGATGGGGACTTCCAGGGCCTGGCCGTGCTTAGGCTCAATCCCGACATCTTCGGCGAGGCCCTCGAGCGACTGAACATGACCCGCGGCGAAAGCATTGCCATTCTCGATACCGAAATGCGGCTGGTCACCCGGCGGCCGGCCTTCGATGAGAGGGGCGCCATGGGCGTGCTCGGCACCCCGGTCAGCGAGCCGCTGACACGGGCCTTCCTCGACAGCGGCGAGGCGGCGACGACCCTGCGCACCGCCTCGCCGCTGGACGGCAACGAGCGCCTCTATGCCATGCAGCGGGTCGAAGGGCTGCCACTCCTGGTGGTGGTCGGCGAGGAGCTCGAGGTGTTGCTCGCCGGCTGGTGGCAGCGGCTCTGGCTGCTGGGCGCCATCTTCCTGGTGGTGGCGGCGCTGGGCTGGTGGCTGCTGCACCATTACCTCGGTCGCTTGCAACTGGAGGGCGACCTGCGCCGGCGGCTAATGGAGCGCGAGCAGGCCCGACGGGCGGTGCAGGACCGCGAGGCGAGGCTGCAGGCCCTGATCGGCTCGATCCAGGACATGATCTTCGTGTTCGATGCCGAGGGACGCTTCGTCTATGTCCATGCCGTGGACCGTGACCAGCTGCTCGACGAGGCCGAGGCACTGCTGCAGCGCCACTATCGCGAGGTTCTGCCGGACGCGGTGGCGCAACGGTTCGACCAGGCCCTGGCCAAGCTCAAGGCCAGCGGCGAGCCGGTGGAGACCGAGTATCGCGTCACCCTGGCCGGCGTGCCCCGCGACTTCCAGGCCATCATCAGTCCGCTGGCCGAGGAGGGCGAAGGCTTCAGCGGGGTGCTCGCCGTGGTGCGCGAGGTGACCCAGTCCCGCGCCACGGAGGCCCAGCTGCGCATCGCCGCCACCGCCTTCGAGACCCACATGGGGATGGTCATCACCGATGCCGAGAGCAGGATCCTCAAGGTCAACGACACCTTCACCCGCATCACCGGCTATGCCGAGTCCGAGGTGCTGGGGCGCAATCCGAGCCTGCTCAGCTCCGGGCGCCACGACGAGGCCTTCTACCGGCACCTCTGGGAGAGCGTGCAGGAGAACGGCAGCTGGCAGGGCGAGATCTGGAACCGGCGCAGGAACGGCGAGGTGTTCCCGGAGTGGCTGACCGTCAGCGCGGTGCGCGACGAGGCCGGCGAGCTGACCCACTACGTGGCCACCTTCAGCGATATCACCCAGCGCAAGGCCGCCGAGGAGGAGGTCCACCAGCTCGCCTTCTACGACCCCCTGACCGGGCTGCCCAATCGCCGGCTGATGCTGGACCGCCTGGAGGGCGCGCTCAAGGACAGCTATCGCAGCGACCAGTTCGGCGCGCTGCTCTATCTCGACCTGGACAACTTCAAGCAGGTCAACGACACCCTGGGCCACCATGCCGGCGACCAGCTGCTGCAGCAGATCGCGAGTCGGTTGGGCGGGGTGTTGCGCGCCCCCGATACCCTGGCACGGCTGGGCGGCGACGAGTTCGCCGTGCTGCTGCACGACCTGGGGCGTGACCCGCAGCGAGTGGCGGTCGTTGCCGAGCGTATCGCCCACAAGCTGCTCGGGGTGCTCCAGGCGCCGGTCGGCCTGGCCGGAAGCTCGGTGACGATGACCGGCAGCATCGGCATCACGCTCTACCGCGATCACGGCACGACCCTCGACGAGATCCTCCAGCAGGCCGACATGGCCCTCTTCCAGGCGAAGCGGGCCGGGCGCGACACCCTGCGCTTCTTCGACCCTGCCATGCAGGCCCAGCTTCACGCCCGTGCCCGGCTCGAGGCGGACCTGCGCCAGGCCTTGGCCCGGGACGAGTTCCTGCTCCACTACCAGCCCCAGGTGGATGCCGATCGTCGCATGATCGGGGTCGAGGCGCTGCTGCGCTGGCAGCACCCGGAACGGGGCATGGTCTCCCCCGGCGACTTCATCCCGCTGGCCGAGGAGAACCGGCTGATCGTGCCCATCGGCGGCTGGGTGCTGGAGGCCGCCTGTCGCCAGCTGGTGGCCTGGGCCGCGGATCCCGCCACGGCCGACCTCACGGTCTCGGTGAACGTCAGCCCCCAGCAGTTCCGCGAGGCGGCCTTCGTCGATCACGTACTGGCCACCCTGGCGAGCACCGGCGCCCGCCCCGAGCGGCTCAAGCTCGAGGTGACCGAGAGCCTGTTCGTCGACGATCGCGACGAGGCCCGCGAGACCATGCGGCGCCTCAGAGAGCATGGCGTGACCTTCGCCCTGGACGACTTCGGCACCGGCTATTCCTCGCTCTCCTACCTCAAGCGTCTGCCCCTGGACCAGCTCAAGATCGACCAGTCCTTCGTGCGCGACCTGCTGGAGGACGAGGCCAGTGCGGCCATCGTCGCCAGCACCATCGCCCTCTCCGAGAGCCTGGAGCTGGAGGTGATCGCCGAGGGGGTCGAGACCGAGGCCCAGCGGGCCTGGCTGGTGGCGCATGGCTGCCACGCCTTCCAGGGCTACCTCTTTGGACGGCCGGTGCCGGTGGAGGCGTTGGTGCTCAGCTGCTGATCATCGGGCTCAACCCTCGCTGTCACCCAGGTGGGCCTCCGCCTCCTCGGCGCTCTCGTAGATGTGCGGCGAGACGGCGCGCGCCTCCAGGGCGTGGCCGAGCTTGCGGCGCATGAAGCCGCTGGTGGTGTAGCGGGTCACCCGGGTGTAGAAGCGCTGCTCGAGGCCGCGCACCATCTCGGTGTAGGGGGCGAGCAGGGCGTCGTCGATGCGGCAGTGGTCGTAGTTGACGATGGCCTGGACGCGGCGGCCCAGCGGGGCGAGGCGGCGCTCGACCTCCTGCTCGATGGCGTCGATGTCCTCCGGGGAGGCGACCCGCAGGTGCTCGAAGTTGATGAAGAGGATGCCTTTCTCCTCGTCGAGGCTGAAGCGCTGCGCCAGCGGCCGGTCGAGCAGCTCCTCGGCGAGCCCCATGGGCGCGTCGCGGAAGATCCGCGCGTCCATCAGCCGGGGCGGCTCGGGCATCCGCGGGGTGAAGGCCATCAGTGCCAGGACGTCTCGCTCCAGGTCGACCCCCGGGGCGATCTCGGTGAGGGTGAGCCCCTCCGGGGTGAGCTCGAACACCGCCCGCTCGGTGACGTAGCAGACCGGCTTGCCGTCCGCGGCGGCCAGGGTCCCGCTGAAGGTGCGATGCTCCACCTCGGCGACGAACTTGCCCTGGCCGACCGGGGGCGCCTCGAGCCGTCCGTCGACGATGGCAAGCGCCTCCCGGGTGGCCACGAAGGTGCCCATGAACACCACCTTGCGGGCGTTCTGGCTGATGTTGATGAAGCCGCCGGCGCCGGCCAGCCGGGGGCCGAAGCGCGAGACGTTGACGTGGCCCGCGCCATCCACCTGGGCCATGCCCAGGAAGGCGATGTCGAGCCCGCCGCCGTCGTAGAAGTCGAACTGGGCCGGCTGGTCGATGATCGCCTGGGTGTTCAGCGCCGCGCCGAAGTCGAGCCCGCCGGCCGGCAGCCCGCCGATCACCCCGGGCTCGGCGGTCAGGGTCAGGTGCTCGAGCAGGCGCTCCTCGCTCGCCACCGCGCCGACGCCCTCGGGCATGCCGATCCCCAGGTTGACCACGCTGTTGGGCCTGAGCTCGAAGGCCGCGCGCCGGGCGATGATCTTGCGGGCCGAGAGCGGCAGCGGCTCGGGCGTCGCCATGGGGGCGCGGATCTCGCCGGAGAAGGCCGGGTTGTAGGCGGTGCGGAAGGTCTGCCAGTGGTGGGCCGGATCCTCGCAGACCACTACGCAGTCGACCAGGATGCCGGGGATCTTCACGTCCTTGGGGTGCAGGGTGCCGTGCTCGGCGAGGCGCTCCACCTGCACGATCACCACGCCCCCGGAGTTGCGCACCGCCGTGGCGATGGCCAGCGCCTCCAGGGTCAGGGCCTCGCGCTCCATGCTGACGTTGCCCAGGGTGTCGGCGGTGGTGCCGCGCAGCAGCGCCACCTGCAGCGGCAGGGCCCGGTAGAAGAGGTACTCCTGGCCGTCGATGGGCAGCAGCGAGACGCGCTCCTCGAGGGTGACGTCGTTGATCCGGCCACCGCCCAGGCGCGGGTCGACGAAGGTGCCCAGGCCGACGCGGGTGAGGGTGCCCGGCTTGCCGGCGGCAATGTCGCGGAAGAGGTGCGAGATCACCCCCTGGGGCAGGTTCCAGGCCTGGATGCGCCCCTCGATGGCGAGCTTCTGCAGGGCGGGCACCAGCCCCCAGTGGCCCCCGATCACCTTCGCCACCAGCCCCTCGTGGCCCAGGTGATTGAGCCCGCGCTCCTTGCCGTCGCCCTGGCCGGCGGCATACATCAGGGTCAGGTCGTGGGGCTCGCCGGTCTCCAGGAAACGCGCCTCCAGGGCCACCGCCAGCCCCTCGGCGAAGCCGATGCCGACGAAGCCGCCGGTCGCCAGGGCGTCGCCGTCACGGATCAGGTTCACGGCCTCGCGGGCGGAGACCACCTTGCCCTTCGCGGTGAAGGGCTGGCGGGAGAGCAGGGGATGGGGCATGGCGGGCGTCCTGGTGAGGGTGCTTTGTAATTGTGCCTTGTGGAGGCTCCTTCACGGTAGCACGCGTCCCGGGTGCCGGCAGGGCTTGCCAGGCGGGGGAGAAGTGTCGAATACTGTTAATATATACAGTATTTGAGGGAGAGGCCCATGATGTCGTCGCTGTCCACCACCGCTCGGGTGATCGGCCGCGCCGTGCTATTCCCTGGCGAGTCGGCTCAGCCGCTGATGGGGTGCCGGGTACGGGCGGGCTTCCCGAGCCCCGCCGACGACCACCTGGACGTGGAGATCGACCTGCACGCCCATGTCGTGCGCCGCCCGGCCGCCACCTACTTCGTGCGGGCCGAGGGCGACTCCATGCTCGGCGACGGCATCCACGACGGCGACCTGCTGGTGGTGGACCGCAGCCTGGAGCCGCTGCCCGGGCGGGTAGTGGTGATCGCCGTGGATGGCGAGCCCACCGTGAAGCGCCTGGAGCGCCGCGGCGAGCAGACCTTCCTGGTGGCCAGCAACCCGCGCTTCGCGCCGATCCCCCTGACGGGCCGTGAATGCGAGGTGTGGGGCGTGGTCACCCATGTGCTCCACGCCCTGCCGGGGGGCGAGCCGTGATCGCCCTGGTCGACTGCAACAACTTCTACGTCAGCTGCGAGCGGGTCTTCGCCCCGCGCCTGGAGGGGCGACCGGTCGGGGTGCTCTCCAACAACGACGGCTGTGTGGTGGCGCGCTCCAACGAGCTCAAGGCGCTGGGCGTGGCGATGGGCGCGCCGATGCACCTGCTGCCGCCGGCCATCCGCCGCCAGGCGGTGCTGCTCTCCAGCAACTATGCGCTCTACGGCGACATGAGCCGCCGGGTCAACCTGATCCTGGCCGAGTTCTCGCCGGACGTGGAGGCCTACTCCATCGACGAGAGCTTCGTGGGTTTTTCCGGCTTCGCCCCGAGCGGCCTGGAGGCGCATGCCCAGCGACTGCGCGAGACGGTGCGCCGCGATACCGGCATCCCGGTCTGCGTGGGGCTGGCGCCGACCCGGGTGCTGGCCAAGGTGGCCAACCGGGCGGCCAAGTCGCTCGCGGTTTACGAGGGCGTCTGCCTGCTCGAGGCCGACGGGCCCGCCACCCGGGCGCTGCTCGAGGGGCTGCCGGTGACCGAACTGTGGGGGGTGGCGCGACGCACCGCCGAACGCCTCGCGCTGATGGAGATCCACACCGCCTGGCAGCTGCGCCAGGCCGACCCCAAGCAGGTCCGGCGCCATTTCTCGGTGGTGCTGGAGCGCATCGTCTGGGAGCTGCGCGGCCGCCCGGCCATCGTCCTCGATGACGTCCATGAGCCGCGCCAGCGTATCATGGTCTCGCTCTCCTTCGGGCGGCTGACCGGCGCCTTCCCGGACCTGCAGGAGGCGGTGCGCCAGCACGCCGCCCGGGCCGCCGAGAAGCTGCGTGGCCAGGGCAGCCAGGCCCGGGCGCTGATGGTCTTTGTGCGCACCAACCCGCACCTGGCCGGCGAGCGCCAGTACCGCAACAGCGTGGTGGTACCCTTGCCGGCACCCAGCGACGACAGTCGCGAGCTGCTCGAGGCCGCCGCCCATGGGCTCGCGGCGATCTTCCTCGAGGGCGTGCGCTACCAGAAGTGCGGGGTGATGCTGCTCGACCTGGTGGAGGCCGACCGCCACCAGCTCTCGCTGCTGGCGCCACGCAGCGAGGCCGCGCGTGGGCGCAGCCAGCGGCTGATGGCGACGGTGGACCGGCTCAACCGCGAGATGGGCCGCGATACCGTGCGCTTCGGCCTGCCGCGCCGGGGCACCGCCTGGGCGCTGCGCTGCGAGCGGCGCACCTCGCGCTACACCACCCGCTGGGACGAGTTGATGCGGGTCAAGACGCGCTGAGAAGGTGCCGCAAGTCGGGGTGATGCGGGGTTTCCGCGGCGAGGCGATTGGCTACACTGGGGGCGCACCGGCGTGGCCGTTCGTCGCGCCGGCAGGTCATCGACAGGGAGAAGCATCATGCGCATGAAGGGCAAGAACGTCATCGTCACCGGCGGCGCCAGCGGCATCGGTCTGGCCAGCGTCGAGCGCTGCCTGGAGGAGGGCGCCAGCGTGGTCATCGCCGACCTCGAGGGCGGCGACGGCCAGGCACAGGCCGCACGGCTCGATGACCGGTACGACGGCCGCTGCCTGTTCAAGGCGTGCGACGTCACCGACACCGCCCAGGTCGACCGCCTGTTCGCGGACACCGTGGCCGAGCTCGGCAGCGTGGAGGCGGTGTTCAACAACGCCGGCATCGGTGGCATCTGCCCCACCGACGAGCTTAGCGACGATGACTACCTGAAGGTCATCGACATCAACCTCAACGGGGTCTTCCGGGTGGCCCGGGCCGCGCTGCGGGTGATGTACCGCCAGGGCGGCGGCAGCATCGTCAACTGCGCCTCCATCCTCGGGGTCTTCGGGCAGTCCCAGACTGCCGCCTACACCGCCGCCAAGGGCGGGGTGGTCAACATGACCCGGACCCTGGCCATCGAGGCGGCGCCGAAGGGCGTGCGGGTCAACGCCATCGGCCCGGGCTATATCGACACCCCGCTGCTCGAGGCCCTGGACGATGACATGCTGCAGGGGCTGATCGGCCTGCATCCCATCGGCCGCCTGGGTCGCCCGGAGGAGATCGCCAACGCCTTCCTGTTCCTGGCCAGCGACGAGGCCAGCTTCGTCACCGGGGCCCACCTGCTGGTCGATGGCGGCTTCACCGCCGGCAAGTCCTGAGGCGTTATCCGGCGCCATTCTCGACCGGTAGCTGTTCGGCGGCCTCGCGCCGGGCGGCGAGGCGGGCCTGGCGGGTCAGCCACAGACCGACCAGGGCCACGCCGGCGAGCACCGCGAAGACCGGCGTGTAGCGGCCGAACAGGCCGTGCAGCGCCGTGAACAGGGGCAGGCCGAGCAGCACGCCGCCATAGGTGAAGACCAGGCAGCCGCCGGCGGCATCGGCGATGCGCTCGGCCGGCGCCAGCTGGGTGATCTCGGCCATGAAGACGCCGTTCCAGCCTAGCGACGAGAGGCTCAGCAGGCACAGCAGGCCGGTGACCAGCGGCCTGGGCCAGGCCGGCGTCATGGTGGCCACCAGCAGGGCGCCGACGGCGGTGGTGCAGGCGATCATGGCGAGGGTGGTCAGGCGGTCGCCCAGCAGGTCGCCGATCCAGCCCCAGCCGATGCGCCCGACGATCCCGACGACCTGCACGGCGGACATCACCAGCCCCGCCTCGACCAGGCCGAAGGCCAGGTCCTCCACCAGCAGCGCCACCGTGAAGGCAGAGACCGACAGCTGGATCGCCGAGAAGCAGAGGCTGAGCAGCGCCACGTGGCGCAGTGAACGCTGGTGCCAGACGACGGCGAGCCCGGCGAAGGGGGTGGCCAGCCACGGCGTGTGGGGGGCGCGCTGATCGTCCCAGCGCGGGCGGGCGAGCTGCAGGGCGGCGATGCCGGCCAGGGCGAGGCCGGTGAGCATCAGCAGCCCCGCCTGCCAGCCGATGACCAGCGCCAGGGCGGGGGCGCTGGCGCCGGCGATCACCCCGCCCAGGGGCACGCCGGACTGCTTGAGGGAGAAGATCAGCCCGCGCCGCCCGGGTGGGGTGAAGCGCACCAGCAGCAGCGAGGCCGAGGGGTTGGTCAGGCCATAGCCGAGGCCGGCCAACAGCGAGGCGACGGCGAAGCTCGGCAGGGTGGGGATGGCCAGCAGCCCGGCCCCGCCGCCCAGCAGGGCCAGCGAGAGCTGGCTGGTACGACAGGGGCCCAGGCGCCGGGTCAGGGGGCCGCCCACCAGGGAGGTCAGCATGGCGCCGGCGAAGATCAGGCTGACCTGCAGGCCCACCGTGGCCGAGGAGACGCCCAGGGCCCTGGCCACCTCGGGCGCGATGGCGGCGGGAAACAGCGCCACCAGCGAGGAGAAGGCCAGGACCAGGGTGGTGGCGAGCAGGACGACCGGCACGACGGCTCAGGCCACCCGGTCCCTGGGCACCTGCCGCAGGTGGCTGGCGGTCTGCCCCCCGGGGAGGGCGGCGATGGCATCGGCCGCCGCCAGCAGCCGAGACAGGTCGATCCCGCTGTCGACCTGGCCCCCGTTGAGGGCGTAGACGAGGTCTTCCGTGGCCGTGTTGCCGGTGGCCCCGGGGGCGAAGGGGCAGCCACCGAGGCCGGCGCAGGCGGCGTCCACCGTGGTGGCACCGTTATGGATAGCGAACAGCGCGTTGGCCACGCCCATGCCGTAGGTGTCGTGGCCATGGAAGGCCCACGTCAGGCGCGGTCCGCGGTGTCGTGCGACCAGCTGGCGGAAGTGCTCGGCCACCCGGTAGGGCGTGGCGCGCCCGGTGGTGTCGCAGAGGGCGACCTCGAGGTGGAGGTCGCCGCAGAGGGCGCGGGCCCGTGAGAGGACGTCATCGACCTGGTGCCAGGCGATGCTGCCCTCGTAGGGACAGTCGAAGCTGGTGCCCAGGTCGAGGCGCAGGCAGGCATTGCCGTCGTGCTCGAGGAGCTCGACGATGCGGGCGAGATCCTCGAGGGATTGCGCCACGCTGCGCCGCACGTTGGCCTGGTTGTGAGACTCGGAGACCGAGACCACGAAGACCAGCTCGCGAATGCCCTGGGCCAGGGCCAGTTCCGCGCCCCTGAGGTTGGGCACCAGGGCCGAGAAGCGCATGGCGGCCCGGTCGGCGAAGGCGGCGACCAGCGCCCCGGTATCGGCCATCTGCGGGATGGCTCGGGGGCTGACGAAGGAGCCGATCTCCATGCGGGTGATGCCGGCATCGATCAGCCGCTGGATGCAGCGGATCTTCTCGTCCGTGGGCAGCGGCTCGCGGATCGACTGGAAACCGTCGCGCGGGGCGACCTCGACGATGTCCACCCGCTCGGGTGGCGACAGCAGGTTCATCGGGTTTTCTCCTCGTCAGCGGCACCGGCCAGTCGTGGCACGGCCGCCAGGGCATCGATCAGGAACTGCAGGCCCAGGGCGGCGAAGCCGATCGGCAACAGCGCATAGGGATACACCATGGGGGTGCCCAGCGAGCTGGAGACCCGTTCGCCGTACTCGAGGGCCTGCAGGGCCATGATGCCGCCGCGCCACACCAGGATGGCGCAGAAGGCGAGACCCAGCAGCCCGGTGGCCAGGTCGATGGCGCCGCGCAGGCGCCGCGGCAGCTTGTCCTTGAAGTAGGTGATGCGGATATGGGCGTCGTGGCGCTGGGCCTCGGCGGCGCCGATCACGGCCAGGTAGACCAGCAGGAAGGAGTTGATCTCCAGGCTCCAGCTGGTCGGGGCCGTGAAGACGTAGCGCATGATGGCGTCGTAGCAGATCGACGCCATCATGAACATCAGCACCGCCATCGACGTCCAGCGCAGGACGGCCAGCAGGCCGTCCCAGCTCCGCATGGCAGTCATGGTCATGGCACTCTCCCTCAGGCCTCGCCCAGGGCCAGGGCGATGGCCCGGTTGCCGACCTCCTCGCCGACCTCTTCCTTCCACATGTCCCAGACGTCCTGGACGCCGGCGTTGAAGGTCTCGAGGTCCTCCTCGGTGGGCTCGACGATCTCGACGCCGGCCTCCTCGACCTGGGGCCAGTACTCGTTGGGGTAGATGTCGTTGTTGCAGTGCTCGATGAAGTTCTCGTCGTACCAGTCGGCGGCCTTCTGCAGCACGGCACGGACGTCGTCGTCGAGGTTGTCCCAGGTGTCGCGCAGCATGAAGGGCGCCACCGAGAAGCCGGTGATCGGCAGCTTGTAGCAGACCTTGAGCTGCTCCTGGAGGCTGCGGCCGATGACCGTCGAGATGTTGAAGACCCCCGCGTCCACGGTGCCGCGCTGCAGCGCCATGTAGGTCTCCGAGGAGGGAATGCGGGTCGCGCCCACGTTGTAGGGCTCGAAGGCCTGGGTGGCCTCGAAGCCGACGATGCGCACCTTCTTGCCGCGCACCTCGTCGAGGCGGCGGATCGGGCTCGCCTCGGTGCTCCACAGGTACTCCGGCTCGAGGATGCCCCCCCCGGAGGTGAGCATGTAGAGGTTCTCCTCGGCCAGCACCTCGTTGATCAGCTCCATCAGCGGGCTGCCCTGGCGCAGGCGCTCCGGATTGCGGTAGAGCTCGCCGACCACCCCGGGCAGGCCGGTCACGCCGAGGATGGGGATCGAGCGGGTGATGTAGGAGAAGGTGTGGAACATGAAATCGATGCTGCGCGCACGCAGCGCCGGCAGCTGCTCGTCCACCTTGAGCAGCTGGCCGGAGTCGTAGAACTCCACCGACAGGGCGTCACCGCCGTTCTCCTTGAGCATCTCCACGAAGCGGTTGGAGCCGTAGGTCAGCGCCTTGTAGGAGTCGGGCAGGTAGGTGACGCCGGTCAGGGTGGTGGCGGCGTGGCTGCGGGGCGCCAGCAGACTCTGGGTGCCGAACAGGGTGGCACCGGCGGTGGCGAAGGTGCCGTACTTCAGGACTTGGCGACGGGAAAGCGTCATGGTGAATCTCCTGCTTGTTGTTGTGATGAGTCGTTGTGATGGACCGTTGCGACGGTCGGTTGTGACGGTTCACTTCACTGACGTTGATACACCGGGGCTACATCAGCCCCGGCAACCACAGGCTGAGGCCGGGGAAGAACACGAACAGCATCAGCACGAGGAACTGCACGGCGACGAAGGGCAGGGCGCTCCGGATGATCTCCTCCACCGAGAGTTCGGGACAGACCCCGCGCAGCGCATAGAGGTTGAGCCCCACCGGCGGGGTGACCACGGCGATCTCCAGGTTGAGCACCATGACGATGCCGAACCACAGCGGATCGTAGCCCAGGGCGGTGATCAGCGGCAGCAGCACCGGGGTGGTCACCACGATCAGCGACACGGCATCGACGATCATGCCCAGCAGGATCAGCAGCAGCATCACCGCCACCAGGATCGCCCAGGCGGGCAGGCCGGTGGCGGTAAGCGCCTCGGTGAGCAGCTGCGGGACGCGTACCATGTTGAGGTAGTCGCCGAAGATCTTGGCGCAGCCGATGATCAGCAGGATGGCGCCGCTGATCCGCGCCGTGGTGGCCAGTATCTCCAGGAAGCGGCGCCAGCTGAGGCTGCGAAACACCAGGGTGGCGATCAGGAAGGCGCCGGCGGCGCCGATGCCCGCCGCCTCGCTGGGAGTGGCCAGGCCCGAGTAGATCGAGCCGAGCACCGCCACCACCAGCAGGCCGGCGTGCCAGATGTTGGCCAGGCTCGCCCAGCGCTGGCGCCAGGTGAAGTGCTCCTCGCTGGCCGGTGCCTCGGCCGGGTTCAGGCGCACGCGGATGTAGATGAACAGTGATAGGGCCAGCGCCAGCACGATGCCGGGCACGATGCCGCCGATGAATAGATCGGCCACCGAGACGCTGGAGACCGCGCCATAGATGATGAAGGGCACGCTGGGCGGGATCAGCATGGCCAGGGCACCGGCGCTGACCACGGCGCCGGCGGCCAGCGAGCGGCTGTAGCCGCGCTGAAGCATCTGCGGTACGGCGATGGAGCCCACGGCGGCGACGCCGGCGAGGCTCACCCCCGAGACCGCGCCGAACATCGCCGAGGCGCCCACCGAGGAGATCGCCAGGCTGCCGCGCAGCCAGTTGAGCCAGCGCACCGCGGCGGTGAACAGGCTCGAACCTACCGGGGTGGCGCCCAGGAAGTTTCCCATCAGGATGAACAGCGGCAGGGCGATCAGCTCGAAGGCGTTGAGCTGGCCGAAGAGCGACGAGGGCGCGAAGAAGAACGCCAGCGAGCCGCGGGCCATGTAGAGCCCGACCAGGCCGGAGAGGCCCAGGGCCAGGAAGATCGGGAAGCCGATGGTGATCAGCACGACCAGCACGACCAGGACGATGACGGGATCCATGGGGTGGCGTCCTCAGATCACGCCGTCGGCGCGCAGGGCGTCGAGGGCCTCGGGTGCCAGACCCAGCCAGCCGGTGAGCACCTGCTCGGTGTGCTCGCCCAGTGCCGGCCCCACCTCGCGGACGCGTCCCGGCGTGTCGGAGAGCCGCGGGAAGACGTTCTGCATGGGCAGCGGGCGGCCGTGGCGATCGGGCACCTCGACGATCGCCCCCCGGGCCTGGAAGTGCGGGTCATCGAGCATATCGGGCGCACGGTAGACGAGCCCCGCCGGGACGCCGGCCTCGGCCAGGATGTCGACCACCTGCTGGGCATCGTGCTCGCGCGTCCAGGCGGCGACCAGGTCATCGATGGCTGCCTGATGCTCGCCGCGGGCGCGGTGGGTGGCGTAGTCGGGGTGGTCGGCGAGGCCCGGCTGGCCCATCGCCTCGCAGAGGCGACGGAACACCGTGTCCTGGTTGGCGCCGATGATCACGTCGCGGCCATCGCGGGCCGGATAGGCGTTGGAGGGGGCGATCTTGGGCAGGAAGCTGCCGCTGCGCTCGCGCACCTTGCCGGCGCGGGCGTACTCCGGGACCAGGCTCTCCATCATCGCCAGCACCGACTCGAAGATGCTGCTGTCGACCACCTGGCCGCGACCGCTGCGGTGGCGCTGGTGCAGCGCCATCATGGTGCCCAGGGCGGCGTGCAGGCCCGCCAGGGTATCGCCCAGCGAGATGCCCACGCGCACCGGCGGGCGGTCCGGGTAGCCGCTCAGGTGGCGCAGGCCGCCCATGGCCTCGCACACCGAGGCGAAGCCGGCCCGCGAGGCGTAGGGGCCGTCCTGGCCGAAGCCGGTGACGCGCACCATCACCAGGCCGGGGTTGTGGCGGGAAAGCTCCTCGTACCCCAGCCCCCAGCGCTCCATGGTGCCGGGACGGAAGTTCTCGATGATGACATCGGCCTGGCTGGCCAGTTCGCGCAGCAGCGCCTGGCCGCGGGGCGTTCGCAGGTCCAGGGTCAGCGACTGCTTGTTGCGGCCGATGACGTTCCACCACAGCGGTTCGCCGGTGTCGCGGTCGGCCTCGCCCCACTGGCGCATGGCGTCGCCCTTGCCGGGGGGCTCGACCTTGATCACCTGGGCGCCGAAGTCGGCCAGCACCTGGCCGCAGTAGGGTCCGGCGATCAGCTGGCCCAGTTCGAGGACCTTGATGTCGCTGAGGGGCGTCGGGGATTGGGTGTCATGGGGCGTCATTGTTGTTGTGGTGCCTCTTCAGGGTCAGTGGGGGGAGGTCCCCGGCGGGGCGCCGTCGGAGACATCGGTTGACCGGACATGCAGGGCCTGGGCGGCCAGCAGGTGGGCGCGCATCACGTGCTCGGCCCACTCGGGGCTGCCGGCGACGATGGCCTCGAGGATCTCGCGGTGGTGGCGCATGCTGCGGCGCAGGTTGGTGAGGTCGTAGTTGCCGAAGTTACGGCGGATCACCGAGGTGCGCACCACGCTCTCCAGCACGCTGGCCAGGCGCTGGTTGTCGCTGGCCAGCACCAGCTCGCGGTGGAAGTCGTGGTTGAGGAGGGCGATCTCGTTGCGCACGCCGGGGTCCGTCTCGACGCGCTCGACGAGTGCCTCCATGCGTTCGGCCAGCGCCTCCAGGCGGCCCAGTCGTGCCGAGTCCATGCGCTGGCTGGCCAGGCGCACCGCCATGGGCTCGAGCACCAGGCGCAGCTCGAAGACCTCGCGGGCATCCTTCTCGGTCCAGGCGACCACCCGGGCGCCATGGTGGGGGATCGCCTCGAGCCAGCCCTCGGAGACCAGCTCGCGCAGCGCCTCGCGCACCGGGGTGCGGCTGACCTCGAGCTCGCGGGCCACGCTGGCCTCGCGGATGTAGTCGTGCGGCCGGTAGTTGCCGTCGAGGATGCGCTGCTTGATCGCCTCGTGAACCTGGGCGGTGGCCGTTCTCACGACGGGGGCGGCATCGAGGTGTCGGGTAGTGCTCACGGCAGATGTCCTGGATTGCATGCAATTTACAAGGTAGGAGAGATGCCGTGCGCCGTATCACTAGACTTTAGGCTAGAGTTGCATGCAATTCGAGGCAGCCTTGCCTGGCGGTCGGGGGGGAGAAGGGAGAAAGCCGCTCGGCGGGTGCCGAGCGGCTTTCTGGTGGCGACTGGCTGTTTGCTGCCTAGACTGACCGGAACGAAAAACGGCCACCGCGACGATTCGCCAAGTGGCCGTTTTTCCTCGCTATGTAGACCTGGTGCCGCAAAGAGGAGTCGAACCTCCGACCTACGCATTACGAGTGCGTTGCTCTACCAGCTGAGCTATTGCGGCGCAGGGGCATGGTAGCGCCGCTTTTGGCACGATGCCAGGCGTCAGCGGCGCAGTCGGGTCAGTCCCTCCTGGGCGCTGGAGGCGACCAGCCGGCCCTGACGGTCGTAGATGCTGCCACGGGCGAAGCCCCGTGCCCCGCCGGCCCAGGGGCTGTCCATGTCGTAGAGCAGCCAGTCGTCGACCCTGACGTCATGATGGAACCAGAGGGCGTGGTCGAGGCTGGCGATCTGCAGCTGCGGGTCGCGAAAGTCGATGCCGTGGGGCACCAGGGCAGTGGTCAGCAGGTTGAAGTCGGAGCTGTAGGCGAGCAGGTAGCGGTGCAGCGCCTGGTCATCGGGCAGCTCGCCGACCAGGCGGAACCAGAGGCGCTTGCAGGCCGGTCGGCCCGGCTCGGCCTCGTCGCCGAGATGCAGGAACTCGATGGGGTGCCCGGGGAAGCGCTCGAGGCGGGCATCGCCGTCCGCCAGCGCCTCGGGCGGGGCGACCTCGGGCATGGCGGGCTGGTGGGCGATGCTCTGCTCCTCGCCGTGGAAGGAGGCACTGCAGAAGAAGATCGGCCGCCCCTTCTGGATGGCCGTGACCCGGCGGGTGGTGAAGCTGCCGCCATCGCGCACCGCATCGACCTGGTAGACCACCGGGCGGTGCGGGTCCCCGGGGCGCAGGAAGTAGCCGTGCAGGGAGTGGGTCCGGCGCGCCGGGTCGACGGTCTGGCTGGCCGCCGAGAGCGCCTGGCCCAGCACCTGGCCACCGAACAGCTGGGGCAGGCCGAGGTCCTGGCTGCGGCCGCGGAACAGGTTCTCCTCCAGGGCCTCCAGGGCGAGCAGGTCCACCAGGGCGTTGAGGGCGTCGGGCTTCATCGGTCTCCTCCGGGGCGATGGCGTGCCGGCCATCGGTATCATACGATCGTCTGAATACCATCCAGTCTACGGGAGTTCACGACAGTGCGCAGCGACGAGTTCTACATGCACCGGGCGCTGGATCAGGCCCGGCAGGGGCTTTCCGCCGGCGAGGTGCCGGTGGGCGCCGTGGTGGTGGACGCCGCGGGCGAGATCGTCGGTGCCGGCTTCAACGCCCCGGTAGGGGAGCACGACCCCAGCGCCCATGCCGAGATCCGTGCCCTGCGCGATGCCGGCGAGCGGCTCGGCAACTACCGGCTGGACGGCTGCACCCTCTACGTGACCCTGGAACCCTGCCTGATGTGCACCGGGGCGATCATCCATGCCCGCCTGGCGAGGCTGGTCTATGGCGCCGCCGAGCCGCGCAGCGGCATGGCGGAGTCGAAGGCCAACCTCTTCGCCCAGCCCTGGTACAACCACCGGGTGACGGTGGAGGGCGGGGTGCTGGCCGCCCGCGCCGCCCGCCTGCTGCGGGACTTCTTCGCCGCGCGCCGCGCCGGCCTCGATAACGACTGAGGCCAGGGGCACCGCCGGTCAGAGAACGGGCGGGACCTGCTCGAACAGTGCGCCCTCGTCCTCGTCGGGCAGGCGCGCATTGAGTTCGTGAAACTGCTCCTGGCTGCGGTCCATGTAGGCCAGGATCTCGTAGTAGCGACGGATATTGCGCACATAGATCACCGGCTCGCCGCCGCGGGCATAGCCGTGGCGGGTCTGGCTGTGCCACTCGCGCTCCTGGAGCAGCGGCAGCGCCTCGCGCACGTCGCGCCAGCGGTCGGGGTCGCCGCCGCGCTGCTCGGCGATCCTGCGGGCATCGTAGAGATGCCCGAGGCCAACGTTGTAGGCGGCCATGGCCATGAACAGGCGGTCGTCGCCCTGGATCGATTCCGGCAGCCGTTCGATAAGCTGGCGCAGGTAGCGGGCGCCGCCATGGATGCTCTGGGCCGGGTCGAGCCGATTGTCGACGCCGAGATCGCCGGCGGTGGCGTTGGTCAGCATCATCAGCCCGCGCACGCCGGTGGGGGAGGTGGCCCTGGGCTTCCAGTGGGACTCCTGGTAGCCCACGGCGGCCAGCAGTTTCCAGTCGAAGCGGGTGTTGCGGGCGGCCTCGCGGAACAGCTCGGTGTAGCGCGGCAGGCGCTTGCGGGCATGGGCGATGAAGGTGCGGGCGCCCACGTACTCGAGGTAATCGTCGTGGCCGAAGTAGCTGGCCACCAGGGCGTCGAGCTCGCCGTCGCGGCGCAGGTCGTCGAGGAAGCGATTGGCGGCATTGACCAGCCCCAGTCCCCGTCCGGCGGGGAAGGCCCAGGCCAGGGAGAGCGGCTTGCCGAGGGTGAAGCCATCCTCGACCTCGGGGAAGAACAGCCGGTTGAGGCGGAACTGGTGCTCGAAGATCACCGCGGCATCCAGGGTGCCCCGGGCCACCTGGCCGAGCAGCTCGGCCACCTCCAGCTCACCGGACTCCTTCCAGCTCAGCCCGGGGTGCTCCGCCTGCAGCTCGCGCAGCACCCGGTCGGTGCCGGCCCCGCGCAGGGTGCCGATCTCCAGCCCCTCCAGCTCGGCGATCGTCTCCGGGGGGGACAGGCCGCGGCGATAGACCAGCAGCGGCTGCAGCAGCATGATCGGTCGGCTGAAGAGCAGGCCTTCTCGCGTCGGGTCCAGGGGCAGGGCGGCGGCGCCCAGGTCGCCTTCCTCGCGCACGGCGTCCAGCACGCCCTGGATATGGTGGTCGGCCTCCAGGGTCAGGCTGACCCCCAGGTGGTCGGCGAAGCGCCGCATCAGTTCGTATTCGAACCCGGTGGGGCCCTGGCGTCCCTCGTAGTAGGTGGTGGGGGTATTGCGGGTGTGCACGCTGAGGAAGTCCCGCGACAGTACCTCCCCCAGGTGCGGGCCCTCGGGCGTTCCGGAACGCCCGGGCAGCAGCGCCAGCAGGAGGGCACTGCACAGGAGGGCGGCCCCGCGCCACTGGCGCCGGGCAGGGTCGGTCGGGAATGCGGGCATGTGGGCGATGTGCGGCGATGAGACCCTCAACCTTAACCAGCGCGCGGGCGGCTGTCACCTACGCCGATTTCTCGCGCCCGGCGCTTTCCAGTATCATGTGCGCTCGTTGCCGCCGGCCGCGGCCCCGAATTCTCCCCCTGTTTCAGAGGCTCCAGGATATGCTCGAACTGCGAGGCGCGCCCGCCCTATCTGCTTTCCGTCATGCCAAGCTGCTGGACGCCCTGCGCGCATCCGTTCCCGAGGTCGAGTCCCTGCACGCCGACCATGTCCATTTCGTCGACCATGACGGCGACCTGGGGGACGACGAGCGGCGCCTGCTGGAGCAGCTCCTCGACTACGGCCCCGAGCGACAGGAGGAGGGCCCCGAGCGACCGAACGAGAGCCGCGCCGCGGGCCAGCTGTTTCTGGTGGTGCCGCGCATCGGCACCCAGTCGCCGTGGTCCTCCAAGGCGACCGACATCGCCCGCAACTGCGGGCTGGCCAGGGTGCGGCGCATCGAGCGTGGTATCGCCTACCGGGTGAAGGTCGCCGGCACCCTCTCCGAGACCGCCTTCGAGCGGATCCAGGCCGCCCTGCATGACCGCATGACCGAGAGCGTGCTCGCCGACGCCTCCGACGCCGCCCGGCTCTTCGCCCACCACGAGCCGGCACCGCTGGGCAGCGTCGATGTGCTCGAAGGAGGGCGCGAGGCGCTGGTCACCGCCAATGCCGAGCTGGGCCTGGCGCTGGCCGAGGACGAGATCGACTACCTGGTCGAGGCCTTCCGCGACCTGGGCCGCAACCCGACGGACGTCGAGCTGATGATGTTCGCCCAGGCCAACTCCGAGCACTGTCGCCACAAGATCTTCAACGCCGACTGGGTGGTGGACGGCGAGGCGCAGAGTCACTCGCTGTTCCGGATGATCAAGCATACCCATGAGTGCTCGTCCGACGACATCCTCTCCGCCTACAGCGACAACGCCGCGGTGATCCGGGGGTCCGAGGCACCGCGCTTCTTCCCGACCCCGCTCACCGGCAAGGACGGTGAGCGCGCCGCCTATGGCAGTGCCCGGGAGCCGATCCAGATCCTGATGAAGGTGGAGACCCACAACCACCCGACGGCCATCGCGCCGCACCCCGGGGCGGCCACCGGCGCCGGCGGCGAGATCCGCGACGAGGGCGCCACCGGCATCGGCGGCAAGCCCAAGGCGGGCCTGACCGGCTTCACCGTCTCCAACCTGCGCATCCCCGAGTTCGTGCAGCCCTGGGAGGCGTTCGACTACGGCAAGCCCGAGCGCATCCAGTCGGCGCTTCAGATCATGCTCGAGGGCCCCATCGGCAGCGCCGCCTTCAACAACGAGTTCGGGCGCCCGAACCTCGCCGGCGTCTTTCGCACCTACGAGCAGGACGCCCTGGGGCATGACGGCATCGAACGCCGTGGCTACCACAAGCCGATCATGCTCGCCGGCGGCTACGGCAATATCCGCGACGGCCATGTCGAGAAGGGCGAGATCCCGGTCGGCGGCAAGCTGATCGTGATGGGCGGGCCGGCGATGCTGATCGGCCTGGGCGGCGGCGCGGCCTCCTCCATGGCCTCCGGCGCATCGAGCGCCGACCTGGACTTCGCCTCGGTGCAGCGCGGCAACCCCGAGATGGAGCGCCGCGCCCAGGAGGTCATCGACCGCTGCTGGGCGCTGGGCAGCGAGAATCCCATCCGTTTCATCCACGACGTGGGCGCCGGCGGCCTCTCCAACGCCCTGCCGGAGCTGGTCAAGGATGGCGAGCGCGGTGGCCTCTTCGACCTGCGTGCCGTGCCCAACGCCGAGCCGGGCATGAGCCCGCTGGAGATCTGGTGCAACGAGGCCCAGGAGCGCTACGTGCTGGCGGTGGCCCCGGAGGACCTCGACACCTTCGAGGCGCTGTGCCGGCGCGAGCGTTGCCCCTATGCGGTGGTGGGCGAGGCGACCGAGGCGCACCACCTGGCGGTCACCGACGGCCACTTCGAGAGCCAGCCGGTGGACCTGCCGATGAGCGTGCTGTTCGGCAAGCCGCCGAAGATGCAGCGCGAGTTCCAGCGCCGGGTCAATCCACTCTCCGGGGTGATGCTCGACAACCTCGACCTGCGCGAGGCCATGGACCGCGTGCTGCGCCTGCCCGCCGTGGCCTCCAAGAGCTTCCTGATCACCATCGGCGACCGCTCCATCACCGGCCAGGTGGCCCGCGACCAGATGGTCGGCCCCTGGCAGGTGCCGGTGGCCGACGTCGCCGTGACCACGGCGAGCTTCGACACCCATGCCGGCGAGGCCATGGCCATGGGCGAGCGGCCGCCGGTAGCGCTGATCGACCCGGCGGCCAGCGCCCGCCTGGCGGTGGCCGAGGCCATCACCAACCTGGCCGCCGCGCCCATCGAGAAGCTCGGCGACATCAAGCTCTCTGCCAACTGGATGAGCGCCGCCGACCATCCGGGGGAGAACCAGGCCCTGTATGACGCCGTCCATGCGGTGGGCATGGCGCTCTGCCCGGCGCTGGGCATCGCCATCCCGGTGGGGAAGGACTCGATGTCCATGCGCACCGCCTGGCAGGAGGAGAGTGGCGCGGATGACGGGCAGGTCGAGGAGAAGAGCGTCACCTCGCCGCTGTCGCTCTCCGTGACCGGCTTCGCCCCGGTCACCGATGCCATGCGGACCCTGACCCCGCAGATCAACCTGGAGCAGGACGAGTCCGACCTGCTGCTGATCGACCTGGGCGGCGGCCGGAATCGCCTCGGCGGCTCGGCCCTGGCCCAGGTCTATGGCCAGGTGGGCAACGAGTGTCCGGATCTGGACGACCCGGAGGACCTCAAGGCGTTCTTCGCGGTGATCCAGGGGCTCAACGCCGAGGGCACGCTGCTGGCCTACCATGACCGCAGCGACGGCGGCCTGCTGGTGACCCTGCTGGAGATGGCCTTCGCCGCCCATGCGGGCCTCGAGATCAAGCTCGACTGGCTGATCGACGAGCCCGTCGACGCCTTCAACGCGCTCTTCGCCGAGGAGCTCGGGGCGGTGATCCAGGTCAACCGCCGGCACACCGAGGCGGTGCTGGCCCAGTTCGCCGCCGCCGGCATCGAGACCTGCGGCGTCATCGCCCGCCCACGCTACGACGACCAGGTGCGGGTGACCCTCTTCGAGGAGCCGCTGCTGGAGACCACCCGGCTGCTGGCCGAGCGGACCTGGGCCGAGACCAGCTATCGCCTGCAGGCGCTGCGTGACAACGCCGACTGCGCCAAGAGCGAGTTCGATGGCCTGCTCGATGGCCGCGACCCCGGGCTCTGTGCCCAGCCGACCTTCGAGGTCGACGAGGATATCGCCGCGCCCTATGTCCAGGCACCCCAGCTCAACAAGGCACGCCCGGCGGTGGCGGTGCTGCGCGAGCAGGGCGTCAACGGCCAGCTGGAGATGGCCTGGGCCTTTGATCGGGCCGGCTTCAAGGCCGTGGACGTGCACATGAGTGACATCCTGGAAGGGCGGGTCTCCCTGGAGGCGTTCAAGGGCCTGGTGGCCTGCGGCGGCTTCTCCTACGGCGACGTGCTGGGGGCCGGCGGCGGCTGGGCCAAGTCGGTGCTGTTCAACCCCCGCGCCCGGGAGCAGTTCGCGGCCTTCTTCGAGCGCGACGACAGCTTCTCCCTGGGGGTGTGCAACGGCTGCCAGATGCTCGCCCAGCTCAAGGAGCTGATCCCCGGGGCCGAGGCCTGGCCGCGCTTCGTGCGCAACGAGTCCGAGCAGTTCGAGGCCAGGGTCTCCATGGTCCAGGTCGAGCAGAGCCCGTCGATCCTGCTGGCCGGCATGGAGGGGTCGCGCCTGCCCATTGCCGTGGCCCACGGCGAGGGCCGCGCCGAGTTTCGCGACAGTGCCCACCTGCGCGGCATCCAGGGCAGCGGCCAGGTCGCCCTGCGCTTCCTGGACAACCACGGCCAGGTGACCACCCGCTATCCGGCCAATCCCAACGGCTCGCCCTCCGGCATCACCGGCCTGACCACCCCCGACGGCCGGGTCACCATCATGATGCCTCACCCCGAGCGGGTGGTGCGCGCGGTGACCAACTCCTGGCGGCCTGCCGAGTGGACCCGCGACGGCGCCTGGATGCGCCTGTTCCGCAACGCACGGGTCTGGCTGGGCTGATTCCCGCGAGGCCCGCAGACGACACGCAAGGCGGCCCGAGGGCCGCCTTCCGTCGTCTCGGGAGCGCCTCGCCGGTCAGGCGCGGCGGCGCTGCACCTGACCGGCGCCGCTCTCGAGGCAGTGCTCGCGCAGGATCGCCAGCTCCGCCTGCTTCTGGCGGGCAATGGCGACGAACTCATGGCCCAGGGAGGAGGCCGCGCCGACCTCGCCGAGTCGCGCGTAGAACCGCCGGGAGGCGGCGGCATCGGCCATGGCCTGGGACAGGGCGTCCCGCGCCATCTTCAGGCTGTCGACCAGGACCGGTGGTGCCACGGCCGGCGCGGCCAGGCGCGTGGCCGCGTCGCCGCGCGGCTCGTCCAGGCCTAGGCGGCATGCGGCCCGGGCGAGGCCCGCCAGACGCATCTCGCACTCGATGCCCAGGGCAGCCATCAGCCGACTGGTGGCGCTGCTGAAGGCCAGGAAACGGAAGGCGAGGCCGCGGTAGCGCTCGAGCTCGTCGCGCTCATGATCGCTGGCGAGGCCCAGAAGCTCCTCGGGCAGCAGGCGGGGGGTGGCGCTTGTTGGAATTGTGTGCATGGCGCTCTCCTCTATCGGGAGTCTTGGAAAAGTGCCATGCTGCTGCAGGCTAGTGTCGCCCGGCATGACCCCGATCAAGTTTCTGCCAGTCGGGGGCGGCGAAGCGTCGATCTCATACGCCGGCTGTCGGCAATGTCGTCGGTTTCCTGACCGCTCGGTCGACAATCCGGAGGGTCGGAGGGCCGCCACCCTTCTCCTGCCCCCTGACGACGGCGCGGCGTCCCGCTAAGATGGCGGCCCGTCTCGCCATCCCGGAACCTGCATGACTGCCCCCGCTGCTACCACGCCCTGCGCTGTCCCCCCGACCCTGCGCCCCTACCAGCAGGCGGCGGTACGTCGCGTCGTCGCGCATTTCCGCGGCTCCAGCGATCCGGCAGTGGTGGTGCTGCCCACCGGCAGCGGCAAGTCGCTGGTGATCGCCGAGCTGGCGCGCCTGGCCCGGGGGCGGGTGCTGGTGCTGGCCCATGTGCGCGAGCTGGTGGAGCAGAACCACGCCAAGTACCTGGCCTACGGCCTCGAGGCCGACATCTTCAGCGCCGGCCTGGGGTGCAAGGAGGCCGGACGCCAGGTGGTGTTCGGCTCGGTGCAGTCGGTGGTGCGCAACCTCGAACGCTTCGCCGCGGCGGACCATCCGCGCGGCCCCTTCACCCTGCTGGTGGTCGACGAGTGCCATCGGGTATCGCCGGCGGAGGACTCCAGCTACCGCCAGGTGGTCGACCATCTGCGCGCGGCCAACCCGCGCCTCAAGATCCTCGGCCTCACGGCGACCCCCTATCGCCTCGGCCAGGGCTTCATCTACCATCGCCATCACCATGGCATGGTGCGCGGCGACGTGGATGCCTTCTTTCGCGACTGCGTCTTCGAGCAGCCACTGCGGCTGATGGTCAAGCAGGGCTACCTCGCTGAGCCGCGGCGCATCGATGCGGCCCTTTTCAAGGACGGGCAAGAGCTGCGCTACGACTTCTCGGCGCTCGTCCCGGCCTCGAGTGGGCTCTTCCGCGAGGAGGAGCTCAACCGGGTGGTGGCGGGCCACCGCGCCACCCCGGGCATCATCGCCGAGATCGTGGCGCGTGCCCGGAACCGCCAGGGGGTGATGCTCTTCGCGGCAAGCGTGGCCCACGCCGAGGAGATCCTCGGCTACCTGCCGGCGGGCGAGGCGTCGCTGGTCACCGGCGAGACCCCCTCTGCCGAACGCGAGCGGATCATCGATGCCTTCAAGGCGCGTGAACTCAAGTACCTGGTCAACGTGGCGGTGCTCACCACCGGCTTCGATGCCCCCCACGTGGACCTGATCGCCATCCTGCGTCCCACCGAATCGGTGAGCCTCTACCAGCAGATCGTCGGCCGCGGCCTGCGCCTCGCGCCGGGCAAGCGCGACTGCCTGGTCCTCGACTATGCCGGCAATCCCTGGGACCTCTATGCCCCGGAGGTGGGTTCGCCCAAACCGACCGGCGACAGCGAGCCGGTGCAGGTGGAGTGTCCGGCCTGCGGCCATGCCAATCTCTTCTGGGGGCGTCGCGACGGCGAAGTGGTGATCGAGCACTTCGGTCGCCGCTGCCAGGGGCTGGTGGAGGACGAGCGCGGCAAGCGCACTCAGTGCGACTTCCGGTTTCGCTTCAAGGTGTGCCCCGAGTGCGGCGCCGAGAACGATATCGCCGCCCGGCGCTGTCACGGCTGCGAGACCCTGCTGGTGGACGCCGACGACAAGCTCAAGGAGGCGCTGCGCCTGCGCGACGCCCGGGTGCTGCGCGTGGCCGGCATGCAGCTCGAGGCCACCGTCAACGGCCGCGGCCTGCCGCGATTGAAGGTGACCTACCATGACGAGGACGGTGCCACGCTGTCGGAGTGGTTCGCCCTGGAGACCCCGGCCCAGCGCGGCGCCTTCGCCGCGGCCTTCCTGCGCGAGCACCTGCGCGCCCCGGGCGTGCCTTTCCGCCCCACCACCCCCGAGGAGGTGGTCGCCGAGCGCCACCGCCTGCGCCACCCCGACTTCGTGGTGGGCCGAAAGGTGGGCCGCCACTGGCAGGTGCGGGAGAAGCTCTTCGACTACACCGGGCGTTACCGCAAGGCCGCCGAGGCGGAGTAGCAGGCATGCATGGTCTGAACGAGAGGCGCCGGGGGCAGGCCGTAGGGGAGGTCCTACGCCATGGGTGAGGAGCATGGCTCCGAACGGGCTGGCCAGGGATGGCCAGCACCGGACCTGCAAGCGGAGCGGGACGCGAAAGCGAAGCAGGGCGTCGGTAGCGTACAGGGAGGTATTCACAGCGCCTCCCCGGTGGTCCGACACTTCGGGGCCTGTCACCGGATCAGCCTCGAGTGGGCGGTCGGTGGCGTCGATGCTGTTTCCCTCGGCACCATCTTGCTAGACTGCCCCGTTGATCCTGCGTCCCCGGAGAGGCACGCCGCGTGAGCGCCACCCCCGATACCGCCAGCCCCGAACAGACCGATGCCGCGGCCGGCCACGCCGAGGTGCTGGGGCGGCTGTTCAACGAGCCGATCACCCAGCTGCCGGAAGATCTCTATATTCCGCCGGAGGCGCTGCGCGTCTTCCTCGAGGCCTTCGAGGGGCCGCTCGACCTGCTGCTCTACCTGATCCGCCGTCAGAACCTGGATATCCTGGCCATCGACGTGGCCGCCATCACCCGCCAGTACATCGAGTACGTGGAGCTGATGAAGGCCATGGAGATCGAGCTGGCCGGGGAGTACCTGCTGATGGCGGCCATGCTGGCCGAGATCAAGTCGCGTACCCTGCTGCCGCGCCCGCCGAAGGAGGGCGGGGACGACGAGGAGGAGGACCCGCGGGCCGAGCTGATCCGCCGGCTGCAGGAGTACGAGCGGCTCAAGTATGCCGCCGAGTCGCTGGCCGAGCTGCCGCGGCTGGGGCGCGACTGGTTTCCGGCCCGGGCGGCCCTGCCGGCCCTGGAGGCGCGGGTGATCCACCCCGACGTGGAGCTCGACGAGCTGCTCGGGGCCCTGGCCGGCATCCTGCGCCGTGCGGAGCTCAATCAGGCCCACCAGATCAGCCGCGAGGGGCTCTCGACCCGGGAGCGCATGCTGGCGATCATGGAGCGCCTGGGCGACGAGCACTACACCGCCTTCGAGGCGCTGTTCACCCTCGAGGAGGGGCGGGCCGGGGTGATCGTCACCTTCATGGCGATCCTCGAGCTGGCCAAGGAGGCGATGATCGAGATCGTGCAGAATGCCCCGCTCTCGCCGATCCATGTGCGCGCCAGGGCCGCCCGGGACGAGGGGCCCGAGGAGGCGTTCCTCGAGGAGGAGGGCGGCGAGAGCGCCTTCGATGACCATCCCTTGGATGACCCGGAGGGGAGCGACCCGGCATGACCGCCATGGAATTTCCCGATGCCCTGGACGAGATCCTCGAGGCGGCGCTGCTGGCGGCCGGGGAGCCGCTGGGGCTGGAGCGCCTGGAGGGGCTGTTCGATGACCACGAGCGTCCGCCGCGGCGCGCCCTGCGCGAGGCCCTGGAGCGCCTGGGGGACCGCCACGAGCGGGGGGCCATGGAGCTGGTCGAGACCGCTTCGGGCTACCAGCTGCGTATCCGGCCGCGCCTCTCGCGCTGGGTCTCGCGGCTCTGGGACGAGCGGCCCCAGCGCTATTCCCGGGCGCTGCTGGAGACGCTGGCACTGATCGCCTACCGCCAGCCGGTGACCCGTGGTGACATCGAGGAGGTGCGGGGCGTCACGGTGAGCGGCTCGATCATGCGCACCCTGCTCGACCGCGGCTGGATCCGGGTGGTGGGCCACCGCGACGTTCCCGGGCGCCCGGGGGTCTATGCCACCACGCGAAGCTTCCTCGACGATTTTGGCCTCAAGACCCTCGACGAGCTGCCGCCGATGCACGAGCTCAGGCACTTCGAGGAGCCGGTCGTGGAGGAGGAGGCACCGCCTCCCCAGCACGAGCTGCTGGCCCAGGCGGACGAGGCCGAGGCGGTCGATGACTCGCCCGAGGCGGACGAGGCAGAAGACGAGATGTCGCCCGAGACGGGCGGCGAGGTGGCCCCCCAGGCCGCCGACCCGACGGCCGGGAGGGCCGACGATGATGACCACGCCGGGAAGGCGTCCGAGCGGGCAGGGCTGAGCTTCGCCGATCTGGAGGCTCGACTGTCCGAACGTGCCCGGGGCCGCGTCGCCGATGACGCTGCCCCGGGGACGGAATCCACACCCAGTGAGAATGACGACCGATGAGCACTACCACCGAGAAACTGCAGAAGGTCCTGGCGCGTGCCGGACTCGGCTCGCGCCGCGAGATGGAGGCCGCCATCGCCGATGGCCGGGTCAAGGTCAACGGCAAGGTGGCCACCCTGGGCGACCGCATCGAGATGCGCGACCGGGTGGCCGTCGATGACCGCCCGGTGACCCTGCGCGGCGCCGAGGAGGTGCCGCGCCGGGTGATCATGTACAACAAGCCCGAGGGCGAACTGTGTACCCGCAAGGACCCGGAAGGGCGGCGTACCGTCTTCGATCGCCTGCCGCGCCTCAAGGGCGAGCGCTGGATCGCCATCGGCCGCCTGGACATCAACACCAGCGGCCTGCTGCTGTTCACCACCGATGGGGAACTGGCCAACAAGCTGATGCATCCCTCCACCGAGGTGGAGCGTGAATATGCCGTTCGCGTGATGGGCGAGGTGAAGAAGGAGCAGGTCGTGGCCATGGTCGAGGGCGTGATGCTCGATGACGGGCCGGCACGCTTCACCGACGTCCAGGAGTTCGGCGGCGAGGGCATCAACACCTGGTTCCACGTGGTCATCATGGAGGGCCGCAACCGCGAGGTGCGTCGCCTGTGGGAGTCCCAGGGGCTCACCGTCAGCCGCCTGAAGCGGGTGCGCTACGGGAACATCTTCCTCGACAAGCGGACCAAGGCCGGCGAGTGGGTGGAACTCTCCCAGGACGAGATCGATGACCTCTCGGCGACGGCCGGCCTGGAAGCACGCAAGGTGCCGGAACTGACTCCGGACGAGAAGAACCGCTGGAGCCGGGACAAGCACAAGCGCCGGCCGGTGCAGGCCATGCGCAAGCCCAAGGGCCAGCGCGGGCGCTGAGCGCGGCCCCGCCTTGCGACCAAAGGCAAAAAGCGCTTGCCATCACGGGGGCAGATCAGTAATATCTGCACCCGTTCGGAGGGGTCGTTAGCTCAGTTGGTAGAGCAGTTGGCTTTTAACCAATTGGTCGTAGGTTCGAATCCTACACGACCCACCATCCGAGCCTGTATGCTTGCCCACAAGCACCGGGTCGTTAGCTCAGTTGGTAGAGCAGTTGGCTTTTAACCAATTGGTCGTAGGTTCGAATCCTACACGACCCACCAGATTGCCAGCAAAACGCCCTCGCTTCCAGGAAGCGAGGGCGTTTTGCGTAATGGGATCCATGTGAGTTCACTGTCGAGCATGGCCCGCGCTACTGGCGATCACCTCGCCCTTTGCTGATGGTCACGGGGACGTTTCCAGTGAGATGGCGCGTCTTCGGCCGGCAGCCCCACGGGTTCTGCTGCCTTGCCGATCCAGTCGCTCGTCGCGGGTCTCAACGAAGACCGAGAACGGAGAGAATCACCAACACGATGACGATTGCGCCGACGATATAGACGATGTTGTTCATTAAGACGTATTCCTGTTTGACGCATGATCCTGTGTGAGGATGCTGCGGGATGGCTCGTGTCATGATGGCGTCGCAGTCCGTGCGACGCATGGTGTAACTCCCTGTACAGGCGGTTCCCTTGCCTCACCCATGCTGAGGATAAGTTATCGGTGGCCTCCCATCTGTGCGCTGCCGTACATTGCCCTCTTTGCCCGAAGCCCGGTAGAACGATCGAGCCAAGGGGATGATCCCGGCGGGCTGGGCGCATCCGGGGAACGGATGCGTTCCGTCAACCAGGGCTCGGGCACCGGAGACGACCTCCGTGAGCAGCACGTCCCTCCCCTAGAAGTCGAAAACGTATTGCGATGGCTGCAGGGGGGGATGCAGGCCTGGTTCGGTCCGCCTTCGTTGAAGGGGGCGGGTATTCATCTCGGCTGTGAAGCAGTGATGCCCGTTTCGACCATTTCGCTTGGCGTGGTACATGGCCGTGTCGGCGTTGTGCATGAGGGTATCCGCATCGTCGGCATCATCGGGGTAGAGGCTGATGCCGATGCTAAGCGTGATAAGGAGTTCATGACCCTGGATACCGTATGGCCTGCCGAGGACGGCGAGCAGTTTTTCCGCGACTCGCGTGGCATCCTCGGGTCGCCTGATCTCGGCGAGCAGGATCACGAATTCGTCGCCACCCTGGCGGCAGACGGTGTCGATGTCGCGCATGCAGTCCTGAACACGACTCGCAACCGCCTGGAGCAGGCTGTCCCCCACGGCATGGCCGAATGAATCATTGATGGGCTTGAAGTCGTCGAGGTCGAGATAGAGCAGGGCGACCAGGTGTCGGTGTCGTCGAGCCAGGCCAATGGCTCGGGAGAGCCGCTCCGTCAGCAGGGCGCGATTGGGCAGGCCGGTGAGTGCATCATGCTGCGCCTGGTAGGCTATCCGCTCCAGCATGACCTGTGACTGGGAGGCGTCGTGGAACACGATCACGGCGCCGATGACTCGACCTTCCCGGTCATGGATGGGCGCCGCTGAATCCTCGATCGCAAGCTTGCTGCCATCCTGTCGGACGAGCACGCAATCCAGAGCGAGGCCTACCGCTCTGTTCTCCTCGATGGCGCGCCGCCCGGGGGTGACCGTCGTCTGGTGTGTCTTGCCATCGACAAGATGGAACACACGGGACAGAGGCTTGCCGATCGCTTCCGGTTGCGACCAGCCTGTCAGGGTCTCCGCTACCCGGTTCATGTGGGTGACCGCGCCGTGAAGATCGATGGTCAGGACGGCATCGCCAATGGTATCGAGCGCTACCCGAGCCCATGCCTTCTCGGCATCCAGGGCGGCTGCGATATCTCGCCTCGCGACGAGGGTCGCTTTTCGCCCGGGGAAGTCTTCCACTCTCGGGGTAGGGCCATGCCGCACCGGCTGTTCTGCGCGGAAGGAGGCGGAATCGAGGGGCGTCCAGGCGGAGCCCTGAAGCATCGAGTCGTCCCTCATGGACTCGACCCGGGGACACGCATCCGCCACTGGCCGTATACCGGATGGTGGGGGTAGAGCACAATGGCCGGGTGTGTCGCTCGAGGCCGTGAGACAAGAGGCCTGATCATCAGAAACGGTGGCACAACCATGAGTCGATTCCCTGTTCGGCTTGCGTGCGAGCCCCCTGTGGGACGGCATGGCCTGACCCGAATCCCGGGGCTTGGCCAGTATCTAGCGAGCCTAGTGGCGTGACCGCGTCGCTTCCGTGCGTTAGCGTACACGGCATGGGCTACGCTTCATGCGAGTGTGTCGGCGGCGGGGAGTGCAGAGAGCCTCGTGTGACTCGGAGCTTTCTATCTATTTCAATGGGTAATCGGTTGCCTGCTGCCGCGGGGCATCCGGTTGCCTGTCTCTTGATGTGATCCGGGGTGCGGCCGGCAAGGCGTTTCAGCGGCGGCCACGGGTCATCAACCACCATCGGACCAGTCCCTTTTTTGCACCCTGTTATCGGGGGTGGCTTGTCCGATACGGGAGTGTCAGTCATGGCCCTGCAACATGATCCTCGTCAGAATCACTTGCTGGCGGCCCTGTCGAGGGATGAATACCAGCGCCTTGCGCCCCACCTCGAGCGGGTCGATCTGAGGCTGGGGGAGTCGCTGGCCGAGTCGGGAAAGGTGATGCGCCATGTCTATTTCCCGGTGGACTGCATCGTATCGCTACTGTGCGTCATGGAAGATGGAGATTCGACGGAAATTGCCGTCGTCGGTGCCGAGGGTATCGTCGGCATCTCGCTGTTCATGGGCGGCGAAACCACGCCTAGCCGTGCCGTCGTGCAGAGCGCCGGCAGCGCCTATCGCCTCAAGGGACAACTGATCAAGGATGAATTCGATCGCGCGTCAACGCTCCAGCATTTGTTGCTGCGCTACACGCAGGCCCTGATCACCCAGATGGCCCAGACTGCGGTATGCAACCGGCATCACAGCCTGGATCAGCAGCTGTGTCGCTGGCTGTTGCTGAGCCTGGATCGCTTGCCGACCAACGAGCTGGTCATGACCCAGGAGTTGATCGCCAACATGCTGGGTGTCCGTCGAGAGGGCGTCACCGAGTCGGCCGGCAAGCTGCAGCGGGCCGGGCTGATTTCCTACCATCGTGGGCACATCAGTATCCTGGACAGGACTGGCCTGGAGGCGCGGGTATGTGAGTGCTATGCGGTCGTCAAGAAGGAGTACGACCGCCTGCTGAGCTATCATCGCACCGGATGACGGGGCCCTTTCCCTTATGGACCTGGTAGGGTGCTTGAGCAGGGCGTTTCCTGGCGTGTGTACCCTGGCGCACCGACGGCATGTTGCTGGACATGCCAGTGTTCGTGTACCGGCTTATCGGTGATTCCATGATCACTCCCTGCTGTCGTTGACGTCAGAGCCCTTTGATTTCTTGCCATGTGCCGATTGCCGGTTTTCCACCAGGAGCGTGCACATGAAGCCTTCGACCCTCGGTCCGATAACCAACCACCTCATCGACAGCTTGCCGCGTCAGGACAGGGCATCTCTCCTTGCCGACTGCGAGGTCATCGACCTGGAGTTCGGTGAAGTGATCACCGAGCCCGGTGGACGGATCCTGCATGTCCATTTTCCCCTCAACAGCTTCATTTCCCTGATTGCGAATTTGAGTGACGGTGAGCAGCTGGAAGTGGCGATGGTCGGCAGTGAAGGCATGTACGGGATGCCCTTGATCCTGGGACTCGATAAATCGCCCTTGCGCGCCCTGGTGCAGGGGGCAGGGCCGGCACTGCGCCTGCCGACGATTGTCTTTGGCCGTCACCTGGAGCAGAGTCCTGCGCTTCAGGTATTGCTGAAGCGCTATCTCTATGTGCTCATGCACCAACTGTCCCGGGTGGCGGCGTGTTCCCACTTTCATCAGGTCGAGGCCCGCCTGGCGCGCTGGCTGTTGATGACTCAGGATCGGGCGCATTCGGATCAGCTGCATCTCACCCACGAGTTCCTGGCCATGATGCTGGGGGTGCGTCGTGCCGGCATCACCCTGGCCGCTATGGCGCTTCAGGCGCGCCGGCTGATCAGCTATCACCGGGGGGATATCACGGTGCTGGACCGAGCGGGCCTGATCGAGGCCTCTTGTGGGTGCTATGCCGCCGATCGAAGTCTCTACCGGCGCGTCATCACCGACGGAGGCGCACCATGAGGTGGCTGGTGCGCTCTGGGGAGAGCGCGCCAGCCAGGATGTCATGACAACAATGCGGAGGGGGAGCGTCTCGATATCGTGGCTCAGCACCCCCAGCGACGCGGATGACGCCTTCAGGGTGATGAGGGGCGGGCGCCTACCCGGAGTATGGGCTGCGACTTCTGAGGATGGAGTCAAGACAACGGGGGCACGATGTGCCCCCGCCGACTGTGGGTTGGATCAATCGCGCTCGTATTCGGGCGAGTTCCGCAGCGTTTCCTCGTCAAGATCCGTGTAGAACACGGATTCGTCATCTTCCATGGTGTGCTCTATGTGGTCCCAGCCCAGCCCCACGTGTTGTCCGCCGAGCCCCAGGAAGCCACTAGTCTCGACCACGACGCCGACGATGCGGCCGTCATTGCCGATGACCAGATCCTGGATCTCGCCCACATCCTCATCTGTACCGCGGTGCTTGACGGTCTGGCCGATGACGTCGTCGGCGTAGAAGGCACCAGCGGGCTTACCGCTCATCTGCTGCTCGCCGGCTTTTTGCTGTTCGCCGGTGCTTTGCTGCTCGGCATGCTGCTCACCGTCTGCCTTCATGGCGTCTTGCTTCTCGGCGTCATGCTTCTCGGCTATTGCCGTCGTGCTAAATGCTAGTGCCGGTACAATGGCGGCGGAAAGGATTAACCTCTTTAGCTTCTTCATGATTGAGCCTCCTCTGCTTAACGGCAGTCTTCCGGACCCTCGTGGGTCTGGAGAGCAGTTCCCGAATCAGGGGAATGCCATGTCAGGCTGGGCAAAAAAGATCGCTTTGTCGGTGCGGTACCAAACATAGTTACGACATTCCTTGACGTGGCAATGAAGAAGATACAAGTCGAAATTTGGAGATGGTTGCAGTGCTTTCAGGTATCTGTAGGAACGGGATATCGGCGCGCTCAGTCACGCATGTGCGATTTCCAATGGACGTGAGGGTTCCGTCATGTCAGCCCTGCGCCATTGGCGTCCCCACTGCCAGACCTGCCGGTGACCTCGCCGGCTTCGGCGTTCTGCAAGCCGTGCGTTACCGGCGACGCCTCAGGGATGAGTACAGCACGCCAGCAACAAAGGCGATGCCAATGGACAGCAGCGGCTTCTCGCGGACGTGGCCGGTCACGCGTTCGAGCAGATCATCTGCCCGCTGGCGCCCATGGGCTGCTACCTCCCGAACGCGCTCATCGGCGTGGGATGCGTGCTGCCGAGCGTACTCCTCCGCCTTGCCAGCGGTCTGGGCGGCCCTGTTCATCGCTTCGTGAGCCTTGCCCTCGACCGGATCGGCAGTATCGTGTTCGCTTGCTTTCGTCGCCATGATCCAACCCTCTTGTGTCGCTGTGTAGACGGGCGACAACGCCCTGTCTGGTGTGACGATCATCGTCGTCGGTGGTCTCGATGCGTATCTGACGGTCGAATTCATCAGTCCATATCGTGTTGATATCTTTGGATAGTCGGGGTATGGACACCAACTACCGGGGCCTCCAGGGTCTGGAGAGCAGTCCCCGAGACCCGGAAAGCCATTTCGATCCGGGTTCAGCTTAGGCATAAGCGAACGATATTTCGGTGCGCCAGCACACAGAGCCGCCGTACCGTAAGGCAGCGCCCCCGATGCCTGCCTGAAAGAATGGCCCCGCATAAGTTGTGCAGCGCACAGACCGGACCTCGGGCCTCGACTATCTTGACAGGAGCCACCCTGGACTAAAAAGGATCCATGGTGAGGGAAAGAACCCAAAAAACTCATATGGAGTTCAGGTCATGAACAAGAATCAGGTCAAAGAGAGTGCGAGTAAGAAAGACAAGAAGGTTGCCGGCGACAAGCGCACTGAGCAGACGGGTAATGCGAAAGAACATGGCGGCAAGGATGGAGCCGTGTTGAAAGAACTCAATAGCGATGCCAAGAAGGAAAAGAAATGAACGATGCAATGATGCCATCGAAGAGTGGTCACGCCGCCTCCGATGATATGCAGGCCGGCGTCACATTACTGAGCGCCTCCACGATAACCGGCGACAATGTCTGTAATATGCAGGATGAAGAGCTAGGCAAGATTCAGGATCTTATGCTCGATGTAGCCGAGGGAAGGATTCGTTACGCAGTCTTGGCCTCGGGCGGTTTTCTCGGCATGGGTGATCGCCTGTTCGCGATTCCTTGGAAGGCCTTGAAGCACGACAAGGTGAACAATCGTTTCATGCTCGATGTAGATGTCGAGCGGTTGAAGAATGCACCAGGCTTCGAGAAGCATCAATGGCCGAATATGGCTGACGCCACCTGGAGTTCGACCATCGAGTCCTTCTATACCAGGTGATCGGATTTATCAGGAGGCTGAGCGTGGCTTCTGCGATGGCCGGTGATGGGCTGTTGATATTCAATAAACACGAACAGCTAACGCAGGAATTCGCAATGGCTCACGATAGGCAGGAACCCTTGGCTGGCGGAGCGAAAGTTGCTAGCCAAGACCCGCCGGAGCTACGTCCGGAACAACGACTGTTCAATGCGGCTGAGCTTCGCCTGTTTCGCTACACAACGGTTCTGTTGTCTCTGGTTGCAATGACCTCGCTGATAGGGATCATCGTATGGTCATTCGGTTGGGTACTGAATGCGTTCTATAACCTTCTTCTGTCGCTTTCTCTGGCCGGTATTCTGGCGCTTGTGCTTTATCCGGTGGTGGAATTTCTCGAAAGAAAGCTTCGCTTGCCACGCTTGCTGGCCATTATTCTTCTACTGGTGATCTTTTTCGTGGGTATTGGCGGCCTGATTTTCCTGCTCGTCCCCGTTGTGGTCAAACAGTTCGTCCAGTTGATGACCGTTTTGCCTGACACACTGGCAAGCTGGCAGGAATATTTCTCCTTTCACTTCCCGGAACTCAGCTCCATGATTTCTACCCGCATGGAGAGCAACGGTGGGAAGGAGTCCGAGGCTGTCGTGCCAGGAATGGAAGACCCGGGCAGGAGGATCATGTCATATCTGGGGTTGTTGGCCGCTATCAGCTTCGTGCCTCTGTTCCTTTTCTTCACCCTGCTTTCTGGGAACTTGCTCCGGGGGCAGGCAACTGAACTTTTATCCATCTTCCATGAATCCACTCAGCAGAAAACGCTGTATTTCATGGATGTATTTGTCGGATACGTCACCGCCTTCTTTCAGGGCCAGCTGATCATCGCCGTGTGCATGGGTACCTTGTATGCCATGAGCTTTACGTTGATCGGCCTGGAATACGGCGTTCTTGTCGGGCTGGTGCTGGGCCTGCTGAATATTGTCCCCTTCCTGGGCACTCTGATCGGCCTGCTGGTGGTTTTGCCCATGGCCTATCTGCAGTCGGATGGCGGCATTGAGTTACTGGTCCTGACCGGGCTGGTGTTCGCGGCGGTGCAACTGGTGGAAAGTTGGCTGCTGACACCGAAGATCATGGCCAACCGCTCGGGGCTGCACCCTGCACTCGTGGTTATTTCCCTTTTCTTCTGGGGCACGGTCTTGGGTGGCATTATCGGCATGGTACTCGCGGTGCCCCTGACGGCGTTCTTCGTTGCCATCTGGGGCGAGATTAAGTCCAGCCTGAAACGGACACTGAGTAGCGGGGATGAAAGGCCATGAAGGTAGCGGATCTTTCCATCACGATCGCAGATCCTTGCGAAGGGCCTGTTCCAATTCCTTGGTTGCGGTGATATCGAGAAGGGTGATGACCACCCCGTCAATCACATTGTCCAGACGGCGATAGGGCATGATCCGTACCGTAAACCAGCGGCCGTCGGAGGCGGGGACCTGCTTCTCGGAATATGCCAAGGTGCTCAGGGTGGTAAGGGCATCATCATTCAGTTCCGGATACTGCAGGGTAGTGGTCAGGTCACTGAGTGGGCGGCCGATATCGCTTTCACGGATATTGATGATCTTTGATGCCCTGTCAGTGTAACGACGGACGTTCAGGTTATGGTCGAGAAAAAGAATAGCGATATCGATGCTGTTGAGCAGATTTTTCATATCGCTCTGGGCGAGGGCGAGATCGTCGAGCTTGGTCTGCATTTCCGCGTTGATGGTCTGCAGTTCCTCATTCATGGACTGCATTTCCTCTTTCGACGTGGTCAGCTCCTCATTGGTCGACTGCAATTCCTCATTTGTCGACTGCAATTCCTCATTGGCCGACTGCAGCTCTTCCTGGGACGCGCGGTTTTCCTCCCGCAATGTCTGGATTTCATCCTGGTACTGTTGCAACTCCTTCGCATGAGTATGTTGCGTAGCCGTCTTCGACCTGTTCTTGTCCGGCTGGCCGGCATGAGCCGGGGCGATGTCGCGGAACACGATCATCTTCATCCCACGCAGGGTGGCAGGTTCTCGCAGCGCCTGTACGGTGATATCGACGCTCTGCGTTCCCCCGCCTGGCAGTTGCACCTGAAGGTCTTGCAAGGATACCGGTTCGCTCCGGTTCGAGGCCTGGCGCAGGGCGCTGGCGATGGGGGTCCGCAGGCCTTCCCGCACCATGGCGTAAAAATTCCAGTTGGCCTTGCCGGCGGCAGGCTCCAGGTACTTTCCCGTGCGTCCGCTGATATAGACGATATCACCCTCATCGTTGACCACCACTGCGGCGGGGGCATAGACCTGCAGTAACACCTGATCGGCTGCCGCCTGCAGATTATCATGTGTGTGGGAGGATGAGTCGCTGGGGGTCACGGGAAGCTCCTTGGCTATCCTGGCCAGAGGTGGAAACGACTTTACCGGCAACCGGATATCGCGGTTCTGGACATTCTCCTGGCGCAGGTAAAGTCGGAGTTTGGGTTGGATAGGTGCAAACAACTGAGTGTTGCGCCCTACCGTCTCCGAGCTCCCCAGCAACAGCACACCCCCAGTGCGCAGGCTGTAGTGAAACAGGGGAATGAGTTTGCGTTGCAGGCTCTGATCGAAATAGATCAACAGATTGCGGCAGGAAATCAGGTCGAGTCGAGTGAAGGGGGGATCGAGCACCACATCCTGCTGGGCGAACATTACCAGGTCGCGGATATCCCTGTTGATCTGGTAGCCGTTGCCATGGATGCTGAAAAAGCGCGCCAGGCGCTCCGCCGAGACACTGCTGCTGATGTCGGCAGGGTAATGGCCGCGGCGAGCTGTAGAAATGGCGTCGGGACTCAGGTCGGAGGCGAAGATCTGCAGGGTAATACCATGGGGACGTGGCAGCTTGTCCAGCGCCTCCGTGAAGATCATGGCCAGGGAGTAAGCCTCTTCGCCGGTTGAGCAGCCAACCACCCAGGCGCGCAGGTGGGGCTCACTGTGCTGTCGCGCCAGCAGTTCCGGCAGACCGGTATCCGCCAGATACTGCCAGACCTCGGCATCACGGAAAAAGCTGGTCACCCCGATGAGTACTTCCTTGAACAGAAGGTCGATCTCCTGGGGGTTGCGCTTGAGGAAATCCACGTAAAGGCTCAGGGTGGCGATTTCATGGATCGCCATGCGCCGGGCCATCCGGCGGTGCAGGGTGCTGGGCTTGTAGAGGGAGAAGTCGTGCCGGGTTCGCTGTTGAAGCAGACGTAAAATGCGCTGCAAGGGCGTTGATTCCGGCTCAGTTTCTGCTTCTGGTTCTGTCGAAAGCCCGCCGGAGGCGCTCGGGGTGGGCGCCCGGGAAAGGCAGTTCAGGATACGGACGGGCAATTCGCCGGGCGGGGCGATGATATCGGCGCAGTTTGCGGCGATGGCGCTGTTGGGCATGGCATCGAACTGTGCCGTGTCGGGCTGTTGCACTGCCGTGAGGCCGCCCACGGCCTTTATCGCCTGTAGACCCAGGGTGCCGTCGGAGCCCATGCCGGACAGTACCACCCCGATGGCGTGCTCTCCCTGGGCGCGTGCCAGGGAAGAAAACAGCACGTTGATAGGCAGGCGCATGCCCCTGGGTTCCATGGGTTCGGCCAGGTTCAGAAGGCCGTCGACAACGCTGAGTTCCGTATTCGGCGGAATCACATACACGCAGTCAGGTTCGATGGGCATGCCATGGGTCGCCTGCCGCACCGACATCGGGGTAGTGCGCTGGAGTAATTCCGGGAGCAACGCCTTGTGGGTGGGATCGAGATGCTGCACCACCACATAGGCCATGTGGCTGTGGGGCGGGATCCGGGCAAGGAACTCTTCCAGCGGCGCCAGGCCACCGGCGGATGCGCCAATACCCAGGATGCGTAAGGCCGCCGGTGGGGGGCTTGGCATATCGGCAGGGCTCAAGGCAGCCATGGCATGGAACGGCTAACGGGGTTACTCCCCACTGGCGCACTCGCAGCAGGCCAACAGGATATGCTCGCGCCCTGGGGGGATGGATGCCAGAAACTGTAAGTGGCGGGAGCCCTGTGCGCCTCCACCCGTCTTGGCTACGCAGGAATCCCTGGCACCGCTCTTCGCCACATGCTGTAGCAACCCGCGCAGCTGCGGCCGGCTCTCCGCTGGCAGGCATGTGTCGATGGGGTGTCCCTCAAGATCGTCACGCCCGACGCCAAAGAGTTCCGTGCCGGCAAGATTAACCTGAATAACCTTGCCCTCCAGGTCGACGAGAAAGTAGCCAAAGGGGGCGGAATCGTAAGAGTTCCGGTAAAGGCTCAACTCCTCCCCAAGTGCTTGCTCATTGGCAGCAACCTCCTCGTTCTGCAAGTCAAGCTCCACCTGATGGACCTGCAATTCATGGAGCAGCTTGAGGGCATCTTCCGCATTGTCGGGATTGCTGGACAGCCGGTGGAGGAGGCTCAGGGCGTCAACGCCCACGGACCAGTGACTCGCTGTCGGCGTCGTGCCCATCTGCAGCTGCGCTTCAGCCTTGTCTCGCAGCTGTGTATAGACACTGGATTCATTACTGGTGGTAGGCATACGAGACTCCAAACTTACGCTCAAGATTACAGTTTGTATTATAGCTTATTTCGGCAGGGATTGGTATTGAAATTTCGGCTATATCCGGGGTTTGTGCATTTTTATTCAACACCCTCAAGTGGCGGTCGCATATGATCTGGCCGCAATGATCTGATATAGCTCCGTGCCGATAGAACGTTGCGGTATGCCAGAAACGCTTTCTCGACACTAAAATCAAGTATGAATAAGTGTCACTGATAGATGGGGCTATTCCCCGACATCTTAATACGCGACAATGCGGGTTTCGATATCCGGTATAGAGATTCTTGTAATGCCTAGTGACCAATAAATCGAGGGAAGCCCGGTTAGAGCGGTGTGTACGCTGACGAACAGATCATTTCGCGGAATTCTGTCATGATTTATTTTAGTTATAGCTGCCGTGCAAGTGCATCAGCTCAGCACAGCAGCACGGCAGGATGTGAATTCCTTTTGCAATCATTACAGATTCTCGAGTGATGCATTGGACACATTGTTGGCATCGTGGGTGGGGTCATGCTCTTCCGAGAAGCTCTTTCAAGTCCCGTGAAAATTATTCTTGTCTTTCTGGCTATGCTGCTGGTGGTTGCGACAGCTCTCCCATTACTTCGGTTCGATCAGTGGTGGATTCGTGTTTTTGATTTTCCAAGAGCGCAGATTGCCATCTCAGGTGTCGTATTGCTTGCCCTCTGTCTCTGTTTCTGGAACCCACGTCGCGTCCACGAATCCGTCGTTCTTGGGCTGTTGGTTCTGGCCGTGGGATATCAGGTTGTGAAGGTGCTTCCGTACACGATGCTGATGCCCAAGCAGGTACTGGCGACTGAGGCACGTTCTGACGACGCCAACCTGAGGCTACTGGTTGCAAACGTGCTGATGGAAAACCGGAAGTCGCAGGCCTTCTTGGATATCGTGCGCGAGTATGATCCGGATGTGGTCTTGTCGTTGGAGACAGACCAGTGGTGGGAAGAAGCGCTAAGGCCCCTGGAAGAGAAATATCCGTACACGCTCAAGAACCCACTCGACAACACCTATGGCATGCTCCTACATAGCCGACTGGCGATGATCGATCCCGAGATCCGGTTTATTCTAAAGGACAGCATCCCATCGATGCACATGCAGCTGGTGCTGCCGTCAGATGACCGGATATTCATGCATTTCGTGCATTCCGATCCGCCCAACCCGAAGTATGCGACCGAGACAACGGAACGAGATGCGGAACTGTTGATCGTGGGCCGGGAAGTGGAGAAACGCGATAGGCCAACAATTGTTGCAGGCGATTTCAACGATGTGGCCTAGTCATACACCACGAGCCTGTTTCAGAAAGCCAGTGGTCTACTCGACCCGCGCGTCGGGCGGGGCATGTATAACACCTACCACGCCAAGAACCTGCTACTGCGCTGGCCTCTCGATCACGTCTTCCACACCGATCATTTCAAGCTCGTCCGTATTGACAGAGGGCCCGCCTGGGGATCGGATCATTTTCCTATCTTTATCGAACTCAGCCTGGAGGCCGGCGCAGAAGCGGAACAGGAGGAGCCGGATACGACCCGGACGGAAGAGGAGCAGGTAAATGAAAAGATCGAAGACGGTAAGCAGCACCCGGACGAGTGAGCCTGTCGACATCGGGTCGCCCGAGCACCCTCAATAGTGTTGCGATTGGAACTTTAGACCGCCTACTCAGCCGCACCGGTTTGATGGGGTGTCGGTTGTCGCGAGAATGCGAACCGAATTTCAGCGTGGCGCGCTGCGATCCAGATAGGCATCCATCAGCCTGGCGTTGCGCTGATTGGCCTTGAACGCGACATCGAACACGTCGCCGAGCACCGGAATCGCGCCGACCACGGCATCCAGCGCGACGTTCAGTGCCATGCGCGCTAGTACCCTGACCGACACACCGGCGTGAGCCGCCTGTGCGACGATGTAGAACGACACCCCGGCCGCAGCGAGATCGCCGACCACCGGTACTAGCCCGATGAGCCCGTCGACCCCGATGCGGAAACCTCCGGGCAGGCGAATCGAACTGTCCATCAGTCGCGCGAGCCGATGCACGCGCTCACGAGCGTCGGCGGGTCGGCGCTGGGGCGCGTCAGATGGTGACATCGCGGTGCGCCTTCACAAACGCCGTGTTCATCGTCTGGCGATGATCCACACGGCGTGGACGATGCCGGGAATATAGCCGAACAGCGTGAGCAGAATGTTGATCCAGAAATGCTTTCCGATGCCTTCCTGCAAAAAGACGCCCAGCGGCGGCAGGAAGATCGCGATGATGATGCGTAACAGGTCCAATGGCTGTGCTCCTGGTTGCGTTGGGATGCCGTTCGGGCAGCCGCACGCGGTAGCTCACGAGGGTCAAGAGACGCCGCGTGCTGATCCGTCTGGCCCGAGGGTTCGGTACGACATGCCACACTCACCGACACTACTACAATATCAGGCCCACCTTGCTGCCTTCGTCAGTGCTTCGACTTCAGCATGTCGTCGCGCTGGTGCTCCGCCCGCGCGGCGCCGATCGCCGTTTCCACTTTTTTCACTTCCTCGGGGGGTGGCAGGACCGCCGGCAACCCGAGCGACTCGATCCACAATTCGCGCAGGAACCCTTTCGTGTGAAGGAGGTGATGCTCTTCTTCCTTGCCCACCGCTTCGAAGGCGGTGCTGAGCACGCGGGTTTCCTCTCCCTGGCCGTGTTCTGCCAGATGCCCGATCAAGTCCCAGTTCTGGAGGTCCTTGGTTTCCGCCAGGACCACACACTCACCGGCAACGAGTTGGGCATCCGCGGCGCTGCCTTTTGCCTTCGCCATTTCCATCGCGGTAACCAGCGAATCCCCCAGGTGTGCTACCACTTCTCGGCCGGGCGTGACGGTATCCGGATTCAGTCCCAGCTCCTCGAACACCGTCAGCAGCACCTCTTCGTGGGTGCGGGTCTGCTCGAGGTACTCCTCCCATTCACCTTTCAGTTCTTCGTTCAGCACACATGAGAGCGCGGTTTTGTAGATCTTTGTACCACCGCGCTCCGTCTCGAGAGCTTGAAATAGCAACTCGTGCAACTGCTTCTTGATAATCGGTTTCTTATTCACGGTTTTACTCCTGACCATCGGTGGCGGCGCGCACGACAGGCGTGCTGCGACATTGGCTTGGGTTCAACGGTGCGACAGATGGCGGCCAGTTGAATGTCCAATGATAGGAGGTAGGTGCTGCTGGGTCGGTGCTGTAGCCCACATAGCAGTTCGGTGCCGCGGGCCTGATTCGCCCGGTCATCATCCACTCGCCGCGGTCCCAGTGTTCGATAGCGCACGGTGACCGCGTAATATGAGCCGTAGAATCGATTTTTTGGCGCCAGGCGCGCCACGATTATGTTGAGGCACGGAATCGTGGGTATTATCGTATGGCTCGTCATGGGCGGCCTGCTAGGTTGGGTCGCGAGCATGATCATGGGCACTAACGCCCAGCACGGCATCATCCTCAACGTCGTGGTCGGTATCGTCGGCGCACTTGACGGGTTTCTGATCGGGCCGCTGCTCGGCGTCGGCTCGATTAACGACGTCTTAACCATCACGAGCTGCGTCATGTCGCTGACCGGCGCGATAATACTGCTGGCCATCCTGAGTTTGTTCCAGCGCAGCAGGATACTCCGATCAATCAGCGTTTCCCCAGCCGGAGGGAAATATAAGAGGTTTACCGGTCTGCGGTCTTCAGTAACTCCTGAGGCCTCTCGACGCCGACCAGGCTGGAGCCGCCCCCATTCTCGCCCGGCCGGACGACACTAAACGAACCGTCGGTTTCCAGGACGACTGCGCGCACCTTGTGCATCGAGTTGACCCCGGCCGAGCGTACCGCCGCCCGTATCTCGTCTTCGGTTACACGCGCTTGACGCAGAGCCGTTGGCAGGAAATTGCCGTCGTAAAGCAGCATCATCGGTTCTCCCGTCGCCAGTCGCCGCACCCATCGTGCCCGGACGCTGGACCAGGTGACGGCGAACTGCAGGCCGATGAGCAGGGCGAAGGCCAGGACCCCTTCGGCTAGTGCGACATCATTGGCCAGAAGGACGGTTGCCAGGGTCGAGCCGAGGGCGACGGTCACGATCAGGTCGAAGGCGTTCAACTTGGAGAGTGTCCGCTTCCCCGAGACGCGAAGGAAGACGACAAGCGTAACGTAAGCCAGGATGCCAACGACCAAGGTGCGCAACAGACTGTCCCATCCACTAAACAGCATCTGTTTTCTCCTGCCGACAGCGGGCTGTGTCATTTCGTTGGTGGATCGCGGTCTCGGGATGGATGGCGATGAGCGGCGACCGCATCGATGAAGGCCGTTGCGATCTCGGCTGCGTCGACGCCCTCCGCCAGCAGGATACCCGGGTCTTGGTTTGTCGCGGGCTCGATGCCTGCCATTTCCAGTAGCTTCCGTCCAGCGCCCAGGACCAGAATCGTCTTGCAGTGCCTGAACTGATCTTTTATAAACTCCACCGTATGCCCGTTACCCGCGAGCGCCTGGACCGCCTCGCTGCCATCGGGCACCACCAGCGCATCGAACAGGAATCCTGGAGAATTCTCCATCGACTTGTCAGCTTCAACCTTCTCACCGGAGGTGCCGACGAACGTGCCCACCCGTGGCCCCACGAAATGCACGACGGCACCCGCCTCGGTCAAGGCCGCGTGAAGGGCAACGAGCGAGGCATGGTGGACACCATTCTCGACCAGCACGGCAATCTGCCGTGTGCGGACTCCGCATTCGCCCGGGAGCGCCATTAGCGACAACGCCGGAGAAACGCTCACCTCCGGCGGATTCGGGTCGGCGACCGCCTTCGGCATGGCATTGGGAACTTCCATTCCCAGTCCGGACGCAACCTCTGCGGCCAGTTCCCGTGAAACGTTCCCCAGTGAAGCCAACATCCGCTCACGTATCGCGGGGATACCGACCTTGCTCAGCTCGAATCGGAAGGCGGCCGCAATATGGGCCTTCTCGACGGCCGTCTGACTTTCGTAGAACAAGGTGGCTTGCGCATAATGCTCCGCGAATTTCTCCGGTTTTCCTCGGACCTTGTCTCCGGTAATGGACTCGGGGTAGGAGACGAATCCGCTTGTTCCGGCCTGGAAGGGGCAACCACCTGCCAGTGAGTTCGGCTCGTACGCCACGCGCCCGCGATGCAGTGCCTGACGGTGCATGCCATCGCGTTGGTTGTTCTGTACCGAGGCAAGCGACGAATTGATCGGGATCTCGTGGAAATTGGGACCACCGAGTCGCGTGATCTGCGTATCGGCATAGGAATGGATACGACCGGCGAGCAACGGATCGTTGGAGAAGTCTATGCCCGGTATGATGTGCGCCGTGCAGAATGCTACCTGCTCGGTTTCCGCGAAGAAGTTGTCCGGGTTGCGGTTGAGTACCATTCGTCCGACAGGCGTAAGCGGTACGAGCTCCTCCGGGACGATCTTGGTCGCGTCGAGCACATCGAAGCTGAAGCCTTCGGCCTGTTCTTCTGTGAATATCTGCAGTCCCAGCTCCCATTCAGGAAATTCGCCCGATTCGATGGCTTCCCACAAATCAGCCCGATGGAAATCGGGGTTAGCGCCGGAGATCTTCACGGCTTCATCCCAGACGAGTGAATGGGTTCCCTGGAGCGGCTTCCAGTGGAACTTGCAGAAGACGGATTGCCCCTGTTCGTTGACCAGACGAAACGTATGCACGCCAAAGCCCTGCATCATCCGGTAGCTGCGAGGTATACCGCGATCCGACATCACCCACATCAGCATGTGGGTTGACTCCGGCATCAAGGAGACGAAGTCCCAGAAGGTGTCATGCGCCGACGCCGCTTGAGGCATGCCGTGATGCGGCTCCGGCTTGAGGGCATGGACCAGATCGGGAAACTTCATCGCATCCTGGATGAAGAAGACCGGTATGTTATTTCCGACCAGATCCCAGTTGCCTTCGTCACTATAGAACTTCACCGCGAAGCCACGCGCATCGCGTGCGGTGTCTTTCGAACCGCGTTCGCCGGCCACCGTGGAGAATCGCGCGAATACAGGCGTGATCTTGCCTTTCTCGGCGAAGGGTGCCGCGCGAGTGTACTGGGTCAGCGTGTCATAGGCTTCGAAATAGCCATGGGCTGCTGATCCGCGTGCATGGACGACGCGTTCCGGGATGCGTTCGTGATCGAAATGCGTGATCTTTTCTCGAAGGATGAAATCCTCGAGTAATGAGGGACCCCGCAATCCGGCTTTCAGGGTGTTCTGATTATCGCCAATGCGAACACCTTGGTTGGTCGTCAACGGCTCATTGCTGGGATCGACTCTGACACGGTCGAGTGAGGCGACGTTTGCGTTCTTTCCGAGTGGCGCAGCCCCGCCGGTTTTCGCAGTCCCGGTATCTTCGGTCGCCGTGCTCGCCGTCAACGCGCTGGAGCCCGGCTCCACGACCTCTCCTGCCGGCGGCGCCACGGCGTTGTCGTGACCGTACTCTAGGGCCTTGATGGGGTTGCAGGGCATCGCGGCGACGAAGTCGTCGCTGGCACTGGCATGCTCCGCGACGACGTCGTTGGTTCTGAGCACGCCGTCATTGCCCTGTACTGGTGTGCTGGACTCATCGCCTTTGCTTTTCACTCGCGACGATCGATCTGGTTTCTTGTTCTTAGCCATGATTATTCTCCGGGTACGTGGGGGATGTGGACCATTGCGCTGCCGTTCGATCCGCCAGTCTTTGTCGATCTTCATGTCACCGGGGAGAACTGTCCGTGCGTTAGCGCACAATCGCACCGCGTCGGGCCTGCCGCAGGGCTCCCGTTCCGTTTGGCGCCCAGTGTGATAACACACCGACCGACGGTCGCTATCTGACACAGATGCCGTGAATGATTCGTCAGGGGTGAGCGGTGGACTTGATAGCGGACAACTGTTCTGGACGGTCGAGAGTGGCGTGACCTGGATGCCCGCGTGCAGGCAACACCGCTATTGCGTCTGGTAGCGCACAGACCCTACGCCAAAACCTTGGAAAGCTCAGTTCGGAAGCACGTCGATTGGAATGTGCTAGCCACGGAGTTCTCCACGAGCAATCGCGAGATCTGTATCGTTTACTTTACGGCCTTGCAAATGTTCCCGGTCGCATCGATTACGATGCAGCGCACGCCTCGCACACTGTTTGCTTACGCGTCCCGCCGTGGATGGTGTGTTTCTCTCGAGCACTTTCTGTACACGTGCGAATCCGTAATCCATCAAGAGCGGGCATTCGAATGAATGCCGAGGAGTGTGTCATGACACCATCGAACCCAGGTTCCAGTCGCCGCAGTTCAGGCAACATGTCCGACGACCCCAGTAACGGCTCCCCGAAGCAGAAAGTTGATCAAGATGTCCGCGAAGCGAAGCGTGAAGTGGGCAGCGAAGCGCGCGAGAAGGTCGAAGCCGGCCAGCACCGGTTCGCGGATGAGGCGAACGCCCTGTCGGATGCCATCGATGCAGCGGCATCAAAGCTCGGCGATCAAGACCGCGAAGGCCTGGCGCGCTATGCCCGCGAGTTGAGCAGTAACCTCGCGAATGCGGCCGAACAGCTCGAAGGTCGCAGCGTCGAAGAACTTGCGAACGATGCCAAGCAGCTGTCACGGAACAATCCCGCCTTATTCATGCTCGGTAGCATTGCAGTCGGATTTGGCTTGTCTCGGTTCTTCAAGGCAAGCGCAGAGCACGATCACCATGACGATGACGATGACGAGGCGAGCATGGAGCACGACCACCACGACGAGGACAACGCTTTCCGGAGCGATGACACTTCGCGTTATGAAGATGGCTCGACCGGCACGTCAGCGAAGCAGTACGAACGGGAAATGACGGAACCCTATACGACATCGACTGCCCCGGGCAGTAGTCACGGGAGGGAATTGCTATGAGACAGGAACAAGAATCCGCGGCGGTTCCATCGGCGAGCCGCGAATACGGTGCCGACTCGATTGCCGACCTGATTCGCAACCTCGCCACGGATCTGTCCACGCTGCTCGGCAAAGAGATCGAGCTGGCGAAATCCGAAGTCGGGGAATCTGTCGCAGAAGCGAAGACGGCAGTCGGCGCGATCGCGACGGGCGCTGCCATCGCCATGGCGGGGCTCGTGGTGCTGCTCATGAGCGCGGTGTACGGGCTCAGCAACGTCGTTGAGCCGTGGCTCGCAGCGCTGATCGTCGGCGCGGTAGCACTGCTGGTCGGTTACCTGATGGTCGGCTCGGCCAAGAAAAAAATGAGCGCGAACTCGATCGTTCCGGATCGCACGCTGGAGTCCACGAAGAAAGATAAAGAAACATTGAAGAGGGCAACTCGATGAACAAGGACACTGATACCCGGAGCGATAGCATTCGCCGCGACGACGATCAAGGTGACGAGACGAAAAGACCGGAACAGCTGGAGCGCGAAGTCGACCAGGCGCGTGCTCGTCTCGGCTGGACCGCGAGCGAGCTGTCCGATCGGCTTTCTCCCGGCGAACTCATCGACCAGGCGCTCGGCATGGCCCGCGAACACGGAGGAGAGTTTGGCCGCAACCTGGGTGCCGAGGTGAAGAACAACCCGATGCCGATGATACTCACCAGCATCGGCCTCTCGTGGATGATGATGTCGTCCGGCAACAATGACGCTGCGCATGCTCATGAAGCACACGATACGAGCACAGACGAGAATGGGCGCGGCTTGAAGGGTGCCCTTGGCGATACCGCCGCTAAATCGCAGGACAAGGCCGCCGCGGTGGGTGATCGCGTGCACGGGGCAACCGCGAACATGAAGGAGTCGGCGCAGAATGCCCGGGAAGGCCTGGTGCAGTTCTATCGCGACCAACCGCTGATCGCGGGAAGCCTCGGCATCGCTATCGGCGCAGCTCTGGGTGCGTTGGTACCGCCAACCGAGATCGAGGACGACATGCTCGGCAAAGCGAGAGATCGCAGCGTCGATGCCGCGAAGTCCGAAGCCGCAAGGAAGTACGGCGAAGTTCGCGAGTCGGTACGGTCGGAATAAACCGTTCCTACAGCAGATACCGCCTCGAGACGATCAGTTGCGCTGGAGAGTCCGCAGTCGTCAGGTTCCGCATTTTGCTATCCAGCAGTAAAGTGCGGTTTTTACCGGTGACTCCGCTAAATCAATGGCTTAGCACCAGTCAGGCTTCGCGCAGTCCATGCCGCGAGCTGAAAATATATCGGTATTGTCAGCTTCACCCTGCACCCATATGAGTACATGGTGAGAGGGATTACCCCAGCGAACAACTATCTGGAGCTGAGCTCATGGACAAGAATCAGGCCAAGGGGCATGCGAATAGAGGCGAAGGGTACGGTCAAGGAGATTGCCGGCAGGGTGACCGGCGACAATGAGCTGGAATACAAGGGCAAGGCCGAAAGCAGGGCGACAAGGCAGAAGTCGGGTACGGCGATCTCAAGAGCGATATCAAGACGTCAACCAAGTGAACAGCTCAGCGGCCTTCTCGACGTGCCGTCTTGATCCGGCCCGGTGACAGTCAGACCCGTATTTTCGTTGCCGGATGCTGCTGGCGCACCTCGTCGAGGTCGCGCCAGTCGCTAGGCTACAGGAGCGGGTTGAAATCGACTGCGTTGATATCCTGGCTCATCAGGTCATCGCCGCCTTCGGCGGCGCGCTTGGTCGGCTCATCGAGTTCCTCCTCGGGAATCGTCTCGAGTGGTGCTTCGGGCAAGCGTTGTGGCCTGAAGGGGTAGCCGTGCTGCTGCTCGCCTGGTTCGCGGCCGGGCAGGCGTGTGAATGTCTCGAACGTGGGCGGGGTAGGGATGGTGTGCTGGATGGATGATGACATGGTGACCTCGCGTCATTGTCCTGCCTTCACGATGTCGTGAAGCATCGGTAGCTTGATTCTGGTGGAACGCCCGGCCACCGTCGGTGCGCTAACACACCCTCGCCACCGTATCGCCAAGCGTCCGGAGTGCCCTTGAACCCACCGGGCGCAGCCCTCATATACCTTGTGACGCTTTTCTGACCGGGACTGGTCAATATTGCACCGTTCTGGTCTAGAATGGAGTTTCGGGTCGACCATCGCGAAAGACGCAGCGGTTGGCCCTCTGGCGTGTTGCCCCGTGCGGAGTGCACGAGCGGCGGCACCTGGTGTAATGCAGGGGGAGCCCCTGCCTGTCACGGTGGTAGACACGATGACGATCATGACTTCCCGTGCCGATCTGCGCGAGCAGCTCGCACGCACCTACTGCCCCACCCGCATTCCCGCCGAGGACGAGGCGCGCATCGAGGAGATCAAGCGTCTGCTCGAGGCCAACAATGCCGTGCTGGTGGCGCACTACTATACCGACGACGCCATCCAGCAGCTCGCCGAGGAGACCGGCGGCTGCGTGGCTGACTCCCTGGAGATGGCGCGCTTCGGCGCCCGCCACGAGGCGGACACCCTGGTGGTGGCTGGCGTGCGCTTCATGGGCGAGACCGCCAAGATCCTCTCCCCGGAGAAGCGGGTGCTGATGCCCACCCTGGAGGCGACCTGCTCGCTGGACGTGGGTTGCCCGGCCGACGAATTCAGCGCCTTCTGCGACGCCCATCCTGACCGCACCGTGGTGGTCTATGCCAACACCTCCGCGGCGGTGAAGGCGCGCGCCGACTGGGTGGTGACCTCCTCCATCGCCGTTGACGTGATCGAGCACCTGCAGGCGCGCGGGGAGAAGATCCTCTGGGCCCCGGACAAGCATCTGGGGGGCTATATCCAGAAGCAGACCGGCGCCGACATGCTGCTCTGGGACGGTGCCTGCATCGTCCACGAGGAGTTCAAGGCCCAGGGCGTCGAGGACCTCAAGGGCCTCTACCCCGAGGCGGCCGTGCTGGTGCACCCGGAGTCGCCGGCCTCGGTGGTCGAGCTGGCCGACGTGGCGGGCTCCACCTCCCAGCTGATCAAGGCGGCGAAGGAGCTGCCCCACGACAAGCTGATCGTGGCGACCGATCGCGGTATCTTCTTCAAGATGCAGCAGGCGGTCCCCGAGAAGACGCTCTTCGAGGCGCCCACCGCCGGCAATGGCGCGACCTGCAAGAGCTGCGCCCACTGCCCCTGGATGGCGATGAATGCGCTGGACAACCTGGCGGGCACCCTGCGTGACGGTTCGGGCGAGATCTTCGTCGACGACGCCCTGCGCCTGGCGGCCCTCAAGCCCCTCGAGCGGATGCTCAACTTCCAGCGTTAGGCACCAAGTGACAAGGGGCAAGCCACAAGGAACCCCATCCCGGGACTAGTGAAAAGCTACAAGGTCAGGCGCCAAGGTCTCGGTGCAATCTGAAGTGCATGCATACTGCCTTGCTCCTTGCTCCTTGCTCCTTGCTCCTTGTAGCTAGAACTTCTCCAGCGTCTCCCGGTAGCCGATGAAGTCCTCGCGACGCCGCTCGATATGGCTGGCGGCGGCGCCGTCACCCTCGCGCTCGGCCACCTCCTTGGCCACCTCCAGCTGGCGAATGGCGCGGTCGATGCGACCGGTGAGCTGCAGCTGTTCGGCGCGGGCCAGGTGGCCCCAGGCCTCGCGACCGCTGCGGCCGGCGGCCTCGGCGAGCAGGGTGAACGCCTGCGGGTCCTCGGGGCGGGCGTCGGCCAGGTCGCGCAGCACGCGATAGGCCTCGTTGGGGTCACGTTGCAGCAGCGCCTCGCCCAGCAGTCGGCTCGCCGGCGCGTAGTCCGGCATCAGCCGCAGCTGGCGACGGCTGCGGGTAATTGCCTCGTCGATGCGGCCGGCCTCGAAGGCGACCTGGGCCGCCGAGGCCGGCAGCATCGCCAGGTCGGGCTGTGACCGGGCCAGGGCGTCGAGCGCGTCCAGTGCCCGGTCGGTACGACCGGCCCGGGCATCGATCAGCGCGGCCAGGTAGCGCCGGGCCGCCTCGGGCGCCTGGTCCTGGGCCAGGCGGGTGCTGGCCTGCTGCGGGTCGCGCTCATGGATCGTCAGCAGCGCCCGGGCCCTCACCAGCTGGTAGTGAAGGTCCCCGTCGCGCGGCGTCGCCACCGAGACCTGGTTGGCGCGGGCCTGGGTATCGCTGATGCGTGACTCGGTCACCGGGTGGGTGAGCAGGAACTCCGGGGGATTTCCCCCCTGCAGGCTCATCATGCGCTGCATGGCGCGAAACATCTCCACCATGGCCCCCGGTTCATAGCCGGCGTCTGCCATGGCCTGCAGGCCCACGCGGTCGGCCTCCTGCTCGAAGCGCCGCGAGTAGCTCAGCTGGTCCTGGATGACGGCCGCCTGGGAGCCCATGGCGGCGGCGATGCCGGCATCGCCGCCGCCCCCGGCGGCGAGCAGCATGCCGGCGAGCATGGCGGCCATCGCCGGGATTTGGGTCTGCTCGGCGCGGGCCTGGCCGCGGGCATAGTGGCGCTGGGAGAGATGGCCGAGCTCGTGGGCGACCACCGAGGCCAGCTCGGCCTCGTGTTCGGCGAAGGCGAACAGCCCGGCATTGACGCCGATCACCCCGCCGGGCACGGCGAAGGCATTGAGCAGGCGGCTCTCCACCAGGGTGACGGCCGTGCGGGCGTCACCCAGGCCGCTGTGGGGCAGCAGGCGGGCCACCAGCGACTCCACGTAGTCCTGGGCGATGGCGTCCTGCCATTCGGGGGCGCGGGCGCGGAACTGGCGCAACCAGGCGCGGCCCAGGCGGTACTCCTCGCCGCTGATGGCCTGGCTGTCACCGCGGGTCAGGCTGGGTAGCCCGTAGTCGCCTCCGGCCGCGACCTCGGGGCTTCGGGTCAGGCCGGGTGCCTCGTAGCGGCCGGGTGACTGGGCCTGGGCCGGCAGGGCAAGCACCAGGCTCAGGGCGCAGGCGGTGAGGCAGGTTCCGGTTCGACGCAGCATGGCCGTCCTCGTCAAGGGGAGCGCAAGGGATGGCAGGTACCCAGATGTGACATTGATTCGGCCTGCAAAGTGCCTTTAAATCGCAGGGACTTGCGTGCGGGCGCGTTGCCCGGCACGTGCCACTGCATTTTCCCGGGAGACACCATGGCGCTGCAACCCGATGACCTGCTCGATGCCCGCGGTCTTCCCTGCCCCCTGCCGCTGCTCAAGGCCAAGCAGGCGCTGTCACGCCTCGCGACCGGCCAGTTGCTGGAGGTCATGGCCACCGATGCGGGCTCCTGGCGCGACTTCGAGACCTTCGTGGCCCAGAGCGCGCACGAGATGCCGGCTCGGGAGGAGCGCGGTGACGTCTACCATTTCTGGATCCGCAAGGGCGGGGAGCCGGCTTCATGACCCTGAGGTCGGTCTTCAGGCGCTGGATGGATCACTACTTCTCGGACGAGGAGGCGGTGATCCTGCTGGTGGTGCTGGTGCTGGGCTTCACCGCGGTGATCCTCTTCGGGCGCATGCTGGCGCCCTTCCTCACCGCCCTGGTGGTTGCCTTCCTGCTGCAGGGGCCGGTGAGCTGGATGGAGCGGCGCAGGATGCCGCGCCTGCTGGCGGTGTTCGTGGTGTTCCTCGCCTTCATCGGCGTGCTGCTGGCGCTGGCCTTCATCCTGATGCCACTGATCTGGAACCAGCTGGTGGGGCTGGTCCAGGAGGCGCCGCGGATGTTCGCCAGTGGCCAGCAGCTGCTGGATGATCTCCAGGAGCGCTATCCCAACCTGGTCACTCCCGACCAGATGCAGAACTGGATCGACGTGGCCGGCCGCGAGGTGACGCAGCTCGGCCAGCGCGCCCTGACCCTGTCGCTGGCCTCGCTGGGCAACGTCCTGACACTGATCGTCTACCTGATCCTGGTGCCGATCCTGGTGTTCTTCATGCTCAAGGACCGCGACCGGCTGGTGGGCTTCACCATCTCGCTGCTGCCCCAGCGGCGCGAGCTGATGACTCGCATCTGGGAGGAGATGGACGACCAGATCGCCAACTACGTGCGCGGCAAGTTCATCGAGATCATCATCGTCGGCACCGTCGCCTTCTTCACCTTCGCCTACTTCGGGCTCCCCTACACGGCGCTGCTGGCGGTGGTGGTGGGCCTGTCGGTGCTGGTGCCCTATATCGGGGCGGCGGTGACCACCCTGCCGGTGGCAGCGGTGGCCGGCTTCCACTTCGGCCTGACGAACGAGTTCCTCTATGTGCTGGTCGCCTATGGCGTGCTGCAGGCGCTGGATGGCAACGTCCTGTCGCCGATCCTGTTCTCCGAGGCGGTCAACATCCACCCGGTATCGATCATCCTGGCGATCCTCTTCTTCGGCGGGATCTGGGGCTTCTGGGGGGTCTTCTTCGCCATCCCCCTGGCGACCCTGCTCAAGGCGCTGGTCTATGCCTGGCCGCGGGGCATCAAGCAGCGCCACCTCAGGGAATCGGCCGAGACGCACACCGAGTCGTGAGCGTCCCGGGGCGCGGTGCAACACGCGGCAGAGCGCTCAGCCGGCGTGCAGGGCCTGGGCGGCGTCCAGCACCTCCTGGGCATGTCCCTTGACCTTGACGCCGCGCCACTCGCGGGCGAGCCTGCCGTCGGCATCGATCAGGAAGGTGCTGCGCTCGATTCCCAGGTGCTCCTTGCCGTAGAGCTTCTTCAGCTTGATGACGTCGAACAGCCGGCACAGCGCCTCGTCCTTGTCGGAGATCAGCGCGAAGTTGAAGTCCTGCTTGGCCTTGAAGTTCTCCTGGGCGCGGATGCCGTCCCGCGAGACGCCGAGGATCACGGTGTTGGCGGCGTCGAAGGCCTCCTTGCGGTCGCGGAAGTCGCCGCCCTCGGTCGTGCACCCGGGGGTGCTGGCCTTGGGGTAGAAGTAGACCACCACCTGTTTCCCCTTAAGCTCGGAGAGGGTGACGGTGGTGTCGCCGGTGGCAGTGGCGGTGAAGTCCGGAACGGGCTCTCCGAGGCTGACGCTCATGGTCGTGCTCCTGTCGTGGATGGAAGATAGAAGGCCTGATTACACGCAAGCGCTGGCGAACTGTAAAGTCGCGGCTGTACAGGCTCCCGAGGCCTGAGTACCATTTGGCCCTTGGCACCGGGGCATACCCCGGGGCGTTGCCCGAGGTCTGAGAGGCCGCGAATGCAGGCGAATCGAGAGGAATCGAGAGGATGATCACTGGCAGTATCGTCGCGCTGGCGACGCCGATGAAAGTCAACGGCGATATCGACTGGGAGGCCCTGCGCCGCCTGGTACACTTTCATCTCGACAACGGTACCGATGCGATCGTGGCGGCCGGCACCACCGGCGAGCCGACCACCATGTCGTTCGCCGAGCACTTCGATGTCATCCGTACCGTGGTGGAGGAAGTGAACGGGCGCATCCCGGTCATCGCCGGTACCGGCTCCAACAATACCACCGAGGCGGTGGAGCTGGCCCGCTACGCCAGCGAGGTCGGGGCGGACTGCTGCCTGACCGTGGCGCCCTACTACAACAAGCCCACCCAGGAAGGGCTCTACCGGCACTTCAAGGCCATCGCCGAGAGCAGCGACCTGCCGGTGATCCTCTACAACGTGCCGGGGCGCACCTGCTCGGACATCTACAACGAGACCGTGCTGCGCCTGGCCGAGGTCGACAAGATCATCGGGCTCAAGGACGCTACCGGCAACCTGGAGCGTGCCGAGGACCTGATCGCGCGCCTCAAGGGCAGCGGCTTCATGCTCTATTCCGGGGATGACGCCACCGCCTGCGACTTCATGTTGATGGGGGGCCATGGCGACATCTCGGTGACCGCCAACGTGGCCCCACGGGCCATGCACGAGCTGTGCAGCGCCGCCGTGGCCGGTGATGCCGACCGGGCCCACCAGATCAACACCCGCCTGATGCCGCTGCACACCAACCTGGGGATCGAGTCCAACCCGATTCCGGTCAAGTGGGCGCTTTACCGCATGGGCCACATCGAGCCCGGCATCCGGCTGCCGCTGACCTGGCTCTCCGAGAAGTATCACTCCACCGTCAGCGAGGCCCTGCAGCTGGCGGGCCTGATCGACGACTGAGCGGTGCCCGGCACCGCGCACCCCGCACAACTCTAGGCAAGGTGGACGCATGAACTCTGCGCTGAAATGGATGCCGCTGGTGGCGGTGATCGCCCTGGCCACGGCCGGCTGTGCCCGTGATGGCTTCTATCATGATCGCAACCTCGACTACGGCGAGGCCGAGGAGTCTGCGCCCCTGGTGCTGCCGGATGGCCGCGATGCCGAGCGCTACCGGGATGCCATGCCGGTCCCCGAGGTGAGCGGCACGCGGCCCGCCGAGGATGGCGTGGTCGAGGCACCGCTCCCCCAGGCCCTGTCGCCCGGGCGCAGCATGGATCGAGGCTATGTCGAGCGTCGCGCGGTCGGCGACGAGCGCTGGCTGGTGGTGGGCGCCGAACCGGCAACGGTCTGGCCGGAGCTCGAGCGCTTCGTGCGCAGCCGCGGCCTGACCGTCACCGCCAGTGACTCCCATCGCGGCATCCTGGAAACCGACCAGGCCAGGCTCAGCGTCCGCCCGGCGCTGCGCAGCGGCGACAGCGAGATACGCTGCGAGCAGGGCGGGACCACGCAGGCCGCCTGCCTGACGGCACTGGAACGCCACTTCGAGGGGGTCAGTGCTTCGTCGAGCGCCGCCTCGCTGGCTGCCCAGCGGCCCGATGCCCAGAATCCTGCCAGGTTCGAGCAGCGTGGCGACGACTGGCAGGTGATCCTGCCCTTCGCGGCGGACCGTCTCTGGGCCGAACTGAGCCACCAGCTGGAGCTCGACTTCGCGGTCGAGGGCCGTCGTGAGCTGCTCGAGCGCGACCCCGCCGCGCGCAGCTTCCTGGTGGGCTACCTGACCCAGAGCGAGCGGGAGCGGGGCCTGTTGCAATCGCTTGCGACCCTCAACCTGGGCGAGTCGACCCGGCAGGTCCGCCTGGTGCTGGAGGCCCGTGGCCCCGAGGAGACCGTGCTCAAGGCGCAGGGTGCCGGCGAGGAAGCGCTCTCCACCGAGGACCAGCGCGAGCTGCTCGAGCGGGTGGCGGGCCTGCTGCGCTGATGAGCGGTACGGTGCCGGGTGGGCGCGGGCGCCTCTCCTTCGCCTCTCTGGGCAGCGGCAGCAAGGGCAACGCCACCCTGGTCAGCGACGGCGAGACGCACCTGCTGGTCGACTGCGGCTTCACCCTGCGCGAGACCGAGCGCCGACTGGCCCGCCTGGGGCTGCATCCTCGTCAGCTCGATGCCCTGCTGGTGACCCACGAGCATGGCGATCATGTGCGGGGCGTCGGCCCCCTGGCCCGCCGCCACGGGATGCCGGTCTATCTGACGCCGGGGACCTGGCTGTCGGGTCGGCTCGGCGAGCTGCCGCGCCGCCACTGGATCACCCCCCAGGCCCGGTTCGCGGTCAAGGGGCTGACCATCGACCCCGTCACCGTGCCCCACGACGCCCGGGAGCCGGTGCAGTTTCGCATCGTCGCCGGCGAGCGGCGCCTCGGCCTGCTCACCGACCTGGGGCACCCCAGCGCGCATGTGATCGAGGCCTTCGCCCGCTGCGACGGCCTGGTGCTGGAGTGCAACCACGACCCGCGGATGCTCGCCGAGGGGCCCTATCCCGCGAGCCTCAAGCGGCGCGTCGGCGGCGACTGGGGGCACCTGGCCAACGGCCAGGCGGCCTGGCTGCTGCAGCGGCTGGGGCTCGACCGCCTGCAGCGCATCGTCTGCTCCCACCTCTCCGAACACAACAACCGCCCCGAGCTGGCCCTGGAGGCCCTGGTGCCACTGCTCGACGGCGATGAATCCCGGCTGAGGGTCGCCGCCCAGGACGATGGCCTGGTGTGGCAGACGCTCGGCTGAACGACCATCCTGATCCGTATCCGCGCCTCTGGAGGCTCCCCATGGAAAAGCGCCAAGCACTCTATGCCGGCAAGGCCAAGTCGGTCCATGCCACCGATGACCCCGATCGCCTGATTCTGACCTTCCGCGACGACACCAGCGCCTTCGACGGCGAGCGCATGGAGTCGCTGGCCCGCAAGGGGATGGTCAACAACCGCTTCAATGCCTTCATCATGGAGAAGCTGCAGGCAGCGGGCATTCCCACCCATTTCGACCGGCGCCTCTCCGATACCGAGAGCCTGGTGAAGCGGCTCGAGATGATCCCGGTGGAGTGCGTGGTGCGCAACATCGCCGCCGGCGGCCTGGTCAAGCGTCTCGGCGTGGAGGAGGGGCAGGCGCTCGACCCGCCCACCTTCGAGCTGTTCCTCAAGAACGATGCCCTGCACGACCCCATGATCAACGAGTCGCTGGCCGAGACCTTCGGCTGGGCGACCCCCGAGCAGCTGGCCGAGATGAAGGCGCTCACCTTCCGGGTCAACGAGGTGCTCAAGGCGCTGTTCGCCGAGGGTGGCCTGCTGCTGGTGGACTACAAGCTGGAGTTCGGCCTGTTCAAGGGCGAGATCGTGCTGGGTGACGAGTTCTCCCCGGACGGCTGTCGCCTGTGGGACGCCAAGACCCGCGAGAAGCTCGACAAGGACCGCTTTCGCCAGGGGTTGGGCGGCGTGATCGAGGCCTACGAGGAGGTCGGGCGGCGCATCGGCATCGATTTCGACTGACGCCGTCGGCGCGACGCGAGAAGGGCCCCGCGGGGCCCTTTGTCATGTCCGGCCCTCGGCCGGGACGATCTCGACCACCCTGAGGGTCGTGGGACCGGCGTGTTCCTGCCGAGCCTGGAAGCGCACGTCCACGTCGCGCAGCCGGACCCCGTAGACCCGCGCCTCGGCGCCGTTGCGGTAGGCGGGGCGCGGGTCCTGGGCCAGCACCTGACGGATCAGTTCGCGCAGCGAGTCACCGTCCGGGCGCTGGACGAGCACCTCCTCGGCCTCGGGCGAGAGGCTGACCGCCAGGGTCGGCGGCGGCTCGGGGGCGAACCCGGCGCGGGCCTCGGGGCGGGACTCCGCCCAGGGCAGATAGGGCTTGATGTCGAGCACCGGGGTGCCGTCGACCAGGTCGGCGCCGCGCAGCCGCAGGCGGACCCCGCGAGCGGTGTCGATCTCGACCAGCTCCACCAGCGAGAGCCCCAGGCGGTTCGGGCGGTGGGTGCTGCGGCTGGCGAAGACCCCGACCCGCGCGTTACCACCGAGGCGAGGCGGGCGCACCAGCGGGGTCCAGCGCGCCGGGCCGGTCTCTTCGGGGCTGAGGTGGAAGACGAAGGTCAGCCAGAGGTGGCTGAAGGCCTCCAGGCCTCGCACCGCCAGCGGGTCATCGAAGGGCGGGGTCAGCACCAGGGACGCCCGGGCCGCCGGTGCCAGACCTGGCTGGCGCGGGATGCCGAACTTGTCCGGGAAGTCGCTCTCGATGATGCCGATGGGCCTGAGGTGGAGGGCGTCGGGTGGGGCGGGGCGTTCGTTCATGGCATATCCTGACGGTGTCCACCCGCAGGGCTTGGCCCCGCGGCGTGGCTTGGGTAGTCTGCCGGCCCGGTCATCATCTCAGGAGGGTCTCGCATGCGTCTTGCCGACATCGATAGCGGTCCCGAGCCGGCCGAGCCGCCGCCCTGCGGGCATCGTCGTGGGCCGCGAATCGTCTATCGCACGGCCCGCGCCCGCGACGCCGCCGACCAGGCCGAGGTCTTCCACCATGCGGTGATGCAGGGCGCGGCGGGACACTACTCGCTGGCCGAGCGCCAGGCCTGGGCAATGGTCCTGCCCCGGGATGGCAGTGCCTGGGCGGCGCGCCAGGCGCTCTACACCACCCTGGTCGCCGACTGCGAGGGCCGCTGCGTGGGGTTCCTGGAGCTGGATATCCGCCGGGGGCGGATCGAGACCCTCTACGTCTGGCCGTCGCTTGGCCGACGCGGGATCGGCTCGACCCTGCTGGTGCATGCCGAGCGCCTGCTGCTGGAGCAGGGCGTGACCCGGGCCGCGATCGAGGCCAGCGCCATGCTGGTCGATGGCCTGGTGCACCGTGGCTGGCAGCGGCTGGGCGACGACTGGGTCGAGCGCGGCGGCGAACGCCTTTACCGCCAACGGCTCGCGAAGCGGCTCGCCGCGGTCGAGACCTGAGGCGCCCTCACGCCTCCTGCTCGACGATGCGCATCGACAGGTCGATGGCCGCGACATCCTTGGTCAGGGCGCCGCTGGAGATGCAGTCCACGCCGGTCTCGGCGATGGCGCGCAGGGTGCCTTCGTCGACATTGCCCGAGGCCTCCAGGGTGGCTCGCCCGGCGGTGCGGCGCACCGCCTCTCGCATGTCGTCGAGGCTGAAGTTGTCGAGCATGATCACGTCGGCCCCGGCGGCGAGTGCCTGGTCCAGCTCCTCGAAGGTTTCCACCTCCACCTCCACCGGCAGGTCGCGGGCGATGCTGCGCGCCTCGCGCACTGCCGCTGCGATGCCGCCGCAGGCCGCGATGTGGTTCTCCTTGATCAGGAAAGCATCATAGAGGCCGATGCGGTGGTTGTGACCGCCGCCGCAGGTCACCGCGTACTTCTGGGCGAGCCTCAGCCCCGGCAGCGTCTTGCGGGTGTCGAGCATACGTACCCCGGTCCCCTCGAGCAGGTCCACATAGTGGCGGGTGCGGGTCGCCGTGGCGGAGAGGGTTTGCAGCAGGTTGAGCGCGGCGCGCTCCCCGGTGAGCAGGCTGCGTGCGGGGCCCTCCAGCTCGAGGAAGGCCTGGCCGGGGGCGAGGCGGTCGCCGTCGGCGGCCTGCCAGTGCAGGGCGACCCGGGCATCGAGGCGCCGGAACAGCTCGTCGACCCAGGCCACGCCACACAGCACCGCGGCCTCGCGGGTGATCACCCGGGCCCGGGCCATCTGCTTCTCGGGCACCAGCTGGGCGGTGATGTCACCGGGGCCGACGTCCTCGGCCAGCAGCCGGGCGGCACTGTCACGGATCTCTTCGGCAAGGGCGTCCTGGTAATGCATGGCGGGTCCATCTCTGTGCGGGGAAGCTTGAGGCGGTCATTATAGGGAAACCCATGCATCGACGTCAGGGAAAAACCATGCGCATCGACGACGGCTGGCTGCCCGGAGCCCGGCGGCTTCCCTCGCCCAACCAGGACGAACGCCCGGCCGGGGAGGTCTCGTTGCTGCTGCTGCACTCCATCAGCCTGCCGCCCGGGACCTTCGGGGGCGAGCATATCGAGCGGCTCTTCACCAACCGGCTAGACCCCGAGGCACACCCCTTCTTCGCGACCATCGCCGAGCTGCGCGTCTCGGCCCACCTGCTGATTCGGCGCGACGGGGAGTGCGTGCAGTTCGTGCCTTTCCAGGCGCGGGCCTGGCATGCCGGCCGCTCGCGGTGGCGGGACGGCGGGCGCGAGCGCCGGGCGCTGAACGACTTCGCCCTGGGCATCGAACTGGAGGGGGACGAGGTCAGCCCCTACACCGGCGCCCAGTACCGGGCCCTGGCGGCCGTTACCCGGGCGCTGCTGGAGGCCTACCCGGCCCTCGACGAGGCGCGCATCACCAGCCATGCCCGGGTGGCGCCGCTGCGCAAGAGCGACCCGGGACCCGCCTTCGACTGGGCCTACTTTCGCCAGGAGATGGAAAGAATACGTTCCTGACGGGGCCAGGGAGGCCTTGTCGATCAACTCCGAATGGCACGCTTGCTTCATACGGTAGTTTAGCTACAACTGCCTGAGAGGGGCCGGATTCGACGTTGTGGGGGCGCGTAATCCCCTGTGTTGCGGTGCAATACTGATTTTATGAAAATTATTTCCATTTCATCTTGAATTGGCAGGGCCCGGCGTTTACGGTATCTTCGCGCCAACGGCAGCGACACTTCACATACCACCTTGTAAAACAACTACAGGCCTGACGCGTTCGGTCTGCACGTCCGAACATGAGCGCCACTCGCCCCTCTGCGGGCTGTAGTCCCTATCGTCATTCGGAGAGACGTCTATGAGTCTGGAAACAAGAGAAGATCTCGATCCGGTCGAAACCACGGAATGGCTGGATTCCCTGGAGTCGGTCCTGGATCGCGAGGGCGAGGATCGTGCCCGGTACCTGATGACGCGCCTGGCCGACCGAGTGCGTCGCGATGGCATGCAGGTGCCCTTCTCGGTGACCACCCCGCATCGCAACACCATACCGGTGCACCGCGAGGCGCCGATGCCGGGCGATCTGTTCATGGAACGTCGCATCCGTTCGCTGATCCGCTACAACGCCATCGCCCAGGTGATCCGCAACAACCGCGCGAACCCGGGGCTGGGTGGTCATATCGCCAGCTTCATGTCGGCGGCGACCCTCTATGACGTGGGCTTCAACCACTTCTTCCGCGCCCCGAACGGCGACTTCGAGGGCGACCTGGTCTATATCCAGGGCCATGTGGCGCCGGGCGTCTATGCCCGTGCCTACCTGGAGGGGCGTCTCACCGAGGACCAGATGGACAAGTATCGCCAGGAGGTGGATGGCGACGGCCTCTCGTCCTACCCGCACCCCTGGCTGATGCCGGACTTCTGGCAGTTCCCCACGGTGTCCATGGGCCTCGGCCCCATCCAGGCCATCTACCAGGCCCACGTGATGAAGTACCTGGATTCCCGTGAACTCAAGGACATGCACGATCGCAAGATCTGGTGCTTCATGGGCGACGGCGAGTGTGACGAGCCGGAATCCCTGGGCGCCATCCACCTGGCCAGCCGCGAGAAGCTCGACAACCTGATCTTCGTCGTCAACTGCAACCTGCAGCGCCTGGACGGCCCGGTGCGCGGCAACTCGCGCATCATGGACGAGCTCGAGGGGGTGTTCCGCGGCGCCGGCTGGAACGTCCTCAAGGTCGTCTGGGGTCGCCTCTGGGACCCGCTCTTCGAGAAGGACAAGAAGGGCATCCTGCAGAAGCGCATGGACGAGGCCGTCGACGGCGAATACCAGAACTACAAGGCCAACGGCGGCGCCTATACCCGGGAACACTTCTTCGGCAAGTACCCGGAAACCGCCGAGATGGTCAAGGACATGTCCGACGAGGACGTCTGGAAGCTCAACCGCGGCGGCCATGACCCCTTCAAGGTGTACGCGGCCTACCACCAGGCGACCCAGAAGGCCAACGGCCGTCCCACCGTGATCCTGGCGCACACCGTCAAGGGTTACGGCATGGGCGGCGGCGATGGCGAGGCCGCCAACGAGGCCCACCAGGTCAAGACCATGGAGTACGAGGCGCTGCGCACATTCCGCGACCGCTTCGGCATCCCGCTCTCCGACGAGCAGCTCAAGGAAGTGCCGTACTACAAGCCGGATGACGATACGCCGGAAATGAAGTACATGCATCTCCAGCGCGAGCGCCTGGGTGGCTACCTGCCGGCGCGCCGCAATGACTTCGAGGCGCTGCCGATCCCGGCGCTCGAGGACAAGACCTTCGCGTCGCAGACCGGCGGCTCCAAGGGGCGCGAGGTCTCCACCACCATGGCCTTCGTGCGTATCCTCAACGGCCTGGTCAAGGACAAGAAGATCGGCGAGCGCGTGGTGCCGATCATTCCCGACGAGGCACGGACCTTCGGCATGGAGGGCATGTTCCGCCAGCTCGGCATCTACACCTCCGAGGGGCAGAAGTACGAACCGGTGGACAAGGGACAGATCATGTTCTACCGCGAGGATCAGAAGGGCCAGATCCTCGAGGAGGGCATCACCGAGGCCGGCGCCATGTCGGCGTGGATCGCCGCCGCGACCTCCTACTCGAACAATGCCACGACGCTGCTGCCGTTCTACGTCTACTACTCGATGTTCGGCTTCCAGCGCATCGGCGACCTGGCCTGGGCGGCCGGCGACATGCAGGCCCGCGGCTTCCTGGTCGGTGGCACCGCCGGGCGCACCACCCTCAACGGCGAGGGCCTCCAGCACCAGGATGGCCACAGCCACCTGCAAGCCTCGATGATTCCCAACTGCCGCAGCTACGATCCGACCTATGCCCACGAGGTGGCGGTGATCGTCCAGGACGGCCTGAAGCGCATGTTCACCGACAAGGAGAACTGCTTCTACTACCTGACGGTGATGAACGAGAACTACGAGCACCCGGCCCTCGACGAGGTGCCCGCCGCCGACATCATCAAGGGCATGTACCTGCTGCGCGAGACGCAGGGCGACAAGGGCCGCGTGCAGCTGCTGGGCTGTGGCACCATCCTGCGCGAGGTCGAGGCCGCCGCCGAGATGCTCGCCGAGGAGTGGGGCGTGGGCGCCGACATCTGGAGCGTCACCAGCTTCAACGAGCTGCGCCGCGAGGCCCTGGAGATCGATCGCCAGGCCTTCATCAATCCCGAGGCCGAGCCGGGCAAGCCCCACGTCACCGCCTGCCTGGAAGGCCGCAAGGGGCCGGCGATCGCCTCCACCGACTACATGAAGCTGTTCGCCGACCAGGTCCGCGCCTGGGTGCCGACCGACTACCATGTACTGGGCACCGACGGCTTCGGTCGCTCCGATACCCGCGAGAAGCTGCGCGCCTTCTTCGAGGTCGATCGCCGCTTCGTGACCGTGGCCGCGCTCAAGGCGCTGGCCGACCGTGGCGAGCTGGATCGCAAGGTCGTCGGCGAGGCGCTCAAGAAGTACGGCATCGACCCGGCCAAGCCCAACCCGCTTGAGGTGTGAGGCGCCGACCGACTGATCCGGTGGCATGGCGGGCCCGCGGGGCCCGCCCCCGTCAAGAGTTTGAAGGAGCGCGACCTTGAGTAGCGAAATCATCAAAGTTCCGGACATCGGTGGCGATACCGATGTGGAAATCATCGAGATCGCGGTGGCCGAGGGCGATGTCATTGCCCCCGAGGACACCCTGATCACGCTGGAGTCCGACAAGGCCAGCATGGACGTGCCGGCGCCGAAGGGCGGCAAGGTACTGAAGGTGCTGGTCAAGGAGGGCGACACCGTCTCCGAGGGCGACGACATCGTCGAGATCGAGGTCGAGGGCGGCGGCGAGGCCGAGGAGAAAAGCGAGGCTTCCGAGGCGCAGAAGGACCCCGAGCCCGCGCCCGAACCGGCCCCGGAGAAGCCCGCCGCCAGGAGCGGGGGCGGTGGCAAGCGCACCGTGGAGATCAAGGTCCCCGATCTGGGGGGCTCCGCGGATGTGGAGATCATCGAGGTGGCGGTGGCCGAGGGCGATGAAGTGGCCGCCGAGGATACGCTGATCACCCTGGAGTCCGACAAGGCCTCCATGGACGTGCCGAGCCCCCATGCCGGCAAGCTGGTCTCGCTCACCGTGAAGGAGGGTGACACCGTCTCCGAGGGCGACGTGATCGGCACCATGGACGTCGAGGACGCGGGTACCGGCGAGGGGGGCGGCGACGCCGAGCCCGCCGCCGAGTCGGCGCCCGAGCCGGCAGCGAGCGCCCCGCAGGCGTCGGCCCCGGCCGAGGAGGAGGGAGCCGGCGGTGGCGAGCCCGAGCGGAAGGAGATTCGCGTCCCGGACCTCTCCGGCTCCTCCGATGTGCCGATCATCGAGATCGCCGCCAGCGCCGGCGACGAGGTCGACGAGGAGGACCCGCTGATCACCCTGGAGTCCGACAAGGCCTCCATGGACGTGCCCAGCCCCTACAAGGGCAAGCTGCTCGAGCTGACCGTGAAGGAGGGCGATACCGTCTCCGAGGGCGACCTGATCGGCTATATCGAGGTGGCCGGCACGCCGGGTACCGGCAGCAAGGCCGCGTCCCAACCGGCCGCGAAGACGCCCGACCCCCAGGCCGCGAAGGCCGAGGCGCCGTCGGGAACGCCCGCCGGCTCGCCGAGCCCCGAGGCCCAGATGGCCGCCCACAAGCCGCGCGACGGCAAGCTGGTGCATGCCGGTCCGGCGGTGCGCATGCTGGCCCGCGAGTTGGGCGTCGACCTGGGACTGGTCAGGCCCAGCGGCCCCAAGGACCGCGTCCTCAAGGAGGACGTCCACGCCTACGTCAAGCAGGTGATGGACGGCAAGGCCAGCACACCCGCGGCGGCAGCACCGCCGGCGGCGGCCGGGGGTGGCATCCCGCCGATCCCTGACCAGGACTTCAGCCAGTTCGGCGAAGTGGAAGAGAAGCCCATGGGCCGCCTGATGAAGATGGGCGCCACCAACCTGCATCGCAGCTGGGTCAACCTGCCCCACGTCACCCAGTTCGACGAGGCGGACATCACCGAGCTGGAGGCCTTCCGCAAGTCGATGAAGGCCGAGGCCGAGGCCCAGGGTGCCAAGCTCACGCCGCTGCCCTTCCTGATCAAGGCCTGCGCCTTCGCACTGCGCCAGTACCCGCAGTTCAACGTCAGCCTGAAGAGCGACGGCGAGACGGTGGTCCACAAGAAGTACGTGCATATCGGCGTCGCCGTGGACACCCCGGATGGCCTGATGGTACCGGTGATCCGCGATGCCGACCGCAAGTCACTGATCGAACTGGCCAAGGAGTCCGTGGAACTGGCCAAGAAGGCGCAGTCGAAGAAGCTCAAGCGCGAGGAGATGACCGGTGGCTGCTTCACCATCTCCAGCCTGGGCTCCATCGGCGGCACGGCCTTCACGCCGATCGTCAACGCCCCGGAGGTGGCCATTCTCGGCATCTCCAAGGCGCAGATGAAGCCGGTGTGGGACGGTCAGGCCTTCCAGCCGCGGCTGATGATGCCGCTGTGCCTCTCCTATGACCACCGGGCGGTCAACGGCGCCGATGCGGCGCGCTTCACCGCCTTCCTGGGCCAGGTGCTGACGGATATCCGTCGCCTGCTGCTGTAGGACGCCATCCTGCCTGGCACAACGGCGCCGCAAGGCGCCGTTGTCGTTTGTGGCAGGCGCTATCGTGCAGGGCAGACCAAAGTGCTATTCGGCTTCCAGGATATTGATGCACGGATCTTTTTTTCGTATTCGACGGCGCGCGGTTAGGCCCGTCGCTTGTCTGGACCTGACGGCACGGTTATCGTTCGGGTCTTCCCTTTCTTCGTGTACGAGATTCACACTTCAAGGAGCAGTCAGATGCGTTTGATCCTGTTGGGCGCCCCCGGTGCCGGCAAGGGCACCCAGGCCCAGTTCATCTGCGAGCGGTTCAGCATCCCGCAGATCTCCACCGGCGACATGCTGCGCGCCGCGGTGAAGGAGGGCAGCGAACTGGGGCTCAAGGTCAAGGAGATCATGAACAGCGGCGGCCTGGTGTCCGACGACATCATTATCGCCCTGGTCAAGGAGCGCATCAGCCAGCCCGACTGCGCCAACGGCTTCCTGTTCGACGGCTTCCCGCGCACCATCCCGCAGGCCCAGGCCATGAAGGATGCCGGGGTCAAGATCGATCACGTGCTGGAGATCGCCGTGGACGACGAGGAGATCGTCAAGCGCCTGGCCGGTCGCCGCGTGCACCCGGGCTCCGGCCGTGTCTATCATCTCGAGTACCAGCCGCCCAAGGAAGAGGGCAAGGATGACGTCACCGGCGAGCCGCTGATCCAGCGCGACGACGACCGCGAGTCCACCGTGCGCAACCGCCTGGCGGTCTACCACGAGCAGACCGCGCCACTGGTCGACTACTACCGGCAGTGGGCCAAGGAGGATCCCGAGGCGGCGCCGGAATACCATCGCGTCGAGGGGGTGGGCAGCATCGACGACATCACCGCCCAGGTGATCGAGGCGCTGGAGGACTGAGCCCCCTCGCGCGTCCCCTCGACGAAGGCCCGCCATGCGCGGGCCTTCGTCGTTGGCGGTGGCGCGCGTATAATGCCCCGACATTTCCCGCCGCGACCTCTTGCCCATGCCGATCCTGCTGGCCCTGGATGCCTCCTCGAGCGCCTGTTCCGCCGCCCTGCTGCGCCGCCGCGAAGGCCTCGACGACGAACTGATCTCACGCTTCGCCCTGACCCCGCGGGAGCACACCCGGCGGCTGCTGCCGATGGTCGACGAGGTGCTCGCCGAGGCCGGCCTGCCGGCCTCGGCGCTGGATGCCGTCGCCTATGGCAGGGGGCCGGGCTCCTTCACCGGCCTGCGCATCGCCGCCGGGGTCGCCCAGGGGCTCGCCTTCGGCCTCGACCGCCCGCTCGTCGGTGTCTCGACCCTCGAGGCACTGGCGCTGGGCGCCCATCGCCGCCACCACTACCGCTGGCTGATCACGGCGCTGGATGCGCGCATGGGCGAGATCTACGTGGCGGCCTGGCAGTGCCGCGATGGCGCGCCCGTGGCGTTGACCGAGGAGGCGGTGATGTCTCCGGCGCGGCTGCGCCTGCCCGCCGGCCATGACGACCACGACTGGGTCGGCATCGGCTCCGGCTGGACCCTGTGGGACCAGATGTCCGCCGAGGTGCAGGCCGGCCTGGGGCTCTGCCTGACCGAGCCCGAGGCCGACGCCGCCGACATGGCACGGCTGGCACTCCGCGCCTTCGTCGCCGGCGAGGCCCGACCGGCCCACGAGGTGCAGCCGGTCTACCTGCGCGACCGGGTCGTCTGGCAGAAGGGCCGATGAGGCGTGCCGTGCCGGTGGGGGTGCAGGACCCTACCCTGGCGGCCCGCCTCGGCCTGCCCCGGGCCGAGGCGGGCGAGGCCGAGCTGCTGCTGCTCCATCAGGGCGACCGCCTGGTGCTGGCCGGCGACCCGAAGCGCCATGGCCATCCGCTGGCGGTGGACTTCGTCGCCGGGCGCGCTGCCCATCGGCGTCGCTTCGGCGGCGGGCGTGGCCAGCTGGTGGCCCGCGCCTGCGGCCTGGCCAGGGGCGTCACGCCCTCGGTGGTGGATGCCACCGCGGGGCTCGGGCGCGACGCCTTCGTGCTGGCGAGCCTGGGGGCCGAGGTGCTGCTGGTCGAGCGTGTCGCGGCGATCTTTGCGCTGCTGGAGGACGGCCTGGCGCGGGCGCGGTGCGATCCCGAGACCCGCGATATCGCCGCGCGCATGGCACTCGCCCACGGCGACGCGACCCTTGGGCTTGAGGCGCTGGTGGCAAGCCGCGCCGTGGCGCCCCAGGTGATCCACCTGGACCCCATGTTCCCCCACCGGGACAAGTCCGCGCTGGTCAAGAAGGAGATGCGGCTCTTCCGCACCCTGGCCGGGGATGACCCCGATGCCCCTCGGCTGCTCGAGGCGGCACTGGACGTGGCGACTCATCGGGTGGTGGTCAAGCGGCCCCGCAAGGCCCCGCCCATCGAAGGGCCGCCGCCCCGTCACGTCATCGAGGACAGGACCAGCCGCTACGACCTCTATGTCCACCGCCGCCTGGAGGCCTGAGTTCAGCCCGCTTCCGGGCGACCGACCAGCTGCAGTCGGTGGCGCAGCGCCGGGTCGAACAGCGCCCGGCTTTGTGAACTGACCCCCAATCGTTGGACGGTTAGTTCTCTTAACCGGCGGCCATGGCCTGAGTCCTGTATTGCACGGGGCTCAGGCCTTTTAGTCTCTGCTTGATCCGTTGATGGTTGTAGTAGTGGATGTAGTCGGCAATGCCTTGCTGCAACTGCTCAACGGTGTCGAACCGGTTCAGATGGAAGTACTCGGCTTTCAGGGTGCCGAAAAAACTCTCCATGGCGGCATTGTCCAGACAATTCCCTTTCCGTGACATGCTGCGCAGTATCCGTTTCTCCACCACCAGGCGACGATAGTTGGGGTGCCGGTAATGCCATCCCTGATCCGAGTGCAATAGAGGCCGATCACCCGGCCTCAGCCGGTCGAAGGCGCTCCTCAACATGTGCTTCACCAGGCCCAATACCGGTCGTGGCCCGGTCTGGAAGGCGATGATTTCGCCGTTATACAGATCCATGACCGGTGACAGGTAGAGCTTCTGGTCATCGACCTTGAATTCGGTGATGTCGGTCACCCATCGTTGATTCGGTCCTTGGGCCTGAAACCGACGCCGTAGCGTATTCGGGGCGGCGTAGCCCTCGGCTCCTCGATAAGCCCGATACCGCTTGGGGCGAACGAGGGACTTCAAGCCCAGTTGTTGCATCAACCGCTGGACGGTCTTGTGGTTGACCGCCTCGCCTGTCTGGCGCAGCACAGCGGTGATACGGCGATAGCCATAGCGTCCCTTGTGGTAATCATAGATCGCCTGGATACGCGCCTTCAGAGACGCATACGGATCGCCAGCCCCCAGGGCCTTGAGCTGGTAGTAGAACGTGCTGCGCGGTAGCGATGCCGCACGTAGCAGCAGCGCCAGTGGGTGCTCATGCCTTAACCCTTGGACGGCTTGGGCTTTTTGCCCCGTGTCGTCGCCCACTTCTCTCGGGTCAAGGCATCGAGCTTTTTTAGATAGG
>NZ_JASCQP010000027.1 GCF_030010555.1 Halomonas rhizosphaerae
TGATCTTGCCCAGCAACAGTGGACACCCCGTTAAGGCAGTACACTGAACGAGGTGACCCCATGGCAAGGCAAGCAGCGGCGATGAAGAAGACCCGTACCCGTTACTCCCAGGCCTACAAGGACGAGGCCCTGGCACTCGCTGATCGTGTTGGCACCAGTGCCGCCGCTCGCGAGCTGGGGCTTCAGTCCAGCCAGCTCTATCAATGGCGAGCCAAGGCCCAGCAGCAGCAAACCGTCTCGGCTCGCGAGCAGGCCTTGGCTGACGAGAATGCGCGGCTCAAGCGTCAGCTGGCTGAGAAGTCGGAAGAGCTTGAAATCGCAAAAAAAGCCGCGGTGTACTTCGCGAAGAGCCTGAAGTGAAGTACGCCTTCATCGAGCAGCACCGTCAGGCCTTCAGCGTTCATCGGATGTGCGCGTTTCTCGGTGTCGCCCGCAGCGGCTACTACGCCTGGCGACAGCGTGGTGGTGAACCGTCTTCCCGCCGCCGCCGACAAACGATCACGGATCAGCGCGTGGCTCAGGCCTTCGAACAGGGCAAGGGGCGCTCAGGCGCCCCCAGGCTGACCCGCGACCTGAACGATGCTGGCGTACCCATCTGCCGTAATACTGTGGCCGCCAGCCTCCGTCGGCAAAACCTGCGGGCGAAAGCCGCTCGCAAGTTCAAGGCCACCACGAATTCACGGCATGGCCTGCCAGTCGCACCGAACCTGATGGAGCAGGACTTCACCGCTACGGCACCGAATCAGAAATGGGTCGGCGACATCACCTACCTGGCAACGGGTGAAGGCTGGCTCTATCTGGCGGTGCTGATTGATCTGTACTCACGCAAGGTGATCGGCTGGGCGATGAGCGAACGCATGACGGCTGACCTGGTCAGCGATGCCCTGAAAATGGCCCTGTGGAGCCGGAAGATGCCCAAAGGCGTAATTGTCCATTCAGACCGCGGGAGCCAGTACTGCTCGACGCTGTACCAGTCGCTGCTGATGCGTCACGGTCTCAAGTGCAGCATGAGCGCCAAGGGCAACTGTTACGACAATGCCTGCGCTGAGAGCTTCTTTCACAGCCTCAAGGTCGAAGCCATCCACGGCGAGCGGTTCGTGACCCGTGAGGCGATGCGTCGGCAGGTATTCGAATACATTGAGTTGGACTACAACCGGCAACGCCGACACAGTGCAATCGGGATGATCAGTCCAGAGGCCTTTGAGGCCCAAATGATCGCTTAGACCGGTGTCCACCAATGCTGGGTAAGATCAAACCCTTTGAAAACCCTCTACAGGATCATCAAATCTATTCGACACAAAACAGCAGCGCGCAAGAATATCAGAGGGTATAGTGCAAGTATAAAACTTGTGATTCCCTTGGGTGACAGTACTAACAGAAAAACGATGCTCTTCCATATCATCCCCTTGCATATACTAAAATTCCGAAAATAATTACACTATAGTAAATCACGAAACCCGCCCAATCCGAATCTCACACCGCCCCAGGATCTCCACGTCCCGCATCTCCTCGGGCTTGATCATCTCGGGCTGATAATGCTCGTTGTCGCTGATCAGCAGCCAGGCGCCCCCTGCCACCCGCTGCACGCGCTTGATGCGCCGCTCGCCGTGTACCAACAGCAGAAACACCCCCTCCGGTTTCGGCTCGCGCCGGCTGCGGTCCACCAGCACCCAATCGCCATCGGCGAGAGTGCCGTCCATGGAATCGCCGCGCACCTTGATACCCACCACCTGGGCCGGGTCCAGCCCCTGGGCGGCCAGCTGCTCGGTGGGGAAGTAGAGCGTGGATTCGACCTCTTCCTGTTCCAGGGAGCGACCATCACCGGCAGCGGCCTCTATGTCGTACATCTTCACTTCGGACATATCGGCACCCGAAGCGCTGAGGGGTGTCAACGTTTGTGAACCATGGTCATGGCTTGAGCGTCGACCTGTGAGGACGTACTGCACATCAACTCCCGCCCCATCCAACGCAGATAGGTAAGAGGCATCAGGACTCCGAGCATCTTTTTCGTAGTTAATCTGAGTCGTTTTGCCGACCCCACCGACCTGGGCTAACGCCGTCTGGCTCAAGCCCAAACGCTCACGCTCCGCCTTGAGTCGCTCACCTGTGGTTCTCAAATTTGCACCATCCCGCTTGACAGGTCCACATACGTGAACCATCATCGAATCGCAGTCTTAGACAACATTAAGGAAGCCTAACCCATGGACACCGCCGAGACCATGCAAGCCGCCGTTGCGGCCCGCGCCCCGCGCGGCTGTAACCGCCCGGTGATGACCCAGGTCACCGATACCGAGCGCACCAAGCTCGAGGGCATCGCCCAGCTGGAGATGCGCTCGCTCTCCGCCACCACCCGAATGCTCATCCTGCTCGGCATCGAGCACTACGAAGCCGAAACCGAAAGAGCCGGCCGGGCTTGATCGGCCGTCTGTCCTGACCTGCTGCATAAGGAACCTCGCCATGTACCAGGACCCGAAACGCATCCGCTCCAATAAGGCCACCGTCTACCTCGATCAGTACGAGTCGGACGTGATCACCGCGCTGGCCAATTACCTGGGCGTGCCCAAGGCCGAAGTGATGCGCCAGATGCTGATGAAGGAAGCCCGCGACGTGCTCGGCATCGATCCCGCATCCCTTACCGACACTCTCGCGGCTCACACCGGCTGAGCACACCACCACATCCACCGTGCATTAGAGGTCCCTATGCCGGAACAACCCGTGGAACTCGACCAGCAAGCCCGGGCAGTGCTCGATGCCGTTCGCCATCAGCAGGGGCTGGAGTCCCGCGAGCAGGCCGCCGAATGGCTGTTGCGTCGCCGCATCCGGCGCGGCGCCCAGGGCCTCACCGGCCGCGGCCGCGCGCTCTACGAAGTGAAAGGAGATCCCCGGTGAGAATTCTTTGCCTGCATTGCGCGCAACGTGCCATCACCCGAACCAGCAAGCGCCCCTCGCCGGTGTTCTACGAGGTCTACGCCCAGTGCACCAGCCCGGCCTGCGGCTGGAGCGGCAAGCTGCTGGTCGAGTTCGCCACCACCACCTCACCCAGCCGAGCCCCCGCCACCGACGTGCGCATTCCCGTCGACCGGGCCTCGCGCCAGGTGCTGCTCGAGCAGCTCAACGAATGCTGAAGGAGACCGAGACCATGACCAACGTGACCCCGCTTCGCTCGCCGCACCTGGATGCCCACAACATCGCCAGCGCCCAGCTCTTCCGCACCCGCTGGGAGAACCGGGAGAACGCCCTGCGCGATTGTATCGAGCACCTGGCGCACCACCACGACATGACCGAAGAGGCCGCCGAGCTGGCCGCGCTCCAGGCCTATGCCGAGATCGAGAGCACCAACCAGCAGGCGCGCATCGATGTCGATGCCAGCACCTCACACATGGTGCTCCTGCGCACGGAAGACGGCCGGCCGGTGGTCTTCACGGTGAACGATCTGCTGAACGTGCTGCAGCAGGCGCGCCGAGAGCAACGCGCCATCGTCGTGGATCGCGACCGCCGCCGCCCGGTCGTCATCGAGCAGTAACCCCCTCCCCCTTCACCTCGGATAAAGGAGGCACAGCGTGAATCCATCGCTGCGCCAGGACATCCTCGCGCGTTTGCAACGCGACTACCGCGCCGAAGAGCGGGGCCCGTACCTGCAAAAGGTGCAGTGCCCCGACTGCGGCAAGCGCGAGGCGTACATCGCCACCGAGGCGCCGTGGATGCTGAAGTGCGGCCGCGAGAACAACTGCGGCAGTCAGATCCACATGAAGGAGTTGTTCCCGGAGTTCTTCGCCAGCTGGTCGGAGCGCTACGCCCCGCGCGCTGATCAAGCCCCGCACGAGAAGCCGACCAGCACCACCCCGGTGGCCGATGGCTACCTGCGCGACGGCCGAGGCTTCTCGCTCGAGCGCATCCAGGGCTGGTACACCCAGGAGAGCTACTGGCGGCAGAACGTGGGCGGCACAGCCACCGTGCGCTTCCCGCTGCCCGGCGGCGCCTACTGGGAGCGCCTGCTCGACAACCCCGAGCGCTTCGGCAAGCAGAAAGCCAATTTCGTGGGGCGCTACAAGGGTCAGTGGTGGTGTCCGCCGGTGTTCACCCCGGTAGATCTCGCCAACGAGGACGAAGTGTGGATCGTGGAGGGCATCTTCGATGCCATCGCGCTCTACCACCATGGCATCGCCGCGGCCTCGGCGATGAGCTGCAGCAACTACCCCGCCGAGGCGCTCCAGGCCCTGGCAGACGCCGCCCACCAGGCCGGTACCTGCCGCCCCACCCTGGTGTGGGCGCTGGACAGCAACACCGCCGGCCAGAAGGCCACCCGCAAGTGGGTGGAACGCGCCCGCGCCGAAGGCTGGGAGTGCCAGGCCGCGCAGATCCCTGGCGGTGGCAGGTTCGACTGGAACGATGCCCACCAGCGCGGCGAGCTCACGGATAACCACCTGGAGCGCTACCGCTACCACGGCGATCTACTGCTGGCCCCCAGCGCCATGGCCAAGGCGCTGATCATCTTCAAGCGCACCGAGCGCCGCGAGTTCTGGTTCGAGTACAAGCGCCAGGTGTGGTGGTGGAAGCTCGACATGGACGCCTTCGACCGCGCCGTGCGAGCCGAGGGCGAGGATGGCGGCGACCAGCAGAGCCTCAACCCGGCCATCCGCGATGCGGCCCTGGAGCAGGCCGGCAGCGTGAAGCGCATCTGCACCTGCTTCCCAACGGCGCTCTACTACCAGGCCAACCTGGTCACCGACGAGAGCTGGTATTACTACCGGGTCGAGTTCCCCGATGGCCGCGCGCCGGTAAAGAACACCTTCAGCGGCGGCCAGCTGGCCAGTGCCAGCGAGTACAAGAAGCGCTTGCTCGGCGTGGCCCCGGGCGCGGTGTGGACGGGCACCAGCCAGCAGCTGGATACCCTGCTGCAGGACCAGATCGGCAACATCAAGACGGTCGAGACCATCGACTTCATCGGCTACAGCAAGGAGCACGGCGCCTATGTGTTCGGCGAACTGGCCGTGGCCGGCGGCAAGCTGGTGCGCATCAATGCCGAGGACTACTTCGAGCTCGGCCCGCGCAAGCACCTCAAGACCCTGAGCCAGTCGGTCACCCTGCACCTCAATCCGGACCGCAAGGCCTATCAAACCGGATGGACGACCCAGCTGCTGGGCGCCTTCGGCACCAAGGGCCTAGTGGCCCTGGCGTTCTGGCTGGGCAGCCTGCTCGCCGAGCAGCTCCGCGCCGAGATGGGCAGCTTCCCCTTCCTGGAGATCGTCGGTGAGGCCGGTGCCGGCAAGTCCACGCTCATCGAGTTCCTGTGGAAGCTGGTGGGCCGCCGCGACTACGAGGGCTTCGACCCATCCAAGGCCACCATGCCGGCGCGCTCGCGCAACTTCGCCCAGGTGAGCAACCTGCCGGTGGTGTTGATCGAGTCCGACCGCGAGCAGGAAGGCGGCGCCAAGCAGAAGCAGTTCGACTGGGACGAGCTCAAGACCGCCTTCAACGGCCGCTCGATCCGCGCCCGGGGCGTGAAGAACAGCGGCAACGACACCTACGAGCCGCCCTTCCGCGGCAGCATCGTCATCAGCCAGAACGCGCCGGTGCAGGCCGGCGAGGCCATCCAGACCCGCATCTGCCACCTGCACTTCACCCGCGAGGGGCAAACCCACCAGACCAAGGAACTGGCCGAAGCGCTGGAGAAGACAGAGCTCGAGAACGTCAGCCAGTTTGCCCTGGAGGTCGCCCAACGCGAGGCACCGCTGCTCGAGCTGATCAAGGCGCGCGCCAAGCCCTACGCCAACCGCCTGGCGGAAGACCCAGACATCAAGGTGCTACGCATCGCCAAGTGCCACGGCCAGTTGATGGCCCTGGTGAATTGCCTGGGCCCCGAAGGGCTGGGCCTGTTCAACGCCCAGACCATCGATATGGCCTGCGGCCACGTGTGGCAGATGGCCAAGGACCGCCAGCAGGCGATCAACGCCGATCACACCCTCGTGCAGGAGTTCTGGGAGGCCTTCGAGTACCTGGAGGGCCTCCGCGACGAGCCGGTGCTCAATCACTACGGCTACGGCAGCAACGAGGTGGCCATCAACCTCAAGGACTTCGAGCGCGCCTGTGCCGAGCACAAGCTGCGCGTGCCCGAGATCCGCGAGCTCAAGCGCTACCTCAAGGCCAGCAAGTCCCGGAAGTTCCTCGAAGCCAACCGCACCGTGCGCTCTCGCATCCGCCTGAACGGCGCGAGCGTGAAGTGCTGGGTGTTCCAGCAGTCGAGCCAGTAGAGACAGGAGGCCGCCATGCATCACCCCACCTACACCCTCGACCAAGCCGCGCCGCTGCTCAACCTGGGCCGCAACACCCTGGCGCGCCGCCTACGCGACGCCGGCGTGCTCGGGCCGGACAACCTGCCCGCCGGCCCATACCGCGGCCGGGTGAGCCTGATGATCGTGGCCACCGGCACCTACTGGCACCCCATCTGCGGCTGGACCCACTACGGCCGCACCGAATTCACCGACGCCGGACTCGACCACATCGCCCGAAAGCTCGGCATCGACCTCGCCCGCCTGCCGCACCCCAGCAGCCGGCGTGTCCAGCAAGCACCGCAACCCGCAAGGAGCCTGTCATGACCATCCAGAACCAGGAACTCTACGACGCTCTGCAGAACGTCAGCAGCAAACTCTCGATGCTCGAGATCCATCGCGAATCGCTGGAGCGTGCCGAACGAGAGCTCGCCGTAGCGAAGACCGCGGCGCGCCATGTCCTCGAGGCGCTCCCCCGCGAACAGGTCGAGGAGCTGATGGCCTTACCGATCCAGCACGGCGACGTCCTCATGCGCATTCGGTTCGATAACGACGATGGATTGCTCGACATCGACGCCCGCCAGGTGCCCGAAAGTCTCAGTCTGCATGACCTGTTGGGCGACGAGGAGCGCGAGGCGGTACGCCAGCGCGTCCATGCCGCCAACCGCGTGCGCTTGGAAAAACAACAGGCCAACCAGGAGGGCGCCACCCATGGCTGACAACGCCGATATCGCCACCGAGCTGATGGAGCGGCGCCTCGAGGGCGCCCTCGCCAGCCGCCTGCAGGCCACCGCACCGGTGCACGCCACCGAGTGCGAGGAGTGTGGCGACGAGATCCCCGCAGCCCGGCGCGATGCCGCGCCCTGGGCCACTACCTGCATCGAGTGCCAGGGCATGCGCGAACAGCACGCCCGGCATCGCCGCTGACCACCACCAGAAGGAGCGAGCCATGCACCCCGTCACCCGCCACCGGATCACCAGCCTGATCCACACCAGCGCCGACGATGCCCGCATCAGCATGGAGCTGATGCACACCGAGCACGGCGCCGACTACACACTCGAGGTGGCCAGCGGCGCGATCCTGCGCCTGGAAGTGCTGCAGGCCGAGAAGCTCAGCCACCGCAAGGTGTTCGCCACCGCCGCCCGCAAGGCGCTCAAGGTACTGGAGAAGGGGCCACTGAAATGACCGCTGCCAACGCCATCGACCCACGCGACTACGCCATCATCAGGGCCCTCGGGGCCCTGTGCCTGGCAACACCCAACGTGGAGCTGGCCCGGGCCTTCCTTCGTGACGCCGGTGCAGGCGAGCGCATCCACCATGCGGCCCAGGTGCAGCGCTGCCAGCAGGCGCTCGCTCAGGGCAAGGCCCGCCGCGTCAGCGATCAGACCATCGAGATCGCCTTCCCCAGCTGCCGGCTGGCCAGTGTGTTCGAAGAGCTGCTGCAGGAGGATGCCCACCGATGACTCAGCCACCACCGAAAGGCGGCCGGCTGGCCCGGCAGGCCGCCATGCTCTGTCAGGATCCGGCCTTCCGGCTCTACCTGGACCGCCGGCGGCGCCACAAGCAGGGCCTCACCGAGGCCCAACTGCCGGACGGCACGCACAACGCGCAGGACGCCCGCGACTGGCTCTGCGCTGCCTGTCAGATCCAGAGCCGCGCGGAGCTCGACCACAACCCCACCGCCGCGGCCATGCTTCGCACCATCAAGCAGCGCTTCACCCACTGGAAGACCCGACAAGGAGTCCCGGCATGAACACCTACTTCGGACTGCTCGCTGAGTTCGACGGCCGCGCCGAGCTGCCGCTCGAGGAAGTCGCCCCGCGCTACTTCGGCATCAGCCCGCGCACCGCCAGCGTGCGCGCCGGCGCCCAGGCCCTGCCGGTACCGGCCTACCGCGCCGGCGACTCGCAGAAAGCGCCCTGGCTGGTCAGCGCCGTGGACCTCGCCAAGTACCTGGACGAGCGGCGGGCCGAGGCACATGAGATGTGGACCCTGGTTAATCAGTGAAAAATTATGTACCCTCGCGAATTTTCCTCGCGAGGGTACATAATGTTCGATGCTTGGTTCAGTGATGTTAAGGAAGAAAATAAAAAGGCTCTCATGAGTGTTGGAGGAGGCCTTGCTTTTGGAGCTTCTGTTGCCACTATAGGAATGATTATAAACAGGACACCAAAGAACGTCATTCCATGCTCATCTATAGAAGCGCTATTCTCCCCTGATTTAATATTGTTTACCACCACCGGCGCATGCATAATTCAACTGCTTTTTATATTCACTTCTGGCAACAACAAAGCGGCACGTTTTTTTCACTTAAAGGCGTCCGAATTAACCTCCTCATTCCTAGGGGGGATAATAGCACTTTCATTTTTCTTATACATGGACGAGTTTGGGCTCACATATCATCCTCTTTTAAAAACTGCACCTCTAATCATCTCGACATTGATTATTCTATTCGGCATCCTAACCTACTTCCCCATGCTCTCCAGCCTTTTCTTCGATATAAACAAAAGAAATTACAAGGACGGCATTAATTTTTACATAGTGACTTGGTTGGCAGTATTCTCTCTAGTCGGCCTATCGGCTATCATCTTTTCAAATGAGCCAATTGCAACGCTGGAAATATGTGCCAAATAAGGTAACCAGACATTCACTTCAGCCTCAAATTTTCTGGCCTCAGATGTGTATAGCGTTTCAGCACATCCCAACTCTCATGAAGCGTGAACTGCTGCACCTCCACGATCTCGTATCCCGCCTCGAAGAGGCGGGATGTCGCTTCATGTCGCAGGTCGTGGAAGCGTAGATCTTCGATCCCGCAGGCGGCACAAGCGGCCCGCCAGCGGGTACCAATCGACTTGCCATGGTAGGGAAAGATCCGCTCTTCACCCTGGGCACGCGGCTGCCGGCGGATGATGGCCATGGCTTCGTGGCTGAGCTTGAATCGCTTGTGGTTGCCCCACTTCTGCCGGGGGTGCTTTGCGTCACGCACCCAGCAGGTCATCGCCTTCTCGTCCAGGTCCGACCACAGCAGCCGGGTGATCTCCTCCTGGCGCCTCGAGGAGGCGATGGCGAAGTCCATGATGTCTTCCATGGGAATGATCGCGCTCGGCCGGATCCGCTGCGAACGCTGGAAATACGCACGGATCTGCTCGATCTCGTGATCGGAGGGTCGCCGGCTTCGTGATCCCGGCCTCGAGAGCAGCCCCTTGCTGCGCATCAGCAGCTTGGCCGATTCGAACTCGCCCAGGTCCACCGGCATCTTCCAGGCGGCCACCGCGGTCTTGAGGATGATACCGAGCCAAGTGATGTCCTGGTTGATGGTCGAGGGCTTGATCCCGCTGTTCCGGCGCATTACCGCGTGTTCGATGACCTGCTCGCTGGTCAGCTCTGTGACCTTCACCCTGGCGATCGGGAAGCGCTGCAGCTGCTCGATCGTCGCCCGCTTGGAACGGCCTGCATCCTGGGCGAACTCATGTAGGTAGCGCTCGATGGCATCGTCCAAGGTCACGTCGCGCCACTTCGCCGAGAGAATGCCCCCGGGGCTGCTGAGCTCGAGCTCGCGGCGCTTGGCCCACTCCTCTGCCATCGCCTTCCTGGGGAACGTCCGCGACTCTGAGTGGTCTGGTTGCCCACGGCGGGCGATGCGGATCTGGGCCAGGTATGAGAAACTGCCGTCCTTTCGCCGACGCTTCCTGATCGTCGCCACGTGAACCTCCCGATGTACCAAATTGCCACGGCCCCGTGTGCCAAAAATGTACCAACGCATGGCGAAAAACAGGGCTCAACCACTGTAAATATGTACAGTTATGACAGATAAGGCAACAGCCACAACCCGCATGGATACTGGCACCGCGCGACCCGCGCTGGACAGGACTTTCTCCGTCGCGCCTATGATGGACTGGACGACCCGCGACTACCGCGCGTTCGCCCGGACCCTGACCCGCCGCGCCCTGCTCTATACCGAGATGGTGACCACCGGCGCCATTCTGCACGGCAGCCCGCGCAGCCGATTCCTGGGCCATGACGACGTCGAACATCCACTCGCCCTGCAGCTGGGCGGCAGCGACGCCGGTGAACTCGCCGAGTGCGCGGCCATCGCCGAGGCATGGGGCTATGACGAGGTCAACCTCAACGTCGGCTGCCCGAGCGACCGGGTGCAGAACAACCTGATCGGCGCCTGCCTGATGGGCCACCCCGAGAAGGTGGCCGGCGCCGTGCGCGCCATGCGCGAGGCGGTCTCGATCCCGGTCACGGTCAAGTGTCGCATCGGCATCGACGACCAGGACGAGGATGCCGACCTCGAGCGCTTCATCGCCACCGTGGCCGAGGCCGGCTGCGACACCTTCATCGTGCATGCGCGCAAGGCGTGGCTCGAGGGGCTCTCCCCCAAGGAAAACCGCGATATCCCGCCGCTCAACTACGGTCGCGTCCATCGGCTCAAGGCGAGCCATCCCGAGCTGCATATCGGCATCAACGGCGGCCTGAAGAGTCTCGACGCCTGCCGGGAACAGCTCGAGCGCCTGGACAGCGTGATGGTCGGCCGCGAGGCCTACCAGAACCCCTGGCTGCTGGCCGGCGTCGACGAGGCGCTATACGGCGTGTCGGGCCCGGCAGAGAGCCGCCATGCGGCCGCGCGCGCGCTGCGCCCCTATATCGCCCGCCGCCTGGCGGAGGGCGCAAAGCTCAACCACGTCACCCGCCACCTGCTGGGGCTCTTCCAGGGCCAGCCGGGCGGGCGCAAGTTCCGCCGGCACCTCTCCGAGCACGCCCACCGCGAGGGCGCGGGCCTGCAGGTCCTCGACGACGCCCTGGGCCTGGTCCCCGAGCGCGAGGCCGCCGCCGTGGCCTGAGGCCGGCGCCTCCCGAAGCGCGGACGGCGTCGAGACATCGGCGCCGTCCGCGTCTGGGGCGCGGCTCAGTAGAGCGCGTCGGGCGGCGGCTCCAGGCTGGAGTGGAAGTCCTCGATGGCGCTCTCGGCCTCCTCGATGGCGTCGAAGCGGGCGATATGGAACAGCGCCTCGCCCTCGTTGGCCAGCGGCAGTCGGCTCATGCCGATCACGATGCCGTCGGCCACCGAGCGCACCTCGCCCTCGGCGTTGCCGAAGGGATCCGCCACCCGCCCCAGCAGTTCGCCCTTCGCCACCCGGGCCCCGAGCCGCACCTGGGGGCGCAGGATGCCATCGATGGGCGCCCGCGCCCAGCTCGAGCCGTTGGCCACCTCCGCGGCCGGCACCGGGCGACGGCGATGCTCGCCGGTCAACATCCCCAGCCGACGCATCACCCGCAGCACGCCCCGCACCCCCGGGGTGATCGCCCACTGGTCGAAGCGCAGCGCCTCGCCGGCCTCGTAGGTGAGCACCGGGATGCCGCGGTTCTGGGCGTAGTGGCGCAGGCTGCCCTCGCGCAGCTCGGCGTTGAGGATCACCGGCGCCCCGAAGGCATTGGCCATGCGCTCGGTCTCGCCCCCGGACGTCAGCTGGGCGCGGATCTGCGGCAGGTTGGTGCGGTGGATGGCGCCGGTATGCAGATCGATGATGTGGGTGGCGTGGTCGACGATCTGCTCGCGGAACAGCGCCGCCACTCGCCCACCCAGCGAGCCCGACTCGCTGCCCGGGAAGCAGCGGTTGAGGTCGCGGCGGTCCGGCAGGTAGCGGCTGTGCTGCACGAAGCCGAAGACGTTGACGATCGGCACGGCAATCAGGGTGCCGCGCAGGCTCTGGAGCTGCTTCGAGCGCAGCAGGCGGCGCACGATCTCCACGCCATTGATCTCGTCGCCGTGGATCCCGCCGCAGACCAGCAGCACCGGCCCGGACTGACGGCCGTGCACCACCTCGACGGGAATGTAGAGCGGGGCATGGGTGTAGAGGCGCGCCACCGGCACGTCGATCTGGGTCCTCGAGCCTGCCACCACGCGGGTACCGGCGAGTTCGAAGGGGGCACGAGCCATGGGCGCTCCTTGCGTCACAGAACGGTGTTTTTCGTGGCTTCCTTATACGCCACTGACGCATCGAAGACGAGCCCGGGTGGCGTGACCGGCGGGTCATTATCCATACAATGGTGTATGTAAATGGCGAGGCGACTCGGGTAGAATACGACCATCACCAGAACGCTGGAGAGCCCGCTTCCATGGCAAGACGCACCAAGGCCGAGGCCGCCGCTACCCGGGAGGCCCTGCTGGACGCCGCCGAGGAGGTCTTTCTCGAGAAGGGCGTGGCCCGCACCTCCCTGGAACAGATCGCCCGTCACGCCGACATGACGCGCGGCGCCATCTACTGGCACTTCCGCAACAAGGCCGACCTCTTCCAGGCCATGCTGCAGCGCGTGCGCATGCCCTTCCAGGAACTGGTGGAAGAGATCGGCGACCCGAGCCTCGCCGAGCGTCCCCTCGAGGCGATCCGCCTGGCCTGCCTGAAGGGCTTCGAGCGCCTCGAGCAGCCACGCTACCGGCGCGTGCATGCCATTCTCATCCATCACTGCGAGGTCTTCGGTGACATCGACCCGCTGGCCATGCAGAACGAGATGGCCGAGGAGGCGTGCGGGGCGCTGATCGACTATTGCGGCTGTGCGGCTCACCTGGGCCACTTGCGCCCGGGGCTCGACCCCGGGGTGGCCGGCGAACTGCTGCAGGCGATGCTCGGCGGGCTCTTCCACGACTGGCTGCGCAACCACGAACGCTTCTCGATCCTCGAACGCGGCACGGTGCTGCTGGACGCCCAACTGGAACTGATGCGCGCCCCGGCTTCAGGATGAGGCCGCGGCGCCGCTCCCCCCCTGGCCGCCGCGTCCCTGGCGCAGGCGCAACCGACTGAGATGGGCTCGCGCCTCGCGGTACTCGGCCACCGGCACGCTCCGATAGGCGTCCTCCCCGGCCACGTACTTGACCAGCACGCGGCGTTCACCGAGATGCGGCAGGTTGCCGGGCTTGCCGTGCAGGCGCACCTGCCATTCCGGATCGTCGACCAGCGCCGCCGTGGCCCAGCCATCGGCATCGGCTTCTGCCTTCACCTCGACCTTCTCGCCGAGCAGGCAGCGCCGCTGCTGCGGGGCATGGCGATGGAACCAACGATGCAGGGCATGGCATAGCCCCCCCGCCAGCGGCGAGGCGAGCGCGAAGGCCCCCCACAGCACCGCCACCCCGACCGGGATGCGGAACAGCCCCAGCGGCAGCCAGCGCAGCACGGCGAGTTCCACCCCCAGGGTGATGGCCCCCGCCAGCACCAGCAGCACCGTCAGCGCGAAGGAAGCCGGCACCCCGGCGAAGCCCAGCGCCACCAGGGTACTGGCCAGGTGGTCGCCCTTGAGGCTGTCGTGCTCGAAGCACTCCACCGGCGCCAGGCGCAGCGCCACCAGCAGCCAGTAGAGGGCGACGAGGGCAAGCAGCACGCTGAACACCACCACCGGGAAGCTCAGGGCAATCTGGCGTACGGTTTCCATGGGGCACCTCCCGGCAATACTTAGCCAACGAATGAGTCTCTTGCCTCAGCGTAGACCATCCGGGCAACGGAGAGGGCAGCCTATCCCTGATGTGGGTCATGGACGGGCCCGCAAGCATCCCCGGCCGGCCCTTGACAGGAAAAGGGGCGCCCCCGATCGGAGCGCCCCTTTTCCTGCGTAGGGGTGATCGGGTGCCAGCGCCTGGCGCTGGCACCCGGGCCTCAGGGCTGGTCGGTGCCGGCCGCACGGCGATGCTCGGTGCCACCACCGAGTACCCTGCGCCGCAGCCAGTCGGAGACCGCCGCGATCATGGCGTAGAAGCTCGGCACGAAGAAGCTGCCCAGCACCGCCACCGTGGCCATGCCCACCGCCACCGTGGTGCCGATGTGGTGGCTGCTGGTATCGCTCGCCCCGGTGGCCAGCGCCAGAGGCAGGGTACCGAAGATGAACGCCAGCGAGGTCATCACGATGGGCCGGAAACGCAGCCGTGCCGCGGTGATGGCCGCTTCGCGGATCGACTGGCCCTGCTCCTTGCGCTGCAGCTCGGCGAACTCGACGATCAGGATGGCGTTCTTGGCCGCCAGCCCCACCACCACCAGCATGCCGATCTCCACGTAGACGCTGGTGTCGAGCCCGCGCAGCACGATGCCGCCGATGCCGCCGAGGAAGGCGAACGGGGTCGCGGTGAGCACCGCCAGCGGCAGCGACCAGCTCTCGTACTGAGCCGCCAGGATCAGGAACACCATCAGCAGGCCGAAGACGATGGCCAGGGTGGCGGTGCTGCCCATCTGGGTCTCCTGGTAGGCGGTGCCGGTCCAGCCCATGCCCCAGTCGTCGCCCAGGGTCTCCTGGACGATCTCCTCCATGGCGGCGACCGCCTCGCCGGAGCTGTAGCCCGGTGCCGGGCCGCCCTGGAACTGGGCACCCAGGTAGACCCCGAAGCGCGACACCACCGCCGGCTTGGCCTGGCGCTCAAGGGTCACGAACTCCGAGAGCGGGATCCGCTCGCCGTTGCCGCCGCGCACGTAGACGTTGTTGATGTCGTCCGGGGTCCTGCGGAACTCGTCCTCGTTCTGCAGGTAGACCTGGAAGTTGCGGTTCTGGTAGCTGAAGTAGTTGACGAAGCCGTTGCCGAAGGTGTTCGACAGGGTGGCATTGAGGTCCTGAAGCGCCACGCCGTAGCTGAGCGCCTTCTGCTGGTCGATCTCGGCCCGGTAGCCCGGCACGTTGACGTTGAAGGTGGTGAACACCCGCTGCAGTGCCGGGTGTTCCCCCGCCGCCTGCATCACCTGTACCGAGGCCTGGAAGAGCTCCTGGGGGTTCGCGCCCTCGAAGGACTGCAGGTAGCCGGTGAAGCCGCCGGTGGTGGAGAGCCCCATGATCGGCGGCATGTTGAAGGCCATGGCCGAGCCGCCCGGCACCTGGGCCCCCAGCTGCATCACCTGCCCCACCAGCCCCTCGGCGGTGAGCTCGCGCTCCGCCCAGGGTTCCATGTTGATGAACATCACGCCCCGCGCGGTGTTCACGGCACTGGAGAGGATGTCGTAGCCGGCGACCGCCGCCACGTAGCTGACCCCGGAAATCTCCTCGATGCGCGAGCTCAGCTCGCCCATGTAGTCCTGGGTGCGCGCCAGGGAGGCGGAGTCCGGCAGCTGCACGCTGGCCAGCACGATCCCCTGGTCGGTCTCCGGTACCAGGGTCGAGGGGGTGTTCTGGTAGAGCCACCAGGAACCGCCGATCACCAGCGCGGTGAGCAGCAGCGCCAGGCCCCAGAAGCGCACCAGCACCTTGACCACCCACATGTAGACGGCGGTGATGGCGGCGAAGAGGCGATCGAAGAGGCGCAGGGGCGTATTGATGGCTCGCCGAAACGTCGTTTCGTTGCCGTTTACCGGCTTGTGCTTGATGAAGATCGCCGACAGCGCCGGAGTGAAGGTCAGCGCCATCAGCGCCGAGAAGGCCACCGAGATCGCCACGGTCAGCGCGAACTGCTGGTAGATCTGGCCGGTGAAGCCACCCAGGAAGGCCACCGGCACGAACACCGCGGCCATGATCAGCGAGGTGGCGATGACCGGGCCGCCCACCTCCTTCATGGCGCGGATAGTCGCCTGGGTGACGGTGATCTCCTCGTCCTCGCTGAGCACCCGTTCGACGTTTTCCACCACCAGGATGGCGTCGTCGACCACGATGCCGATGGAGAGCACCAGGGCGAACAGCGTCAGCAGGTTGATGGAGAAGCCGAAGGCGAAGAAGCCGGCGAAGGTCGCCAGCACCGAGACCGGCACCACCGACATGGCGATCACCGTGAAGCGCCAGTTCTGCAGGAAGATGAACAGGATCACGCCGACGATCAGGAAGGCCTCGATGAACACCTTGGTCACGGTGCTGACGGAGGCATCGATGAACAGGGTGGTGTCATAGGGCACTACCTGTTCGAGCCCGGGCGGGAAACGCCCCTCCAGCTCGGCCATGGTCGCCTTGACCGCCTCGGCCGTCTCCAGGGCGTTGGCCCCGGGCTGCTGGTTGATGATGATCGGCGACATGGCGGCGCCGTTCAGGCGGGCATCCACGCCGTAGAAGGAGGCACCGAGCTCGATGCGCGCCACGTCCTGCAGGCGCAGCGACGAGCCATCCGGATTGGTGCGCAGGAAGATCTCGCGGAAGTCATCGACGTCGCTGAGCCGTCCGCCCGCGGTGATGGTGTAGCTGAAGGCCCGCGGCTCGCTCTGGGGCGTGGCCGCCAGGCTGCCCGCCGGCACCTCGGTGTTCTGCGCACGGATGGCGGCGGCCACCTCGGTGGGGGTCAGGTCGTACTGGGCCAGCTTGTCCGGGTCCATCCAGATGCGCATGGCGAACTCGCCACCACCCAGCACCTCGGCATTGCCGACACCGGGCACCTGGCGCAGCTCGTCGAGGATGTTGAGGGTGGCATAGTTCTGCATGAAGGTGCGATCGTAGTCGCCCTCCGGCGAGATCAGCGCCACCAGCATCAGGATCGAGCTGGAACGCAGCTCCACCTGCACGCCCTGGGCCTGGACCGCCTCGGGCAGCTGCGACAGCGCCCCCTGCACGCGGTTGTTGACGTTGATGGTGTTGATGTCGCCCTCGGTGCCGATATTGAAGGCAACGTTGAGGCTCATGGTGCCGTTGTCGGCACTCGTCGAGGTCATGTAGAGCATGTCCTCGACCCCATTGATCGCCTCGGCCAGCGGGGCAGCCACCGTCTGGGCCACCGTCTCGGCATCGGCGCCCGGGAACTGGGCCTGCACCGAGACGGTGGGCGGCACCACGCTGGGGTACTGCTCGACCGGCAGCACCCGCATGCTCATCACCCCGATCAGCGTCAGGATGATCGCCAGCACCGTGGCGAAGATCGGCCGCTTGATGAAGAAGTTGGAGAAGCTCATGAGGCGTCGTCCTCGTCCGCCTCGCCTTCCTGCTCACCGGCAGGCGGTGAGCCGGCACCTTGCTGCATCTCCTCGGCGGCTTCCTGCTCGGCCTCGGCCTCGGCCTGCTCGACCTCCTCGACGATCTCGCCGGCCTCGCCATCGAAGGGCTGGGGGTCGATGGCCGTGCCCGGTTCGATGCCGGAGGGGTCGCCGACCACCACCCGCTCGCCGACCTCCAGGCCGCCGCGGATGATCTGCCAGGGACCGGCCACCTCGCCCAGCTCCACGGTGCGGGCCCGGGCCACATCGTCCTCGTCGAGCACGAACACCTGGGGCCCCATCAGCCCCTGGCCGATGGCGATCTCGGGCACCGCCAGCACGTCATAGCGCTTCAGCCCCTCCAGGCTGACCCGCACGAACTGGCCGGGCAGCACGCGACCTTCCGGATTGGCGAAGGTGGCGCTGGCCTGGACGGTGCTGGTGGCCTCCTCCACCCGGGAGCCCAGGAAGTCGAGGTGGCCTTCGAGGGTCGAGCCCTCGGCACCGTCTGCCCCGGGAATGCGCAGCATCGCGGTGATCGCCTCGACGGACTGATCGCCCATCTGGCGGCGCAGCTCGAAGGCATCGCGCTGGGGCAGCTGCAGGCGGACCTCCAGGGGATCGAGCGGCGTGATGGTGGCGAGTTCGGTGCCGCTGCTCACCAGGTTACCGACGTTGACCCGGCTGAGGCTGATCATCCCCGACACGGGCGCGGTGACCTCGGCATACCCCAGGTCGATCCGCGCACTGGCGAGTGCCGCCTCCGCCTGGGCGACGCCGGCCTGGGCGACGCCCAGCTCGGCCCGCGCCTGGTCATACTGCTGCCGGCTCACCGAGTTCTGGCTCAGCAGCCGCTCGAAGCGGTCGGCATCGCGCTGGGCCCGGGCGAGCTCGGCGCGGGCACTCTGCAGGTCGGCCTCGCGCTGGTTGACCGCCGCCTGGTAGAGGTCCGGCTCGATGCTGTAAAGCGTCTGCCCCTGCTCCACCAACTGACCGGGCTCGAAGTGGCGCTGTTCGAGGAAACCGGTGACACGGGCCACCAGGGTGACCTCGTTATCGCTGCGCAGCAGCGAGGGGTAAGACTTGTCCAGGGGGATGTCCTGACGGGCGATCTCCGTCACTTCTACCGGATGTGGCGGCCGCTCCTGGTCGCCGCCGGCCTGCGGGGGGGCCTCGTCCTGGCCACAGGCGGCCAGCAACAGGCCCGCGGCCAGGACGAGCAGGGTCGTCCGGCCGTGTCGGAAGAGCTTTTTCATGGTGTCGGTCGTTCCCGTTGGCGTCGTCAGAGATGAACGAATCTTACATCCATGCGTGTATGGATGTAAATATTAGGACGCTAAGCATCATTCCCGGGGACGGGGCGGCTCACCGATCTCCATGGCCCCATCGGTCGGATCGCGCTCTTCCGGCAGGGTGAAGGAGACGCTGCCGCCGTCCAGCCAGGCGTTGACCTCCTCCACGGCCGGCACGTCCAGGGTCCCCGACTGCTGGCGCAGGCTGAGCAGGTTGATCACGTAGTCGTAGCGGGCGCTGGCATGGTCGGCGACGGCATTGAAGAAATTCTGTTCGGCGTTGAGCACATCGACGATGTTGCGGGTGCCCACCTCGTACCCGGCGCGGGTGGCGTCCAGGGCGCTCTGGTTGGAGACGATCGCCTGGGCCCGGGCCTCCACCGTGGAGACGTCGTTGCTGACCTGGGTGAAGCGTGACCGGACCTGCTGGACGGTATCGCGGCGCTGGGCCTCGAAGTCGTACTGGCTGGCCTCCAGCCGATAGGTGTTCTGGCGGATGCTCGCCTGGGTACGGCCGCCGGTAAAGAGCGGCAGGCTGGCGCGCAGGCCGACCTGGCTGGCGGAGTTGTGTCCCTCCACGCCGTCCCGGTCGTCGTCGGCATAGTTGTAGTTGGCGAAGGCGTCGACCGTCGGCAGGCGCTGGGCGCGGGCGATCTCGACGCTACTGCGCGAGACCTCGACGCCGGCCTCGCTGGCCAGGACCAGGGGGTTGTTCTCCATGGCCAGCTCGACCCATTGGCCGCGGTCGTCCGGGGTGGGCGACTGGATGGGCATTTCCTCCCCCAGCGCGTCGATGCTGGAATAGCGCTGGCCGGTCAGTCGCTCCAGGACCTCGAAGCGCACCTGCAGGTCGCTCTCGGCAGCGATGCGGACCGCCCGCGCCTGGTCGAAGGCCGCCTTGGCCTCCTCCACCTCGGTGATGGCGATCAGCCCCACCTCGAACTGCTCGCGGGCCTGCTCCAGCTGGCGGCCGATGGCCCGCTCCTGGGCGCGCCGCGCCTCCAGCACCTCGTAGGCCCGCAGGATCTCGAAGTAGGCCGAGGAGACGTCGATCAGCACCTGCTGCTCGGTGGCGGCCAGCTGGTAGGTCTGCTGGTCGATCTGGCGCTCGGCCTGCTCGACCTCGCGGGCGTTGCGGGCATCGAAGAGCGCCTGGGTGGCCTCCAGCGTCAGGCCGGCACTGTTGTAGTTGTCGTCACCGCCTCCCGTGCCTCCTGCCGGAAAACCGCCTGTCTGTGTCTGAGATTCATACTGACGGTTATGAGATACGTCCGCCGAGGTATTGACCTGCGGAAGTAAGTCAGCCCGTTCCACGGCCCGCCCCGCCTCGACGCTGCCGGTCTGTGACCGGGCCGAGGCCAGCTCGGCATTGTTCTCCAGGGCGTCCCGGGTGATGGTCAACAGGTCGGCCGCCTGCAGGGGCGCGGCGAAGGCCGACGCGATCAGTGCCGGCAGCAGGGCACGACGAAGGGTGCGGTGACGAGTCATCGGGTCATCCTCGATTTGTACGGACAGTTTTACATACATTGTCGCATGTTTCGGTGGTGAATCCACTGCCGAGCCGTCGGGAAATGTGCATCCTTGCCGAAAGTCCCGGAAAATTCCGCTATGCTGCCATGCAGCATAGCCCACTGAGGGAGAACGCCCATGGACGCTCTGGAACTCGTCAGGGTGCGGGAGTTGGAGGTCGCCGTGCGCATCTGGCACCCCGCGGCACCGCGTACCGTCATCGCCTGGCACGGCCTGGCCCGCCACGGCGGGGACTTCGAGGACTTCGCCCGGGTGCTGGGCCCCGGCTGGCGGGTCCTGGCCCCGGACACCCCCGGGCGCGGCCTGTCGAGCTGGTCGCTCTACCCCGCCCACGACTATCTCTACGCCCACTACATGAAGGTAGCAGTGGCGGTGCTCGACCACTTCGACCTCGCACAGGTCCCCTGGGTGGGCACCTCCATGGGCGGGCTGATCGGCATGCTGATGGCCGCCGAGCCCGAGACGGCATCGCGCATCGAGCGGCTGGTGCTCAACGACGTGGGCCCGGAGCTCGACCCCGAGGGCCTGGCGAGCCTGGCAAAGTACTTCGGCGTGCCCCACCGCTTCTGTCGCTTCGGCGAGCTCGAGGCCGAGCTCCGGCGCCACTACACGGGCTTCGGTATCGAGGGCGACGACGCCTGGCGGCGCCTCGCCCTGGGCAGCGCGCGGCGGCTGCCGGACGGCAGCTGGACCTACCACTACGATCCGCGCATCGGCGAGCAATTCGTCCATGACACTCCCCGTGACACCTGGTCCGACTGGGCGGCGATCCGCTGCCCGCTGATGGTCGTCCGCGGCGAGTCCTCGCCCCTGCTCAAGGCCGAGAGCGTGACCCGCATGGCCAAGGCGCAGCCCGGCCTGGTCAGCCTCGAGGTACCCGGTTGCGGACACGCCCCGATGCTCGACCGGACGAGCCAGGTCCGCCCCATCGCCGACTTCCTCGACCGGCCGCGCCGCCGCGTCCTGCCTGGCGCCGCCGGCGGCGCCCTGGCCTGGTGGCAGCGCGGCCTGCGCTGGCTGAAGGGGGCCGGCGCAGGTTGAACTAATGTAAAGGCACGCGGGCTGATACCATCGGCCACCATGACTCGCCTGAGATGCCTTCGCCCATGACCGAGCCGGGCCACATCGACCAGCAGGACGGCCGCCTGGCCATTGCCGGCGACTGGACCCTGGTGCACTACGCGACCCTTAAGAACCAGGTCGAGCGCCTGGCGCAGGCCCGCGAGCCGTCCCCCGAGGGGGTCGACCTCGAGCGGCTCGCCGCCCTGGATACCGCCGGTGCCGTCCTGCTGATGGAGCTGGTCGGCGCCGGGCCGCTCGCCGCGATCGACGACTGGGCCCCCGACCTGCCGGCGACGCGCCGCGCCCTGCTGCGCACCCTGGGCGAGGCCATGGCGGACAATCGGCCGCCCCCGGCGCGCCCCGCCCGACCGCTGAGGGACACCCTGGCGCGGACCGGCCAGATCGTCGAGGGGCTCTGGCAGCAGCAGCGCCAGCTGCTCGGCTTCATCGGCCAGGTGCTCGCCACCCTCGCCGCCACCGCCTGGCGGCCGAGCCGCTGGCGCCTCACCTCGATGGTGGCCCAGCTGCACCAGACGGGCCTCAATGCCCTGCCCATCGTCGCCCTGCTGACCTTCCTGGTGGGCGCCGTGGTGGCCTTCCTCGGCGCCACGGTGCTGCGCGATTTCGGCGCCACCATCTACACGGTCAACCTGGTCGCCTTCGCCTTTCTTCGCGAGTTCGGCGTGCTGCTCGCCGCCATCCTGCTCGCCGGTCGCACCGCCAGCGCCTTCACGGCCCAGCTCGGCGCCATGAAGGCCAACGAGGAGCTCGATGCCGTGCGCACCCTCGGCCTCGACCCCATCGAGCTGCTGGTGCTGCCGCGGGTACTGGCGATGATGCTGACCCTGCCGATCCTCACCTTCGTGGGCATGCTCAGCGGCATCCTCGGCGGGGCCCTGGTCTGCCTGCTGGCCCTGGACATCTCGCTCGTCCAGTTCCTGGCCATCCTGCAGCGCGACATCCCGCTCAACCACTTCCTGGTGGGCCTTGCCAAGGCGCCGCTGTTCGCCTTCCTGGTCGCGGTGATCGGCTGCCTGGAGGGCTTCAAGGTCAGCGGCAGCGCCCAGTCCGTGGGCGAGCACACCACCTCGAGCGTCGTGCAGTCGATCTTCGTGGTGATCCTGCTGGATGCGGTGGCGGCGCTGTTCTTCATGGAGATGGGCTGGTGAGCGCGGCACGGGCCTCGAGGAACGACGCGCCGCTGATCCGGGTCCGCGGGCTGGCCAACCGCTTCGGTGCGCACAGCGTCCACGAGGACCTCGATATCGACCTCTACCCGGGCGAGATCCTCGGCGTGGTCGGCGGCTCGGGCACCGGCAAGTCGGTCCTGCTGCGCAGCATCGTCGGCCTGCTGCGGCCCAGCGCCGGGCACATCGAGGTGTTCGGCGAGGACCTGCTGGGCCTCTCCGCCCGGGACCGCTCCCGGGTGGAGCGCCGCTTCGGAGTGCTCTTCCAGCGCGGTGCGCTGTTCACCTCGCTGTCCCTGCAGGAGAACGTCGCCCTGCCGCTGATCGAGCACATCGGGCTCTCCCGCGCCGACGCCGAGGCCCTGGCCCGGGTCAAGCTGGCACTCGCCGGCCTGCCCGGGGACGCCGCGATCAAGTATCCCGCCGAGCTCTCCGGTGGCATGATCAAGCGGGCCGCCCTGGCGCGCGCCCTGGCGCTCGACCCGGAGGTGCTGTTCCTGGACGAGCCGACGGCGGGCCTGGACCCGATCGGCGCGGCGGCCTTCGACCGCCTGATCTTGACCCTGCGCGACGCCCTGGGCCTGAGCGTCTTCCTGGTGACCCACGACCTGGACACCCTCTATACCGCCTGCGACCGGGTGGCCGTGCTGTCGCAGGGCCAGGTGCTGGTCGCCGATCGCCTCGACGTCGTCGCGGCCACCGACGATGACTGGATTCACGACTATTTCCATGGCCCCCGAGGCCGCGCCGCCCATGGGGCGGCCCACCCGGTGGAGGAGCCCTGACGATGGAACCCCGCGCCCACCATGTGCTGATCGGGCTGTTCACGGTGATCACCCTGGGCAGCGCACTGCTGTTCGCCCTCTGGCTCGGCAAGTCCAGCGTCGACCGCGACTATGCCTGGTACGAGATCGGCTTCAACCGGGCCGTCAGCGGCCTGTCCGAGGGCAATGCGGTCCAGTACAGCGGCATCGAGGTCGGGGATGTGGTCAGGCTGCGCCTCGACCCCCGGGACCCGCGCCAGGTCCGGGCGCTGATCCGCGTCTACAGCGACGTCCCGATCAAGCAGGACACCCGCGCCAGCCTGGCGCTGGCCAACATCACCGGGACCATGAACATCCAGCTCTCCGGCGGTACCCCGCAGAGCCCCCGCCTGCAGGGCGACCACGACGATCCCCCGCTGATCCAGGCCGAGCCCTCGCCGCTGAGCTCGCTGCTCTCCAACAGCGAGGAGCTCTTCGCCCAGGTGGACCGGCTGCTGACCAACGCCAACCGGCTGCTCTCCGAGGAGAATGCCGAGAGCCTGACGCGCACCCTGGACAACCTGGAGGTCGTCTCGCGGGCGCTGGTCGACCAGCGCCATGCCCTCGGCGAGGCCATGGCGCGCTTCGGTGAGGCCGGCGAACGGATCGAGGCCTCCCTGCAGGGCTTCGGCCGCCTGGGCGAGACGGCCGACGAGCTGCTCGACGAGGAGGGGCGCGCGACCCTGCAGAGTGCCCAGCGCGCCATGCAGTCGCTGGAGTCCACCACCGCACGGCTGGACGGCCTGACGGCACGCCACGAGGGCTCCCTGGCCAGGGGCTTGCAGGGCGTGGGCGAGCTCGACCCGGCCATGCGCGAACTGCACGCCGCGCTGCGTGCCCTGAACCGGCTGGTGCGACGCCTCGAGGAAAACCCGGCCGATGCCCTGCTGGGTCGCGACGAGATCCAGGAGTTCACCCCATGAACCTGCCCGCCCTGTCTCGACGTCCCCTGTCTCGACACCCCATGGCACTGCCGGCCCTGCTGATGGCGGTGCTGATCGCGGGTTGCAGCCTGCTCCCCGAGCAGGAGCCGGTGCGCCTCTTCACGCTGCCCGAACCGTCGCTGTCGGCGTCTGATGAGGCCACCCGCGACCTCACCCTGCGCCTCGACACCCCCAGCGCCGGGGCGCCCCTGGATGGCCGACGCCTGCTGGTCATGCCCTCCCCCGGGGAGTTCCAGGCCTATTCGGGGGCACGCTGGAGCGACGATGCCCCGCGGCTGCTGCGCGACCACCTGATCGCGGCCTTCCGCCGCGACGGCCGCCTGGCCGCCGTGGTGGACGACGCCAGCCGGGCGCGCAGCGACGCCACCCTGGCGAGCCATCTGGGGGCCTTCCACAGCCGCTACCGCGAGGGCGCCCCCGAGGTGGTGCTACGCCTCGAGGTGCAGCTGCTCGACGAGGCCAGCCGCGAGGTGCTGGCCAGCCGCCGGTTCGAGGCGGTGGTCGCAAGCAACGATGACGGCCTCGAGGCCGTGGTCGAGGCCTTCGGCCACGCCGCCGACCGGCTCGCCTTCGAACTGGTCGACTGGACCCTGGCAAGGATGGCCAGCGGCTCGCCCTGAGAAGCCATGGGCCTTAGGATGCCCGGTAGTCGCGGGGGTCGATCCGCCACGCCTCGAGGCGCGAACGCAGGGTCGTCGGCTTGAGGCCCAGCAGCTCGGCGGCCCCGCCCTGACCCGACACCTTGCCCGCGCAGGCGCGCAGGGCCGCCACCGCACTCGCGCGCTGACGGCGGAGGAGCTCAGGCTCGGTAAGCAGCGGTGCCTCGTTCTCCTCCGCCAGGGGTCCCGACACGCTGGCCCCCTCCCCCTCAGGCGCGAACGGCACCGCCGTGTCCGCCGCCAGCAGGTCGTCGAAGGCCAGCCGCTGCCCCTGGGCAACGATGACCTGGCGCTCGATCACGTTCTCCAGCTCGCGAATGTTGCCCGGCCAGGGATAGCGCTTGAGCACCTCCAACTGGGCGGGCGGAAGACGCACCCCCGGTTTGTTGAACTTCTGGCAGGCGCGCACCAGGAAGTGCCGCGCCAGCAGGGGCACGTCCTCGGCGCGTTCGCGCAACGGCACCGAGACGATGGGAAAGACATTGAGTCGGAAGTAGAGGTCCTCGCGAAACGCGCCCGCCTCGACCATCTCGCGCAGCTCGCGGTTGGTGGCGGCGATCACCCGCACATCGACCTCGCGGGTGCGATTCTCGCCCACGCGTTCGAACTGCTGGTCCTGCAGTACTCGCAGCAGCTTGCTCTGCAGTTCCAGCGGGATCTCGCCCACCTCGTCGAGAAACAGCGTGCCGCCATCGGCCAGTTCGAAGCGCCCGGGGCGGTCGCTCACCGCGCCGGTGAAGGCCCCCTTCACATGTCCGAAGAACTCGCTCTCGAACAGGTCGCGGGGAATCGCCGCACAGTTGACGCGAATCAGCGGACGATCGCTGCGCGTGCCGCCGGCATGGATGGCGCGGGCGATCAGCTCCTTGCCGGTGCCCGATTCGCCGCTGATCAGCACATTGGCATCGGTGGGCGCCACCAGCGCGATCTGCCGGACCAGGTGCGCCACGGCGGCACTCTCGCCGACGATCTCCCGGTGGTTCAGCTCCGCCTTGATCTCCTCCTGCAGGTACTGGTTCTCGAGCTCGAGCCGCCGCTTGAGCGACCCCACCTCGGCCAGCGCATCGCGCAGCTGCTGTTCGGCCCGCTTGCGTTCGCGGATATCGCGAAACAGCACCACCGCGCCCACCAGGCGCCCCATCTCGAAGATCGGCGTGCTGGTGTACTCCACCGGGATCGCCTCGCCGTTCTTGTGCCAGAACACCTCGTCGTCGACGCGATGCACCTGGCCATCGCTGAACGAGGCATGAATCGGGCACTGCTGTACCGGAAAGTGGCTGCCGTCGGCCTGGGTGTGATGAAACAGCTGGTGGGCACCGTGGCCAACCATGTCCTCGCTGCTCCAGCCTAGGATGCGCTCGGCCGCGGGATTGACGAAGGTGGTGCGGCCCTCGGCGTCCAGGCCGTAGATGCCCTCGCCCGCCGCACCGAGGATCAGCTGGTTCTGGCGCTCGATACGCTCGAAGACCTGCTCGACACGCTCCCACCCCACCTGGCCGCGGCGATGCTGGCGGCGCAGGTCGGCCCGGGCGCGTCGCTGCTCCGCCTTCTGGCGGTCGACCAGGGTCAGCAGCAGCCGCCCCTCGTCGAGGACCTGGGCCTGCACCTCCACATGGCGAGGCTGACGCTTGAGGTCGAGGAGCACCAGGTCATCCGACCAGGCCGACGAGCGGCTCAGCGCCTCGTCGGTGAAGCAGACCCATAGCGGCAGGGTCGCCCCCAGGAAATGACTGAAGGGGCGCTCGACCAGCGCGGGCGCCGCGTCCCCCAGCAGGCGGCAGGCGGCCTCGTTGGCCGAGATCAGCCGGTCGGCCACGGGGTCGACCACCACCAGCGCCTGGGGCGCGCGGGCAAAGACCTGCTGGGACAACGGCAGTGCGGCGATGGCGGTGGCAGGCATGCAGAGCTCCTCGGCAAGCGATATCCCTGCCCATACAAGCGCCGGGCCAATGACGAAAAATCGTCATTCTTTCAACGAGATCTCGTGATTGACGAGATCTCGTCACGGGCGGGCCGGACGAGCTCGACTCGCAGCGCAACAAACAACCTTCTGACTCTTATCGTTTTTTTCCATCACGCCTCGTGATGGCACGTGCTTCGCAGCGTACTGGGAGAACACCCCCAGCCGCGCCAGGCATGCACCACCCTGGCGCATGCGCCTCCTTCCACAGCACGAGCGACGTGACATGACCATGAACAACGATCACAACAGTCTGGGTAACCCCTTCGACCACCGCCAATCGCTGATCCATGGACGGCACTGCGACTGCCAGGCGTGCTCCGATGACGCACGGACACCCTCCTCCCCGCACCATCACGACGATTCGCCGCAGGTGACAGCCCCCGAGGCCCGAGCCACGCCACAGGGCCAGGAGGCGATGCTGGACCGCGTGGTGGAGAGCGCGCTGGTGCGGGGGATGTTCGGCCACAGCGACATGCATCGCCGCCAGTTCATGAAGCTGGTGGGCGGCGGCACCGTGGCCGCGGCCCTGGCGACGCTGCTGCCGATGGACGCCATCAAGGCCGCCGTGAAGGAGGGCCTCGGCCCGCTGGAGAAGACCCGCCTCGATGTCGGCTTCGTGCCGATCACCTGCGCCACACCGATCATCATGGCCCACCCCATGGGCTTCTACGAGCGCTACGGCCTGGATGTCTCGGTGATCAAGACCGCCGGCTGGGCCGTGGCCCGCGACAAGTCGCTCAACCGCGAATACGACGCCGCCCACATGCTGACCCCGATGCCGCTGGCGATGACCCTGGGCGCCGGCTCCACCCCGGAACCCTTCATCATGCCGGCGATGGAGAACATCAACGGCCAGGCGATCGTGCTGCACAATGACCACCAGGACAAGCGCGACCCGCAGCAGTGGAAAGGCTTCACCTTCGGCGTGCCCTTCGAGTACTCGATGCACAACTTCCTGCTGCGCTACTACGTCGCCGAGCATGGCCTCGACCCCGACCAGGACATCCAGATTCGCGTGATCCCGCCGCCCGAGATGGTCGCCAACCTGCGCGCCGGCAACATCGACGGCTTCCTGTCGCCGGACCCCTTCAACCAGCGCGCGGTGTTCGAGCGCATCGGCTTCATCCACCTGCTCACCAAGGAGATCTGGGACGGCCACCCCTGCTGCGCCTTCGCCACCAGCCAGCGCTTCGCCACCGAGAACCCCAACACCTACGGCGCGCTGCTGCGGGCGATCATCGATGCCACCCAGTACTCCTCCAACCCCGAGAACCGCTCGGAGATCGCCGAGGCCATCGCCCCCACCAACTACCTGAACCAGCCAGTGACGGTGATCGAGCAGGTCCTCACCGGACGCTACGCCGATGGCCTGGGTGGCGTGCAGAACGTCCCTGACCGCATCGACTTCGATCCCTTCCCCTGGCACTCCATGGCGGTGTGGATCCTCACCCAGATGAAGCGCTGGGGCTATATCGAGGGCGATGTGGACTACCAGCAGGTGGCGCGCGACGTCTACCTGGCCACCGATGCCGAGAAGGTCATGCGCGAACTGGGCTACGAGACGCCCGGGGAAACCTCGCGCAACTACCAGATCATGGGCAAGACCTTCGACTACACCCAGCCCGAAGCCTATGTCGAGAGTTTCGCGATCCGGAGGAGCTGACATGGACCGCACGACCACCGAGTGGAAGTTCAGCCTCAACCTGCGCGCCGGCATCCTCGCCGTGGTCATGCTGGCCGTGCTGCTGGGGCTCTGGGAGGGGCTCAACCATGTGCCTGCGCTGGGCGGCGGCGGGGCCGAACTCAGCGAATACGAGAAGCTGATGGGCGGGGCCGACGAGACCGCCAAGGTACCGCCGCCCTCCGAGATCCTCACGCGGGCCTGGGAGGAGCTCTCCAACCCCTTCTACGATGCCGGCCCCAACGACAAGGGCATCGGCATTCAGCTGGGCTACTCGCTCTACCGGGTGCTGACCGGCTACCTGCTGGCCGCGGTGATCGCCATCCCGATCGGCTTTCTGATCGGCATGTCGCCGCTGATGTACAAGGCGCTCAACCCCTACATCCAGGTACTGCGCCCGATCTCGCCCCTGGCCTGGATGCCGCTGGCGCTGTTCATCATCCGCGATTCGGAGGCCTCGGCGATCTTCGTGATCTTCATCTGCTCGATCTGGCCGATGCTGCTCAATACCGCCTTCGGGGTAGCCGGGGTCAGGCAGGACTGGGTCAATGTGGCCCGCACCCACGAGCTATCGCCACTGAAGACCGCCTTCAAGGTGATCCTGCCCGCCGCGGCCCCGACCATCCTCACCGGCATGCGCATCTCCATCGGCATCGCCTGGCTGGTGATCGTGGCCGCCGAGATGCTCGTGGGCGGCACCGGCATCGGCTACTACGTGTGGAACGAGTGGAACAACCTCGACCTGACCAGCGTGATCTTCTCGATCCTGATGATCGGCGTGGTGGGCATGCTGCTCGACCTGGCGCTGTCGTCCATCGCCCGACTGGTCACCTATCAGGAGTAATCCCATGACCCATGCCTTCGTGGAAGTCCAGCAAGCCGCCAAGCGCTTCCCCGGTGCCAAGGGGGAAGAGGCGCTCACGGTATTCGATAACGTCAGCTTCCAGCTCGACAAGGGGGAGTTCGTCTGCATCATCGGCCACTCCGGCTGCGGCAAGTCGACCATCATGAATGCCCTGGCCGGGCTCGACAGCCTCAGCGACGGCGCGATGATCATGGATGGCCGCGAGATCAATGGTCCGAGCCTGGAGCGTGGCGTGGTGTTCCAGAACTACAGCCTGCTGCCGTGGCTCACCGCGCTGGAGAACGTGAGGTTCGGGGTGCGCGCCCGCTGGAGGGCGTGGGACGAGTCCCGGGTCACCGAGCACAGTCTCGCCTACCTGGAGATGGTCGGGCTGGCGGACGTCGTCGACCGCAAGCCCGCCCAGCTCTCGGGCGGCATGCGCCAGCGCGTGAGCATCGCCCGGGCGTTTGCCACCAAGCCGGAACTGCTGCTGCTCGACGAGCCCTTCGGGGCACTGGATGCCCTCACCCGCGGCGTCATCCAGGACGAACTGATCAAGATCTGGGGCCAGGACCGCCAGACGGTGTTCATGATCACCCATGACGTGGACGAGGCGATCCTGCTGGCCGACCGCATCCTGCTGATGACCAACGGCCCCCAGGCGCGCATCGCCGAGGCCGTGGAGATCGACCTGCCCCGCCCGCGCTCGCGTGCCGAGATCGTCAAGCACCCGCACTACTACAGAATCCGCAACTACCTGGTCGATTTCCTGGTGAATCGCTCGGGTGAGCTGCGCACCGCCGACCTCGACCGGCGCGGCCTGCATTATCCGCGAGTGGTCAACCCGGTCGACGAACGGGACGGGGAGCCCGACGCCTCCGCTACCACCAACGCGGATGCCCCGTCATCCCGCACTCCCGCCAGCAAGCTGGCCACCATCACCCTCAAGGAGACTCATCATGGATAAGCTCGAGATGCGCCACACCCTGCTCGCCGCCAAGGCTCGCAAGAAGATGAGCTGGGACGACATCGCCTCCGCCGTCGGCATGTCACCGGTGTGGGTGGCGTCCGCCTGCTACGGCATGAACAGTGCCAGCCACGCGGTCGCCCACAAGCTGTGCGACGTGCTGGGTGTCGATGCCGAGGCCGCCGAGGCGCTGACGACTTTCCCGACCAAGGCCTGGGACGAGGCAATTCCCCAGGACCCCTTCATCTACCGCCTCTACGAGGTGGTGGGCGTCTATGGCGAGACCCTCAAGGACGTGGTCCAGGAGAGGTTCGGCGACGGCATCATGAGCGCCATCGACTTCACCATGGAGGTCGACAAGGTCGAGGACCCCAAGGGCGACCGCGTGCTGCTGACCCTGAGCGGGAAGTTCCTGCCCTACAAGGCCTGGTAGGCTTCCAGCCGCGATACTGCCCGGTCGACCGCGCCACGATAGCCTCCGCCGAACAGCAGCAGGTGGTTGAGCAGGGGGTAGAGCTGGAAGAGTGTCTCGCGCCCCGGCCAGTCGNCGGCCGGGGCGCCACCGTTCCAGTAGGCCTCGAAGAAGGCCTCCCCGGGTGAGCCGAACAGCGTCAGCATGGCGAGATCCACCTCCGGGTAGTGGCGATAGACCGCGGGGTCGATGAGCGCCGGCCCCTGCGGGGTGTAGAGCACGTTGCCCGACCACAGGTCGCCATGCACCAGGCTCGCCGGGGCATCCGGCAGCCAGGCCTCCAGGCCATGGGCGATGGCCTCGATACGAGCGCGCAGCCGACTCTCCATCAGCCCTCGCGCCTGGCAGGCATCAACCAGGGGCAGCAGGCGGCGATCGCGCTGGAAGGCGCGGCCGTCGGGCAGCGGGGCATTGGGTTGGGGCGTACGCCCGCAGGCATTGTCCCGCGGCCAGCCGTGGGCGTCGCCGGTCTCCGCATGGAGCCGGCGCAGCCCCTCGCCGAGACTCGCCTCGTCACCGGGGGAGCGCCCCGGCGTCAATGCCTCCATGACCAGATAGCCCCCCGCCTCGCCCAGCACCTCGGGCACGATCAGCCCGCTGCGAGCCTCGCGCAGCGCCCGCAGGCCCTCGGCCTCGCCGGCCAGCCGCTCGGGGTCGTCGCGCTTGACCACCACCTCGCCCTGGTCGGTCGCCAGGCGGAAGACCTCGGCAATATCGCCGCCTCCCAATGGCTGCGTCTCGCCCCTTGGCGTCAGTCCGGCATCCGACAGCAGGGAGGCGAGGGTCTCGTCGATCGACATGAGGCAAGGCTCCCTTGATTCAATGCCATGAGGGTCGCCAGTCCATAGAAGACTGTCAAAACCGGGACGAAAAAAGACCGCCCGGAGGCGGCCAGAAGGGGCATTCAAGCAAGGAACAGGGTGTCGACCCGATCGGGATGCCGGGATCACTCGGGCATCAGCACGCCGTCGATCACGTGGATGACGCCATTGCTGGCCTCGATGTCGGCCTGGACCACGGTGGCATCATTGATCATCACACTACCGTCCATGGTGGTGATGGTGATGTCCTGGCCCTGCACGGTGGTGGCGCTGTCGGCCGCCATGGCGTCCTCCGCCATGATCTTGCCGGGCACCACGTGGTAGGTGAGGATCGCCTGCAGCTGCTCCTGGTTCTCCGGCTCGAGCAGGGACTCCACGGTGCCATCCGGCAGGGCGGCGAAGGCCTCGTCGGTCGGGGCGAAGACGGTGAAGGGTCCCTCGCCCTTGAGGGTCTCGACCAGGCCAGCCGCCTCGACTGCGGCCACCAGGGTCTCGAACTGGCCCGCACCCGCCGCGGTGTCGACGATGTCCTTCTTCATGCCGTGGTTGTCGGCCTGCACGCCGCCGGCGAGCATCAGGCCCAGCACGCCGGCGCCGATGAACTGGGAAACAGGAGTGGTGAAGGTCTTCATGGGGCACTCTTCCTCTTTGGCTGACCCCGGACGCGTTGCGACCGGTGGGTTTCGTGGCTTCAGGTCGGTGGCCATCCTCGGCTTCAACCTATACACAACTTAGTCACTGTATAGCTATTGGACAAGTATTATTTTTCCCATCGCCCCAGGGCAACCGACCTCCTGCTCGTGAGCAGGAAGAGGCGCGGCACGGCTGACGCCAGCGCCGTGATATGGCACAAAGGAAGGACATTCATCCAGGCCAGAGGAGTAGAGACCATGTACAAGTTGGCGTTCTTCGTGCCCGTCGCGGACGCCGAGGCCGTCAAGGAAGCCCTCTTCGCCACGGGGGCCGGGCGCATCGGCGACTACGAGGCCTGCTGCTTCCAGACGCAGGGCATGGGACAGTTCCGGCCGCTGGAGGGCGCCGACCCGCACATCGGGCGGGTCGGCGACCTGGAGCAGGTGGAGGAGCTGAAGGTGGAACTGGTCTGCGAGGATGCGCTGATCGATGAGGCGGTGGCCGCCCTAACGGCAGCCCATCCCTACGAGGAGCCGGCCTTCGACGTCTGGCGGCTGGCGGACTTGTGAACAACGACGCCACGGGCCGCAAAGCGCGTGGCGTCTGCCACAAGTCTACGAACCTAGATGAAGCCCAGCAGGCGCGGCAGGAAGAGCGACAGTTCGGGAATGAAGGTGGTGATCAGCATGACCGGTATGCCCACGAAGGCGATCAGTTGCAACGCCGGCGCAAAGGTCTTGTGGATCGACACCCGGCCGATGCGACAGGCCATGTAGAGGATCGGGGCGACGGGCGGACTGTTGGCACCGATCACCACCGAACAGGCCACGATGGCACCAAAGTGCACCGGATGAATGCCGGTGTCCACCATCAGCGGCAGGAACAGCGGCGCCACCACCACCGTCACCGAGACGTCGTCGAGGATGGCGCCGGCCAGGATCAGGAAGACGTTCACTGCGATCAGGATCAGCAAGGGATTCTGGATCAGGGTGGTAATCAGCTCGGTGAGGTCCTGGGGCACCCGCTCGAAGGCCAGGATGCGACCGATCATGAAGGAGAAGAGCAGGATCAGGATGATCGACCCGGTGGTCTCCGCGGCGGCGATGACACTGCGCGAGAAGTGCATGAGTGACTGATCGCGGTAGACCAGAAAGCCGATGACGATGGCCGCGAAGGCTGCCACGGCCGCCGCCTCCGTGGGCGTGAATACCCCGCCGTAGATGCCGCCCAGGATGATGAACGGTAGGCTGAGCGCCGGCAGCGCCCGCCAGGTGGCCACCCCCTTGGAGAGGAGCTTGCCGGTGGCCATGGTCTCGCCGGCCACCTCCTGGAAGAGTCGCCCGCAGGCCAGGCGGTTGGCAAGGATGAGCCCCACGATCAGCAGCAGCGCCGGCCCCACCGTGGCCGCGAACAGCGCCGCCACGGACTGCCGCGTCACGACCGCGAAGAGGATCATGGTGATCGAGGGCGGGATCAGGATGCCCAGCAGCGAGGAGATGCCGAGCAGCGCGGAAGCGTAGCCGCGCGGATAGCCGCGCTGCTCGAGCGGGCCGATCATGATGGTGCCGATGGAGGCCACCGCCGCCGTGGCGGTGCCGGCGATGGCGCCGAACACGCCGGAGGCCAGCACCATGGAGGCGCCCATGCCCCCGCGGCGCCTGCCGACCAGCGTCTCGATGAAGGTCACCAGGCGACTGGCGATGCCGCCGCTCTGCATCAGGTAGCCGGTCAGCACGAACAGTGGTAAGGCGATCAGGATCACCGAGTCCACAGAGCGGAAGCCCTGCATCATCAGGGTATCGAGGTTGGCATCGTAGGCCACCGCCAGGTAGGTCAGCACCCCGGCGAAGGACCAGGCAACGGGCACACCCAGCCCCATCAGCACCAGCAGCAGCAGAATCGCGAACAGGCCTTCCATCAGGACTCCTCCCTGGCCGGCGAATAGCCGGAACGGGCAGCGCGCAGTTCCGCGCCTCCCTGCCAGACATCGCGCAGCGCGTAACAGAAGCAGCCGATGCTGGCGACCATGATGGCCGCCTGGGAGACCCACAGCGGGATAGAGAGCTCCGGGGTGTGCTGGGGACGCTGCACGCCCCAGGCCAGCATGCGCATGGCCCAATAGACGAAGCAGGCACTGATGACCGCCACGATCACCGCCACCAGGGTCTTGTGCAGCGCCTTGAGGCGGGCATCGCGCAGCTGCAGTTCGAGGAAGTCCACCACCAGGTGTTCATGGCGACGGCTCGCGATCAGCGCCCCGGTCATGTAGAGCCACATGCCGGCGAGCATCACCAGTTCCAGGATGCCGACCAGCGACCAGCCGAAGACGTAGCGCGCCAGGATCAGGAAGAGCATAAGCCCCATGACGAGAAGGCTCGTCACGAAGGCGACGGCGTTGAGCAGCCAGCCGACCTTCTCGTCCAGGGCCTTGAAGAAGGGTTGCATGAGGAGGCCCTCGCAACGGGGGCGCCGGCCCGAAAACGGGCCGGCGCCAGGATTCAGGAGGAAAACGTCACAGCGGCGTGGCGTTGGCGCGGATGGTGTCCATGATCTCGGCGCCCAGCTCTTCCTCCATGAGCGGCCAGACCTCGTCCCGGGCGCGGCGAGCGAAGGTGTCGAGGGTTTCCTCGGGCAGGGCAAAGTACTCCATGCCGTCTTCCTGCGCCTTGGCGATATAGTGCTCGTCCCGCGCCCTGGCCTCGACGAACTGCTGTTCCATGATCTCGTGGGCCGCCTCGCTGACCACCTGCTGGTGCTCCTCGCTCAGGCGCTCGTAACTGTCCATGTTCATGGTCAGGATGCCGGTCATGAAGAAGTGCTTGGTGTGGACGTAGTAGTCCAGGGTGTCGCGGAAGTATTCATAGGGCCAGTAGATGACGTTGCCCGCCTCGCCATCCACTACGCCGGTCTGCAGCGCGGTATAGACCTCGCCCCAGTCGATGGCGGCGGTCTGGTAGCCCAGGGCCTGCATGGTCTGGGGCGCCGGGAACACCGGCATGGTACGCACGGTCAGCCCATCGGCGCCCTCGATGTCGAGCGCGTACTGGTCGCGCGATGCCACGCCATTGAACCCCTCCGGCCAGGGGCCGAAGAACTTCAGGCCGATGTCGGCGAAGATGCCGCCAAGCAGCTCGTTGACCCAGCCACCCGGACTGTAGGCCTGGACGGCCTCGTCCCAGGACAGCGTCATGTAGGGGGTATAGATGACCCCGATACGCTTGTCGTAGGAGGTCATCGGCCAGCTGAGCATCATGTCGACACCGCCCGCCACCAGCAGGTCGAAGACCTCCTGCTGCCCGCCCAGCTCGTTCTGGTAGTAGACCTCGACCTCGAGGTCGCCGCCCGACTTCTCCTCGATCAGCCGACGCCACTCGTCGAGGGTATCGCCCGCCGGGGAGCCCTGGGTTCCCGAGTCGGTGGCCAGGCGCAGGGTAGCGGCCTCGGCGGCGAGGGAGGCTCCGGCAAGCAGGAGGGCGGCGGAAAGAGCGGTCAGGGTGGGAAGGAGGCTCCCCTTCTGCTGAAGCGTCATGACGGTATCTCGCGGGCTGTTGTGATTGGCAGGAACTGTTTACCGCTCGCCTGACACCCGGTCAATCGACGCCACGAGGAAGACAATTCAGTCGATAAAACCAGGCAGGAAGCTCAAACTTGATTAACATTTCAAATGGCGTGATTAGTTCCACAAATTCATCCACCCTTCCTGGCGTATGCCGGATGCCTCCTCTCACGGCCGCATCCCGGGCATGTCGCCGCAGCGCGCCTGGAGGTCGCAACGAGGCACGAGATATCGCGACAGCCACGGCGGTGCGAAAATCCTGACGCAGGTCATGGAAATTCTCGACATCCCGCTTTTCAGGCTGGAGCCCGCGACGAGCAGCGCTCAGCGTTGAGGACATCGAGCCGGGCCGCCGTGGGGAAATCATCTCAAGCGGCCACTGGAGACGCCTCGCCGCCCGGCCTATGATGCAGGGTTCGAGACACCATTCTTCGAGGAGGAGTCCCCATGCCCATCGCCATGATCACCGGTGCCACGTCCGGCTTCGGCCGCGCCGCCGCCTACCGCTTCGCCGCCGCTGGCTGGTCGCTGATCCTCACCGGCCGCCGCAGCGAACGCCTGGAGGCGCTCGAGCAGGAACTCGGCGACAAGGTCCGGGTGCTGACCCTCACCCTGGACGTGCGGGATGCCGAGGCGGTGGCCCGCGCGGTCGAGGAGCTGCCTGCAGAGTTTCGCGAGGTCACCTGCCTGGTGAACAATGCGGGCCTCGCACTGGCGCCCAAGCCGGCCCAGGAGGTGGACCTCGCCGACTGGCACACCATGATCGACACCAACGTTACCGGGCTGGTCAACGTCACCCATGCCATGCTGCCGCGCCTGATCGCCACCGGCGCCGGGGCGAGCATCATCAACATCGGCTCGGTGGCCGGCAGCTGGCCCTACCCCGGCGGCCACGTCTACGGCGCCACCAAGGCCTTCGTCGAGCAGTTCGGCTACAACCTGCGCTGCGATCTGAAGGGTACCGGGGTCAGGGTCACCGACATCGCGCCGGGGATGGCCGAGACCGAGTTCACCCTGGTGCGCACCAAGGGAGACCACGCCGCCTCGGATGCCCTCTACCGCGGCACCACGCCGCTGCAGGCCGAGGACATCGCCGAGCAGATCTTCCACGTGGCGACGCTGCCGGACCACATCAACATCAACCGGCTGGAGGTGATGCCGACGCGCCAGACCTGGTCGCCCTTCACCATCGACCGGGACTGAGGCGCTCAGGCGCTGCCCCCGTCAGGCACTGCCAAAGTAGCGCTCGCGATCCTCGGCGGTGATGTCGCTGACATGCAGCGGGAAGGCGGCCTCCCGCCGATCGGCGTAGAAGTGGCGCAAGGTGCGCTCGATGGTCGGGAAGGCGAGCTCATCCCAGGGGATCTCGTGCTCCTCGAACAGCGCCACCTCGAGGCTCTCGGGCCCCGCCTCGAAGCCGCCGGCGAGATCGGCACGGAAGATCATGTAGACCTGGTCGATGTGTGGCAGGTTGATCAGGGTATAGAGCCCATGGATCTCGACCTCGGCACAGGCCTCCTCGCGGGTCTCGCGGGCGGCCGCCTCGACGGTGGTCTCGGCGTTCTCCATGAAGCCCGCCGGCAGGGTCCAGTAGCCCTTGCGCGGGGGAATGGCGCGGCGGCACAGCAGCACCCGGCTGCCGCTCACTGGCAGGGTGCCGGCAACGATGCGCGGGTTCTGGTAGTGAATGGTGCCGCATTCGTCGCAGAAGTAGCGCGGCCGGTCGTCCCCGTCGGGAATCGCGAAGCGCACGGTATGGCCACAGTGACTGCAGAAGTTCATGGCGCTCCCTGGCAGGCTGGCGGGCGGCATGACGGCCACCCGGTCAGGGCTTGACGCCGCTCATGGCGGCCGAGTAGAAGGAATCAAACCCGATGGAAACCCCATGTTAGAGAACCTTCGCGAACGCCTGCAAGCACACCGGCCACGCCGGGTCGGCCTGCGCCTGCCCGAGGCCGCGGTGCTGCTGCCCATCGTCGACCGCCCCGAGCCGACCCTGCTGTTCACCCGCCGCGCCGACCATCTCAATACCCATAGCGGCCAGGTAGCCTTCCCCGGGGGCAAGCGCGAACCACAGGACAGCGACCTGCTGGCCACCGCGCTGCGTGAGTCCTGGGAGGAGATCGCCCTGCCCCCGGAGCGCGTGGAGCTGCTCGGCCGGCTGTCGGACGTGGTCTCGCTGCATGGCCTGCGCGTCACCCCCTGGGTGGGGCTGATCGCGCCCGACCTGCCGCTCGTCCCTGACCCGGGCGAGCTCGACGCCATCTTCGAGGTGCCGCTATCGCACTTTCTCGAGGACCAGCGCACCCACACCGACGTGATCCGGGTGGATGGCCGCGACTACTACGTGCCCAGCTACCGCACCGATGGCCACGTGATCTGGGGGCTCTCCGCGATGATGCTGGTGGAACTGCTCGCCGAGGGCTTCGCCATGCCGATCAACCTCTTCGAGCGCCCGCCGGGCGAGCTGCTCTTCCGCCCCGAGCGCCGGGTCTCAAGCCCATGACGACGACCGCCATCCCCGCCGGCACCGCTCTGCCCCGCGAACGGCTGGCCGAGCTGGTCGACGCCCTGGTGGCGCAAGGCTGGTACGTCGGCGAGGCATTCATCCCCGCGGAGCTGTGCGCCGAGCTCTACCAGGAAGTGGCCGCCATGGCTGACCACGAGGCCCTCGAGGAGGCCGGCGTCGGTCGCGGCCAGGCACACGCCCTGCGCCGGGAAATTCGCGGCGATGCCATCCGCTGGCTGGACCGCGAGAGCCGTGCCCGTCGCCGCTACCTGGAGGCCATGGGCGCGCTGCAGCAGGAACTCAATCGGACGCTGTTCCTGGGGCTCTTCGAGTACGAGGCCCACTTCGCCCACTATCCGTCCGGCGCCTTCTACCGGCGACATCTCGACAGCTTCCGTGGCCGAGCCAACCGGGTGGTCTCCACGGTGGGCTACCTCAACCCCGACTGGCCCGCCGACGGCGGTGGCGAGATGGTGATCTTCGCCGCCGAGGACCCGGAGCGCGAGCTGGTCCGGGTCCGCCCCGAGGCCGGCACCTTCGCCTGTTTCCTCTCCGAGAGCGTGCCCCACGAGGTGCTGCCGACCCGCCTGCCGCGGGCCAGCATCGCCGGCTGGTTCCGGCGCAACGCCTCCCTGGGCGGCCTCGTGGACCCCGCGCGCTGATGACGGATGGGTCCGCGATGGGCGAGGCACAACGACTGCGGGCACGCCTCGCCGAGCTTGAGGCGCACAACGTGGCCCTCGAGGCCGAGAAGGCGCACTACCGCTGGCTCGCCGACAGCACCACCGACCTGATCTCCCGCCACGCCCGGGACGGCACCTTCCTCTACGCCTCCCAGGCGGCCCGGGACCTGCTCGGCTATGAGCCCGAGGTACTGATCGGGGTCTGCGCCTACGACCTCTTCCACCCCGCGGACCTCAGCGACCTGCTCAACAAGTCACCGCGGGTCTACTACCACGACGGCTTCTACCAGCAGACCTACCGCTTCCGCGCCCGGGATGGCCACTACGTCTGGTTCGAGACCACCAGCCGCACGCGCCGCGACCCGGCCACCGGCGAGCTGATCGATATCCTCTGTGTCTCACGGGACGTGAGTCGGCGCATCTGCATCGAGGCCCACCGCGAGCGCCTGGCCCGGGTCGTGGAGTCGACCACCGACTATGTGCTGTTCGTCGACGGCCACGAGCGCATCTTCTATTCCAACGAGGCCGCTCGCCGGCTGCTCTCCCGTCCGTCACGACGCTTCCGGGAAGACAGTGAGGCGCCCCTCGATCAGGCCTACACCCCTGACGCCCTGGCGATATTGCGCGAGATCGTGCTGCCCGCCGTGGCACGCTACGGATCATGGAGCGGCGAGCTCGAGATGCGCGGCCCACACGGGCCCGTGCCGGTGCTCAGCGTAGTGATGGCCCACTCGGCGCTCGGCGCCGAGCCCGACCACCTCTCGCTGCTCAACCGCGATATCGGCCTGCGCAAGGCCGCCGAGGCCCAGGAGCGCCGCCATCAGGAGCAGATCGCCCATGCCAACCGTCTGGCCACCACCGGCGAGCTCGCCTCCAACATCGCCCACGAGCTGAACCAGCCGCTGGGCGCCATCGCCAACTACGCCAGCGGGGCCCTGATGCATCTCGCCGCCGACCCGCCCCGTTCCGTCGATGAGCTACGCCTGCCCCTCACGCGCATCAACGCGCAGGTCCAGCGCCTGGCCGAGCGGCTGCGCCATATCCGGACCTTCGTGCGCAAGGGGCAGACGCGCCCCCGGCCGGTGATGCTGCAAGAGGTCATCGACGCCGCCTGCCGGCTCTGCGAGTGGCAGTACCAGCAGGCCGGCGTGGCGCTGGAGCACGACCTCCAGGACGGCCTGCCCCGGGTGCTGGCCGACCCGGTGGCCCTGGAGCAGGTGCTGGTCAACCTGCTGCTCAACGCCCTGGAGGCGAGCCGCGGCCGGCCCGACGCCGACCGGGTGGTGATCCGCGCCCGGCGCACGGGCCCTCGGGAGGTCGTCCTCACGGTCAGTGACCGCGGCCCCGGTGTACCGGCGTCTGTGCGAGAGCATATCTTCGCCCCCTTCCACACCAGCCGGCCCGAAGGACTGGGGATGGGCCTCGCCATCAGCCACTCGCTGATGGAGGCCATGGGCGGTGACCTGCAGTTGCTGCTCGACGACGGCGCCGACGGTGCCACCTTTGCCGGAACATTGCTCTGCGAACCCGGGACTTCGATACGCTGATGCTTGACGGGGCCATGGCCATGTCCGCGCTGAAGGCCGGTGGGCAAGAGGCGATCATGCGGGGCCATACCGACGAACGTCCCGATATGCGTGCGGTACCGTACAGAAAGCGTGCGTGATGGACGCCAACCTACAGCCTCAGGGCATGCAGATCCGTTGGCCAAGCGGGAGCGGGTCGCAGCGCCCTTCCCCAAGCCCCGGACACGCGCCCCGCAGTGAGCCCAGAATGGCGTGTCGGGTCCGGTCAGGAGCCTGCACATGGATTCCCAAGCGCCGACTATCGACATCACCGCCGAGCCACGGGCATTGAAGCGCGCCCTGGGCGAGTACCGCACGCCACGCCTGGCGCGCAGCGTCCTGGAACTCACGGTCACGGTGATCCCCTTAGCCGCCCTCTGGCTACTGATGTGGGGCACCCTGAGCGCCGGCGTCTGGCTTGGCCTGTTGTTTGCCGTGCCCGCCGCGGGGTTCCTCGTGCGCCTGTTCATGATCCAGCACGACTGCAGCCACGGGTCATTCTTTCGTTCCAGAACTGCCAATGACTGGGTCGGACGAGCCATCGGCGTCTTGACCCTGACGCCCTACGATCTCTGGCGACACAGCCATGCCCACCATCATGCCAACTCCGGCAATCTCGATCGGCCGCGTGTCGGCGGCATCGACACCCTGACCGTGAGCGAGTTCCGAGGCTTGCCGCGAATCCAGCGGCTCCTCTATCGCTTGTACCGGCACCCGCTGGTGCTGTTCGGTGTCGGCCCGACGTACCTGTTCGTCCTGGACCATCGACTGCCAGTGGGTTTCATGCGCGCGGGCTGGATGCCCTGGCTGAGCACCATGAGCACCAATGCGGCGATCGCCCTGCTCGTCACCACCATGATCTGGCTGGTCGGCATGATCCCCTTCCTGCTCGTGCAACTGCCCATCACGCTGCTCGCCTCATCGATCGGCGTCTGGCTGTTCTATGTCCAGCACCAGTTCGAGGACACCCTGTGGGAGCACGACGACGACTGGACGTTCCACGAGGCGGCACTGCACGGCAGTTCCCACTATGACCTGCCGGCCCCCCTGCGCTGGTTCACGGCCAATATCGGGATCCACCATGTTCATCATCTCTGCAGCCGCATCCCCTCCTACCGGCTGTCCGAAGTGCTGCGCGACCATCCCGCACTCCGCCATATCGGCCGTGTCAGCCTGCGAGAAAGCCTGGCGTCGGTGCGGCTCGTGCTGTGGGACGAGGAGCAGCGTCGCCTGGTCTCCTTCGCCGAGACGCACAGGGCGGCCACCGACCGTTCCCGTTAGACCGTGACCTCGTCGAGGAAGCCGTAGTCACTGTCGACGGGCGGCTCTCGGGATCACGATCGCGGGGTGGAACGGATTTGAGGATGGCGTGTATTCTTCCATTGAGCTTGCCGTCCTGCCTGAGGCAGGATGGAGAACAGGGAAACAGGCCAGTAGGGATGAGCCACGGCATACCTCTGGAGGAGCCACATGCAACCGCTGAGCTACTACTACTACGACGTTCTGGAAGGCCTCGAGAAGCCGAGCGATGTCCCGAGGAGCCACCTGCAGGAGGGTTACGACATCCTGTATCGGCATGGCGGGCGCATCGAGATCGACCTGATGCGCAAGGCCGAGGACGGTAATGCTCAGGGCGAGCCCTTCCACTGGTACGAAGATCTCGATGACGAGCAGCGGGCAAAACTCCACAAGGCCCTGGATGGCAGTGACCCGGCGAAGATCCTCAAGATCATGCAGCGCAACGGCTATGCCGGCGTGCTCTACCACCATGCCTGGGAACACTTCCGGAATGGGGCCGGTGCCGAATAGCGACGCATCGCTCTGCGCCATTCTCCACACCGCCGCATATTGTCCAGGGGCCCGCGAGCCATCGCGGGCCCCGTCTTCCTGTCTGACCGGCAGACGCCTAAGGCTTGGCCATCAGGTCCGCTCGCCAGGCCCGCCAGAAGGTCACGCCCTGCAACACGGCCAGTAGCGCCTCGTAGAACGCCAGCAACCACAACGGCCCAGCCGCGAACAGGAAGAACAGTGCGAAGAGGCCCCGGAACAGGGTCGACAGCAGCGCCACCAGGCGGTTGTGCAGTGGCGCCAGGGCGGCCGGCAGGTAGAGCAGCCCCACCGCCAGCATGGCCAGGCCGGCGTAGCGTGGCCAGGTCAGGGGCGCCGTCAGGTCGGCCCCGATGATCTCGAGGAAACCGGCGGGCCACCACCATAGCCACAGGCCGAGCAGCACGTTAAGCGCAATGCCGGCGCGCATCACCCGTCGAAAGGTCCGGAATGCGTCCTGTGAGGTCTGCATAGCGAGGCTCCCTGGCCGGTCGGCCGCTAGAAGGTGAGCAGATAGTCGAGCAGGGCTGCCCGCTCCTCCGCCGCCAGCCCGGTGCCATAGCCATGGCCCTGATTGCCGTTGCCGGGCAGGCGGGTGTCGAAGCAGAAGCCCTCGTCCAGGGGGGCACCCGGGGTACAGTCGGGGGCCACGAAGCCGCCCTTGTCGCCGTCCAGCACGTCCAGGCCACGGACGAAGCCCGTGGGGCGCTCCTCCGGGGGCAGCAGCAGATCGTGCAGGGTCGGCACCGAACCGTTGTGCAGGTAGGGGGCGCGCAGCCAGAGCCCGTCGAGGGGCTGGCTGGCGTAACCGTCGGTCTTGCGGAAGTGGCGGAAGCGATAGCGCTCGTCATCGGCGAACAGGGTGAGCTGGTCGCGACGCAACCTCTCGGTGTAGCTGTCCAGGCGCGCCGGGTCGACATCGAGCGTGGCGTTGGGCACCACCTCGCCAAGCCGCCCACCCTCGAAGACGAAGCGCTCGCCCTCCTGGTAGCCATGGCAATCGGCACACTGGCGCATGTAGAGCGCCTTGCCGGCCGACACACTCTCGGCATCCGGGGCGTGGGGGCTCGGCGGCGGCTCGAGGTCGAGCAGCCAATCGGCCACCCGCTCGATGGCGGCATGGTCGACGCTCTCCTCGGTGACCCCGGCGCCCAGGGCGGCGCTAAGGTTGCGCTCCTGCAGCGAGGCGTTGTTGCCATCCCAGTGCAGGTCCATGCCCTGGCGGGGACGCTGCAGGAAGATCGACGGGAAGTCCGCGGTGCCGATCCGCTCGCCCGCCGTCAGGTCGTCGAGGGTCCGGTCGAACTGGATCAGCTTGTAGGGATTGAAGGTGTCGACCCGCCCCGGCCCCCAGGCCGGCTGCGCCGCCAGCAGCGGAGCGAGCCGCGCCCGGGTCGCGAGCAGCCCCTCGCGCACCCGGGGCAGCACCGCATGACGCCACACCAGCCGCTCGACCCACCCCAGATCCTGGCCCTGCTCTTCCATGGCGGCGAGCACGCTATCCGGCGCCAGCCGCGGGTCATCGGCGACCTCCAGCAGGAAGTCGATGAAGCCGTAGAGGTCCAGATTGTTGGCGGGCATGCCCGAGACCAGCCGCGGCTGCGCCTCGCGGGACTGGCGCACCGTGCCGGTGTGGCACACCGCACAGTTGAGCCAGCCCAGTTCCACGCCGCGCACCTCGCGGGTGCCCACGCCGATGGGGAGGTCGCCCGCCTCCAGGCTGTCGCCCGGGGCGTAGAGAAAGCCGAAGGCCGCATAGCCCTCCTCGCCCAGCGTCTCGGGGAAGAGCTCGGGCAACACTCGCCACAGGCGCACCGGCAGGCCGCTTTCCGGCTCGCTGCCGATGGAGCCGTGGCGGAAGTGCGCCTCCGGGTCGGCGTAGTGGCGCACCGACTCGCCGCTATAGCGCCACAGGGTGGGGACGCCGATCGCCAGGACCAGCACGCCGGCCACCACCACGGCCAGCACCAGCAGGGTCAGCGGCAGGCGCCGACGGCGACGACGGCGGGTTTCGTCCTGCACGGCGGTGACGGGGGGCTCCTGGCGTCTCATGGCGGCCTCACGGGGTGTGGGACGTCGGCACCGGCGGCAACTGCAGCTCGGGGCGAGTCTCGTAGATGGCCATCAGGGACTCGAGCATGCGCTCGTGGTCGCCGCCGAAGCGCTCGAGTTCATAGCAGCCCAGGGGATTCTTGGGCGCATTGAGCAGGCACTTGTTGCAGAAGGTACAGGGGTTCTCTGGCGTGTCGTGGCCGGCCTGCCACTGGCGCGGAAGGTCGGGGTTGGCGATCAGCGCCCGGGCGCTGGAGACCGCGTCGCACGCCCCGGAGGCAATGGCCTCGCGCACCAGCGAGGCGCGCTGATAGCCGCCGGTGCTGATCACCGGGATGGTCACCGCCGCACGGATGGCGCGCGCCTCGTCCAGGCCGATACCCTCCACCTCGCGGCCGCGCCGGTGGCGGAACCATAGCCAGCGGAAGATCCAGCGCAGCGCCGGGTAGCGGAACAGCAGGTAGTTGCGGAAGGTGTCGACTCCGGAGGAGAGCATGGCATCGTAGGTGCTGGCGATGGTCTCGAAGGAGAAATCCCCGGGCGGGTTGAGAGGGTGGGGAAAGAGACTGCCCAGCGAGACGTGCAGGGCATCGGCGCCGGCGGTCTCGGCCCACCGGCACACCTGCACGGTCTCCGCCAGGCTGTTGCCCTTGCCCTCCCAGGGCAGCACGTCGTTGTGGTCGACGGCACTGATCTTCACCTGCAGGTGGAAGTCCGGCCCCACCCGGTCGCGGATCGCCTCGATGACTTCCAGCAGGAAACGCGCCCGGTTAATCAGCGAGCCGCCGTAGCGGTCGCGGCGGTCGTTGATCGCCGAGCTCAGGAACTGGGTAAAGAGATAGCCGTTGGCGGCGTGGAGCTCCACGCCGTCGAGCCCCGCCTCTCGGGCGCGCCAGGCGCCGCGGGCGAAGGCATCGACGGTGCGTTCGACCTCGTGGCCGGTCATCGCGCGACACAGGAAGCCGTGCAGCGACTCCTTGTGGTCGGTGGCGCTGGGGGCCCGCCGATGCTGGTTGTGCACTCCCGGCAGGTCCATCTGCCGGCCGGAGTGGCTGAGTTGCAGGATGTACTTGCAGTCAAAGCGGTGCACCGCCTCGCCGAGGCGCTGCCAGAGGGGGATGAAGTCGTCGCGGTGGATGGTGGCGTAGCCGGCGACGATGCGTCCCTCCATCTGCACCGGCACGAAGGAGGAGAGGATGGCCCCCACCCCGCCGCGGGCGAAGCGGCACTCCCAGTTGATGCGGGTCTGGGTCAGGCTGCCGTCCTCGTTGTCGAAGCGCCCGGCGACGTTCGAACGCAGCAGGCGGTTCTTGATCTCGATGTTGCGCCACGTCAGCGATGTGAAGATGACGTCCTCGCTCATGCGCCTCGCCCTCCTTGCCGCACCGCCATGGCCTGCTCCCAGACCGCCGCCAGCAGCGCCAGGATGAAGCCCTGGGCCGGGCAGCGCGCCCAGCTCTGACCCATGAAGGCCAGTTCACGATCACCGCTCCCCCGGGCGGCCTGTGCCAGGCGCAGCACCACCAGGTCGCCGGGTTCCAGCCGGCGCGGCGCACAGGGCGTCGACAGCGGCGCCTGTACCCGGCGCAGCAACGTCTCCGGCGCCGCCAGGGTGCGGCCTAGCACCGCCGCCAGGGAGAGCCCGTGAGCCTGGGGAGTCGCCGCCAGCTCGCGCATCGCCGTAAGCGACGCCACCAGGTTGTGCACGGCGATGCCGGTGGCGTGCAGGGCCAGCGGCTCGCCCCGCGCGCGCTCGGCCAGCAGCCGCCGGGCGCGGCGAAGGCGCCCGGTGAGCCGTTGGCCCAGGGCGCGCAGGACGTTGCCGCGGGGATAGGCATCGAGCAGCCGGGCCGCCGCATAGCTCGCCTCGTCGGCACGGTAATCGTCGCGGAACAACCGCCCCAGCAGCCCTTGGGCGGCGGGTCCCAGCGCCTCGGCCTCGGCCTGGCCGGCCACCGCCTCCACCAGGGTCTTGAAGGCTGGGTCCTGGCGCCAGGACGATGCCTCGGTGCGCTCCTCAAGGCGACGGCCCAGCTCGGCGTGGCGAGATGCGCGCCCCTCCGCCTCGCGGGCCAGCAGGGCGGGCAGCGGCTCGCCGTCGAACACGAAGGCCTGGCGCAGGCGGGCCAGGCGCAGGCGATTGACCAGCCCGCCGGCGGGTGCCAGGTGGCGGTCGAGGTGCGGCTCGGCATCCAGCCGGCGAATCTCCCGGGCGTCGCTCACCTCCAGCAGGTTGACGAGACCGGGAATGCTCAGGCGCCTGGCCATGACTCCTCCCTATTGGCGAGACCACGGGAAGAAGACGTTGCGCACCCCTTCCATCCGCGGCAGCAGCTCGGGAAAGTGGCGACCGATCACCGTGCGCAGACCGTTGTCGTCGATCCACTGCATGCCCGCCCGGGTGTAGACCTCGGGGGTGTAGTCGTCGGTGAAGAAACGATCGCTCTTGAGGCGCCGGGAGGCCATCAGGATGAAGATGCGAAAGGCGGTGTCGCTGAAGGCGAAGCCGGGCGGCGGGGTCTCGGCGAGGCAGCCGGTGAGCAGGTCGACCTGCTCCACGTCACCATAGACCGCCTCCAGTTCGCGCTGCCACTCGGGATTGTCGGTGAGCTCGGCGAAGCTCGCCGGCGCCGGCATGTCGATCAGCCTACGGAAGCGGCAGTAGCGCGGCACCCCGCGCTCGCGGTCGCGCAACACGTCGATGGAAGCCAGGTCGATGGTGCGCTCGTGGGGCGCCTGCTTGGCGTGCTGCTGCAGGTGGCGCGGGAAGTTGTGCAGCACCAGCGCCCCGGGATGGCTGGTGCCCAGCGAATAGAGCGCGTCAACCAGCGGCACCTCGTCGTAGAGCGACCGAGTACGCGAGCCGGCCACTTCGGTAAGGCCGCACGCCTTGAGCGGGCCGTCGTCGGCCAGTCGACGGAAATCGAAGTCGTCGGGGACCAGCGGATGCATGCGGTAGACGGCGCTGAACTCCTCGGTAATGGCGTAGGGCGCGGCGTGGTGATCCACCGGGGAACCGACGATGCCGCTGAACAGCTCACTGTCGCTGACCCGGCCCCGGCTGCGGTAGAAGTGCTCGTCGAGGATGCCCCACCAGTTGGCACGCATCCCCAGGCGCAGCTCCGGGGTATCGAGCAGGGCCGGCGTCCACTCCACGGTGTGGATCTTGGCGATCAGGGCGGTGTTGATCAGGCGCGCCTTCTGGAACAGCCATTCGCCGTCGCGGTCCGGGTGGTCGATGCGCAGCCGGTCGACGATGGCGTTGTGCTCGCGGGCGAAGAGGGTATGCATCAGCGACAGCCCCACCCACCAGTTGCCGTTGACCCCCGCCAGCTCGATGCCGTGCTCGTCTTGGGGCAGGTGTCCATCGGGGCGCAGGTAGAGCTTGCCGTCGGGCAGCAACTCGCCACTCTCCGGGTCGCTGCGCACCAGACGCTGGCGCTTGAGGCTGCTGCCGTAGATCTGCGAGCCGTCCCACCACTGGGTCTCGGTGTTGAGGAAGGTCTCCGGGTAGCCCTCGTCGGCGGGGCCCCGCGTCGAGTCTCGGCGGGAGCGCAGCACCGTCATGCGCTCCCAGGGCCAGTCGTCGCCCTCGTCGAGAGGGATCTCGTGGGGTGTCGCCTCGGTGTCGTTGCTGCCGTGACTGAACCAGTCGTGGACCATGAACTGCAGCCAGGCGGGCACCAGAACGTTCAGCGTCGTGGCCGGGGTGAAGGTCTCGCGGGTCATCAGCCGGCGGCTTACCACCCGTGGGCTGGGCGTCATCAGCGCCTCGCCGGTCTCGCCGAAGGTCTCGGCGATGGGGACGTTGCGCCCGAAGCGGGTGTAGGCCTTGCCCATGCAGGGGGCCGCCAGATCGTTGTAGCTGCCGTCGGCGGTGCGGCAGTCGCGCACGTCGACGTCGCCCTTGTCGGGGGCCGGCGGTCGCTCGCGCTCGGTATCATGGAGGTTATGCCAGCGCAGGTTGCCACGGAGGGCGACGAGGTTGAGGACGGCAATCGGAAAGGGGAACCGGTACCACTGTCGGCGCCGGTTGATGCGCCGGAAGAGGCGACCGAGCAGACCGCTACCGCGTTGTCCGAACATGGGAATCCTCCCTGGTAGACGCCGTCGCTAAGATCAGGGCACGGTCATCACCCCTTGCCGGCCTTTACCTCGTCGAGGCATGAGATACCTCACCCCCACAGGTTGAACGTGACCCTACTGCAAGTGACAACTAACCTTTAGCACAGGGTTTCACCCCCCTCAATGTCGCGCCCCGCCTCACGGGGCCCAAGGAGGACGCTTGGCTACGGGTGGCTACGCGACGGGATTCCGTCTCATGGTATCGCTGGGTGTGGTGGCCAACCTGGTCCTGGCGGTACCCGCGGTCTTCGCCCCCAATGCGGTGATCGCCCTGGTGGGCGGGGCGCCGGTGGCCGAGACGGTGTGGCCCGCCTTTGCCGGCTGGCTACTGATCCTGCTCAGCCTGTTCTATCTGCCGGCGGCCGTCGACCCCATCCGCTACAGGATCATCGCCGAGCTGACGGTGCTGGCGCGCTTCGCCGGGGTCGCCTTCTTCACCCTGCTCTATCCACAATTTCTGCTGCTCGCCCTGTTCGACCTGTTCTTCGGCGTCACTCAGGGCGCACTGCTGCTGGCGCTCGGCCGACGCTGAGCGGTGTCTTTGGCTCATTCGGGAGGAAGCGATCATGGCCCCCAGGGATCACGCCCACCCCAAGTCCCGCCGCTGGCTCGCCTGGCTGGCCCTGCTGCTGGCCCTGGGCGCCGCGGTGGCGGCGACCGGCTGGTACAAGCTTTTCCGCGAGGAGCCCCAGCACTTCGACAGCGTCGAGGCCTACTACCGCTACGGCTCCATCGGCACCGAGCCGGAGGAGGGCCTGCCCTACTGGGTCTGGCGTGTGCTGCCGGAACTGTTTCCGCAGCACTTGCCGGGCGATGGAGAAGAGACGGGCTACGCCGCACTGGGCGTGGTCTGGGAGGAAGGCGAACCCACGCCGGTGGGGTTCTCGCTGAAGACCATCGGCTTCCCGCGCATCGGCATCAACTGCGCCGCCTGCCATACCGCCACCTACCGCATGGCGCCGGACGGCGAACGCCGCATCGTGCCCGCCGGTCCCCACCAGACCTTCGACCCCCAGGCCTACCTGCGCTTTCTAGGCGACGCCGCCGCGGACCCGGACTTCACCGCCGACAACCTGCTGGCGGCCATCCGGGAAGAGACGGAGCTCTCCTGGCTCGACCGCCTGCTCTACCGCTTCCTGATCATCCCGCGCACTCGCGACGGGCTGCTGGAGCAGGCCGAACGCTTCAGCTGGACCGAGGACCGGCCACGCTGGGGACCGGGGCGCATCGACCCCTTCAACCCGGTGAAGTTCCACCCCGACCTGCTGGCCCTGGACCCCGCCGAGGACGACACCATCGGCAACTCCGACATCATGCCACTGTGGGCCATGGACGAGCAGGAGGGCTACGCCCTGCACTGGGACGGGCTCAACGACTCCCTGACCGAGGTAGTGCTCAGCGGCGCCATCGGCGACGGCGCCCGGCCCGACTCCCTGCCGGTGGAAAGGCTGGGCGAACTGGAAGCCTACCTGCGCGACCTGGCGCCGCCAGCCTACCCCTTCGACGCCCGGGACGACCAGATGGCCTCGCGGGGCGAGGTGCTGTTCGAGGAGACCTGCGCGAACTGCCACGGTCCCGAGGGGGCACGCACCGGCACGGTGATCCCGCAGACGGAGGTGGGCACCGACCGCCACCGCCTGGCAATGTGGACCGCCGAGTCCGTGGAGCGCTACAACGCCTATGCCGAGGACTACCCCTGGGACTTCGACGCCTTCGTTAAGACCGACGGCTACGTGGCCAAGCCGCTCACCGGCATCTGGTTGCGCGCGCCCTACCTGCACAATGGCTCGGTGCCCACCATAGAAGACCTGCTGCGCCCCGCGGAAGAGCGCCCCGAGGTCTTTTATCGCGGCTACGACGTCTATCACCCCGAACGACTGGGTTTCATTCACGAGGGCGAGGACGCCGAGCGGCACGGCTTTCGCTACGATACCCGTGACCCCGGAAACGGCAACACCGGCCACGAGTACGGCACCGAGCTGCCGGCAGAGGACCGCGATGCGCTGGTCGAATACCTCAAGACCCTCTAGCCAGGTTCGGCCAGGCCGGGCCGCGTCATCGAACCGGAAGCCGGTGACGGTTCCGACCGCACCACCTTTGCCGCTACACTGCGGGCAGAATCCACTTGGCCACCCCACTTCGGCCATACCCCGAGGCGCCCGTGACCGAGCCCCCCACCTCCTGCATCGCCATCGTCGACGACGACCAGGCCCTGCGCGATTCCCTGACCTGGCTGCTCGATTCCGTGGGCCTGACCACCCGCGCCTATGCCGACGGCGAGACCTTCCTCGCCGCCGACGCGGCGAGTCATGACGCGATCCTGCTCGACGTGCGCATGCCGGGGCTCTCGGGGCTACAGGTGCAGCAGCGCCTGATCGCGCGGGACGACGACACCCCGGTGATCTTCATGACCGGCCATGGTGACGTGCCCATGGCGGTCTCGGCGCTGAAGGCAGGCGCCTTCGACTTCATCGAGAAGCCCTTCAACCCCCAGCAGCTGATCGACACCATCCAGCAGGCCCTCGCCGAGCACCAGCGCCGCCGGGAGGCCAGGCAGCGCCTGGCCGGGTTGCAGGCACGCTACGCAGCCCTGCGCCCCAAGGAGCGGCGGATCCTGGTCCACGTGGCGGAAGGGATGACCAGTCGACAGATCGCCGAACAGCTGGGCATCAGCGCCAAGACGGTGGAGGTCTACCGGCTGCGTGCCATGAAGGCCCTGGGGGCCGCCAACCTCGCCGAGCTGGTGCGGCTGTGCGTGGCGCTGGACCTGGTGGAGACGCTGCCCGATGGGCCCTCCCCCACCTGATCGTTGCCCGCCACCGGGCGCCTGGCAGTGACCTCCTGACCCTCTAGACTGCAGATGAGGGATGCGGCCGCGACGGCCGCCGGCCAGCAACCTGTCCAGGGGAGATCACGACATGAACAAGACCGCCGTCCGGACCCTCCAGCAGTTCCTTGCGGACAATGACAGCTACCGTGCCAGGGTCGACGGTGTTCGCGGTCCGAAGACCCTCGCCGCCGTGAATGCCACCCTCCAGACCCATGCCGGCCGGCTGCCGGATGGCGCCGACCGCTGGAGCGACCGACGACGCGCCGTCGCCTGCCTGCAGATCGCCTGCCAGCAGCACAAGATCGAGGTCGGCCCCATCGACGGCCTGTGGGGCCCCCAGACCGAGCATGCGGCGGACATCCTGGCCACGCTCCAGGAAACCGGCAGCAAGCCTGCCCCCTGGCGCGATCAGCAGCCGCTGGACGCGAACCCCAACGGCTGGTATCGGGAGGCAGAACTCGAACAGGCGCTGGGCTCACCGACCCGCAAGCCGCCGATGGTGGTAGTCCCCTGCCCCTGGAAGCTGGCGCTGGCCTGGGACCTCAACACCTGCCCCAGCGGCATCGGCTGCCATGAGCAGGTCGCCGACAGCCTGGCCCGCGTCCTGGACCGGGTGCATGGCCACTACGGGCCACAACGCCTCAGGGAACTGGGCCTTCACCGGTTCGGTGGCTGCTACAACAAGCGGCGCAAGCGTGGCGGCACCCGCTGGTCGACCCATGCATGGGGCCTGGCCGTCGATTGGGATCCGGCCCACAACAAGCTCAAGTGGGGGCGCGACCGGGCACGGCTGGCCCGGCCGGAATACGACACCTGGTGGCGTCTCTGGGAGGAGGAAGGATGGGTCAGCCTGGGGCGCACGCGAAACTTCGACTGGATGCACGTGCAGGCAGCCAAGCTCTGACGCCAGGCCGTTTCAGTCACGCAGGATGGTCATGCGGCGCGTCTCGTCCTCGGGGAAGACGCGCCCGCTGCGCAGGGCGGCGAACAGGTGAAGGAACACCACGCCGGGCTCGCCGAAGATGTCGCCGGAGCGAAAATACGAATGTCCCTTCGGGTAGTCATAGCGGGTGTTGACGTCGTCGCAGTCCACGGCGAAGACGTTGCGCGCCACTCGGCTCATGTCCTCCGGACCGGAGTGACCGAGACGCCTGGAGGCGATGCGGTTCTTCAGGTTAGAGGCCTTGCTGGCGCGCAACGCCAGGTCATCCGAGGCGAAGTAGACCGTGACGTTGCGTGAGGCATGGACGATCAGCTCGCCGCTGTGCCCCTCCTCAAGCGACTCGTTGACGATGTCGGCGGCAATCAGGAAGGTATTGCGGAACAGCATCGGCACCCCGCCCGGCAGAGAGTACTTGCGCCACACGCGCAGCGTCTCGCGCAGGACCCGGTTGCCCATGGAGTGGGCCAGCACATTGATGCGCTTGAGGCAGGGGATGGGGTCCTGCTCGAACTGATCCTTCTCTCGCCACTCCAGGAAGCGCTGCAGCACACGGGCGAAGGAGAAGGCACTGAGATCCGCCGACTCCTGGTCATCCCAGTAGTCCTTGACGATGCCCATGTCGTTGTCACAGGGCCAGACCAGGGGCACCACCAGCACCTCGCCGGGCTGGCCGGCATCGCAGAGCTCCTGGAACTCCCGCGCCGCCGAGAAGACGTCCGTCGGCAGGTTGGAGAAGCCATGGATGTAGATCACCACCTGGTGAACATCGGACTCCTTCAGGCGCCGCAGGAAGGCCGCGCTGCCGAGTTCCTGGTACTGCCCCGCCGCCACCTCCTCGCAGTAGAAGACCGAGTTGCTGGCGGCGTTGTTCTTGAGGTCGAAATCGAAGGGCCGGTTCGCCCGGGTGCGGATGCTCTGGGTGGGGAACCGGTTGGTGATGAACAGCATGATGGGCCACCTCGAGGAGCGGACGGCAGGACACTGCCATTCCTCCTGAAGCTAGCACAGCCTCTACGGGCAGCCAGCACACGGCCGCACAGGCACCAGTGTGCAGGTCACCAGGCTCATTACCGCAGCATCTCCAGGTACTGCCGGAGTACCACGGCATTGTTATGGCGTGGGTCCCTGGAGGCGAAGACCAGGGTGACAGTGTCGCTGCTGGCGCGCTCGGCCAGCGGGCGCAGCGTCTCGCGATGCGTCTTCAGCTCGGCCAGGTAACGGCGGCGAAACTCGCCCCAGCCGAGTTCTCCGTCATGGAACGCCTTGCGCAGGGCGTCGCTGGGGGCGACCTCCTTCGGCCACTCGTCGATGCGCGCATCGGCCTTCGCCACCCCGCGTGGCCAGAGGCGATCGACCAGCACGCGGTGGCCATCCCCGCGCTTCGGCGCCTCGAAGGCACGCTTCAGCTCGATGCTCATGGCAGACCTCCTGGCGGCGGATACGCCCCCAGTGTAGCCAAGCGCCGGCTCAGGCCTCGAGCACGTGGCGCAGGATCTCCACGACCTGATCGGTAGTCGTGCACCAGGCCTGGGCCTCGGCGTCGACCTCCTTGAGCGGGTGGACGATCTCCTCGCTGTGCAGGGTCACGTAGGGCGTGCCCAGGGCGGCACAGTAGCCAGCGTCGAAGGCGGCGTTCCACTGCTTGTACTTGTCGCCGAAGCGCACCACCACCAGATCGCTCTGCTCGATCAGGGTGCGGGTGCGGATGGCATTGATCTTCGAGGACTGGTGGTCGCGCCAGAACGGGCTGGGCGTCTCGCCCAGGTGGTCGCCGGCCGCGTCGCTGGCGGCGTGGTCGGTGACCGGCGCGGTGAAGACCACGTCGAGGCCGGCGGCCTCGGCGCCGCGCCGGATCTCGTCGCGCCAGTCGGTGTGGATCTCGCCGGAGAGGTAGACGGTAAAGCTCATGGAGGGCTCCAGGACAGGGAATCGAGCCACATGATAGCCTAGAAGGCCATTTATTGGAAATATATTCCATTTTGCATAGGCACCCTCTCGTGCCCCCGCGAGGACGGCCAGAGGCCTGTAAGGCCGGTGGCCGTTGCCCGACAGAGCCCTGTGACCGCAGAGTCGAGAGGAGGCAGATCATGAAACGCGCGCATGGGTGGAGGGCTGCCGTCCTGGTGGCCGGTCTGGCCTGGTCGCTGGGGGCGGCGGCCGACGGGCGCATCTTCACGCGCGACGGCCTGGCCATCGGCGGCACAGACCCGGTGGCCTACTTCACCGAGGGCCGGCCGGTGACGGGCATGCCCGACTATCAACTGGAGTGGCACGAGGCCACCTGGCAGTTCGCCTCGGCCGAGCATCGCGACCGCTTCGAGGCCGACCCCGAGGCCTACGCCCCGCAGTACGGCGGCTGGTGCGCCTGGGCGGCGGCCCGCGGTGAGGCCGCCTCGACCGTGCCCGAGGCGTGGAAGATCGTCGACGACAAGCTCTACCTGAACTACAGCCGCTTCATCCAATGGCGCTGGGAGCGCGACATTCCCGGCTACATCAAGGCCGCCGATGCCCACTGGCCGAATATCTTCGAGTGACGACTCCGTCTGACGGAGCGCCATCAGGCGGACGGCACTGAATAGGACGCTCACGCCAACCCAACGAAAAGGGCCCGCGAGAGATAGCGGGCCATGTTGTGTGTTGGAGGGTTCCTCGACTCGATGAGGTGGCGGGTAGCCCCATGATCGTCGGGCAACGTTCCAACATGTCGTTATCGAAGGAACGCAGATGTCGTCGTGGGGGGAGGACAGCAACCGCCCGGAAGGCGCGCAAGGGACTGCCATCCTGGCCGTTGCGGAATATCCGCGTCGCGATCCCTGCGAACATCGAATCACTTCACGGTAGCAAAGCATCCTTCGGGTTGTATCACCGGAGTCTGATGAAAAGATCGTAGGATTCTGTTGCCAATGGATGGCCGGCCTAAGCCGCTGGCGGGGTCTCGATGCGAAGCCACAGAGGGCATGGGGAGATGGCCTGCTTCACGGCAGGCCCTTTGCGTCTATCGGCATCGGGGCCCGGGAAGGGTTCGGTCGAGGCCGTGGTGCACCCGGAAGGCCTCGACGACGGTGCGCAGCTCGGGGGCTAGCCTGGCCAGGGCCTCCTCGGCGATCGGGGCCGGTACGCCGCCGTGGAAGGCTTCCGCCATGCCGCCCGCCATGCAGGCCAGGGTGTCGGCAACGCCGCCCAGGGAAACGGCATTGCGGATGGCCTCCTCGACGCCGTCCGCCTCCAGAAAGGCGATGATGGCCTGGGGCACCGAGCCCCGGCAGGTCACGTCGAAGCGATAGCCGGGACGGATATCGTCGAGGCGCGGCGCGAGGTCGTAATCGAAGCGCTCCTCGATCGCGGTGAGGATCTCGAGCCGCGAGGCGCCGTGTCGGGCCAGGAAGATGACGGCCGCCACGGCCTGGGCGCCGCGGATGCCCTCGGGGTGGTCGTGAGTAACCTCGGCGCTGCGTCGGGCCAGCGTCAGCGCCTCGTCCAGGGAGCCGGCCGCGAACCCCACCGGGCTGACCCGCATGGCCGAGCCATTGCCGAGGCTGTGATAGGGGCGACGGTCGCCGCTCATCGCCCACTGGCGGAAATGCGCACCGAAGCCAGCCTCCGGGTAGCGGTGGTAGTAGTCGTGGAAGGCCTCGGCGAAGTCGCCTCCCTCGAGCAACACCTCGGCCACCGCCACGCTCAGCACGGTATCGTCGGTGAAGGTGCTCCCGGGCGTGAACAGCGGGAAGTCGCGGGTCTTGGTCCCCGCTTGCTCGTGGACCGAGCCGATGATGTCGCCGGCGATGGCTCCCAGCATGCCTCACCTCCGTCGTCCAGTGCCTCCAATCCCAGGCGGGGGCGCGTCGTCCCGACGCGAGCCCTCAGCCGCGACGGCCGCTGACCAGGTGGACCGACACCTCGAACACCGCCCGGCCGCGCGGGTCGATGACGTCGGCCAGTTCCACCTGGGCCCGGGCGAGCACGTCCTGGATGGTGGCCTCGTCGAGGTTCACCCCCATGACCGGCAGCCAGCCGCGCAGGTCCGCCTCGAGCAGGTTGCCGATGCCGGGAAAGTCGGCCGTCCCCGTCAGCGTAGTCACCTCGACCGCCTCCATGCCTGCCTCACGGGTCATGCGCGCCAGCGCTTCCGCATCGCCGAGGACGAAGGGGGCCCTGAGCGCCTCCGCCGCGGCCTCGCCGGCGATTCGCGCCAGCAGGGCCACCTCGCGGGCGTAGGTGGGGTTGCGTTCCAGACCGTCGAACACCGCCACCGCCAGTCGCCCCGAAGGCACCAGCACGCGATGTATCTCGCGCAGCGCTCCCGGCTTGTCCGGGAAGAACATCAGGCCGAACTGGCTCACCACCACATCGAACGCCTGCGAATCGAAGGGCAAGTGCTGGGCGTCGCCCTGGCGCCAGACCACCGCCGGCGCGAGTTCCCGGGCCACCTCGAGCATGCCCGCCATCGCGTCCAGGCCGACCACCTGGCCGGCGGGCTGAACCCGGGGCAGCGCCTCGCGGGCGAGCACCCCCGTGCCGCAGGCCACGTCGAGCACTCGGTCCCCGGTCGCGACTTTCGCCACGTCGAGCAACTGCGGCGCCCACTGCCGGAACAGCGATGGCACGAAGAGCGCCTCGTAGGCGCGGGCCGCCTCGACCTCCTGGACCATCCGATCGTCGTTCATCACACACCTCCCCTGCAGTCGACCCACCTCAGGCGACCCATGCGGTACGGCGACGACAATAGCGGCGGGGCATGGGGTGAGAGGGTTCACCCGAGGAGAGCGGGATGAGGCGGGCCATGGCGCTGAGGGGAGCGTGCGGGAGAGCGCGTCGACAGGTCAAGCCCCCGTTCCCCGCCCTCTCCCGCAGTATAGTCCGGCACGGAGCCGGGGGCAGCGTGCGGGGCGTGGCCGGAGAATCAGAGGATCAGCGCGGTCTCGGTGCCAGGGCCTCGCCGACGGCGATCGTCCGGCCCTCGCCCGCCAGCAGGATGGCGTTCTGGCCGAAGTAGCCGCCGGGCGCCAGGCGGGTGTTCATCTGCACTAGGGTGCGCAGCGGCTCGCCGGGCACGGCGATCTCGCCGGTCGCCTGGTCGACGGTGGTGATCTTGCAGCGCTGGCAGGGCTTGCGCAGCCCCAGCCGGATCGCGCCCCCGTGGAGGGAAAGCTCGCCCCAGCCGTTCTCGGCGAAGGGCTCAGCGGCGTCCACCACGATGCTGGGCCGGAAGCGCGCCATGGGCACCGGGGCGAGCCCCTTGGTCTCGAGCACCCGGTTGACCTCGGCCAGCGACGCCTCGGAGACCACCAGGAAAGGATAGCCATCGGCGAAGGCCGTGTGGGCCTGCTCGCCGGGCGCCAGGAAGTGGGGCTCGACGTTACGACGCTGGTCCGATGCGAAGCGCACCAGCCGCAGGCCACTGCCCTTGAAGTCGCCCAGCGCGGCGCCGAGCCAGGCGGCGGCGTCGGCCCCCTCGTCCAGTGCCTGGCACTGGTCGTCCCAGACATACACCGGCAGCCTGGGCTGGTCGTCACGTTCAAGCGGAATGCGCAGGGGGGCCGACTCCGGGTGCGCCAGCACCAGGGCCTCGTCGTCGAGGCGCACGGCGATCTGCGCCATGTGCGGCAACTGGCGCTGGGTGACGAAGCGGCCGATGTCGTCGACCACCATCCATTGGCGGTCATGGGCCAGGCCGCGAACGCCCAGTTCGGCCTGGTCGAGCGCGATGCCGCCCAGCGACTTCACCGGGTAGATGTTGAGCTGGGTGATCTTCAAGGGACTCTCCTGTCGTCGGCGCGGGTGGCCTCAGCCGCACCCCTGCCCCTGCTGGACCGGCGGGCAGGGCAAACTCCCGTACGAGCAGAACACGCAGCAGTCGCCGGGCCTGGGCTTGAGCAGGCGATGGCATGCCTCGCACTCGTGGAAGTACTGGCAGGCATCGGTGGGCATCGACTCGGTCGTCATGTGCCCGCACTCCGGGCAGGTGAGGATCGATTCCCGGATGAGCTCGGCCATCGTCTCTCTCCTCTCACTGGCCGCGGACCGACGCCCGGGGCGCGGACATGGGCAGTCTTACAGCCGGCGGGTCTCGACCACGTAGCCGATGATCGGATACCCCGCCTTGCGAGCGGCCTTCTCGGCTTCCAGCTGGGCCTCGACCTTGGAGATGCTGGAGGAGACGTGCTCGAAGACGCTATCCAACTCCAGCGGCTTGGTGCGCACCGCCAGCTTCACCAGGTGGCCGGTCTTCGGCGCGCCGGACGGCTTGCTGCGCTCGGCCTTGGGGGCAGGGGCCTCGTTGGCGGGCCATTCGGGAGGCGAAGTCGCCGCCTTGCGCCGGGTCTCCTGCTCATTATCCATGAAGGCGTTGATCTCGCGACGCATCTGCTGCTCGAATTCGCTCAGTTCCGTTTCCATCGTGTCTCCGTCAGCCAATGGGTCGAGCCGAGTGTACCAGAACTCTCACCGAGGCCATGCCTCCGCAAACACCCGCCCCATGGAGCATGCGGGGCTGGCAGCCCCTCGCCGGCAGGGCAGCAGTTCGCGCAGCAGGCGCAGTCGGCCTGCCTCCTCGTCATCGCGACTGGCGTTCAGGGCATGGGGCAGCAGCCGCCCACGGCGGCCAGCATCTACTCGCGGTCGGTGACCCTCACGAGACCTCGAGGGCGATCTTGAGCACGCCATCGCGCTGGTGAGAGAAGAGGTCGTAGGCATCGACGATCTTCTCCAGCGGGTAGCGGTGGGTGACCATGGGGCCGAGGTCCAGGCGGCCGCTGTCGATGATCTGCATCAGCCGGCGCATGCGCTCCTTGCCGCCGGGGCACAGCGAGGTGACGATGCGGTGGTCGCCCAGGCCCGCGCTGAAGGCGTCGAGCGGGATGGTGAGATTCTCGGAATAGACGCCGAGGCTCGACAGGGTACCGCCGGGCTTGATGACGCGCAGCGCCTGTTCGAAGGTCTGCTGCAGCCCCAACGCCTCGATGGAGGCATCCACGCCGCGCCCGCCGGTGAGCTTGAGGATCTCGGAGACCACGTCCACCTGACGGAAGTTGAGGGTCACGTCGGCGCCCATCTTGCGGGCCATCTCGAGGCGCTCGTCGACGCCGTCCACGGCGATGATCAGCCCGGCGCCGCGCAGCCGGGCGCCGGCGGTGGCGCACAGGCCGATGGGCCCCTGGGCGAATACCGCCACGCTGTCGCCGATCTTGATGTTGGCCGACTCGGCGCCGGCGAAGCCGGTGGACATGATATCCGGGCACATCAGCACCTGGTCGTCGGTGAGGCCGTCGGGCACCGGCGAGAGGTTGGCCTGGGCGTCCGGCACGCACAGGTACTCGGCCTGGGCGCCGTCGATGGTGTTGCCGAAGCGCCAGCCGCCCATGGGCTTGTAGCCGTGGGCATGGTGGCCACCATCCTGGGAGCTGCAGCCATCCTGGCAGGCGTAGGAGGTGAAGCTCGGGCAGATCGCCCCGGCGATCACCCGCTGCCCTTCACGATAGCCTTGCACGTTGGCGCCGAGCTTCTCGATCACCCCCACCGGCTCGTGGCCCACGATCAGCCCCTTCTCCACCGGGTACTCGCCCTTGAGGATATGCACGTCGGTGCCGCAGATGGTGGTGGTGGTCACCCGGAGCAGGGCATCGTTGGGGCCGATGTCGGGAATCGGGCGGTCGTCGATCTCGATGCGGCCGGGTTCGACGAAGACGGCGGCTTTCATCATGGCGGGCATGGCAGGCTCCTGGCGCGTGAAGGAAAAGTGCCCTTCAGCTATAGCAGGCATTGAGCGCTCCTGCCCTTGATGCACATCAATGTCTTGCTGCAGTGCCGCGAAAACTGACCCACCGCCGCGCCACTTCCCAGCGCATCGCGACCGCCGTAACCTGGCGGCTCATTCACCATCGACTCGCCATCCAAAGGAACGGGAATGTCACCCGCCGATACTCTGCGCCTGCTGCTCCTCTCCTCGCTGTGGGGCCTGTCGTTCATCTTCATGCGGGTGGCCTCCCCCGAGTTCGGGCCGGTGCCGCTGGTCCTGGTGCGAATGGGCGTGGGCGCGCTCTTGCTGGTACCGCTGCTGCTCAGCGTTCGCTACCTCAGGCTGGTGCGCGAGAATGCGGGCAGGCTCTTCGTGCTGGGGTTGATCAACCATGTGCTGCCCTTCTCGCTGTTGGCACTCGCCACCACCCGCCTGGAGGCGGGCTTCACCTCGCTGATCAACGCCACCACGCCGATCTTCACGGCATTGCTGGGGGCGCTGTTCTTCGCCACTCCTATCCAGCGCCAGCAGTACCTGGGACTGGCCCTGGCCCTGTTCGGGGTCTATGTGCTCTCGGCCGACCGGCTGGACTTCGCCCTGGGCGGCGATGGCTGGTTCATCCTCGCCGTGCTGGGGGCGACCTTCTGCTACGGGGTGGCGGGCAACTACTCGAAGACCTATCTCGCTCACCTGCCGGTTCGGGTGCTGGCCGCCGGCAGCACCGCCATGTCGGCGCTGATCCTGCTCGTCCCCGGGCTGATGCTCTGGCCCGCGGAGCCGATCAGTGGCCTGGCCTGGGCCAACGGCCTGGCGCTCGCGGTGCTCAGTACCACGGTGGCCTTCCTGCTCTACTTCGGGCTGATCGCCAGCGCCGGGGCCACGGCCACCTCCACGGTGACCTTCCTGGTGCCGGTCAGCGCCCTGCTGTGGGGCTACCTGCTGCTGGGCGAGCGCCTTAGCCTGCAGATACTGGCCGGGATGGCGATCACCCTGGCCGGCACCGCCATCGCCACCCGCATGATCCGGCTACGTCATGGCCGGGTAGCCTAGACTGATGCCGGCCATGCCCTCGAGGGGAAACGCCATGCCCCATGCCGACTTCCGATTCCATGACCGGCTGCACGACTTCCTGCCGCCGGCGTCCTGCGCCGGGAGCTTCTCGTGTGACGTGTCGCGCCGGGCCGCCATCAAGGACATGATCGAGTCGCTGGGGGTACCCCATACCGAGGTGGACGTCATCCTGGTCGACGGCGTCTCGGTGGGGTTCGGGCACATTCTTGCCGGCGGTGAGCGGGTGGAGATCTACCCCTGGACGACTGCCCCGAAGGTGGCCCGCCACCTGCGCCCTCGCCCGCCGTCCTGCCCGCGCTTCCTGCTGGATGCCCAACTGGGCCGGCTGGCCCGCTACCTGCGCCTGCTCGGCTTCGATTGCCACTACCGCAACGACATCGGCGATGCCGAGCTGGCTGCAAGGGCCGAGGAGACGCAACGCGTGGTACTGACCCGCGATCGCCTGCTGCTCAAGCGCAAGCGCATCCATCTCGCCCACTACGTGCGCGCCGACGAGCCGTGGAAGCAGGTCGAGGAGGTGTGCCGGGAATTCGACCTCGCCAAGGCCTTCGCGCCCTTCACCCGCTGCACGCACTGCAACGGCCGCCTGGCCGTCGTCGACAAGGCGTCGGTGATCGACCGGCTCGAGCCCCTGACGCGACAGTACGTGGACGACTTCCTGCAGTGCGAGGCCTGCGGCCAGCTCTACTGGCACGGCAGCCATGTCGCGCGAATGAAGGAACGGGTGGAGCGCCTTCGACAGACGCTGGTGCAGCCTCCGGGATAAGGCCGTCCCGCCCGGCCATTCGGGCATAGGGGTTGAACTCCGGCGGACTCGACCAAACGGTACTGGTTAGTGGAACGCATGCCGAGGGCCGTTCCCGCTGGTGATCCAGCGGACCGCCACGGCACTGTGCACCCCGTTTCCCCTTGGGACATTCGGGATTCGCGTTACCGGAATCACGAGGAGGTTTCCCCATGGTAGATCATCTCGACCCCTATCCCACTCGCCTGACCGAATACCGTGCGCCCCTGCAACGCAGGGATCCAGTGGTGCATGCCCGCAACCAGCGTCGCTGGGAGGGCCCGCTGGACGAGGTGGCCCTCTCGCGCTACGAGCGGGACGGCTTCCTGTGGTTCGACGGCTTCTTCTCCCGGGACCGCATCGAGCCGTTCTTCGAGGAGCTCAAGGAGATGGCCAACGACGAGTCGCTGATGCGCTCCGAGCAGGTCATCCAGGACCCCAACAGCGGCGCCATCCGTTCCGTGTTCGGCATGCACCAGCTCTCGGAGCACTTCGACCGCCTGACCCGCGACCCGCGCATCCTGGGCATGGTGCGGCAGCTGCTGGGCAGCGAGGTCTATATTCATCAGTCGCGCATCAACGACAAGTACGGCTTTCAGGGCAGCGGCTTCGACTGGCATTCCGACTTCGAGACCTGGCATGCCGAGGACGGCATGCCACGCATGCGGGCGGTGAGCGCCTCGCTGATGCTGACCGACAACAGCGAGTTCAATGGGCCGCTGATGCTGATCCCCGGCTCCCACCGCCAGTTCGTCCCCTGCATGGGCGAGACGCCCGAGGCGAACTGGCGGGAGTCGCTCAAGGCCCAGAAGGTGGGCGTGCCCGACCAGCAGGCACTGGCCAGCCTGGCCGAGCACGGCGGCATCCAGGCGCCCAAGGGACCGGCGGGCTCGCTGCTGCTGTTCGAGTGCAACACGCTGCACGCCTCGAACGAGAACATGTCGCCCTGGCCGCGCTCCAACCTGTTCTTCGTCTACAACAGCGTGGACAACGCCCTGGAGGAGCCCTATGCGGCCCCATCGCGGCGTCCCGAGTTCCTGGCCACGCGCGGCGACATCGAGCCGCTGACGATGCATGACGACTTCCCGGAGCTCTCCGGCCAGGGTGTCGACCCGCTGCGCTGACTCGCGCCGGGCGTCATGCCCTTTCTCAAGCGCGCACGACAACGGCCGTGGCGTCACCGCCACGGCCGTTGTCACGGGTCTCCCGCCAGGATCAGAAGTCGGGCTTGCGCTTCTCGACGAAGGCGCTCATGCCCTCCGTCTGCTCGTCGCCGGCGAAACAGAACGCGAACAGGGCGTTCTCCAGCGCCAGGGCGCTGTCCAGCTCCTGGTCCATGCCATCGTGGATCGCCTGCTTGGCGGCACGCACCGACTGGGGGCCGTTGCCGCCGAGCTGCTTGGCCAGCTCCTCGACGTAGCCCTCGAGCTCGGCCTGGGGCATCACCCGGTTGACCAGGCCGATACGCAGCGCTTCGCTGGCGTCGATCTTGCGCCCGGTGGTGCACAGGTCCAGGGCCATCGCCGGGCCGACCCGGCGCGGCAGGCGCTGGGTGCCACCGAAGCCGGGAATCACGCCGAGCAGTACCTCGGGCTGGCCGAAGATGGCGTTGTCGCTGGCCACCGCCCAGTCGCAGGCCAGCGCCAGCTCGCAGCCGCCACCCAGGCAGAAGCCGTTGACCAGCGCCACGGTCGGCACCGGCAGGGTCTCCAGGCGCTTGAAGGTCGCCAGCGCCTGTCTGGCGAAGTCGCGCGCCTCCTCCGGGGTCTTGTCGCGCATCTCGGCGATATCGGCGCCGGCCACGAAGGACTTCTCGCCGGCGCCGGTGATCAGTACGGCGCGCAGGTCGGCGCGGCCTTCCAGGCCGGCCAGCACGCGCTCCAGCTCGGCCAGTACGTCGCTGTTCAGGGCGTTCAGCGCCTTGGGACGGCTGATGGTCAGACGCACGATACCGGCGTTCTCGACCACCTCGATCAGGGTCTCGCTCATAGGGGGCTCCTGGTGTTGTTCTCGAAGGGCAGACCGCCCAACCCTAGCGAACGCTTGGTTGGGCGGCAATCCCCTCTTTTGTAGATCATCGCACTTCGGCGTGATGGAAATGGCAGTTCTCTGTGGGAGCGCAGCTCGCCTGCGCGAATGGCGCCGACAGGCGCCCAAAGCTGAGTGCCTATTGCCGGGAAGGCCTTCGGCCTTCTTTCGCGATCTAAAGATCGCTCCCACAAGGGAACCGTGGGTACGTTCACGCCAAGGTGCGAAGAACCTCTTTTGTCAGGGTTAGCTGTAGACGTGGAAACCGCGGCCCGTCTTCCGCCCAAGGTAGCCGGCATCGACCATGCGCTTGAGCAGTGGGCAGGGGCGGTACTTGGGATCGCCGAAGCCCTCCTGCAGCACCTCCATGATCGCCAGGCAGACATCCAGGCCGATCAGGTCGGCCAGCGCCAGCGGGCCCATGGGATGAGCGGCGCCCAGCTTCATGGCCTCGTCTACCGCCTCGGGGGTGGCGGCGCCCTCCTGCACCAGGAAGGCCGCCTCGTTGATCATCGGCACCAGCAGGCGGTTGACCGCGAAGCCGGGCGAGTCGCCCACCGGCACGGCCGTCTTGCCGAGGTCGGCGGCCAGCTGCTCGATGCGCGCCACGGTGGCGTCACTGGTCTGCTCGGCACGGATCACTTCGACCAGCTTGAGCACCGGCACCGGGTTGAAGAAGTGCATGCCCACCACCCGCTCGGGGCGCTCGCAAACGGCGGCGAGCCGGGTCAGCGACAGCGAGGAGGTGTTGGAGGCCAGGATCGCCTCATGGGTCAGACGGCTCAGGTCGCGGAACAGCTTCTCCTTGAGCGCCGGCTGCTCGGGGGCGGCCTCGATGATCACCTCGCAGTCGCGCAGGGCGTCCAGCGCGGTGGTGGTATCCAGGCGCGCCAGGGCCGCCTCCAGGTCGGCATCACTGAGCTTCTCCTTGGCCACCAGCTTGCCCAGGCCCTTGTCGATGGCCGCCCGGGCACGCCCGAGCTGTTCGTCGGCCACGTCATAGAGCTTGACGGCGAAGCCGCTGGTGGCCAGGACCTGGGCGATGCCCTGGCCCATGGTGCCGGCACCCACCACGCCGATCGGTTGCTCACTCATTGCACTCTCCTGATGATTTGTCTTGATCTGCCATGGACTGTCGCTCGAAGCTTTTTCCGACGACAAGTCTGCGGGGAGGCGCTGTGAACCCCTCCCTGGGCGCTACCGACGCCATCCCTGGCGTAGGACCTCCCCTTCGACTTGCCCCCGGACGCATCTCGCTTGAGTCACAGACGATTGGCTTTTGTGATCTGCTACTACTACTACTACTGCTTGCGCGCTTCTTCGCGCAGCACGAACTTCTGGATCTTGCCGGTGGAGGTCTTGGGCAGCTCGCTGAAGATCACCGTCTTCGGCGCCTTGAAGTGCGCCAGGTGCGCCCGGCAGTGGTCGATGATCTCCTGCTCGGTGACCTCGCCGTAGCCGACCTTGAGCTTGACGAAGGCGCAGGGGGTCTCGCCCCACTTCTCGTCGGGCTTGGCCACCACCGCGGCCTCCTCCACCGCCGGATGCGAATAGATGGCGTCTTCCACCTCGATGGTGGAGATGTTCTCGCCGCCGGAGATGATGATGTCCTTGGAGCGGTCCTTGATCTCGATGTAGCCGTCCGGATGCCACACGGCGAGGTCGCCGGTATGGTACCAGCCGCCCTCCAGGGCCTGCTCGGTGGCCGCCTCGTTCTTGAGGTAGCCCTTCATCACGTTGTTGCCGCGCATCAGGATCTCGCCGATGGTCTGGCCGTCCTTGGGTACCGGCTCCAGGGTGTTGGGGTCGGCCACACAGAGCGCCTCCAGCATGGGGTAGCGCACGCCCTGGCGGGACTTGATCCTGGCCCGCTCCTCGATGGGCAGCTCGTTCCACGCCTCGCGCCAGGCGCAGGAGGTCACCGGGCCATAGACCTCGGTGAGGCCGTAGACGTGGGTCACGTCGATACCGAGCTTCTCCACGCCGGCGATCACCGAAGCGGGCGGTGCCGCCCCCGCGGTGGTGACCTTCACCGGGTGGTCGAAGGCGCGCTTGTCCTCGGCGGGCAGGTTGACCAGGCCGTTGAGCACGATGGGCGCGCCGCTGAAGTGGCTCACCTGCTCGTCGGCGATCAGGTCCATCACCTTCTTTGGCTCCACCTTGCGCAGGCAGACGTTGGTGCCGGCCGCGGCGGCGATGGTCCAGGGGAAGCACCAGCCGTTGCAGTGGAACATCGGCAGGGTCCAGAGGTAGACCGGATGATGGGGCATCGCCCATACGAGGATGTTGCTGGTGGCGTTCAGGTAGGCGCCGCGGTGGTGATAGACCACCCCCTTGGGCTTGCCGGTGGTGCCGGAGGTGTAGTTGAGCGAGATCGCCTGCCACTCGTCCTCGGGCAGCCGGTAGGGATGGGCCGGATCGCCCTCGGCCAGCAGCGCCTCGTACTCCACCTCGCCGATGGCGCGGCCCTCGGCCATGAACTGCGCGTCCGCCACGTCGATGATCAGCGGCTTGTTCGCGAGCCTGCTCACCGCCTCTTCGATGACATCACTGAATTCCGGGTCGACCAGGATCGCCCTGGCCTCGCCGTGTTCCAGCATGTAGGCGATGGCCTCGGCGTCCAGGCGGATGTTCAGGGTGTTGAGCACGCAGCCGGCCAGCGGCACGCCGAAGTGGGCCTCGAACATCGCCGGCACGTTGGGCAGCATGGCCGCCACCGTCTCGCCGGGCCGGACGCCGCGTTTCTCCAGCGCCGAGGCGAGCCGACGACAGCGCTCCCAGGTGGTGCCCCAGTCGCGGCGGATCCCGCCATAGACCACCGCCGGATAGTCCGGGTAGACCGAGGCGGTGCGCTCGATGAAGGTCAGCGGCGAGAGCGCCACAAAGTTGGCGGGGGTCTTGGGCAGGCCCTGTTCGAAGATGCTCTGGCTCATGATGGGCTCCATGGAGTGACTGGGACTGTTGTTCGCAAAAGCCGCCGCCGGCACGGGGCCGGCGGCGAATCGATCAGTGGGCCGAGGCGTCGAAGGCGGCGAGGCTCGCCATGCCGGCCTCGATCACCGCGCGCTGGGCGCGTCCCACCGGCAGCCACTGACGGATAGCGTAGTCGGCGCTCTGCTGCTTGGCGCGATAGAAGGGATCGTCGCTGCCGGCGGCCATGGCCGCGCTGGCCTTGAGGGCCGCCTCGCCCATCTGCCAGGCGCACAGCACGTGGCCGGCCAGGCTGAGGAAGGGGGTGGCGTAGGCCTGGACGGCATCGGCACCCTGCTCGGGGTCGGCGCCCGCCTCCAGCACCGCGGCCATGGCGGCGCGCAGGTCGGCCGCCCCACCGGCCAGGCTCTTGCCCAGGTCGGCCAGCTCGCCCTGAGCCTCGAGCGCCTGGGCAGTGGCCTCCACCTCACCGATCAGGCCCTCGAGGGCCGCGCCGCCGTCGCGCTGCAGTTTGCGCCCGGCCAGGTCCAGGGCCTGGATGCCGTTGGTGCCCTCGTAGATGGGGGCGATACGCGCATCGCGCAGCAGCTGGGCGGCGCCGGTCTCCTCGATGAAGCCCATGCCGCCGTGCACCTGGATGCCCAGCGAGGCGATCTCCACGGCCTGATCGGTGGAGAAGCTCTTGACCACCGGGATCAGCACGTCGACCCGCGCCTGGGCGGCGGCGCGCTCACCCTCGTCGGCGGCGTGGCGGGCCTGGTCGAGCTGGGCGGCACAGAAGAGGGCCAGCGCGCGCAGGGCGTCGGTGCGGGCGCGCATGGAGAGCAGCATGCGACGCACGTCCAGGTGGTCGCTGATGGTGCAGTCGCTGTGGCCGGAGCGCGGGCTGCGGCCCTGGACGCGGTCCAGGGCGTAGGCGAAGGCGTGCTGGCAGGCCCGCTCGGCCACGCCGATGCCCTGGATTCCCACCTTGTGGCGGGCCTCGTTCATCATGGTGAACATGTGGTTGAGGCCGCGCCCCTCCTCGCCCACCCGATAGCCGATGGCGCCCGCGCCTTCGCCGAAGCTCAGGGTGCAGGTGGGCGAGCCGTGGATGCCCAGCTTGTGCTCGATGGAGGCGCAGGTGACGTCGTTGCGCTCGCCCAGCGAGCCGTCGGCGTTGACCAGGAACTTGGGCACCAGGAACAGCGAGATGCCCTTGTTGCCCTCCGGGGCGTCCGGCTTGCGCGCCAGCACCAGGTGGATGATGTTCTCGGCGGCGTCGTGCTCGCCCCAGGTGATGTAGATCTTCTGGCCGAACAGGCGGTAATGGTCGCCCTCTTCATCGGGGCAGGGCACGGCGCGGGTGCGCACCTTGGAAAGATCCGAGCCCGCCTGGGGCTCGGTGAGGTTCATGGTGCCGGTCCAGGTGCCCTCCACCAGCTTCGGCAGGTAGATGGCCTGCTGCGCCTCGCTGCCATGGTGGGCCAGCGCCTCGATGGCACCGGCGGTGAGCATCGGACACAGGCCCAGCGCCATGTTGGCGCCGTGGAGCATTTCCTGCACGGCACTGGCCACCACCTCGGGCAGCCCCTGGCCGCCCAGCGATTCGGAAACGCCGATGCCGTTCCAGCCGCCCTCGGCGTAGGCGCGATAGGCCTCGATAAAGCCGTCCGGCACCCTGACCTGGCCATCATGCAGCCGGCAGCCCTGGCGGTCGCCGCTGGCGTTGAGCGGCGCCCACACCTCGCCGGCCAGCCTGGCGGCCTCCTCCAGCACGGCCTCCACCAGGTCGGGACTGGCCTCCTCGAAGCCAGGAAGGGCGAGCGAGCCGTGCTCGAGCATCTCCTCCAGCACGAAGCGGACGTCGCGGACGGGAGCGGCATAGGGAGTCATGGGTCACCTCGGGGAAAAATGATGGCAACGATAGTAGATTCACTACTTTTCGTTAACCATTAGCCCTAAGTCGACCCCGAGGGCCCGCGGAAGGGCCGCAGGCGCGCATGGCCTCGACGACGGGCGTCAGGGACGCGAGATGTTGCCCAAGGCGGCCTCCTCGGGCGTCTGCTCGTCGTCGTAGTAGGCGATGTGCGCCTCGTCGGGCGCTGGCGGGCCGACGAGGGGCTCGGCCACCGCCACCTCGGGCACGGCCCCGGAGAGGTCCTCGACGTGCTCGTGCTCCAGGGCCCCCTGCACCAGCTCCTGAGTCACGGCGAGCTCGGCCCCCGCCGCCGACATGGGCGTGCTGGGCGAGAAGGGAGCCACCGGCACCGGCGCGGGACGCACGCTGCGTCGCCAGCCGAAGAAGACCACCAGGAAGAGGCCCAGGAAACCGAAGGCCCAGAACAGGCCGGCATCGCCCATCAGGCTCATCACCGGCGAGACCAGCGGCGGGCTGAGCGCCGAGCCGATGGCGTTGATCAGCAGCAGGCCCTGGCTCATGCGTACCAGGGCACCGGCCGGGGCGCGGTCGGCGGCGTGGCCCACCGCCACTGGGTAGAGCGAGAAGACGCCACCGCCCAGCAGGAACAGCAGCCCGGCCAGGATCCATGACGTCATCGGCAGCCAGAGCACCGCCGCGGAGATCAGGGTACAGAAGGCCCCGATCAGGATCAGCACCAGCTGCCGATCATGACGGTCCGACCAGCGCCCCACCGGGTACTGCAGCAGCATGGCACCGAGCACCACCACCGCCATCATCTGGCCGATCCGGTCGACCGGGAGGCCGGTGCGCTGCAGGTAGAGCGGCAGCAGGGAGTAGACCGCCGCCACCGCCAGCCCCGAGCCGAAGCTGCCCATCACCCCGGTGGGGGTCAGGGTGATCAGTCGCAGCGGCGAGAGCGGCTCGGCCTTCTCGATCAGCGGCGAGACCCGCGGGATCATCGCCATGGGCAGCACCGAGAGCGAGGCCAGCATGCCGATCACCATGAATGACGCCGCCCCGCCCATGGCCTCGGTGACGCCCAGCAGCAGCTGGCCAAGCACGCCGGCGGCGTAGAGCGAGATCATGTAGAGCGCCAGCAGGCGGCCACGCACCCTGGCATCGCCGGAAGCCAGCAGCCAGCTCTCGATCACCAGGTAGACGCCCACCGTGGCCCAGCCGCCGATCAGGCGCAGGGCGAACCAGGCCCAGGGCTCGGCCACCAGCCCCTGCAGCAGCACGGTCACCGCCACCAGCGAAGCGAAGCTGCCGTAGGCGCGGATATGGCCGATGCGCAGCAGCAGGCGGTCGTTGAGCATGGCGCCCAGCGCCAAGCCGATGAAGTAGGCCGAGGAGACCCAGCCGATCACCACCGGCGACTCGCCGGCGGCATCCAGGCGCAGGGTGATCACCGTGGCCAGAAAGCCGTTGCCGATCCCGAGGATGAAGAGCCCCAGCAGGGGGGCCAGGGCCATGGCCAGCAGTTGCCGCGACATGAAGGGCCTCACAGCAGCAGGTGAAAACGAGAAGGGTGGCAGAAAGTGCCGGAGAGCGCCTGTGCGGCGGGCCGGGGAGCGATTCCGGGCGCGGGAATCATACTCCCGGCCGGCGGCGAGTCAAACGTTTTGTTGCCCCCGGACTCACGTGCCGACACGATCGGTCACCAGCCCCCAGGATCCCGGGCGATCTTCCTGGAAATGCCCTCTCAGCGCTTCTGCAGCAGCGCCACGTCCGTCGCGGGAAACTCGACCCGCATGCCCAGCTGGCCGGCCAGCCACACGAAGGTCGCCTCGCTGAAGAAGACCACGTGGGTGGGATCGAGGATGTAGTGCCAGCGCGTGAAGGCCGCCTGATCGGTGACGCGCTTGGTCATCAGCCCGAGCCAGCCACCGGAGGGGAGCATGTCGGCCAGCTTCGCCAGCTCCCGGCCAGGGGCGAACAGGTGCTCCGCGACCTCGCTGGCGGAGATGAAGTCGTAGCTCCCGGCCAGCACGGAGCGGTCCGGAGAATAGACGGGGTCGTAGATCGCCATGGGGTGGCCCGCCTCCTCGAACATCACCGACAGGGTCGGTCCGGGGCCGGCGCCGAAGTCGAGCCCTCGCGCGCCGGGCGGGAGCCGCTCGCGCAAGGGGTCGAAGAGCCGCGACAGGAAGCGGCGATAGCCGGGGTCGTCCGGGGCGTTCTGGTGCTGGTCGTAGACCGCCTTCTCCTCTATCGGCCCGAGCCGCTGGTCGGGAGGCACGAACACCAGCGCGCAGCGCCGGCAGCGGTGGTAGTCACGCCGGCCATCCCGGTGAAAATGCCCGGTGTCGGTGGACGCACATAGCGGACAGGTCAGCATCATCGTATCCTCTGTGCCGGAACAAGTTCCCCCAGGATTCCCCTGCTCTCTCCAGAACCCCGCAAGGAGACCCGAATGCTGTCAGGTCTGGACCACCTGGTCATCACCGTGACCGACATTTCCCGTGCCGTGGACTTCTACTCACGGGTGCTGGGACTGGAAGTGCGCTACCGCGACCGCGAGCGTGTCGACCTGATGCTGGGCGACGTCGCCCTGCGCCTGCACTGGACCGCCACCGACGTCACCCCCCGGGCCGCCACGCCGACACCCGGCAGCCTCGACCTCTGCCTGCGCAGCCTGCTGCCGCTCGACGAGGTCCAGCGCCACCTGGAGGCGCTGGGCGTCGAGGTGGAACTCGGTCCGGTGACCCGACAGGGCGCCACCGGCGAGATCACGTCCCTCTACCTGCGCGACCCGGACGGCAACCTGCTGGAGCTCAGCCGTCCCGTGAAACGGGCCGACTGAGGCCCGGTGGCATTGTCGTCTTCGACCGGTATGATTGGCCCCAACCACTCGATCTTCAGGGACGCGCAATGAACGACCAGCTGCCACGGGATGACGACCGAGCCATCGCCGAACGGGGCACCGCGCCCGACACGACCCTTCCCATCGTGGTGTACGTGCTGCACCTGGCCGGCATGGTCACCGGCGGCCTCACCTCGCTGGTCGGCGTGGTGATCGCCTATGTCTACCGCGGCAACGGGCCGGCGTGGCTCGATGAGCACTATCGCTACCAGATCCGGACCTTCTGGATCGCCCTGCTCTACTTCGGCATTTCCGGCCTGCTGACACTGATCCTGATCGGCTTTCTCACCTGGCTGGCCGCGGTGGTGTGGCTGGTGATCCGCTGCGTGAAGGGGCTCAAGGCGCTGAGCGAGCACCGCGCACCGGACAACGTGGACACCTGGTGGGTCTGATCCATGGCTAGACCCGAACCCCGCTCGAGCGCCTTTCAGGCCCGCGCCATCGCCACCCTGTGGCGCAGCCTCGCCGGCCGCCGCCTCGCCACCCTGTGGCGGCTGGCTCGCCTGATCGGTCCGCTGGTGGAACGGCTGAGCCGCCGGGAGCGCCGGGTCACCCGGGCCAACCTGGCCGAGGTCTACCCTTCCCGCAGTCCGGCCGAGCGCCAGCAGCTGGCCAGGCAGAGCCTGACCCACTCCACCGCCACCATGCTCGAACTGGGCCTCGCCTGGATGGGTGACCCCGAGCGGGTCGAGGCCTCGATCCTCGAGGTCCACGGCCGCGAGCTGCTCGACGAGGCCCGGGCCGAGGGGCGCGGCGTCATCGTGCTGGCCCCCCACTTCGGCAACTGGGAGGTGCTCAACTTCTGGCTCTCCGGCCACTTCCCCTTCACCGCCATGTACGAGCCGCCCAAGCTCGCCCCGCTCGACCCGGTCATCCGCCAGGGCCGCGAACGCCGAGGGGCGCGCCTGGTGCCCACCAACCCCCGCGGCGTCGCCGCCCTGCTCAAGGCCCTCAAGCGCACCGAGGCCGTGGGCATCCTGCCCGACCAGGTCCCCAGCTGGGGCAGCGGAGTCTTCGCCCCCTTCTACGGCCGTCCCGCCTATACCGCCACCCTGCTGCCCAAGCTGGTGGCGCGCACCGAGGCAAGAGTCGTCACCGGGGTGGCGCTGCGCCTGCCCGGCAAGGGCTTCGCCCTGCATTTCCTGGCCGCCGACGCGCGGGTCTACGACCCTGACGAGGTCACCTCGGCGACCGGCGTCAATGCCAGCGTGGAGGCCGCCATCGCCCTGGACCCGGCCCAGTACCAGTGGGAATACAAGCGCTACCGCAAGACGCCCGAGGAGGCCGAGGGCCGCCCGGACTTCAAGCGTTTCCGGCTCTACTGACCGACCCTGTCACTTCCGCCCATAGCAATCATCCAGACGCACGATGTCGTCTTCGCCCAGGTAGGTGCCGGACTGCACCTCGATCAGTTCCAGCGGAATCAGGCCGGGGTTCTCCAGGCAGTGCACCCGCCCCACCGGAATGAAGGTCGAGGCATTTTCACCCACCAGAAAGACCTCATCGTCCAGGGTGACCCGGGCCGTGCCGCTGACCACCACCCAGTGCTCGGCCCGGTGGTGGTGGAGCTGCAGGGAGAGCCGTGCACCGGGGCGCACGGTGATGCGCTTGACCAGGTGACGCGGTCCCGCATCGACGGCCAGGTAATGGCCCCAGGGGCGATGCACGGTGGTCGTGAAGCGGGTTTCTCTGCGTCCCTGGGCCTCCAGACGCTCGACCAGGCCCCGCAGCTGCTGGCTGCGGGCACGCTCCGCCACCAGGACGGCATCATCGGTCTCGACGATCACCAGGTCCCGAACCCCCAGAGTGGCCACCAGCCGCGAATCGGCATGCACCAGCAGCCCACGGCCCTCCTCACAGACCACGTCACCGCGCAGGGCGTTGTCGTCGGCATCGCGGGGCAGTGCTTCCCAGAGGGCCTGCCACGAGCCGATATCGCTCCAGCCGGCGGCGAGCTGCACCATGGCCGCTCGGTCGGTACGCTCCATCACCGCCACATCGATGGAGTCGGAGGGACTCTCCAGGAAGGCCCGCGCATCCGGCCGCAGGAAATCGAGATCGGTCACCGCCCCGTCCATGGCACCCCGACAGGCGGCCAGGATGGCGGGGGCGAAGACCTCCAGGGCGTCCAGGTAGTCATCGGGACGCAGCACGAACATACCGCTGTTCCAGAAATGGTCTTCGGCCGCCAGGAAGCGCTCGGCGGTGGCGAGGTCGGGCTTCTCCACGAAACGCGCCACCGCATGGCCCCCTTCGCCCAGCGCCTCACCGGCCTGGAGATAGCCATAGCCGGTCTCGGTGCGGGTCGGCACCACCCCGAAGGTCACCAGGTGGCCCGCGTCGGCCAGCCGTGCCGCCGCTCCCAGGGCCACGCGGAAGGCCGCATCATCCGCCAGGTGATGGTCTGACGGCAGCACCAGTAGCGGCTCCCTGCGCCCCTCACTGCGAGCCAACAGAGCGGCAAGCGCGATGGCCGGGGCCGTGCCACGCCCCTCGGGCTCCAGCAGCAGGCTGGCATCCTCGACACCCGCCTGGCGGAGCTGCTCGGCGGCGAGGAAGCGATGCTCCTCGTGACAGATGACGATGGGCGCGCCCATGCCGAGCCCCTCGAGACGGGAGAGGGTGTTGGCCAGCAGGCTGCCCTCGCCTTCCAGCGAGAGGAACTGCTTGGGCCGCTGCCGGCGCGACAGCGGCCAGAGCCGCACGCCATTTCCGCCAGCCAGGATCACGGGGGTGAACAAGGGGACGTCTCCTTCAGGGATCAGGAACGCGATGGCGCCAGCAGTTCGAGGGTGAAGTCGACATGGACCTCATGCTTCACCGTGCCCTCGGAGCGCCAGGCACCGCGCCCCATGTCGAAATCGGTTCGGTCCAGCGTCAGGCGGCCGTCCACGCTGACCCGCTCGCCCTGCCGCGTCCAGCTCACCGGGACCGTCAACATATGGGTATCGCCCCGCAGCTCGAGTTCACCCTCGATGCGCAATTCTCCCTCGGCCGGTGCCTGGATGTCGGTGCTGCGAAAGACGATCTCGGGATAGGCCTCGACGTCGAACCAGTTATGCCCGTGCAACATGCCGTCAACGATGTCGTTGCCGCCCGTGATGCTGTCCGACTGGAGGGTCAGCACCAGCGTCCCCCCGGCTGGCTGGTCCAGGTCTCCTTCAAGGTCGACCTCGAACTCCTCGACACGGGTCACCGCCTCGCGGCCGTCGGCGGTGCCGATCAGCTCGATACGGCTCGCCTCCCGATCCAGTTCCCAGGCGCCGGCCGTGGAAACGGCCATCAGCCCGACAACACCCGACAGCAGGGCTGCCGTTGCGGTTCGTGCAGTTCTCAGGGTAGGTCGTGGCATCTTGCCTCCCGGGCCATCCGGCCCTGCGGTCAGGGGGTCGTGACAGAGGCGTCCGTCGCGTCCTCGGCGCCGAAGGCCTCATGAAGCCAGCCGCGCAGCGCCTCCTGGCCAGGAACCTCGCCATCGGGGTAGCCGTCGGGCCGTGGCGGCCGGGTGCCGGACACGAAGCCCCGCGCAATGAAGGGATCGAGCAGGCTGGCATCGCCGCTGATCACATGGACCGGGACACCGCCGCTGGCGTTGTCGCCGGTGATCAGGGGAGCCGGCTGATGATCCCCCAGCAGAATCACCAGGGTCTGTTCGTCCACGAACTCCTCGGCCCAGCGGGTGCTGGCCCCCAGAGCATAGTCCAGTGACCTGGCATAGTGGTCGCGCACCCGTTCCAGGTCCTGCCAGAGTTCGTCGGGTGACTCGCCGGCCTCTTCCCAGCGCGCGAAGACGCTGCCATCGCCGACGCTTTCCCAGTCATCGAGCACCGGGAGGATCGGTGTCCAGGGCGCGTGGCTGCTGATCAGCGCGATCTGCGCGAAGAGCGGCGACGCCTCGGTATCCCGACGAGATGCCGCCTCCTTTCGAAGCCGGGTCTGGAAATGGTGCAGGGTATACTGGTCCGGCATGGTGACCCAGTGCAGGGGCGGGCCGGCATAACCGAGGTCCGCGGCGGCGTGGATCTCGTCGAACCCGTAGGCGCGACCCTCGGGCCAGGCCATGGTGATGGCCGGCATCACGGTGAGGGTGCGGTGGCCCGTGGCGCGGAAGTCATCCACCAGGGTGGTGCGCTCGCTGCTCAGCATCAACCGGTACCAGAGCGAATTGTCGAGCCGCAGGCCACTCAGCACCGTGGCATGGGCCAGCCATGACTGGCCGCCACGGATTGGCGAGTCGAGGAGCCCGGACGCCACCGACAGGCCGGCGGCGTCGAACCGCTCGGCCATGTCATCGAGGCGCGGGCCGAGCACCTCGGCATAGCGGTCATCGAACAGCGCCGATATGCCGTAGGACTCCACGAAGACCAGCAACACATCGCGTCCGGCAAGCCCCGGCAAGGCGGTGACCTGAGCGGGCGCCGCCGCCATCTGCTCGGCAAAGTCACGGTGGGCGAGGCGCGTCTCGACCAGTTGCCGACCCTGGAAATGCAGGGTGCCCAGCAAGGGCGTGCGGGCCACCGGTAGCGGTCGGAGCTGCTGGAACTCGGCGGCGATCAGCACACCGCTCGCCACCAGCATCCCCAGGGCGCCAGTCACCGCCAGGCTGCCGCGTGCCTTGCCCTGCAGGCTCGCGACCATCTTCGCCAGCAGCCAGGCCGCGAATGCCAGCAGGACCATGGCCAGCAGGGTAACCAGGCCGGCCATCGGAAATCCCAGATTACCCTCGAGCAGGTGGAAGACGGAGCGCAGCAGGGGAAGGTCCAGGTAGAGGTTCAGGGAACGCCCGAACGCCATATGGGTCGCCACATCCCCCAGGCCGACCAGCAGAAACGCCAGGATCAGTGCCACCAGCAGCCAACGCAGCCCGGCAAGCAGGCCAGCCGACGGCAACAGCGCCAGCAACCCCGCCAGCAGGGTGGCCTCCAGGGCGATCAATCTGTGTGCCAGATCCCCGTGCAACAGCCATACTGGTGTCAGCAATACGCTGTTGAGCAGCACGAGGCTCAAGGACCAGCGGACTCGAGATGGTAACGGCATGGGCAATCACCGGGCAGATGGACAACGATACCCTAAGTGTATAATTTTTGTATAGATGAATCCCGGCAACTTGCCGCCAAACCCGTTGCCAGCCCGTCGGGAGAAAGTGTTCAAGGAGGATCAACCCATGCACCCAATTCGGTGGCTGGCCGCCAGCCTGCTCATTGCGGGAATCACGCCGGCCATCTGGGCCGCCCCCGATCCGGACCTGCCCGGCGTCTTCGAGCAGGTCACCGAGCGCGCTCGCCAGCTCGCGTCCTCCCCCTTCGAGGCGCCGGATGGCGACCTGCCCGAAGCGTTGCGCGATATCGACTACGATGTCTACCGCTCGATCCGCTTTCGCCCGGAAGCCGCCCTATGGCGAGACGAGGCGCTGTTCTCGGTACAACTCTTCCATTCCGGCTTCCTGTTCGAGCGACCGATCCGCCTGCACCTGGTCGAGAAGGGCGAGCAGCACCACCTGCCCTTCCAGTCGTCCTTCTTTCGCTACGACGGCGCAGCCGCCCCGCTGAAGGAAGAGGACCTGAGTGGCGCCGGTTACGCCGGCTTTCGCCTGCATTACCCCCTCAATCGAGAGGACTACCACGACGAGTTCCTGGTCTTTCAGGGGGCAAGCTACTTGCGCCTGTTGGGTCGCGACCAGGGCTATGGCCTATCGGCTCGCGGCCTGGCCATCGATACGGCCTCCCCCGACGGGGAAGAGTTCCCGGCCTTCAGGGCGTTCTGGCTGTTCCAGCCCGACCCGGCGGCGACCCGCATCGACATCATCGCGCTGCTCGACAGTCCCTCGCTCGCCGGGGCCTACCATTTCCGGGTGCATACCGGCGAGCAGGTCGACGTGGAAATTGAAGCCCGGCTGTTCGCCCGCCGCGAAGTGGAGAAGCTGGGCATCGCCCCGCTGACCAGCATGTACCTGCATGGCGACGTCAGCCCCTACCCTGCCGACGACTTCCGGCCACAGGTGCACGATTCCCAGGGACTGCTGATGCAGACCCATGCCGGTGAGTGGATCTGGCGTCCCCTGAACAACCCGCGGGAGCTGCGCATCACCCGCCTGCAGGACGAAAGCCCAGCAGGCTTCGGCCTGGCCCAGCGCGATCGGGACTTCGACAGCTACCTGGACATGGAGTCGCGCTACGAGCGGCGCCCCAGCCACTGGGTCACCCCGCTCGACGACTGGGGGCCGGGCAACGTGGAACTGGTCGAGATACCCAGCGACTCGGAGACCAACGACAACATCGTCGTCTACTGGGTCCCCGAACAACCGCTCCAGGCCGATGAGTCGCGCACCTATCGCTATCGGCTTTCCACCTTCGAGGCTCACCGTCCCGAGCAGACCCTGGCCAGCGTGGTGCGCACCCGACAGGGATGGGGGGCCGTCCCGGGCCAGAGCGACCCACCGCCGCGCAGCCTTCGCCAGTTCGTGATCGATTTCCGGGGGGGTGAGCTCTCGAGCCTGGATGTCAGTCACCCGGTCGAGGCCGAGCTCGAGGTTTCGAGCGGGGAGACCCGGGCGTTACGGGTACAACGCCTTCCCGACGGTGACACCTGGCGCGCGTCCTTCAGGTCGCAACCCGAGGGGGCGAACCCCATGGACATGCGTCTCCATCTCATGCTGCGCGACACCCCCATGAGTGAAACCTGGAACTATGTCTGGAACCCCGATGAACTGCGCTGATCGCTCGGCCCGGGTGCCATGGCTGGCCGCACGACAGACGGGAGTCGCCCTGCTGGTATTCGCCACGACCGCCCTGGGTGGCTGGGCCATGTTCGAGATCCTGCGCGTCAACGGCATCACGGCGCTGCAGGGCATCGTGCTGGGTCTGTTCGTGGTCACCTTCGGCTGGATCACCATCGCCTTCTGGACGGCCATCATCGGCTTCCTGCTGCAGTTGACTCGCCGTGATCCCCTGACCCTGTCCCGCCTCGATCGCCAGCCACCAACGACCGATCCGAGCGAGCATCATACGGCTCTGGTGATGCCCATCTACAACGAGGACCCCGAACGCGTCGCGGCGGGCCTGGAAAGCACCTGCCATTCGCTTCTCGAACAACCCCATGCCCGGGGATTCGAGGTGTTCGTGCTGAGCGATACTCGGGACGAGGAGATCGCCCGCCGGGAGGAAACCGCCATCGCCGGGTTGCAACAGCGGCTGGCCCCCCGGCTCGTGGTTCACTACCGTCGCCGCGAGGACAACCAGGGTCGCAAGGCCGGCAATCTGGCGGAGTTCTGTCGCCGCTGGGGCAATCGCTACGACTACCTGGTCGTGCTGGACGCGGACAGCCTCATGGGAGGTGGGACCCTGGTGTCGCTGGTGGCCTCCATGCAGGCCAACCCCAGGATCGGCCTGATCCAGACGGTACCGATCCCGGTTCGCTCGGCAAGCGTGTTCGGGCGCTTCACCCAGTTCGCCGCCGCGCTGCACAGCCCCCTGCTCGCCACCGGGCAATGTTTCTGGCAAGGGCATGCCGTGAACTTCTGGGGACACAACGCCATCCTGCGCACCCGGGCCTACATGGCCAATTGCGGCTTGCCGGACCTTCCCGGCAAGCCGCCGCTGGGCGGCGAGATCCTCAGCCACGACTTCGTCGAGGCGGCGCTGATGCGCCGGGCTGGCTGGGAGGTCCACCTGGACGTCCGGCTGGGCGAAAGCTATGAGGAAGTGCCCAGCAATATCATCGAGTTCGCCAAACGCGACAGGCGCTGGATCCAGGGCAACCTGCAGCACCTGCGGCTGCTCGCCGCCGCCGGCCTGCATCCCATGAACCGCCTCCACTTCCTGTTCGGGGCGCTGGCCTACCTGACCTCACTGCTGTGGGGACTGATGCTGGTGGTCAGCACCGTGGACGCCATCGGCCGGGCCCAGGGGCGCCATGACTTCTTCAGTGCCGGCTACCAGCTCTTCCCCGACTGGCCCATTGCCACGCCCGAGCTGATCATGCCCCTGCTCCTCAGCACGGCGGGGGTACTGCTGCTGCCGAAGGTGCTGGGGTTCCTGCTGGCGTTCATTCAGCGACCCGCCGCCTTCGGGGGCAGGGCACCACTGCTGGCGAGCACCCTGCTGGAGGTCGCCATCGCCATCCTGATCGCCCCCCTCATGATGCTGCTCCACAGCTGGTTCATCCTGAGCGTGCTCAGTGGCCAGAAGGTGAGCTGGGACGCCCAGGTCCGCGAAGGCCGATCGGTGCCCTGGATGGATGCCTTCCATCACACCTGGCTCGCGACCCTGATCGGCGTGGTCTGGGCCGGGGCGACCTACCTGTTTGCCCCGGTCTTCTTCTGGTGGCTCTCCCCGGTCTGGTTGGGCCTGCTGATGGCGGCGCCCCTGGTCAAGATGACCAGCAGCCTCACCCATGGCCGCAGGCTCCACCGCGCCGGCCTGCTGAGAGTCCCGGCGGAGGTGATGCCCACCACGGTTCTGCAAGCGCTGGCAACGGGCTCATCGAGTCCGCCTGCGACCCGCCTGGCCCCCCCACCCCCGGAATATCCCGGCGACATGCCGGTACAGTCGTTCTCCACCTGGCCAACGGTGGCAGCGGCAGCACTGGATGACGGCGAGTCACCACGGCGAACGGCCTCCTCGAGGCCTGCCGAGTCGCCGAAGGCCCAGGCGGGCCCCGTCCCCGGGGCGAAACACGAATGAGGCCCTCCGGCACCCCCGTCATGCCGACCCGGCTCGTCGAAGCGACCCGCCGATTGGCCCGTGGCCTGGGGCTGGTTCGCTCGCTGGTGATCTACTGGCGGCCGGGCCGCCAGCGGGGTCTTAAGCGGCTCTATGCCGACTTCGTGGGGCCCGGCGACCTGGCGTTCGATATCGGCGCCCATCTGGGTGATCGCACTGCGGCCTTCCAGGGACTGGGCGCCCGAGTCGTCGCGCTGGAACCCCAGCCGACCCTCTTCCTCTGGCTGAAGCGCCTGGTGGGTCGTTGCCAGGATGTCACCCTGCTGCCCTGCGCCGCGGGGGCGGAGCCCGGCGAGGCCGAGCTGGCGGTGAGCGAGGCGACGCCGACGGTCTCCACCCTGGCCCATGAATGGCGCCGGGGCATCGGCGAACGCAACCCCGGCTTTCGTAAGGTACGCTGGGAAGGGCGCCTGCGAGTCCCCGTGACCACCCTGGATACGCTGATCGCCGACCATGGGCTGCCGCGCTTCTGCAAGATCGACGTGGAGGGCTTCGAGGCCGAGGTACTGGCCGGACTGACCCGGCCCATCGCCGGGGTCTCGGTGGAATTCGTCGCCGGCGCCCTGGACGTGGCCGACCGCTGCGTGGCGCGGTTGGCCGAGCTGGGCGATTATCGCTTCAACGCCATCGCCGGCGAGGGTCGGCGATTCGAGTGGGCGACGTGGCGCTCACCTTCGGCCACGCGGGACTGGCTGGCCGGAGGTGCCGACGGCCTGTCCTCGGGCGACCTCTATGCACGGCATCTCGATGATCGACAAGACACGGAGCGCACCCGCCCATGAGTGACCATTTCCCCTGCCCCCGTTGGCTGGATCTCACCAGTCGCGAGATCTCGTTCCTGCAGAGCAGTGCCGTGGCGGTGATGGTGGTGGGCGCCATCGAGCAGCACGGCGCCCACCTGCCGCTCTCCACCGACCTCGACATCGGTGAAGGGCTACTGGAGGAGGCACTGACCCACCTGCCCGTGCGCTTCCCGCTGGTGATCCTGCCGCCCATGGCGGTGGGGGCCAGCGACGAGCACCTGAGCTTTCCCGGGACCCTCAGCCTGCCACCGGAGCTGGCCATTGCCACCCTGGAGGCCCATGGCGACGCCGTGGCCCGGGCTGGCCTGCACCGGCTGGTGCTGATCAACAGCCACGGCGGCAACAAGGCAGTGATGGACCTGGCCGCCCTGCGACTGCGCCGCCGGCACGGCATGATGGTGGTCAAGGTCAACTACACCCGAATGCCGCCGCCGGGCACCCTGCCCGCCGGCGGCCTGCCCGCCGAGGAATTGCGCCACGGGCTCCATGGGGGGGCGCTGGAAACCGCCATGATGCGCCACCTCGCCCCGGACAAGGTGCGCCTCGACCAGCTGGATCACCCGCACTCGCGGGGAGAGGCCATGGCAGAGAAAGGGCTGCTGCTGAGCCCGGAGGGAGAGGCCGCCTTCGCCTGGCTGGCCGAGGATCTGCATCCCGCGGGGGTGGTGGGCAATGCCCGCCTCGGCACGGCCGAGCTCGGCGAGCGCCTGGTGGCCCACTACGGCAAGCGCATCGCCCGCATCCTGCGCGAGACCCAGAGCATGGACACCGGCCACACCCGCCGTCGATAGCGCTCACCCATCACGGCCGAGCGGCCGGGTCCTGACCGCCGTTCAACACGGCATCGAGCAGATGGCCGGCGCGTTCCGACTTGGCGCTGAGGTAGCGCCGGTTATGGTCATTGAGGCTGCCGTAGAGCGCCTGGCGTTCGACCACCTCGATACCGCCCTCGGCGAGGGCCGCGACCTTGTCCGGGTTGTTGGTCAGCAGCTGCACGCGACGAATGCCCAGGGCATCCAGGATGTCCACCGCCACCCCATAGCGGCGCTCGTCCTCACCGAAACCCAGGACCTGGTCGGCATCCAGGGTGTCCAGGCCGGTGTCCTGGAAGGTATAGGCCCGCAGCTTGTTGGCCAGCCCGATGCCGCGGCCCTCCTGGGCCAGGTAGAGCAGCACGCCGCCGCCCAGCGCCTGGATGTCGGCCACGGCATTGCGCAGTTGCTCGCCGCAGTCGCAGCGCAGGCTGCCGAAGAGGTCGCCGGTCAGGCAGGCCGAATGCAGGCGCAGCGGCACCGCGTCTTCCCCGTTGCCGGGCTCGCCGATCACCACCGCCACGTGCTCGCGCAGGCCGTCGGGTTCGCGAAACAGGATGAAGCGACAGTCGAAGGCATCCGCCAGGGGGATCTGCGCCTCGCTGACGCGCTTGAGCATGCCGACATCCCCCTCCAGGCAATGCTCGGCCTGCTCCGCCCGGACCGCGAGCCAGGTGCCTTCCTCCAGCCGGGCTTCCACGGCGGGCCGCTGCGCCTCGCTGACCCGGGCCACCAGCGCCGCCGGGATCAACAGCGCCCGGCGCATCAGCGCCAGGGCCGCCCGGTCGGCTGCCTCTGCGGGCGCCAGTGACCGACGCCAGTCGGCCAGCTCGTCGCGTCCCACCGCCAGCTCCGGCCTGATGCCGAAGGCCAGGTCGACCAGCCGCTGGCGACCGGTTCCCTCCGTCAATGGGAGACGGGCCAACCGTCGGGCATCCGGCTCGCCCAGCACCGCCAGGCGGTGGCGGCTCAGGACCAGCGAGGGCGTGTCGCCCGCGTGACCGGCCAGTCGTGACACCGTGTCCTCGCCCGCCCCCTCGATGGCCTGGACCAGCACGCGAGTGTCACCGGCGACGACGACCACCGGCAGCCCACGTCGCAGATCGAAGATGGCCCGTTCAACCTGATGCATGGTGCCCTCCTTGCACGCCTTGTTCCGCCGAGGCGGACTGCGCATGATGAATGCTTTCCCCTGGCCCGGAGCCCCCATGAGCCCGACCCTGCCCGACACCCTGGACCGAGAGACGGCCTGGCAGGCCCTCTGCCGAGCGCGTGAGGGCCTGACCAGCACCGCGGCGTCGGTGCAAAGCGACGGCCCCTTGCGCCTGACGGCCAGCGGATGGACGTCGGACATTCCGCCCAGCGCGGCTGCCCGGGAACTGCTCGATAACCTGGCCCCGCTGGCGATGCATCCCGGCCGGCTGGCCCTGGCCCAGCTCGGCCAGAGCCTGGATGGCCGCATTGCCACCGAGAGCGGTCATTCCCATTACATCAACGGCCTCGAGAGCCGGATGCACCTGCACCGGCTGAGGGCGCTGGTGGATGCCGTGGTGATCGGTGCCGGCACCGCCTGCGAGGACGACCCCCTGCTCACGGTGCGCCATGTCAGCGGGCGCCAACCGGTGCGGGTGATCCTCGACCCTCGGGGCCGAGTGCCAACGACGCTCCGCCTGCTGCGCGAGGCCCCGGCACCGACCCTCCACCTGGTCGGCGAGCAGGTCAATATCGCCCCGCCGGCGGCCGATCACGTCACCCGCCTGCGGCTGCCGCTGGGCACCGACGGCTTCGACCCCGCGGCGGTGCTCGAGGCGCTTGCCGCACGGGGGCTCAAGCGCGTGCTGGTCGAGGGCGGCGGCATCACGGTGTCGAGGTTCCTGGAGGCCGGTGTACTCGATCGCCTGCACCTGCTGGTGGCACCGCTGCTGATCGGTTCCGGCCGGCCGGGCCTGGCCATGACGCCGATTGCCACCCTGGACCAGGCGCGTCGCCCCGTCGCCCGGACCTTCCGCTGCGGTGACGACACCCTCTTCGACCTGGACCTCACCCTGACCCGGCCCTGACCCCTCGGGGCCCGCGTCCGATGGTGCAGCAGCCACGCCCGGCAGAAACAGCGCGCCAGGCAGGCTCGCCAGCAACACCAGCAGACCATAGGCCATCGACACCGCCACCCCCTCGGCCGGCGGCAAGCCGGCCAGCCCCCAGACCAGCGCCGCCGCACCCTCGCGCAGACCCCAGCCCGCCAGTGAAAGCGGGATCAGCATCGCCATCAGAACCGGGGGCACCAACGCCAGCAGGGTACCCAGGGAGAGCGTGACCCCGATCGCCCGGGCCGCGCAGACGAACACCAGAGCATAGCTCAAGACCACCAGCAGGGATCCGGCGAGCTGTCGTGGCCAGACCGAGGAGGCCAGCAGGCTGCGACGCAGGTCTCCCCCCAGCCCGGCCAGAGCCACCGGCGGCTGACGCAGCAGACGGCGCGCCATCGGCACACCCATCGCGACCAGCAGCGCAGCGACGACCGGCCAGCCCGGCGAGGATAGCTTCGCCAGCGCCTCGCCGAGCAGCCCCTGCCACATCGGCGACATGGCCACGACCAGCAGTGTCAGCAGCAGCAGGGCCAACTGGCCGGAGGCGCGTTCGATGATCACCGCCCGCCAGGCGCTGCCCCGCCGACCGCTGGCCCGGGCGTGTCGCCAGGCCCGGGCGGCATCCCCCGCCACCCCGCCGGGCAGCACCTGGTTGAGGAACATCGCCAGATAGTATTCCCGCAGCGCACGCCCCCAGCCCAGCGACAGACCGAGACGACACGCGGTCAGCCGCCAGCGCCAGGCGGAAAGCAGCATCTGCGGCAGGGTCAGGGCCAAGGCCAGCAGGATCCAGCCCGGCGCCAGGGGACCGACCGCATCGAGCACTGCCCCCGGCTCGAGCCAGACCCAGAGCCCGCCCAGCAGCAGCAGGCTGGCCAGTGGCCGCCACAGGCGCGAGGCTCGGACCAGGCGCAGGGTCACGTTCGCTCCACCGACGGCGCCGGCCAGGCGAAGAGATCACGATGCCCCACCGTCACCCCCAGTTCCCCGGCGAGGATGGCCGCCAGGCGGCGATCTCGCCAGGCGCCGAGGCGAGTCGCCTGGGACGGGGTCTGCTCGATGGCCGCATCGTGCCAGCCGCTGACCAGCGCCTCGGCTAGAGATCGCTGCGTGGCGTCCCCCGCCACCAGGTGCCAGGGCGTGGCGGCGCTCTCCACCCGGAAACCGGCGCCGGCCAGGGTGCTGGCCAGCACCGCGGGCGCCTCGCCGCCCAGCGCGGGCCCCAGGCCCTTGTCGCGATACTGATGGGCCTGGAAGAGGGTCCGCACGGCGATGTCCTCGCCGTCTTCGACGCGCGCTCCCTGGCGGTCCAGGAAGGCCCAGTCGCCGTCCACGCTGAGGGTGAGCAGCAGCGCCTGGCCATGGGCCGCACAGGCGGCCACCAGCGACGCCACCCAGGACCGGGGCATCAGGTCGAACAGGGCCGAGGCGACCACCAGGTCAGCACCGGCGAGCAGCTCCCGATCGACCGGGGACAGGCCGCGGCAAGAGGTCTCCAGGGCGACCGGGACGCCCGCACTGTCGCGCAGCCGGGCTCCAAGCCGGAGGGCATGGGTCAGCAGCTGGGCATCATGATCGACCAGTCGCCAGCGCTGGGGACCAGGCAGGCGTGAGGCCAGGAAGCGCAGGTTGCTGCCGCTGCCGCTACCCAGATCAACGATGCCATGGGGGCCGGCACGCGCGTTCAGCCATTCCATGGCCAGCCCGGTCAGACGATGGCTGCGCGATCGGGCATCCAGCCCCTCACGCAGCGCGAGCCACTCCGCCGAGAACACATCATGGGAGGTGGAAACACTCATGACGGCAGCCCTCGCCCGGGGCGACCCACGGCGCCTATCGGCGCCTCGGGGATGGCGTCCAGGGCGGCCATGAAGCGTTGCCCCGCCTGTTGCCAGTCAGCCAGCCCCTTCCTGGCCTGACAGGCACCGCGACGCAGGCGACGCCTGACCTCGGCATCGTCCATCCAGCGCGACAGCGCCGCACGCAGGGCGCTGATATCGCCGGGTGGCACGGCGATGCCCGCCTCGGGCGGCAGGGTATCGGCCAGGGCGCCGCCGGTGGTGGTGATCACCGGCAGCCCCCGGGCCAGCGCCTCGGTCACGACCATGCCGTAGCCCTCGTAGAAGGAGGGCAACACGAAGAGATCGGCCTGGCGGTAGGCCGCGGCCAGGCCATGGGCATCCCGCTCGCCGGCGAAGCACAGCCGTTCGGCAAGGCCAAGGCGTTGCGCCTCGGCCAACAGGGAGGCGGCGTGCTCGGGGTCACGCCGGTGATTGCCGACGATCTCGCAGACCCAGGGGCGGTCGGTGAGGCCGGCCAGCGCCTCGACCAGCAGGCCGAGCCCCTTGCGGGGCGTCAGGGTCGCCACGCAGAGCAGCCGCCGGGGACGCATCGCATCCTCATGGTCCAGGGCTCCGCTGGCCAGGGAGGCCTTGTCGACGCCGGGTTCGGCCACCCGGAGTCGGCCGTCGGGGACGCCGTAATCCCGCAGGGCACGTGCGGTGTGGTGGCTGGTGACAACCACCCGGCGGGCCGCGGCCAGCGCCCGTGCCTCGCTGTCGCGAAACGCCCTCTGCTGGGCGGGGTCGAGTCCAGTCTCGTCGGCCAGGGGGTGATGGACGAGGGCGATGATCCGCAGACGCTCGGCATGCCGCTCGACCTCTTCGGGCAGTCCGCCCATGGCCAGGCCATCGATGACCACGCGGGCATTGTCGGGCAGCCTCGCCAGGACCTGTGCCAGGCTGTGGCGTGCCCGCCGATCGGCCAGCGGGAAACGCCCCTCGAGCCCCACCACCTCGACCCGCCACGCCTGGCTGCGCAGTTCCGCCACCATGCGGGCATCGTAGATATAGCCTCCGGTCCACTGGTCGGGATCACCGGCGACGATCAGGGTCAGCTCGGGCATCGCGTCCCGAGACATCAAAGCTCGCCCTCATAGCTGGCCCAGGCGACATGCGATTCATGCAGGGTTACGCAGAGGGACTCGAGCCCCATGGCGGCCTCGCCGAGGTGACCGAGCTGTATGGCCGTGGCGAGTCGCTCGAAGACCACCCGTGCCATGAACTCGGTGGTGGTGTTACGGCCCTGAAACTCCTCCACCTCGTCGAGGTTCTGAAAATTGAACTCGGCGAGCACCCTCTTGAGGGCCTCGCCGGCCAGGCCGATGTCGACGACCAGGCCGTCGTCATCGAGTTCGCGGCGCTGGAAGGTCACGTCGACCACATAGGTGGCACCGTGCGTGCGCTGGGCGGGGCCGAAGACGTCGCCGCGGAAGCTGTGGGCGATCATGAAATGGTCACGAACGTTCAAGCGGTACATGAGGCAAGATCCTCGTATCCAGGAATGGGGCTAGTAGCGGATTCGGTGGCAGAGCACCTCGCCCGAGGCGGCGGCGAGCCGAGGCATCAGGAGGGGCAACTCGTGGAAATCGCTCTCGCCGCTGATCAAGACGTCGAGGCAGGGAGCGCGCAGGAGGTCCAGGGCCAGCGCGAGGCGGCGGCGATGGTCCCAACGCGGAGTGCGTTCGACGGGCAGGCGGCCGACCTGGCTCGCGACCAGGCGCAGTCGCCGGGAGTGGAAGGCCTCGCCCAGGGGCAGGCTCGCTTCGCGGTCACCGTACCAGCTCATCTCGACCACCCGGGCCTCGTCGCCGGCCAGGGTCAAGCCAAGACGCAGCCCATCGGGATTGCCGCTGGCGTGGACCACCAGGTCATTGTCGGCGGGCGCCTGATCGGCCAGGCAGAAATCGACGCCCAGGGCGTCGGCGAGTTCGGCCCGCCGCGGCGACACGTCCACCAGGCACACCCGGGTACCGGGAATCGCCGCGCAGAGCCAGGCCACCAGGGCCCCGATCACACCGGCGCCGACCACGGTGATACGGTCACCCACGCCGGGAGCGGCGTCCCAGACCCCGTTGATGGCCGTCTCCATGTTGGCCGCCAGCACGGCCCGCGCTGCCGGCAGGCCTTCCGGTAACGGCGCCACGGCGTCCATCGGTACCACATAGCGGTCCTGGTGCGGGTACAGGCAGAACACCTCTCGTCCGAGCAGCAAGGGCTCACCGGCCTCGACGACGCCGACGCTGACATAGCCATACTTGACCGGCCCGGGGAAGTCACCCTGTTGGAAGGGGGCACGCATGCGTTGCCACTCGCTTTCCGGCACCCTGCCCTCGAAGACCAGCGATTCGGTACCGCGACTGATGCCGCTGAAGAGGGCTCGAACGGCCACCTCGCCGGGGCCAGGCATGGACACCTGTTCCTGTCGCAGGGCTCCCTGGCCCGGTGCCAGGGTCCAGAAGGCGGTAGCGCTAGCATGTCGCATGGCAACATCCGTAGTGGGGACGTCAGGGGTATGAACAGACGCTAACGAAGCCGTGAGCGACATCGATGCAACCGGCCCAGTCGTACAACACTGTTGGCTGCACGCCTATTCTTCTACAATAATGATACGCCAATATTGGAATGCACAATGCAATACTGTCAATCGACCCGCGACCATGCCAGGGGGCCGGCCATCCCGATCGTCCGTGACCTTGGCGTCGGCGCCCTGATCCTGCTGGCCGCGACGACACTGCTGTGGTCGTGGGTCGGGGCGAGCTTCCGGGTACCCCTCCTGGCGATGATCACCTACCTGATCATGGCCGGACTCGTCGTGGCCTCGGCGCCCTCCCACTGGCGAAGACTGGGCTGGGCCAATCGCATCACCCTGTGGCGGGGGGCCCTGATTGCTCTGCTGGCCGGCACCCTGGCCGACCCCGACCTGCTGGCCCGAGACGCTGTCCCCCTTGCCGCCCTGGCCCTGCTGGTCCTGCTGCTGGATGGTGTGGATGGCTGGGTCGCGCGCCGCACGTCCACGCAGAGCGACTTCGGGGCGCGCTTCGACATGGAACTCGATGCCTTCCTGATCCTGCTGCTGTGCCTGGCATTGCTGTTGCTCGACAAGGCAGGCCCCTGGGTGTTGGCCATCGGCGCCATGCGCTACGCTTTCGTTATCGCCGGACGCAAGCTCTCCTGGCTGACCGCGACCCTGCCGCAGAGTCGTCGCCGCAAGATCGTCTGCGTGTGGCAGGTTGCTGCCTTGATGATCGCCCTGCTGCCCGTCGCCGGCGCCACGACCACGAGTTGGCTGGCCGGAAGCGCTCTGGCCGGCCTGATCTGGTCCTTCGGCGTCGATATCCGCTGGCTGTATCGCCATGCCCCGGCAAGGCGGGTGGAGGACTGTCGCGCCAGCAGTCACTCGTGAATCGAAAGGAAACCCTCATGCCTTTGCCCCTCAGTCATATCTCCCCTCCCGCATTGCCCATCGCCACAGGGCTCGTCCTGGCGCTGGGCGCATTCTCGATGCAGCCGGCCAGTGCCGAGCCACGCACCTACGAGATAGATCCAGAGCACTTCTCCATCGGCTTCCTGACCGAACACGTCGGCTACGCGGACACGCTCGGCATGTTCCTGGAAGGCCAGGGCGAATTCGTCTATGACGAGCAGACTCGAGAACTGCACTCCGGGAGAGTCGAGATCGCCACCGACAGCGTCTTCACCAACCACGAGGAGCGTGACAACCACCTGCGCAGCAACGATTTCCTCGACGCTCGCCGCTACTCGACGATCGTCTTCGAGGTGACCGACTTCGAGGCACGCAGTGACAGCGAAGGCACACTGGAAGGCGAACTGACCCTGCTCGGCGAGACCCGCCCCCTGACCCTGGACGTCACGCTCAACAAGGCCGACGTGTACCCCTTCGGCCACGGACAGCACACCCTGGGACTGTCGGCACGCACCACCATCGCCCGCAGCGACTGGGGGATGACCTACGGGGTCGACAACGGCATGGTCGGCGACGAGGTGGAACTGATCCTCGAACTGGAGGCGATCAGGCAATAGCCGATCCCGACAGATAGACGGGCTGGCAAGTCATGACCAGCCTGCTAGACTGACTCACTCGCTTGACGGGGTGCCGGTGAATCCGGCTGAGATAGCGCAGGGGTCTCTCCAGGAATGGACAGCACCCGAGCGCTGGTCCCGTGGAACCTGATCCGGCTCGTACCGGCGTAGGAATCAAGCGGTGCGCCAGTGCCTCTCCGGCAGCCCCATGGCCACCCTCCCCTCGCCCGACTCCGGATCGACACCGCTACCGGAGGCAAGATGGGCTACCGCTTCAGTGACCTCACCGCCGCCTGCCAGGCCGACTGGCGCGCCTATATCGAACACCCATTCGTGCGCGGCCTGGGCGACGCCACCCTCGACGAGGGCGCCTTTCGCCACTACCTGCAGCAGGACTACCTCTTCCTGATCCACTTCGCCCGGGCCTATGCGCTGGCCGCCTACAAGAGTCGAACCCTGGCCGACCTGCGCCAGGCCCATGAGGGGCTCAAGGCGATCCTCGACGTGGAACTCGGCCTGCACGTGGACTACTGCCGCGACTGGGGCATCGCCGAGGAGGACCTCGCCGCCCTGCCCGAGGCCCGCGCGACACTCGCCTACACCCGCTACGTGCTCGACACCGGCCACCGCGGCGACCTGCTCGACCTGCACGTGGCATTGGCACCTTGCCTGGTTGGCTATGGCGAGATTGCCCGGTGGCTCACAACCCGGCCCTCCACCGTGCGCGGCCAGGCCAATCCCTATGACGCCTGGATCGGCATGTACGAAAGCGACGAGTTCCAGGATGCCATGCACGCCGAGCTTGAGTGGCTCGATGCGCGCCTGGCCGAGGTCACCCCGGGGCGCTTCCAGGAGCTGTCGGAGGTGTTTCGCGACGCCACGCGACTCGAGATCGACTTCTGGCAGATGGGGCTGGACCGCACCGACTGATGGCCTGGTGCCATCGCTGGCCCTATGGAAAGACCCGCGCTGGCTCTGGTCAGGCCAAACGCGGCGGGCAAGATACGTCTTGCCCGGGTAGTTGACCACCACGCTTGACGGGGTGCCGTTGAAGACGGCTGAGATCATGCAGCACCCGAGCATGGATCCCGTTGAACCTGAACTGGCTAGGACCAGCGTAGGGATCAAGCGACACGCCGCCACGGCGCTCCATGCCTGGCGGCCCCTGTCCTCCCCAGCTTGTCCTCCCTGACAACCCCATGAAACCCAAGGGAGAACACCGCATGAGCAAGACCGCCCACTTTCTCGCCGAGACCGCCCGCGTCGACGAGGCCGCTATCCGGCCGTTGCCCGGCTCGCGCAAGCGCTACGTCGAGGGCTCGCGCCCGGACATCCGCGTGCCCTTCCGCGAGATCTCGCTGTCGCCCACCCGCACCTCCGGCGCCGATGAAGAAAACCCGCCGCTGCTGGTCTACGACACTTCCGGCCCCTACACCGACCCGGACGCCGAGATCGACCTGCGCCGCGGCTTGCCCGAGCTGCGTCGCGCCTGGATCGAGCAGCGCGACGATACGGAACGGCTCGACGGCCCCACCTCCGAGTACGGCCGTCGCCGTGCCAACGATCCCACGCTCGCCCCGCTGCGCTTCGACCTGACCCGTACCCCGCGGCGGGCCAAGGAAGGCAGGAACGTCACCCAGCTGCACTATGCGCGCCAGGGCATCATCACCCCGGAGATGGAATTCATCGCCATTCGCGAGAACCAGCGGCGCCAAGCCCTGGGAACCGAGGAAGTCGAGCGCATCCTCGGCCAGCAGCATCCGGGCCAGGGCTTCGGTGCGCGGCTGCCGGAGGAGATCACCCCGGAGTTCGTGCGCCAGGAAGTGGCGGTGGGCCGCGCCATCATCCCCAACAACATCAACCACCCCGAGTCCGAGCCGATGATCATCGGCCGCAACTTCCTGGTGAAGATCAACGGAAACCTAGGCAACTCGGCGGTGACCTCCTCCATCGAGGCGGAGGTCGACAAGATGACCTGGGGCATCCGCTGGGGCGCCGACACCATCATGGACCTCTCCACCGGGCAGAACATCCACGAGACCCGCGAGTGGATCATCCGCAACGCCCCGGTGCCCATCGGCACCGTGCCCATCTACCAGGCGCTGGAGAAGGTCAATGGGGTGGCCGAGGACCTCACCTGGGAGGTATTCCGCGACACCCTGATCGAGCAGGCCGAGCAGGGCGTGGACTACTTCACCATCCACGCCGGGGTGCTGCTGCGCTATGTGCCGCTGACCGCCAAGCGCGTGACCGGTATCGTCTCGCGGGGCGGCTCGATCATGGCCAAGTGGTGCCTCTACCATCACCGGGAGAGCTTCCTCTATGAGCACTTCGAGGAGATCTGCGAGATCTGCAAGCGCTACGATGTCGCCTTCTCGCTGGGTGATGGCCTGCGCCCCGGCTCGGTGGCCGACGCCAACGACGAGGCCCAGATGGCCGAGCTCGAGACCCTCGGCGAGCTGACCCACATCGCCTGGAAGCACGACGTGCAGGTGATGATCGAGGGCCCCGGCCATGTGCCCATGCACCTGGTCAAGGAGAACATGGACAAGCAGCTCGAGGTCTGCGACGAGGCGCCCTTCTATACGCTGGGGCCGCTGGTCACCGACATCGCGCCGGGCTACGACCACATCACCTCGGGCATCGGCGCGGCGATGATCGGCTGGTTCGGCTGCGCCATGCTCTGCTACGTGACCCCCAAGGAGCACCTCGGCCTGCCCAACAAGGACGACGTCAAGACCGGCATCATCACCTACAAGATCGCCGCCCACGCCGCCGACCTCGCCAAGGGCCACCCGGCCGCCCAACGTCGCGACAACGCCCTGTCCAAGGCGCGCTTCGAGTTCCGCTGGGAGGACCAGTTCAACCTCGGCCTCGACCCGGACACGGCCCGCGAGTACCACGACGAGACCCTGCCCAAGGACTCGGCCAAGGTCGCCCACTTCTGCTCCATGTGCGGGCCCAAGTTCTGCTCCATGAAGATCAGCCAGGAGGTGCGTGACTACGCCAACGAGCATGGCCTCGACGGCGACCAGGACGCCGTCATGAAGGGCATGGAGGAGCAGGCGGAGAAGTTCCGCCGCAAGGGAGGTGAGCTCTACTCGGAAGTCTGACCGCCGACGGCCCCGCCAAGCAGAGCGCCCTCGCCGGTTTCCCGGCGAGGGCGCCTTTCATTTCATGGCATGGCGGTGTGGGGCCGCCGGGCGATCAGAAGCGGAACGTCACCCCGACACTGGCGGCATCGAAGGTGTAGTTCGACTCGTCCAGGTAGCGCATGTAGTCGGCCCCCACGGCGAGGTTGTGCGTCACGTCAAACTCGGCGCCAGCACCGTAGGAGAAGCCACTCTCGTCATCCACGTCAGCATCCACCTCGGTGAAGCCCGCCAGGCCGTAGAGGCGGAATTCCGGAGCGATCGGCAGGATACCCTTGGCATAGGCGCCGGCCAGGTAATCCAGCTCGACGTTGCCATCCGAGCCGCCGGTGCCGAGGTGGCCTTCCAGGGCGAAGTAGTCGTTGAACGCCACACCAGCCCGCAGGCGCAGGCCGGTGCTGTCGAAGTTGCCACGCCCTTCCGGGTCGAGCTCCCAGAACAGGACATCGCCACCGATGTAGGGGCTCGGCTGATAGTTCATCGGGCTGCCCTGGGCATGGGCGGTAGCTCCGGCCAGCAGCAGGGCAGCGGAGACGGTGGAAATCGTGATGGTCTTCATGGTGAGCCTCCCAGTTAGGAAACAGCGTTTCCCTTCGCAGTTTTCATTCTGGTACAGCATCGACCAAAGTGCAACATGTTCCGCAGCGCCCTGCGATGGGAGAGGGAGACGGCAGGACGCGCGCCGTCAGGTCACTGCATCCCGCACTGCAACATGTTAGATTCGCCCTGCCCGGGAGCCGTTCGCCGGGCACACCCTGGCCGCATCATCCGCGCCCCCCGACATCCCTGAACAGGACGCGCCATGAACGACCCGGTACTGGTAATCAACTGCGGCTCTTCGTCCATCAAGTATGCCCTCGTTCCCGCCTCTCCAGACCATCCTCGCCTGGCCGGCCTGGCCGAGCGCCTGGGCGGCGAGGATGCGCGCCTCACGGGCGTCGACGGCGCCGGACGGGAATTCTCATGCCCCCTGCACGGCGCCGACCACGCCGAGGCCATGACGGCCATCCATGAGCGCCTGGAGGGGCTGCATCCCGTGGCGGTAGGACATCGCATCGTCCACGGCGGCGAGCGCTTCACCCGCGCGACCCGCATCGATGCTGGCGTGAGGCGGGCCATCGAGGCCACCGAGGCCCTGGCGCCGCTGCACAACCCGGCCAACCTGACGGGGGTCAAGACGACGCTTGAGCTGTTCCCCGACCTGCCCCAGGTGGCGGTGTTCGATACCGCCTTCCACCAGACCCTGCCGCCTCGTGCCTACCGTTATGCGCTGCCGGAAGGGCTCTATCGCAACCACGGCATCCGCCGCTACGGCTTCCATGGCAGCAGCCACGCCTATGTGAGTGCCCGGCTCGATGCCCTCGGCGGTCGCCCCCATGGCGGCTGGCTGATCGCCCACCTGGGCAACGGCTGTTCCACCTGCGCGGTCTGGCAAGGGAAGAGCGTCGACACCAGCATGGGGCTCACCCCGCTGGAGGGGCTGGTGATGGGCACCCGCAGCGGCGACGTGGACCCGGGCCTGCATGCCCACCTGGCCCGCCAGCTGGGCTGGTCGATCGCGCGCATCGACACCCTGCTCAACAAGGAGAGCGGCCTGCTGGGGCTCTCCGGCCTCTCCAACGACATGCGCCGCCTCGAGCAGGCCGCCGCCGAGCATCACGCGGGCGCCGAGTTGGCCATCGAGGTATTCTGCTACCGCATTGCCAAGTCGCTGGCGGCCCTCTCCTGCGGCCTGCCCCGCCTGGATGGCATCGCCTTCACCGGGGGGATCGGCGAGAATGCCAGCGCCGTGCGCGCCCGGGTGATCGAACAGCTGCCCCACTTCGGCCTGCGGCTGGATGCCGTGGCCAACGCCGTCACCTTCGGTGGCCACGAGGGTCGCATCGATCTCGACGCGGGTGGTCCCGAGCTGTGGGTCATCCCCACCGACGAGGAGGGGCGCATCGCCGAAGAAACCCGCCAGCTGCTGCAAGAGAGCCACCATGACGCCACTTGATCACCGTCCCGAACCCCGCAACCTGCTGCTGGTGCCCACCGACAGCGGCGTGGGCCTGACCTCGGCCTGCCTCGGCCTGATCCGCGCCCTGGATACCCTCGGGCTCAAGGCCGGCTTTCTCAAGCCGTTTCGACAGGACGAACTCAACGGCAACGGGCCGGACCGCTCCTGTGCCCTGGCGGCCAGCACCCTGGGCCTGGCGCCTCCGGCACCGCTCCCCCAGGCACGGCTGGAGCGCCTGCTGCGCGAGGACCGCAGCGACGAGCTGATGGAGGAGGCCGTGGAGCGCCATGCCCGGGTCGCCACTCCGGACGCGGGCGAGGCCCCCGAGCTGGTGGTGATCGAGGGACTGGCACCCAGCCAGCACAGCAGCTATGCGACCCGGCTCAACGCCCAGCTGGCCCATGCCCTCAATGCGCGCACCATCCTGGTGGCCGATGGTGACCTGAGGGACCCCCAGGACCTGGCGGAACGGCTCGACATGCATGCCCAGGCCTTCGATGGCGTCGACTCGCCGCGCACCCTGGGCTGTATCCTGATGCGGCTGCGCCCGCTGCCGGACGGCGATGCTCCCACGCCCCTGGCGGCCCCCGAGCTCACCGCCCGGCGTGACGAGCAACTGGTCGACCGCCTGCGCCGCTACCTGCCGGCCCTGGGCGGCGAGCGCTTCCAGCTGATCGGCGCCGTGCCCTGGCATGCGGCCCTCTCGGCACCCCGGGTGCTGGACGTCGCCCGTGCCCTGGAGGCGCGCTTCCTCCACGAGGGCGAGGCCGCCAGCCGCCGCGTGCTGGGCACCAGCCTGTGTGCACGCAGCGCCTCCCACGCCCTGCACGTGTTCCGCCCCGGCCGCCTGCTGGTCACTCCCGGCGACCGCGACGACATCCTGCTCGCCGCGGCACTCTCGACCATGAACGGCGTGCCTCTGGCAGGCATCCTGCTGACCCACGACGAGCTGCCGGATGAAGCCATGATCGAGTTCTGCCGACCGGCACTGCGCAGCGGGCTGCCGGTGATGGCGGTGGACTCCGACAGCTTCGCCACGGCTCAGCGCCTCGATCGCATGACCAACGATATCCCCATCGACGACCCGGAGCGGGCCGAACAGGTGACCCGCTTCGTTGCCGGCCACCTCGACCTGGCGTGGCTGAAGGAGAACCTCAGCCGCGGCTATCCGAGCCGGCTCTCCCCCGCCGCCTTTCGCCACCAGCTGGTCAAGCTGGCCCAGCAGGCCAGCAAGCGCATCGTGCTGCCCGAGGGCAGCGAGCCGCGCACCGTGGAAGCCGCGGTGATCTGTCAGCAGCGCGGCATCGCCCGCTGCGTGCTGCTGGCCAGGCGCGAGGAAGTCGAGGAGGTGGCCCGCCAGCGCGGCATCGAACTGCCCGAGGAGCTCGAGATCCTCGACCCCGCCGGCATCCGAAGGGACTACGTGGGGCCGATGGTCGAACGACGCCCCGACAAGCTCAACGCGCTGACGGCCGCAGACCAGCTCCAGGACAACGTGGTGCTCGGCACCATGATGCTGGCCGTGGACGAGGTGGATGGCCTCGTCTCCGGGGCGATCCACACCACCGCCAACACCGTGCGCCCGGCCTTCCAGCTGATCCGGACGGCGCCCGGCTATCGGCAGGTGTCGTCGATCTTCTTCATGCTGCTGCCCGAGCAGGTGGTGGTCTATGGCGACTGCGCCGTGATCCCCGACCCGGACGCCGAGGCCCTGGCCGAGATCGCCATCCAGAGCGCCCGCTCAGCCGCGGCCTTCGGCATCGAGCCCCGGGTGGCCATGATCAGCTACTCCACCGGCGAGTCCGGCAGCGGCGCCGACGTGGAGAAGGTCCGCCAGGCCACCCGCATTGCCCGGGAACGCGAGCCCTCGCTGTGCATCGACGGCCCGCTGCAGTATGACGCCGCCGCCATCGAGAGCGTCGGCCGCCAGAAGGCGCCGGACTCCCCGGTGGCGGGTCGCGCCACCGTCTTCGTCTTCCCCGACCTCAACACCGGCAACACCACCTACAAGGCGGTCCAGCGCAGCGCCGGGGTGGTCAGCGTCGGCCCCATGCTGCAGGGCCTCAACAAGCCGGTGAACGACCTCTCCCGTGGCGCCCTGGTCGACGATATCGTCTACACCATCGCCCTGACCGCCATCCAGGCCGCCCAGCGAGACTGAGGCAGCGTTGCCACACGGTGGCATTTCGCAAAGTGAGAGGCGCCGGGAACGCCTCGAGCAATTCCGATGCGCCCTTCTACTCCACGCTGCCCTTGAGCCGCTCGCTGCGCCGGCGCAGCAGTTCCATGGTCACCAGCAGCAGGGTCGAGAGCAGGATCAGGATGGTGGCCATGGCGGCGATGGCTGGGCTGATGTTCTCGCGGATTCCCGAGAACATCTGGATCGGCAGGGTGCGCTCGGTGGGGCTGGCGATGAACAGCGCCACCACCACCTCGTCGAAGGAAGTGGCGAAGGCGAACAGTCCTCCCGACACCACCCCGGGCAGGATCTGCGGCAGCACCACGGTGAAGAAGACCCGCATGGGACTGGCGCCCAGGCTCGCCCCGGCGCGCACCTGGTTGAAATCGAACCCCTGCAGGGTGGCGTTCACGGTGATCACCACGAAGGGAACGCCTAGAACCGTGTGGGCCAGCACCAGGCCCGAATAGGAATTGAGCAGTCCGACCTGGGCGAAGAAGAAGTACATGCCCACGGCAACGATGACCAGGGGCACCACCATCGGCGAGATGAGCAACGCCAGGAGCATGCCCTTGCCGGGAAAGTCGGCGCGGTTGAGCCCCACCGCGGCCAGGGTGCCGAGCGCCATTGCCAGCAGGGTGGCGAGCGGGGCCACGATCAGGCTGTTCTTCAGCGCCGCCAGCCAGGGACCGGAGGGGTCGAAGATCTCGGTGTACCAGCGCAGCGAGAAACCCGGCAGCGGGTAGGTCAGGAAGGAGCCGCTGCTGAACGACAGCGGGATGATCACCAGCACCGGGGTGATCAGGAACAGCAGCACCAGGCCACACAGGACCCTGAATGCCCAGAACCAGAGCTTCTCCGCCGGCGAGGCGTAGGGGGGCAATGCCATGCGTCGTTCTCCTCCCGGGCTCAGCGCCGGATCAGCTGCCTGCGGTTCACCAAGCGGTGGTAGACCAGGTAGAGCAGCAGGGTGACCACCAGCAGGATGCTGCCCAGGGCCGCGGCCATGCCCCAGTTGTTGGTGGTATTGGTGTAGTACGCCACGTAGTAGCTCACCATCTGGTCGGCGGGGCCGCCCACCAGCGCCGGGGTGATGTAATAGCCCAGCGCCATGATGAACACCAGGATGGTACCCGCCGCCACCCCGGAGACGGTCTGCGGTACATAGACCTGCCAGAAGGCGGCAAACGGATGCGCGCCGAGCGATACCGCCGCGCGCTGGAAGCTGGGCGAGATGCCCTTCATCACGCTGTAGAGGGGCAGCACCATGAAGGGGAGCAGGATGTGCACCATGGCGAAGAACACCCCGATGCGGTTGAACACCAGTTGGAGAGGCGACTCGACGAGTCCCAGCGCCATCAGCGACTGGTTGGCCAGGCCATTGGACTGCAGCAGGATGATCCAGGCCGCGGTGCGCACCAGCAGCGAGGTCCAGAACGGCAGCAGCACCAGGATCATCAGCAGGTTGCTGGTCCTGGCCGGCAGCGTGGCGAGCAGGTAGGCCAGCGGAAAGCCCAGCGCCAGGCAGATCAGGGTCACGCCGCCGGCGATCACCATGGTGCGCTGGAACACGGCCTGGTAGAGGCGGTCCTGCTGGTCGACGCGTTGCACCTCGCCGTCGGGGCCGCGCTCGAGGTCGAGCGAGGCGAGCAGATAGCGGTCGGTACGCGGCGGTGCGGCGGCCTGGATGCCTCGCCAGGTCGCCGTCTCGCCCCAGGCCGGGTCGATCTCGACCAAGGTATCCCGCCAGTTGTCGCTAGCCGGTGGCAGCCCCATCAGGGTGCGCATCAGCAGGCCGCGGAAGCCGGAATCCTCGTAGTTGAGGCGGCGTCCCACGCTGCCCAGTCCCCCGCCGCGGCGGGAGTCACGCAGCTCGTCGGCAAATGCCGCGAAGGTCGCCTCGCCGGGCAGGCCCTCGCCGTCCCACTGCTGCAGGGACGAGGCGGTCTGCGGCATGATCTGTCGCAGGCTGCCGTTGTCGGTGCTGTTGAACAGCATGCTGCCGATGGGCACCACGAAGACCACGACCAGGAACAGCGCCAGCGGCGCGACCAGGCTGACCGCCTTGACCTTGCGCAAGCGCTCGGCGCGGCGCAGTCGCGACTTGAGGTTGCCCTGGGCCGGGGCGGCGGCGTCGCCATCGAGTGTGGTGGTAGGCATGACGTCTCCCAGCGGAAGGAATCGGGTCGCGCAGACCCCGGGCTACCGGGTGGCGCCCGGCGGTGCCACCCGGCAGTCGGTTACTGTGCCGCCCAGGCGTTGAAACGCTGCTCGAGCTCTTCGCCGTAGCTGACCCAGAACGCCGTGTCCATGGCCAGCGCGCCGTCGAGGTTCTCCTCGTGGGTCGGCATGCGCCGCGCCTGCTCCTCGTCGAGCTCCTCGATGGCGTCGGGATGGACCGGGCCGTAGGGGATCTCGCTGGAGTAGACCGCCTGATTCTCGGGCTGGCTGGCAAACTCGATGAACTGGTAGGCCTCGTCGACGTAGTCGCTGCCGGCGACGATGGCCCAGTAGTCGAGGTCGTAGATGCTGCCGTCCCAGACGATCTCAAGGGCGTTGCCCTCTTCCTGGGCGGCGGCGATGCGGCCGTTGTAGGACGAGGTCATCACCACATCACCCGCCACCAGCCACTGGGGCGGCTGGGCACCGGCCTCCCACCACTGGATATGCTCCTTGATCTCGTCGAGCTTGGCGAAGGCGCGATCCACACCCTCATCGGTGGCCAGCACCTCATAGACCTCGCTGGCCGGCACGCCATCGGCCTGCAGGGCGAATTCCAGGGTGTACTTGGCGCCACGCCGCAGCCCGCGCCTGCCGGGAAAATCCTCGACGTTCCAGAAGTCCTCCCAGGAGGTCGGCGCGGTGTCGAGCTCGTCGGCGTTGTAGGCCAGCACGGTGGACCAGACGAAGGTGCCCACCCCGCAATCGTTGTAGGCCGAATCGATGAGGGTGTCACCCAGCCCCAGGCGTTCCAAGTCGATGGACTCGAACAGCCCCTCGAAGCAGCCTCGCACCAGCTCCGGGGATTCCATCTCCACCAGGTCCCAGCTGACGTTGCCGGTCTCGACCATGGCGCGGATGCGCGACAGTTCGCCGTTGTAGTCCCCGGGCGTCAGGTCGACCCCGGTGCTCTCCTGGAAGGGGCCGTAGTAGGCCTTCTCCATGGCCTCGCCGGAGGCACCGCCGAAGGAGATCACGGTCAACGCCTGAGCCCCGGCCGACATGGCCAGGCCGGCGGTGAACAGGCCGCCCAGGGCCACGCCACGGGCCAGGCGCGTCATGGGCTGCGGAGGATGGGTGTTGTCTCGCATCATCTTGTTCTCCCGGTCGCAAGCGACCTTTGCATTGTTGTCGAGGGTCTAGCGATAGCCCTGCCCGGTCGGGCAGGCAGGCCCTGAGCCGGGTCAGGGCGCATCCAGGGCGCGGACGTCCTCGTCGCGCCAGCCGAGCTCGACGGTGTCGCCCGACTTCAGTTGGTGGTCGAACGCATCGACCGGTACCCGCGCAACGAAGTCGTCGTTGCCGGGCAGGGCGCAGCGCACGCGCAAGTGGTCACCGAGGTAGATGAACTCGTGGACCCGCGCCGAGAGCCGGTTGGGCAACTCACGCGCCGCACCATCGAGCTTGACCCGCTCGGGACGGATCGACAGGTGGGTGGCATCGCCCACCCCCAGCGAGGGGCCGAGCACGGCGCCGGTGCTCAGCCCCTCGCCGAAGCGAGCACGGCAACGCTCACCATCCACCGACTCGACGCGGCCGGCGAGGGTGTTGTTCTCGCCGATGAACTGAGCAACGAAGGCATTGGCGGGGTATTCGTAGAGGTTGCTCGGGGTATCGATCTGCTGGATCACGCCGTCGTTGAAGACCGCCACGCGATCCGACATGGTCAGCGCCTCGCCCTGATCGTGGGTGACGAAGACCACGGTCAGGCCCAGCTGCTCGTGGAGGTGCTTGATCTCCAGCTGCATCTGCTCGCGCAGCTGCTTGTCGAGCGCGCCGAGGGGCTCATCCATCAGCACCAGCTGCGGCTCGAAGACCAGCGAGCGGGCCAGCGCCACGCGCTGCTGCTGGCCGCCGGAAAGCTGTGCCGGTCGCCGCCTGGCAAACTCACGCAGCTGAATCATGTCCAGGATTTCCGACACCTTGCGGTCGGCCTCGTCGGCGGGCAGGCGGCGCGTCTTGAGCGGATAGCGGATGTTCTCTTCCACCGTCATGTGGGGGAAGAGTGCATAGTTCTGGAACACCATGCCGAAGTTGCGTTTGTGGGGCGGCACGCTGTTGAGGCGCTGCTCGCCGAGGAAGATGTCGCCGCCGGTGGGGTTCTCGAAGCCTGCCAGCATCATCAGGCAGGTCGTCTTGCCGGACCCCGAGGGCCCCAGCAGCGTCACGAACTCCCCTTCCCGGATACTCAGGTTGAGGTCCTTGACCACCAGCGATTCGCCGTCATAGGTCTTCTGGACGGCATCGAAGCGAATCAGCGGGGCCTGGGTGTCGCTGTTGTTATCGGGCATGCTGGCTCCCGGCCAAAAATCATGACGTTTGCTGAAAATATCCAAATTTCAACCTAGGCGCGAGCACCCCCGACGTCAAGCCCCTCCACCACGCTATATAAACGCTTCGCACGAGACGACCGGCGGATCGGGCGGCGGGACCTGGAACGGCGGCACATTGCTGGCCGAGGCTCATCAATGGGAATATGCTTTAGAAACCTATTGCCTTCGCCCCGGAAGGCCCGAATCAACACGGAGAACGAAATGGCCGGCTTGCTACCCGATGTCGACCCGGATGGACTGCTCGAATACTCGGTGGTCTACACCGATCGCGCACTGAACCACATGTCGAAGAGCTTCCAGGGCGTGATGCACGATGTCTCCTCTACGCTGAAGGAGGTGTACCACGCCCACTCGACGGTGATCGTTCCCGGGAGCGGGACCTTCGGCATGGAGGCCGTGGCACGCCAGTTCGCCAAGGGTCGCAGCTGCCTGGTGATCCGCAACGGCTGGTTCAGCTATCGCTGGAGCCAGATCCTCGAGATGGGCCAGATCCCCTCCGAGGTCGACGTGCTCAAGGCGCGTCGCCTCGACGAGGATGACCCCACCTCGCCCTTCGCCCCGCCTCCCATCGAGGACGTGATCGAGTCGATCCATGACCAGCAGCCCGATATCGTCTTCGCCCCCCACGTGGAGACCGCCTCGGGCATGCTGCTGCCGGACGACTACCTGCGTCAGATCGCCGATGCCATCCACGAGCAGGGCGGGCTTTTCGTGCTCGACTGCATCGCCTCCGGCACCCTCTGGGTCGACATGGAGGACATCGGCGTCGACGTGCTGGTCAGTGCCCCGCAGAAGGGCTGGAGCGCCAGCCCGTGCTGCGGCATGGTCATGCTCTCCCGCCAGGCCCGGGAGATCATCGAGGAGACCACCAGCACCAGCTTCGCCTGCGACCTGAAGAAGTGGCTGTCGATCATGGAAACCTACGAGGCCGGCGGCCACGCCTATCACGCCACCCTGCCCACCGACGGCCTGCGCCAGCTACGCGATGTGATGCGCGAGACCCGGCAGTATGGCTTCGACAAGGTGCGTGACGAGCAGTGGGACGTCGGGCGCCGAGTCCGCGGGATGCTCGCCGAGCACGGCTTTCGCAGCGTGGCCGCCCCCGGCTTCGAGGCGCCCGGCGTGGTGGTCTGCTACACCGAGGACGAGGGCATCGTCGGCAAGTTCCTGGCGGCCGGTGTCCAGGTGGCCGCGGGGGTTCCGCTGATGTGTGACGAGGGCGACGACTATCGCGCCTTCCGCATCGGCCTGTTCGGCCTCGACAAGCTCCACCATCCGGAGCGCACCCTCGAGAGCCTGGAAACGGCCCTGGCCAAGGTGCAGGGCACCAACGACTGAGTCGCCGCGGCGCCAACATCGGCGAGGGCTTCGCGCCCGATCATGACTGACCATCAAAGACAGCGGGGCGGCCATCTGGCCGCCCCGCTGTCGCATGGGCCGAGGCGTCGTCGACTCAGTAGCCGCCCATGCCCCGGGGCATGAAGCCCAGGTTGTTCTCCACCTCCGTCACGCCGGCGATGTTCTCCGCCGCGACCTGCACGGCCTGGCGCTGCTCCTTGCTGTCCACCAGCCCCCAGAGCTGCACCTTGCCGTCGGCCACGATGACGTTGAGCCGGTCGACCATGACCCCGGTGTTCTCGTCCACCTCCTTGAGGATGGCGTCACGGATCGCCCGGTCGTCACCGCCCGCGGCTGGCTGGCGGCTCACCGAGAAGCCGCGCAGCAGGTTGGAACGGCTGACGATGCCCACCAGCCGGCCATCGCGCACCACCGGCACACGCTTGATCCGGCGCTTCTCGAGCAGCGAGGCGATACGGTGCAGCGGCTCGTCCTCGGTGATGGTGAGCGGGTGCGGCGTCATGATCTCGCTGGCCTTGCGGCCGTGGCTCTTGACGTAGTCCACGGCATTGCCGCCGCCACTGAAGAGCTTGAGCCACCAGGACTTGTGCTGGTCAGTGTCGTTCTCGACCCGGCGCATCAGGTCCCCCTCGCTGACGATGCCGAGCACCTTGTCGTCGGCATCGACCACCGGCACGGCACTGATGCCGTGTTCCAGCAGCAGGCTGGCGATCTCGCTGACTTCACTGTCGGGGGTGACGGTGATCACGTTGGGGGTCATGACATCTGCGGCTTGCATGGGATGCGGTCTCCAGACGATAAGCGGGCGTTATTGTGTGTCTCGTGCTTTACAAGTTAGCAACCCTTTCCCCGTCCTGCCTTGATTCCGGACAGGTTTCGGCGGCGCGCGTCATGCCGGCCCCCCGTATGCTGCGACCTGGCCGTCGGTGATGACCTCGTCGACCTCCTCGAGCCCGGCGAAGCGCGCCGGGCGAATCACCCCCAGCTTGCTCTGGTCCACCACCAGCAGGCGATGCGCCGCCGTGGCGATCGCCGCCTGCTTGGGAACCACCTCGTGGAAGTGGAAACAGCTCAGGCCCTTCTGCCGGTGCACGCCCGCCGCGGAGAGGAAGGCCTTGTTGATGCCAAGCCGCCGGATGGCGTCGCCCATCTCCTCGCTGGCGAAGGAGCGAGAGGAGCCATGGTAGACCCCGCCCAGCAGGATGAGGCGCACACCGGGCAGCGCGCTCACCGCATTGGCCACGTTCAGGGCATAGGTCACCACGGTGAGTGACCGGTCGGCCGGCAGGCCGGCGGCCAGCGGCATCAGCGTCGTGCCGCAGTCGATGAACAGGGTATCGCCGGGCTCGATGCGGCGGGCCGCCCGCTCGCAGAGCCGGCGCTTGGCCTCGGCATGACGGTCCTGCTGGGCCGCCAGGTCGTAGACCGGTGCATAGCGCGGGTCGTCACTGCGCACCAGGTGACCCCCCATCAGCCGCAGCCCGCTCTCCCCGGCAGCCAGGTCACGGCGGATGGTCATCTCCGAGACACCGCACAGTTCCGCGGCATCATGCAGACGAAGGCTCCCCCCGCAGGCCAGGGCATCACTCAGTCGGGCGAGACGCCGGGCAGTGCGTTCGTTCATGTCCTGCGGCTCCCCTGGCGGCCCGATGATGGAAAGATGTTAGAAAAATAACACTGGATGTTATAAATTTCACCTTACACGCATCCGGATGCCTGCCACCCAGGCCGACCAGCCAGATAGGTGCCCCATGACCCTCTTCATGAGCCTGGTGGGAATGGTGACCCTCGTGGTCATCGCCCTCGTCTTCTCCTACGATCGCCGCGCCATCCGCATGAGGACCGTTGTCGGGGCCTTCACCATCCAGGCCGGCATCGGCGCCTTCGTGCTCTACGTGCCCTTCGGCCAGACCGTGCTCAAGACCCTCTCCGACGCCGTCAGCCAGGTGGTCCTGTACGCCAACGACGGCATCGGCTTCGTCTTCGGCAGCCTTGCCGAGGTGGACAGCGTCGGCTTCGTCTTCGCCATCAAGGTGCTGCCGGTGATCATCTTCTTCTCCTCGCTGATCGCCGTGCTCTACTATCTGGGTATCATGCAGTGGGTGATCCGCCTGCTCGGTGGCGCCCTGCAGAAGGCGCTGGGCACCTCGCGCACCGAGTCGCTCTCCGCCACCGCCAACATCTTCGTCGGCCAGACCGAGGCGCCGCTGGTGGTGCGCCCCTTCATCGCCCGCATGACCCCCTCGCAGCTGTTCGCGGTGATGTGCGGCGGCCTGGCCTCGGTGGCCGGTTCGGTGCTGGCCGGCTACGCCGCCATGGGCGTGCCCATGGAGTACCTGGTCGCCGCCTCCTTCATGGCCGCCCCGGGCGGGCTGCTGTTCGCCAAGCTGATCATGCCCGAGACTCGCGAGCCCGAGGACAGCGTGTCGAAGATCGAGGAAGAACGGGAGGAGGATGCGGACAAGCCCAGTAACGTCATCGACGCCGCCGCCGCCGGGGCCTCCTCGGGGCTGATGCTGGCAGCCAACATCGGCGCCATGCTGCTGGCCTTCATCGGCCTGATCGCGCTGATCAACGGCATGCTCGGTGGCATCGGCGGCTGGTTCGGCCTCGAGCAGCTGAGCCTGGAGTGGCTGCTCGGCTGGCTCTTCGCCCCGCTGGCCTTCCTGCTCGGCGTGCCCTGGGAGGAGGCGACCCTGGCCGGCTCCTTCATCGGCCAGAAGGTCGTGGTCAACGAGTTCGTGGCCTTCATCAACCTTGGCCCCTACCTGAGCGGCGAGGAGATGGTGGCCGCCACCGGCCAGGCGATGACGCCCCACACCATGGCGATCCTGTCGTTTGCCCTGTGCGGCTTCGCCAACCTCTCCTCCATCGCCATCCTGCTCGGGGGGCTGGGCAGCATCGCACCGAGCCGCCGCCACGAGATCGCCCGCTTCGGCCTCAAGGCGGTGCTGGCCGGCACCCTCTCCAACCTGATGTCAGCCTCCATCGCCGGCTTCTTTCTCGCCCTGAGTGGTTGAGAATGAGGGCTGAGAAGGGTGTCTGAGGGCACAGACGACAGACACACGCCGCGGCCGGCGCCGCGGCTCCGACATCCCCGTTCACAGGACGCTTCCATGACCGAACTGCAGCAGGCCGCGCGCCAGGCCCTGGCGCTGATGGACCTCACCAGCCTCAACGACGACGACAGCGACGCCACCATCGAGGCGCTCTGCCAGCAGGCGAAGACGCCTGCCGGCACGCCGGCGGCGGTCTGCGTCTTCCCAGCCTTCGTGGTCACCGCACGGCGTGCGCTGAAGGCCCATGGCCTCGAGGGCATCGTCAAGGTAGTAACAGTCACTAACTTCCCCCACGGCGGCGACGACATCATGGCCGCCGCCCGCGAGACCCGAGCGGCCGCGGCCTCCGGCGCCGATGAAGTCGACGTGGTCTTTCCCTGGCGTGCCCTGATGGCCGGCGACGAGGAGACCGGCCGCGAGTTGGTCGCGGCCTGCAAGCAGGCCGCCGGCGATGCGCTGCTCAAGGTGATCCTGGAGACCGGTGAGTTGAAGGACCCTGCCCTGATCCGCCGCGCCAGTGAACTTGCCCTGGAGGGCGGCGCCGATTTCCTCAAGACCTCCACCGGCAAGGTGACGGTCAATGCCACCCTGGAAGCGGCCGAGATCCTGCTGCGCGCGATCCGCGACAGCGGCCGCGACGTGGGCTTCAAGGCCGCCGGCGGCGTGCGCACCGTCGAGGACGCCCTGGCCTACCTGCAACTCGCCGAACGCCTGATGGGCGTGGCGTGGATCACCCCGGCCCACTTCCGCTTCGGCGCCTCGGCACTGCTCGGCAACCTGCTGCAGACCCTGCGGGCCGACGGAGACGGCAACGCGACGTCCGGGGGCTACTGATGGGCGCCCTGGCTCTTCCCCAGGAGCTGATCCGCGCCAAGCGTGACGGCCGTGCGCTCGGCCGCGAGGCGATCCAGCAGCTGGTCGCCGGCATCCGAGAAGGCAGCCTCTCGGATGCCCAGCTGGGGGCCCTGGCCATGGCAATCTTCCTGCGGGGCATGGACGGCGAGGAGACGGTGGCGCTCACCGAGGCGATCCGCGACTCCGGCGAGGTGCTCGACTGGTCCGGCCTCGACCTGCCGGGACCGGTGCTCGACAAGCACTCCACCGGCGGCGTGGGCGATCTCGTCTCGCTGGTACTCGGGCCCTGGGTCGCCGCCTGCAGCGGGCACGTGCCGATGGTCTCCGGTCGCGGCCTCGGCCACACCGGCGGCACCCTGGACAAGCTCGAGGCGATCCCCGGCTACTCGGTCACCCCGGACACCGCCACCTTCCGCCGCCTGGTCAAGGAGGTGGGCGTGGCGATCATCGGCCAGACCGCCGACCTCGCCCCGGCCGACCGGCGCCTCTATGCGGTGCGCGACGTCACCGCCACCGTGGAGTCGCTGCCGCTGATCGTCAGCTCGATCCTCGGCAAGAAGCTGGCCTGTGGCCTGGATGCCCTGGTGATGGACGTCAAGACCGGCAGCGGGGCCTTCATGCCCACCGCGGAAGCCTCCAGAGAGTTGGCGCAAACCATCGCCGAGGTGGCCAGCCAGGCCGGCACGCCGACCACCGCCCTGGTCACCGACATGAGCCAGCCACTGGCCCCCTGCGCCGGCAACGCCATCGAGGTGCGCGAGGCGCTCCGGCTGCTCGGCGGCGAGAAGTGCCACGGCCGCCTGCTGGCGGTGACCCGCGACCTGGCCGCCGAACTCCTGCTGGCCGGCCGGCTGGCCGACTCCCGGGACACGGCCATGGCGCGACTCGACGAGGCGCTGGCCTCGGGTGCGGCCGCCGAGCGCTTCGCGCGCATGGTGGCAGGCCTCGGCGGGCCCGGAGATCTGCTCGAACGCCCCGGCCACTACCTGCCCGAGGCGCCGGTGACACGCGCGGTGCATGCCGCATCCCCGGGCCGGGTCCAGGCCATGGACACCCGCGCCCTGGGCCTGGCCGTGGTGGCCCTCGGCGGCGGCCGTCGCGCCCCCGGCGAGGCCATCGACCCCGCGGTCGGGCTGTCGCGCATCGCCGCCCTGGGCGAGGCGGTGGACGCCGAACGCCCGCTGGCGCTGGTCCACGCCGCCTGCGCCGCGGACGCCGACCGGGCCGCCCGGCAGGTCCGCGAGGCCATCAAGGTAGGCGACGGCCCTGCCACGCCCCCACCCCTCGTCCATGACGTCATCCGTCGGGAGGCCCCATGACCCGCGCCATCGTGCTCGTGCTCGACTCCTTCGGCATCGGGGCGGCACCGGACGCCGCGCGCTTCAATGATGCCGGCGCCGACACCCTGGGCCATATCGCCGCCGCCTGCACCCGCGGGCAATGCGACGCCCGCGGCCGAACGGGGCAGCTTGCGCTCCCCAACCTGGCGCGGCTGGGGCTCTTCCATGCCCACCATGCCAGCACCGGCGCCTGGGCCGAGGGCGTTGCGGTGCCCGAGTCGGCCATCGGCGCCTGGGGCCACGCCCGGGAGCTCTCCTCCGGCAAGGACACCCCTTCGGGCCACTGGGAGATCGCCGGCGTCCCGGTGCGCTCACACTGGGGCTACTTCCTCGAGGAAGAGAACAGCTTTCCCGCCGAGCTGCTGGAGGCGCTGGTCCGCGAGGCCGGGCTGCCCGGGGTGCTCGGCGACTGCCACGCCTCCGGCACCGAGATCATCGCCCGGCTCGGCGAGGCGCATATGGCAAGCGACAAGCCCATCGTCTACACCTCGGCGGACTCGGTGTTCCAGATCGCCGCCCACGAGGAGGCCTTCGGCCTGGAGCGGCTCTACGCGCTCTGCGAGGTCGCCCGCCGCCTGCTCGAGCCGTACAACATCGGCCGGGTGATCGCCCGTCCCTTCACCGGCGCGGACGCGGCAAGCTTCGCCCGCACCGCCAACCGCCGCGACTACAGCGTCGAGCCGCCCGCCCCCACGGTGCTCCAGAAGCTGAATGAGGACGGCGGCACGGTGGTGGCCATCGGCAAGATCGCCGACATCTACGCCCACTGCGGCATCACGCGCACGGTGAAGGCCAGCGGCCACGATGCCCTGATGGATGCGACCCTCGAGGCTCTGGACGACACGGTCGACCGCTCGCTGGTGATGACCAACTTCGTCGACTTCGACATGGTCCACGGTCACCGACGCGACGTGGCCGGCTACGCCGCGGCGCTGGAGGCCTTCGACGCCCGCCTGCCCGAGCTGCTGGCGAAGCTCGGCAACGATGACCTTCTGGTCCTCACCGCCGACCATGGCTGCGACCCCACCTGGGCGGGCACCGACCATACCCGCGAGCACATCCCGGTGCTGGCGCTGGGTGCGGGCCTCGCCCCGGGCTCGCTGGGTGCCCGCGAGACCTTCGCCGACATCGGCCAGAGCCTGGCCACGCACCTGGACCTCACCCCCATGGACGACGGCACCAGCTTCCTTCCGTCCGCCTCGTCATCCACCACGCTATCCAACGCTACGGGAGGCCACTGATGGCAACGCCCCATATCAACGCCGAGCGCGGCGACTTCGCCGATACCGTTCTGATGCCAGGCGACCCGCTGCGTGCCCGCTACATCGCCGAGACCTTTCTCGACGAGGTCCGCCAGGTCAACACGGTGCGCAGCATGGCCGGCTACACCGGGCGCTACAAGGGCCGCGAGATCTCGGTGATGGGCCACGGCATGGGCATCCCCTCGGTCTCCATCTACGCCAAGGAGCTGATCACCGAGTACGACGTCGGCACGCTGATCCGCGTCGGCTCCTGCGGGGCAGTCCGCGACGACGTGGCGGTGCGCGACGTGGTGATCGGCCTGGGCGCCTGCACCGACTCCGGGGTCAACCGCACGCGATTCGGCGGCATGGACTTCGCCGCCACCGCCGACTTCGCCCTGACGCGCGCCCTGGCCGAGACGGCCCATGACCTCGGCGTGGCGACGAAGATCGGCAACCTCTTCTCGGCGGATCTCTTCTACGACCCGCGCCCCGAGACCGCCGAGCTGCTCAGGCGCTATGGCATCGTCGGCGTGGAGATGGAGGCCGCCGGCCTCTACGGCGTCGCCGCCGAGTTCGGCGCCCGAGCGGCCACCGTCTGCACCGTCTCGGACCATATCCTCAGGGGCGATTCCCTGGACAGCACCGCGCGAGAGCGCAGCTTCGACGACATGATGCAGATCGCGCTGGATGCCGTGCTGCGCGATGATGCCGCACGGGAGGCGATGCCATGAACGATTCCAACGACCCCACCATCATCGAGGCCCTGCTGGCGGTACGCGACCGCGCCTATGCGCCCTACTCCCGTCACCCGGTGGGGGCCTTGGTGGTCAGCGAGAGCGGCACCCGCTATGCCGGCGCCAACGTGGAGGTGGCCCACTACAAGGGCATCTGCGCCGAGGCCTCGGCGATCGCCGCCATGGCCAGCGCCGGTGAACGCCAGCTGCGCGAGGTCTGGGTGATCGGCCCCGGCCGGCACCTCTGCTCGCCCTGCGGCGACTGCCGCCAGCGCATCCGCGAGTTCGCCACCCCCGAGACCCGCATCCGGGTGGTGGACGCCGAGGGCCGGCTGCTCAAGGAGTACGACATGGAAGCACTGCTGCCGGACTCCTTCGGGCCCGAGAACCTGAGCCCCGAGGCCCTGCACGACTAGTGGCAGCCGCTACGCTTTCATCAGTCACTCTGGAAACTTCGGAGCCTGCTCATGTCTCGCGCAATCGACATTCCCGCCGCCGACGGCACCATCGACGCCTACATCGTCACGCCCGATAACGCCACCGGCCCGCTGCCGGCCGTGGTGCTGTTCACCGATATCGGCGGCCTGCGCCCCTGCTATCACGAGAAGGCCCAGCTGATCGCGAACCACGGCTACGCCGTGCTGATGCCCAACCTCTACTACCGCGACGCAGCGGGGACCGTGGTACCGGAGGGCAAGTCCTTTCGCGACCCGGACGTGCGGCCGACCCTGCTCGAGTATGCCGCCCGCCTGACACCCGAGGCACAGTCCCGAGACTTCGCCGCCCTGCTCAAGTGCCTCGATAGCGAAGCCGAGTTCGCGCACGGCAAGGTGGGCGTGGTCGGCTACTGCATGACCGGCGCCTTTGCACTGCGCATGGCGGCCCAGCACCCTCGCTGCGTGGCCGCCGCAGCCGGCTTCCACTCGGCTCGCCTGGCAGAGGCGGACGACCCCGACAGTCCCGTGCATGGGGTCGATACCATCGAGGCGCGGGTCTATTTCGGCCATGCCGACCAGGATGCGCTGCTGCCCCCCGAGCAGATCGCCCGCATGGACGAGGCGCTGGCCCAGGCCGGCATACACTTCACCACGGAGCTCTACAAGGGGGCGGCCCACGGCTTCACCGCCAAGGACGCCCCGTCCTACGACGCGGCCGCCGATGCCCTGCACCACAAGCGACTCGCCATGCTCCTGGAGGAGGCGCTGTAACGCGACCTCCGAGGCCTCACTGCAACCGTCATCAAAGTGGGGCCCCAATGACGACGACCATCCCCGTGGAAGAGGGCAATGGGATATTTTGCGACTAGTTCAATGTCTTCTTTCGGCCGAGGCTGTGTGAAAACCCACCCTTGAAGACGAGTTGTCTGAGATCGAGAGCCTCGACGAAGGCTTCGATGGCTCGGACCTGATTGTCTCTGAGATGAAATCATCCAGCAGCTCAGGGAACAACGAAGCTTGAGGCCTAGCCTCCCCTGTAACGAAACGCTTCATCGGCACCTCCACGAGCCGTCACGGGTAGAGCATAGCGGGAGCCTCGTTTTCACACAGCCTCAACCAGAAGCAGAGGTAGCGTAGAGCAGCGTTCACTAATCGGACATGTGTGAAATTCCAGAGATCGCTGATATGGCGCCACGGGCAAGATTCGCATGAAAATGCGGAATGGATAAACTTCACAAAATCAGTTTCAGCCATATTTTTATTTTTTCCCCAGGGTTTGCGACACGACCAATCAATCACGCCGCTACAACAACTCAAGAACATGTCGCCATATGTTTTTGACGGCTACTTGCCCTCGTCACGTGTCAACCTCTGATACACACCAAGACCGACCACCAACAAAACAGCTGAAATTAACAAGAACGTGGGATAAATCAACATAGTAATATCTTGTGACCCGGCGTCAAACATGAAAACCAAGGATTCCAGACTTACCGCAATGGCAATAATAACGAGAAATTTCAACAAAGCCTGCCGCTGTTTTTCAGGTGACTTTGTAGCACTGCTGCTAAAAACCTCCTCTTCCAACAAGAATTTGGACACATCGAAAACAGCCATTCCAATCACGATCAAGCCGATGGCATTAAGAAGGGCTGCAACAAGCAATGTTCTTTCGTGTACCGAGAGCCATATATCCCATAAGGCAACACCCATCATTGTGAGACTGATAATCCCCAAGCTTAAGCTGATGAGACCATAGACAGCCCGCCCTATCAAATCAGAAATATTTTTAGCCTTGTTCATCTTTGCTCCGATCCGCCTATTAATCACCTTACATACATTGCCGTCAGGAGGCCTTAGACTGCACGCTTTTATATTGAACGCACTGTCCTTTTCCTTGAGTATCATTGTGACGTTCCCTGCTTGCGGCCGGTCTACCGGCCTCTCCCTGTCAAACAGCCTGCCACTAATTAAGCTGAACAACCAGTGACCTTCAGGGTGATCCTGGCCTGAGCCCGAAGCGCCATGGGCCGGGCATCCCACTACGCCTCGTGCCCCTCCTCGTGGACCAGCTCCACGTCGACGATTCGCGAGCGGCTCATGACAATCTTCCAGCGCTGCAGCAGCGGTTCGCCGTCGCCCTCCACCTCGCGGATCACCAGGTTGATCAGGTGGCGCTTCTCCACCGGCTCGCGGACCACCTGTCCCTTCTCCTCCAGCCGGTAGACATGGTGACTGCCCTTGTCCATCAGCCGCGCCAGCGGCGCGAGGTCCAGGGTCAGGGTCTCGCGGGTGCGGTCATAGCCGCTGAGGAAGCGGGTCGGCGACATGCGCGAGCTGGAACGGTAGTGCAGCACCACCTCCTCGCGCTGAGCCAGGTTGCGCTTGCGCACCCGGCGGATCTGCTCGTCGAGCCGGGCATAGCGCTGGTAGTCGAACCACTCGAGCTGGCGGCCCAGGACCACATTGCTGGTGGGGTCCAGGTACTGGCGCCGCCACTTGGGACGGCCCCGTCGCAGCCAGCGCCACAGGGTGATGCGCAGGTCATCCTTGAACACCTCGCGCAGCGCATAGATCACCGCCAGGGTCAGCACGAAGAGCGCGGTGATGTCGCCCAGCGACTCCCGGGCCTGCAGCAGGCCCAGGGAGACGAAGATCATCACCACCGCCGTGGCGAAGGCCTTCACCGCCTTCTGCTCGCCGCCGCCCAGCTCCTGGCTGCGCTGCTTGAGGGTCACGGGATACTCGATCAGCCGCCTCAGCAGGCGCATCTTGTTGGACATCCGGGTGGGATCCCGGGTGACCCGCTCGGAGTTGTACTCCTGGGCCAGGCGATGCTCGATCTCGTCGCGACAGATGGTCAGCAGGCGCTCGCGGATCGCCCGATAGCCCTGGCCGCGCGGCAGGTGGGCGACCAGCGCCAGCAGGTTCTGCTCGGTGAACCAGGAGAGGTAGTTGTCGATGTTGGCGTAGTAGCGGTGCAGGCTCTCGTCGCTCGGCTCCTGGCGGCGCAGCCGCCCCAGGATGCCCCGGGCCAGGTCGGCGGTCTCCTCGAGCTGGGTGCGCAGCCGCTCGACCTCCTCGTCGTCCTGCGCCGTGCCGGCCCGGGAAGGGTTCTGGGTCTTCGCGGCTTTGTCGTCACCCCGCTTCTCCGCCTGCCGCACGCGACGCGACAGCTCCAGCAACGCCTGGGTGGAGCGCTCTAGGGCCACCACGTACTGGTAGGCGTAGAGGCTCAGCCCCAGCCGATACTGGCCGGCGTCCAGGCGCTTGCCCGCCAGGCGACTCATCACCAGCGGCAGCCGGTGGCGGTCGCTGTAGTAGGTGCGCTTGACATGGATGGCGCCGTGGTAGAACGCCTCCTCCGAGAGCACATGGGAGTTGAGGCCCAGCTCGGCGGGCACGAAGAGGAAGAGGTCCAGTCGATGGGAGGTCTCCTCACGCAGCACGCGGGAGACCTTGAGGTGCAGGCTGTCCCGGCGCTCGACCGTGATCTGGTGGGTCGCCATGGGGACTAGGCGGGATCCGGGGAGCCGCCCCGGGCATTGGTATCGCCGGCGGGGTCGGCGACCCCGGCCTCGCCGGGCCGTCGCCCGCTGGCATCGCGGCCCTTGGCACCCTCGCCGGTCCCATCCAGGCGGCCCCCACCCTGCCCTTCCATGCTCACGCTGAGCCGCGGCACGCCGATGTCGACGGACTGCGTCTCCATGCGCTGCTTGAGCAGCAGGTTGAAGGCCCGCGCCACGTCCCACTGCATCTCCGGGGCGGTGCGGAAGCGCATGCGCAGGATGGCGCAGCCGTCCTCGAAGCTGTCGATGCCCTGCATCTCCAGCGGCGACCAGATGTAGTGGCGCATCATGGGGTCCTGGCGCAGCTCCAGGGCGGTCTCCTGCATCAGGGTGGTGGCATCGTCGATTTTCATGTCGAAGGGGACGCGGACCCGCATCAGGGCGATACCGAACTGGCGCGACATGTTGTGGATGGACTCGATACGGCTGAAGGTGATGATGTGGACGACGGCATCCAGGTCGCGCAGGCGCACGGTGCGCAGGGTCAGCCCCTCGACGGTACCGATATGGCCGTTGATCTTGACGAAGTCGTCCACCGCCAGCGAATCCTCGATGAGGATGAAGATGCCGGTGATCAGGTCCTGCACCAGGGTCTGGGCGCCGAAACCGATGGCCAGGCCGATCACCCCGGCACCGGCCAGCAGCGGCGTGACGTTCACTCCGAGGTTGGCCAGGCCGACGATGGAGGCAATGATCACGATCGTGGCGAAGATGATGTTGCGGATCATCGGCGTGATGGTCTGCGCCCGGGCCAGGTTGACCCGCCTGCCCCGGGCACGCGCCGGGCTGGTCAGGGCGCGCTGGATGGCGGTGTCGGCGAAGATCCAGATCAGCCAGGCCAGCAGCACGGTGAAGCCGATGGCCAGCAGCGCCTGGCCGATGCGTACGCTGGCCACCCCCTGCTGGCCGATGCCGATCAGCGAGCCCCCCCATACCTGCAGCGAGAGTTCGGCGAAGGCGATCCAGGCGAGCACGTGGGCCAGGGCATAGCCGAAGCGTTCCAGGCGTCTGCGGTAGTCGCTCAGCCGACGGCGCTTGGAGCGCCGCTCGCCGTGCCGGCGGATCAGGCCGGTGACGACCAGCGTCAGCACCAGCAGCGACGCCGAGATGATCGAGCGGGCCAGCGCCGTGCCCACGTCGCCTACGGTGATGAAGATCGCCAGCAGCGAGCCCCCCACCAGCAGCAGGGCCGGCACGTGCCACAGGCCGCCCACCAGCCGCGCCACCTCGGAGGAACTGCCCCTGTCGCGCCGCAGGGTATAGGGGCGATTGCGGATCAGGTGCTTGATCGGGCGCTTGAAGCGCAGGATGAAGCGTCCGCTGATCATCGCCGCCAGCACGTTGGCCAGCACCGACATCAGGCTCGCCAGGTCGCTGCCCATGATCCCAGAGAGACGGGTGGAATTGAACGCATCACCCAGCGCGATCAGGGCCCCGATGATGAACAGCGGCCTCAGGCTCTGCTGCTGCAGGATCTGCACGGCGATGAAGCGGTGGCCGCTGGTAAAGACCGAGATCACCGTCTCCACCACCACCGAGAGGGTGCGCCCGCATAGCGCCACATAGGCGATCACCAGGGTCGCGGTGCGTCCCGAGCTCTCCGGCACCAGCTGGGCGATGCCCAGCACCAGCGCAAAGGCCAGCGCCCAGGGCAGCATGCGGCGCAGGAAATGCACCACCAGCAGCCAGGCCCGGGGCTCGCGGGGCAGATCCAGGGGCCAGCCCCGGCGCCTGGCGAGCATCCGCCCCAGGGCGATCAGGATCACCAGCAGCCCGGCCCAGATCACCAGCAGCACGGTCAGCTCGATGACGAAGCGCAGCAACTCGGCATTGCCGGTCTGCACCACCAGGTCCACCAGGTCGGACCCGCCCTGCTGCAGCTGGCGCTGCCACTCGTCCACCGGCGACCGGCCGGCCTCGGCCTGCTCGCCGAGGTCGCTGATGGTCTCGGCGAGGGCGCCGAGCAGGCCCTGGGGGCGGGTGATACCGGCCTCCTCGGCGGTCGGGTCGTGGGCCTGCTGCAGCTGGCGCAGGTTCTCCAGCAGGGCCTCGCGCTGGTCGGCATCCTCGAGGGTGGCGATCACCTCGCTCAATGACTCCTGGAAGGCCTGGGGGTCATGGGAGGCCGCCTCCTCCCCGCTCCCCGGTGTCAGGGCAGAAAGGGGCGTGGCCTGGGCCGAGGCCAGCGTTGGAAACAGCATCAAAAACAGCAGCCATATCAACAGGCTGCGAACGACAACGAACATCCGGTTCGTTTCAGGCACTCTCTCGACTCCCTGGCATTTCGTCTCCCTGGTCTCTCCGGGTCTCGTCTCTCTGGCGAACAAATGACAGCTCGGGCCGCATCCATGATTCCCGAGGCAGTGTGATAGGCTGCCGACAACATGTCCTACAGGATGCCGTCATGACGCCGCAACCGCCACCCGAACCCCGCAATGTCGACGGCGAGACGCGTCGCGTCGGCGTCGAGATCGAGTTCGCCGGCCTGCCCCCCCGGGAGACGGCCGAACTGGTGCGCGAGCTGTTCGGCGGCGAGATCGAGACCCTCAGCCCCCATCGCCTCAAGGTCGTCGACACCCGCTGGGGCGTGTTCGGCATCGAGCTGGACACCCAGTACGCCCATCCCGATCAGACCGTGGTGGATGCCGAGGCGGCCGGCGACAGCGAGTGGGAGCGCATGCGCCTGGACTTCCATGCCCGGACCCGGGAGCTGATCGGCGACGTGGTCACCGGCCTGGTGCCCACCGAGATCGTCTGCCCGCCGGTGCCCTGGGACGAGCTGGAGGAACTCGACGCCCTCTTCGAGGCGCTGCGCACCCATGGGGCCAAGGGCACCGACGCCAGCCTGCTCTATGGCTTCGGCCTGCACCTCAACCCCGAGGTGCCGAGCCTCGAGGTCGAGAGCCTGCTGGCCTACCTGCGCGCCTACCTGCTGAGCGCCGCCTGGCTGCGCGAGCAGATCCACGTGGACATCACCCGCGAGGTACTGCCGCATGCCAATCCCTTCCCTAGAGCCTATGCCCTCAGGGTGCTGGACCCGGACTATGCCCCGGACCTGGACACCCTGATCGACGACTACCTGGCCGACAACCCGACCCGCAACCGTGAGCTGGACCTGTTCCCGCTGTTCGCCCACCTGCGCCCGGAGCATCCCCACGAGCTCTTGAGCGACAAGCTGGTCAAGGCGCGCCCGACCTTCCACTACCGCCTGCCCAATGCCCAGCTTTCCGAGCCCGGCTGGGGGGCGGTGACGGAGTGGAACCGCTGGCTGGAGGTCGAGCGCCTGGCCACCACCCCGGAGACCCTGGCCGAGCGCAGCGCGCAGTTTCTCGCCCGGCACCGCCCCTCGGCGCCACGCCGCTGGCTGACCCGCCTGCGCCGCTGGGTGTCTCGCCGATGAGCCGTACGACGCGTCCCCTGATCGGCATCACCACCTCCGACGCCAAGAGCCGGATCGCCTGGTGGTTCGACTGGTTTGCCGTCTGGCGCCACGGCGGTCGACCGCGGCGGCTGTCACCCTCGCGCCCCTTCCCCGAGGCGCTCGATGGCCTGATCATCGGCGGCGGCGACGATATCCAGGCCCACCTCTACGACGACGAGGTACGCCTGGACGTCCGCGTCGACCCGCAGCGCGACGAACTCGAGCTCGAGCTGCTGGAACGCTTCATCCCGCTGGGCAAGCCCGTACTGGGCATCTGCCGCGGCGCCCAGCTGATCAACGTCTACCAGGGCGGCACCCTGGACCCGGACATCTACACCACCCACGAGGGTCTCAAGCGCCGCCGCACCGTGCTGCCGCGCAAGACTGTGGACATCGTCGCCGACAGCCAGCTGCATCGCATCCTCGAGGTGAGCTGGTGTCGCATCAACAGCCTGCACCACCAGGCGGTGCAACGGACGGGAAAGGGCATCGAGATCGTCGCCCGGGACCGCGATGGCCTGGTGCAGGGCATCGAGTCCCGCGACCACGAGTTCCTGATCGGCGTGCAGTGGCATCCCGAGTGGCTGGTCTTCAACCGCCCCCAGCAGCGGTTGATCCGCGCCCTGGTGAAGGCCGCCCAGCGCGGCATCGCCTCGCCGTAGCGCCCCCGGGACAAGAGCAGCGCCCGGGACAAGCGCGATACCCGACACAAGACGCCGGGGCCACCTCACGGTGGCCCCGGCGCGATGATACCTGCCCGGCCGGTCAGGCCGGCGCCGGGCTCAGTTTTCCAGCGTCGCCGACAGGCTGATCTCGGCGTTGAACAGCTTGGAAACGGGGCACCCTTCCTTGGCCTTGTCGGCCGCGTCCTGGAAGGTCGCCTCGTCGGCGCCCGGAATCTTCGCCACGGTGTCGAGATGGATGGCGGAGATGGCGAAACCGCCCTCGACCTCCTCCAGGGACACCTTCGCCTCGGTGGCGATGCGCTCGGCGGTCAGGCCGGCCTCGCCCAGGATCAGCGACAGGGCCATGGAGTAGCAGCTCGCATGGGCGGCGCCGATCAGCTCCTCGGGGTTGGAGCCCGCCTCGCCCTCGAAGCGCTTGGCGAAGCTGTAGGGGACGTCCTGGATCGCGCCGCTCTGGGTGGAGACCGTCCCCTTGCCGTCCTTGAGGCCGCCCTGCCAGACGGCGCTGCCGGATTTCTTGATGCTCATGTCGACTCCTTCTCGTTGTCAGGGGTAACTTGCTGCCTCTTCACCATACACCATGGGGATGCCCTCCTCCTGAGGCAAGGTCGATTGCATCGGCGACCGCCAGCAACCAGACTATATGAAAAATATTTCCACACACCTTGTATCAGGAGATACCCATGCCGACACCACCCAGCGTGCGACTCCCCGCCACCGCCCATGAACCGGCCCGCGACCTGCCGGCCATCGGCCAGGGCACCTGGTACATGGGCGAGGGGCTGGCCCCGCGCCGCGACGAGGTGCGCGCCCTGCAGCATGGCCTGGCCCAGGGCCTCACCCTGATCGACACCGCCGAGATGTATGGCGACGGCGGCGCCGAGGAGGTGGTGGGCGAGGCGCTCGCGGGGCGTCGCGACGAGGCCTTGCTGGTCTCCAAGGTCTACCCCTGGAACGCCGGGCGCGACAGCGCCATCGCCGCCTGCGAGGCGAGCCTCGCCCGCCTGCACACCGACCACCTCGACCTCTACCTGCTGCACTGGCCGGGCAACATCCCGCTGGAGGAGACCCTGGAGGCCTTCGAGCGGCTGCAGGAGGCAGGCAAGATCCGCCGCTTCGGCGTCTCCAACTTCGACGTGGACGAGATGGCCGCACTGACCGCCCTGCCCGGGGGCGCGGCCTGCGCGGTGAACCAGGTGCTCTACCATCTGGGCTCGCGGGGCATCGAGCACTCGCTGTTGCCCTGGCAGCGCCAGCGTGGCATCCCCACCATGGCCTACTGCCCCCTGGCCCAGGCCGGCACGCTGCGCCGCGACCTGCTCGGCCATCCCGAGGTGGAGGGAATCGCCGACGAACTCGGCATCACGCCCACCCAGCTGCTGCTGGCCTGGGCGATCCGCCCTATCGACGGCGCCAGGGACGTGATCGCCATACCCAAGGCCACCCGGCTCGCGCACGTGGAACAGAACGCCGCCGCCCTGGCGGTCGAGCTGGATGCCGAGAGCCTGGCCCGCCTCGACGCCGCCTTCCCGGCGCCGGACCGCAAGACGCCGCTGGATATCGTCTAGGCTCGGCCCTGCAACCTAGCCGCGCAGCCTGGCCAGGGCATCGGAGAGGGCCTCATGGCCCAGCTCACGCATCGCCGCGATATTTCGCTCGGGGATCCCCGCCGGGTCCGGGTGGTGGGCCAGGGCCCGCTCCAGCCCTTCCTCGCGCAGCAGGTGCCACATAGGGAAGGGGGAACGGTTGGTGAAGTTGGCGGGGTCCTCCGGCTCGGCGTCCGCGAAGACGTAGTCCGGGTGGAAGCTCGCCAGCTGGTAGGTGCCCTCGAAGCCCTGCTCCGCCAGCAGCGCCTCGGCGACGGCCAGCAGGTCCAGGTAGTCGTCGAAGTCGTCGAGCCCCTCGGTGAGCACCAGCAGCGTGGTCTCCACCTCGGGGGTGGCGTCCAGGTGGCGGCACTCGTCGAACAGCGCCAGCAGTGCCGCCTCGCGGTCCGAGGCCGGCACCGCCACATAGCGGATGGTGTCGCGGGCCACCTCGCGGCCGGCGAAGGGACAGACATCGCGGGCGACCACGAAGGTCTCCACCCAGGCCCGGGTGGCGGCAAGGGGATCGGGGGATGCGGTCATGGTCGCCTCGTTCAGGGAAGGGAGCGAAAGAAGGGAGCGGCAGTATAGCCCAGGCGGCCACCCTACCCTACCCGCCCCCGCCGCGAGGCCAGGCGATCCGCCAGCCGGGTCGGCTCCGGCAGCTTGGTAGGGCCCAGGCATCGGATGACCCACGCAAGCGACGTGGGCAGCGACACCCGATGCCCCGGCGAGACGAAGATCGGCTTCACCTTCACCCGCGAGCGCAGCACCGCGCCAATCACCTCGTCTTCCGGCCCATCCACCAGCGGCGTCCAGTCGCCCCGCGCCGGGCCCGGCTCGCCGTGGCGCCCGCACAGCCGCGACTTGGCCACGCCGATGGTGGGCAGGTCGAGCCAGAGCCCCAGGTGGCTGGCCACGCCGATCCGCCGCGGATGGGCGATGCCCTGGCCATCCACCATCACCAACTCGGGCCACACGGTCAGTTCATCGAAGGCCGCCACCGCCGCCGGCACCTCGCGAAACGACAAGAGCCCCGGCACATAGGGCATGCGCGTCGGCTCGCGATGCACCACCTGCTCCACTATCTCCAGGGTGGCCGGCTCGAACTCGCCTGACGCACCCGGCGGCCAGGCCAGCACCACCACCGCCGCGCGGGTGATCTCGCCACCCTGCTCGAAGCCGATATCCACGCCGGCGAGATGTCGCACCGGCTCCAGGCGGTCGGCACGTTCCACGCGAGAGGCCAGCCGCTTCTGCAGGGCGATGGCCTCGCTCGGGGCGAGGTTCCAGTCGTGCAAGGGGGAAATGGACATCCTGGCTCCCTGATTCGTCGGTGTCGCTCGGGTTAGACTACGGCTTTTGCCGCGTGACGGAACACCGGGGAGCCGATGCTGAAACTGATCCATACCGCCGACTGGCACCTGGGCCAGAGCTTCCATGGCCAGGAGCGCCACGTCGAGCACCGCGCCTTCCTCGCCTGGCTGCTCGACACCCTGGTGGCGCACCGTGCCGATGCCCTGCTGGTGGCCGGCGACATCTTCGACGTGGTCAACCCCTCGCTGCGTGCCCAGGAACTGCTGTACGACTTTATCGTTTCCGCCCACGAGCGACTCCCCGGGCTCGACATCGTGCTGATCGCCGGCAACCATGACAGCGGCAACCGCATCGAGCTGCCCGCCCCGCTGATGCGCCGGCTGCGCACCCATGCCCTGGGCCGGGTCCGCTGGCTGGACGACGGCACCCTGGACGCCGAGCACCTGCTGGTCCCGCTGACCAACGAGGACGGCGAGACCCGCGCCTGGTGCCTGGCACTGCCCTTCCTGCGCCCCGCCGAGGTCACCGGCAACGGCATCGCGCCCCCCCACGGCGAGGAAGGCAACGACTATGTCGCCGGCATCAGCCGCGTCCACACCCAGCTGGTCGAGGCCGCCCGCGCCCGGCGCCGGCCCGGCCAGGCGCTGGTGGCGATGAGCCACGCCCACCTGCACGGCGCGGCCATTTCCGAGGCCAGCGAGCGACCCATCGTGATCGGCGGCGAGGAATCGATCTCCGCCGCCCTCTTCCCGCCGGAAATCGCCTACGTGGCGCTGGGGCATCTTCATCGCGCCCAGCGGGTCGGCGAGGCGCGCATCCGCTACAGCGGCAGCCCCCTGCCGCTGGACTTCAGCGAGGTCGCCTACCCCCACCAGGTGGTGGAGGTGACCCTGGACGGCGAGTCGCTGGCCGCGACCGAGGCGATTGCCGTGCCACGCCCGGTGGCCATGCACCGCATCGGCCCGGGCCCGCTGGATCGGATACTGGCCGAACTCGAGGCCCTGGAAGATAACCCGGCCCTTGCACGCGAGCGCTGGCCCTGGCTGGAGGTGCGCGTGGAGCTCGATGCCCCGATCCCCGACCTGCGCGCCCGGGTGGAGGCAGCGCTTGCCGACAAGGCGCTGCGCCTGCTGCGCCTGGAGCGCCGCCTGCCCCGAGTCGAGGGCAAGGCGACGTCGGCGAGGGTCGACCTGGCGACCCTCGGTCCGCGCAAGCTCTTCGAGCGCACCTGGGAGGCACGCTGGGGCCAGCCGCCGGACGACGACGTGCTCGCCGACTTCGACCGGCTGCGCCAGGAGGTGCTCGATGCCGACGACGAGGCCGCCGAGGAGGGTCGCCCATGAGGATCCTCGCCCTGCGCCTGGAGAACCTGGCCTCGTTGCCCGGCCCGCTCGAGCTCGACTTCACCGCCGCCCCGCTGCGCGATGCCGGCCTCTTCGCCATCACCGGCCCCACCGGGGCCGGCAAGAGCACCCTGCTCGATGCACTGTGCCTGGCGCTCTACGGCGGCACGCCGCGGCTGCGCCAGGCACCAGCACGGGACAGCCAGATCGACGACACCCCGGACTCCACCCTGACCACCAGCGACCCGCGCACCCTGCTGCGCCGCGGGACCGCCGCCGGCTTCGCCGAGGTGGACTTCCTGGGCCGCGACGGGCGTCGTTATCGCGCCCGCTGGGCGGTGCGCCGCGCCAGGGAGAAGGTCGGCGGCAAGCTGCAGAAGGCCGAACAGTCGCTGCGCGACCTCGAGGACGACCGCCTGATCACCACCCAGAAGCGTGAGTTCGACCGCCTGCTGCCGGAACGCCTGGGGCTCACCTTCGACCAGTTCACCCGCGCCGTGCTGCTCGCCCAGAGCGAGTTCGCCGCCTTCCTCCAGGCCGACGACAACGAACGCAGTGACCTGCTGGAGCGTCTCACCGGCACCGCCGAGTACTCGGCGATCTCCATGGCCGCCTACCGCCGTGCCAGCGAGGCCAGAAAGGCCGTGGAGGTCCTGGAAGCGAGGCTCGCCGATGACCTGCCCGCCGAGCCCGAGGCTCGCGCCGAGCTGGAGCGCGCCGCCAAGGCCACCCGGCAAGCACTCGCTGACCTGCAGGCCCAGGCGGAGTCGCTCAAGGCACAGCGCCGCTGGCACGATGACGATGCCCGCCTGCACGAGGCATACCGCCAGGGCCAGGCACAACAGCGGGCGGCCCAGGAGGCGTGGCAAGCGCTCGCTCACCTGCGTGCCGAACGCGAGTGGCGCCGGCTGATTGCCCCGCGGCGCCACGCCCTGCTACGTCGGAGCGAACTGCCCGAGGAGATCGCCGCCCTGGAGGCGAGCCACGCCGGGACCCTGAAGGCACGGGAGGCCGCCGGCACCGAGCAGCAGGCGGCGGAGACCGCCCGGACGCAGGCCGAGCAGGCGTTGAGCGAGGCCTCTGATGCCCGCCGCCGGGCCGAGCCCGAACTGCGCGAGGCCCGCGACGAGGCCCAGCGCCTCGCCACACGGGAGAAGCAGCTCGCCGACCTGGAGGCGGCCCGCACCCGCCAGCAGGCACAGGCCGAGCGGCTGGCCCGCGAGCAGCGCAAGGCCGAGGCGAACCAGCAGGCCCGACAGCGGCAGCGCGACGACTGGCAGGCAACCCTGACGCGGTGGGTGGGCGCTCACTCCTGCCTCGACGAGGCCCGGCAGGCCGCCCAGCGGGATCACGACCAGGCCGCCCGTCGTCATTTGGCCCTGGGCGAGCTGGCCAGCCGCTGGCAGGAACTCGGCCGTACCGAGCAGGCCCTGACCCGCCTGGCCGGCCAGGTCAGCGACGACCAGGCCCGCCGTGACAGGCTGCTGGAAGAGGGTCAGCGCGCCCGTCAGCACCTGGACAGGGCCCAGCACCACCTCGACAGCGTCGCCGCGCTGATCGAACGCAGCCGCGCCGTGCGCAGCGAGAGCGTGGTGCGGCTGCGCGATACCCTCCAGGAAGGGGACCCCTGCCCGGTGTGCGGCGGCCTGGATCATCCCTTCCGCCAGCACCCACCAACCAGCAGCGAGGCCGCTCAGCTCGCCGCCCAGGAAGCGGAGGAAGCGCGCCAGCTCGACGAGGCCCGGCAGGCCCGCGACACGGCCCAGCAACAACGTGACGAGCTGGTGGGCGAGTACCGCGCCGTGGAGGCCGCCCTCACCCGGCACCGGCAGGACCGGGAAGCGGCCGAGCGGCAATGGGCCGCGGCCCGCCAGGCCCTGGAGGCGCACCCCCTCCAGGAGGAACTCGCCGCCATCGCCGAACCCGAGCGCGAAGGCTGGCTGCAGGCCCAGCGAGAACGGAGCGACACTCTACGCCGGCAGGAGCGGCAGCGCCTGGACGAACTGGCCCGGGCCGAAGCCGAGCTGGCCCCGCTGGAACAAGCGCTCCAGGAGGGCCGGGTGGCGCTGGCGCGCCTGGAGGCCGAGAAGGCAGGGGCCGATAGGCAGCTGGCCGAGTTGGACGAGCAGCTGCCTCCACTGCGAAAAGAGCGCGACGCGCTCGCCCGCCGGCTCGCCGACCGGCTCGGCGAGTATGCCTCACCGGATGCCTGGCAGCAGCGGCTCGACGCCTGCCAGGAGAGCGCCCGCCAGGCGCGAGACAACGCCCAGGGGCGTCTGCACGAGGCCCAGCGTGAGCACCAGCGCCTCGCCCAGCAGGTGGAGCACGAAGCCAGGCAGCTCGACCAGCGGCGCAACGAGCAGGAGACCCTGGCCCGCGAGCTGGCCGACTGGCGCCAGGCCCACCCCGAGCTGACCGATGCCACCCTGGCGCGGCTGATGGCCCAGTCCGAGGAGGACGCCCGGCACGAGGAGCAGCGGATCGAGGCGGCCGACCAGACCCGCCAGCGCGCCGCCGCCACCCTGGCCGAGCGACGCGACGCCCTGCTGCGCCACAGACGTGACCAGGGGCTGACCGAGGACGACAGCGACGAAGCGCTGTTGGCCGACGACGTTGCCGACACGCTGCGACGCCGCCGGGAGGCCCTGGAGGAGGCCCAGGCGGAGCTGGCCCCCCGCCTGGACGAGGCCCAGCGGGCCCGCGACAACGCCGCCTTCGCCCTGAGCGACGATGATCGAAGGCGCGAGCGCCGCAAGGCCGGCCAGGCCGAGCTGGACGCCGCCCAGGCCGAGTACCGCCGCTGGGGGCAGATCGGCGAGCTGATCGGCTCCGCCGACGGCAAGGTCTTCCGTCGCATCGCCCAGGCCTACAACCTTGAGCAGCTCCTCGAGCATGCCAACGCCCACCTGGCCGGCCTCAGCCGCCGCTACCGGCTGGTGCGCGGCGGCAGCCCCCTGGGCCTGCTGGTGGAAGACTTCGATATGGGCGACGAGCGCCGCTCGGTGCACTCGCTCTCGGGCGGAGAGACCTTCCTGGTCTCGCTGGCCCTCGCTCTGGGGCTGGCCTCCATGGCGTCGGGGGAACTCACCATCGAGTCGCTGTTCATCGACGAGGGCTTCGGCAGCCTCGACCCGCAATCCCTGGCGCTGGCCATGGAGGCGCTGGATGGCCTGCAGGCCCTGGGCCGACGCGTGGGCGTGATCTCCCACGTGCAGGAGATGCACGAGCGCATTCCGGTGCAGATCCAGGTGGAGCCACTGGGTAACGGCACGAGTCGTGCAAGGTTGGCATATCCTCCTTGATTGAAGTGGTCCCCGAAATCAGGACCAGGCGTTATGCTCTGATCCGTTACTCTTCGAGTTCCGCTAAAGCCGTGGTGACGGCTTCGGCATACTGGCCTTCCGTCAGTCCCCAATCGCTTAGCATTTTCGAGTCCGGTGTTTCATTTGTTGCGGCGCGTAGCGCTTCGGTGGTTTTTTGCTCAAAACAATGTTTGGCATACGCCTTCGTCTGCGGGTCATTCAACTGGTCGATAAGTTGCATGTTGGCTCCTCATGATAGCCGGGTTATAAAGTCACGTCGTCCAAAAAAAAAATGGCTTGGCCCCTCTGAGGCGGAACGGTGGCGGCTTTTTTATCGCTAATCACCCAGTACCACGGGGTGGGTAATCCTTTTCCTGGATAACGCCTATTCCCTTCTTGATCATCTCCAGATCGGGACGACAAAAAGGGGCGCTGGAAATCTCAACGAAATGCAGCCCGCCATCCGGACGAAGGAAAAATAATGCCGGCTCGGTAAAGGGTTTATCGGTCTCTGTACGATCCATAGGAGTAGAGATATAAAGCCCTAAATTCCGTGCCTGATCGATACCAAGGCCATACGCAACCTCGAAATCCAGATCCAATTCAGCGGCGAAGGTTTTGGCTTTTTCTTCAGGGTCAGTGGATACCGCGACGACCTGCACGTTCATTTCGTCGAAGTCCGCTTTCATCTCATTGATCTGGCTAAGATATTTCTTGCAGATAGGGCAATGCAGGCCCCGATAAACGACCAGCATTCGCCACTTCCCCTCCGGTGGCCGTCCAAGGACCAATGCCTCACCACTGAGGGTTTGTAAGTAAATATCCGGAAATGGCGTATCGATTGTTGCCTGTCGTGACATGGTTAATCTCCTTTTTACTGCGTTACACCTTATCCATACTCCACGCCGACCTGATAAAAACCGATCGTTAGTGACACCAAGGCGCTACCTTCGCTACCAGTCTGAGAGACAGAGAGAGGCGTATCTGTGCGCTGCCACACAGAATGCAAAGTGGAGATGGATGATGGTGAAGCGGTCGCCGACGACATCGTCATGGCGAGACGCTACAAGCGCTTCTGGATGGTTAAAGGACGGCTGAATGAGTGACGTGGAAACCAATCGAGACACCTCCTCCGAAAAGAAAGCAAAGGAGGCCGCGGACGAGCACGAGTCTCGCGCCAATGTCCAGGATCGCGAATCCCTTGAACAGACGCCGACGTCGAGCGAAAAGTCACTGACTCGGAAAGAACGTGATACCGTAGCCGAACATGGCAATCTATCGGCGCTGACTCTCTACTCCATCACCCTGCGCGAGGGCGAAGAGGAGTTGCAGCGCCCGATAACCTCGCTCTGGTGGTCCGGTGTGGCAGCGGGGCTCGGGATTTCGACCTCAGTCCTCGTTGAGGGAATTATCCGCTCCAATCTGGGCTCAGATCACCCCTACCTGATATTGATTGAAAGCCTGGGCTACTCGTTCGGGTTTGTCCTCGTGATCCTGTGCCGGCTTCAACTGTTCACCGAGAACACCATCACCGTGGTGCTGCCGCTTCTGGCCCAGCCGACGCGCAGCCGGTTCTATTCTACCGCACGCCTTTGGGGAGTTGTGCTTGCGGCGAATTTGTGCGGCACGTTTATTACTGCCGCCATCGGCATCCACGGGGGCATCCTTACCGTCGACACCCTCGCGGCGATCCTTGAGATATCGCACCACTTGGCAACGCTGACCCCGGCCGAGACACTTTTGCGAGGTATTCCCTCAGGCTTTTTCATAGCTGCTATGGTGTGGATGCTGCCCTCGGCGAAGAGATCCGAAGTGCTGGTTATCGTCATGTTTACCTGGCTGATTGCGGCGGGTGACTTCACCCACGTGATTGCCGGATCATACGAGATCTTTACTTTGGTACTCAATGGGGAAATGAATATTTTTACCGCCTTGATCTACCATGTTTCTCCGGTACTCATCGGTAACATTATCGGCGGTACAGGGTTGTTCGCGATGCTCGCCTATGGCCAGGTTCATGAAGAAATGTGATACGGCGCCCTTGGGGCGCAACGGAAAGAAGGTCCGTCCCAAATATTTTACTCAAAGCTCGAGGTCGTAGTGATGCAGTACCGTTACCATCAGCCAGTAACAGATGGCGGTGATCCCGATCGACACCACGAGGCCGAGGTAGAAGTTGACCCCCTTCGCCAACAGGAGAGGCAACGCAATAAACAATGCCAGGGAGGGCAGGACCAGCCAGAACACGCTAGTGGCAAGCTCGCTGACCTTCCCGGCATCCCCCGTATCGATGTAGAGCCAGAGCATGGCCAAGACGGAAGTCAGCGGAATCGAAGCGATTACAGCGCCGACAAACGAGCTGCGCTTGGATATCTCTGTTATCAGCACCACCAGAACCGCGGTAATCGCCACTTTTGCAATGTAATAACCCAAGGTCTTCGACTCCTTGTGCCGGAAATCAACAACGCCATACACCCGGCCAGCTTCTCCTTATTGTCACAGGATCACAGGACGAGCACTACTGGCAACCGGTCGATTCTGCCTTGCTGTTCAGCTCGCGCAGCCTGACCTCGAGATCATGTCGCTGGTAGTCGGTATCGAAGGCCATCACCTCGAAGACGCTAGCGCCGCGCGGGCCGACCAACATCGGCGCAGAGTGGTGAACGAATGTCGCGCCGTCCATCGTCAGTTGCAGCCGTGGAAGGCCCTCCTCGTCGTATTCCAGGCGCAACGATTCGAAGCGCCACGACAGCGGTGCGTCATCAGCACAGCTTGGCAGGCTCACCGGAACCCCTGGGGTCAGTTCGACCTGCTGCCTCTCGAGTTCCTTGCCTTCGGCATCGGTCACCACCACCCGGTAGACACGCGGGCCAGTGAGGGTCTCGCCCTCCTCGTGGAGTTCCGCCTGCAGCGCGGCGCGCACGGATTCCACACGAAACAACGGCGGCTGATACGGCAATTCCCGCCCGGGAAAGGGACGATAGACGAAGCGCAGCGAGAGTAGCCGTTCGCTGGTGGCATCCAGCCCCGGTACCGCGCCGGTCATGGCAGTTAGCGTTGCGGGCTCCCAGGCCAGCTTGGCGTATCGATCTTGCGGGGTGCGCAGGAAGAGCGTGCCGGGGGTGTCATCCAGCGCCAGCCGCGTCGCCGAGGGCGGCTCGGGCGAGGCATCCAGATAGCGCAGCAGATAGTCCCAGGAGTCGTGGGCGATACCCTGCTCCTCGGCCGAGACGAAGTGGAGCCCTCCCCCATCGGGCACCGCCAGGGTGACTCTGAGAGGCGCTCGATTTAACTCGAGGGGATAGAGATCGGCAAGCGGCAGGTCTCGAGTCGGGGTGTCATCGATGAACGACCAGCCGAAAGGCTCACCCACCTCACCCCAGCCCAGATAAGCAGTGCCACCAGGCAGACGCTCGTCGCGGTTGACGACTGTTTGCAGGGTCAGCTCCGCCCCCGGCGGCACATGGCTCACGTCCAAGGTCTGAAATCCCTCAGCCTCGGCTTTCAACCGACCGCCGCCGCTGCCTACCAGCCATACCGGCCCGGGTAGTGGCAACCGAAAGCGCCCATCGGCATCAGTTGTCGCGGTGGCTACATAGCGCTTGTCCCACATCAACTGGCCATGGGATTCACTGCGACCCCAGCCCTGTCGGCTTACAGTGATGATGGCATCGGCTACAGGGGAACCGCTGTGATAAGCGACCAGCCGGCCCGAAACCGGCGCCGGCGAAAACCACCAAAGTGCCAGCCAAACCAGCAATGCCAACGCCGCCAGGGTGGCGGCCAACCCCATGGCAAGAAGACGGAACAGTCGGGAACGGCCACTCATGGCGCTTCAATGCTCGTTGCACCGCTGAGATAGCGAACGGCCTCGACCGCCACGCGCGGGTGTCGCGATACCAGCACGATGCGCTTCGGGCCCAACAGGGTGTGAAGGTCCGCCTCAAGCAGCATCTCGCCGCGGAAGGTGACAACAAGGCGCTCGCCCAGGTGGGACGACAGCCGGCTATTGAAGATCCCGAAACAGGCCGGGGTTTCGGGCATATCGAAGCGCAGATGCACAAGATCATTCTCGACGACGACGTGGTCGACCCGCTCGGCGCAGTCCGGGGTCAACACGTATTGCTCATCGCCCGTAGCGAAGACCATGCCCACCTCATCGGCCTTGGCCATAGACACCGGCAGGATCAGTGCAGCAACCAACAACAGGTACCGCATGGCTTCCTCCCAGCCCCCGATAGGATCAGCATAGCTACAGGCGCAGGCAAGCCAATGGCGACGCGACCCAAGCCATGGAAGCCTGACCTGCACCCTCGCAAGCCTCAACGCCCCTGGTGCAGCTCGAACACCTTCATCAACTCGCGTCTGTGCTAGAAACCGATCCCCGGCACCTGCGAGAGCGCCACCTGTCCCGACTCTCTGGGCATGGCATCGGCAAAGCCGCTATAGCGCAGCAGGTTGCGCACGGCCTGATGGGAGAAGAGGTTCTCGCCGGTGGCCGTGCGAGGGTGCATGGTGCTGGCTCAGTTGCTGCTGCAGGGCGTAGTCCAGGGAGGGGCGCCGGCCTCCTCGTACCAGCGCACGCCGTAGGGCGCCAGGCCGGCAACTGCGCCAGGGGCTGGTTCTCGACCTTGGCGACGATGTGCCAGAGCGTCCAGCGCCGGTGAAAAGGGCTCGCTATCCTGTGTAAACAGATCGATAACGGGCCGCTTTTTCCCTGCATCAGGTTGTCAGCATTCGGCTAGAATCCGATATTTAGCAAGATTTGATATAACGTTTCCGCTTGGCAGCCGTTGGTTCGGCGTGACTTTGTGTCCCTGGATCACGTTTCACACCCCCGGCGGGGGTCGCGACAGGTCGCGAATCTCATCGCGCAAGGCGACCACCTCATCCCGGAGCATGGCCAGTTGCTTGGCCCCTGCCAATTCGGCGTCGGTACTATCGGCGTCGCGGCCGACGAAGAAGGTGGCGAGCGCCGCTGTCACATAGCCGAAGATACCGAAGGCGTAAAGCGCCAGAAAGACGCAGAGGACACGTCCCTCTGCCGTCTGCGGCCAGTACTGCGAGCCCATCGTCGTCATGATCATGGAGGTCCACCACAGCGACTCGCCGTAGCTGTGCGGGCCGCCGGGTGCCTCGCTTTCGAAAGCATACATCCCGGCCGCGCCGGCAAACGTGACCAGCACAGTGAGGGCGATTACATACCCGAAGCCTCGTCTGCTAAGACTCGCGCCGAGCGCCTTCATCCCGCGGTTCAGCGAACTGACGACCCGGACCAGCCGCAACCCCCGCCCCGTCCTGGCCAGGCGGAGTAGCCGAAACGTACGGAAAGCGCGGAAGATCCGCAGCGCGGGGATCAGCAGCGAAATGGCGGTCAGCCAGTTACGCTTGAGGTAAACGGCCTTGTCCGGGGCCAGGATCAACTTCACAGCAAAATCGAGAATGAAGATGACCCAGATAATCGTGCCGAGGAAATTGAACAACAGACTCTCGCCTCGAATCAACTCCACGACCAGCAGCACCAACCACACGAACGCAAGAACGAGCATCGGCGTTTCCAGCCAGCCCTCCAAACGTTCCAGCAACTCGTATCGCTCCCGTTTCAGCACCTCCGCGTCCGTGGCATTCGTGTCAGGATTTTCGTTCTTGCCCCTCTCACTCATAGTGTGTCCCCGCTTGTGACCTACCCCGGAAGCCTCCTACCAACGAACAGTGATGTGACTTCACGCCCTGATGCCGGGCATGCAAAGTCAGCGCGCCGGAGCCCTGAGCACCTGTGCGCACCTTCGAAGCAGGCTCCACCGCTGGTGCGTCCGGTTCTCCAGCAGGCGGCTCAGCACTTGATAAGCATAGTGGCTCAACAGCAGGCTCACCTCACCATCACCTGCTGAGCGGTCGAATCGCCATGGTTCGTCGAGGAGAGATGCATATCGAGCGCCGATTTCCCACGCCCATGGGAGCTTCGGCCTTGCCCCGCCAGCGATACGGGGCCAGAACTTTCCCAGGCGGGGATGTCGAATTTGCCGAGACGGGTGACCAGCAACAAGCTGTGCAACAGCACGTCATCGGGACGTGCCTTCACCACCAGCACCACACGCCGCAGCGCTAGTCATTCGCCGGCTTGATCGGTCAGGTCGTGGCGCCATGTGTGGGGGCGTTACAACATTCCTATGCGGCTATGCAGAATGTAGGTGTGCTACCGCACGGAAAGGTTATCGATGACTGTTTATACTTTGATTGATGTAGCGGCAGGTGCCGGCCCGACAAGGAACGATGCGCTGACATCCTGGGTTTGACGTTTCTACATCAACAGGCGAAAGCAGCATCGGATTTTTTGATGGCTTTCTTGCCGAATAGCACATTTTGCTTGAGCAGCTCCTTCACTTGAGCAATTACCAATTATATCTTTACAAGACAAGGAGATATTAGATGAGCGCTGAAAAGACCAAGAAAGATGGCGACCAGGCCACCGAGCAGTTCGACAATACCATGCTTGAGCCGGTCCGTGCCTACGGAACCCTGACCACTGATTACTTTGAAAAACTGTTCTCGGCACAATTCGATGCCGTTCGCGCCTTTGCAGACACCAGTTTGGCGCAATCCCGCTCCTGGCTCGAAGTCAAGGATCCCGACAGCTTTCGGCAGGTGATCGAGGAGCAGCAGCAGGCCATCCGGGAAATGAGTGAGCGATTGAAGGAAGACACTGACAAGATACAGTCCTTGAGTCAGGAATACCTGAAGGAGACCCAGCAACTGACGATGGAGAGCGTGCAGTCGGGCCGCAAGCAGCTCGATGAAAACATGCAGAAGGCCCAGAAGCAGTTTCAGGACAACCTTCAGAAGGGGCAGGAGCAAGTAGAAGACAGCCTTCAGAAGGGTAAGGAAGAGGCAGACACTACTCAACAGAAAAGCCAGCCGCAGACCGACAAGAGCAAGAAGTCGACCAGCACTGCGGATAAGTAATATTGAACACTTGATCAGAAAATCTTGATTTTCAGGGCCGTTTCCCCAGGAAAGCGGCCCTTTTGCCGTCTGTCTGGCTAGCTAGACGCCATCGGCAGCGGAACCATATCGATCGCTTCGACATATCCCGGGGACGTATCAAAAAACGAGTGCCGCATGCATGTCGAATCGACTTGTCGATGGCGTGGGCATGTCCGGGCGCCATCGCGCTGCCACCACTGCTCCCACCGGCGTCCCTTCAGCGGATGATGCTCGAGCCAACGTCCAGGCGCTTCCTCATGCCCTGCACCGGCGCAGGGCATGACGCGACCTCAGCGCCCCAGGTGCGCCTCGAACACCTTCATCAGCTCGCGCTTGTCCTCGAAGCCGATCCCCGGCGCCTCTGGCAGGGCCACCTGCCCCGCCTCGATGGGCGTGGAGTCGGCAAAGCCGCCGAAGGGCGCGAAGACCCGCGGATAGGACTCGTTGCCGCCCAGCTTGAGGCCGGCGGCGATGTTCAGTGCGAACTGGTGGCCGCCATGGGGAATGCACTGCCGCGATGACCAGCCGTGGGCGCGCAGCACCTCGAGCATGCGCAGGTACTCCACCAGGCCATAGCCGAGCACCGGGTCCATCTGCAGGATGTCGCGGTCGGGGCGCATGCCGCCATAGCGCAGCAGGTTGCGCACGTCCTGGTGGGAGAAGAGGTTCTCGCCGGTGGCCGTGGGTGGCGCATAGTGCTCGCTCAGCTGCTGCTGGAGGGCGTAGTCGAGGGGGTCACCGGCCTCCTCGTACCAGCGCACGCCATAGGGCGCCAGACCATCGGCGAAGGCCAGCGCGGTGCGCAGGTCGAAGCGGCCGTTGGCGTCCACCGCCAGTCGCCCCGCGTCTCCCACGATGTCGATGGCGGCCTCGACCCGCTCGAGATCCTCGGCCAGCGGCACCGCGCCGATCTTCATCTTGGTGCAGGTGTAGCCCAGATCGAGATAGTCGCGCATCTCCTCCTGCAGGCCCTGGACCTGCTTGCCCCGGTGGTAGTAACCGCCCGCCGCATAGACCGCGATGCGTTCGTCGGGGCGGCCGTCGCCGTGGCGCTCGGCCAGCACCTGCGCCAGGGGCACGTTCTCGCCCTTGGCGACGATGTCCCAGATCGCCATGTCGATGATGCCCACCGCCACGCTGCGCTCGCCGTGCCCCCCCGGCTTCTCGTTGGCCATCAGTACCGACCACACCTTGAAGGGGTCCAGGTTGTGGCCGCTGTCGTCGAGCAGCGAGCTCGGCTCGGCTTCGCGCAGGCGCGGCAGGAAGCGCTCGCGCAGCAGCCCGCTCTGGGCGTAGCGGCCGTTGGAATTGAAGCCGTAGCCCACCACCTGGCGGCCCTCCACCCGGGCATCGGTATAGATGGCCAGGATGGAGACGTCCATGGTGGCAAAGGAGATGTAGGCGTTGGCGATGTCGGAAGCGATCGACACGCGGGCCTCGCGGATATCGGTGATTCTCATGAATGACTCCTAGAAGAACAGGCCCGTCGGCAGGCGTACATTGAGCACTTCCTTGAAGGTCAGGTAGAAGACGATGACCAGCCCCAGGATCACCGGCGTCCACTTCAGCAGGCGCTGCCAGGTCACCCGCGTCTCGACCCGGGCCAGGTACCAGGTGAGGGCGTAGAAGGCGACCAGCGTAGTCACCAGGAACCCGAGTACCTCGACCAACCCCCACCAGAGAAAGAACCCGGCGATCACGGTGAACAGCCGCCTGGGGCTGCCGGTGATCTCGACATGGCGACCACCGGGGCGGATCACGCCCTTGACGATCAGCGCGACCGCGATCAGACACAGGAGCACCAGGATGGCCCGCGGGAAGATGATGCTGAGCCGCCCGATGTCTTCGCGAGGCAACCAGAGCACGGCGGCGAAGACCAGGCCGACGGTGCCCGCCGCAATGTCGGTATTGAGGCGCAGGATCATGGCGACCTCCCCTCGTCCTCGTCGACCCTGTCCAGCAGCCCCTTGCGCGCCAGCCACATGGGCACCAGCGTGGTCGCGGCCCCCAGCACCACCAGGCCGGCGAGCACCATGGAGAGCGGATTGTGCAGCAACCTCAGCCAGGGGATGGGATCGACGACCGCCGCCATCAACGTCTGCACATAGCCCTCCTCGGCGATCCCGCCGAGGATCAGGCCAAGCACGATGGGCGCGGGCTGGATGCCGATCAGGCGCAGGAAGTAGCCGGCGGTGCCCAGGATCAGCATGATGCCGACATCCAGCAGACTGTTGCGCAGGGCAAAGGTCCCCAGGATGGTCACCATGGCGATGCTCGGCACCAGGAAATAGTAGGGCGTGCGGATCACCACGCGGTGGATCAGCCGTCCGCCGAGCAGCCCGACCGGCAGCAGCAGCAGGGCCGCCATCCCCATGGAGAGGATGAAGCCGTTGGTCAGCACACCGGACTCGGTGAACAGGTCCAGCCCCGGGCGCAGGCCGTGCATCAGCAGCACGCCGAGGATGATGGCATCCGGCGGCGCCCCGGGAATGCCCAGGGTCAGCAGCGGCACCATGCTGCCCGCCACCATCACGTTGTTGCTCGACTCCGAGGCCACCACGCCGTCGACGTTGCCCTTGCCGAAACTCTTGGGGTCCCGGGAGAAGCGCCGGGCCTCGTTGTAGGCCACCAGGCTGGTGACGTTGCCGCCGGCACCGGGAATGATGGCGATGATCTGGCCGATCAGGCAGGAGCGGATCAGGTTGACCGGCTTGCCGAAGATATGGCGGGCGATGCTGAGGATGGAGACTTCCTTCTTGCGCAGCTCCGTCTGTCCGGGCAGCGCCCCCCGGCCTTCGGCGGCCATGGTCAGCAACTCGGGAATCACGAACAGGCCGATGAGTGCCACGATCAGCTCGATGCCCCCCTGCAGCGGCGGGTAGTCGAAGATGAAGCGGGACTCGCCGCCCACGGGCGAGACGCCTATGGTGCTGAGCAGGATCCCGATGCAGCCGCCCAGCAGCCCCTTGAGCAAGGAGTCGCTGGAGAGGCTCGCGACCAGGGTCAGCCCCAGCATCGCCACCCAGAACATCTCCGACGGCCCGAAGGCCACGGCCCATCGCGCCAGGGGGGGCGCCAGCACCAGCAGGAAGATGACCCCGACGATCCCCCCGGCCACCGAGGCGATGGTCGCCGCGGCGATGGCCTCGTAGGCCCGGCCCTGGCGGGCCATGGGATAGCCGTCGAAGGTGGTGGCGATCGACGAGGGGGTACCGGGAGTGTTGATCAGGATGGCCGTGAAGGCACCGCCGTAGATGGAGCCCATGTAGACCCCGCCCAGGGCCATCAGGCCCTGAAGGGCCTCCATGGAGAAGGTGAAGGGCAGCAGGACCGCCAGCGCCATGGTGGCCGTGAGCCCGGGCATCGCGCCGATGAAGAGGCCTGCCGAGACGCCCACCAGCACGGTGATGACGCTCTCGAAGGTCAACAGGGAGGCCAGTGCCTCGAGGAGCATGTCCATGCATCACTCCGCCTGGGGCCATGCGCGCATGGCCCCGCTATGACAGGAGAGGAAGGGGGCGAGTGGCCCCCGCGGCAGGAGGAAGGGTTACTCGGCGTCCTCGAGGATCGGGCCATAGGCATCGCGAAGCATGCCAATCACCTCGTCGATCTCGTCACCGGTGATGGATTCCATCACGAAGCCCAGCGGCTCCTGCTTCTCGGCGATCTGGCGGTTGGCCTCGGCGAAGGCCTCCTCGAGGGTCTCGACCACCTCGTCCGGGGTCCCCTTGGGAACCGCCACACCGCGATAGGCGCCGCCGACGATGTCATAGCCCTGTTCCTTGAAGGTGGGCGCATCGGGCAGCGCCTTGACGCGCTCCTCGGAGGCCACCGCCAGCACCTTGACGCTGTCGGCCATCTCCGTGCCGAGCATGGTGTAGTTGAAGATGCCGGCGACATGGCCACCCTCCAGCGCCCCCTTGAGCGGTCCGGTACCGGAGAAGGGAATGTAGGTCAGGTCGATGTCGGCTTCCTGCTCGAAGCGCAGCATGTCCAGGTGGTTGGCGCTGTAGGTGCCGCTGCCGCCCAGGGTGATCGCCTCGGGGTTCTCCCTGGCATCCTCGACGAGGTCCTCGAGGGTGTCGTAGGGGCTGTCGTTGTGCACGATCAGGGCATTGGGCGTGGAGTGGAAGAAGGTGACGATTCGCCAGTTGTCGGTCTCGTAGCCCGCGTTGTTACGCTGGATCGGCTGGCCGATGATGTGTGGGATATTGACGCCGATGATCTCGTAGCCATCCGGCTCGGCGCTGCTCTGGAACTCACTCCAGGCCACGGCACCGCCGCCGCCCGGCCGGTGGGTCACGTTCACCGAGACGCCCAGCACCTCTTCCAGGATCGGTTCCTGGAAGCGTGCCGTGACGTCAGATTCACCACCCGGATCGAAGGGGATGATGTAGGTGATGTCCTCTTCCGGGTACTCGGCATGGGCGGCGCCGGCCAGCCCCACGGCGGCGACGGCCGTCATGGCCAGCACCAGCTTCTTGTACGTGAACTTCATGGCATGCTCCAGACGTTATTGTGTCGTGATCGTCTCGTGGCAGCCGAGCCCTCTTATTATCGGTGTTGTCCCGCCCGGCTGCCGGGCCCCAGCGCCTCGCACCCGTCGCTGATGCCCTGTCCTGAAGCTAGCCGAGTTGTAAAAGTTGTCAAGAACGTCATCCCTCGAAGACCCGTCGCCGAGAATTGCGCAGGTGGCGCTGCATGCACCGGCCGGCCCGCTCCTCGTCGCCGGCCAGGATGCTGTCGTGGATGTCGCGATGCTCCTGCTGGACCTCCGGGACATGGTGCTCCGGGCGCCTCAGGCCGAGCCCGCGTGCCAGGTTCTGGCCATAGGTGATCGCCGCCTCGAGCGAGAGCAGGGTGTCGGAGAAGAAGCGGTTGTGGGTGGCCCGGGCGATGGCGAGATGGAAGCCGAAGTCGGCATCCACCCCCAGGGCGTTATCGCGGATGCGCTGTTCGAGCAGTGCCAGCGCCCGAGTGAGCACCGTGCGGTCCTCGCGGGTGGCCTTGAGCGCCGCCAGGCGGGCGGCCTCGGACTCGACGGCGACCCGGAACTCGAAGCAGCGCTGGATGTCTGCCAGGCTCTCCAGCGGGGCGAACTCGAGCATGGCCCGGTCGGGACGACGCTGGACGAAGCTGCCGGAACCACGATGCGAGCGCACCAGGCCATCATCGCGCAACCGGGCCAGGGCCTCGCGCACGATCGGGCGGGACACGCCGTAGCGGCACGCCAGCTGCTCTTCCGAGGGCAGACGCTCGCCTTCCGCAAAGTCGCGGTTGATGATGCGATCGATGATGTCGCCATAGACCCGATCGCTGAGCTTCTCTCCCTTGCGGCATGCCTCGCCGCCTGGCGAGCTGTCAGAGGCGCGTTTCTCCACCCGTGAATCCATGGTCGTCTCCTGCGGCTTTCCCACAGCATAAGCCACCCCTTGCCCGGAGAGGAGAGGGGCGGTCCAGCCGCCCGACCAGCCGTGTTAGGCTTGGCCGACACTGTTACCCGGGAGCCTTATCATGACCGCCGCCGAGATACTCGACCGCCTGGTGGGCTTCGCCACCGTCTCGCGGGACTCCAACCTGGCCTTGATCGAATGGGTCGAGGGCCTGCTCGACACGCACGGGGTGGCGCATTGGCGGGTGGAAAGCGACGACGGCCGCAAGGCCAACCTGCTGGCGCGCATCGGCCCCGCCGTGGCCGGCGGCGTGGTGCTCTCCGGCCATACCGACGTGGTGCCGGTGGATGGGCAGCCCTGGTCCACCGACCCCTTCACCCTGATCGACAAGGGCGATGGCCGGCTCTATGGCCGCGGCACCTGCGACATGAAGGGCTTCATCGCCTGCGCGCTGGCGGAAGTTTCTCGCTGGGTGACGCAGGAGCTGGCGACGCCGATCTGGCTGGCGTTCTCCTACGACGAGGAGGTGGGCTGCATCGGCGCCCCGCGGATGATCGAGCGGCTGCTGGCCGACCACCCTCGCCCCGCGGCGGTGATCGTCGGCGAGCCAACCATGATGCACCCGGTAGTGGCTCACAAGGGGGCCACCAACCTGCGCACCACCGTGACCGGCCGCGCCGCCCACTCCAGCCAGGTGAACCAGGGGGTCTCGGCGATCCACGTGGCCGCCCGCCTGGTGACGCGGATCGAGGACGTGATGGCCGAACTCAAGGCCGAGGGGCGCGTGGACGAGGCCTTCAACGTGGTGCACTCGAGCCTGCACGTCGGCAAGATCCAGGGCGGCACGGCGATCAACATCATGGCCCGGGAATGCACCTTCGAGTGGGAGATTCGCCATCTACCGTCGGATCTCTTCGAGGAGCTGCTCGCGCGGGTGAACGACACCGCGACCGGGCTGGAGGCCGAGATGCGCAGGCGGGCGCCGGACGCCGCCATCGTGACCGAGGCGCTGAACACCACGGTGCCGGCACTCGCCGACGACAACAACGCCGAGGTGCTCGCGCTGTGCCGCGACCTGCTCGACGAGCGCCCTGCCGGTGCCGTGGCCTATGCCACCGAGGCCGGGCAGTTCCAGCGCGAGGGACTCCCCACGGTGATCTGCGGCCCGGGGAGCATCGGCCAGGCCCACCAGCCCGACGAGTATATCGACATCGACCAGCTCGAGGCGGGCGCGGCCTTCATGGCGGCACTGGGCGAGCGGCTGCAACGAAAGTAGAATGCCGGCTCCCTGCCACCCGCTGCCTGGAGCCCCCATGCCCCGCCTGCTGATCGTCAAGACCGGAGACAGCTTTGCCGACGTGGCTCGTGACCACGGCGACTTCGAGACCCTCTTCCGCCGGGTGCTGGTGGACTCGCCGGCCGTCCCATCGGTGCGGGTCTTCGATGCCCCACGCGCCTCTTTTCTGCCGGATCTCGACGACATCGACGGTCTCCTGATCACCGGTTCCCACGCCATGGTCAGCCACGCCGAGCCGTGGAGCGAGGCACTCAGGCCTTGGCTGGTCGAGGCACGTGCCCGCGACATCGCCATGCTCGGCGTCTGCTACGGCCACCAGCTGATGGCTGCGGCCTTCGGCGGCACCAGCGACTTCCACCCCGCGGGCCGGGAATCCGGCACCCGCGAGATCGCCCTGACCGAGGCCGGTCGCCGGGATCCACTGCTGGGGAGCCTGCCGACCAGGTTCCGCGCCCACCTGAGCCACGCCCAGACCGTCCTCACGGCACCGGCCGAGGCCTGCGTGCTGGCGGCCAATGCCCACGACCCGCACCAGGCGCTGCGTCATGGTCCTCGCCAGTGGAGCGTGCAGTTCCATCCGGAGTTCACCCCGGCGGTGATGCGCGCCTATCTCGCGCACCAGCGGGAGGCCCTGCGAGACCAGGGCGAGGCGCCGGAGCGCCTGATCGCCGACGTGACTGCCACGCCCGAGGCAACCGGCCTGCTGTCGCGCTTCGCCCTCCTGGCGGCCAGGGCCCGCGAGACAACGCCCCAGGCCTGAGGCCGGGCGAGGAGCGGATCAGTCGCCGAATGCAAAAGGCCCCCGCACCTGGTGGTGCGAGGGCCTTGGCATTACGGGCCGGGCTCATGCCCGGCCGCGATCAGGCGCTGGTGCGACGGCGAATCGGCGCGTCACCGTCCTGGCGACGACGCGGGGCGCGCTCGGGCGCGCCCTTGTCCTCGCTGATCTCCAGCGGACGACCGGCGACGCGGGCGCGGGCCATCTTGCTCAGAATGCTCTCCGGCAGCGAGCTCGGCAGCTCGACCACCGAGAAGGCGGTGCGGATGTCGATGCGGCCGATGCGGCTACCCTCGATGCCGCCCTCGTTGGCGAGTGCCCCGACCAGCTGGCCGGGCTTGACGCCATCCTGGTGGCCCACGGCGACACGATAGCGGGTCATGCCCTCACGCGGCGCCCGGTCTTCACGATCGCCGCGACGCTTCGGCTTGGCGTCGCGCGGGTTGCGGTCGTTGCGCTCGGCACGCGGTGCCTGAAGGCGACCGATGGGCGCCTCGTCGGCACGCGCCATGCGCGCGAAGGCACAGGCCAGCTCGATGGGGTCGTGCCCCTCCTCGACCATCCGCTCGACCAGGGAACGCTGCTCGTCGGCACCGGCGGTCAGGGCAGCGACCACGCGCTGGTGGAACATCTCGTCGCGGTGGGCGCGGATGGCAGCCTCGTCGGGCACCGCCATCTCGCTCATCTTCTGGCCGGTGGCCTGTTCGAGCCAGCCCACCTTGCGGCCTTCGCGGAAGCCGACGAAGGTGATGGCGATGCCGGTGCGCCCGGCACGGCCAGTACGGCCGATGCGGTGGGTGTAGGCCTCGGCATCCTGGGGCAGGTCATAGTTGATGATGTGGGTCAGGCGCGACACGTCCAGGCCGCGGGCGGCCACGTCGGTGGCGATCAATATGTCGATCTTGCCACGCTTGAGGCGCGTGATGGTGCGCTCGCGCAGGCTCTGGTCCAGGTCACCGGAGAGACTGGCGACGTTCATGCCGCGGGCGGAGAGCTGCTCCATCAGGGTGGTGCAGGCGGCCCGGGTACGCACGAAGACGATGGCACCGTCGACCGGCTCGACCTCGAGGATGCGCGCCAGCGCCTCCTGCTTGGCGCCGCCGTCGACCCGCACCATGCGCTGTTCGATGCTGGCGGCGGTCCCGACCTTGGACTCGATGGCCACCTTGACCGGATCGACCAGGTAGCGATTGACGATGCGCTCGATCTCGGCCGGCAGGGTGGCGGAGAAGAAGACCCGCTGGGCGTCCTTCGGGGTGTCGGCCACCACGCGCTTGACGTCGTCGATGAAGCCCATGCGCAGCATCTCGTCGGCCTCGTCGAGCACCAGGGCGGAGAGGCCGTCGAGCTTGAGGCTGCCGCGATCCAGGTGATCGATGACCCGGCCCGGGGTGCCCACCACCACCTGGGCGCCACGACGCAGCGCGGAGAGCTGCTCGCGGTATTCCTGGCCGCCGCACAGGGTGGCGACCTCCAGGCCCTTGAGGTTCTGGCCGTACTTGCTGAAGGAAACGGCCACCTGCTGGGCCAGCTCGCGGGTCGGCGCCAGCACCAGCACCTGGGGCTCGCGGCGGGTCAGCTCGAGGCGAGACAGCAGCGGCAGGGCGAAGGCAGCGGTCTTGCCGGTGCCGGTCTGGGCCTGGCCCAGCATGTCACGTCCTTCCAGCAGCGCAGGGATGGTCTGCGCCTGGATCGGTGACGGGGTCTCGTAGCCCTGGGATTCCACGGCAGAGAGAACGGCGGGCAGCAGGGCCAGATCGCCGAAGCTCGGCGAGGCGACAGAAGTCGAGGTCATTAATCACACCTTGGTAGGCCGACGGGGCCGGCAGAAATTCAGTGGCGTCCCTGACGCGTGCAACACGCTCAGGCATCCGCGTTCCGTCAAACGGATCGTCAGATGAGGAAATCGGAGTCGGGGACGCCGGTCGCACCTGGCATTCGGTCCACGCCATCGGGGATGGCCCGTGAACCGCTGTGGCGACCGTTTGCGCCGATCTCGCCCGGGTGGCGTGATCTCGGTGGCGCTCCATCTACACAATTCGAACGCGCGTGGGTCAGTGCTTGCGTCACTGAGCCCGGCGTTTCGGCGCCCACCTGCCTGAGGCAGCGTGGCGTCGTCATGATGGTGGGGTCAACACATGCGAGGAGCGCGCATGCTACCATCGTCGACTGCCACTGACCAGCCTTTTCTAGGTCCCTACCCCCGGGAGTGCTGTATGCCGAATCTGTGGGTCGATGCCGATGCCTGCCCCAGGGTGGCGCGCGAGATCATAGTGCGCGCCGCCGAACGTACCGCCACGCCGACCTGGTTCGTGGCCAACCACGCGGTGCCGCTGCCGGCCTCACGGTGGGTCAAGGGCCTGGCGGTGAGCCAGGGCTTCGATGCCGCCGACAACGAGATCGTCGAGCGCATCGCCCGGGGCGACCTGCTGATCACCTCGGACCTGCCGCTGGCCCTGGAGGCCATCGAGCGCGGCGCCGGGGTGATGACCACCCGCGGCGAGGCACTGGATGCGAACAATATCCGCGCCCGGGTACAGATGAGGGACTTCATGGAGACATTGAGAGCCAGCGGCGAGCACACCGGCGGCCCCGGCGGCTACTCCGACAGCGACCGTCGCGAGTTCGCCAATGCGCTGGATCGGTGGTTGGCAAAGAATCCCAGCAGTTGAGGTTGCCGCTTCGCGGCAGATCGCGCTGCAAGCAGCGCTCCCACAAGGGTGCGGAGCCACCGGGCAGGCTTTGCGCCTACAGGAAACCTACCCCTTCTCCCGGATCCCCTCGCCCGGCAGCCGTTCGCGATCATGGGGCCGGTCGAGGCCGAGCAGCGGGCCGTAGGGCACGATGCCGGTCGGGTTGATGGTGTCGTGGCTGACATAGTAGTGGCGCTTGATGTGGTCGAAGTCCACCGTCTCGGCGATGCCCGGCCACTGGTAGAGCTCGCGGACGTAGTTGGCGAGGTTCGGGTAGTCCTCGATGCGCCTCAGGTTGCACTTGAAATGGCCGTGATAGACGGCATCGAAGCGGATCAAGGTGGTGAACAGCCGAATGTCTGCCTCGGTGAACCACTCGCCGGCCAGATAGCGGTGCTCCGCCAGGCGCGCCTCCATGCGGTCGAGCGCCTCGAACAGTGCCACCACGTGCTTCTCGTAGACCGACTGCTCGGTGGCGAAGCCGGACTTGTAGACGCCGTTGTTGATGTGGTCGTAGACGTCGGCGTTCACCGCATCGATGGTCTCGCGCAGGTCCTCGGGATAGAGGTCCAGGCGATTGCCGGTCAGCTCGTCGAAGGCGCCATTCAGCATCCTCAACATGTCCGCGGACTCATTGTTGATGATGCGTCCCGACTGCGTGTCCCAGAGCGCCGGCACGGTGACCCGCCCCGTGTAGTGCGGGTCGGTCAGGGTGTAGAGCTGGTGGTGGAAGTCCACGCCGTTGAGCGGATCACCGCTCGAGCCCTCGTCCTCCCGATAGCTCCAGCCCTGGTCGAGCATCAGCGGGCTGACATGGGAGACCCCGATGGCCGACTCGAGTCCCTTGAGCCGGCGGATGATCAGCACACGATGCGCCCAGGGACAGGCCAGGGACACATAGAGGTGGTAGCGGCCCGTCTCGGCAGGCAGCCCCGGCTGGCCATCGGGTCCCGGGCTGCCGTCCGGGGTGATCCAGTCGCGCAGCTTGGCGGACTCACGCACGAACTCGCCGCCGTGCTTGTCGGTGTCATACCACTGGTCGTGCCAGGTGCCGTCGATCAGAAGCCCCATGGATCATCTCCTTGCATGCTGGTGAGCGAGTGCTCGATAACGAGGATGTGCCCAGCATACGGCGAAACCATCGACGCTCAAGCGCAGGTTTTTCGCCCCATCATTCGACGGCTTCGAATGGTTCTCCCGGCGGGCACGCCGCCACCGCCACCTTCAGGGCCTCGGCAAGGGCATGGGTTGCCGGGCCCGCCCGGTCCCGGTCGCGATGGATCAACTGCACCGGATACTCGCGGCTGCCACCGGCGGCCAGCGGCAGCTGCGCGAGACGCCCCTCGGCCAGTGCCTGGCGAAGGCGGGTCTCGGGAATCCAGGCAAAGCCCAGGCCCCGCTCGAGCATGTCGATGGAGGTCTGCAGGTGGCTCACCGTCCAGCGCTGTTCCGCCTTGAGCCAGCCAGCATCCATGGACTGGCGCAGCGCGGAGTCGCGCACCACCAGTTGCCGGTGCTGCTCCAGGTCGCGCAGGTCGAGCGGGCGACCCAGGCGATGCAGCGGGTGCTCGGGGTGGGCCACGGCGACGAAGTGCACCCTGACCAGCGGCTCGCCCAGGAAGCCCTGGGCCGAGATGCCCGAGACCACCAGGTCGGCACTGGCGTCATAGAGCATCTCGATACCGCCGTTGAGCACCGTCTCGTGGAGCTGCACGCGCACGTGGGGATAGGCCGCCGAGAAGGCCTCCAGGGCCCGGGCCAGGGCATCGGGGGGGAAGATCTGGTCGACGGCCAGCACCACCTCTGCCTCGAGCCCCTCGGCCAGGCGAGTCGCCACATCCTCCAGCGAGGCGGCATTCTCGAGCAGCTGGCGGGCACGGCGCAGCAACAGCTCGCCGGCCTCAGTGAGACGCACCTGCCGGCCCACCGGCTCCATCACCGCCACCCCGAGCTGCTCCTCAAGCTTGTGCACGGCGTGGTTCAGGGTCGAGGGGCTCTTGTGGATCGCCTCGGCGGCACGGGCAAAGCCACCATGGTCGACCACGGCCGCCAGCATCTGCCATTGGGCCAGGGTGACACGGGACATTTCGAATTCCTCGAATCTATAGAGCGAAACGTTGCGCTTAATTTTCGAAAAATCCGACCTAAAATGCCAGTCAAACCTTTCACATGCGGAGACAGGCCATGGCCCCCACCCACACCACCCGTCAGGTCGACCAGCTGGTGACCAGCCAGCCCAGCCAGGACGGCGACGGCGTCAGGATCCAGCGCATCCATGACTTCGGCGGAGGACTCGACCCCTTCCTGATGCTCGACGAGCTGGGCTCCGACCGGCCGGATGACTACATCGGCGGCTTTCCGCCCCATCCCCATCGCGGCATCCAGACACTGACCTACGTGATCCACGGCGGCCTGACCCACGAGGATCACCTGGGCCACTCGAGCACCATCCGGGCCGGCGATGCCCAGTGGATGCACACCGGCCGCGGAATCATCCACTCGGAGATGCCGCTGACCGACGAGCAGGGCCTCCACGCCTTCCAGCTTTGGCTGAACCTGGCGGCCCGGGACAAGCTGAGCCCGGCGACCTACCGCGACGTGCCCGCCGCAGAGATGCCGACGCTAAGCGGCAAGGACGCCACCCTCGTCGCCCTGGGAGGGCGCTGGCAGGACGCCGCCGGCGAGAGCGTGACGGGTCCCCTGGAGGCCCTTGCCGGCCAGGGCGCGGTGGCCCATGCACGGCTGGCGGCAGGCGGCGAGCTGGCGCTGGCCGCCGAGGCCACCACCCTGCTGGTGTACGTCTTCAAGGGCAGCCTCGAGATCGCCGACACCCCGGTGCCCCAGGGCCGACTCGCCCGCCTCGGCAGCGGCGAGCGGCTATCGCTGACCAGCCGCGAGGGCGCCGAGGCCCTGCTGCTCGCCGGCGAACCCCATGGCGAGCCGATTGCCCACTACGGCCCCTTCGTGATGAACGCACACGCCGAACTGGAGCAGGCGCTGAGGGATTACCGCGACGGCACCCTCACCGGTTGAACGACCGCTACCCGGACCGGGGGTTGAAATTCCCCGGCCCGGCGTGTCCAATGCACACTTAACAAACAGCGTTCGCGCTCCCACACCGACGCCCTCTTCCGCAAGAGGGCGGGTGGCGGGGCATTCCTGTATGTCCGTACAGACTAGGCATCCCATGCATCATGGGGTATGGTTCTGATGCCACTTATTTATCTCCTTTTCATCTGTCACGGCCCGTTACCCATGATGCGAATCCTCCATTCGCTGCCCCGCACCCACAAGCTGTTGCTGTTACCCGTTGCCACCATGGTCACCGTGCTGGGCGCACAGAAGATCGTTACCTCCTTCGAAGATGTCCAGCGTGACAGCCAGACGCTCGACACCGTTCTTGTCCCCCTCGAGGCCGATGCCAGCCCTGGCCTGCCCTCGCTGCGCACGGAGCGGACGCCGGTCGCCGACGCCATCGAGATGGCCAGCCGGGCCCTCGACGCCACTCGAGGCCATGTCCCGCTCTCCGAGCTCACCGCCTCGGAAATCGTCGATATCGACCTGGTCACCTCGGCCAAGGCCAGCCGTGCCGACCCCGGGATTCCCGAGACCCTCGCCCTGCCCGCCCAGCGCCCCGGCGCCCAGCAGGGTGACACCGGGATACTGACGGATGGCGTTGCCAGCCTCGATGATGGGGCCCTGCACATGGCCGTGGTCATCGGGACCATCGCCGGCGGCATGCTCGATCACGATGGCGGGCTGGTGGCCGATGCCACCTCCTACGAGGAGGTCTCCGAAGACGAGCTCGAACTGTTCGACGAGGGACCGATCCAGCTGGAGGAGGAGATTGCCGCCAGCGAGTCCTTCGTGCCGGAGTGGAACACCTACGAGGTCCAGGCGGGCGATACCTTCGCGATCATGGCGCAGAACCACCTCGGCATGGGCTACCGCGAGGTGATGAACCTGCTGGAGGGCCTGCCCGAGCCTCGGCTCCTGACCCACTGGCGGCAGGGCAACCGCTTCGAGTACCAGCTCGACGAAGAGGGTCGCCTGCTCGCGCTGCGCCTGATGAAGAACGCCCGGGACGGCTTCCTGGTCGAGCGGCAGGAGGAAGGGTTCGAGGTCGCCACCATCGAACGCGCCGGCGAGGCCACCCAGCGCCTCTTCGCCGGCAGCATCAGCGGCAGCTTCGCACGCTCGGCCAAGGCCACCGGCCTGACCAGCGCCGAGGTCTCGGAACTCTCCCGGGTCCTGGAAAAGAAACTCGACTTCCGCCGCGACACCCGTCGCGGCGATCGTTTTCAGGTGCTGGTGGAGTCCGACATCATCGACGGCGAGAGCCTCGACCCACGGGTGCTGGCGGTGGAGTACGCTGGAGAGCGCATGAATCTCACCCTCGTGCGCAACGCGGATGACAATCGCTTCTACACGCCGGACGGCGAGAGCCTCGACCCGGCCTTCAACCGCTACCCCTTCGACGGTCGCTACCGGCTGAGCTCGCACTTCAATCCGCGCCGCAAGCACCCGGTCACCGGCCGCATCAGTCCCCACAAGGGCACCGACTTCGCCATGCCGATCGGCACCGCCGTCCAGTCGCCCGCCAACGGCCGCGTGGAGAAGGTCGGTAACCATCCGGCGGCCGGCCGCTACGTGGTGATCCGCCATGACAATGGCTACAAGACCCGCTACCTGCACCTTTCCAAGCCCCTGGTCAGCAACGGCCAGCGCGTTGCCATGGGCGAGCGCATCGCGCTGTCCGGCAACACCGGGCGCAGCACCGGCCCTCACCTGCACTACGAGGTCCTGGTCAACAACAGCCAGGTGAACGCCATGAAGGTCGCCCTGCCCGAGAATCAGAGCCTCCAGGGCGAGCAGCTGGTGGCCTTCCAGCGCCAGGCAGAGCCCGTGCTGGCCGCCCTGCAGAGCGGCGAGACCGGCACCGTGGTCGCCAGCACCGGCGAGGTGGAAACGACCGACGACGGGGGCTGACCCCCGCCGCCACCGCCTCTCCGCGCCCCGCCCTCGAGCGGGGCGCGGTCGTTCAGGGGTGCCGCGCCTACTGCCGGAGGCCCCCCCCGGGGTACACTGGCGCCCCCACGGATCGGAGCCCCTCGGCATGTCCTCACCCCATGCCCATCCCCGACCGGCCGCGCCGCCCGAGCGCCGCCTGGCGAGCTTCCTCGGCGTCTTTCGCTACAGCCACCGTGCCCTGGCGCTGGTCTGGCAGACCTCCCGCCCGCTGACCCTGGGGCTCGCGCTCTGCACCCTGGTCGCCGGGGTCCTGCCCGCGGTGGCGGCCTGGATCGGCCAGCTGATCGTCGATGCCGTGGTCGCGGCGATGGCACTGCATCGCGACACCGGGGAGGTCGACTGGTGGGGGGTGCTTCGCTACGTGCTGGCCGAGGCGGGCGTGATCGCCACCATCGCCCTGGCTCAGCGCGGCCTCTCGGCCCAGCAGTCGCTGCTGCGCGCCCTTCTCGGCCAGAAGGTCAACGTGATGATCCTCGAGAAGGCTGGCACCCTCTCGCTCGAGCAGTTCGAGGACTCCGAGTTCTACGACAAGCTGACCCGGGCCCGCCGCGAGGCCTCGACGCGCCCGCTGGGCCTGGTCAACAAGACCTTTGGCCTCGCCCAGAACGCCATCTCGCTGGCCAGTTTCGGCGTGCTGCTGGTGCAGTTCTCGCCCTGGGCGCTGCTGGTGCTGGTGATCGGCGCCCTGCCGGTGTTCATCTCGGAGGCCAAGTTCTCCGGCGATGCCTTCCGGCTGTTCCGCTGGCGCTCGCCGCAGACCCGCATGCAGATGTACCTGGAGACGGTGCTGGCCCGGGAGGACAGCATCAAGGAGGTCAAGCTGTTCGGGCTTGAGCCGCTGCTGCTTGAGCGCTATCGGAGCATCTTCGAGACGCTCTACGACGAGGATCGCCGCCTGACGCTGCGCCGCGAGACCTGGGGCTTCCTGCTCGGGCTGCTGGGTACCCTGGCCTTCTACGCCGCCTACGCCTGGGTGGTGGCAGAGACCGTCACCGGGAGACTGACCCTGGGCGAGATGACCATGTACCTGATGGTCTTCAAGCAGGGCCAGGCCGCACTCTCGGCGAGCCTCACCGCCATCGGCGGGATGTACGAGGACAACCTCTACCTCTCGAACCTCTACGAATACCTGGAACAGCCGGTGCCCGCCGAGAGGGGCACCCTGACCACGGGGGCACGTCCCGGCGACGGCATCCGCTTCGAGGGCGTGGGCTTCACCTACCCCGGCGCCGAGTCCCCGGCCCTCTCGGGCATCTCGCTGCACCTGCGCCCGGGCGGTAGCCTCGCCCTGGTGGGCGCGAACGGCTCGGGCAAGACCACCCTGATCAAGCTGCTGACACGCCTCTACGAGCCCAGCGAGGGGCAGATCCTGCTCGATGGCAGTGACCTGCGCGACTGGGAGGTCCAGGCCCTGCGCCGGCGCATCGGGGTGATCTTCCAGGACTTCGTCCGCTACCAGATGAAGGTCGGCGAGAACCTCGGGGCCGGAGATGTCGCGGCCTTCACCGACGAGGCCCGCTGGCAAGCCGCCGCCCGTCGCGGCCTGGCCGACGAATTCATCGCCGGGATGCCCGGCGGCTACCACACCCAGCTGGGGCGCTGGTTCAAGGGGGGCCAGGAGCTCTCCGGTGGCCAGTGGCAGAAGATCGCCCTGTCCCGGGCCTACATGCGCGAGGGCGCCGACATCCTGGTCCTCGACGAGCCCACGGCGGCCATGGATGCCGCGGCCGAGGCAGCCGTCTATGCCGACTTCCGGGAACACAGCCGCGACCGGATGACCATCCTGATCTCGCACCGCTTCTCGACGGTGCGCGCCGCCGACTGGATCCTGGTGATCGACAACGGCGAGATTCTCGAGCAAGGCGACCATGAGAGCCTGATGGCCGCCAATGGCCGCTACGCACGGCTGTTCCGCCTGCAGGCCAGGGGCTACCGCTGAGCCAGGCCGCGGCAGCGGCCCCGCTATCGGGTCAGGGGCGGTCCAGAGCCGACAGCAGGGTGGCATCGCGCAGGTAGACGTCAGGCCGGAAGACCAGCTCGCCATCCTCGCCCGGGTGCACCGTCCAGTAGTGCAGGATCACCGGTACGGGACGCTCGAGATGGATGTTGCGGGTCGTGCCCTCGGCGACCAGCGAGGCCACATGGGCGGGAGTGCCGGTATCATCGAAGAGGTGCTGGGCCAGTTCGAGTACCCCCTGCACGCGGATGCAGCCGGAGCTGAAGGCCCGCTGCTCGCTGGCGAAGAGGCCCTGGGCCGGGGTGTCGTGCAGGTAGACGAGGTGGTCGTTGGGGAAGCGCAGCACGACGCGTCCCAGGGCGTTCTGCGGGCCGGGCCGCTGGCGAAGCATGATATTGCCGGGCCGTGACCAGTCGACCTCGCGCGGATCGAGTCGCTGGCCGGAAGGCCCCAGCACCATGAGGTCCTCCCGCCACAGGTAGCCGAGGTCGCGGCGCACCTTGGGCAGCACGTCCTCGCGCAGGATGGTCGGCGGCACCGTCCAGGTGGGGTTGAGAGTCAGATGAGTGATCGCCGAGCGCAGCGAGGGAGTGCGGCGGTAGGGCCGTCCCACCACGATGCGCGATCGCCACACCCCGCCGTCGGGACGGAAGTAGCTGATCCGGTAGCCGGCGATGTCCACCAGCACGAAGGAGTCCGGCAGCCCGTGGAGCAGCCAGCGGGCGCGCTCCAGGTTGACCCGGATCTGGGCGATGCGCTCGTCCACCGGCACGTTCAGGGCCTCCCGGGTACGGGGACCGACGATACCGTCCGGCTCGAGCAGGTGGCGACGCTGAAAACGCTTCACGGCCGCCACCAGGGCGTCATTGTAGCGACGTGGCGCCACGTCAGCCGACTCGTCCCCGGCAAAGAGATCGGCCACCATCACCTCCAGCTCACCGATGATCGCCAGGCGCTCGCGCAGCAGCGGCACATCGTCGTGGAGGTCGCCCGGGCGCAGCGATTGCTGGCGGGCCGGCAGCCTCGGCCAGCCGCCTTGTCGCTCGATGTGGCGGTAGCGGGCCAGCCCTGCGCGCAGGCGCTCGTAGGGAACCGCCGAGGGACGCGCCTGGGCGAAGGCCCGCTCGAAGCGCCGGGCATCCACTACCCGCGAGACCGCCGCCAGGTCCAGGGGTGGCGCATCGATGGGCACCTCCCAGTCCGGGTCGATGCGGTGGGGATCCACCTTGCCGCGCTGGAGATGACGCAGGGCCGTCAGCAGGGCACGGCTGGCCTGCAAGTCGAAGCGTGCCCGGGCGGCCGGCGTCTGCTCCTCGGCCCGCATCTGCCGGTGTCCCGCCACCAGCGCATCCGGCCGGTAGTCCTGCGGGTTGAGGCCATCTGCCTCGAGGCTTCGCAGGGCTGCGGCAAGGCCGGTGACGGCCTCGGCCTCCTGCCAGGCGAGCCGCCCCTCACGGGCGGCGTAGAAGTCCTGCAGGGCGGCCTCCTCCTCGGCTAGCCGCTCGGCGAGGGCAACGACCACGGCGGCCTCGCCCTCCTCGGCGAAGGCCCAGCCACTCATCGAGAGCATCATCCCCACCACGAGAACCAGTGTCATCACTCCTCTGGCTGAGGGCATGGGGTCCTGGCTCCTGCGTTGAGAATGCGGTCTGGTCATCGTGTTTTCCTTGGCCATAATAGTGGTCGACATTGAGCCGCAGGGAAGCCGGCCCCTCTTGCACGTGTTCCCCCCGCCGTCCTGGAATGGCCGACGACCGGGCCCAGCATGCCACACGACAGGTTTCCCTAATGCCCACACCCTTCCTGAATCGATGGCTTCCCGGCATCGCCCTGTGCAGCGGACTGCTCCTGGGTACGCCGGCCGCCCTGGCCGGCGACGACTTCCTGGCCCAGGCCTACAAGCCGGATACGCTGCGCCAGCTCTCTCTCGACCAGACTCTGACCCGGCTGGCGCCCGATGCGGACCCCCGGGTCCTGCGCCTGGCAGCCCGTGCACTCTCCTGCGCCGACCCCGACGCCAAACGGCTGGCGGTGATCGACTTCTCGCTGCCTTCCACCGAGCCGCGCCTCTGGGTGTTCGACCTGCAGCGCCGCCGGTTGTTGTTCGAGGAACTGGTCTCCCACGGCCAGGGTTCCGGCAATGCCATGGCCGAGACCTTCTCCAACGTCCCGGAAAGCCACCAGTCCAGCATCGGTCTGTTCCGCACCATGAACAGCTACCGGGGCCGCAACGGCTACTCGCTCCGCCTGGAGGGCCTCGAGCCCGGCGTCAACGACCTGGCCTACCAGCGCGCCATCGTTATCCACGGCGCCGACTACGTCAGCGAGGCCTTCATCGAGCAGACCGGCCGCCTCGGCCGCAGCCACGGCTGTCCGGCGGTTCGCCAGGAGGTTGCCGCACCGCTGATCGACAGCATCAAGGAGGACCAGTACCTGTTCACCTACTACCCCGACCCGGAATGGCTGGCGAGCTCGGACTTCTTCCACTGTGACCGGGATGAGGCGCAACTGGCCCTGAACTGACCCGCGTCCTGCCATGATGCCACCGCGGGCGGCACCATGGCAGGACACACCGGTACCGGGCACGACTCCGATATCCTCGATACCGACTGGCGGTGTTGCGTTGAGCGCCAGGATTGCAGCCGTGTCCTGGCCTGGGCCATGCTGGAAATTCACGGGTCACTGGCACAGGAGAGGACGATGCAGCATCGCGTATTACTGATTACCGGGGCGTCGAGCGGGATCGGGGCAGCCACGGCGCGGGCCGCCTCGCGGGAAGGCTACAAGCTGGTGCTGGCCGCCCGCTCACGCGAGAAGCTGACGGCCCTGGCCGAGGAACTGGGCCCGGAGAATGTGCTCGCCATCGGCTGTGATGTCACCGCCATGGATGACCAGTTGGCCATGGTCGAGCAGGCCATGGAACGCTTCGGCCGCATCGATGCCGTGTTCGCCAATGCGGGACGCGGCGGCTCGCCGGGAGGCTTCAGTGGCGCCGACCACGAGGCCTGGCGCGAGATGATCCTGACCAACATCTACGGCGTTGGGCTGACCCTGCAAGCCACCCTACCGGCACTGCGCCGCAGCCGTGGCCATGTGCTGCTGACAGGCTCGGCCGCCGGCCGCACCACCATACCCGGCTCCATGTACAGCGCCACCAAGTGGGCGGTGAGCGGGATCGGCTACAATCTGCGTGAGGAGCTACGCGGCAGCGGCATCCGTGTGACCCTGATCGAGCCCGGCATGGTGAATACCCCCTTCTTCGACGAACCCCCGGAATACGCCCTGGAAGACCGTGACATCGCCAACGCGGTGACCTATGCCCTGGGGCAGCCGGAACACGTGGATGTCAACGAGATCCTTATTCGTCCCACGCCCCCGCTGGCATGACCCTCACCTCGGCACACGAACAAAGCTCAAATCAACCAAAAGGCCTACCCCATGACACTCTCGATCGGTGACAGGATTCCGGACATCACCCTCAAGACCAACGGCCCCGATGGGCCACAGGACCTCTCCACCGGCGAGTTCTTCGCCGACCGGCGCGTGGTGCTGTTCGCGGTGCCCGGCGCCTTCACGCCCGGCTGCTCAAACACCCACATGCCCGGCTTCGTGGTCCGCGCCGATGACATCCTCGCCAAGGGGGCCGATGCCCTCGCCTGCCTCTCGGTGAACGATGCCTTCGTGATGGGCGCCTGGCAGAAGGACCAGAATGCCCAGGCGATCACCATGCTCGCCGACGGCAACGCCGAATTCACACGTGCCATCGGCATGGACAAGGATGCCACGGCCGGCGGCATGGGCATCCGCAGCCTCCGCTATGCCTTGATCGCCTATGACGGCGTGGTGGAGTACCTCGGCGTCGATACCGAGAAGGGCGTGGTGGACAAGAGCAGCGCCGAGACCATCCTCGACAAGCTTGGCTAGATTCCCTCCCCTCCTGCCTTCATGCCTGGCTGCTCCCGCCCGTTACGGCAGCCAGGACTGTAACTCGAGTACCATTTTATTGATGCACCTGTCGGCCATCCCTCCCCCCAGCTCACCACAAAATTGACATAAGCTTTTGTTATTCAGATATTTTCTCAGGAAAGCTGAGAAGACTCATACTCCGCATGGATCACCCACAGAGCCTGTAACATGACTTTACAATCATCTGAGGCCGACCAACACTTACCGCATCGTCCCCTCTGCCACGATGATCTCGTGGTCCAGGAATAGATTCACTCCATGCTCCGGCCTGGAGCAGGACTGCTGCCTGTGGGGGACACAAAAAATATCATGACACGCGGGCCAAGACCCGCGGTAAAGACTCGCCTTTCGCAGGGCCTGATCACCATCAGCAATGGTTGCCCGCAACCATGAGGGAACGTGATGATGGAGCCATCCAGGCAACTCATGACAGTAGGGAACACGACCTCTTTTCGGGACACGCTTCAGCAGCTTTCTAGTTATGGATGGTCGATCCACCATGCCGATAATGCGCAGGAAGCGATGGAGTTATTGAACAGCCAAGCTTGCAGCGTCGGATTGATCGCCATGGCCCCGTCGGCGTCCTCGCTTCCCCTGGAGGTCAATACCAGGTACGGCTTATCGCAGATCCAGTGGGTGGCGATCATCGAGCGCGATGCATTGCAGCACGACAAGATTCGCGACCTGATCTACAACGCCTGCTATGCCTATCAGGACTATCCACCCGATGCGAGACGACTCGATATCCTGCTGGAAAGCGCGCTGGGCATGGCAAGCCTCCATGAAGCTCACCCCATCCCAACGCTTTCCTGCCCGGACGATAACCATCACATGATCGGCGAGAGCTCGGTCATGCGAGAACTCTACCGCACCATTCACAAGGTGGCCGGTGCCGATGCTCCCGTCCTGATTACCGGGGAGTCCGGTACGGGGAAGGAACTCACGGCTCGAGCCATCCATGCCCATTCATCCAGAGGCCATGGCCCGTTCAACGTCGTCAATTGTGGGGCTCTACCTTCCGGCCTCATCCAGTCCGAACTCTTCGGCCATGAGAAGGGCGCCTTCACCGGGGCCAACCAGCGCAAGATAGGCATTATAGAAAACTCACAAGGAGGAACGCTTTTTCTCGACGAGATCGGGGATCTGCCCCTGGATATGCAGGTCAACCTGCTCCGCTTCCTGGAAAACCTCAAGGTCTTCCGCGTCGGTGGACTCAAGGAAATCCCCGTCGATGTCAGGGTCCTTGCCGCGACCCACGTCGACCTCGAGAAAGCGGTGGAGATGGGAGAGTTCCGCGAGGACCTCTATCACCGGCTCAATGTGCTTCAAGTCAGGACACCAGCGCTAAGGGAACACCCAGAGGACATCGAGCCGCTCGCCCGTTTCTTCTTCCAGAAGTTCTCCGCAGAAAAGCCATCCCGGGTTCGTGGGTTCAGCCACGATTGTACGGTAGTCATGCGACAGCACCCCTGGCCGGGGAACATACGTGAACTGGTCAACCGGGTCAGGCGTTCCATGGTCATGTGCGAGCAACGACTCATCAGACCCACCGACATGGGGCTCGAAAGACGCCAGAGTCTTTCACGGGATACCGATACCCTGCAGCAGGTACGCGACATGGCAGAGTCTGAAGCCATCAGGGCTGCCCTGGCACGCAACAAGCACAAGGTGCTGCATGCGGCGCGAGAGCTGGGCGTGTCGCGGGTCACCTTGTATCGGCTACTCGAGAAGCACTGCATCGACAAGAACGGTGGTTCGGTTGATGGAAAAACGGTTGATCCATCGACATTCAGATTAGTTCAACTAACCTCAACATGATGGATGAGGGTCACATACGCCCACTGACCAGTCCTACTCATACTTGACAGGGGTTCTGTGACCAAAATTGGTCGATGTCTCTCCCGGGGCGGACGAGGCACTACGCAAGCAAGAAGAAAAGGAAGGGAACCATGAGTTCACGAGCCACGAGCATCCTCTATACCGCCAGCATGCTAACGGTGATCGGTTGCACGCCGGTTCTGGCCCAGCAGACGGCACAGGACACGCAGATCCAACCGGTCGGCCAGGAGCCCGAGCAGCAGGAGGTCCAGCCGGACGTCCAGGCCATGGCGGAATATGGCGGCGTGCTGACTCCCAAGGGCAGGCTGGTACTGGAGCCGGAATTCCAGTACTCCCACGAGAGCATCAACCGGATGACATTCCAGGGCGTGGAAGTATTGAGTACGCTCCTAATCGGCGTGTTCACGGCAGAGGATGTCGACCGGGACAACTACACGGCCTCTTTGACCGGTCGTCTGGGCTTTACCGATCGCCTGGAACTCGAGATGAAGGTGCCCTATGTCTACCGGGATGAATCGAACCGTGTCACCGTCTCCGAAGTTGACCCCGACTTCACTCTGAACAGAGAATTATCCAATGATGCGCTGGGCGATATCGAGTTGGCTGCGCACTATCAGATCAACCGTGGCCTGGATGGCATGCCCTACTTCATCGGCAACCTTCGCTACAAGAGCACCACTGGTGAGGGGCCCTTCGATATCCGCCGCAACAGCGCGGGAACCCCCCTGGAACTGTCCACCGGCACCGGCTTCCACTCGATCGAGCCCAGCATCACCATGCTGCTTCCCTCCGCGCCGGCCGTCTACTTCGCCAATCTGGGCTACGTCTTTCATCTGGAAGATGATGTCAACCAGCAGGTTACCCAGGATGATGACGACCTGTTCATAGGTGATGTGGATCCCGGAGATGCCGTTCGACTGAGTTTCGGCATGGCCTACTCCATCAACCCGAGGACTTCCTTCACACTGGGCTACAAGAACGACTTCATCGGCAAGACCAAGACGGAATATGTCAACAACACTGACGGCACTACCACCCGGGTCAGCTCCAACACACTGAACGTCGGCTCCCTGCTGCTCGGGTGGTCCTACCAGCTGAATCCGGATGTCTCGGTCAACCTGGGTTTAGAACTGGGTATTACCGACGATGCCCCGGACACGACCCTGACCCTGCGCATGCCCATCGGCATGGACGCGTTCTAGCCAAGGGTATAAAACATGACGGCTGCCGAATCGGCAGCCGTCTCATCACGTTCATCTTTCCCTCAACCATACCTTCCTCCAGGGTATGCCCTGCCCTCATATGACAGTGCGCACATGGTTGCCGGCTGGTATCTATCAGCGCAGGATTCCCGAGAAGGAATCAACAATTTCGGCCCTTTGCTTGGCTGCCCTAAGTGCGCCAACATTATTGAGGCGAACGTCGATATCGATCCTCTGCTGAATATCCCTTCCGGAAGCATTGCTCACCACACCGCTGACAATGGCGTTACGCGTGATATTGTGCAGGGCTGCCGTGAAACCCTTGGGATCGTTCAGGGTAACGCCGGAAAAGTCCGCCAGCCCCGAGAGGTCGATACTACCGGGACTCACATCGGTCACAGTGAGCCCCGTACCCGGTCCCACCTGACTGGCTGACATGGAGGGATCACGGAATGTCTGGGACACGATGTCGGCTCCCGCCTTTGTGAAGTTAACGACCGACACCAGTTCGATACTGTTGTCGATCATCGTCTGCAGTCTCGCGCCGAAGTCCACGTCGAGTCCACCGATATTGAATCCCGCCCGCATCTGATCGAGCTCGGCCTCGGCGATGACGTCCCCTCGATGGAAGTCATCCCTCGTCACCGCCGATGACTCAACCTCCGGATAGAGACTCGCCGGTGCCTGAGCGCTCACGTACTGTACCCATTGGCCATTGACCGGAGCGTCATATTCTGCCAGCGGGGCCGCCTGGCCTCCGGCTGCCACCAGCACCAGCAGAGCGCCCATCCACCGCGGCCCATTTGTCCTTCGCATCGTCCTAGTTCGAGATGGCATCTTCAGAACTCCTCATTATCGGCCCATCTCATTCCTGGCGGGCAGGGTCAGCAGGCTGGCACCAATGCTTGAGCGGTTCACACCTCTCGCCAACGGTGAATCGGGACGCACGGCCCAGTCCTGCTCATGGTTGAAGTGGTTACGGGCAATCTCGATCTCCTCGCGCGCCCCCAGAACCGTTCCGTTCCACAGGGACTCGAAGTGCTCTCTCGGCACCACTTGGGTGCCTGCTGCAGGATCGCCTACCAGGATATTATCGGCATCGATGCCCTTGACGACGACGAAATGCTTGTAGCCCCCGGTGTCCACCATGGTAATGGCTGGCACCCCGATTCGAATGAAGTCATCCAGGCTGATCCTGAACCCATCGGCATTGAGCCCTTGGGCATCCAGGTAACGCTTCATGTCCAGCATGGAGAAACCGTGTCGCTGTATCTGCTCGGCATCCCCGGCACGGATCATGCTTTCAAAGACCTCTGCCTCGGTGGTCTGGCGCTGGTAGTGGAAGGTCAACAGTGTCGCGACGGACGCGGAGCCACAGCTGAAGTCGTACTGCTGCCTGATCACCCTGTCCCAGCCCTTCTCCTGCAGGCTCTTGGCCTCGACCTGAAAGCTGCCGAAACGATTGGCAATGGCTACCTGGCCGGCATGGGCAACCAAAGTACTTCCAATGAGAACGAGTGACGCCATGCCACAGCAGAATTGCCTGGTCAGTTTCATGGCAAGTCATCCCCTGGCTGGAAAATCGTGGATCCGAACCCGATCAAGGCTCAGTTTGCGATGAAGACACTGATGCCCACCGCATTGTTGATGGAATTCCCGTTGCCGGTCACGGCGCTGAAGATTCCGGTACCGCTATAGCTCCCCAAGGCATCTGGGGCGAAGCTTATATTGCCCGAGACCATGTCCCCACCGATATCGAAGGAGGTATCCGTCACCGAGGCCTTCATGTTCTGGACGCTTTTCACCGAATTGAAGTTGACGATCGTCTCCCCTTCCCTGGCCCGTGCCTTACCCATCTCCTCCAGATCCATCCGCTCCATGGCAGCGAAGCCAGCCGCCTGAGCTGAAGAGCCATCATCTGCCTGGCTCTGTGCCATACCGAGGATGATCAGCACCATGGAGAAAGCGATAACCATCAACTGCAGTTGTCGAGGAGATAACGTGGATTGAGTTGAACTGACTGATGACACCTTCATGGCCTTGACTCCCGGTATCCGGTCCATAGGGACAGTTCATCAAGGGAGCCGATGGAGTTGCCCCCACCAGCCCCCGCTTCTTGCGAGCGCGTCATACGCCCCGTATCAGTTGGTGCCGATGCTCACGTTGCTGTGAGCCGCGACGTTGGTGCCAGATACCTGGGAGTTGTAGAGCCCGGTGGACACGTTCATGTTGTTGATGCCACCGAACACTCCGGCTCCGACGGACACGTTGGCGGCACCGGTGGCCAGGCTGGCAGCACCGCCATTGCCGCCGTCACCGCCTGCACCACCGTTGCCGGCATAAGCGTAGGCATCACCGGTGGTGGCACTGCCACCGCCGCCGCCACCGCCATTGCCATTGCCGCCGTTACCGGCCATGGCATCGCCATCGCCACCATCGCCGCCGTTACCGGCAGTGGCGGCACCCTCGCCGGTACCAGTACCGGTGCCGCTGCCAGTGCCGGCCCCACCGTCGCCAGAGCTTGCGCTGGCGGTGGCATCAGAGTCGGCATCGGCGTCCTGGTCACCAGCAAAGGCTGCGGTCGCATCGTCGTCGGCAAATTCATCACCGACTTCGCCGAGCGCGGCGAGGTTGCCGGCGGCAGATCCAGAAGCAGCGCCAGCGCCGGAACCTGTGCTCCCGCCTTGACCGGCTCCATTGCCTGCGCCAAGTCCGAGGCCAAGGCCGTTGGCGTCACCGCCATCTTCTCCTTCCCCGCCTACGGCAGCCGCTAAGCCGCCGGCACCACCATTCCCGTTACCGCCGGCACCACCAACACCGATTCCAACATTGGCAGAAAGCGCACCTCCGCCTTGTCCACCGTTACCACCAGCAGCACCGCCACCACCAGTGATGGTGATGCCGGCACCGTTGACGGTGGAACTCATCTCTTGCAGAGAGATGACACTGGTGGAGGTGTTGTAGGACTCGCTCATGGCCCAGGCATCCCCACCTCGGCCTACGGAGCCGCCGTTGCCACCGGTGCCAGTCCCGGCACCATAGCCGCCGGTACCGCCGTTGGCCCCGGTGGAATCGTCATCGTTGGAGTCGTCGTCGTTGGTTCCTCCATTGGCACTGCCGCCAAAGCCCCAGCCGGTACCGGCAGCACCGTTGCCACCACCGGTGCTGCCACCGATCGCCGTCGCCGTGGAATCCACGTCCTGGTCGACTTCATCGGCGAATCCTGCGCTGGGGTTGGCATGCGCCGTGGAGATGGCCATCACCATGGCCAGCAGAGGGGTACCCGCTACTACGAGATACTTTTTCATGATCATGTCTCCATTTGTTGTGTCTGCTGCAGCCTGCGAACTCGCGCCATCGTCCCTACCCGTTACGCCTGGACCCTTGAATGACGCTTCCTGCTCGCAGTCACCAACCCATCAGCATGATCCATGCCAGTTGACGATCTACTGTATGTAATAGACTGTAAGAAACGAAAATTTATAAAATCCGGACACTTCCCAATCAGTGGGGGCATTGCCGCGGCGTTTTGTAACTGAATAGTTAGTGCTTCATAAGTGAAACACTGAGTCGGCAAAGCAGCTTGGAGCGCCATGCATTCTCTTCAGAAACAGAGCACTACCGGTTTCACACGAAGTGACTCGGCAGCGTTACAGTCAGGCATCGAAAAGCACCGGACCGACCAGCTGTCGGCTGGCCGCTCCCCATCGCCGCCGTTATGCTGCTGGGGTTGATGCACTGCAGCGGCGGCCAGGCCTGGCCGCCCGGGCCGAGGAGCCAAGATGAGCGAGAGACGACGGATCGACCTGGCCCTGCAGGGTGGCGGCGCCCATGGCGCCTTCACCTGGGGCGTGATGGACCGCCTGCTCGAGGACGAGCGCATCGAGATCGAGGGCATCAGCGGGACCAGTGCCGGCGCCATGAACGGCGTGGTGATGGCCGATGCTCTGACCCGCGGCGACGAATCCACCGCCCGCGTAGCCCTGCGCGACTTCTGGCGCGCCGTCAGCCGGGCGGGCATGGCGAGCCCCGTGCGCCGAACCCCGCTGGACGTGCTGACCGGGAACTGGAGCCTCGACCACTCCCCGGGCTACATCGCCCTGGACCTGATGAGCCGGCTGGTCTCGCCCTACCACTTCAATCCCTTCAACTTCAATCCGCTGCGCGACATCGTCGCCGAACGGGTCGACTTCGACCGGGTCCGCGGCTGCGAGGACCTCAAGCTCTTCGTCACCGCCACCAACGTGCGCAGCGGCAAGCAGCGGATCTTCTCCCGCGAGGAGATGAGCCTCGATGCGGTGATGGCCTCGGCCTGTCTGCCCACGGTCTTCCAGGCGGTGGAAATCGACGGCGAGGCCTACTGGGATGGCGGCTACATGGGCAATCCCTCGCTCTCGCCGCTGCTTCACCAGTGCAGCGCGGGCGACATCCTGGTGGTGCAGATCACCCCCATGTACCGCCAGGAGGTGCCCACCAGCGCCGCGGACATCCTGAACCGCCTCAACGAGATCACCTTCAATGCCGCCCTGATCAAGGAGGTGCGGACGATCGTGATGCTGCAGAAGCTGCTCGGCGAGCATGACATCGACATCGGCTGCTACCGGGAGGCGCGGCTCCACCACCTCAGCGGTGACGAACCCCTGTCGCACCTCTCCGTCTCCAGCAAGCTCAACGCCGAGTGGGCCTTCCTCTCCCACCTGCATGAACTGGGGCGCGAGACCACCGAGGCCTGGCTCACCCAGCACTTCGACGATCTGGGCCAGCGCTCCACCCTGGACGTGGAACGCATCTTCCAGGAGGCCGAGGCGCCTCGCTGAGCCAACGTTGACGGGGCCTTGCGATATCGCATTGCAGCATGAGCGAACACCGACCATGCTCGAAACAGGATGGCACCTCGCCGTCCGACAGGCATCCAACCAGGCAGGACCACAGGCAAGGAGGTGAACGTCGTATCGAGCGGGACGGCACCGCGGGGCCCCTGTCACGTCGCTGACATCGTGCGCCGGCAGTGTCGACACTATGACGACAAGGAGAACTGCGCCGATGGTACGCATCGACAAGAAGGCCACCCGGCTCTACGTGCTGGACACCAATGTCCTGATCCATGACCCCGCCGCCCTCTACCAGTTCGACGAGCACGAGGTGGTCATCCCCATGACCGTGCTCGAGGAGCTCGACAAGCACAAGAACGGCATCCGCGAGATCGCCCGCACCGCCCGCCAGGTCAGCCGTACCCTGTCCGACCTCACCGCCAACGTCGATATCGACCAGATCCGCGATGGCATTCCCATCCCCCGGCTCATCGGCCCCGAAGGCCGCCTGCGCCTGCTCTGCTACACCGACCTGAAACCCCTGGACCCGCTGGAGGAGAGCCCCGACAACCGCATCCTGGCCGAGACCTGCCGGCTGCGCGACGAGCGCCCGGACGCCTCGGTGATACTCGTCACCAAGGACATCAACCTGCGGGTCAAGGCGGCCGCGCTGGGGGTGCCGGTGGAGGACTACCTCACCGATCGCGCCTTCGACGACAGCGACGCCATGATCGACGGTGCCCGGATCTATCCCGATGCCGGCCACGACGGCAGCGGGCTCTGGGACAGCCTGGCGGTCGACGTCAAGGTCGAGCGCCAGGACCACAGGATCGTCTACCGCCTGGCCGGCGACATCCCCCGCGAATGGCACCTCGGTATGCTGGTCTCCGACAGCGACAACGGCGCCAGCTTCGAGGCCATCGTGCGCGAGGCGGGGCCGAAGCACGCCCACCTCGAGCTGCTCACCAACTACCGTCACGCCACCAGCGTCTGGGGGGTGCACGCCCACGACAGCCGGCAGAACTTCACCCTCAACCTGCTGATGGACGACGACATCGACCTGGTGACCATCGCCGGCAGCGCGGGCACCGGCAAGACCTTCATGACCCTGGCCGCGGCCTTCCAGCAGACCCTGGACACCAAGCGCTTCGAGCGCATCGTCTTCACCCGGGCGCCGATCTCGATGAGCGAGGACATCGGCTTCCTGCCGGGCACCGAGGAGGAGAAGATGTCGCCCTGGATGGGGGCCTTCCACGACAACATGGACAACCTGCTGCGCGACGAGCACGACGGCAGCAGCACCTGGAACCAGGACGCCACCCGCCAGCTGCTCGGCTCGCGAGTGCAGATCCGCGCGCCCGGCTTCATGCGCGGGCGCACCCTCAACGACACCTTCCTGATCATCGACGAGGCGCAGAACTTTACTCCCAAGCAACTCAAGTCCCTGATCACCCGGGCCGGGCGCAACACCAAGATCGTCTGCCTGGGCAACGTCGGCCAGATCGACACGCCGTACCTGACCGCCAACACCTGTGGCATGGCGGCGGTGGTCCAGCACTTCCGCGACTGGCCCCATGCCGGCCACGTGACCCTCAAGAGCGTGGAGCGCTCGCGCCTGGCGCTGGCCGGCGAGGAGCTGCTCTGACCCGCGCCCCCGCCCGGCCTGATCCATCGCCCTTGGCGGCGGGTCAGGCCGGGCCAATACCGGCCGTGCCAAACAGCATCAACAGGGCCAGCCCCGCGGCCACGCCCATCATCAGCACCGCCGCATGGCGGCGCAGCCATCCCTCGCCGCGCGTCATGCCGTCCAATGCCTCGATGGCGTCGCGCTCGCGTGCCACCCACCAGGCCACCCAGGCGCCCTGGACGCTGCCGAGCCGGTCCAGACTGCCCTGAGCCCATACACGTAGCCGCTGCCAGCCCCCCACCAGCAGCCACCAGAGGTCGCCGGGCGGTAGTCGCCGGGTGACCCGCAACGGACGCCACCGCGCCACGCCCCAGGTCGCGACCGAGCCCGCAAGGCCCAGGGCCAGCGGCCACAGCAGCCCGGGGAGCTCGGCCAGCGGTGGCCAGCCCTGATCGACGAGCTCATCACCCAGCCACCAGGGCAGGGTCAGTGCGGCCAGCAGGGTCGCCAGCCAGGCCAGCGGCATGGGCGACAGCAGGGGTTCCAGGCCATCCTGGCGGGCCTGGCGATCGGCCTGCCACTGGCACCAGAGGGTGCGGGCCATCAGCGCCGTGGTGCCCACCGCCGCCAGGGAGAGCCAGGTCACCACGACCTTGTAGCCGCCGTCGTAGAGCACCGTCTTGAAGGCCCACTTGGCGGCCAGCCCCGAGGCCAGGGCCCCGGTCAGGGACAGCGCCGGCAGTGCCAGCAGGGTCCAGAGCAGCCAGCCCGGCAGACGCGGCGGGTGCTCGCCGATGCCCACCCCGAGGAACAGCGCCCCCTTGGTCAGGCCGTGATGGGCGGCGAACAGCACCACCGCCATCGACAGCGCCGGCCACAGGGCGGGGGCGACGAGCCCCATGGCCACCAGGGCGGTGATCATGCCCATCTGGCTGACGCTGGAATAGGCCAGCACCGCCTTGGGGTGGCGCTGGCAGACCCCGTAGAGGGCCGCCCCGATGGCGGCCGCCAGGCCGGCCACCAGCATGGCCCGACCCAGCCAGGTGAACGCTTCGGTGGCGGCCGGCTCGCCCAGCGGCAGGGTAGCGAGCCAGCCGAACAGGCCTGCCTTGATCATCGCCCCGCTGAGCACCGCGCTGGCCGGCGTCGGCGCCACCGGATGGGCCAACGGCAGCCAGAGGTGAAGCCCCACTACCCCCGCCTTGACCCCGAAGCCGAGCCACAGCAGCAGGCCCATCCAGGCTCCACCCGGTGCCTCGCCCATTCCCTCGCGCAGGCCGCCCAGCGTGGTGGTACCGGCACTCCCTGCCCCCCACAGCAGCCCGGCCAGGATCAGGCCCTCGCCCAGCACCGCCATCACCAGGTAGGCCTGGCCGCCGGTGCGCGCGTCCGGGGTCCCCGAATGCACCACCAGGCCGTAGCCAGCGAAGGTCATCACCGCGAAGCCCAGATAGAAGCTGGCGATGTCCTCGGCGACGAGCAGCAGCAGGTTGCCGGAGAGCGTCAGCGGCCAGAGCAGCGCGAAGCGCGTCAACCGGGCCTCGGCGCCCCCGTCGCCGGCCACCGCCTTGTCCAGTTCGCCGGCCAGGTAGCCCCGGGCATATCCCCCCGCCAGCAACCAGAGCAGCGCCGTGACGGCCAGCAACGCGTTCCGCGTACCGTCCAGCGCCCAGTGCCCGCCGAACAGCCACCAGTCCAGTGCCAATGCCCCCTCCTCCACGCCCAGGGCCAGCGCCAGGGCGGGCAACGGCGCAGTACACCAGAGCCCGTCGATCAGAGCAGCCGGACGTCCACGATCGGCCAGGGCCGCCATCAGCGGCACCCGCAGCATCAGCAGCAACGGCCAGAGCAGTGCGGTAGGCATCGCAAGGGCAAGAAGCGCATCGCTCATGGCAGATACTCCGCGTTGACCACACGGGTCGCCCACTCCAGCGGGCTGAAGGGCATGCCCGCCAGCATGCCGGCCATCAGGCTGAACAGCGCCGTTGCCACTGCCGGCACCAACAGCCAGCCGTGGGTCTCCAGCCGGCCCAGGCGACGCTCCTCGGGCCATGCCCCCACGCCATGATCGGGTCCGGGACGAAACCACAGCCGGCCGAGGACCGGCAGGAAGTAGGCGGCGTTGAGCAGGCTGCTGGCCACCAGCACGATGATCACCCAGGGCATCCCGGCCTGGATTGCCCCGGTGCCCAGGTACCACTTGCTCAGGAAGCCCACCACCGGTGGCAGGCCGATCATGCCCAGCGCCCCCACCGTGAAGGCCAGGCTGGTCAGCGGCATGCGTCGACCGGCACCGTCGAGTTCGTCGATGCGGTGGATGCCGAGTTCCTCGGCGTAGTTGCCCGCACAGAAGAACAGGGTGATCTTCATCAGGCCCTGGTGCAGCAGGTGCGAGAGCGCGGCGATGGTGCCCAGCGGGCCGAACAGGCCGATGCCGAGCACGATGTAGGAGACCTGGCTCACCGTGGAGTAGGCCAGCCGTGGCTTTAGCTCCTGCTGGGCCAGGGCACGCAGCGAGCCGAAGAGGATGGTTACCGACGCCACGACCACCAGGCCGTACAGCAGCCCCAGCTCGGCGCTCAGCTCGATGCCGTACACGTCATAGACCAGCCGCACGATGCCGAAGGCGCCGGCCTTGACCACCGCCACCGCATGCAGCAGGGCGCTGACCGGCGCAGGCGCCACCATGGCCCGCGGCAGCCAGCCGTGCAGCGGCACCAGGGCCGCCTTGACGCCGAATCCGGCGATCAGCACCCAGAAGAGGCCCACCAGCAGCGGGCGGCGCTCGGGGCCGAGCTCGGCGAGGATCTCCCGCTCGCCGAACCGGATGTCCCCGGCCAGGACATGCAGGATGACCATGCCGACCATCAGTCCCATTCCGGCGGTCAGGGTGAAACGCAGGTAGACCTTGCCCGCCGCCAGTGCCTTAGAGGTTCCCCGGTGCACCACCAGGGGATAGGTGGAGAGGGTCAGCAGTTCGTAGAAGACCAGGAAGGTGAAGAGATTGCCCGCCAGGCTGATGCCCAGGGTACTGGCCACGCAGAGGCCGAAGAAGCCGAAGAAGCGCTTGCGATTGGGCGAGTCCTCCAGGTAGCCGATGGCATAGATGGTGGTGAGCAGCCAGAGCAGCGAGGAGAGCCCCGCAAACATGATGCCCAGATCGTCGGCGCGCAGCACGAAGGCCAGCCCCTCCAGGACTGGAAACTCGATGACATACTCGCGGCCGTGACTGAGTCCCCAGACCATCCAGGCCACCAGGCTCAGCTTGACCAGGGCCGCGCCCAGGTTGATGCCGGTGCGCGCCCGGAAGGCCCGCTCCGGCAGCAGGAAGATCACCACCGCGGCGACCAGCGATGTGCCCAGGGTCGCCAGGAGCAGGAGCGCCCCGCTCATGGCATGCCCTCCTCACGCAGCAGGGCCAGCGGCCACTCGGCGCCGAGCCCCAGCCCCAGGGCCGCCAGGGCCAGCAGCAGGGCGACGAGGTCCATGCCCGCGGGCAGCGGCCGGACCTCGTGGCGGGGCGAGGCCTCGACGAAGGCGCAGCGGAAGACCCGGAACACATAGGTGGCCGTCAGCAGGGTGCCGACCACCAGGACGACGACCCAGGGCCACTGCCCGGCGAGGATGGCCGCCTGCAGCAGCAGCCACTTGGCGGTGAAGCCGGCGCTGGGCGGCAGGCCCATCAGGGTCACCGCGGCGATGCCGAAGGTCATCAGCGCGAGCGGCAGCTGCCGACAGGCTCCCGCCAGGTCGGTGAGGCGGCTCACGCCGTCGGCCAGCACCAGGTTGCCGGCCGCCATGAACATCGCGGCCTTGGCCAGGGCATGCCCGGCCAGCTGCAGCCAGGTGGCCTGCCAGGCCAGGGTCGCCACCGCCGCCGAGGTGCCGGCCAGCAGCGGGAAGGCCAGCATCAGGTAGCCCAGCTGGCCCACCGTGGACCAGGCCACCACCTGCTTGAGGGCGCTGGCCCGGCAGGCCTGCAGCCCGCCCCACAGCACGGCCAGGCTGCCGAGCAGCCCGAGCAGCCAGGCGGCGGCCACCGCCTCGGGCACCAGCCGCTGCCACAGTTGCATCAGGATGAAGAAGGACGCCTTGACCACCAGGGCCCCGTGGAGGGCACTCACCGGCGTCCAGGCGCTGGCATGCACCGGCACCAGCCAGCCGTGGAGCGGGAAGATCGCCGCCTTGAGCAGCAGGCCGGCGGCCAGCAGTGCCATGGCGATGCCGGTTACCGCTCCCGGCTCGCTGGCGGCCGCCAGACCCGCCAGATCCAGCCGCCCCGTGGCCCCCAGCAGCAGCGCCACGCCCAACAGCCAGGCCAGCGACCCCACCAGGGCATAGAGCAGGTAGCGCATGCCCGCCAACAGCGCTTCCCCCGTGCCGGGCAGCAGCATCATGCCCACGGCGGTGAGCCCCATCAGCTCCAGCGCCGCGTAGAGGGTCAACAGGTCGGCGGCCACCCAGATCAGGCCAAGCGCCGCGGCCAGCCCCCCCAGCAACGGCCAGAACAGGGCGAAGGTCCGCTCGGGCACCGCGGCAGCTCGCCGGTGCCCGACCGCATAGGCCGCACTGGCCAGCAGCAGCAGCTGGGTGAGCAGCAACAGCAGGCCCGCCAGGCCGTCCAGGTGCCAGTGGAGCCGCAGCCCAGCGAGTGACCAGGCGCCCTCTAGCCCACCACCGACCGAGACGCGATGCAGCAGCCAGAGGGTCGCCAGCGGCAGCGGAGTGCCGACCAGGAGCACCGGCAACATGCGCCGCGGGGGAAGGCGCCATGCCGCCAGGCCCAGCAGCGGCGGGGCCAGCAGCGCCAGCCATAGCACCACCGCCTCGACCGACGGGGGCGCGTCCAGCGGCGCGCTCATGGCGTCGTCTCCGGTCCGGTCTCCAGGGTGACCCGGCCGTCCAGGGCATGCAGCCGACGCAACAGCGCCGCACCGAGCACCGAACCGACAAGGGCCACCATCAGCCCCACCAGGATCAGCCCCTGGACCTCCACCACCGGGCCGGCCAGACCGGCCAGCAGCAGGAAGACCCCGGAGCCCAGGACGTTGAAGGCCAGCAGGCGACGCAACAGGTGATGGTGGTGGGCGAAGGCCCACAGGCCCAGCGCCATGATGGCAAGCCCCGCAACCAGTAGCGGCCGGCGCGCCACCTCGGCCGACGCGGCGACTTCGCCGCTACCGGGCACCCCCCATACCGCCATCCCCGCCAGGGCCAGCCAGATGAGGGCCGCCAGCCAGCGAACCGGGGCCTGGTGGCGCGGGCGACCTTCATGGTCGCGCGGGGGAAGAGGAGACCGGGAACCCGGACGGCCCAGCCCATGGAAAAGGGCCATGCCGGTCAGCAGCGCGCCCATCACGGCCTCGGCCAGTGCCAGCCAGGGCGCACCAAGCCGCCACCAGGCCAGTGCCATCAGCAGCGCGAAGGCGATGAAGGCCAGGCAGGCGCGAGGAAGGTAGCGGTCGAGAAGACAGGACGCCGCCAGGACCACCAGCAGGCCGGCCGCAAGCAGCTCACCCGACAGCGACACCGCCGACTCAGCGGTCTTGGCGGTTGACGGCCTTCTCGATCAGCGCCTCGCTCTCGCTGCAGGGGCCCTTCCTCAGTACGGTCTGGGCCTCGTGCCAGAGGCAGACGAAGCGATGGCAGGAGGCGCAGTGCACCTGGTCATCGGGGTTCTTCACCTGGGAGACCCGCATCAGGTGGCTGCCGCAGCTCGGACAGGCGACCGGCAGGCGAAAGTCTTCCGACAGGGACATGGCAATGCTCCTTGGGTTGCGTGGTGGATGGTACCCATCCTGCCGATTTCGTCCGCGATTCTCCAGCCACCCGCCCCGTCATCGGCGGGCATCCTCGTGAATCCGGGAATAGTCCGGCGACCCTGCCAGTCGATTGCGCCCCTCGTGCTTGGCCCGGTAGAGCGCCTGGTCGGCCTGGGACAACGCCAGGTCCAGGCTGCCCTCGGGTGGCAGCACCGCCAGACCCAGGCTCACCGTGATCCACAGCGTGGTGTCCGCCACCTCGATCTCGATCGCCTCCACCGCGGCGCGCAGGCGGTCGAGCACTCCCCAGGCCTCCTCGGGTGAGCTGTCCACCAGCATGATGGCAAACTCCTCGCCGCCGATGCGGGCGAAGAGGTCATAGGGGCGCAGGCTATCACGACAGGTCATGGCGAAGGCCTGCAAGGCCAGGTCACCGACGGCATGGCCATGGCTGTCGTTGAGGCGCTTGAAGTGGTCGATATCGAGCATCGCCACGGGCACCGAGCGGCCCTGGCGGGCGGCATGGGCGCGCACCGCCTCGCCGAAGTCGAAGAAGGCCCGGCGATTGAGCGCCCCGGTGAGCATGTCGGTGCTGACCAGCCGCTGGGTGCGCTGCTCTTCCTGCTTGCGCGGGGTGATGTCGAGCAGCATGCCGTCCCACAGGGTCGTGCCGTCACGGCGGCGAGAGGGGCTTGCCCGGCCCTCGAGCCAGCGGATGCCGTCGGCCGTCTCGAGGCGGAACTCCAGCGCCCAGGGTTCCAGGCTCACCGCCGACTGGGCCAGGGAGGTGCTCAGGGGGCTCTGGTCCTCGACATGAACCCGCTCCAGCAGCGCGTCGCTGCGGTCCATCACCGAGCGCGACGACAGGCCCGAAAGCGAGCACAGCCCGTCGCTGAGATAGAGGAAGTCGAGTCCGCCCCGGGCGTCCTGGCGAAGCTGGAAGACCGCCCCGGGGAGCCGCGAGAGGGTCCCCTGGAGCCGCTCCAGCAGGGCGTGGTCGTGCAGCGCCTTCTGACGCAGCTCCGTGATGTCGTGGAGGGTCACCAGCAGCCGCAGCGGCTCGCCCCGGTCCGCGCCAAGGGGCTGGAAGTCGCCATCCTGATGGGTCAGCCCGCCGTCGGCCCGGCGACACAGCAACACGCCCCGCCAGGGCCGGCGACGCGCGACGCAGTGGGCCAGGGCATGGCTGATGTCGCCATGCAGCGGGTCCACGTCCAGGCAGGTGATGCGGCGGCCGACCAGGGCCTTGGCCGAATGACCGCTATGCTGCTCGAAACCCGGGTTGACGCGCAGGATGACCCCGTGGGCATCGGTGAGCACGACGACACCCGGGAAGCAGTCCAGCAGCGCTTCGGCCAGCGGCTCCTGCTCCCTCCTGTGCGATATCCACCTTCGCCACTTGTCCCTGATTCGCGCCATGCCCCGCACCCTGGGGATCCCCGCATCGGTTTCGGAAAGGGGCCTCCCGCCCCCATTCCCCACCCTACCCCAGGATGGCACGCAACACATCGAAAAATGACGAGGCCCGCTAGAGTTTCAGCCGGTCGGCCACATAGTCGGCGTCCTTGTCGCCGCGGCCGGAAAGATTGACCAGGATATGCTGGTCGACCGGCAGGGTCGGGGCCACGCGCATGGCCCAGGCCACGGCGTGGGCGCTCTCCAGCGCCGGGATGATCCCCTCGACCCGCGAGAGCGTCAGGAAGGCCTCGAGGCACTCGTCATCGGTCGCGCTCTGGTAGTCCACCCGGCCCAGCTCCTTGAGGTAGCTGTGCTGCGGCCCCACGCCCGGATAGTCGAGGCCCGAGGCGATGGAGTGCACCGGCATGGGATGGCCCGCCTCGTCCTCCAGCACGTAGCAGGCCATGCCGTGGATCTCGCCGGGCCGGCCCAGGGTCAGGGTGGCGGAATGACGACGGGTGTCGAGCCCCTCGCCGGCCGGCTCCACGCCCACCAGGTGCACGCCGTCATCCTCCAGGAAGGCGGTGAACATGCCGATGGCGTTCGAGCCGCCGCCCACGCAGGCGGTAACGTGATGGGGCAGGTGGCCGTGACGCGCCAGGAACTGCTCGCGAGCCTCGCGGCCGATGATCGACTGGAAGTCGCGCACCATCTTCGGGAAGGGGTGCGGCCCCACCACCGAGCCGATGGCGTAGATGAAGTGCTGTGGATCCTTGAGGTACTCCTCGAAGGCGCTGTCCACGGCATCCTTGAGGGTCGCCGTGCCGCGGGTCACCGGGATCAGGGTGGCGCCCAGGATCTTCATCTTGGTGACGTTGGGGTGCTCCTTCTCGATGTCCACCTGCCCCATGTGGATCTCGCAGGGGATGCCCACCAGGGCGCAGGCGGTCGCCAGCGCCACGCCGTGCTGCCCGGCGCCGGTCTCGGCGATCACCTTGGTCTTGCCCATGAACTTGGCGAGCAGCGCCTCGCCCAGGCAGTGGTTGATCTTGTGGGCGCCGGTGTGGTTCAAGTCCTCGCGCTTGAGGTGGATCTGGGCGCCGCCCAGTTTCTCGGAGAGCCGCCGGGCATGGAAGATCGGGCTGGGACGCCCCACGTAGTCGGCGAAGAGGCCGTCCAGCTCGTTACGGAAGTCCTCGCGGACGCGGATCTCCTCGTAGGCGGCGTCGATCTCGTCCATCACCGCCTTGAGCTCCGGGGGGATCAGCTGGCCACCGAAGCGGCCGAAATAGCCCAGGGCATCGGGGAGGTTGGCAAAGGGGGAAGCGCTCATGGTTTCGGTCCTGACGGCATGCGGAATATCGACAGGCCATCCTGCCCCGCCCTCCCGAGGCTGTCGAGACGACCTTGGCCGAAGCCTCAGGCCGTCAGCCAGAGCCCGAGATTGAGCAGTGCCAGGCTGGCCAGCAGCAGGGCGACATTCAGCCCCAGCCACGGCAGCAGCGGCGAGGGATCGCCGGGGGCCAGCTCGGCAGGCAAGCGCCAGAGCCCGACCGCCAGCCTCAGTGCCGCGGGGGCGGCCAGCCACATCAGCAAGGCCCAGGCGGGCAGCCAGCCACCCAGCCAGGCCAGCGGGATCACCGCATAAGCACCGAGCACCAGGACCGCCACCAGGCGCGCCGCGCGCCTCGGACCCAGCACGATGGGCAGGTGGTGGCGCCCGGCCTGGCGGTCAGGCTCGATATCCGGCAGCTGGTTGGCCAGCAGCAGCGCACTGACCATCAGGGTCGGCACCAGCGAGGCGGCCAGGGCCGTGGCGGAGAACGTTCCGGTGAGCGCCTGGTTCGCGCCCACCACCATCAGCGTGCCGAAGCCGATCCCCGGCGCCGCCAGGCAGAGCCAGGGGCGTCGGGTCAGCCAGCCGGTGTAGGCCACCACCAGCGCCATGCCGAGCAGCCCGTAGAGCAGCATGACCGGGCCCGAGCGCCACAGGAACCAGGCACCGATGGCGACCACCCCGGCCAGGCAGGCGAAGGCGGCGCGCCGCACCACCCCCGCCGCCTCGGGGTGCCGGGGCAGCGAGCCACTGCCGCCCGAGAAGGGCGTGCGGACGGTGGTGGCATCCAGGCCGCTGACGAAGTCGTGATGCTCGTTGAACAGGTTCACCGCGGCGTGGGCCAGCAGGGCGGCGAGCAGCACCAGCAGGATCGCGTGCCCCTCGGGGGCGTGGCCATCCTGCCAGGCGGTGGTCACCGCCAGGCCCGCACAGAGCGGCGAGAGCACCAGAAAGCCGGGGCGCGCACTGCGCCAGCAGGCGAGCAGCCCGGCGGCCGGGGACGTGGCCGCCGTCATGGGGCACTCATGGGCATGGAACGGAGCCCCTCAGCGGGCGAGGCGTTCGGCGAGCCAGCGGCCGATGTCACCGACCTGCTGCGGGCAGAGCGCATGGGCCATGGGATAGCGGCGATAGTGTGCCGGATAGCCCAGCGATTCGACCTGCTCGTAGCCGGCCTTGCCCAGCGACTCGGGGACCACCGGGTCGAAGCTGCCGTGGTGCACCTCGATGGGCAGGCCGCGATTGGCCTCGGAGAGCTCGATGCTGTCGGCCGTGGCGAAGTAGGTGGAGAGTGCCAGCAGGCCACCCAGCGGCGCCTCGAAGGAGAGCGCCGCCTGGTAGGCCACCGCCCCGCCCTGGGAGAAGCCCGCCAGGATGATGCGACGACTGTCGATGCCGTGCTCGACCTGTTCCCGCACCAGGGCCTGGATGCGCTCGGCGGAGGCCATCAGCTGAGGCTCGTCGATCTGACGGTCGAGGCTCATCTCCTTGATGTCGTACCAGGCCGGCATGACCATGCCGCCGTTGATGGTCACCGGCAGGCGCGGCGCATGGGGCAGGATGAAGCGCACGCCGGCATCGTCGGGCAGGGGCAGCGCCGGCACCAGCGGTTCGAAGTCATGGCCGTCGGCACCCAGCCCGTGGAGGATGAAGACGCAGGCGTCCGCGGGCTTGCCGTTTCTCGGCTCGATGATCAGTTCGCCGGGGTGATTCATGAGATCGTCTCCAGGGCCGCTCAGGGGATCGGTCAAAGGTCGACACCCTACCGCAAACGCCGCCCGGCGGCGAGCGAGTTCAGAAGGGCCAGATCAGCGGGATCAGGGCCAGGGCCACCGCGGCGGTCAGCAGGTTCAGGAGCCCGCCGAGGCGCAGGAAGTCACCGAAGCGGTAGCCACCGGGGCCGAAGACCATCAGGTTGGTCTGGTAGCCGATGGGCGTCAGGAAGCTGGCCGAGGCGGCGAACATCACCACGACCACATAGGGCATCGGGCTCACGCCAAGGCTCTCGGCACTGGCCATGACCACCGGAAAGGTGATCACCGCGGCGGCGTTGTTGGTGACCAGGGAGGTCAGCAGGGTCACCAGCACATAGACCGCACTCAGCAGCAGCCAGGGGTTGCCGTCGGCCAGCCCCAGGGCAACGTCGGCCAGGGTGGCCGCCGCCCCCGAGCTTTCCAGTGCCGCGCCGAGCCCGAAGGAGGCGGCGATGGTCAGCAGCACCTGGGTGTCCAGCCCCCGCTTGGCCGCCCCCACCGTGCAGCAGCCGGTGGCCAGCGCCAGGGCCGCACCGAGCATGGCGGCATTCATCATGCTGGTCACACCCAGGGTGGCCAGCAGCACCACGCCGGCCAGGATGCCCCAGGCCAGCCCGGCCTTCTCGTGGACCGGACGGGCCGAGCCGTTGACCTTGCTGATCAGCAGGAAGTCGCGCGACTGGCGATGCCGCTCGATGAAGGGCGGGCGCGCCTCCAGCAGCAGCACGTCGGCGGGCTGCAGGCGAATCTGGCCGAGGTTGCCGGCGACCCGCTCGCCGCCACGGCACACCGCCAGCACGGCGGCACCATAGAGGGTCCGGAAGTGGCCGTCGCGAATGCGCCGGCCGATGAACTGGCACTGGTCGGAGACCACTGCCTCCACCAGGCGGCGCTCCTTGAAGTCCTTCTCGAGGCTCGACGCGCCCTGCCGGGTCGGCACCAGGCCGCGGATCTGCTGCAGTTCCACGGCCCCCTCGCTGGTGCCGGCGAATACCAGACGGTCGCCGCCCTTGAGTCGCTCACCCGGCCCCACCACGCTGACGATGTTGCCCTCGCGCTCGATCTCGACCAGGAACAGCTCCTGGAGGTGGCGCAGCCCGGCCTCCTCCACCGTTCGGTCGACCAGCGGGCCGCCGGGGTCCACCTCCATCTCGATGGTGAACTCGCGGGGATTCTCGAAGGCCGCCTCCGCCCCTCGCCGCGCCGGCAGCAGCCGCGGCCCCAGCAGGATCAGGTAGACCAGACCCACCACCGCCACCGGCACGCCCACCCAGGCAATGTCGAACAGCCCCATGGCCAGGGAGGGGTCACGATCGATCAGCAGGCCATGCACGACCAGGTTGGTACTGGTGCCGAACAGGGTGATGGTGCCGCCGAGGATCGAGGCGAAACTGAGCGGCATCAGCAGGCGATGCGCCGGCACGGACACGCGCCGGCTCCAGCTCAGCACGGCCGGGATGAAGGTCGCCACTACGGGGGTATTGTTGAGAAAACCGCTCAGCGAGGCCACCGGCAGCAGCAGGCGCACCAGCGCCCGCCCCTCGCTGCGGGGACGCCCCAGCACATGGCGGATGATCAGGTCGATGCCACCGGTCTCGCGGATGCTGGTGACCAGCACATACATGAAGGCCACGGTGAACAGGCCCGTGCTGGAGAAGCCCGCCAGGGCCTGGCCGGGGTCGATCACCCCCAGGGTCAGCAGCAGGATTACCGCACCGAGCAGCACGATATCGGGGCCCACGCGCGAGAAGGCCATCAGCGGGAAGACGGCGATGACGACGGCGAGAGAGAGCCAGGCATCCAGCGGCATGGTCAGGTCCGGTCACGAAAGGGAAAGGCCCATTGTGACCGCCACCAGTTATTCTAAAAAGTTATTTTTAGAAATCTATCTATGTTTTATTGGAATATAAATAACGAAGGCTGCACAACGAGGAAGGCCCGCTTTCGCGGGCCTTTCTCACCTGCCGTGAGGCAGTCACATCAGGGTCGGTCGACGTTCAGCCGATGACCTGGATGTTGGAAGCCTGGAGGCCTTTCTTGCCCTGGGTGACGTCGAAGGAGACCTTCTGACCGTCCTGCAGGGACTTGAAGCCTTCGGCCTTGATCTCGGAGAAGTGAGCGAACAGGTCGTCACCGTTGTCGTCCGGAGAAATGAAGCCAAAGCCCTTGGTGTCGTTGAACCACTTGACAGTACCGGTAGCCATTATCGAATTCCTCGAATAGCGTTAGATTGTGCCGGGAAATACCCGAGTTGCAGTGGGTAAAACAAGAAACTTTCACCGGGAAATCGACGCCATGAGCTTTCGATGACCACTTGCGATGTTCCACTTGCTAACCAACTGCGGGCATAGTGCGCCGTTGCCGGGCGCAGGTCAAACACTATTTGCTGTGCATGACAGGAATATTGCCGCCCTCCATGGCGCCCACGAGGACGCACCTGGAGAGGCCCGACCCGCCGGGCGGGATCACCGGGACGTCCGAATGCCCATCGCCATGACGCCATCGATGGCAAGGGAGCCCGCGTCGGCAACACCTTCCCCGATACGACAACGGCAGGCCAAGGCCTGCCGTTGTCGTGTCTCGAGAGGAGAAGAGCCCGTTACGTCCCGCCGAGGATCCAGCCCGCGGCCTTCTCGGCGATCATCAGCGTCGGCGAGTTGGTGTTGCCGCTGGTGATGGTGGGCATGACGCCCGCATCCACCACGCGCAGCCCCGCCACGCCCCTTACCCGCAGGCGAGCGTCCACCACCGCCATGGGATCGTCGTCACGCCCCATTCTGGTGGTGCCCACCGGGTGGAAGATGGTGGTGCCGATGTCCCCCGCCAGGCGGGCCAGGTCATCGTCGCTCTGGTACTCCAGGCCCGGCTTGACCTCCTCGGGCGAATACCTCGCGAAGGCCGGCTGCTCGGCGATGCGCCGCGTGACCCGCAGCGAGTCCGCCGCCACCTTGCGATCCTCCGGGGTGCTCAGGTAGTTGGGCGCGATGGCCGGGGCCTGGCGCGGGTCGGCACTCTTGATGCGCACCGTGCCACGGCTGGTCGGGTTGAGGTTGCACACGCTCGCCGTGATCGCCGGGAAGTCATGCAGCGGCTGGCCGAAGGCCTCGAGGCTCAGCGGCTGGACGTGGTACTCGATGTTGGGATGTTGGTACTCGTCGGAGCTGCGCGTGAAGGCACACAGCTGCGAGGGCGCCATGCTCATGGGGCCCGAGCGCTTGAGCAGGTACTCGAGCCCGATGCCCGCCTTGCCGACCAGCGAGTTGGCCATGGTGTTGAGGGTCTTGGCGCCCGTCACCCGATACACCGAGCGGATCTGCAGGTGGTCCTGGAGGTTCTCGCCGACCCCCGGCAGGTCATGGATCACCGGGATATCGTGCTCGCGCAGCAGGTCGGCCGGGCCGATGCCGGAGAGTTGCAGCAGTTGCGGCGAGCCGATGGCGCCGGCAGAGAGGACCACCTCGCGGCCGGCCTGCACCGTGATCGCCTTACCGCCGCGCTCGACGCGCACGCCGGTGCAACGGGGCTGGTCGCCCTGACCGGGCTCGCCTCCTCGTTCCAGTTCGAGCCCCAGCACCTGGGTGGAGTGCCACAGGGTCAGGTTGTCGCGCTTCTCGGCTCCGCGCAGGAAGGCCTTGGAGGTGTTCCAGCGCCAGCCCGAGCGCTGGTTGACCTCGAAGTAGTCGACCCCCTCGTTGTCGCCGCGGTTGAAGTCGCGGGTCCGCGGGATGCCGGCCTCCACGGCCGCGGTGGCGAAGTCATCGAGCACTTGCCACTTGAGGCGCTGCTTCTCCACCCGCCACTCGCCGCCGTGGCCATGGTAGTCGCGGTGGGCAGCGTCGGCATCGCCGCCGGCATCCAGGCGGTGGTGATCCTCGTGCTTCATGAAGTCGGGCAGGCAGCTCTCCCAGCGCCAGGCGTCGTCGCCGGTGGCCTCGGCCCAGCCGTCATAGTCGCGCGACTGGCCGCGGATATAGAGCATGCCATTGATGCTGGAACAGCCGCCCAGGGTCTTGCCGCGGGGATAGATCAGCGAGCGACCGTTGAGGCCGGGGTCGGCCTCGGTGCGATAGCACCAGTCGGTGCGCGGGTTGTTGATGCAGTAGAGGTAACCCACCGGGATGTGGATCCAGTGGTAGTTGTCGCGACCGCCCGCCTCGATCAGCAGCACCCGGTTGGCCGGGTCGGCGCTCAGGCGGTTGGCCAGCAGGCAGCCGGCGGTGCCGGCCCCCACCACGATATAGTCGAATTCCTGGTCAGCCATGGCACGCTCTCGGTGATGACTTCACTCGAGGCTGTTCCGGTGACGACATAACTTCCTCTTCACGTCGTCCCCGGCGCCTCTCGCTCATTCAATGATCGGCAGCCTTACTTGTGGGTCGGCATGGCGAACTCGGAGCCGCCATGTATGGAATCCGACCAGCGCTGCATGATCGACTTCTGCTTGGTGTAGAAGCGCACTCCCTCCTCGCCGTAGGCGTGGGTGTCGCCGAACAGCGAGCGCTTCCAGCCACCGAAGCCGTGCCAGGCCATGGGCACCGGGATCGGCACGTTGATGCCGACCATGCCCACCTGGATGCGCCGGCCAAACTCTCGGGCCACGCTGCCGCTCTCGGTGAAGCAGCTCACGCCGTTGCCGAACTCGTGGTCGTTGATCAGCTGGATGGCGGTGGCGATGTCGGGCACCCGCACGCAGGCCAGCACCGGGCCGAAGATCTCCTCCTGGTAGATGGTCATCTCCGGGGTGACGTGGTCGAACAGCGAGCCGCCCATCCAGAAGCCCTCGGCGCAGTCGTCGCCGGTCGCGGCGGCATCGAAGTCACGGCCATCGACGACCAGCTCGGCACCCTCGCTCACGCCCTTCTCGATATAGCCGGTGATGCGCTGGTGCGCCTGGGCGGTGACGATCGGGCCCATCTCGGCATCCAGCTCCAGGCCATTCTTGACCTTGAGCGCGCGCGCCCGCTCGGCCAGGCGCGGCACGAGCTCGTCGGCCACGTCGCCCACCAGCACCGCCACGCTGATCGCCATGCAGCGCTCGCCGGCACTGCCGTAGGCGGCGCCGATCAGCGCATCCACGGCCTTGTCGAGGTCGGCATCGGGCATCACCACCATGTGGTTCTTGGCGCCGCCCAGGGCCTGGACGCGCTTGCCGTGGCGGGCACCCCGCTCGTAGATCAGGTTGGCGATCGGCGTGGAGCCGACGAAGGAGAGCGCCTTGACGTCGGGGTGGTCAAGGAGCGCCTCCACGGAATCCTTGTCGCCCTGCACCACGTTGAAGACACCATCCGGCAGCCCCGCCTGCTTGAGCAGGTCGGCGATCAGCAGCGAGGCGCTGGGGTCCAGCGGGCTCGGCTTGAGGATGAAGGTGTTGCCGGCGGCGATGGCGATGGGGAACATCCACATCGGCACCATGACCGGGAAGTTGAAGGGAGTGATGCCGGCGACAACGCCCAGCGGCTGGCGCAGGGTCCAGTTGTCGATGCCGGTGCTGACCTGCTCGGTGTAGTCGCCCTTGAGCAGCTGCGGGATGCCGCAGGCGAACTCGACGACGTCGATGCCGCGCGCCACCTCGCCCTGGGCATCGGTGAACACCTTGCCATGCTCCAGGGTGATCGCCCGCGCCAGGTCATCCTTGTGCTCGCCCAGCAGCTGGAGGAACTTGAACATCACCCGGGCGCGACGGATCGGCGGGGTATCGGCCCAGGCCGGGAAGGCGGCCTTGGCGGCGTCCACCGCCGTGGCCACATCGGCCTGGGAGGCCAGGGCCACCTGGCCGGTCACCTGGCCGGTGGCCGGGTTGGTCACGGCCTGGTGCTGGCCGGATTCGCCGGCTGACATTTGCCCGTTGATATAATGCGGGATGCTGGCTGTGCTCATGGCGGTCTCGTCTCGTCGTTGTCGGAATCGGGGATGGACGTCCGTTGTCGGGGAGGGGGAGTAACAGAAGTGCCCCCATTGGCGCCTAGACTAGCCCTATCGCCATCAGGATCAATTGAGTAATTCAAAATCAGCGTATAAATTTGGCTGATATCACTCCACCCAAGGAAGCGACACCATGCAGGACCTCCAGACCCTGCGTGCCTTCGTCACCGTGGCTAGGGAAGGCAGCGTCTCGCGTGCCGCCGAGCGCCTGCACCTGACCCAGCCCGCGGTGAGCCTGAAGCTCAAGCAGTTCCAGGCGAGCCTTGGCCTCGCGCTGTTCCAGCGCCGCCCCCAGGGGCTGGAGCTCACCGCCGACGGCCGAGCGCTGCTGCCCGCCGCCGAGAAGGCGCTGGCGGCCATGGCCGCCTTCGAGCAGAACGCCCGGGCCCTGCACAGCACGCTGCGTGGCCGGCTCAAGATCGGCACCATCGTCGACCCGGAGTTCATCCGCCTGGGGGCCTTCCTGCGTCGCCTGGTGGAGCGGGCCCCGCAGCTCGAGACCGAGCTGCACCACGGCATGAGCGGCACCGTGCTGGAGTGGGTGCGGCGCGGCGAGCTGGACGTCGGCTTCTTCCTGGCGCCGCCCGGCGAGGGGCCGGGCGACCCGGAAATCGCCCATTGCGAACTCACCCACTTCGACTACCACGTGATCGCCCCGGCCGGCTGGGGCAGCCGTCTGGCCGGCGCCGACTGGCCCCGGCTCGCCACCCTGCCGTGGATCACCACGCCCGAGAATTCCGCCCATTACCGCCTCCTGCACGGCGTGCTCGACCCGCTGAGCATCGTGCCCAACGGCGTGGCCCAGGTGGACCAGGAGGCCTGCATGCTCGACCTGGTGCGCGCCGGCGTGGGCCTCAGCCTGGCCCGCGATGCGCTTGCCATGGCCGAGCGCCAGGAGCGCGGCCTGGTGGTCGCCGAAGGCGTGCGCCTGCCCTGCGCGCTCAGCTTCGTCTGGCGCCGCGACCGCGGCGAGGAGGCGGTGATCGCCGAGGCGCTGGAGGTACTCACCGGCGTCTGGGGCGCACTGCCGCCATGACACCTCCACACGGGAAAGGAGCGCCCTGATGGCCGACCTCGAGATCCCCCAGCTTGTCCTGATCGGGCTGATCTTCGTCTGGAGCGGGTTCGTGCGCACCAGCCTGGGCTTCGGCGGCGCCGTGCTGTCGCTGCCCTTCCTGCTGCTCGTGCTCGACGAGCCGCTGGTCTTCCTGCCGATCATCGCCGTGCACCTGCTGATTTTCTCCAGCTGGATCGCCTGGCGCGGCCACCGGCAGCTGGTGGCCGACAACGCCGGCCAGGCGCCGACCGAGGGCAATATCGACTGGGGCTACCTGCTCAGGGCGATGAAGGTGATGATCATCCCCAAGCTGATCGGGGTGGTCGGCCTGCTGACCCTGCCGGGCAACGTCCTGACCAACATCATCTTCGTGATCGTGATGGTCTATGCCGTCGGCTACCTGCTCGACAGGCCCTTTCGCAGCCGCAACCGGGTGGTGGACGCGGTGCTGCTGGCGCTGGGCGGTTACGTCAGCGGTACCTCGCTGATCGGCGCCCCGCTGATCGTCGCGGTCTTCGCCACCCACGTCGCCGCCCACCAGCTGCGCGATACCCTCTTCGTGCTGTGGTTCATCCTTGTGCTGATCAAGATGGTCTCCTTCGTGATCGCCGGCGTCGACCTGCAGCTCATCCACCACCTGTGGCTGTTGCCCTGCGCCCTGGCCGGCCACCTGCTCGGCGAACGTGCCCACCAGCACATGCTCGCCAGCCGCACCAACCTCTACTTCCGGGTGCTCGGCGGGGTGCTCATCCTGGTCAGCGTGATGGGGCTCTACGGCTCGGCGGGCTGAGCCACAGGGAAGAAACCGTCGGGAGCGCGGCTGCGCCACATGAATGCCGGATGAACGGGACGTTAAGGCTGCTGCAAGGCGAGGAGGTGTAAGACGGATCACGTACCCACCAACGAGGAGTGATCCTGATGAACTGGCTCGATACCGAACGCCGCTACGGCCCCGTCTCCCGCGCCCTCCACTGGTCCATGGCCCTGCTGGTCCTGCTGATGCTGGGCAGCGACTGGTGGATGGAGGACTTCGAGGCCCTCGGCGAGGCCACCGCGATGGACCTGCACCAGAGTATCGGGATGGCGCTGCTGGCCCTGCTCGCCTTCCGCCTGGCCTGGCGCGCCGTCAACCGCGGCCGTCCGGCCCCGCCCGCCCACTGGCGTCTGGCCGCGCGGCTCGGCCATCTGGCCCTCTATGCCCTGCTGCTGATCATCCCGCTCAGCGGCCTGCTCGCGGCCTGGGGCAGCGGCGAGGGCGTGACCCTCTTCGGAGCCCCGCTGATCGCGGCGGGAACCGAGATCGAGTGGCTCGAGGAGGCCTTCGAGGAGACCCACGAGCTGCTCGCCAATCTGCTGTGGTTCGTCATCGCCGGCCATGTGCTCGCCGCACTGGCCCACCAGTGGTGGCTCGGCGAACGCAGCCTGCAGCGCATGACCTGAACCGCGCCCGCACGAAAGGGCCCGGCGCGAAGCTGTCGCGCCGGGCCCTCTTCATGACGGGCTTCATGCCGGGTGGGGGAATCGCCGGGGCAAGGCCCCGGCGATGGGCTCAGTCGCGCTCCACCTCGCTCGTGCCCTCCTCGCCCTGGCGACTCCTGACCTCGAGCTCGCGGCCCTCGCCATCGCGACCCTCGACCTCGACGCGGCCGTCACGGTCGACCTGGATCTCCTCGAACTCGGCCAGCCCCTCGGCCACCGCGGCCTCCATGGCCAGGCGCACCTCGTCCTCGTTCATCCCCCAGGCGCCACCCTCGCGACGCTTGCGCTCCTCCTCGAGGGACTCGCCGGTCTCCAGCGACAGCCGGACCTCGGCCTGCCACTCGTCGTCGAGCCAGCCCTCGATCTCCACGCTGTCATCGTCCTTTACCTCGATCTCCCCGAAGTAGGTGAAGCCGAAGGCGCTGGCCTGGGCCAGGATGTCGTCGAGGCGCTCCGCCGGCAGGCGGCTCTCCTCTGCCTGGGCCAGGCTGGCAGCGGCCATCAGGCTGGCCAGGGTACCGGCCAGGATCATCTTGCGTTTCATGGGTCATACCTCCGTTCATGGGTGCCACCCCGTTATATCGCCCCCGACCTTGCCACAGGGTGACGAGGCCATTCATGCTGCATTCATGTTCGCCCTGGCACCCTGTGGCCATGATGAATCGTTACCTGCTTCCAAGCCTGCGCCTGCCGGCGCTGGCCGCCCTCCTCGCCCTGCTGGCCGCCTCCCCCGCGCCGGCAGATGAGGGGTGGCACGACCTCCACGAGGCGGTGCGCGAAGGGAGGATCGTGCCCCTGCCCGATATCCTCGACTGGCTGGAGGCCCGCTATGTGGGCCAGGTACTGGAGGTGGAACTCGAGCGTGACGACGGCCGGATGACCTACGAGGTCGAGATGCTCGGCCCCCAGGGCCAGGTGGTGGAGTTCGAGTTCGATGCCGCCAGTGGCCAGCTGATCGGCATGGAGGGGGTGAACATCAACGGGATGCGACGCGAGGATGGCGCGGAATGAAGGTGCTGCTGGTGGAGGATGACCGCGCGCTGGCCGAGGCGCTGAGCGAGGCCCTGGGGGACGCCGGCGTGCTGCTGGAGACCGCCACCGCCGGTGGCGAGGCGGACTTCCTGGTGCGCACCGAGGCCTACGACGCGGTGATCCTCGATCTGGGCCTGCCCGACGGCGACGGCAGCCGCTGGCTCGCCCAGTGGCGCGAGGACGCCATCGACACCCCGGTGCTGGTACTCACCGCCCGCACCCGCTGGGCCGACAAGGCCGCCGGCTTCTCGGCCGGGGCCGATGACTACGTCACCAAGCCCTTCGAGACCGCCGAAGTGCTGTTCCGGTTGCGCGCCCTGGTGCGGCGCAGCCACGGCCACGCCCACCCGGTGCTGAGGATCGGCGAGCTCTCCTTCGACACCCACACCGGCAGCGTCACCCTGGCCGGCCGCCCGGTGAGCCTGACCGCCCAGGAGTCGCGTCTGCTCGCCTACCTGGCCCACGCCGCGCCCCGCGTGGTGAGCCGCAGCGAGCTCGCCGAGCACGTCTACGACCGCGACCACGAGCCGGACTCCAACGTCATCGACGTCCAGATCAGCCGGCTGCGCCGCAAGCTGGGCGCCGCGCGCATCCAGACCCACCGTGGCCAGGGGTATCGCCTGGCCGGAGGCGACGAGGCGCCATGAGTCGACTGCGGCAGCTGTCGCTGGCCAGTCGCCTGCTGCTGGCGTCCCTGCTGACCCTCACGATCGCCCTGCCGCTGGCCGCCACGGGACTCTCCCACTACTTCCGCACGACCGCGACGGGCGCCTTCGACGAGCGCCTGGAAGCCCTGCTCAACGTGGTCGTCGCCGGCCTCGCCTGGGAGCCGACGGAGCAGCGGCTGGTCCATGAACGCTCGCTGGGCGATCCGCGCTTCGAGCAGGTGCTCTCCGGCTGGTACTGGCAGATCAGCGACGGCGACGAGCGGGTGCTGACCTCCCGCTCGCTGTGGGACCAGCGCCTGCCGGTGCGCTCCCACCGCCAGGTGATGATCCGTGACCTGGCAGGCCCGCGCGGGACGCCGCTGCGCGTCATCGAGCGCGATATCCGCCTGGCACCGCTGGACGGTCCGCTGCACGTCAGCGTGGCCGTCTCCCGGGAAACGCTGGACGCGGGGCTCGCCCGCTTTACCCGGCTGGTCACGCTCTTCCTGGTCGGCCTGGGGCTGCTGCTGCTGGCCACCCTGGCCCTGCAGGTCCGCTGGGGCCTGGCCCCGCTGCGCCGGATACAGGCCGACCTGCAGCAGGTGGAGAACGGCGAGGCCGAGCGCCTCGATACCCGCCTGTCGCCGGAGCTGGCCCGCCTCGCCCGGGCCATGAACGGGGTACTGGACCGCGACCGACGACTGATGACCCATGCGCGCCACGCCGCCGGCAACCTGGCGCATGCGCTGAAGACCCCGGTGAGCGTGCTGACCACCTTGGCCGACGGGATCGAGGAGCCGCGGCGCACACGCATCCGTGACGAGCTGGCGCGCATCGATGCGGCGGTACGCCACCACCTGGCCCGCGCCTCGGCCGCCGGGGACGCCGGCCTGGCTCCCCGGGTCGACGCCGGCGAGGTGCTCACCCCCATCCTCGCGGGGCTTGGCCGCCTGGCCGAGCGACGCGGCATCACCCTCCACCACGACCTGCCGGCCGGGATGCGCGTGCGCATGGAGGCCCAGGACCTGCAGGAGCTGGTCGGCAACCTGCTGGACAATGCCCTGCGCTGGGCCGAGGGACGGGTCGAGATGCGCGGCGGCAGCGATGCCGGAGGGAGCTGGCTGGAGGTCGAGGATGACGGGCCAGGCATGGACGAGGCCCAGCGCCAGGCCGCGCTGGCCCGCGGTGCCCGGCTCGACGAACAGCGCCCGGGCAGCGGCCTGGGCCTGGCCATCGTCGCCGACCTGGTGAAGCTCAACGGCGGCCGGCTGGAGCTCGCGCGCTCGCGCCTCGGCGGCCTGGCGGTGCGCGTCTGGCTGCCCGACCGTCCCTTCCAGACCGCCGACTGACGCGGCGAGCGCGCCTCAGCCCTGGCGGTCCTCGCCGGGTTCGGGCTCGTCGGCGCAGTGGTGCCGACTCTCCAGCTGGATGGTGGCATGGTCCAGGCCATAGCGCTCCACCAGCAGGGTCCGGATCGCCACCAGCGCAGCCTGGCGGTCCTCGCCCTCATCGATGGCCGCATGCAGCGACACCAGGTGCCGCCCCGGCGTCAGCGACCAGACATGCACGTGATGCACGTTGCAGACCGCCTCCAGCTGCTCGGGAATCTCGCGGCGCAGGGTCGCCGCGTCCAGGTCGTTCGGGGCGCCTTCCAGCAGGATATGGCCGGACTCCCGGGTCAGCTTCCAGGCGCTGCGCAGGATCAGCATCGCCACCAGCACCGAGAGCAGCGGGTCGATGGGCATCCAGCCGGTGGCCAGTATCACCAGGGCGGCGACGATGGCCGCCACCGAGCCCAGAAGATCGCCCAGCACGTGCAGCGCCGCGCCGCGGATGTTGAGGTTGTCGCGGTCGCCGAAGTGCAGGATGGCGAACACCACCACGTTGACCAGAAGTCCCAGGGCGGCGATCACCAGCATGGGGGTGCCCATCACCTCCACCGGCGAGAGCAGCCGGCGGATCGCCTCGATGAGGATCCACACCACGATGGCGATCAGCGTCAGGCCGTTGACGAAGGCGGCCAGGATCTGCACCCGGTGGTAGCCGAAGCTGCGTTTCTCGTCGGCCGGGCGGCGGCTGATGCGCGCGGCGAACCAGGCCAGCGCCAGGGCGGCGGTGTCGGTGAGCATGTGGCCGGCATCGGCGAGCAGCGCCAGCGAGCCGGAGAGGATGCCGCCCACCACCTCGGCGACCATGAAGCCGCCGGTGAGCAGGATCGCCCAGAACAGCCGGCGCTGGCTGTCCTGCCCGGTGTGGAGAGTGGTGTGACGCGCGTGGTCGTGGTCGTGAGCCATGAGCCCTCCCTTGCCAGGCCCCAGCATAGCGCAGCGGTTAAACTCCCTTCACGCTTCTCGCCGCCTCGCGGCGCCGCTTGACCTCGTAGGCCACGGCCAGCAGCACGGTGACCAGTATCAGGATCAGTCCCAGGGCGTTGACCGCCGGCGTGAGGCCGGTACGCACCTTGGAGGCGATGTAGACCGTCAGGGTGGTGTCGTAGCCCACCACGAACAGGGAGGTGTTGTAGTTCTCGAAGGACTGCAGGAAGGCGATCACCGCCGCCGAGAGGATCGCCGGCCTGAGGTAGGGCAGCAGGATGCGCCGGAACATCTGCCACTGGCTGGCGCCCAGGTCCAGGGCGGCCCGCTCCATGGTGCGATCGAAGCGCTGCAGCCGCGCGGTGACCATCAGCATCACGTAGGCGGCGATGAAGGTGGCCTGGCCGAGCACGGTGAGGAAGATGCCCCCGCCGACCCCGAGCTGGCGCCAGAAGATCAGCGTGGAGATGCCGATGATCACCCCCGGGGTGAGCAGCGGCGAGAGGATCAGCGCATAGAGGAAGGGCTTGGCGCGGCTCTGCACCGTATTGAGGAACAGCGCCGTGGCGATGCCGATGGGCACCGCCAGGCAGAGCACCCCGACGGCGACGATGGCGCTGTTGCCCAGCGCCTGCCACATGCCGCCGTCGGCGGCGAGCTCGCCGAACCACTTCAGGGTGGTGCCGTCCCAGGGCGTCACCGTGGGGAAGCGGCTGTCGTTGAAGGTGGCCGCGGCCATCACCAGCAGCGGCAGGAAGAGGTAGGCGAAGAACACCACCACATAGAAGCGCAGGCCCAGGGCCATCAGTCGCTGTGCGCTCACGCCCGCTCCCCCGTCACTTGGCCCAGTTCCTCATTTGGCAATGTCCCCCAGGCCCACCTTGAACACCTTCATGACCAGCGACATGAAGCCGATGCACAGCACCAGCAGCAGGAAGGCGTAGGCCGCCCCCTGGTTCCAGTTGCCACCCTCGAAGAACCAGTTGTAGATGATCTGGGTGAACCAGCGGCTGCCGGGCGAGCCGAGCAGCGCCGGCACCGCATAGCTGCCCGCCGCCAGCATGAAGGTCATGATGCAGCCCGTGGCAATCCCCGGCTTGGCATGGGGAATGACGATGCGCCGATGGGTGCGCACCGTCCCCGCCCCCAGGTCTCGCGCCGCGCGCACCTGGTTGTCGTCGAGGCTCTCGATGGCGTTGTAGACCGGAAAGACCATGAACAGGATATAGGCGTAGACCATGCCCACCATGACCCCGCCGTCGCCGCTGAGAAAGCGGATCGGCCGGTCGATCAGCCCCAGCATCATCAGCACCTCGTTGAGCGGCCCGCGGAAGGCGAGGATGATGAACCACGAATAGGTACGCAGGATCTCGTTGATCCAGAAGGGAATGATCAGCAGCAGGATGCACAGCGCCGCCTGCCGCGGGGTAGCCACCTTGGCCAGGTACCAGGCCAGCGGATAGCTCACGCCAAGCGTCAGCAGGGTCACCAGCACGCTGGACCACAGCGTCTTGAAGAAGATCGCCCGGTGGATGTCGTTGGCGAACAGGGTAGCGTAGTTGGCCAGCGTCCAGCCGTCCTGCGGCCCGCCCTGCTGGGCCGGCAGCAGGTTGGGGCGCAGCGAGTAATCGATCATCTGCAGCTGCGGCAGGGTCACCATCACGATCAGCCAGATGCCCAGCAGGCCGAGGATCGCCATGGCCAGGGGGCTGCCGAAGCGCGCGGCGAGCTGCCTAAACATGGCCGGCCTCCACCACCTCGCCGGTCGCCTCGTCGACCCGGGGGCTGCCATCCTCGGGCAGCACCACCGCATCGTCGGGTTCATAGCCAAATCTCATGCGACGCCCGGCGACCAGGGCATCCGTGTACTGCCGGGATATCTCATGGCCCAGCTGCACCCTGAGCATCTCGCCGGAGGCATCGAGCCTCGCCTCCAGCACCACCCAGGCGCCCTCGAAGTGCACCGCCTCCAGGGTGGCCGCAAGGATCGGGCCCACGGCCCCCTCCTCGACCGGGCGCAGGTGCTCGGGACGGATGTAGAGCGCCGCCCGGTCGCCGCCCTCCAGCCGGGACGACGCCGCGACACGGCCGGCCAGCTCGCCCAGCACTCCGCCGTCCAGGCGTACCCGCTCGCCCTGGCGCTGGATCAGGGTCGTCCGAAGCCGGTTGTTCTCGCCGACGAAGGCCGCCACGAAGCCGGTGGCCGGCGAACGGTAAAGGGTCACGGGGTCGGCCACCTGCTGGATGCGCCCCGCCGACATCACCGCCACCCGGTCGGACATGGTCAGCGCCTCGCCCTGGTCGTGGGTGATATAGATGAAGGTGATGCCGGTCTTGCGCTGGATCGCCTTGAGCTCGGCGCGCATGTGCTGGCGCAGCTTGAGGTCCAGCGCCGAGAGCGGTTCGTCGAGCAGCAGCACCCGCGGCTCCACGGCCAGCGCCCGGGCGATGGCCACCCGCTGCTTCTGGCCGCCGGAGAGCTCACCGATCCGCTTCGGCCCGCTGCCCTCCAGGGCCACCAGCGCCAGCAGCCGCTCGGAGGCCTCGCGGCGCGCCTTGCGGTCGACCCCGCGCACCTCCAGGCCGAACTCGATGTTCTCGAACACCGTCATCAGCGGGAAGAGCGCCAGGTTCTGGAAGATCATCGCCGTGGGACGGCGGTTCACCGGCACCCCGGCCATGGGTTCGCCGCCGATCAGCACCTGCCCCTCGCTGGGGGTCAGAAAGCCGCTGATCATGTTGAGCAGGGTGGTCTTGCCGCAGCCCGAGGGCCCGAGGAAGCTGAAGAACTCCCCCGAGCCGATCTCGAGCGTCGTCTTGTCGATGGCGGTGAAGTCGCCGAAGCGCATCACCACCTCCTCCAGGCGGACGCTGCCGTCCATGGTCACCTCGGGGCCGGGGTCACGCGATGTCATGCGGAGAGGTAGCGGTCCTGGTACTCGTTGCGCAGCGCCACGTACCAGGGCTCCTGGATCGGCCACCACCAGAGGTTGGCCAGGTCCTCCTCGGTGTAGGAGTCGGTGAAGAAGTTGCGCGTCGCCTCGGGCAGCAGCTCGGTGGCGCCCTTGGAGGTGGAGTTGTAGCCGGTGGCCTCGACGAACATGGCGCCCGCCTCGGGGGTGTAGTACCAGTTGATCAGCTCGTAGACGGCGTCCGGGTTGCGGGCGTTGCGCGGGATCACGAAGCCCTCCATCCACGCCAGCGCCCCCTCCTTCGGCGCCCCGTAGGCGATCTCCTCGCCCTCCTGCTGCAGGCGGAAGGCGGTGGAGTCCCAGGTCTGGCCGATGATCGCGCCATTGGTGCGGAAGGCGGCCTGGGCCTCGTTCTCGGTGTTCCAGAACTGCACCAGCAGCTCCTTGTGCTTGACCGCCTCCTCGAGGATGACGTCGAAGTTGGCGCGCATCGCCTCCTCGCTCTGGTAGGAGTCGAGCAGCGGGTGCGGCAGCCGGCCCTCGCGCTCCAGCCACAGGCCGATGCCGACCAGCGCCGAGTGGCCGCGCACCGTGACGCCCTGGCCATGCTCGGGGTTCCACAGGTCGGCATAGCTCAGGTTGGCGCGGTCGACGTCGGCGAAGCGGCGGTGCCAGGTGATCGCCTCGGTGCCCCAGTCGCTGGGCGCGAAATAGCGCTTGCCGTCCACCACCCCGCCGGTCTCGGAGCCCTCGATGGCGCTGTCCAGGGCGCCGCTCCAGTTGATGCGCGACTCGTCCAGCGGCTGGATCAGGTCGTAGTCGAGATAGCCGGGCACTCGATCCACGGTCGGCATGATGACGTCGAAGCCCTCGCCGTCGCTGGCACGCAGGGAGTTCATCAGTTCGTCGTTGGTGCCGTAGGGAGTGAAGGTGGCCTTGATCCCGGTCTTCTCGGTGAAGTCCGCCAGCATCCGGTCATTGAAGTAGCCCGCCCAGGCATAGATGCGCAGCGTCTGCTCCTGCGCCAGCACCGTGTTGACATAGAAGGACGGCACGCTGGCCACGGCCCCGGCGGCCAGGCTGCCCTTGAGGAAACGGCGACGTGTGATCGACATGACGAACTCTCCATGGTGGCTGGGACGCACCCCGTTATCGCGCGGCGATGTGACGACGGCATGACCCGCCGATGACGGTTCAGTGCCGACTCAATCAGCGTAGCACCATATAGGGAAAGGCCCAGCCGCCGGTTCAGGGGCCCGGTTCGTCGGGGCGGGATCACATCACCGGCACGCCGGTGACCCAGACATGCAGGTGGAAGGCGAAGAGGTAGTAGGCCACCAGGCCGATCACCACGGTCGCGACGGTACCGACCATGCCCGGGGCGGCGCTATCGGGCCGGGGCCGACGACGGGCCGCACGGAAGTCGAACACGGCCCACAGCACGAAGGCCCCGAAGAAGACGATGTCGCCCAGCCGGCCGTTGGCCAGCAGGTGGGCGAAGGCCCACAGCTTCACGGCGATGATCATCGGGTGGCCCAGCCTGGCCTTGAGATGGTTGCCGGGCACATAGGCCGCCACCAGCAGCACGAAGGCGGGAATCATCAGCAGTGAGACGGCATGGCGCAGGCCCACCGGGGGCTGCCACACCCATACCGGGTCCAGGCGCATCTGGCCATAGCCCCAGATCGCCAGGGCCAGGCCGATGATCGAGACCACCGAATAGGCCGCCTTCCAGGGCAGCTCGCCCATGCGCTGGATCTGGGCGGTTCGCCAGTCGTCGGCGACGATGCGCACCGAGTGCACACCGAGAAAGATCAACAGGCCGAGCAGCATCACGGTCATGGTGGAAGTCTCCATCAGGGGGTAGGGGAAGGTAAAAGGTGGAACGAAACCGCCGCCAGCCTAGTCTGTTGACCTGTTCACGACCAGTGCCGTCGACCGCCACGGCACCCTCGACGCAAAGGATTGCCATGTCACGAGACACCGCTCCCCTGCCCGAGGTGCTCGCCGGCCCCCTCCTGCGGCGCCTGAGCGCGGAGCGCCTGGTGATCTGGCTGGTGGGCTCGCGCCCCCTCGACCTCGGCCTGATGCTGCACCCGGCCGGACATCCGCCGCGCCGCCTGACCCTCAACGAACGCCGCCTGCAGCGCCTGCCGCTGGGCCGGCATGCCTGGCTGCACCTGATCGACGTGGCCCTTGACACCCCTCTGCCCCGCGTCGTGCGCATCGACTACGACCTGAAGATCACCCCGGTCGGGGAGGACAGCGGGGACGACAGCGGCATCGCCGACTGGGCCCCCCATCTGCTGCACGAGGGCGCCACGCACCCTTGCTTCGTGCTGGCCGACAGCCACCGCCGACTGCTCCATGGCTCCTGCCGCCGGCCCCACCATGACGGTTCCGACGGCCTGGTGCGCACCGATGCCTGGCTGGCCGAGCGCCGGGAGGCGCCCGAGGCCTGGCCCGCCTGGCTGCTGATGACCGGGGACCAGGTCTATGCCGACGACGTCGCCGGCCCCCTGCTGGTCGCCATCCATGCGCTGATCCGCCGCCTGGGCCTCTTCGACGAGACCCTGGAGGGCGCCACCGTGGCCGACAGCCAGGCGCTCTATACGGACACCGCCACCTACTACCGGCGAGAGGCGCTGCTGCCGGACGTCAAGAGCAGTGAGGACCTGCGCGAGCGCTTCTTCGGCGGCGTGCGCAAGCCGGTCTTCACCTCGGCCAACGCCCAAAACCACCTGATGAGCTTCGCCGAGGTCATCGCCATGTACCTGCTGGTCTGGTCGCCGGTGCCCTGGCGGCTGGTCGAGATGACCGAACCGACGCTGGACGAGAAGGACGCGGCACGCTTCGGCGAGCAGCGAGCGGTCATCGCACGCTTCGCCGAGGGGCTGCCCGCCGCCGCCCGGGTGATGGCCCACCTGCCCACGCTGATGATCTTCGACGACCACGACATCACCGACGACTGGAACCTCACGGCGGACTGGGAGCGCACCGCCTACGGGCACCCCTTCTCGCGACGCATCATCGGCAACGCCCTGCTGGCCTACCTGCTCTGCCAGGGCTGGGGCAACGACCCGGACCGCCTGGCCTAGCCGCTGGCGGAGGTCACTGAGCTGCTGGCGTCGGCAGCCAGCCGGGAGGGCTGGCTGCCTGCCGGGGAGCAGGACGCCGTCATCGAGCGGTTGCTGCGCTTCCAGGGCTGGGAGGTGGAGGTCGAGGGGGAGCCGAAGCTGGTGATCCTGGATACCCGCACCCGACGCTGGCGCAGCGAACGCAGCCCGAAACGCCCCTCCGGCCTGATGGACTGGGAGGCGCTCTCGGAACTGCAGCAGCAGATCCTCGGCGCCACGTCGGTGGTGATCGTCTCGCCGGCGCCGATGTTCGGCGTCAAGCTGATCGAGACCATCCAGCGGCTCTTCACCCTGGCCGGCAGGCCGCTGCTGGTCGATGCCGAGAACTGGATGGCCCACCGCGGCGCGGCCAGCGTGATGCTCAACATCTTCCGCCACTCGCGCTCGCCGGGGCACTACGTGATCCTCTCCGGCGACGTGCACTACTCCTTCGCCTACGACATCCACCTCCGCCAGCGCCGCGAGGGGCCCCGGATCTGGCAGGTCACCTCCAGTGGCATCAAGAACGCCTTTCCCGATACCCTGCTCGACTGGCTCGATCGCCTCAACCGCTGGCTCTATGCCCCGCGCTCGCCGCTCAACTGGCTCACCCAGCGCCGGCGCATGGTGATCAAGCCGCGAGACCCGGACCGCGCCAAGGCCGGCGAGCGGCTGTGGAACGGCGCCGGCATCGGCCTGGTGGAGCTCGACGACCAGGGCCGGCCGAGCGACATCCGCCATCTCGATGCCCGCGGCTTCGACGTGGTGTTTCCATTGCCGGCGGCCCCGGGCGACTGAGGCTCCGGCAAGTACCGAACAGCGGGCGCAATAGCCTGACAGCACAACGCCTGTCCCGTGAAGGACAGGCGTTGTGCGGCTCACGGCGTTGCTCGCTGACCGCGGCCGAACCCGTGAGGTCTCTTACGTACAGGGTCGCCGTCTCAAGACGCCTGACCGGCATGTCGACCCTCGTGGATCTCCTCGACCATCTTGTGGCAGAAGGCATCCAGGTCCTTCGGTGTGCGGCTGGTGACCAGGCCGTTGTCGACGACGACCCGCTCGTCGATCCAGCGCGCCCCGGCGTTCTCGAGATCCTTCCTCACCGAGGGATAGGAGGTCAGGGTCCGCCCTTCGACGACCTCGGCATTGATCAGGATCCAGGGGGCATGGCAGATGGCACCCACCGGCTTGCCGGCCTCGAAGAAGTGCCGAACGAAGCTCAGCGCACGTTCGTCCTGTCGCAGGGCATCCGGATTGAAGAGGCCACCGGGCAACACCAGGGCGTGGTAGTCGGTGGAGTTGGCCTCATCGAGGGACCTGTCGACCTCGTAGGTCTCGCCCCAGTCGCTCTCGGCCCAGGCGCGAATACCCTTGGCCTCGGGAGAGACCACGTCCACCGTGATCCCTTGGGCATCGAGCTTGGCCTTGGGCACGGCCAGTTCCGACTCTTCGAAACCATGGGTGGCCAGGATGGCAACGCGCTTGCCGTCGAGCTGTTGGCTCATGGTGATCTCCTTGCTGTCGGGTAATCGACTGACCCGCATGGACGGGCCAGGTGACACACCCCAGGACCTCGGGGTACCGGCCAGCGAGCACAAGCCCCGGCGTCGTAACGAAATGCATCCCCCTGTATCAGGCAGGCCGGCGACGACGCCACAGGAACAGGCCGGCGGCCACCACCAGCCAGCTCATGGCCGCCGCCACGGTGTCGTCGAGCACGATGCCCACGCCCCCGGGCACCGCCTCGGCCAGGCTCACCGGCGGCGGCTTGGTGGCATCGAGAAGCCGGTAGACCACGAAGGCCCCGGCCAGGGCCGCGGGGTGTCGCGCCGCCGACTGGCCCAGCACCGCCACCGGGAAGGCGACGATCTCGTCGAGCACGATGCGCCCGTCATCCTTGAGGCCCAGCTCCTCCGCGGCCAGGTGGCAGATTGGCACGGCCGCCACCAGCAGCGCAGCCACCAGGGCGAGTTGCAGGCGGCGGGAGCGGCCCAGCAGCCACCAGGCGAGCGGCAGCCCCAGCAGCGACCCGACGGTGCCCGAGGCCCAGGGCGAGAGTCCCGTGCCGAGGCCGGTGGCCAGCCACATCAGTGCGTTCTCCATGTTCCCTGCCCCCTGCGCGATGGATGGCGCGGCGTGCTCCGTGACGCCCCGCCCGCGGCCGGTATCGGCCGAGCAGCCGCCAAGATACCCGCCGGCCCGACGGACGTCGATGGCGACCGAACCGGCCGCGACCCGCCTCCACCCTTCGACATTCGCTGCCGGGCGACGCATCATTCGGGGATGACCCTCGACACGACCCACCGCAACCGGCAGATGACCCACTTCGACGGCCACCACGAGATCTGGCTGTTCGGCTACGGCTCGCTGATCTGGAAGGCCGACTTCCCCTTCCTGGAGCGCCGCCCGGCCTATATCCACGGCTGGGTGCGCCGCTTCTGGCAGGGCTCCCACGACCACCGCGGCACCCCCGAGTCGCCGGGTCGCGTGGTCACCCTGGTGCGCGAGCCCGGCGCGACCTGCCACGGCATGGCCTACCGCATCACCCCCGAGGTGCTCGGCCCGCTCGACGTACGCGAGAAGAACGGCTATCTGCGCGAGGTGACCCGGCTGCACTTCGACGACGGTGCCACGCCTTCGAGCGCCGACGGGCTGGTGTATCTCGCCACCGAGGACAACGCCGCCTTCCTCGGCGACGCCCCGCTGGACGCCATCGCCGAGCAGATTGCCGTGGCCCACGGCCCCAGCGGCCCCAACCGCGACTACCTGGTCAACCTGGCCCAGGCCCTGAGCGAACTCGGCGTGGATGATCCCCACGTGTTCGCCCTGGCAGCGCGCCTGCCCCACCCGGCAGACGCCTGATGCCCCGACACCACCTCGACAACGGAGACGACCCTCCCATGAGCGTGACCCTCGACGACGTCCGACAGGCCGCCACCCGCCTTCAGGGAAGCGTGGAGCGCACCGCCTGCCTGCACTCCACCACCCTCTCGCAGCTCACCGGCTGCGAGCTCTACATCAAGTTCGAGAACCACCAGTTCACCGCTTCCTTCAAGGAACGCGGCGCCCTCAACCACCTGCTCTCGCTCAGCCCCGAGGAGCGCGCCCGGGGCGTGATCGCCATGTCGGCGGGCAACCACGCCCAGGCGGTGGCCTATCACGCCAAGCGGCTGGGCATCCACGCCACCATCGTCATGCCCCGCCACACCCCCAACCTCAAGGTGCGCAACACCCGCAACTTCGGGGCCGAGGTGCACCTGGAGGGCAACGGGGTCGACGAGGCCGGGGCCTATGCGCGGCGCCTGGCCGAGGAGCGCCACCTGGTCTTCGTGCACCCCTACGACGACGAGCGGATCATCGCCGGGCAGGGCACCATCGCCCTGGAGATGCTCGAGGAGGTCCCCGACCTGGAGTGCCTGGTGATCCCCATCGGTGGCGGCGGCCTGATCAGCGGCAACGCCATGGCGGCCAAGGCGCTGAAGCCCGATATCGAGGTGATCGGCGTGCAGACCAAGCGCTTCCCCGCCATGAAGCAGGCGCTGGCCGGCGACGAGATTCATTGCGGCCTGGCCACCCTGGCCGAGGGCATCGCCGTGAAGCAGCCCGGTGAGTTGACCCGGGAGATCGTCCGCGAGCTGGTCAGCGACATCGTGCTGGTGGACGAGCCCGAGATCGAGCGCGCCATCCTGATGCTGCTGGAGATCGAGAAGAGCGTCGCCGAGGGCGCCGGCGCCGCGGGGCTCGCCGCCCTGCTGACCGACCCGACGCGCTACCGCGGCCGCAGGGTGGGGCTGGTGCTGTGCGGCGGCAACATCGACATGCTGGCGCTCTCCTCGGTGATCCAGCGCGGCCTGGTGCGCTCGGGGCGCATCGTGCGGGTGCGGGTCGGCATCCCCGACGTGCCCGGCTCGCTGGCCGAGCTTACCCGCCTGCTCGCCGAGCAGCGCGCCAACGTCATCCAGATCGCCCACCAGCGCACCTTCACCGACCTCTCGCTGCGCGCCACCGAGGTCGAGGCCACCCTCGAGACGCTGGGCAGCGATCACACCCGCGAGGTGATCGCCGCGCTGCGCGCCGAGGGCTACGACCCGGTGCTACCCGCCAACGAGGTGCACCCGGACGAGCGCTGGGCCACCGACCCCGAGGGGCACTGACCTGCACCTTGGCCGCATGGCGCAGGGCCGGTGGCAGGCGTACCCTGTGCGCATTTGATCATCGCAACGGTTTCCATCATCTCAACAAGGGATAGAGTGATGAGCAGCAAGTTGAAAGTGACAGCCCCCCTGGTCATCCTGCATGGCGACGAGATGGCGCAGGTGGCCTTCGAGCGGATCCTCGACACCTTCGTGACCTCCCCGCTGGACATCGAGCTGGTGGAGATCGACCTGACCGCGGAGAACCGCCTGGTCACCAACGGCCAGGCGGTGATCGATGCCATCGAGGCGCTCAAGCGCCACGGGGTGGGCGTGAAGAACGCCGGCATGACGGTCAACCGCGCCCAGCTGGGCGAGCTGCTGTCCGCCCATCCCGAGCTCGACGGCACCAGCCTGCACCCGCTGGCCACCAAGTCGCCCAACGGCGCCATCCGCAAGGGCATCGGCGGGAATATCACCCGCGAGGACATCCAGTTCCGCAACCTGCAGTTCAACAAGCCGGAGTGGGTCGGCCGCGACATCGAGGTCGACACCATGGCGACCGGCGGCAGCAAGGACAGCTACAACGAGCTCTCCCGTGCCACCGGCATCGTCAAGCTGATGTTCGTCGGTGCCAGCGGTGACCCGGTGGAGCTGCACCGCCGCGAGGTCAAGAAGGGTGACCCCTGGCTGCTCGCCACCAACGACATCGACGAGATCAAGGCCTGGGCGCACCGCTTCTTTCAGCGCGCCATCGACGAGAAGCGCGACATCTACCTCGGCCTCAAGGACACCGTGATCGCCGGCTACGACGGCGTGATGCGCGCCGCCATCGAGGGCATCTACGAGAGCGACTACCGCGCGCAGGTCGAGGCACTGGGGCTCGCCTACCACTACGAGCTGATCGACGCCCAGGCCGCGCGCATCGTCGCCAACCCGCCCGAGCGGGCCCTGTGGGGCGTGCCGGACAACACCACCGGCCGCAAGCTCTACAAGCTGGTCGAGCAGCTCAAGGTGCACGGCATCCCCACCCGCAAGGCACACGTCTCGCTGTCGCGGATGAGCGCCGGCGGCGGCGACCAGTACGGCAGCTACAACGCCCCCGCCACGGAGGACGGCATCCTCAAGGTGATCGTCGACGGCGACGAGAAGCATGCGCGCCACGTCAAGCAGGGCGACCCCATCCTGCTGATGTCCAACGACCACGAGGCCATCAAGGACTGGGTCACCCAGGTATTCCGCGACGCCTCGCGCAAGCAGAAGGAGGTCTACTTCGGCCTCAAGCGCGAGTACATGGACTACGACGAGGTGTTCAGCACCGTGATCACCGACGTGCGCCGCGAACTGGCCCAGGCCGACACCCCGCCGCCGTCGTTCATGATCATGCGGCCCTCCAGCCAGCTCATCAAGATGATCACCGACCCGCCGCGCAACGCCCTCTACCCGGCGCAGAACCTCGACGGCGACATCTTCTCGGACATCTCCGCGGCGCTCGGCGGCAGCCTGGCCACCGCCAGCTCGATCATCGAGAGCAAGAGCGGCACCATGCTCTTCGAGGCGCCCCACGGCACCGCCCACGACCTCTACCTGAAGTACCTGGAGAGCGACGGCAAGGAGGCGCACTTCAACTCTTCGGCGCTGATCTTCGCCGTGGCCAATGCCCTGGAGACCCTCGGCGAGCGCGAGGACAACGCGGCCCTGGTCGACTACGCCACGCGCCTCAAGGCCGCGCTGATCGATACCGTCGCCGACGGCATCATCACCGGCGACCTCAAGGGCAAGACCACCGACCCCGCCTCGGAGACCGTCGTCGACATGCAGGGCTTTCTCGACGCCGTAGCAAGCCGCCTGGGCTGAGATGGTCGCCGCCGAGGAGCAGCCCGACGAGTGCGTGCCGAGCGAGTGGCGCATCACGGAAGGCCACGACGAGGCGGCCATCGCGGCGGCACAGGCAGAGCGCGAGGCGAGGGGACTCGACGCCGAGCACGGGGTTCTCGTTGGCGATCCGGCGAGCCAGCTCGTGCAAGCCCGCCATCCGGCAACAGGAGAATTCACGGCAGTGGAGTTGCTATGAAACGCTTCGAGAGGACCGAACGGGTGGGACGCCAAGGCCTTTCCAAGCTGGCTCGACTCGCCCGCTACGAGTTCGGGGCGCTACTGTGCGTCCTGGTCCTGTTCGGCGGGGTCTGGGGGTTCGTCGAGCTGGCCGATGAAGTCTCCGAGGGTGACACCCAGAGCATCGATGAGACCCTGCTGCTCTCGCTGCGCAACCCTGCCGATCACACCGACCCGCTCGGCCCGGGCTGGCTGGAGGAGCTGGGGCGGGACTTTACTGCGCTCGGCGGTGTCGGCGTGCTGGTGCTGGTCTCGCTGGGCGCCCTGGGCTACCTGTTACTCGCCCGACGCTATCGCGCGGCGCTCTTGGCCGCGGTCGCGGTGCCGGGCGGCATACTGCTCAGCACCATGATGAAGGTCGGCTTCGATCGCCCTCGGCCCGACCTTGTTCCTCATGACTCCATCGTCTACACCGCAAGCTTTCCCAGCGGCCATGCGATGATGTCTGCCGTGACCTACCTCACCCTTGCCGCCCTGCTCGTCCGCGTACAGCCCGAGCTGAGGCTGAAGGCTTACATCCTGGTGCTGGCGATACTGCTCACCCTGCTGGTGGGCATGAGCCGTGTCTACCTCGGCGTCCACTGGCCGACGGATGTCCTTGCCGGGTGGACGGCCGGGGCCGCCTGGGCGGCGTTGTGCTGGCTCGCGATGCGCTGGATGCAGCGCCGCGGGCAGGTGGAGACAGAGGAGAACGGGTCAGGCACCCAATAGCGTAACCGCCGGCCTAACCCTGTCGGGTTCGCGCCGTTCTGGTGGCGCTTCGCCAGGCAGGTCCTGAGGCAAGTACCCTCCCCTTCTCGTTGGCAGCGGCCCTGGCATGGCGGATTGCGACGACGATGGTCAGATAGTCGAGGAGCGGGCATCGCGCTTCGACTAGGCTTGTCGCATTGGCTCCAGGAAAAGGCTAGCGTCATGCACTCACTCAGCCCCAAGGGACTCGCAATCGTCGACGAACTCGCCGAGCGTCACGATTTCAGTCACGACGCTATTGCGCACATGGTGTCGGCCGTGGCCGACGGCAATGGCCAGATGGCGATGTTTTCACATCCCGAGTTCGGCGGCCCCGGCCAATGGATGCAGGGTGGCATGCTGATGCTGAGCGACCCCGTCAACCATGCCTTGAAAGCCCGCGTGGATGCGCTGTGCCACGAGATAGGTGAGATACTTGCCCGACAGCCGGGTCGGCTCGTCGCGGTAGAGAACACAGCCTGGTGGCCGGCGGAACTCGGTACACCCGACGCCACCGGCGAACAGAACGGTTTGCGCTATGCCTACTTTGCGCAGGCTCGACGCCTCGTCGTGCAGACCGACAATATCATCCGGGTCTATGACACCCTCGACCATCGCATCGGTGGCCTTGCCCAGCAGCAGGGAAGGCGGAGCCGATTCACGGTGACCAGCCAGCACGGGGAGGTCGACCTCGCGAGCCTGCCGGTCATATCCACCGGCAGGCAGCCGCCGAGTTAGAGCACGAAGCCACTACCCACGAAGCAACTACCGGTTTGCAGGGACGAAATGCGGCATCAATGGGCTCGGCAGCCCCAACTCCAGGCCGTCGCGAAAGTGGGTAATGCGCAACGAACACAGGCCCGTTCGGGCCATGCCGGGCGGGGCTGACGCGCGTTACCCGCGAGAGGGCCGGTGCTCAGATCACCCCGCAGTTCTGCAGCGTCAGCGCCACCAGCAGCAATACCCCCAGGCCGATCACCTTGCCGGTGGTCCCCTTCTTGCCCTGTTTCCTGTCCATCGCCTCCGTCCTCTCGCTCTGCGGTCCGGCATTTCGGACATCTCCACATGCCCGCCCGACCAGGCGTTCCTGCCTGATGATAGCGCATCGCGCGTTTCACGCCCCGCCTCGTCTGCCCCTGCCTGACGGCCTCTCGTCTTCGCGATCTCGCCTTCTTCCTACTGGCCACCCGTCCGGCTTCATGCTGCACCAGACGAAAAAAGCAGCAATGCACCCTGCCTTTATCCTAAGAATCAGATAAAACATCCAAACGAGTCGAGAATATTGCTAGAATCCCGCGCGCACCTCAGGCGCCCCTGCCTCGGGCTACCCGCCCGGGGCAGCTCGTCCGGATCGACCAGCCGCTCACCCGCGCCACGCCTCGACCGCCGTGTGCCCCGCAGGTGGCGCCTGCCCGCCCATGACCACCCCAAGAGACCCTCCATGTTCGCCACTGTGCACGCCCTCAGCCGCCCGCTGCTTCGCCTGGGGCTGATCCCCCAGATCGCCATCGGCATCGCCTGCGGCATCCTGCTCGCCACCCTCTCGCCGGCCTCCGCCGAGTCGGTCGCACTGCTCGGCCAGCTGTTCATCTCCGCCCTCAAGGCGGTCGCGCCGATCCTGGTGTTCGTGCTGGTGGCGGCGGCCATCGCCGGTCACCGCCAGGGCCAGCCGACCCATATCCGCTCGGTGCTGGTGCTCTACGTGATCGGCACCCTGGTCGCCGCGCTGGTGGCCGTGGTGGCGAGCTTCGTGTTCCCCACCACCCTGGCGCTGGAGATGCCCGAGGTCAGCGGCAATCCGCCGGGCAGCATAGTGGAGATCCTCCGCGACCTGCTGCTCAACGCCGTCACGAACCCGGTCACCGCCCTGATGGAGGCCAACTTCATCGCCATCCTGGCGTGGGCGATCGGCCTGGGCCTGATGCTGTGCCAGGCCAGCGAGGCCACCCGCACCATGCTCGGCGACCTCTCCGAGGCGGTGTCGAACATCGTCAGGATCGTGATCCGCTTCGCCCCGCTGGGCATCTTCGGCCTGGTGGCCGCCACCCTGGCGGAATCCGGCCTGGGCGCCCTGCTCGACTATGGCCGCCTGCTGGCGGTCATCGTCGGCTGCATGCTGTTCGTGGCGCTGGTCACCAACCCGCTGATCGTCTACTGGCAGACCCGCCGGAACCCCTACCCGCTGGTGTTCACCTGCCTGCGCGGCAGCGCCATCACCGCCTTCTTCACGCGCAGCTCCGCGGCCAACATCCCGGTCAACCTGGAGCTCTGCAAGCGCCTGAAGCTGGACGCCGACACCTACGCCATCTCGATCCCGCTGGGCGCCACCGTCAACATGGCCGGCGCGGCCATCACCATCTCGGTGATCACCCTGGCCGCCGCCCACACCCTCGGGACCAGCGTCGACTTCCCCACCGCCCTGCTGCTGTGCATCGTCTCCGCGCTGGCCGCCTGCGGGGTCTCGGGCGTGGCCGGCGGCTCGCTGCTGCTGATTCCCATGGCCGCCAGCCTCTTCGGCATCTCCACCGAGGTGGCCATGCAGGTGGTGGCGATCGGCTTCGTGATCAGCGTGGTGCAGGACGCCACCGAGACGGCGCTGAACTCCTCCACCGACGTGCTGTTCACCGCGGCCGCCTGCCGCGGCGAACAACGCCGCCAGGTCTGACGCGACAGCGCCGGCCCCGCATGATAGGCGGGGCCGGCGCAGCCTTCTCTGCTCCACGGTCAGCACGATTACCCTTGCCGCAGGTGACGGTCATGAACCGGCGTCGGCAGACAAAAAAGGATTGACCTAATCTGGCCTGGTTCTATATGACAACCGGCCAACGCTCAGGTCGCGTGTCAGATGGCCCGATGACCAGGCCCCTTTCGTGCCGCAAGTACCGCACTTATTATTTGGGTTCAGGTTTTTATCATTATTTGGTTTTAACCTTCACGAAATCACAGGATAAACTGAAAAAGCCTCCCCAAAGAAGGCACCCCACACATGGATCAAGACACTCTTGTACCGGCGTTTGTACCGGGGACGGAGGCACATTAGAACGGCACACAATGAGCACTCACCTAACGATCAATGAGTTACTACACCACCGCTGTGGGATCTAGCTGAGGCTGGCGTTGCGTCAGGGCTGCCGGTCGGCCATGGCTCCTGCGGCAAAGATGGAGGAACAAGCCATGACACCGTTACGCATCGCGACACTAGCCGTCTGCATCGCACTCCTGATGCCGATCACGGTTCAGGCCGAATCGCTCGAGGAAGACGTCAGCGCCGCCTACGGCAAATGGGACGCCGCCTTCAACGAGACTGATGCCAAGAGCCTTGCGACTTTTTATACCGAAGACACGCTGTTCCTGCCGGCAAGTCACGACATCATCAAGGGCCCCTCGGGAGTCGAGGAGTTCTTCGGTGGTCTGTTCGACAACGGCGTGACTGGGCACAAGCTCGAGCTGATCGAGGCCATCAGCGAAGGCGACCTGGTAGTGTCGACAGCCAAGTGGTCGGCGGAGGGAAAGGATGATGCAGGCGCACCGACGACATTCGGTGGCATAGCCACGCATGTCTTCGAGAAACAGGACGACGGCAGCCTGCGGCTGAAAATGCACACCTTCAATTAGCATCAATTGCTGTTCGTGCCGCGCCGCCGGCGGGACGAGGCACCGCCTGCCCTTGGCCGGTCACGGCCCGGTCGCGCCCGCCCGCCTTGGCCCGGTAGAGCAGCTCGTCGGCCCGGCTATAGAGCCGGTCGAAGCTCCTTTCCTCCCCGGCCTCGACCACCCCGATGCTCACCGTCAGCCGATGCTCGGCGGCAGGCCCAGGCAGCGACATCGCCCGGGTCGCGCGCAGGATCCGCTCGGCCAGGGCCTCGGCGCCCGCGAGGTCGCTGTCGGGCATCAGGATCGCGAACTCCTCGCCCCCCATGCGCGCCACCCTGTCGACACGCCGCACCTGCCGCTCGAGGACTCGGGAAAAGGCGACCAGCACCGCGTCGCCGACCGGGTGGCCGAACGCGTCGTTGATCCGCTTGAAGTGGTCCAGGTCCAGCAGCATCAGGCTCAGTGACGCTCCGTGGCGTCGGCGCCGCTCGAACGCCTGCTCGGCCGCCTCACGCAGCCAGCGGCGGTTGCCGAGCGCGGTCAGCTCGTCGGTCCGGCTCTGCAGGCGCATGGTCTCGCGCTGACGATGCAGCTGGAACAGCATGCGCATCACCGCGGCGATCGCCAGCAGCAGCAGGAGAAGCAGCACGGCCACGGCCAGCGCCAGGCGCTCCATCAGCTGGCGCTGCTCGGCCGAGGCCCGGTGGAGCAGCTCGTTCAGTTCGCTGTAGGCCCAGGCCAGCCCCTCCTCGACCTCCATGCCCAGGGCCAGGATGGCCTCGCTGCCGCGCTCGTCGAGCCCTTGCTCGGCGCCTACGTCGACGGCGGCCTCCAGGGCGGGCAGCCGCGATTCCACATGGGCCAGTTCCTCGACCAGCTCGCCGTAACTGGCGGGGGCGAGCTCGCTGCGCCGCAGCTGCAGCCGGATACCGTCGATACGGCGGGGAATCCGCCACAGCAACGCATGGATCTGCTCCAGGTGGATGCGATCCTGGCTGTCGATCAGGCTGTCCAGGGTCATGCGCAGGGCGGCGGGGTCCTGCTGGGCCCTCACCACGTCGGTGACCAGCGCCGTGTAGTCGGCCCCCACCTGCTGGCGCGCCTGGGAGACGTAGTAGCCGATCACCAGGGCGCAGAGCATGGCGATCAGGCTGAACGCCACCACCAGGCGCAGCCCAAGGCCGCGGGAGGATGCCGCCCTCATCTCGCGCTGATCTCGCGGATCGCCCAGATCCAGCGCGTCATCGGCACGCTGCCCTCCTGCGCGGCCTTGGCGTCCTCGGGCACCACCAGCATCAAGGGCCCCAACGACGCCTCGCCGACGGGCTCGTCATCGAGGCGCGTGACCAGCAGGTAGCGCTTCTCCCGCCGCTGCGCCGGGGTGAGGAAGGTGGTGTAGCCGTCCAGCGCGATGAACCTGACGCGGCGCGCCTCCTCGAGGCCCTGGGCGGCGAGGAAGTCATTCAGCCAGACCCCGGAAAAGGTGCCCGCGGGCCCTTCCGGGTGGCGCATCTCCACCGCATGCAGGCCCGTCGCCTCGATCTGCTCGAGAGTCAGTTCGCGGGACTCGGTGCCCTGGGTCAGGGTCAGCATCGGGGCGGCGCCGTCGGCGATGGCAGCACCCGCAACGGCCAGCAACAGCCAGCCGGCCAGGCACCAGATACGACCGAAGAATGAAGGAACACGCATGGGAACTCCCGTGACGGGATGGACGATGTAGGATGGCAGCAGTCCCAGGCGGCTGGCCTGGTCAGGAATGCGATCCGGGTGGGGCGTGACTATCGCCAATGCCCCGCCCGGTGTCCACATTTTGCGACACTACCCCACCAACGGTGCATCCACCAGGCTCCGGCGGGGCCGGGGTGGCTATCAACCCGATAAGGAGGCCCTATGGCCGTGATACTGCAGGTGCACTTCCCCTTTCCCGGCCCCTTCGACGACGAGATGGCCGAGGCTCTCGCCCCGCTGGCCGAATCCATCAACGAGGAGCCCGGCCTGCTGTGGAAGATCTGGACCGAGGATGCCGAGCGCCAGCTGGCCGGCGGCGTCTACCTGTTCGCCACGCGGCAGGACGCCGAGGCCTACCGCCGGATGCACACCGCCCGCCTGGAAGGCATGGGCGTGAGCGGTATCGAGGCGCAGATCCTCGAGACCAACGAGGCGCTCTCGAGGATCAACGGCGGGCCGCTGGCACGCGCCGAGAGCTGATCCGGGACGCTCGGCCACGGATCAGCCGAGCACCGGGCACGCTAGCGGCGCAACTCGTGAAATGCCCTGATCACCTGGCTGGCCAACGCTTCGCTGGCCTCCCCCGCTCCTTCACGGCGCACCAGCACGACTTGATAGTCACCCAGGTCGGGCAGCCCGACCTCGCGGGGTAACTGCCGCAGTGGCGGCTTCACCAGGCTTACGGGAAAGGGCGCCACGGCGATATCGGCGAGCATCGCGGCCTCCTGGCCGGCCCAGTGCTCACTGGTATAGGCGATGCGATACGCCCGGCCGATCGTGTCGAGGGCCGACAGCGCCCTGCCACGCCAGGGCCATCCCTGACTGGCCAGGGCCACCGGCAGCGGTGAGCGCCAGGCCGCCACACCACCGTCGCGTCCGGCCCAGACCAGCGGCTCGGTATGTACCACCTCGCCCTGGTCCCCCTTCTGGCCCGGGGTACCGGCCGTCATCAGGATGAGGTCGAGTTCGCCGGCCTCCAGCTGGCGCTGCATCTCCACACTGCCGCCGACAACGACCTCAACCTGCACCGCCGGGTGCGTGCGCGCGAATTGGGCCAGCACCTCGGGAAGGATGCGCGACCCCTGGTCGTCGGGGGTGCCGAAGCGTACCGTGCCCTCCACCGGCGGAGCGAGAAAACGCGTTACCGCCTCCTCGTTGAGCTTGAGCAGCCGCCGCGCATAGCCCAGCAGCACCTCGCCCTCCGGGGTCAGCCGAACCTGGCGCGCCTCGCGCACGAACAGCCTCTGTCCCAGGGTCTCTTCCAGCCGCTTGATCTGCATGCTCAGCGCAGATGGCGTGCGGGACACCTCTCGCGCGGCACGGGTAAAGCTGCCGCGCTCGGCAATCGCCACGAAGGTCCTCAGCACCTCGAGATCCAGCAGCGGCAGCGGGCCTGCATGGACCGTCGGGGAAGAGAATGACATGGCCACACCTTTCAGAATTTCTGAAAGCTCAATGTAATCCTTTTCGTTGGATTCAACAAAGACCATGCACCACGCTGTTCACGAGGCCACGACACACATCCTCGTACCTCGATCCATGGATCGCCATTGCCGGCGATCGGCCAGAGGAGGCAACGACATGCGTCAACTCCACCCTACTCGCAAGCTCGATACCGCCGCAGAGCGCACCGATCGCACTGCCATGCCGAGGTACTGCATGCCGGCCATGCCACCACTCGGGCTGGTGGCATCCATCGAGAAGCGGCTGCGGGCCTGGCGGCAGCGCCACCACCAGCGTATCCATTGAGGCGAGCAGGTTGCTCGACGGGATTCACCCCAGGCCTATCTGGGTGGCGCCCCGGCGCCAGGGCGGCGGCAAGGGCGCCCAGCGAGCCCCCTGGCACACCCTGCGCCTGGGGGAATCGCTGACGCGAACCTGGCGGGAAGGGATTGAAGAGGTCATGCACGATGCAGACCTGACGCCAGGGAAGTCATCCTGATGCACCGCGCGTCAATAGCAAACTCGAGATTGAAACTCGTTCGACCCGGGAGTGTCGCGAGCAAAAGGAGCGCCTCGATCGAATGAAGATCACTCCTTTGCAGACGCTTTCAGCATGTTTTCAAGACGTTCGATCTCGGCCCTGGCATTGACGAGTTCACTGACGTCATACTGCACGCCGAGATAGTAGATCAGCCGGCCCGAGGCATCACGCAGGGGCTGAATCGACAATCGGTTGTAGAACAGGGTCCCATCCTTGCGATAGTTGCGCAGCGTCACCTCGACGGGGGAATGCGCCTTGAGTGCTGCACGGATCTCATCGAGCGCCGGCTGATCGCGATCCTCACCCTGAAGGAAGCGACAGTTGCGCCCCAGGATTTCTTCCTGGCTGTAGCCCGTCAGTTGTTCAAAGATGGTGTTGGCATAGACAATAGGAGAGTCCGGCTGGTCCGGATCGGAGAGGGTCACGCCATTCACGCAGGTGTCCAGAATCTGTGTCAGAACGTGCGGAATGATGCCGGTGTCTTTGTCGGGAATGAATAGCATGGTGTCTCCAGGCCGAGGGCGCTATACAGGTGAATTAGTCCGTCTTTTTCTGACCGAGTTCCCGTTCGACCAGGAGTCTCAAATCGCGCACGACGCGTTCCGTACCATCCTTGACGGCCAAGCGAATGAGCTTCTCGAATGGCCGCATGGCAAAATTCAGCTTCGCCAGTTCGAAGCTGAAAGTCAGCCGCGTCTGGCCTTCCTGCGGTTCGAAAAAATAGTTGATCACGAACGGATCCTTGATGCCCTTGAAACACACGTGGCGCTGAGGCTCGAGCGCAATAATCCGGAAATCAGCTTCGGAGCGGCGCCCTTGATCAATCCTCACCTGCCGGGCCGTCCAGCCGACAGCCAGCGGCCCACTGCTGAGGGGCGTCAGCTTCTGGACCTCAGGAGACCACCGCGGATAGTTTCGGACAAAATCGGTCACCACGAAGCCATACACATCAGGCAATGGGCAACGAATCAGGGTACTTGACTGGGACTTTACCATCGTTCAAGCGCTTCCCATGAAGACGGTTTACGAGAGTTCGCAACGCAACGGGCATAGGCATAAGAGAAACGTCATCGAGCCTCGCTGCCAACACGGCCAAGCTTGACGATAGCAGCATTTTCCGAGGTGCGCTCCATGGATCATTTGCCCGAGCCTGAGCCGGGTCACTCCGTCAGATGCCTGCCCGGCGCCCAGGATAACGCTCGCACTCCTCATCCCGATCAAACAGTTGGCATCACACGAGGCGCACGATGGTTTCGAGCCAATCCCCGTGGGCGGCGGATTCGACATTGCCACATCAACAGATCTGCATACGACTGTCTCGCGGCGTGCATGAACGCCGTGCAGGACTCAAGCGCGCCGTTGACGGAGCGGGACAGTGGCTGGTGCCATGAAGGTGGGGTACCTTGAAAGCACCGCCATGCTGCCCCCTATAGAGGAAACTTCGATGATCATTCGTCACGCCAACGAGCGCGGCTACGCCGATCACGGCTGGCTGAAGTCTCGTCACACCTTTTCGTTTGCCGATTACGTCGACCCGGACCACATGGGCTTTCGCAAGCTGCGGGTGATCAACGAGGATCGCGTTCAGGGCGGCCAAGGCTTCGGCACCCACCCCCACCGGGACATGGAGATTCTCTCCTATGTGCTGGAAGGCGAGATGGCCCACCGGGACAGCATGGGCAACGGCGCGATCATGCGCCCTGGCGATGTGCAACGCATGTCGGCCGGCACCGGCGTGCTGCACAGCGAGTTCAACAACGACCCCGCCCGTGAGCTGCACTTCCTGCAGATCTGGATCGAGCCGAAAGAGCGGGGCATCGCCCCCGACTACGAGCAGAAGGCCTTTCCCGCCGAGCAGCGCCAGGGGCAGTGGCAGCTGGTGGTGTCAAAGGAGGGGCGCGACGGCTCGGTGAGCGTGAACCAGGACGTCAACCTCTACGCCGGGCTGTTCGATGCCGGAGAGCGAGCGCCTACGCCTGCGGTGCGCCACGCCTGGCTTCACGTGGTACGTGGCGAGGCGGAGATCAACGGTCAGCGACTCTCGGCCGGCGATGCCGCCGCCTTCCAGCCGGGGGAGACTGTCGAGGCGGTTGGTGTTAAGGCCTCGGAGATCTTGCTCTTCGACCTGGCCTGAACAGTATTGAGCATCAAAATGGAGGCGGTAACGCAGGTGTGTGCCCGTTACCGCCTCCCATGGCTATCAACCCTCCTGCGTGGACCAGGGGGCGATATCGGTGACATCGGCATGAGAGAAGGCGCGGCCTGGAAGGGGTACGTCCCCGATTAATGTGACACTGTGCTGCTCTGGGATCTCGGGGCGCTGAACAACAACGAGGAAAAGCAGGCATAGGAGGCACGCTTGCTATATGTCGGCATGACGCGGGCACGCCGGCGTCTAATGATCACCACCAGCAGAAACAACTGGTACACCAAAAGGCTGATGAAGCTATCAGCAGATGGACAGCATGCGCCTAGGAAAGGTTGGTGGGCCCAGCTGGACTCGAACCTTTATGTGGGGATGACCTAGCGGAACCAGCCACAACCGATTGATATCAAATGACTTACCAAGGAAGGTAAATCCTAGAATCCTTTGCAAATTTGTCTCACACCCTTCAAGTTGACAAGGCCTCCAAGGCCATCCACAACACTAGCTTACCCCATCAGAGGGAAAAAGCTCCGAAACCTCCACCCCCAGCGCCTCACTGATCTGATAGATCTTTGTGAGCGTGATGTTCTTCTCTCCCCTCTCGATGTGCCCCATGTAGCTACGGTCGATGCCAGCAAGGGCTGCTAGCTCCTCCTGTGACAACCCTTTATTTTTGCGAATATTTCTCACATTTTTCCCGAAGGAGGTCAAAATTTCGTCTCGCACCTGGCCCACCCGTCAAATGGGTAGAACTATCGCGAGCAGTCGACTATAGTACCACGGACTATAGCTCTCATTTCGTGGAGACTGCCTATAGCTGGTCGGACAGCTGCGCATGGCGCTACACACGAGCCAAACAATCGCCACCCTCACCACGACGCAGCGAAGGTGAGACAGGCCGTTAGCTTGCTATGAGTCAAGGAAGGGGGTAGTAAAGTGAAAAGAAATAGAACTAAGGAAATGCCCCTTGGGTCGTATGACTTTTTAGGTTCACTGCGCATAACGTCTGAAGGATACCTTCTGCATAGGAAGTATCAAAAAATCATCAAGCATAAATCCACACTACTATCACATAGTCAGAATATAGCAAAGAGAAAATCATTCATTGAGGGGGCCCATAACCAAAAGCAGAAAAACAAAACACCACCGAAAAAAGAGCTACGTAATTTTGAAGACCTTAGCATCAAGTCTAAGCTTTTTTTGATAGCAACAATAGTATCTCAAAAAGACATAAAATCTTCTGAGATCGAACCGCTGAGCGAGCGGAAGGAATCAACTCTTTCACCTGACCGAAGTTATGACCAAGAAATATTAAAAACACTACTGAAAGAACAGGCGATATTAACGACAGACGAAGTCCAAGAGAAGAACATCAGACGCGACCAGAAAAGTCATGAGAGTACAATTCAGAATCAATCATTTATGATAAACCCATTAGTAACATACGAAGATATGGTTTCATACATTGTTAGCCTGAAGAAAAAAAGAAAGAGGGAGAATATTATAAAAACAGATGAATACAAATCAGTATGCGACGAAGTGTTACTAGCCGAATGCAACCTTTTTGCAAATAAAGTCATGCAGGAACAAGGCATAACACTCAGATCTAGATGGGACCACTGGAAGCCCCTGACGCCACACCTATTTAATTTCAGCATAGCTCAAATTCAATGCTTAATTCTCGAAAGCTCAAAAGATGTCTTAAAGAATTATAGAAAGGGATTTATCAAGAGTGAGATATCGATTGAAACCATCGTGACTGAAACGTTAAGAAACATGCAAAAAACTGGAGCTTTGGGATGGAAAGTCAAACCACTCGATAGAGACGAAAGAACTAAGATGGAAGACTGCTCAATGCTTAACAAAGTCGCTTTCAATACAATTTGCGGAATGGAAGATGGTGGATATTCTCAACCTCTGAATATGATTAAAGATTTGGGCTCATAAGATCAGGATAAAGCTCGGGGGAATTTTTCGAATGCCTGGACAGCCCCCAAAGCAACCCCTTATCTAAGACCATGATTAATTACCAAACTTCAACGAACAGCCTAGGTTATATATTCCGCTTAAGGTCGACAATACGACTTGGATCATGAAAAAACTCTGCTTAACGGTTTAAAGCATTTTATACATTCACAAATCGGTATGGTGCCATAATGAAGCAAGCCAAAGCTGTCGACGCCCTCCCAGCCTGGAGAGATACTGCTGACAGTAACCATGAATCGGTCTGTATTGTCAGAGAGTGGGAGGTTATCGAAGTCGAGATTGATCATGATATAACAAAGTGTTTGTACGGAACTATTGTCTCGGACTACCGTGGACGATTCGAGAACGGCGATTATGTGTTTACCAGCGCTATCAAAGATATTGATTTTGATACTGGGCTAGTGCGCACAAAAAACTCATTGTACTGCTTGCAAGGCGGCGGTGAGATACTGTCTGCAAGTCTTATAGAAGCCTATAAGATGAAGAAAATAGGCCAATCTCTTCATCTCGTGAGGGCCATCGAGAATGATCTAGGCCAGATCATCGTTCCTGATGATTAACAGGGGTATCAATCATAAGCAAAAAGCTAAGGAGAAAGAGCAAAAGCAACCAATAAATATTGATAGACAATCATGGATCGTATTTCGATGTTTGAGCCTGAAAAAAATTACAACCACACTCATGCCCTAACAACTAAAATTTGGCACTTACTAACTATTCTTATTATGCCGATACGCTAGCCAAGCCACAATTGCCCCCAGAAAAAGCAGCGGTGATGCGAGCAGTATCATTTCCCAATATTCATTCACTGATCATATTCCCATTCAACGGGGTTGGTAGGGTCATGTTAGTCTAAAAACGCTCCCTGTAATTTCTCTAAGCCATGACATTGGATGATGGGCCGGATTTCTATCAGCGAACATCCATCGTCATTCACAATCAGAGCATCTCCGCTGGATTCTCTTTCACCAAACATCTCCAGAGCCATGGTCAAAAACTCGGTTTATTTAAATATACTTAAAGAGCATTCAACTCCACAAAGCTCTACATCAGGATCTTGACACTATTATTGCTGTCATAGCTCGACATGGGAGGATCTCGACACCGATGCATAACTCTTACGCAAGTGGTGAAGAGCATGAGAGCGGGGAAGCCGGAGAGTCTGGACAGTGCCCTACCCCGGGCTCTGCTGCACAGTGAACACAAAATGCTTCGCCATGATCGCTGTCACTTACTATACTGGCATGAACAAAGTATATGCCTCACCAGTACAGCTAGCCAGGAGGTACCATGAAAATTCGAATTGAAAGCGAGGAGCAGCGAGAAACTTTCAAGCAAGATGCGATCAATGCCTGGGCGGACTATCAGGCCACCGGCCTGCACGCTACCGCTGACGAAGTAACCGAGTGGTTGACCAGCTGGGGAGCCGAAGGCGAAGTGACAGCCCCGGTATGTCACCGCTGAGAGATTGCCCATGCTCCTGTTGCGCAAAACACCCTGGACCTACGGTTTTGCTGGTTTCGTGCTACAAGGCTGACCACGAGGGGGTCGATGATGTCGACGCTGGCACCTTTGAAGCCATCCTGGCGCGTCTCCAGCTCCACTTGCGAGAGGATGACTTGATGGACCTGGACACCTGGATGATTGATTTGACTTCGATCCGGGCCACCCGTGCCGCCTCTGGAGGCGGCAACAAGGGGGACACCAAGAGCCCGTAGACCATGCCCTGGGCCGCAGCCGTGGCGGTCTGACGACCCCAAGATCCACATGGTCTGTGATCGGCATGGGTGGCCGCTGACCTTCACGCTCTCGCCCGGGCAGGACTCGGATACACGACACTTCATCCCGGCCATGGAACACGTTCATCTGACTGGAACCAGGGGCAGGCCACGTAAGCGCTGTCGCTACATCGTGGCGGACAAGGGCTATGACAGCGATCCGCTTCGCCGCTACTGCGATCGGCACCGCATGAAGCCGGTCATCGCCCGACGCAAGATGAAGCGAAAGCCGCGCCCTGGCCCCCCAAGAGGCTTCGACAGGTCATGCTATCGAGAGCGAAACATCATTGAGCGCTGTTTCGGGTGGATCAAGGAACTGCTTTGTGTCTGCACCCGCTACGACAAGTTGACTAGCAGTTTCAGAACGAAGGTATGCCTGGCCTGCTTAGATCGCTGTCTACGTGCCGACTTTCCAGAGAGAACCTAGATGGTTCCGTAGGTACTACGGAAAATCCTTCACTGTTCGCTTCACACGGTCCGGTGAGCTTATGCCTACCGGCCGGCATCAGTTCGACCAGGAGTGCCAGGCAGATGGCATCGAGCATCACCTGATTAAGCTAGCACGGCCTCAAACCATCGGCATGGTGGAGCGCTTCAACTGTCTCATAAGCGATGTGCTTGCTGCTCGACGTATGCATCGGGCGAGGGTCTGAAACTTACGCCAAGCGGTACTGCTGGCTGTATAATCACCATATTCCGTAGAAGGCACTGCACCATCAATCACCGGTTGCAGCGATGAAAGAATGGCAGGCCAAACGTCCAGCGTTATTTGCCAAGCGGGTAGTCAATCACCCGGGACCCGACACATAGACCAGTGAGGCATAGTGCACTACCTAGAGGTGAAGAAGATGATACATGTTGATGACTATAGTTCTCTCCGCTTTATAATGTGGAGCTTCCCAGGGGTTAAAGAAATTTCTCGGGAAGACGCACATATGCGCTACGCGTCGGCGTGGGAATATGTCTTTATCCGCTCGCTTGAAGATCACGAAATTCAGTTCATAAATAGCTTGATAGAGGAATTTGGACCGATTATTCCTCAGTATCGCACATTTCAAAGCTATGGCAGCAAGCAGCCCTATACCTCAGGTCGCCCGATCACTCAACTTTTCCCGCTCACCACTCCCATTGTAATTACCGTGGAAGACTACCCGCAATTACACAAAAGCACACTTCACCATGAGTTAAGCGACACAGAGATGACGCGGAACGATGCGTATCTATGGTACTCGGAGCACTGGTCCGACATGGATCTCGACTCAATGGGCGATCACGAAAAGCACTTTCTTAACGAGCTGATTTTCGAGTTCGGCCCCATCCTGCCATCTGTCGACCCCGAAGATGAGGATGTGGTCGGAGAGCCTATCATCAGAGTGTAGACCGCTAGTCATCTGCTGGATCGAACGGTCGGTGAAATGATTTTACGCTCCCACGTAGCCGATCCAGTGGTGTCTGGGTCGGGTCAGGACCACGTGGCGATACGTGCGGCACGATATAGACTCCATCCGTCACGAGCACTTCATTTGCCGCCGCCTGTATCGCATCACCGCCCGGTATGCCTAGCTGGTCAATCAGCACGTCCAACTCCAGGGAATGCCCCTTCCCGCGTCGAGCAGCGCTGTACTCGGCATCAGGGTGCGTTTCAGAAACCCGGTTTTTGAATTTCTCAAGGGCTACCAACTGGACATCGCTCAGCTGAATCATCGCGCCCTCCTCTGGTCTCGTCACTTCTTCCTAGTGATCCAATACGCTGCAAAAGCAACGGCGACTGCCAAGATAAGCAGCGGCGACGCCACCAAAATCATTTCTAGATACTCATTCATAAGCGCCCAACCTATACCGCTAGCCTAAAACATAACCGAAATCCTACAAACTGCAAGTAATATCGAAGAAAAGTCAAGCCAATCAATCATTTTCTATTGTCATCTTTGCACATCTGATTTATAGTCAAACCAGACTAGAGGAAAGGTAATGGCTAACGAAATACAGATAAAATCAGTTGCAGAAAATATCGAGGATTTTTATTTTGAAGATGGTTGGGCAAGCGGGTACGGCGACTACACTGCTGACATAACTATAGATGAAAAAGAATTTTCAGTTGATCTGATATATGAGTATGGCTATTACGATTGCGGACTATCTGTCGGATGCGATGAGAATAATGGCTCGGACCTGAGGAATGATTCAGCAATAAAGATTGCTGCTCAGCAAGCTGGAATCGAGCTTGATGACAATACCGTGCTTAAGATCAAGCGGGATCTGGAAAGCCAGGTTGAAGTCTATGTAGAGGACAATTACTTTAATACAATTGATAATCTTCTAATGGATTTTGAGAGCTTTCAGGAGAAGCTCAGGCTGGAGCATGATGATACTGGCCAAAGGGGCAATGGTCCTGGCATGTAATTACCCGCCCCCTCCTGAGTGCGTAGCTAAGCCCCCAGACAGCCCTGGGGGCGTTTTCATACACAACACCCTACTCTCCCATGAAGCCATCGGAAGCTCTCCAGCAGTACCGTGACGCCATCCTTCGGATCATCGCTCAGCACCGAGGACTCTGCCCGAGGGTGTACGGCTCCGTGGCGCGTGGTGAGGATGTCGAAGGAAGCGACCTGGACATCCTCATTGAAGTGCTGCCTGACGCTGATCTGTTCGATCTGGGCGCCATGCATACCGAGCTGGAAGCGCTCCTGGGCGTGGCCATCGACGTGAAGACCCTGAAGGAGCTGCCAGAGGCCTCCAGGGCTCGGGTGTTGCGGGAAGCCAGGAACATCTGACCTACTGCCAGGATCCAGGCTGTGCTTGTAGACCAGCCGGTAGCTCTCGTCCGGGAACCAGCTCACGCGTACCCGGCACGATGCCAGGACTACCCCGCTCAGGAAAGTCCGTCAGGCGGTCGGCAGCGGCGCTGAACTGCTGATCCATCCGTACAGCGGCCTGCGGATTGAGCCCTTCCAGATAGTCCCATATCGCCACACGGTGAGCGACCGCCTCGGGCGTCCAGGCGACCCTCACACCTGCCCCTCAGCCCGCGCTCGTCGAGCGGCGAACTTGTGCCTCCACCTCGGCAAATGCACCAATCGGCGGTACATAGTATTTCGGCTCCCACCAGCGTCTTCGTCTCTTTATACCAGGCCCCATGGTTAGCCGTCACAAGGTTCGGCCTTACCTCTACCCTAAACTCCCCCAGCATATAAAAAATGTATCGATAGCGCACATCATGTAAGATCAGCCTGTTTATTTTTTTATATCAACACAAAGCTGTTCAAGCTCGATATCCAAACCATCTTTCATGGCCAGGGAATCAGCAATATTCCGCTGTTGCTTTGCATCCGACTGTCGCTCTATGAGAAAGTCAACATCCGTCTTAGGTAGCTCTGAAAATGATGTCCTAGATAAGCAAACAGGTCGGAGAGTAATCACATCACCTAACGATGGATCTCCAACTCATTGATGCCCTCATAGGACATATCGTGAGGAAAAGGCACCACCTGAGGGTTTGGTGTATTGACATGAATAACAGTTCGCATAAGGTTCAGCTGTACTCAATATACTTCAAGAGCCGGGGAGAAGAACACGTTTTCCTTCAGAATCTACAGCGACGAGACTCTCGGGATCATCAGGATCGACCCCATAGCGGACAGTGCTTTCAGTCACAATATTCGGAAGAGCCCCTGACTCACGATCTTCTTCAAGAGACGCCAATATGTTATCGACATCAAAGCTTTCAGTTGAACTCTCTTTTCCCATGACCAACGTCCTATGCATAGACTATAGTTGCAAGTATAGCAAAAGAGCACGGACCTATCCCGTTACTGCTGTGAGAGACCGCCATGAGATTCACCGTCACCATCGATGATGACCTGTATCAGCAGGCCATGGAGCTATCTGACCCGCGAATCGAGAAGCCGGCAGATCTCATTCATGAAGCCATCAGGACCTATATTCGAATCCAGGCAGCACGACGTCTATCCGCCTTGGGTGGTGAGGCACCAAGTATGAAGGCTATCCCGCGTCGAAAATAGTTGTTCGGCACCAGTGTTCCATGACATCAACCCAACGACGGCCTCAAAGCTCTCGTCGTTTAGATTTCCGAGGAGGGTTCACAAAGGGCTGAAGCAACATCCGATCTAGTCGCAGGTCATGCGCTTCTCTGAAGTCCTCTATGCCGATCGTCATGCCGAGGTGTCCGGCGGACGGTTGATCTCGGTAAGTACCGAACAGTCGATCCCACCAAGGCAGGTTGAAGCCGAAGTTGCTGTCGGTTTCCTGGCGGATGATGGAGTGGTGGACACGATGCATGTCGGGCGTCACCACAATAAGGCGCAGCCAGCGGTCGATCCTGACGGGCAGGCGGACATTGCCATGGTTGAACATCGAGGTGACATTGAGCAGGACCTCGAAGAGCAGTACCGCCACTGCCGGTGCTCCCAGCGAGGTCACCACGGCGAGCTTGATACCCATCGAGAGCAGGATCTCCAGGGGATGGAAGCGCAGACCGGTGGTCACATCGAACTCCAGATCCGCATGATGCATGCGATGCAGGCGCCATAGCCAGGGAACAGCATGGAACAACCGGTGCTGGAAGTAGATGGCCAGGTCCAGCACGAGGACTGAAGCCACTATCGCCAACCATCCCGGTACTGACACCAGGTTGAAGAGGCCCCAGCCCTGTTCAGAGGCAACCAGGGCAGCGCCGACGGCGGCAAGGGGAAACACCAGGCGAACCGCCAGTGTGTCCAATACCACGATCAGGAGGTTGCCCGGCCAGCGCCTGGCGCGACCGATCCGTTGGGGTCGCCGGCTGGCGACGATTTCCCACACGGCCATCACCAGCAGGACGATAATGAAGACGGTGCCCCGAACCACCGGCTCATGGGTCAATAGCAGGTCACTCATGGCATGACCTCAGGTCACGGGAAGCCCCGCTGCTTTCCATTCCGGATACCCTTCCTCGAAGCGTCGGACTCGATAGCCGAGTTGACGCAGGCGCTGTACGGCCTCGTGGGACAGCGCACAATAGGGGCCACGACAGTAGGCGACGATCTCCCTGTCGTGAGGCAGCTTGCCCAGCATCTCCTCCAGCTGTGCCAGGGGGATATTGATCGCCTCGGGCAGGTGGCCAGCCTCGTATTCCTCCTCGGGGCGCACATCCAGCAGTGCCACCTCGCCCCTGGCAAGCCCTGCCAGCAACTCGTCCCGGCTGACTGCCTCCAGAACGCCATCGGCGTCATCTTCCGCGAACAGTCGACTGATCAGACGCTCCATCTCGGCCAGGTTGGTCTCGGCCACCTGCCTGAGCAGGCCCAGCAGGTTGATGATCCGCTCATCGGTCAAGCGATAGATCATCTGCTTGCCGGAACGCTGGGCAGTGACGAGCCCCGCCCGGCGCAGGTGTTGCAGGTGTTGGGAGGCATTGCCGATGGTCAGATCGGCGGTGGTGGCCAGCGTTTCCACGGGTGCCTCACCCTGGGCTAAGCGCTCCAGCAACGCCAGGCGATGCCCGTTACCCAGGGCTCGGGCGACCTGGGCCAGCGTATCGAGAAGGTCCTGTTGCGAGGTCATGGGGTCTCTCCGAGGGGCATCAGCAAAACAGCGTGCCACTTGACAGGTGATGATATCTCTACCCATCATTCTATCGTTTTATTGAATGATGACAAGGAGACACCATGCAGACGCTAATCATCATCAACGATCCGCCCTACGGTACCGAACGCCTCTACAACGGCCTGCGACTGGCCCACGCGCTGCTGAAGCGCGAGGGGGACGTCACCGTCTTCCTGATGGGGGATGCCGTGTCCGGTGCCAAGGCGGGACAGAAGACGCCGGACGGCTTCTACAACGCCGAGCGCATGGTCAAGCGCGTCACCACCAAGGGCCGCGTGCTGTTGTGTGGCACCTGCATGGATGCTCGGGGCATCACCGAGGAGGAGGTGGTGAAGGGCGCCGAGCGCAGCACCATGGACGCCCTGGCTGAAGCCACCGAGCAGGCCGACAAGGTGCTGGTGTTCTAGTCCCACCCAAATAATCCCAAAAACTCACGCCCATGGAGAGCATGCGATGGAGTCAGCACGCCGGGAAAAGCAGAACGTGGCCATCCTGGTGACCAGCCAGGTGCTGTTCATGGTGGCGTCGATCACCGTGATGACGCTGAGTGGGGTGGTCGGCCAACAGCTGAGCCCCGATCCTGGTCTGGCCACGCTGCCCATCGCCATGATGATGGTGGGTACCGTGGTCTCGACCCTGCCGGCTTCGCTCTACATGAAGCGCGTGGGCCGTCGTCATGGCTTCATCACCGGGGCAAGCCTGGGTGGCGTGGCCGGTGGTCTGCTGAGCTTCGGTGCCATTGCGCTGGGGTCGTTCTGGCTGTTTTGCGCCGGCAATCTCCTGTTGGGGCTCTACCAGGGCTTCGCCATGTACTACCGCTTCGCCGCTGCCGACGTGGCGAGCCCCGCCTTTCGCAGTCGAGCGATCTCCTTCGTGTTGGCCGGCGGCGTGGCCGCCGCCTTCCTCGGTCCCTGGAACGCCAGCGCCGCCACCGGCTTGATCGCTAGCGTGCCCTCCGGTGGGCCTTATCTGGTGATTGCCATCCTCGCGCTGCTGGCCATCGGCCTGCTGACGCAACTGCGGGTACCGCCTGGCGGCGAGCCGCAGCCCGGCGAGACATCTCGCCCCATGGCGGCCATCGCCGCCCAGCCGAGCTTTCGCGTGGCGGTCGTGGCCGGCGCGGTGGGCTACGCCATCATGGTCTTGGTGATGACCGCCACACCGCTGGCGATGCGCGCCCGTGGCTTCGAGATGGGCCAGGTCGCCTTCATCATGCAATGGCACGTGCTGGGCATGTTCGCGCCGTCGTTCGTGACCGGCAGCCTGATTGCCCGCTTCGGCGTGCCGCGCATCCTGCTGACCGGCACGCTGTTGCTCATCGGCACGGTGCTGGTCGCCAATCTCGGCACCAGCCTGGCGCACTTCTGGGCAGCCCTGGTGCTGCTGGGAGTGGGCTGGAACTTCCTCTTCGTGGGTGGCAGCGCCATGCTCTCCACGGTTCATAACGAGGCCGAGCGGGGCAAGGTGCAGGGCGTCAACGACCTGGCCATCTTCACGCTGGTGGCCATCGGCTCGTTGATGGCCGGGCAGCTACTGCACCACCTGGGGTGGGAAGCCCTAAACCTGGCCATGCTGCCGGCCATCCTGCTGGTGTTCCTGGCCACCCTCTGGTTCAGCGTGAAAGCCAAATCACAGCTGGCCAGCCAAGTCTCTGCAACGTCAGAGCCATAAGGAGCCTACCGCCATGCCCGCCTCTATCTATCTGGATCACAACGCCACCACCCCGGTGGCGACCGAGGTGGTCGAGGCAATGGCCACCGCACTGCGCAACAGCTTCGGTAACCCCTCGTCTAGTTATGCGTTAGGGCGGGAAGCAGCGGAGCAGATCGCCACAGCACGAGACGCCGTTGCCTCCCTCATCGGCGCGCCGGCACAGAGCCTGGTGTTCACCGGCTGTGCCACCGAAGCCAACAACCTGGCCCTGCTGGGCGTGGCCAGAGCCTGCCCCCCAGGCAAACGACATCTGGTCATCAGCGCCGTCGAACATCCCGCCGTCATGGCCCCGGCTCGCTACCTGGAAGCCCAGGGGTGGCGGCTGACCCTCGTGCCTGTCGATGAAACCGGGCAGGTTTCTGCGGAGGCCGTGATCGATGCCGTGCGTCCGGATACGGCCCTGGTCTCGATCATGTTGGCCAACAACGAGGTCGGCACCCTTCAGCCTGTCGCCGACATCGCCAGGCATCTCGCCAACCGTGATGTCCTACTGCATACCGATGCCGCCCAGGCAGTAGGCAAGATCGCCCTCGATGTCGAGGCATTGGGCATTGATCTGCTGACCATCGCCGGCCACAAGTTTCAGGCGAGCAAAGGGGTCGGTGCGCTCTACGTGCGGGAGGGGACCCCGATCCGGTCGGTCCTGTTTGGGGCGGGTCATGAGAAGGGATTGCGGCCCGGCACCGAGAACGTCCCGGCCATCATCGGTCTGGGGGTAGCCGCCAATCTGGCGGCCCAGCGCCTGGCGAGCAACGACACCAGGCTGCGCGATCGACGCGACCAGTTGCATCAACGGCTCGGTGCCGACATCCCCGATCTACGTCTCAATGGGCACGCCGAGGCGCGACTGCCCAATACCCTGAACGTGTCGTTCCCCTCGGTCAGCGGCCAGGCATTGCTCGATGTTGTCCGCGACACGGTGATGGCCTCCGTCGGCTCGGCCTGCCATAGCGGAGAATCTACGCCCAGCGGGGTGCTGGGCGCGATGGGCCTCGACACGGCACGCGCGCTCGGTGCCGTGCGGCTATCAGTGGGCTGGGATACCACGGCGAAAGAAATTGAGGCCGCCGCTGTTGCGCTGGTTCAGGCCTGGCGGCACCTCGCCGATGGCCGTTAGGCACCAAAAAGACAGTGCAATGACGAAGGCTGTTCTTCGGCAAGCTCGCCTAGCGGGCCAGGTCTGCTGCCACCAACAGGAAGGCACCGCCGTGCAGCCACGCGGGCCAGCAACCCTCGGTATGCCGGGCCAGCCAGCCACCCCCTGGCAGCCAGATGGCGCTGCTGACGCTGACGTCGGTGACCGGCAGGCCGTCGAACAGCGCCCGCGCCTCGCGTGGCGTATGCCAGCGTGCGCCCCGGTAGGCGCCTCGACCGCCCCGCCGCCCCTTCTGCCACCACAGCAGGCTGTGCCGGTTCAGCAGCCCCAGTACGACACGCCGACGTGCCACCCTGACCATTTCCCTGACGGCAAGTCGCTCATCCTCGATGAAGCACAACGCGGTGATCGATACGACCAGATCAACGCTCTTGTCCCCGAAGGGAAGGGCCTGTGCATCGCCGACCAGCCAGTCGATATCAAGGTCATCCCGTTGTCTGGCGTAAGCCACCCAGGCCGGATTGATGTCGATGCCAGACACCGCCCCCTCTCGCTGCCTGGCAAGGCCACGGGTGAAATAGCCGGTACCGCAGCCGACGTCCAGCAACGACTCACCGGCGTGGACCGCAAGCAAGTCCCGGACCAGGCCAAGCTCACGGCTGGCGATCCACCGCCCGCGTGGCGTTTCGTACCAGGCGTCATAAGCACTGGCATCCACCGCGACACCTCACTTTTCAGCGTTCATCCAGTATACGCGCGAGACAACGATGGCTCGCGCCCAAGGAGGGCCAGATGACATCCCCCGGTTCGTCTCACGAACACTATCGGCACGGTATCCGTGAAAACCTTCACCAGTTCACTCATCAGCTGGGCCAAGTCTTTCTGGTCGGCCTGACCATCGGCATGATGCGCACCGTGGTGCCGGCACTGGCGGAATCCGAGTTCGGCGTCGCCGAGGGTTCCTTCATGATGCTGACGTCCTTCGTGGTCGCCTTCGGCTTCGTGAAGGGCTCCCTGAACTTCGTGGCCGGGCGGCTCTCCGAACGCATCGGGCGCAAGAAGGTCCTGCTGCTTGGCTGGCTATCGGCCATCCCGATTCCGTTCATGGTGCTGTATGCCCCGTCATGGAGCTGGATCGTCGCCGCCACCGTGCTGTTGGGCATCAACCAGGGGCTGTGCTGGTCGATGACCCAGACCGCCAAGATGGACATCACCCGAGCCGATGAGCGCGGCTTCACCATGGGTATGAACGAGTTCTCGGGCTATGTCGGGGTGGCCGTGGCAGGCATCGTCACCGGCTACCTGGCCATGGGGCTGGGACCGCGCCTGGGGCTGTTCGTGTTCGGTGCCGCAGTGATCGCACTCGCCATCGTGCTGACCCTGACGTCGATCCGCGAGACGCATGCCTGGGCCAAGGCTGAGAGCGCTCGCCATGCCAGCGGTAACCCTGACGGGCCGAGGGCGAAGATTTCGCGCCTGGTCTCGGACGACCCGACCACCGGCGAGATGTTCGCACTGATGAGCTGGCGTGACCGGCGCATGGTCGCCTTCAGCCAGGCGGGACTGGTGGAAAAGTTCGTCGATGCTCTGGTGTGGGTCTTCTATCCGGTCTTCCTCTACCAGCAAGGCCTTGGCCTCGACGCCATTGGCTGGGTGGTGGGCATCTACGGCTTCGTATGGGGCGGTTCCCAATTCGTGACCGGTCGACTGTCGGACCATATCGGCCGTCTAAAGCCCATCGTCTGGGGCATGTGGCTCTGCGGCGGTGGCGTGGCCCTGACGCTGCTGGGCACCGGCGTGGTCTGGTGGTCCTTCGCCGCCGCCGTCACTGGCTTTGGCATGGCCCTGCTCTACCCCAACCTGAGCGCGGCAGTGGCGGATATTTCCCACCCCAACTGGCGCAGCTCTGCCATCGGTATATACCGCTTCTGGCGTGACCTCGGCTATGGCATCGGCGCCCTTTGTTTCGGCCTGGTGGCCCATCTCACCGGCGCTGTGACGGCCGGCTTCTGGTTCGTGGCCATCGCCATGTTCCTCTCGGGCGCCCTGGTGATGGCCTGGGGGGAAGAGACTCACCCTCGGCTCAACCCCGAGGTGTGATCTACCCTTTGGCTCCCTCCCCCATCATCTATGCTTCCCTGTCACACTGCTGTCACCTTGCATACTCAGGGTGACATCCTTGTCCCCGGCTTTGAGGAGCTTGCATGTGCGACGACCAGGCTTCCCCGGGCCGCATCCGCGAGGTCTTTCGCGCCTTCCTGCTGCTGGGCCTGACCTCCTTCGGCGGCCCCATCGCCCACCTCGGCTACTTCCGCATCGAGTTTGTGGAGCGGCGCCGATGGTTTTCCGAACAGGCCTATGCCGATCTGGTAGCGCTGTGCCAGTTCCTACCCGGACCCGCCAGTAGTCAGGTGGGTTTCGCCATGGGGCTGATGCGCGCCGGCCCATGGGGGGCGGCGGCGGCCTGGACGGCCTTCACCCTGCCCTCGGCCATCGTGCTGGTGCTGTTCGCCTTGGGGTCTACCTTGCTTGATGGCCCCATCAGCCAGGGCATCATCCACGGCCTTAAGGTGACAGCAGTGGCCATCGTCGCCCACGCCGTGTGGGGCATGGCACGCAGTCTCTGCCCCGATCCTCGGCGCGCCGGTATTGCATTGGCCGCCGTGTTCACCGTGGTGCTGGTGAGCGGTCCGCTGGGCCAGGTGGCCGCCATCGTGATCGGTGCCCTGGCTGGCATGGCACTGTGTCGGACCCACGCCGAAGCAGACATTCCCGACCTGCCTTTGCCTGTCACGACACGTGCCGGCCATCTGGCGGGGCTGGTCTTCGTTGCGCTGCTGCTCGGCCTACCATTGCTGGCTTGGGCCATGCCCTCCGCAGCCCTGGCGGTCATGGACGCTTTCTATCGTGCCGGTGCCCTGGTGTTCGGCGGCGGGCATGTGGTGCTGCCACTGCTCGAGGCCGAGGTGGTGCAATCCGGCTGGGTCGCTGCGGACGAGTTCCTGACAGGCTACGGCGCCGCCCAAGCCATACCGGGGCCGTTATTCACCTTTGCCGCCTATTTGGGCGCGGTGATGGGACCGCTCGGCGGCAGCTTGCTCGGGGCCGCCCTAGCGCTGGTGATGATCTTCCTGCCCGGCATGTTGCTGCTGGTGGCAGTACTACCACACTGGAACCGATTCCGCCGTTGGGATAGCGCGCAGGCACTGATGCGCGGCGCCAATGCGGCAGTCGTCGGCATCCTGGGCGCCGCCCTCTACCAGCCGGTCTGGACCAGTGCCATTCTCGGCCCCCACGAGTTCGCCCTGGCGCTGACCGGTTTTCTTCTGCTCAGCGTTTGGAAACTGCCGGCCTGGGCGGTAGTAGTCATCCTTGCCGGCGGGGGCGTACTCATCACCTTGTAGCTGGAATCGCCATCCATACCGAACAGGCTCTATCCTGATAACGGATACATGCCACGCAAACCACCAGGTATCTGTTATCATCCCGTTTTGGCAACTCTGAAGGGGCTGCCAGGGACGCCTAGGAAGGGCATGAAGCTCTCTCAGTCAGGCGGTATGAGCTGGCGAGTCTCACCTCCACGCTCAATTGGAAGCCAGTCAACTCTGTTGAGCAAGTGCTTCAATCACTCGCTGTACGGATAACAAAGGTTTAGATCTACGACACATGGCATGCGTATAGTTGTGTAACAACCCATGAATCCAGGAAACAATCGGCCCTCCTCAGTGTCTTATCGTCGGCAGAAGTGCTTGATGCGAAGCTGGCCTTGCCCTTACGCACCTGCACAACACTGCCAAGTTGCCGTTACCGTCGAGCATCCCGGGTCAACGCTACTTGGAAGCACTATCCAGCTGGACCCAGTGCCGAGGACATTGACAGCAATCGTTTCTTGCGCATTCAATTGGTCACCTGCTTAATGGTTGAGTGGAGCGTTGAAGTTGGGCCTAGCATCAAAATATCGAATCGGTATTATCAAGAAATCTTTTATTCTACGCCTTTTATCGCGTTATGAATAAGCCATTAAAAAGCCGATGCAACGATGGCGTGATTCAATTTCAATAACACAAACCAACAGGATTGCTCGACATGCCCGAATTCCGCGACTCCCGCATCGGCATCCGCAATGCTTCGCTGATGCTTGGGGTCACTGTTACCGAGCTACGAGAGGCCATCCTCTCCGGCAGCAAGATTCATGGCGTAACACCACCCAAGCCATTGTTCAACGCCGGCCAGCGAAAATCTGAAATGATGTTCAAGGCGGGGGATATCATGGATTGCGCTGAAAACATACAAGCCTCTAAAACCAAAGGAGAAGCTGAATGACAGACCTGCAAGCGTTCGAAGAAGCGTTATTGTCGTCAAGGGATGACTTTGTCGAGAAGCACAATCGTTCAGTTGAACGCGCTCAGGAACAGTTTGGTGAGCGACGTGTCGCAGCAAAGAAGATCAACCTTCCTCAACAAGATCCCAAGAAATCACCTCAAGAACCCAAAAACAAAGCTTACACTGGCATGGCATATAAAACAGGATACATTATCAAGCTAGTCGTAAGAGAAAAGAAAATGAGCCTGCTTGATGAGGTGTTCGAGTACCAGTCTCCCAAAATCTCTGAGCTTGAAGCTCGCATAGACGCAGAAAAAGCTGCTAAAGCAGCAGGATACCCTATCATTGGCTATGTTCAGTCCATAGAAAAGCTGTGATAGCGCAAAACATGAACGGCGATGGAAAACTGATCATTGGCCAAAAAACCACCAGCATCTGAGATGGCCGCAAACCATCTTCCAGGGGATCCAAGCACTCAGTGCCGCTTCGTCAGCCCCCACCACGCCAAGGCTAATACCATGAACGACAAGCAAAAGGCCGAGTTGGATGACGCTATAAGCAGCTTGGAGCACCGGATCATGGGCCTGGCAATCACGCTCTCGATGGCCAACACCAAGCTCGACGAGCTGCGTAGCGAGGTTGACCAGCTCAAGGCCATACGCGACGGCAAGCGCCCCGACCTGCTTTCAAGCCTCGACTTCGCGCTGGATCTGCCCGACTTTATCGAGGCGATCCCCTCTTCTGTTCGTGGCCGAATCATCGCGTTAGCCCAAGAGCTAGAGGAGACCGGAGACACTCTGCTCGACAGGCTATGGCAGGAAACCCGCGCCCTTCTGCTGTACGACGCTATCTACGCCGATGTTGATGCAGAGTATGACCTACCCAACCCGATCCTTTCACGCACCATCAGGGGCTGTATTGACCATGCGGGCCGTGTGCCGGATGGAGCTGACAGGGACACTCTACTCTGCGAGTGCCCCCAGATCCTGGCAGCCATCGAAAGTGCGTATCAAAAGCATATCAGGGTTCAGCTTCAAGCTATGGGCAAGCAGGCCGAGGCACATTTACAAACGATGGGAAAGAACTACCGATAAGGAACCGCTGATTAATTTCGTGTCGGGCGGATGGAGCGCTCAGAACAGATCATGTCAACGCCCCCGCCCTGCTTGCGATGCCAGGTGCTGATAGCGCTTGGCAAAAGGCGTCGCGGTCACGCCATGCACGATAATCGAGACGGCCACGATCAGGCTGCCGACCACCCAGGCCATGTCGTTTTCAGTCCGCCTGGCAATCATGACAGCATAAAAAAGCGCCGAGATGCCGATCGGACCGAACCAGCCCATCACCAGCGCAATGGGCTTCTCCCTAACCGGCGGTAGCCACGGCCGCAATGCCCAGATGACCGGCAAGCGGCGCAGCAGCATGACAAGCATCGCCAGCAAAACTCCACTCCAGCCAAGTGCCATCCACTCGGACCAGGGCGCGATCACCCCGAACAGCACGAAAACCGGTAGAGTAAAGAAAAGGTTGACCGCCTCCTGAACATTATCCTCCTCGCTGCGCTCCTTGCCGCCCACCATCTGATCGAATGCCAGACCGGCTGCGAAGACCGCCAGGATGCTGTCGGTTCCCAATAGCTTGCCCACCCCCAGCACAAGGATCGTCAGCGCCACGGTAATGCTGAGAAAAGAGGGTTGGTCGAGATACTCATTAACCTCTGCCCATTCCAGAGCGCGCCCACTCACCCAGCCAATCAGCACGCCAAAGACGATCGCCATGCCCACTTCCCACAGCCACACCTTGGCAAACCAATCGATCCAGGCGGATTCTGTGGGCACGGTCAGCAGCAGGATGGGTAGTAACACCAGCGGATATGCCAAGCCATCGTTGGCGCCGGACTCGCTGGACAGCAGATGCCTGAACGACTCGGGCAGGGTCTCCTTGGCCAGGCTACCCGTGACGATCGACGACGCGAGCACCGGGTCCGTGGCGCATACGCTGGCACCGACCAGCATAGCGATCAGCCAGGGCAGCCCGAGTGTCCAGTGGACTAACAGCGCGCTGATCAGAAACATCGCGGGCATGCCGATCGCTAACAACAGGCACAGCGATCGCCAATGCCGCAGAGGGTAGGTTGGCGGCAAGCGCAGGGCAATACCCATCAGGCTGATGCCAAGGGTCAGGCGGGTGCTTTCTTCAAGCAGGGTGTCGACACTGCCCCACGCCGCCGGATTCAGCCACCCGAGCCCATAGGGACTGAGCAGGAGACCCAACAAAAAAGCCACCAGCGGAGGAGACAGCCAGGAGCGGTCAAGTGGTCGCGACAGCAAGCCAAGTACAAGGATTAGGGCACCAGTCGCGGCCAGTGCGACATTGAGTTCCTGCATGTCTCGTTCCTCCTGTCAGAAGGGCTATTCCGGCGTGCTCGGTAAACTCCGCTTGGGTGCGGTATTAGAATAGGTGTCGGGGCCCGCGTCATCAGAGGTTGTGTCGATCACTCGGGTCAAGTGACAATGGGAGCGGACAGAGATGATTTACTCAGAGAGTGCCCGGGGATACTGGATGCGATAGAAAGTGCATATCAAAAACATCCCTTTGGACAGCTTGTGAAATAATCAAACAGACCAAAACACATGCTCATGATAAGAGCTACTACTTCCAGCCTGCAACCTCTATTTATATCGCGGGAATGCAGATCAATCACATTCAATGGCCAAGTAAGTTATGTAGCCACTACTATCCAATATCGGGACCGCCTCCAAGCTCTCTCTCAATTTCTTTCAACATCACTTGGTGATTGCAATTCTTGTCGTAACCATTCCTGTACCTCAGCACACACCTCATCGTTGTCTTCGGGCAAAACAATAGCTTGACCCACCCCCGGCTCATCTCGAAAGAAGAAACGTTCAGGGATGGCAATCGAATCGCCTCCATGCAGATAGGCAACAATATCCCCACTCCAAGAAGGGAGGTAGGCACGCTCACTTTGCAGGCACTCCAGTGCCTCGCGGAAGGTCTCCAAGGGCTGAGGGAATCGATCCCGCAGATCAAACGCCCGGTAAGCAAAGATACGGTCCAGCGGGTCTTCTGGAGCAGGTGGTGATTGCTGAGTCATGCCTCCCCCCCTTCTGTGACGCGTACTAGCTATCATACTAGCCGATTGCCCGTGGTAGCGCTGCCTGCTGTGGACGGAACCGGGATGGATCAAGACATCGATTCCTCCTCGCCCTCCATACATCTATATATGTGCAGGATCAGTGAGTGAGTAGGTAAGTATTTGAGCAATAGGCTCCATGAGCAAAAGTAATTAAGCGCAATGAGGCTTGTTTCCCAGCTTCATGGTAGCGATGACCTTACCGATACATGCTTAGCAGTGATGTATTGTCCATCCAGTAAGTGCGTGATGGGAGCTATAATGGCCCCGAATTCCCCCTCCGACCAAGTCACTCCTACCCCCCATTATGATCGGCATGTCATGAAATACTTCAGGATTTTTCAAGTATAGCGTGAGCCTCTGCTATGCTTTAACCGTATGAAATATTCGAACGGACACAACCCCTGGTCCAAGGTCGCAACAGGACGGAGGCTCTAACCAGACCCGGAGATACTATCTATATGTCAAAATATCGATCGTTCGGAGTGGGTGCCATTGTGCTGTTCCTAGCCTCACTCGCAGGCCTCGCCATCGCGTTCTATGCCTATATCACCCCATTGACCGGGGTCACCGGTACGGTTGGCGCCCTGATCGCCATTGTGGCGTGCATCGCGCTCGCCGTATTGGCGCTCATTCTGAGTGCCGTCAAACGTCGCGGGGCTCGCATCGCTTTGCGCGTGCTGATCCTGCTGGGCCTCTCCGGTACCTTCCTTGCTGGACTCCTCCTGCATCTGTGGTGGTTGAGCGGTGCCATGGTGATCGGGCTTGTCGGGCTGATCATCGACATGGTCCGCTCGACTCACCACACCCGCCCGGTCCATTCCTAAGGAGCAGCTTCATGCCGACATTGAGAGTGGCCACACATCTCGGCACAGCAACCGCACTGGCGCTGTGCATCGCCCCTCTTCCACTGCTAGCGCAGGATCAGCCAACGACGACGAATCAGACGCCTGCGCAGCAGGACGGGGGTACGCAAGACGAGTCCGTTGCTATGACGGACGATGAAGCTGTGACGGAGACCAACGCGACACCGATCCCGCTAGTCCCTGGAGAGCCGACCTGGGACAGCTTCCACGGCCAACTCAATGCGCAGAAGTACAGTCCGCTTGACCAGATCACTGCGGACAATGTCAGTAATCTGGAAAAGGTCTGGGAAGTCCACACCGGCGATGTATCGGATGGTTCAGGAGAGCTTCCCGCGACTGTATGGTCAGCGACGCCGGTTTTCGCCAATGACACGCTCTATATCGGTACACCGTTCTATCGAATCCTCGCCCTCGACCCCGCCAGCGGCGAAGAAAAGTGGAGTTTCGACACCCAGTCAGCGCTTGAGCCCCTGACACAACCCGCTTTGAAGAATCGCGGAGTCGCCTACTGGCAGGCAGAGGAGCCAATAGCTGGAGAGCCCTGCCAGAAGATCATCTACATAGGCACGATGGATGCGCAACTCTTCGCGGTTGACGCCGATAGAGGCGAGAAGTGCGAAAGCTTCGCCAACAATGGCGTACTCGACGTCAATCAGTGGAATGACATCCACGACAAGTGGCCGTTGTCGCTTCTCCAGCCCCCCACCGTGGTTGGTGACCGTTTGATTCTCGGCTGGGCGGGGATGGACTGGGCTTACGCTCAAGCCCCACCCGGCACTGTTTTCTCGATCAATGCCCGCACCGGCGAGCGCGAATGGACCTTCGAGGCGTTGAGTGACGAGATACGCGAGCAGAGTGGCACGGCCAACGTCTGGACGCATATGTCCGCCGATGAGGCACTCGGCCTGGTCTACTTGCCGGTCTCCTCCCCCTCGCCAAATTTCTGGGGTGGCAACCGTACCGAGAAAGTCCCACTGGGCACCTCGACCACCGCCCTGGATATCGAGACGGGCGAAGTCGTCTGGTCGCGGCAATGGGTTCATCACGATATCTGGGATTACGATCCCCCCGCCGCCCCTACGTTGATGGATATCACGGTGGATGGTGAGGAGATACCGGCACTGATCCAGGCGACCAAGATGGGCTTTCTCTTTGTCGTTAATCGCGAAACCGGTGAAGACGTCTGGCCAATCGAGGAGCGTCCGGTTCCTGACGGTGATGGAACCGTCGACGGCGAGGTTTACGCCCCGACCCAACCCTTCCCGACCAAGCCGGCACCGCTGCTCAATCAGTCCGAGAAGCCAGAAGTCTGGGGGCTTGCCGATGCAGTGGGTTTCGGGGAGTGTTCGGCGCTCTGGGATGATCTCTGGTACGAAGGCCTGTACACCCCGCCTACTACCCAAGGCGAGGGCACGATGGGCTACCCCATCACGGCGGGCGGTGTACAGTGGGGTGGCATAGCCTTCGATCCGGAGAGCCAGACCGCAATTGTCAACACTTCCCACATTGTGCAGTACGTCAAGCTCTATGGGCGTGAGGAATACGAGGAAGCCAACACCGGCTCGGGCAATAAAGAGGGCTTCGCACCACAGGAAGGTGCGCCCTACGGGATGCGTCTTGAGATCGCACAAAACTGGCTCGGCATGCCCTGCTGGGAGCCGCCCTTCGGTGAACTGGTTGCACTCGACATGACCACCGGCGAGGTAAAATGGCGTCGACCGATGGGTGCATCGCAACAGTACGGCTTCTTCATGCCCGAAAGCTGGGGCTCGCCGACTATCGGTGGCCCGGCGGTCACAGCCGGCGGGTTGGTATTTATCGGCGCCTCGATGGATGCCAAGGTGCGCTCCTATTCACTCGAGACCGGCGAGGAGCTGTGGGAAGACCAGGTCGAGGCACCCTCCGTATCGAACCCGGCGGTCTACGAATACAACGGTCGCCAGTACGTTGCCTTCATCGCCGGCGGCAATACGATTCTGAAAGATGAAGTCGGCGATCAGCTGGTGGTTTACGCTCTACCGGAATAAACATCGAGCGGCTGCTACAGACTGAGGGCGGACCCATGGATCCGCTCCAGTCACGTGTGGCGGGGTTGAAAGGGGTAGTCTCACGCCATGGCTCGAATGCTATGCTGACTGTGCAGGGTCTGGCCGTTGGTCAGTTCGACCAGCCTCCGACCGAGCGGCGTCGGTATTGACATGAATCCTTAGGTCTGCGGCCCACTATGGCGGAGGTCGAATTGACCTGGATCGGTTTCTTAGAAGCTTCGCTGAAGGTCAGCCATTCCCCATCCTCCATCATCAGGATGAGGATCGTGCCCTCTGATCCCCCTGTCCTTATAATCCATTAGGAGGGTAAGGAAGACGTTCATGCCTCGTTACCCGAGGGACACCGCCATGCACGCATACATCCTCCAAAGCAAAAACCCCACACCGCTGAGCGTATGTGGGGCTTCATGATCAAGCTTCGGCGGCTATCGCCGTGCTGAATCAGTCCTCGGTGCGGACCAGCCAGGACTCGACGGTTTCGTCACCGTGCTCTTCTTTCCAGGCCTTGAGGGTCTTCTGGTTGCCGCCACGGGTCTCGACAACCTCCCCTGTGTTGGGGTTTTTGTAAATTTTCAGCTTACGCTTGCGGCGCTGGCCCTGGCCCTTTTGGCCACTATCGCCTGCCGAGTCGGGACGGAGGAGTGACAGGACATCAGCAGCGCTCTTGTCGTACTCCTTCATCAGCGCCTCAAGCTGGTTCTTGAACTCAATCTCAGCTTGGAGGCGTGGATCCTCCTCCATTTTTTTAAGCTTTTCCGCCAGCTCTTTCATTTGCTGCTCTTGCTGAGCGTATGTTGTCAGGAGGCTTGACATAGAATAGGTCTCTAACTGTTGAATTTACATGTAGCATGATAATTAACGAAAAATAGAAACGCAACGAGATTCTTGCTTTCATCTCGTGTGTCGGTTGATAGGACCAGATGGAGGTGCACGCGCTGGGACGCAACTCACATCCGCTCGGGCTAGGCTGCAATCGCAGGGCACCGCTCAAGAGCCTGAAGATGGTTCACATTGCCGCTGCCGCTGTTAAGTACGTAAGGATAGTCAGACACAGCCTTTTGTCGGACGCGGTGAATCCGACCAGTCCATCGGTTGAGGGCCGTCCTCCATGGGTAACAAGCGGGAAGGTCCCTAATTTGGCGGCATGGGGTTTGGTATTGGTTTACCCTGATACGGAGATTTCCCTCGGTCATCCCTGTCATATGCTCCTCTTCCCCTTTCGCGGCGCTGGCTGGCAAAAGTAGAGGATGCGGGACGCGCCACGGGAATAGACGTGCAACGGTAGTCCTAGACCGGCGATTGGCACGAGGCGAGATCGGCCGGGAGGAGTGCCAGCGGGTAAAGAAGGACCTCGAATGACGGTACAGGACTCCATGTTTCCTGCCACTGCCATGCCGGACAAGGACTGGTGGCATGCCCTATGGCCTAACCCCGACAGGGTCATCAAGGCCTTGCGCATCGAGCCGGGGATGAAGGTCGTCGACCTGGGCTGTGGCGATGGTTATTTTACTGCCGCCATCGCCCGCCATGTGGGCGCGGGGCGCGTCATCGGTCTCGACCTCGACCCAGTCATGCTCGAGCAGGCGCAAGCGGTGTGCAAAGGGATGACGAATTGTAGCTGGCTGCTGGGGGACGCCATGGCACTCAGTCGTCTTCTAGATCCATCGGTGGACTATGCGCTGATCGCCAACACCTTTCACGGCGTACCGGACAAGACCGCCTTGGCACGGGAAGTCGCCAAGGTCCTGAATCCGAACGGCCGCTTTGCTATCGTCAATTGGCATCCCCTGCCACGGGAACAGACGACTGTCCTCGGGCAGCCGCGAGGCCCCAAGACCACAATGCGCATGTCGGCGGAACAAACCCGGATGGTGGTCGAGCCTGCTGGCTTCAGGCTGGAGAAGTTGGTCGAGCTTCCTCCCTACCACTACGGGGCAGTTTTCATCCGTACCATCTGATCATAAAGGACCCTACATATAGCAGGAACCAAATTTTCACACAGCCTCGGCCAGAAATCGACGTTCAGAAAAACCTTTTCTAATGCCTCGATTTAGACGCGCACATGGCCGGAGGCGTTTTGTGTCGGCTGCAAGCGCAGGCTAGCTCGATCGTGTTTAATTAACACCTTTCGTCGTCGAGTCGTTCATTGCCTTCTCTTTCTTCTCACTGCGAAGATCCTTCCACAAGGTGTAAAGGAAATTTAGTACTAGTGGGATGAGAACTGCTAAAACCAAGCGCGTCGAATCGTTTGAAGACTTTAGCTCCCTAAGGATGGATTCTTGAAAGCCTTGTTGTTGTGCTGAAAGAGTGGTTCCAAGCTGCTCGAAGTCAACCCTGAGTGACTTCACCTCATCAGTCAATCGGGCAATGGTGAGAATGTCGTCGGGTTTTACCGGATTGATTGCCTGGCGAAGAGCCAGCGTCTGATCGCTGACTGCTTCAATTCGTTCATCAATCTTTTTCAATCGAACTTCGACTACTGAGGCGGAGGCCTCCAGAGGCAACTCAGCGACACTTTTTTGCACCAACTTTTCTATCTGCTGTTGGAGTTTCTCTGTTCTCACATCGAACTCAAACATGTCTCTCTCTAACGGATACTCAGCAAGTCGAACTGAAGTGAGTTGCTGATAAAGGGCAGCCAAGGTTACCAGAATAGTGAATATCGCTATTGAGAGCGTGAACCAATGAGATTTCATGACTTCTCCCTTCGGAGCCCTAACTGTTCAGCATTTCTTCGCCGTGCGGAGCATGGCGTATAAATGCCTGTTGGACTAAGCCGCCCATCAGGCTGCCACACAGCTTCTATAGGGTGTTGTTTTGGCCGGTGTGCGGCCTGAGACATCAGGTCGCGCGCATACGGATCTGTTGTGACGCGTTCGGGCCGTGATGTTGGCCATGATCCCAGTTCCCTCCGGGCCCAATTTGCCCCAACGTAGCGCGCCTGCTGGTCAAAATCCATCACCGGGGCGAGCGCCGCCGCGACCCGCAAGCGGGCCGGATCGCCGAGTCCGTTGTGTGAGTAGCGCATCAGCTCATGCTCGATAGCGTTGCTCCCTGTGGTTGTGGGGTCGGCTACGTTTGAGTCGCCGGGGCGAGAGGGTCCCGTTCACCCGCAGTGTCGGTTGCACGCAGTGGGGGCAGGTATAGGCCGGCTCCGGGTCACTGGCGGGCGTACCGGCATCCGGGTGTCACCTCGACAACTGCCGGAGCTTGGCGGATCTGTGCCAGGCGTCGTCGCCGGCAGCGATTGGCCAGAAAGCCGTAGTGGCGAACCCGCATCAGCCCCTTAGGCAGGACATGGAGCAGGAAGCGGCGCACGAACTCCTCGCCATCGAGGACGAGCTGTTTACGCCGGTCACGGTCGCGGTAGTCCTTGTAGCGAAGGGTCACCTGGTGGTCGTCCACGGCGAGGATGCGGGCGTTGCTGATGGAGATCCGTCGCGTGTAGCGCGCCAGGTAGCGCACCACCGTGTCGGTGTGTTCGAGACAGTTCTTGCTGTAGACCACCCACTCGGTGGCCATCAGAGTGTTGAGCTGGTCATCGACGTCACCGGGCCGGGTGACCCGGTGGAGTTCGCCGGCAATAGCGGCCTGACGCAGGGCACTGACCATGTGCCCGCGAAAGTGGCGCGACAGAGCCCGGACCGGGAACAGGTAGTGACTGCGAGCCCCATGCCAGCCGCCATCGTCGCCCAGCGCACCGCCAGGGACCAGGCAATGCAGGTGCACGTGCTTGCTCAGGTTCGGGCCCCAGGTGTGAAGCACGGCGCTCATGCCCATCTCGCCGCCGAGACGCTTGGGATCGCGACCGAAGGATCGGAGGGTGTACCAGGCACTCTGGAACAGCAGTCGGTAAATCACCTCTGGGTGAAGCTGGACCCAGCCATTGAGGCTGTGCGGCAGGGTGAACACGACGTGGTAGTAGCGCACCGGCAGGATGTTCGCCTGCTGACGCTCGGCCCACTGATGCATGGCGCGGCCCTGGCACTGCGGGCAGTGGCGATCGCGACAGCCGAAGTAGTGCGGCTGGGTGTGGTCGCAGTCCGTACACTGCAAGACCGTCCCGCCCATCGCCTCGGTGCAACAGGCGAGTAGGTGATGGCACACGCGTTGGCGCTGACGATCCAGGCCAGCCGGGTTGAGAAAGCGAGCCAGGGCCTGTTGGAGGGTGGCGGTCTCAGTCATGGGCCACCTCCAGGCCGGCTACCAGGTCGATGGGGCCCTGACTCGTCCCCTGCTGGCCCGGCAGCCAGTGCATGTAGCGCATCGTCGACTGGACGCTGCGGTGGCCCAGCAACCGTTGAAGCTGATGGACGGGCATACCCTGCTCCAGGACATCCGTGGCGTAGGCATGGCGCAGGCTGTGAATGCCACCGATCCATTCTACACCGGCCTGGCGCTTGGCCTGTGTAAAGGCCTTTTGCGGCGCGCTCGGGTGCAGCGCGCGATCCGGGAACAGCGCGCTCGGAAACAGACATGTGGGCGGCCGGTAGGCACGCCAGTAATCGCGCAAGCGATCGAGCAGGGTCACAGATAGCAGGACCATATGATCCTTCGCGCCCTTGCCCTGCGCAACACGCAGTTGGCCACGCTGGCTGTCGATGTCCCGGACCCGCAGGTGGTAGACCTCACTCACGCGCAGTCCGCAGCCGTAGCACAGTTCGAGCATCATGCGATGCTTGGGGTTTTGGCACGCGGCCAGGATCCGCCGGACTTCGTCGGGAGTCAGCAATTCCGGAATCCGTTGCGGTGTCTTCGGCACCACGGGCGATACCTCAACCGACGGCCGGTAAAACACCTGGAGGTACAGGAAACGCACACCGTGCAGATAGACTCGGCAGCTGGCGGCTGACAAACCGCGCTCCTGGACCAGATGATTGAAGAAGCGTTGCAGGTCGTCGGTGCTCAACGTGTCTGGCGGTCGGTGGAAATAGCGCGTCAGGTCCGTGATCACCATCAGGTAGGTAGTGTGGGTGCGTTGCGCGAAGCCATGCAGACGCATGGCCTCGATCATCGTCTGTCGCAAGGCAGTCATCGTCGTCACTCCTGTTCATTGACCCTCGTGGGTCAATGAACAGTGTGGTTCGATGAGGCGAGGGACAGGATTCGACGACAGCTACCGCGAAGCGGTTTAGTTCAACTGTTAATTAGCCAGCCTGCCCTGATATTGGATGAACGCACACGCGCGTTCATCAATGTTATACCGCTCGCCGCCTGCTCCATAACCCACTTAAATCCCGAAAAAAAAGTAAAGGTCGGGACGGCTGCTGGGGGTCGATAACCGTAGACCGTGAGTCTTTCAGTACCATACTAGCCAATATCCTGCACCACCCTGCACTGCGGATATCCTGAACACCCCCAAAACTGATTCCCAGCGTTCTTACCCCTTTTCGATGTCCGCAATACCATGCTACTGCCACACTTGGGGCATTTGCGCTGAGCATTAGAATCAGACCGAGTTTTAAGCTGTGCAACGTGTTCTCGGTGAGTCTCTCGTGAGGGGGCAAGCCTTCCAGTCTGGATTTTCGTGAAGGCCTCTTGAACCTGCGCTTCAGATAGAACGACGTCCCTAAACGACTTGATGTGATTCACGTAACCGCCGCCACGTGTGACGTTCTTCGGCATCTTGGTCTTTAGCTTCGCACTGCCAGTGAACACCACAACCGAATGAAGGACTTCCGAAGGAACGTCGAGGGCGCTCTCTAAAGCTTTTACATGCTTGTAGTTTTGACGCAAAGGGTTTGGGAACCTGCATGACTTCCGATAAATCTTTTGGGTCCATTGCGCCTGATGTTCGTCACCAAAGATCCAACCTTTCATGTACTTTGTTTCCACGACGAAGATCCCGAATCGAGACACAAAGATGTGATCTATCTGAGTTGAGCCGTCCGGCGTAGGGAGGGTGACATTGTGGATCGGTCGGTATGTCTCCGCTGGCAACCGAAACCTGGCTGCCGCTTTAACCAAAGCCTCTCCAAAAAGTCCCTTGAACCATGGTGACTTGATGATACCAATTAGAAAGGCTACGGGAATGACCCACCACAACGGCCTCAAGACTTCATAGATGAACAAAGAATGATCCAAGGTATTATCTCACTGGTAAATTTTTTGGTGAAGTCATCCTGTTGAGAACGTCACAAATTTCCAACACCCTACTTTTACTGCTCCTGGCTCTTTAACGTCTCATAGCGCGCACATGCCTCCTCGCGGGCCTCAGCGCTTGGCGACTGCTGAATTACCAGTCTGTTGCATTCCCTTTTTGCCATCTCAAGCGGCGAAGCTTGGCTGGCAGGGGAAACAAAGGCAATGGTAGGCTTGAAGGAGCTGGATGCTGTGCAGTACATATTCTTCGTCTTGTCGTACTTCAATCCGCTTCCCTGATTCTCTCGAAGATACCGACATGCATCAGCAAAGAATTTCTTTGCTGCCAAGGTGCACTTGGAGAACTCTGCCATTCTATCTCTTTTATCTACACAGACAGATTCGTCCCGTATGCGCCACAACTGGTGCTGGAACGAAATAAGTTGCTCGTTGTGATCAACAGTGACAGTTTTGACCTCTGTCCCCAATGATTCTTGCATATGATTGCTCACAGCACCTGAGGTGCTATCGAGTACCGCTGCGAACAGGGCTGAGATTGGGTCCATGCGTTCCTCGATCTGGATATCTAACGGTGATTAGGTAGTTTTCTCTGGTATTGGATGAATTCTCATACGGCACTGTCTTCACATTGTTTTGTAATCGCCAACTGTTATTTTTTTTATCAGCATACACTAACGGTTGTCATTCGGCCAGAAGCGGACATCCAGCTAATTATTATAGCTTAACTGCATTCAGTTAGAAGAAACTTCCCGAAAGTGGATACCTTCTTCTCCCTAAATCAGAATCAGGTATATGCAAAAAGATGCTAACATAGCCAAGATGCCTTTTCGCTTCTTTTCCGATTCTTCCTATCGCATAGAGCCTTGCTAACGCCCGGGTAAATCGCTCAAGGCGCGATACAACTTCTATATTGATTTCCTCGTCAAATCGCTGACTAGCAGGGTTCTCCTCAATCTCACGAAAAAGATCCTCCCGGGACAATAAAATTTCCGTTTCAAGCTTCTGCCATGCAGCATCAGGATCCTCAGTTTGAGGAGACCTACCGATGATTACGTCAAAGTTATAATAGCGTGCCGCTTGACCAAAATCACTTAAAACAGAAATTAACGACGTTAGCTCACTAGAACTGAGATACTCAAAATCCATCTGGCCGACAGGAATGGTGTCGACATATTCATTTAAAAAACATTCTTCCCGAACTCGTTTAAGGAGAAGATTTAGGTCATGGCCATCTCTGCCAGCAGGGAAGGTTTTGTTTGTCGGAAACTTTCCAGTGACTTCAATTGCACGAAAGCATAATGTAACTTTCATGAAGCGCTCAAAACCGCTAGCTAAGGATAGAAGCGGAAGATGGTAGAAATCATTTCCACCATCAAGGGTCTGCAACTTCCCCATTCCTGCCTTAATTAATCTCACCGCATTTAATAGCTCTTGGCCAAGCGCCAAGGTTCTTTGAATCTTTGAAGACATATCTTGATCTCATGACAGTAATAAAATGGAGAAGCCACCTTGAGAGGAAATATATCAACACTCTACCAGAATTATTTAAACTTCTCCATTCGACAAGAAGCGGTCGTTCAACAGACTATTCGTCCGCTATCACCGATCTTGTCCTGCGTAACCATGCTCTCAAGTACGCGAGCTTGCTCACAAATTAAATTAATATTTGTACACTAAGTGATCATAATCACCATCAACAAATCCAGCTTCAACACCAAACAGATCACCAATTTCTTTTAACGCACAGAGAACGTCACACTGAACCCTCTGCATGCTATTTTCTGAGAAATCGTGCTGGAACTTAGCTGCAAAATTAAAACCGATATAAACAACCGGATCCTTGTAATGCACAAGATAGTTACGCATATCAAAGAGATCCTGAATGCCAGCTCTCCAACTTGAATTTCCATAAGACAATCGACAGAATTTGTATAACCTTTTTAGCTTGGCTATTGTACTTCTATAGTTTCTCTCGTCCTCTTCTTTAGTTACTGGGTGAGCATGCCATACCAAATTTACAAATGCCTCAAATGAAATAGCCCAGCCAAGAATAGCTTCAATACAGAGCGCTATAGTTTCATCATCTTCAAACCCTGGACCTTTAAATAAGTAAGGCTCTCCAGACTCTGGCACAGAATCAGGAACTTCAACCATCCTTTTCTTAGCTTCGTAAAAATTATTGTTTGCTCTCCTAAGCATGAGCTGCTCAACATTCAGCCTGTATCCATATGTCATATATTTCTCTGCGCTTCAAAGGTTTATTAAGCTGATTTTTTGGTTCTTCGCCGTTGGGTGTGGTCACCAATCCCGGATCGCCGCTTATCCTTCAGCCGGTAACTTTCGCCCTTGATGTTCAAGGTGGTCGAGTGGTGCAGCAGCCGCACCTTGCCACGGCTCATTCCACGGCTGAGGTTGACGACAATACTCATCAGTCACTGGCTGCGGGCGCGATCTGCATTGGTCTCCACAACGTAGGTCGCTGAATTCCCATTTGAGATTGACGCGGGCGTCACTGAGCCCTGCTCGCCCTGGCGCCATCTCGATCAGCTTCGTACAGCCTCGGGCCAGGGCTATTGCAGATGGCAGAATAGCTCGGGGCTGATCCGGTGCTGGCCTTGGAATGCCGGACCATCGAGGAGACGCTGTAAACCCCTCCCTGGGCACTACCGACCCCATCCCTGGCGTAGGACCTCCTCTACACGGCCTGCCCCCAGCGCCCCTCACTGTAGCCAACTCCGATAGCCCTCAGCCTCAGTCAGAGCGATGTTGACACGACATGGACGAGCTGGTTACCTTGTACTCAGCGCCGATTTGAATCTCAGCTTGCGGGCGCTCTACAAATCCTGCTAAAGCGTCGCCAGAGGCCCGCTATAGCACACGCTGAGCGGGTTTTTTGTTGTCCGGCCCTCGGGCCACCGCCGATTTAAGCACCAACTTGCGGGCGGGATAGAAATGCAGCTAAAGCGGCGTGCGACTCCACTCCCCTGGGTCGGCGCTTGCCGAACCCTTTCCAAAGCACCACAGGGGAACTGGAGACGATCATGACCCACTACACTACCCTCCCCGGCCACACTCCGGCTACCGATGTCGAGGCCTCCTCCGAGTCACTTGGCCATAGCCTGGCCGACCTACTCGCCCAGGACGACATCGTTCGTCCGGAACTTCGCAATGCCGCCATCCTCAAGGCGCAGCGCGAAGCACTGGAAGGACGCCACATCGCCAAAAAGCACTCCACGCAGGCGAGGAGGTCGTGACCATGAACCTGCATCAGGAACTGCGCCTCAGGACCCAACACCTCGCTGACGCCGACGTGGTGCGTGGCATGGGCTACACCACGGTCGATGAGGCGGTGCTGGCCCACCTGAGGGCCATCCCGGAGAGCCCCTATCTCGGCCTGGAGAAAGAGTACCGAGATGCCCGGTACGGCGAACGTGGCTTCCTCGAGGCGCTGTGTCGCTGCTTAGGGCTCGACGAGGCCGAAACCCTGGCCGACATCGAGTATGTGGCCGAGCGACTCGCTGAGGACCGCGCTGCCTTTCGCCACTTGCTATTTGCCGATACCGACTATGTGCGGGGCCCCGGCACACCGATCTTCGCCATGGCCTTCACCGAGCACTATCGCCGACTGAAATTCCCTATCGGTTTCTGGCGGCTGCCATTCGAGGAGCGGCTGGCATCCGCATGCCAGAAAGCGCGCGAGCACATGCAGGATTCGGGAGGGCGTCTCGTGACCTGGGGAGACATCAAGCGCTACCACTACTTCCATGCGCAGGGTGAAAGTGTGGTGATTTCGCCTCGGGGCGAGATCCTTGGAGAGCGTTCGGGATTCGTTCCCCCGCGTGCAACTTTCGGGCTGGAAGGCAGCGACGAGAACCTCCCGGACCTGTTCGTCAAGGATGACGAATAGCTTGGTGCTGGGCCTGGAGGGGGAAAACGTCTGGAAGAGACAGAAAGGCCTCTGGGAGCAGATGGGGGATTTCGAAGAGCGAGCTGCTGGGCACATGTCCCGCATGCCGTTGATGTGCCAACCCCCCAGGCTTGCTTATCCATGGCTGGGTCTGGGGAAAGGCAGGAAACGGGCAAGAGTAGAGCTTCAGCAAATGCTGGAGCATTCCCAACGCCAACAGCACACGTATTTTTGAAATGGAGGTGGTACCGCTATCAAAAGACTTCAGCGTGTGAGATATAAGGATTACAGAGTTAGTCATTGAGACCGCCGCACCAAGTTAAACACCGGCTCCAAATTTCTCTCTAGTTCCTGTGTTTTAATCACAAATTTATTTGACATCAAATTAACATCAGTCAGCTGCTCTAAAAACATATCACTTTGCTTACTCCATATATCTAATAAATCAATAAACACATCCAATGCAGTCACTCGCTCTTTTTCGAGCTTTACTGTCTTCACCGTCATGTCTTCCAAAAGGGTTTCCAGGACGTCGTTTATAGTTACAAAATGACCAATTAATGGAATTGTTCCCGCCAAACTTTTGCTTGCTTTTCGAAGTCTTCGGATCCATTCTTTTTTTGTTCGCTCTTCAGCTGCATCTAAACATAATCTTACCATGTTTCTATCAATACTTAGATGCACCATAAGAACGGAATGGCTGACTGAAAGGTGAGTAGCTATTGCTGATAAATCGATGGATGGAAGAATCCTAAGTTTCGATATGCATGCCCCTACTCGAATCTGTTCTCCTTGAATAGAAAAGACGTCAGTCCAATCGCTTTTGCTGTCATTCTTGGTGGCAACTCGTTTTGTTTCAAGGTTTTCAAACTGAGAGTTAAAATATGCATCCGCATACTTTATCTCTTCGGCAAGCATAACTGAAGATTTTTGAAGTTCCTCGAGGAGAGTGACGCATTCAATTGCTTTTATTCTAGCTGCCTCAGACGCTGAAATAGCCGTATGGATTTTCGAAAGAGCTGTATTAAGTTGTGGTTTAACTAAATAGTTCGCATATTGGTGCAATTCCTCCAATTCGTTCTGAATCACTTTAAAGTTTTCCATTGACTACACTCCGCGCTTGTTTCAAGGGAAAATAAATGTTAAATAACACGCCATAAACAGGATGAGCATACCTGCGTGATGAACTTAACAAAAACTTTTCTTTCCAATGTAATGCTTATCAAGGGAATTAAATCCCCTCGGAAGCGCATAGAAAATTATTGCGCAAGCAGAATTGGAGGGATTACCGCTTTGGGTCGCAGGTATATCCACTAAAATAGACTAAACTTACTCTATCGGCCAGAAACAGTCGTTCAGGTGGCTCTGATATAACCTCTAGTGTGATGTTTCACAAGCAAACACCATAAACATGGTCTATCCTGATACCAGAATTCCGCAGCATTGCTGGAGGTATCATGGCAAAGCGAGGTCGGCCTGCCACCCGGATTACCGTCACAGACGATCAAATGGATGAGCTGAATCGGCGAGTAGCAGCTCGGAAAGGACCCGCCGATGAGCGGCTCCGCGCCTTGATCATAAAAGACGGTGAGCCCGGCACGTCGATTGGCAAGCGATTGGGCATCACTGCACAAACGGTCTCGAAGTGGCGGCGTCGCTTTGCCGACTATGGTCTGGACGGCCTGTATGATGAAGTTCGTAGTGGTCGCCCACGTTCGATTTCCGACGCCGTGGTGCAGGAAGTCGTTGATCGGGTCCGCCAGGAAAAGCCGGAGGATGCCAGCCACTGGAGTACGCGCTCCATGAGTGAAGTGACAGGAATTTCCCCGGCCAGTGTGCACCGAATATGGCGGGCCTTCGGCCTCAAGCCCCATATGGAGAGGACGTTTAAGCTGTCTACCGATCCCGCTTTCGTCGACAAGGTGCATGACGTCGTCGGTCTCTACATGGATCCTCCTGACCGGGCGATCGTTCTGTCGGTCGACGAGAAGAGCCAGATTCAGGCACTTAACCGTACCCAGCCAGGCTTGCCATTGACGTTTGGACAGCCTGAAACCCGTACCCACGACTATAAGCGCCATGGCACGACCTCGTTGTTTGCTGCGCTGAACATTGCAACAGGTGAAGTCATTGGTCGCCTCAAGCGTCGCCATCGCAGTACGGAGTTTCTGGAGTTCCTCAATGCCATCGACCGGTCAGTGCCAGCGGATCTCGATGTCCACCTCATCCTGGACAACTATGGGACCCACAAGACCGACAAGGTGAAGGCCTGGTTGGCGGAGAGGCCGCGTTATCATGTTCATTTCACGCCAACATCAGCCTCATGATTGAATCTGGTAGAGCGATTCTTTTCCACGATCAGCGAGAGGTGGATCAAGCGACAGGCGCACACCAGTGTGAAGGACTTGGAGGATTCCATCCGTCATTACCTGACGGTCTATAACGAGGATCCCAAGCCTTTCCAATGGCGCAAAAACGATGACGAGATAGTGTCCTCGGTGGGTCGAGCTGCATCAGCTCTTAAGCGACGCCCCGACGAGCCAGATTAATTATGCGAACTTGGAAAACATCACACTAGGCATCGCGAAGAGACTCATATACATCGCCCGCCTCTCTTGCCTTGCGGTCTTCGTAAGGACCGGCAAGTCGTCGGTAGGCCTCAAGTTTGGCACACTCTAATACGCCCACTACTTCATTTATTCGAGAATACCTGAGTCCGCCATGGGAAACGACATAGGCGTCTACAAGCCTTGTAACGAGGTAGTTTAGTTCTCCAGCCGTCTCAGGCTTAGATCCGCTATTTAAGGCCTCTCGGCGGTCTTGATCAATATAAGGCATGTTACGTGCCCTCCACTATTGTTGAGCGAAAAAGAAGTTGGGCCAATAGCCCGCAGCAAAAAATGCCACAATGCAAAGAACGTAGATTATTCGCAGCCATAGCTTGTGACTTTTCAAACGACTTCTCGTTCTATCCAGTGTGAGCAAACGTAGCCTGGATGATGTGTCGAGGCCGACGGAGTCTGAATGCTCTATCTCTTTCAGTGCCTCCCGGCCAATGTTCACTAGTTCTTCATTTCGAAACTCCAGCACCAGGAACGCGAGGGAAACGAACGAACCGATGTACGCAGTGGCCGAAGCAAACATCAGATTTTTACTGTCAAGTCCGCTATTGTAAGCAACCAGTAGAATCCCGATAAACACCAAAAAGTAACGAAAAGCCAAGAGCCTCTGAGCCGCGTGATACTCAAACCAATTCCATGCGTAGCTGAGCTTTTCTTGATCTGTGAGTGCCATGATTTCACTCCTTGCTAGCTGGACTTATCAAGATTTCGACACCTGATTTTACAGCATTTCCCGCCGTGCGGCATGGTGAAAAATGTTGTAAAGTTATACTGCACGTCATTCACTGCCCCTAAACTTCAATAAATTAAGTATAGATCGGCAGAATAACTGTTCAACACCAGTAATCGCGGCCCATGCATAACACAGATGAACGTGCAAGATACCTTTGCCGACACAGCCGTTTTGGGTCGTCCGCTGCACTCCACCCTCATAAACCAACTTGACCAATCGTGTCATATACATCACCGTCTTCCCTCTACAGGGTAGCGTCAATTCCCTGCCATGTCGTATTAGACTTTTAATTTATATTGCAGAGATAAATTTCCACACCTGTGACTGTCAGCCATACCACCTTTCAAAAATTAGCGAGAAACTTATGGACACGCCAGGTACTGTAATGGCCGAACCCTTGGGCTACACCACAATCAGCCCCTCTACTCTCTCAGCTCTTGCTATGCTGACAAAGTGACCAGCAAGGAGGCTCTTCACCATGATACGAGTCGAGACGCTCGCGAGGCGGGCCTGGCAGCTCAAGGAGCAGGGCTATGCCATTGAAGACATTGCCGATGCGATGGGAAAGCCGACCAGTGCTATCGAGTTATGGATCAGCCGCTGGCCCGAGATCGCTCAGCAGGAGGCTCCCTGGCATGAGGGGCTGAGCATTCGCACTGTGCACTGTCTCAGCGAGGCCGGCATCACCAGCCGAGAAGCCCTAGCCGAGGCATTGGAGAGCGGTAAGATCCAACGCGATCAACCACCAGGCATTGGCGTATCTCGGCTGGTAGAACTCAGGCGTTGGCTGAAAGACACGGGTACCGCGCTTCCTGAAGCACCGACCAGGGCCATGATAATCGACCTGTCACTCGAGGCCGAAGCGGCACTCAAGCATCTCAAGACAATGTCGGGGCAGAATGCCTCCCAGCTGATCAGCCGGCTGCTGGTCGAAGCTGATGAAATCAACCCGAGCGACTGACCATGTGTGGACGCTTCGCACTGTTCTCTGATCCTCCCCGGATCTCGCGTCGCCTCGGTCTGCCCGAAGCAGAGGCGCAATGGCAGGCACGGTACAACATCCCTCCCGGGACCTGGATTCCTGCCGCTAGGCGACGCGATGACGACTCTCCCCTAACACTGGATGAGGTGTGGTGGGGCTACAAACCACGCTGGGCCAAGGAGGACGCCCCTGAGCCGATTAATGCCACTGTCGAGAAGGTGGCCACCTCCAACTCTTTCAAGGGAGCGTTCGCCCACCATCGCTGCCTGGTGCCGGCCGATGGCTGGTTCGAGTGGGTCGCAGTTGATGGTCAGAAGCAACCGCACTTCCTGTGCCGGGAGGATCGGGAGCCCATCTGGCTGGCAGCCATCTGGGCCGAACGCGCAGACGGTGCACCCGGCTGCGCTATCCTGACCGAACCCGCTCGCGGAGTTGCCCAGCAGATCCATCCCCGCATGCCGCTAGTGCTGGATGACGAGAGCCTGGAGCCATGGCTCGATCCGGACATGACAGACCGCGAGACGTTGCGTCAGATCATTCATCACCTGAACGCTGAGCACATCACTCACTGGCCAGTGTCATCTCGAGTCAACAAGCCCGCCGAGAACGATCCCAGCCTGATTGAGCCGGCCACTTAGGACTAGCATTGATCTTTGTCCATGCGCCCACGACCATGGGAAGTTTTACGCATGGAGCACACTCTGGATGGTCGCTCGTCTGTTCGTTGCCTGGCTGGCCCTCCTCCCCCTGTCGACCCAGGCCGATGTCCTGATTGGCAGCTGGAACATCCGCCATCTCGGCTGGGACAACGACAAGGCAATGCCTCAGGTGGCTCATGTGGCCAACCACTTCGACCTGCTCGCGATCCAGGAGCTGATGGATACCTCGGCCCTGGCGCGTCTAGAGCAAAAAGTGGAAGCCCTCTCCGGCGAGGCTTGGTCCTCAATGGCCAGCCGTGAGCTGGGCCACTCGTCCTACACCGAACACTATGCCTTCCTGTGGCGCGAGAGCGAGGTCACATACGAAGATGGCGCAGTGGTATACCTCGATCACGGTGATGTCTTCAGTCGTGAACCCTATGCGGCTCGCTTCCGTGACCTGGAGACCGACGACGTGTTTACCGCCGCCACAGTGCATGTTGTCTACGGAGACGGTGTCAGTGACCGGCTACCGGAGATCCAGGCCCTGGCCGATTACTGGCAGTGGCTGGACGAGATCGCCAGTGGTACACCGCGCCTGCTGATGGGAGATTTCAATCTGGCGCCGAACCATGACGGCTGGGCGCCACTGCGAGCGCTCGGCGCGGAGCCGGCGATCATCGAAGGACGCACGACTCTGGGCACGACAGCGGGAGCCTACAGCAACCTCTATGACAACTTTTGGTTCGACGCCTCTGCCCTGGATCCATCCGATCGCGGCATTCTCCGCTTCCCGGATCTCCTGTCCCTGAGCCACCAGGATGCTCGTGACCGCATCTCTGACCACGCACCGGTCTATGTCGGCCTGAGCGGTGCTGAGCTGCAACGGGTACATGACGCCAACGGGAAGCGGATGCCTGCCTCTTCGCCCCCTGAGTGCATCGATCTCAACACCAGCCGAATCTCGCAGCTAGATGAGCTACCCCACATAGGCCCTGCCCGGGCCGAGGACATCGTGGAAGGACGACCGTGGGCATCTACTGATCACCTTACCCGTGTTAACGGTCTTGGTACCGCCAGGGTGCAGGAGATCCAGGCTAGCGAGCTGCTATGCCAGTGAGGAATTAGCGCACCTTGGGTAATTCGTCCCAACGCGTCGTCCAGCGCGGTGTACGGTTAGCGCATCGGAGATGCCAGGCGGCACCGGGCGAGGGGCGCCCAAACGTCACGGTGCCTCGACCCATCCGGCGGTTGAGGTTATCAAGGGTCACCATAAGGCGGTCGTTACGTTCACGGTCGGCTCGGCTCTGCGTAGTATCCAGCAACGAGAGCTGTTGCCGGTTGGCATCCACCAGATCGATCAGCATCACGCCGGCCTTCATGAATCTGTAGTGGGGACGAAAGATGGAGTTAAACGCCTGACTGGCGGCATGCAGGATGTCAAGGCTATCGTCGGTGGGCTGCGGCAGCTCCACGATGGTGCTGGGGGAGTACTGCGGCAGATCGGGACGGTGACGATTGGTTTTTAGGAATACGTAGACTGCACGCGCCACGCTGTCCTGGGCACGTAGCTTCTCGGCGCTGCGCTGAGCATACTGGCGGATCGCCTGGTGGATCTCCTGTCGGTTGTCGGTCAGACGGCCGAAGGACCGCGAGGTCATGATCCGCTGACGCGCCTCCCCCGGGTCGTTCATCTCGATACATGGAACGCCCTTTAGCTCCAGACAGGTACGCTCCAGGGTCACCGAGAAGCGCTGGCGAATCTTTTTCGGGTCTGCCTGTGCCAGGTCCCATGCCGTCTGCATGCCAAGTAAACCAAGCTGCTCTACCAGCCGACGCCCCACACCCCAAACGTCACTAAGCGCCACCTGCTGCAACAGGGCCTCGCACTCAGCACTGCCGGGACTGAGTACACAGACGCCGCCATAGATCGGTATCTTTTTGGCCGCCCCGTTGGCCAGCTTAGCGAGGGTGCGGGTCGGAGCGATCCCCACGCTGACCGGGACGTGCGTGAAGCGGCGCACCTTGGTGAACAGTTCCTGGGCATGGGCATGCATCTGTTCTGGGGCGAAGCCATCGAAGCGGACGAACATCTCGTCGATCGAATACGGCTCAACCCCTGCCGAGAACTCCTCAAGCACCTGCTGCACCCGTGAAGACATGTCGCCATAGAGTTCGTAGTTGGACGACAGCAGCTGGATCCGGTGCCGACGCAGCAGCGGCCTCATTTCAAAGGCCGGCGTGCCCATCTCCACGCCCAGTGCCTTGAGTTCATTGGAGCGTGCGATCACGCAGCCGTCGTTGTTGGAGAGCACACCCACGGGAACGCCCTCCAGACGGGGCTGGAAGGCCCTCTCACAGCTGACATAAAAGTTATTGCAGTCGATGAGCCCGATCACAGCGTTGGCTTCCAGGCTACACCGGATACTCATGAACCACGGCACGCACCACGCCCCAGGCTTGGCACTCTAGATCGGCAGCTGGGATCGGCCGATAGTTCGGGTTACTCGAGGTCAGGTAAGGTCGATTGCCCAGCAGCTCATAGCGCTTCACCACCAGTTCCCCTTCCACTGATGCCACCAGGATGTGACCCGGCCTCGGCTCGATAGCGCTATCGACCACAAGGAGATCGCCAGCATGGATGCCGAGCGCTTCCATGCTGTCGCCTGTCACCGTCATGAAGAAGGTCGAGGACGCTCGCTTCACCAGCCGTTCGTTGAGATCCAATGTGCGGCCCTCGTAGTCCTGGGCCGGGCTGGGAAATCCTGAGAGACCGCCCCGCGTGAGCGTCAACGGGAATGGGAGCGGCAAGGCCGGCGGTTCCGGATGGGCTGGGATGAGCGCACTGTGGGACATGATGGCCTCCTATCGATACCTGATATTTATACAGTATCAGGCAGGAGGCGTCGCCTGCCAAGGCTTCTGGCCACTCGTGGGCTGGCTTTGGTCTACTCCATTGTCAGCAGGGGGATTTTTCTTCGCAAGCAGTCCATTAGAAAGAACTGAATTTCTGTATGCAGCCAGAAGCGGCCATTGAGATTTCCCTGATATTTAACGCGAAGAGAAGCTGCGGACCGTCAGCGAGCCGCATTACGCGAATTGTTATTGGTTGCTTTACCAAAGTTCTCCAAGAGCCGGCACTGAGTCTGCATCTATTCCCTCATCACCAATTCCTGTTCGGTAAATTTCAATATCTTTTCGCTCACAAATTATCCGGAGTGCTTCGAAGAGAGATGGATTCATTCGATGACCAACTATTATCCGTCTTACGGGATTAGGCAGTTCAAAAAAATGCTCTCCGTGCAAGATCCGGAATTCTTTTTCATATGACCAATCTATATATTTTGAAGCAAATATGTGCCGCGCAGTTTCACGAGGTACATTAATATCCTGGAAATTTACATTGGTGAATACGCCCCCATACTCCATCTTCACCAAACTTGGATGATTGTCGGGAATATCGACCTCAATTGCCACACCAGAAAACCCGTCTGCATAGTGGGCCCAAAGCAAATGGCTGTCATAGGTGCTCGAAAGCGAGCAGATCCGAACTTTCTTTTTCTCTGTTCTAATATCATCTAAATGGGCCGAACGATCTACTTCGTCGGTAGACCTGTGAGAGTAGACGAATTGACCTTCCATTGGATCATTGAGCATTGTCCAATCTGCACAGTAAAGGCGGTCGTTAAACATGATGTCGAGGGTGAACTCAATCTGAGAGGGTTCCCTAAATTTATACAATAGCATGAATCGTCAACCTCTCCTAAGAACTAATAACGCCCGCATTTGCAGCTGGTTGGGAGCGCAGCGAAAAACAAGTTCGAGAACATGCACTTGTTACAAGCTTGGTTCACGATACTGCTCATGTAGTTTCAATTTTGCTTCCTCAAGTTGTGACAAGAGAGCCTCTTTAACTTTGTTTGTTGAAATTGAAGAAGTTTTATCGCTAAAGCTTATACTAGCAACCGTAATCAGCAATTCGGCATCACTTCTTTCACGACTAATGAATTCGCTAAACTCAAATACAATCTTACAATCGCCAGAGCACTCTTCTTGAGAAAAAGAGTATTCTGCCTCGATACGGTATACCTCTAAAAACTGATGATAATGTTTATCTTTCACAAAAAACGTTGTATGAATATCATTGCCCTGAAGAATCATGTTTTTTATCTTATCTTCCATCCAAGAAATATCACCTGGCAATTCCGTCTTTTTATCTGGTCTAAAGCCTATATCCTTAGTGTCTTTAAAGTACAAAGCCTCCTTAAGTTGCTTCTGAGATAACTCCTGTAGAAATGCTACCCTGCTGGAATTATTGAAGTCGTTAAATCTAATACGCCTGACCTCTGCCTCGCTGCTTACAAACCCCTCACATTTCATATTCTGGACGATTTTTCGAGAAACCTTATCCGCAACAAGCTTAGTCTCTTGAGATGTATGATTCAAACTCATGCTTACATTTAAGTTATCGACGCCTTTCCTTAGCGTAACTTTACCAGAAAATTGAGAAGTATTTTTATCCCAACTTTTTGTTAAATCATACCTCTCCACTTTGAACTCCATTTCCACATGATCTTGATCTCCATCTACCGCTTTAAAATTAGGCGCTCCCAATACTTTGTAGTTAGAAAACGGCTGATCAATAATATCTTGTATATTTAGCTCTACCGGGATCGCATCGAGTAAAGGCTTGTCGCCTCCAGCCCATGGTATACTCTGCGTGTGGACCTTTGGGTTGTCCTCTTTTCCTTTAACTTTATCAATCAGCTCTTCAAGCTCATAAGGCGAGATTCCGGTCTTTATAAGGACCGGAATCGTATTTACCTTTTCTTCATCAGAAAAAAAAACACCCCTTCTTCTCAAAATTGACTTAATGTCGGCCTTAGTAATTCCCGGTTGACTAAGAAACTCTCTTAACGGATCACCATAAGGTAAGAGAAATCTTTTATTGTTCATTTACAAGCCCCCTAAAATCGCCATTAGAACAATGGACTTTGACGTCAAAAAGAGAGGCTCTCTCGCCTAGACTTCTAATACACTTATTCACTATTGTCTTATCTTCCAGCTCATCATACTGAGTGAATATAAATATAAATTCTTGCGAAAAATCTTGAGAAATATCGCTAGCAAAATTCAACAGCCGCTTCATAGCATCTTCACTAAAGTTCTCTATTGTTGAAATACAAAACTTTTGTTTACCATTAGACTTGTCGATCAATCTCATGGGGATTATGGGAGACGTAATATACTCCAGCGGCAGAATTTTTCCATATTTCTCTATACTTTGGTCTGTATAGTTTGATGAATTAAATGAATAATGAAAATTTAGTTCACTTGTATCGTAAATGCGGCGTGCAGTTACAATTGAGTTATATATAAAAGCTGCCCTAGCGTTGTCGATCACCTGAATACTGCTAAAATCAAGCTCCTTGTCAAGTATTACCCCAGAAACCTTCCCAATCACATCTTGTTCGGAATCACGATCGCCGCTGAACCAGAACAGAACACCTGTATCATTCGACTTCCTTATTCCCAAACCTTCGTATTCTCGGTTGGATTGGTCCCGTAGCTCTGATCTTGCAAAACATTCAATTGTCTGAGAAAGGTCAGCAATATGTTCTTTAAATTTGTTATTCGGAGGATTAGGGTAAGCTTTGGATGTGTATTTTACTGAAATAATTGCGTTAGAAATCGTAAAATCTTCCAGCTGGCTCTTATGTGGGAAGAATAGATCAATGCCATGCGTTGTCCTAGGCGACCTTTCCTTCTTTGCATGCTTCTCAGGTTTGTTGCACTGCAAAGTTTCACCATCACCAGGTGCAGCCCAACCAATCATTTTTAGGAATTCGAGCACAACCCTTTCGCCGTGTTCGCCTATTTTCTTAGATAGTTCTCCCATACCACTTCCTTTTATAAATGTGAACTCTGGCTATGACTTGCAACAGGTATTAGACAGCGCGCTCGTTTAGTGATTTGAACGAACACGCGCGTTTAAGAATGTTATACAGCACGCATGCAGAGCCACTAAGGCACTGAAAAATATAAATTACGCATAGCTCGGCTACATAACATCGATCATCGCGCATGCTGTATATCCCCCAATGAACCTGCTTGCTGCCATCGCCACCATGTCCGCATAGGGCCGTTTCTCACCTTTCACCTGACAACCGAGCAAGCTTGAACGCATCCCCCTTCATATGACCATATGACCATATGACCATATGACCAGGCACGCTACCGCGAGGGAATCCTGACGCGAGCAGACGCCTCCCCTTCCATGGAAGCCCAAGGTGTCGCCATTTAGAGACATGGCAGCATCAGGCAGATACATACTTTCACATTACAGCCTAATCAAACTTTTCCGGATTAGCGAATGATGACTTTGATTCGTGTCAACGTAGTGCTACGTCGGTCATAGGTGAGAGGAGGTCTATGTAAGAGATTGCCGACATATCCTGTAATCCATCGCCCATGAAGGAAAACATACGCCGTGCTAGCTGCTACCCTACCGGCCTTGCCAAGGAGGACAGGATGCGACTCATCGCGATGGCTATAGCTTTACTGCCGCTGGCCGTGCACGCCCAGGTCATGAAGTGCCCTGATGGCTCTTACAGCGATCAATGTTCGGGAGGAGAGGCCTTCCAGAGTAGCAGCGTTTCTAGCTATTCAGCTCCTGAGCGGCATCCTATTCGCCCGCTACCTAGCACTAGACGCTCTAGTAGCCAGAGAAATACAGGAGGCATCGCGTCAACGCGCCCATCCTCAGGCCCGAGTTCGGTAGCAGACCGAGCCAGAGGTATGGGAATCAGCCGGAATGACCTGGTAAAGGCCCGAAGTCGCGGAATCATCCTGATTGGTATGGAAGAAAAGGATGTGATCGATATCCTTGGCAAGCCAAGTGATGTCGATACCAGCACTGGATATGGTTCCCGCTGCAAAACCATGTATTGGCATGACCGCCGAGGCAATCTGACTGACTACGTCAGCACCTGCGGCGGCAGGGTCGATTACTACAGTAAAGGCTAGACCAGTCGCTGGTCGACAAATGAGGCACCCGCGAGCGCCTCACCGCCTGGGGTATAAGAAGCAGCTGGAGGCCGCCTGGCTACCAAGAGTCGGAAACTGAATCCCGACGACGGCATCCTCGCTATGTATACCTCCGCTCAACGTACCTTCCGGCGAAGCCTGCATCAGCAACCACGAGCTGCCCCTTTATCCCCTAGCAACTCGGTTGGACATTCCCGCTGCGCGCACCGACGCTTGGCCTAGGATGAAGACCGGGCATTACGGGCGTGATGTGGCTCCACACTAGGCAAAGGGGATACGGGGATGACCATTGCCGCTTTCGTGGTTGGGCTTGTGCTGTTGATCGTAGGAGCGGAAGGGCTGGTCCGGGGAGCTTCACGGCTGGCCGCCCGCCTGGGTATCTCATCGCTGATCATTGGCCTGACAGTCGTCGCCTTTGGCACCAGCTCGCCGGAACTGGCAGTCAGCCTCAAGGCCGCAATAGACGGCCAGGCCGGGCTTGCCATGGGCAACGTAGTAGGAAGCAACATCTTCAACGTGTTGTTCATCCTCGGGCTCTCGGCACTGATCGTGCCACTGGCGGTAGCCCAGCAACTGGTGCGCATCGACATCCCACTGATGGTAGCCCTGTCGGTGCTGGTGCTACTGCTGTCACTGGACGAGGCCATCGGACGTTTCGATGGTCTGGTGCTGGTGACCGCTCTCGCCGCCTATACAACCTTCCTGCTGCGTCAGGGCAGGCGTGCTGCCAGTCCTGAATCCACCACCAGGGCCTCACCGCCCTGGGGCACTGACATGCTGCTGGTAGCGGGTGGATTGGGCCTGCTGGTGATCGGTTCGCGCTGGTTTGTAGAGGGTGCCGTGGCCTTCGCCGCCTACCTGGGTGTCAGTGATCAGGTGATCGGGCTGACCATTATCGCTGCGGGCACATCGCTACCCGAGTTGGTGACCTCGATCATCGCTGCCTTGCGCGGTGAACGCGACATCGCCGTGGGCAACGTGGTAGGCAGCAACGTCTTCAACATTCTCGGCGTGCTTGGTCTCACCGGCCTGCTGGCTCCCTCGGGTATAGCTCTCTCGGAAGCCATGGTCGGTTTCGATTTGCCGGTGATGATCGCAGTTGCCCTGGCGTGCCTACCGATCTGCTTTACCGGAGGCCAGATCAGCCGCTGGGAGGGAGGTGTTTTTTTGGGGTACTACCTGGCATATACCCTTTATCTGATCCTGGCAGCGGCACGCCACGATGCCCTGCCTGGATTTAGTGTGGTGATGCTCTACTTCGTATTGCCGATTACGGCGCTGACACTTGCTCTGCTCACGTTTCGGGATTTTCGGCGACCGCGAATACGCTGAGGGCGATGCCTCCCCCACAATCGACGCAGCAACGTCACTGTGCCATGTCCATTTCTAACCATTGAGCTGCCAGGATGAGGGACAAACGGCCATGCCTGAGTGTTCCTTCAGGGTGGAGTTGCTGAGCAACCGAGGCGAGGGGTAGGTTGCGCTAATGGTTGGTCTCGCCATGTTGCGCACCCTCGCGGTGCGCGTCATATCATATGCGCCAGTAAGGCTATGACGGCATCCAGACTGGATGTCTGTCTTAAAGGCCAGCAATCTGTGCAGTATTGCCGGTATGCCGGTGGGGCCGGTGTTGCAGCAGGGTTAGTGGCGTTCTTCCAGTCGGGAGAGAGGCTTACTCAGCAAGCAAGCTCGGTGTCGTCTCCGCTGAAAAAGGTTTCATCGTCTGCTGAACCCAGATTTCGAAGTGATCATGCATCGCTTGACGCGCCAACTCCCGATCTCGCGTCTTGACGGCATTCACAATTGCGATATGGGTTTCGTTGGTGGTCTTTTGCGCCTCTCGGGACTGTCTTGCCAGGATCCTTCGCTGGTGAAGAACCTTCTTCAGTACCGATGAGAGTCCTTGGAAGATGATCAAGATGGCCGGATTCTTGGCCATCATCGCCAGCTGTTCATGAAAGTCGTAATCGGCTTGTATACCTTCGAGAACATCGGTGGAGTTCACAATCTTGTCACAGAGCCGCTGAAGCCTCTCCAGCTCATGGGGTTGATGATTCACCGCAGCGGCTTGGACGATCTCTCTTTCGAACATTTCTCTTGCCGTTTCGAGATGATCGACCGATATATAATTTAGCTTTAGCGCAAGTTCGAAATAGAGCTGAATGAAGACCGGCTCAGGCATCTTTAGAAAGGTGCCACTGCCCTGCTTACGCTCGATGAATCCAAGGCTGTGTAGCACAGAAAGCACATTCCGCACCGAGGAGCGGTGCATCGCAAAGTGCTCACACAGCGCTCTCTCCGGCGGGAGTTTCAAACGGCCGTCCTTGGTTGGCTCTGAGACGGAAACGAACTCCTTGAGCCTTTCCAGAAGGTTCGGATCAATCTGGCTCATAATGGCATCCAAGCGTTGCCCCCCATACCACGGGGTAGAGGGGCAGGTTAACATAGTCAGTGGATGTGCATACCACCGTTGACATCCAGGGTAGCCCCTGTGATGTAGCCCGACAGCTCGCTAGCCAGGAACAGGAAGGCATTGGCGACATCATCGGGCGCGCCTAGGCGGTTCAGCGGAATGCCCTCCAGAATCTTGGCCTTCATCTGGTCGTCGAGCTTGCCGGCCGTGATATCGGTGGCGATCAGGCCCGGGGTGACAGCGTTAACCCGAATCCCGTTGGCCCCAAGCTCTCGTGCCATGGCCTTGCCAAGCCCCAGCATACCCGCCTTGGCAGCACTATAGTGCGGTCCACCGAAGATCCCCCCACCACGCTGGGCGGAGACAGAAGAAGTGTTAACAATAGAACCTGAATTAGCTTTCTTCATATATGGCACGACGGCTTGTGACATATAAAGCATGCCGCGCAGATTTACATCAAGAATCCGGTCGTAGTCTTCCGGCGAAATTTCCTCGAACTTCACCGGCTGAGTGATACCGGCATTGTTGACGAGCACATCGATGCGACCAAATTTTTCGTTAACGGCCTTCGCGAGATTCAGGCAATCATCTCGATTAGCCACGTTTCCGGTCACTACCAGAGAACGCTCGGGATCAAACTCACCGCGTACCTTCTCACAGGCCTCCTCGTTGATATCGGAAATCACCACCGAGGCCCCTTGCTCGTAAAAGAGTCTGGCGGTTCTCAAGCCGATTCCCTTTTCACCTGCGGCGCCGGTGATGATACATACTTTGTCTTTAAGCAGCATGGTAGTGTCCTCTTATGCATTCTCGGTAAGGAAATCCAGCTCCTCAAGGGAGCGGGAAACGCACGACTCGATCATTTCGAGCGGCAGGGGGAGTTCATCGCGCCATGGTTGCGCACTGGCATCACGATGAAGGCGGAACGGAAGTTCCAGGGAAAATGGCTTGCCCTGTATTAGAAGCTCCGTTGCCACTTCGGCGTCATCCACATCCCCCTTTCCAAAGGGAACGAAGTCGATTCCGTCAGGCGTTCGGATACAGGGTTTGAGATGGAAATGGTCAGCAATACTCATGGCCGCGCGGACATCGCCAAGCGGTTCACGCTCGGGGCAATGCGACAAGAGATTGCCAACGTCATAGTTGATACCAAAGGCATCACGATCCACTCGCTCCAGCAGACCTGCCACGTCGCCGGCATGGTCGAGCACGTTGGGGACTCTGTTACCTGGGTTCTCGAGCAGGATGCGCACACCATATTGCTTAGCTATCGCCGCCAGAGTGTCGGCCTGGCGGAAGAAGGCGTCACCACGATCGCGCGAGGCGGCATTGGTGATCACGAAGGAAGCCCCCAGGGACGCAGCGAAGCGACAGCGCGCCTCGAGCCTGACAGTGGCATCCTCACCACCCAGGTCGATATGGCCGGAAAAGTAACGACACTCCTGCCCATGTCGCTGCATCTCGCTCTTCAGATCGTTGGCAAAGGTGTCGGTAAAGTCACTATCGGTAAAGGCTTCTACATAACCATCGATGAAGGCAAACTCCACATGACGGACGCCACAGCGAGCCAGCGATGGCAGGATGGTATGGAACCCATAGCCATCATACGCCGCCGTACTGACTGATACATAACTCTTCATACATTCTCCTCAGTCCGTTGCTTCAAGACAGCTCAGTACAAGATCAGAGCCGGCACATAAGACACCAGCAACAGCACGATAATGGCTACCAGATAGAAGGGAACGAGTTCCTTCACGACGGCCCCGATACGCTCACGGGCAATGGCAGAGGAGACGAACAACGTGGTGCCGATAGGAGGCGTGAACAAGCCGATACTGAGGTTCACACACATCATGATACCGAGTTGCACGAGGTCCAGACCGATCGCATTGCCAATAGAGACAAGTATGGGTCCAAGAAGCAGAATGGCAGCGGGCAGATCAAGGAACATGCCAATGAAGAGCAGCAGCAGATTAATCGCCAGGATAATCAGGATCGGATGCTTCAGATACTCCAAGGACCACTGGGCAACTGCCTGAGGCACGCCTCCGGAGGTCAAAATGTAGGCAATGATGTTGGCTGCGGTGATGATCAGCAAGACGATGCCGCTGGTGATCACCGTGTTCACCAGCGCACTCATGACGCGCTCAGCAGAAAGATCGCGATAGATCACGGTGCTGACCACCAGAGCATAGGCTACGGCGATGATGCTAACCTCGGTAGGTGTGGCGATACCGACTCGCAGCAGCACGACAATGAATACGGGCATCAGCAGCGCCGGCAGCGCATTTATAAGCGTACTTATTACCTCAGACCGTGTGTACTTGAGGGTAAGCCTCGGGAATCCACGGCGTCTGCCAACGATATAGCAAGTCAGCATCATGCCAGCGGCGAGCATGAGAGCCGGTATCACTGCCGCGATAAATAGTGACGCAATAGACGTATTCGAGACGGTGGCAAACAGAATCAGGGGAATAGACGGTGGCATCAGGCCAGCGATCACCGACGACGCCGAAGTAACGGCCGCGCCAAAGGCACCTGGGTACCCTTCCCTCTTCTGCCAAGGTATCAGCATGGAGCCGAGGGCCGAAGCTTCGGCCACCGAAGAGCCGGAGACACCACCGAATACGGTCGACCCTACCACAGTGACCTGTCCGAGACCGCCATGATACTTACCCACCAACATGGAAGCCAAGTTCACCAACTTCTGGCCCAGCTTGCCTGACATCATCAGGCTCCCCGAAAGAATGAAGAAGGGTATCGCTAACAGAGGAAAGCTTTGTGTCGGTTGAAAGATCTTCATGACCGCCATGCTTGATGGCATAGGTCCGAAGACGGACAGTGCTGCCCAACCACTAATCACCAGCGAATAGCCGACCGGCATCGCCATCAAAAGAAACAGGATAAACGCTATAAGCATCTGGGCCGTCATATCCCATCCTCCCCGTGAGAGACTTGCGGTTCGGAGAATTTATCTCCACCGGTCAGGACTATCGCGATGTTCATCAGCGAATCGACTGCGAGGCCAATGAACCCTATCACCACCGCCCAATAGGCCCATGACATGCCAAGACCTGTAACCGGCAGTCGCTGGCTTCCTGCGATCTCGACGACGTCGAGTGCATGGACGGCCATGGTGGCAAAGGCGATCATCGCGATGCCGTCGACGGTCAGAACGACAATTTTCCTCGGCAATCTTGGCAGCTTCTCCACCACAAGATCGATGCCGATATGCTCGTTCTTGGCAGCGGCGGCAACGATGGCGCTCATCGTCAACCAAGGGAAGAATAGATTGGGCACTTCTGTGACCCAGCCCAGATTGGTGGAAAACACATAACGGACCAGTACAGCCATCAGCAGCGACAGGAACATCACAACGATGGAGATAATGGAGATCCACTTGAAGGTGTGGTAAATCGCATTTTTTGAGCGCACTAGCAGTGAAGGGGGCGCACCCACTTCACTGCTGCGGCTCTCTTCAGAGAGCTTCATGGAAAGCCCCTCCCGTTACTGCGACTCGCTCTGAGCCGCGTTGACGACCATCTCGACCAGGTCCGGGTATTCTTCACGCCACAGGTCGTAAACGGAGGAAGTGGCCTCGATGAAGGGCTGCTTTTCCACTTCGTTGAATGCCACGCCAGCTTCTTCCATTTCTTTGCGCAAATCTTCATCGGCCTGGAGCGATGCCTGACGATTGAATTCACCAGCCTCGACTGCCGCTTCCTGAATCACTTCCTGCTGCTCAGACGAAAGGGTGTCCCAAACGGCCTTGCTCATCAGCAGCGGGGTGGACTCATATTTATGGCCTGTGAGCGAGATGTAGTCCTGCACCTCGTAGAGCTTGGATGAATAAATATTCATCAGCGGATTCTCCTGGCCATCCACGACCCCCTGCTCGAGGCCGATGTACAGTTCGGAGAAGTTCATTGGAGTCGGGTTGGCACCCAGTGCCTCAAAGATGTCAACGGTCATCTCATCGGGTGGTGTACGGATCTTGAGACCGTCAAGGTCCTCAGGGGTCTCGATCGGACGCACACTGTTGCTGACATGGCGAATGCCGTTGTCCCACAGCGCGAGAAGCACCAGGCCCTTCTCTTCTGAAATCTTCTTCAGCTCGTCGCCAACTTCGCCATCCATCACTTTCCAGGCAGTGGGAAGCGAATCGAAGAGGAAAGGAAGGCCTAGCACGGAGAACTCCGGAACGACACTTGAAGTAGTGCCTTGACTATTAGCGCTTAGAGCCAGTGTCCCCATTCGCATCTGGGTCATGGCCTCCATATCGTCGCCATACTGGGAATTGCCACCAATGTCCACCACCAAAGTGCCGTCGGTGCCTTCTTCTACCAGCTCCGCAAACCTTTCAGACGCATCCCACTTAGGATTACCCTCAGCAGCACTGTGGGTAAGCTGAAGCGTCTGTTGTGCGATGGCGGCACCGGAAGCAAAAACGGCACCGGCGAGCACAGATCCAATTACTGTTGTTTTCATGGCGTGTCTCTCTCTTCACATGATTGTTAAAAAGGAATGTATAACTTTAGATAGTTGGCATGATGTCTTCATCGCTGGAGACATACTGCTCCAGGGTTTTAACTACCTCCTTTGTTGAAATACCATAGAGATCGTGAAGGGTCGGCAGAGCACCAGCGCCCAGGAATTCGTCGGGAAGACCAATTTGGCGGAACGTGACCGAGACACCTTCCCTCATCAGCAGTGAGGCGATGCTTTCCCCCAGCCCGCCGACGACCGAATGATTCTCTGCCACGAACACGGGACGGTCGGGATGACGACGTACCTCCTCCAGAATGGCCTCATTGTCCAACGGCTTGATCGTGGCGCAGTGCATGACGCCCACCTCGACACCATTCTCCTTCATCTGATCGGAGGCCTCGATCGCCCGAGTCGTCATCAGGCCAGAGGAGATAATCAGGGCATCCTTACCATCAATCAGCCGCTTGGCCTTGCCAATCTCGAAGCGGTAGTCTGGGAACCGATCCAGGACGCGCGGTACCTTGCCGCGAAGAAGGCGCAAGTAAACGGGCCCATCGAAATCCACCATCGCCTGCACCGACTGCTCGATGTCCACCGCATCGCAGGGGTCGATGATGGTCAGGTTCGGCATGCCACGGAAGATGGCGACATCTTCAGTGGCCTGGTGGCTCGGCCCGTACCCGGTCGTCAGCCCCGGAAGCGCACTGATGATCTTGACGTTCAACTTCTCCTCGGCAATCGCCAAGCAGATGAAGTCGTAAGCTCGACGTGAGGCGAAGACACTATAGGTCGTGACGAAGGGGATGAAACCCTCACGAGCCATGCCCGCCCCTGCCATCATGAGCAACTGCTCTGCCATGCCCATCTGGTAATACCGATCGGGATAGGCCTGGGCGAAGATGTGCAGATCGGTATACTTGCCGAGGTCCGCCGTCATGCCTACGATCTTCGGGTTCTTTTCAGCGGCTTTTACCAGCGCGTGCCCAAACGGGGCCGACGTCGTTGGCGTGCCTTCATCGGCGATGGACGCAATCATTGCCGAGGTTTTCAACTTCTTCTTGGCGCTCATTTCATATCCTCCTTACTGGACACCGTAGACTTCATCGAGCTGCTTGAGCGCCACACTCCACTCATCCTCATCAACGCGAATGAAGTGGGTCTTGTCCCGAGTTTCCAGGAACGGCACACCACGGCCCATCAGGGTGTCGCAGATAATGACGCGGGGCTTGTCGGAGCGGCTTTCCATGGCATTGTCGAAGGCGTCGATCAGCGCCTCGAGATCATTGCCGTTGACGCGATACGTCTCCCACCCGAAGGCGGTCCACTTGTCGGCAATCGGCTCATAGTTGAGGACGGTGGACGACTTGTCGTCGGCCTGCTGATCGTTGACGTCGACGATGGCAATCAGGTTATCCAGCTTCCAGTGGGCGGCGGATGCGACGGCCTCCCAGGTCGAGCCCTCATTCAGCTCACCGTCCGACAGCAGGTTGAAGATGCGCGAAGCACTTTCTTTGCGTTTCAGACCCAGTGCCATGCCGACCCCAATGCCCAGGCCATGGCCCAGGGAGCCACCGGTGATCTCCATGCCCGGCGTATAGTCGGCCATGCCGGACATGGGCAGGATACTGTCGTCGCTGCCGTAGTCTTCGATCTCCTCCTCGGCGATGACACCCGCCTCGATCAGGGCGGCATAGAGAGCGATGGCGTAGTGGCCGATAGACAGCAGGAAACGATCCCGCTCTTCCCATTCCGGGTCCTTGGGATCCAGTTTCAACGCGTGGAAATAGGAGACGGCCAGGACATCGGCAACCCCCAAGGCCTGGCCAACGTAGCCCTGCCCCTGCACCTCGCCCATCCGCAAGGCGTGGCGGCGAATCTTGTAGGCTCGCTGCCGAAGCGCCTCGACAGCGCTGGCCTTCGGCCCGATAGCGGTTTGACTCATTTCAGTCACCTCCAATTGGTTGACCATTTCAAGGTAGGGATAGTCGCTCCTAAGCGAAATACGACTTTTGTCTATTCCTGGCATAGCTAATATTGCGTCAAGCGATGCTATAGAACTTAGTTAGCATTTATTTAGCACGCTATTGGATGTGGCCGCGACGATATCACGCAGTCTATACGTTTAATATCAGCACTTTATGTAGGTTACATCAACACCTGACCTCTCTCTCTTTGATGAACATCGCTGTCACCTAAATTAATGTCACGGCATCTAGGTAGCTTGATGGAGGCCCAGGTAATTGCATTTTTCTTTTCTATTGGTTGACCAATATTGGCAGGGTGAGGTCCTTGCATAGCCTTGCTGCCAAAGATATCAACTTCCACCGCTCCATAGGCGAGGCGAGGCCAAGCCACTGCTGGAAGAAGTAAGCACACAGGATTCGCTCCAGCCCGATCGGCTGCTGGTCACGATTGCCGGCGGGGGTTCGGGAAGTGAGACGGCGCAACCGTTAGCTGAGCACTGGGTGTGTAAACCCATCAGGTTGTTCACGGAAAGGCCCAGCCGGCTAACCGGAGGGTGGTAATTCAGAGACTGGCATGCGGTCGGTGCCAGTTGTACTGATGAAGCCAGGTAGGCAGATGCCTGCCGCGCTCATCCGAGCTTAAGTATGACCGAGCGTAGGCCCACTGGCGTAGCGCCGTCTGGATGAACCGCTCCGCCTTGCTATTTGTGCGTGGACTGTAGGGCTTGGTTCGGCGATGTTTTAGACGCCGGCACAGGCGCTGGAAGCGGCGTGAGCGATAGCAGGCGCCGTTGTCGGTGAGCACCCGGCTAAAGCGGATGCCAAGATTGGCGTAGTAGCACACGGTCCAAGCAGGGGCTATGGGGATCTGAGGCGTGTGGTGTAGGCAACGCACCCGAGGAGTGAGGCGAAAAGCGAGCCGTCATGCCGGGCTGAGCGGGATCCACCAAGATAGAGCCGTGGATCCTCCCTACCCCACGGCCCAACTTTCAGCTGCCGGCGACCAAAATGCGCCACGGAATTCGAAGACGCGCTGATGGGCTCTGGGGCGATGTGGTGTAGGCAACGCACCCGGTTGTTGAGGCGAGAGGCGGGCCATAGGGCCGCGCTATGAGGGACTCACTGGGATTGGGAGCGGATCCTCCTTACCCCCACGGCCCTGCTTACCGCTGCCGGCGCGCAGCATGTGCCATGGAATGCCTTGATTGGCGCCACGGAATACCTTCACGTGCAGAGCGGACCTCGGGCGATGTGGTGTAAGCAACGCACCCCGGCTGGTGAGGTGAGAGGCAAGCCATCGTGCCTATCTGGGGGGTGCCAACCTGGATAGAGTCGTGAATCCTCCCTACCCTACGGCCCTATTTTCAGCTGCCGGCGAGCAGAATGCGCCACGGAATACCTTCACGCGCAGAGGGGACCTCGGGCGATGTGGTGTATGCAACGCACCCTGTTTGGTGTGTCGAGAGGCGGGCCATCGGGCTTATCTGGGGGTGCCAACCTGGATAGAGCCGTGGACTTCCCCTACCCCACAGCCCAACTATCAGCTGCCGGCGAGCAGAATGCGCCACAGAATACCTTCACGCGCAGAAGGGACCTCGGGCGATGTGGTGTACGCAACGCACCCCGGTTGGTGAGGCGAAAGGCAGGCCATCGTGCCTACCTGAGTGGGATCAACCAGGATAGAGCCGTGGCTCCTCCCTACCCTACGGCCTTTTCGCTCCCGGTGAGCGATCGTGCCAAGTTGACCGCCCGCCAGCCCCTTTCCAACGTGCCATCGTGACTGGGTTGCTCACCAGCACCCGGATGTAGTGTAAGTAACACATCATCGTCCATGGATGACGCATGAACCATCGTTCCTCGATATGTCGCTCGACGAGAAGGCTTGGTAGGAGCAACCAAGAAAAACTTGTTCTACATCATCGATGGTCAATCGGCCATAATATCAGTTATTGCAGTCGGCAAGGCACGTCGCCTTCCTTCACCCTGTGGGGAGGGGTTGCCTTACCGCCTTAATCAAGAACCTTAACGATAAATCGCGTCGGTCACCACAACTCCTAGGATCAACAGGTAAATCAGGAGTGGCTAGTTTTGCGAGAGCTGGGCGAGGTGTTTATTAAGGCTTTTGGTAGACAGACTATTGAAGGAGGTTGAATATGCCAGTCACAAAAGTCGAGCGTGAGAGGCTCTATGAGCAGGTTTGGTCGCGTCCTATGAGCCACTTGGCACATCAATATGGCGTTTCGGGCCAAAAGCTTAAGGAGATTTGTGAAAGAGCAAATATTCCAACCCCTACCTCAGGCCACTGGTCACGCGTCGCCGCTGGAAAGGCCGTGCATCAACCGAAACTTCCTAAATCATCTCCGGAGTCAATATGGGTAACTATTGCTCCTACCGTCCATCGCAAAAAAAAGCCAGCACCTTCCTGCCATGAAGAAGGTCCAAGTACAACAACTCATCCAGCAGCCGATCTGGATGCAGTGGTACCAACAAAAACAACCAAGTCCAGGCGAGATGATGACTTGGTGGTGCCAGCTAAGCTGGGGCGTGCACATCGGATCATCGCGGGCTGGCTTACGGAACACAAGCAGAGGGAGGAGGAAGCCAAGCAGCACCACTGGATTAACTTCCCCCCTACACCCTTTTCCCCCATGGATCGACGCCGCCATCGCATTTTGGATACATTTCTCAAAGCTATTGAGAATGTAGGAGGCAAAGCCTTGGAAGAGGAACGTAGGTCGTTGGCTGTCGAGCTAGAAGGGGAAAAGATCCCTTTTCAACTTCGCGAAAAGCAAAAACAGATTCGTCGCCCACTAACCGACACTGAGAAACGCTGGCACAGGCCCGGAGACAAGGAGTGGCGTCAGGAACTTCAGCCCACCGGAAAGCTCATCTTTGAGGTCAAGCGCTACCTGCCTTCAGGCTTCAAGACCCAATGGCTGGAAACTGATGAAATCCCCATGGAAGAGCTACTTTCTGAGATTTTCAAGACACTACGACAGGTTGCTCCGATACTAGCGCAGCAGACACGGGAAAGGTTGGAGCAAAAGCGACTTTCTGACATCGCAGCCCATGAGCGCTATTTGGCCGAGCAGGCTCGCAAACGTGACGACAATCAGTGGCAACGTTTTCTCGAAATTGCCGATACATGGCAACATTACGAGCATGCACGCAACTTCCTAGAAGTCCTCAAGCAGATCGATCTCACTCCAGACTGCAAGGTGGGAGAGAAAGCGTTGGCGGAGTGGATATGCTGGGTAGAACGCCGAATTCAAGCTGGGAATCCGCTGAATCAAGGCTTAGAAGCGATTTTTTCTGATATAGAGAAAATCACTAGCTATACATATTCCAAAAAGATGGATCATTGGAGATACTAAGGGAGCCTCTGAACAATTCGCTCCTGGTTCGACTGAATCGCTCAGGCTGGTCAGAGCATCGTCTCAGCGATCGTTTCACGAACACCTCAGATGGTCTGTTTTTACCTAATCGCCGCTTTTCCGGCTGTCAGACCGGATTCAAGACACACTGCCCCCGTTAACATGGGCCTGGCATCGTCCTGTCAGCACCAGGTTGCCGAGGGCAAACAGCGTGAATAGCTGTGCATGGTTCTTGACCAGCCCCTTGTATCGAACCTTCCAGTAACCGAAGAGGGTCTTGATGACATGAAACGGGGCTCTACCTTAGCCCGGATGCAGGACTTGGCTTTCTTGATCGCCAGCAGCAGCATCTTCATGGGGCTGTCAGCTTCGAGAGGGCGCAGTGCTTGGTCGCGATACAACACCAGGAGTCAGGAGCCCCCTTCTCTTCGTCGAGATGCTTCCACATACCGGTCTAGCCCGCATCGCCGTATACTTGCTTGTCATCCTTACGGACCAGGGCGCCGGCCATGGTGACATCGGCAACGTTGGCCGAGGTGGTGGCGACACCGTGTGTCCGCACAGTGACAGCATCGACGCCGATGTGGGCCTTCAGGCCGAAATACCACTGGCTGCCCTTTTTGGTCTGCTTCATCTACGGATGGCGTTGCTTGGCCTGGTTCTTGGTGGAGAGCGCGGCCGCCACGATGGTGGCGTCGACGATGGTGCCCTCGCGCATGAACAGGCCCTGCTCGGCCAGGCTGGCGTTGATTTCCTCGGAGATTCGCTGGGTCAGGGCATGCTTCTCAAGAATATGTCGGAAACGCAGCAGCGAGGTGGCGTGCAGCATGCTCTCGATGGCCAGGTCGATACTGATGAGGTCACTCATCGCCTGGATGCGTAGTTGACCTCTTCGAGCACCTCGTCGGCGAGGGCGTACCACTGTTGCAGGAAGTAGATCCACAGCATGCGCTCCAGGCCGATCGGAGGCCGACCGCGCTTGCCCGCCGAGTTCGGGAAGTAGGGCCGCGACAGCACGTCGATCAGCCGTTGCTAAGGCATCAGCGCGGCATCTGGGCCAGGAATCCTTCTCGGCGGGTAACCCTTTTCTTGTTCTGTTGCTCTGTCTGGGCGAACGAGGTCTGCTTCATCGGATGACTCTGTCAGACGGTGGCAGGAAGGTCAGATTCTACCCCGCCGATGGCTGCCCGGCAGCTGCGGCGGGATTTATGCAGCGTTTCCCTAGTGGAGGTCTTGGTCCTGATCGATCAACAGGATATGCCACCCTTCCTACCACGTCACATACACCAGAGTTGATCTTGACTCATCATCGAAAATGGCAAACCTACTTACCGTGCTGCAATGCAATGACTTTCCACAGAGAAAAAATAACCAGAAAATTGCGATATCGCTGAGTTGAAGCCGCTCTACACCTACGCCTACCCTGATTATGTAACATAATATTTTCATAGTCTTCGAAAAATCAAGAGCGTCCCCGTATAAGGGCGACACAACGGAGCGATAACATATACGGCAACCAGCTGACAGGGGGCGGGGATGCGTAAATACAACAAAAAACGTAGACTTAGCAAGCTTCTGACAAGAGCGAGTCTAGCATTAAGCCTAGCGCTAATTCTTGTAGGCTGCGATGGCCCCTTGCACCACACCGAGCCCTTGTTGAGCGATGAGCAAGTGCGCAAGGTGGATGGCATCGTCGGGACCTATCAGTTTCCAGGCGGAGAGGTCGAGAGCCAAAACCGCTTTTATTTGCGACTCTGGCCGGCTGAGGAACGCGGTTACTTCATTGAAGGCTATATGCTTCAAGAGAGTAAACCTGCCGGCAGCACATTGACCTTTCCGGCTTGGCTACGCGTTGGGCAGCGTTCCAATGGCACCTGGCTGGGTGAAATCCGTCATGATGACCTTTACCTTCCCATGCCCATGGCACGTAGTGGTGGACACTTCGAAGCCTGGCCACTGGTTCTACTGCCATTCGACAAACAACAGGAGCAGGCTGAGGCGCTGGGATTTACAGTGGAGAATAGCGGAAAACTGAATGGTGCCGACCGCTCACGTGAGCGATTTCTTTCTCTGGTGGATGCCCTTATGGGCTCTTTATTAGATGGTGAGGAGGGACTACCGCTCTTGCATACGTCGTTCGACTTTGCCGAAGCGGTCGATTCGCCTCGGCGCAGTTACCTTCAAGATCTAGACGGGCGTTGGTATCGCGCCTTAGAGGCTCAGAACACACCTCCGAGCGCCGAGGCTGTGAGGAGCATTCAGATCTTGGCTGACCGCGACGATCCTTGGGCCCACTACGCTATGGCCAGGTTCTACGGCAATGGGTATTACGTAGAGCGTGATATTAAACTTGCCCGGGAGCACGCCGAGCGAGCCCTAGAACTGGGTGAATCCAAAGCGCATGGCATACTCGGCTTTCTGGCTCTGTCTGGGCTGGAAGGCGAGGCCGATGTGACCACGGCGCAGCGGCACTATCGTTTGGCTGCCGCAGCCAATGACCCGGCCGGGACCCGCAACCTAGGTTTGGTTCTCTTGCAGTCGGACAACGATATTGAAGAGGGAGTGAAACTTCTGAACCAGGCAGTGGGACTAGGCGACCCCTTCGCGGCTTATGAACTTGGAGTACGCTATACCCAAGGACAAGGTGTGACGGCCAGCGCAACGCGTGCCTTCCCCCTGATGAGGCAGGCGGCTGAATGGGGTCATACCGAGGCCTCTTATCAAGCCGGATGGGCATTGGAGAATGGCAAAGGTGTTGCTGTGGACGCCAAGGCTGCCTTAGCTCACTACCGTCGTGCTGCCAACCAGCGCCATATTAAGGCACAGATCGCGTTAGGTCGCTTCTACTGGGAGGGCACGGAGGTAACTCAGTCGCCGGCATCAGCCATTAGCTGGTTCCAGCGGGCTGCTGAGCGGGAAGATGTACTGGCGATGAGCTGGCTCGGCCATGCGTTGTCATCTGCGCCCGGCGAACTACGTGACGATGCCCAGGCAGCCGTATGGTTCAAGCGCGCAGCCGACGGAGGGAATGCGTTTGCCATGTGGCGATATGGCGTCCATCTGGCTGACGGGCGGGGGGTAAAAAGGGACATGTCGCAAGCCCACAAGTGGCTTGCTCGAGCAGAAGAGGAGGGAGAAGAGCGGGCCAGGCAGGATTTCAAGCGCGTCGAGACTTTGATCACACAAGCAGTTGACCGCTTGAATCGTCAACAGAGTGGTCAGACAGGCGGTCCGACTGAAGAGGATCTTCGTGTCATTTATGCGGCGCAAACCGGCGCCATCAACAAGCAGCAAGATGACCTGCGAAGACGCTGCGAAAATCGAGAGTTTCAACGCGGCGGGGGCGATCCGCTCATGGCGATGCAATGCGTGGTGGTCATGGCTGGCGGACAGATGCAGACGGGGGTACGTGGCGTGCGGCTGATCGGCTGCGAAAAAGCGCCAGGGCGGCCTGGCTGGAATTGCGACTGGCAGGTGGCGCTAGATATCAACTCTCCCGGGATGCCGGGATCACTCAATCAGATGATGGGGCAGTGGCAAGCCTGCACGGGCCGCTTGGTGCGGGCTGGGCAGAAGTGGCAGATGGTCGAGCGCAGATGTTAGAAATTAAGAATATTCAGTACCATTGTGAAGAAAGAAGCTGAAATTTCCTGGCCTTCATGACCATTCTCGTGAGTTATTAAACCTGAGGCTTTTTCTGAAACCGGCCTTGAACTAGTCCAATTAAAGTGAACATATCAATATGCTTAATCATTGGAGATAAGTAGGAGTTCATGACAAAGAAGGCACGACGTTGGTAATCCGACAAACCCAAGGCCAAAGAGGTAAAAATGTTTCGGGAAAGGGCTATGCCATCTCCTAGGCCGACAGGAGCCCGATTATAGGTAGAAGCTTACTGGACCGCTGATGTCATAATCAAAACACCCCCTACATGGTTAAACGAGAAGCAAATAAACGCGCCCAACTATAAACACAACACCAATACGCAACTTTTTAAGAGGCAACCATATAATTAAATAAGAAGGAGAAGAAAATGAAGATTTATCGCGCTCTAAAAGTGCATCTAATATCTTTGGCTACGTTACTCGCCTTGGCCATTGCATCAACCTCTCATGCACAGTCTATCGAAATCACACAAGCAGTTGACCGCTTGAATCGTCAGCAGAGCGGCCAGACAGGCGGTCCGACTGAAGAGGATCTTCGTGCCATTTATGCGGCGCAAGCCGGCGCCATCAACAAACAGCAAGATGACTTGAGAAGACGCTGCGAAAATCGTGAGTTTCAACGCGGCGGTGGCGATCCGCTCATGGCGATGCAATGCCTTGTGGTCATGGCCGGCGGACAGATGCAGACGGGGGTACGTGGCGTGCGGCTGATCGGCTGCGAAAAAGCGCCCGGACGGCCTGGTTGGAATTGCGACTGGCAGGTGGCGCTAGATATCAACTCGCCCGGGATGCCGGGATCACTCAATCAGATGATGGGGCAATGGCAAACCTGCACGGGCCGTTTGGTGCGGGCTGGGCAGCAGTGGCAGATGGTCGAGCGCAGATGTTAAACATTAAGAATATTCAGGGTGCTTAGTTTGTGTGGACGAAATCAGTTTCATCGAATGACTCGGAAAATAGGTGGAGGATGATTATATTCAACACCACCAGTGGCGAACAGATAGTTAAGACAAGATTCATGAAGCATATGCTAAAAAATAGATTAAGCCTGTTCCAGCGATATCGACTTTGACAAATACCAATATCTATTCTATTAAAATTATAGAACAGTATTAATAATACATGGAAATTAATAATGCCAACGTGCGATAAATGCTTTGGGTCCGGCTGGGCCGGAGTGATAGGGCCCGGCGACCAGGATCGAGCGCCATGTCCTAAATGCAACGGCACCGGGATCTTGCCGGGGAAGCGATGGAAAGGGCCAAGACCTTTACCCGGCAAGGGAGCCCTTCTCCTCATTCTAATAGCGGGCTTGGGGTATCTGGGATATCTCTTCGGGATACATACAGGCGGCCATATTGGGAGCGATAGACCTTTGTTTTTCGCGATGGTGGGTGGATACGTGGCAATTCTGCTGGGGTCTATGCGCGGAACGGGGATCATTGGCCCTATCATTCTCGCCGGCCTTGTCGAGTTCGTAGGTCAACTCTATTTGGACGTCTCGATTCACAACCATATCTTTGATTCATTTTGAGCCGGGATCCTACAGTCTAAGATCACTCACCTACTATCAATTAGTTGAGGCACAGCAGCATCATCCATCTTATTTTGAATAGCGGTAAGGGTTGGGTATAAAGCACGCAAGCACCATTTAGCTCACAATGGCCATTTCCTTTGGAAGCTCAGCGGCGTCTCAGGCATGGCAACCTGATGAACAGAACCCCGGTATAGCCATCAGTGCAAATCACCGCTTATAGAACATCACCGCACACGCCCCGTTGCGTATGACTTCCATCGAATTGCTGCCCGTGGGTTCGGCTGGCGGCGTATGGGCCTTGTAGTGCAGGAATGCCAGCAGCCCATTATCGAGAACGTGAAAACCGACATAGTTGACGGGCTTCTCTCCGCATTCGAGGAAGGTCTCGCCATGTGGGGCGGTGATGCGAAAAATGCTGCCTCCCACGCGCACGGGTTCAAGTCGCGCAGTCGGCCCTACTTCGAAGCTCAGCCGCTCAGGTGCCACAGTCATCGCGCCTAGCAATGTGGCCCATTCACTATAAGGTTGCCAAACGCCGACCAAATCGTCCCCGGCGGTCAGCGGACACGCCATCGCGACGGCGGCGGCGAAAACAAAAGTTCGGACAATTGGTTTCAAAAAAATATTCATTATTTCAACTCGCTTCAACCCTACTCTTTCCGCATTGCATTGAATGTCATTACGGAATCGACGGGGTATGAATCCCCGGCGAAGTCTGTATAAGTTCCTTTCCATATTACCAATACATACATGTGGTCACCGTCTTCGCCCGTCAGCTTTCCTGTTACATCAGCGGTTTCTAAATTGAAGCGTTTCCAGACTCTCTCTGTGGTGGGAGACAATAGCCCGTTCTCAGCCTGAAACGTGCCAGTGCCCGTGATCTCGTCGCCTTCGAAGACAAGCCTCATGGTTGCAGTTGCATCACGGACAGCAGCCACCTGTGCGGGAGACCGCAAATGGACTTCGGCACTATCCCCTGTAACCACAACCTCGGAACCCATATAGAACCCTAAACCTGAAAGCTCAGAATCGGTTTGCTTCGTTCCTAACATATTATCAGCAACAGAACCAGAGTACCTGCCAGCTTGTCGTTTGTTTTGTAGTGGCTCTCCTCCTACATATCCACGCAACCAAGCTGTGGCCAAGCCGATTCTATCCAAGGGGCGAGCCTCCGCACCCTTGACCCATGTGAAGGTGCTCAGAACCCCAGGGGCTTCGGGCCGGGGAAGATTCTCTACCTCTTCCATCCCCTCATCGTCATGATGGAAAAGGATGTCATTCGATAGAGTCACCACTTCCTGATATCTATCGGGATATCCCGGCGGGTTTGAATGGTAGATCATCTGGCCGGGTGCTTGATAAGCAGGTCTCAACTCGTCTGAATTCTCTACGCTAAAAACTTTCATGGCGTCAAGATCGAGACACAAGTCACTGAATATATGCTCAGTTTCAGGAGTTGTGCTGGCCTCGAACCACGAATAACTGACAATAGCGAGGCCAGATTTTCCATTGCAAGGCTCCTGTAGCCTAACATGTTCAATCTCTGCAACCTCTGCAACACCATTCGTCGGTAACGCTAAGAGGGCCGTGACTGTAAGCCCTGCCATATTCTTTAATGAATGAAACATTGTGCCCCCTCGGGTTGCATTGACTCTGCATATGCATTTAATTTGGGCATTGGCTCGACACTGCCTATAATAATCATCAATATACAGGGTTTGCTTGGCTGCTTAAGAGTTGATCAAACATTTCTTACCCACCGCTAAGGCGACAGCATAGGAACTAACGGAGGGCCCTCAATACTTCAATTCTCTGCAAAGTCTGTTCTTCCATACATGACCAATAAAACATGTAATCGGCGCTGCCACCTTCTTCCAATTCCGATTCACAATGCGCGTCGCGACGCCTCAGCCATGCACGTTGTTCTTCGAGGAGAACCTGGCCGGTTCCACGAGCGTCCGCCAATGCCTTAACTTCATTCCAGAGTTGATTTAGTTTCTGGTCCGCGATCTCCCATTTTTGTTTGGCGCAGATGTTGGCGTCCCGTTGGGTCTGCCCGTTACAATAGGATTGAGAAACGGCTGTCGCCGGATGTAGAAATACTGCAACTATGAAAATGAAGAATAGTCTCATGATGAGCTACCACCTCCGGAGCTATGGAAGTAAATATTATCAGCCATAGTTAAGGATCATTATATTTATTTAGAGTCAGTTATCACCTCGGGAGAAAATCGTTAGCTCATACACAACGCAACACTGCAAAGGGAGATCGAACGTAACGACACCTTCTCCGGTTTGCTGCTTGCCTCCTCACGATTGTTCAGCTTGCAATCGGCTGAGAACCTCCAGCATTTCTGGAGAAATATCCGTATGATGATGAATCATCTTCCACGTTCCGGCTTCTCGGTGATAGAGGTTCGTGACGCGATGATCGATGCTGGTCTGATGCCCGCCCATTGTAAGCTCCCCCCGCTCGACACCTACTTCATAGGCAACATCTCCAGCAACCTGGATCAGTTGATCGTGCAGAGCAATATTTCCTCCTGAAGCGAGTTGAGATACTTTCTCAAACGATTCCCTGATCGCATGCCAGCCAACATGTCGACCGCCAACCGGGTGCATGGCCGTCACCTCCTCGCTATGAGACCATATATCTGCCAAAGAATTGGCATCTCCATTCGCCATACGGTTCAGTGCCACGTAGAAATCTTCTGATGCTCTACGAACCTCTTCTTCCGCGCTCATGTTGGCTTTCCTCGCCGCATATCTAGCTAAAGTTGTATTTGATCATACACTGATATGGCATTCGTCTTAATCATTCTAATTCGCACCCTATCTACCAACGAGAGAAACCGGGGAATCCTTCTCTTCTCCCGAGTTCTTCCACATTCCAGTGTAGCTGCATCGCCGTATCCCCGCTTGTCATCCTTCCCGACCAGGTGACCTCGCACTTGAACAGGATCTGCTAGGCCAGACTGGCATTGATCTCCTCGAAGATCCGCTGGTTCTGGGCATGCATCTCCAGCAGGTGGCAGAAACGCAACAGCGTGGTGGCGTTTATGGCCAGATCGATACCGATGAAGTCGAGCATGGATTGGCTGTCATAGATGGCATGTTCCAGTTACTCATTGGAAAGTGCATACCCTGTTTAAGGAAGTAGATCCTAAGCATGCGCTCCAGGCCGATCGGTGACAGGCTACGCTTCCCCGCCGTGTTCAGGAAGTCGGACGTCGACACCCCGCCGAGCAGACGTTGCCACGGCACCAGGGCCTCCTTCTGGGACAGGAGTCGCTCTCAACGAGTAACCTTCTACTTATTCTGGTGATCTGCCTGGGCGAACGAGATTTGCTTCATCGGATGACTTTTTCAGACGGTGCCGGGAGGGGCAGATTCTACCCCGCCGGTGGCGATCAGGCTGCTGCGCCGGGTTTTGTGCAGCGTTTCCCAAACAACATGGAAATCACCCATTAATATCCAATGTAAAACTCAAATTCCTTGGAACATGAATATATATATTGAACAGCTGTGGATACCATCCCTCTGGGCATTCTTGGTGTAGCTTTAAAGAACTTTCCTCACGCCTGAATGCGACGCCCTTTATGCAATAAAATCTTTCGTCAATCGTTATACGGTCACTATCTGAATTTTTTTTTGGTAAAAAAACCTCTGCCTCTCCATTATTGTCTTGAAATATTACAGACATAAAACCCACAAACTCAACTCCTGGTCCATCATTAACAGGTAGGCAACTGTCTTTTTCGATTTTAAGCCACCCTACACTCGACCATACCTGTGCATAGTTCCTAACTTCTCGCTGCACCTTGCTAATATATATATCTTTATCAGCCTTATTACAAGCAACAAAGTCTCCGTAAGTTTCAGGGGGCACTAGTCCATAAATAACAGCGAAGAAGAAAAGAATCTTTTTCATAGCACACCCCCATAACAATATTGGTGGCTGTACACCTTGAAAAAATCAACATTTATTTTCATGAATAGCTTCTAGTGGGACTATTCGTCCACTTTTATAAAACCAGAATTCACCATTAAAAGATCTGATGATAACTTTTTTATCTTTTGAAAAATCACATACTCTTCTAGCCGGACATCGCAACTCAACTTCCCTACATTCCAATGATCTTCGCTCATCATTGAGAGCCGCAAGCTTCCTCTTTAAACCATCTATATGATCTTGAGTTAAATCAAGGACTCTCTCTCTTACTTCAGGATCAAGTCCTCCACCAGATGATGTAGAGCGTGTTGTGTCCAACTTTTTTTTATCTTGCTGATCACTTCGACACCTTTCATTTTGAATCTTAAAATCTAAATGAGGAAACCCAAAAGACTTCTCCTGAAAATATACCGCCACTCCGCCATTACCCCACTCCCAGTTTCCATTCCCAAAAGCGTTAGAATATGCATCACAAGAAACACCGAGATAAATAGCACCGTCATTAGTTTCTATAGATGCCCCATGCTCATTATAGGTTACTGATAAAGCTTCAGCTTTAGCATCACTAGAATAATAAGAAGAAATCAAAAAAAATATTGCAAACGCCCCCGTTGTGACAATGATAAGCGATAATTTTCGTAAAGTTGAACAACTTGTTGAATTAAGCATCTCATCCCCCCCTTGTTTACATTCAACATCATGTGGTTTAACTTTCGGATTATGTGTTTAACCACCCGACTGGGGATGATGAATAGTTATTCATTTTTGAATACTCATGAGATTTAGACATCACAGGCTCTGGCCATGATTTTTTAACTCTGAGATAAAATTATAAGCCGACCGACACATCCAGTTTAAACTCTATATTTACTTTACAAATGTTGGAATTTTAATTATCCCTTGAGAGTTTCGTATTTTAAATATAGGTTCATCTTCAACCTTCTCGGAAATATGTTCTTCTAAATAGTGTAAAACATAGGTGGTCAAGCCCCCCATGAATCAACACTTTTTATATGCAAAGAATCCATAAAAAACTCTAAGTGGTCTCCTAAAAGCACAGCAGAACAATAAAGGACTAAATCATCCTCAACTGTATCGAACTCAATCAAAAAAACCTCTCCTCCATTTCTCAACCTTCTAACTAAATAAAAACTCATATTAGCATCATCTTCCCAGTCCACTGTTCCGTCGCTATTAAAGCTAAAAGCCATAATGGTATTGTCAGGCCTTGCAAAAAAACACCTAAACAACCTAAACTATCTTTCTCCGCAGTATCAGATAAAACCACACCTTTCCTAAAGATCTCTATCTCATATACAGGATTCTTAGAAACGCCTTTAGTCAATTTCAAATCTGATTCATAGCATTCCGAAAGCACTGCTGTTATTAAAATAAAAATAGGTAAACTCAAAAGCTTGATAAATTTAAAATTCTTCAAAGCCCCCAAAAAAAACTAGGCAAGTGATATTCTCTATATATTCAATGTTTTCCGAAAACCTTGATCTTTATCGGCCACAATTTACAATTACATCACCTTATATATTGTTATTTGAATATTCATTACTGGATAGTTGAAATTAAGACCGCTCACTAACTATAACATTTATCGATTACACTTTGTAGGATACGAAACTCTTCCAGTGTGGATCCCATTTGATTGACAACCCTCTTGGCAAATAGCTCAAGACGTTTGGTCTGCCACTCCTTCATTACTGTAACTGATGATTGATGATGCAGTACCTTCTGAAGGACGAGGTGATTGTACAGCCAAACGTAGCGCTTGTGTGTCTTCTCGAGGCCTTCACATGATGCATAGCACCAAGTCACCTGCACATCGCTGATGCGGCCGTTGAGGCGCTCCAGCAGATCGTTCATCTGTGACCTTCCCATCTTGAATAGGCTATGTTCGTTCCCATGGGGCCTGACACTCCTCATCGAAAGGCTGGCGGTCGCTGAGCTTGCGCTCACCTGGCCACATAAAAGCGATCGGTTAACGACTTACCGTCGTGGGTGAGTACCGTCTGGATCTTGAAGGGATCCTTCTCATCCACACGCTGCATAAATGCCTTGGCACCCTTGGCGGAGTGGCTGCCGCCTGACTTCTAGATAGACCCGGTGTATGGCGCGGTCGATGGCGATGTACAGGTAGCGTTTCTACTCCTCGTCGGGCATCTGAGGCAGATGCTGGATGTTGATATGCACTTATACAGGTACAGGCTCGTAGTCCTTGAAGGTCTTGTACCGGGGCTTACCATCATCTCCGCTGTCCTGCCTAGCCAACTTCAGCCAGTGATAGCACTTCGCGCTGCTTGAGCATGCGGTGTAGACCATTGCGAGACAACCAAGGGTTCAGGAATTCACGTGCCACGACGAGCAGATCATCCAGGCCGAGGCGCAGGAATCCGCGAGCGGGGATCAGCTCCTCCTTCTCAGGCGTGAGCGTGCCCAGCAGAGAATAATTCCTATAGCTCATTTGACCATCCGGTACCCTGCATCTATAGGAGGTTTGGTCATCCGGGAGCCTACAGTTTTACGATGTATCAGGTTACAAAGCTACCGCTAACCGGCCCCCATAAAAGCCACCACATTAAACAGTCAAACGTATCACTGCTGTCAGCCAGCTACAGCCAGCAGCGCTACATTTGGATACATACAACGCAGTCTAATCAAGGATTCTTCGCCGTGCGTAATCGATCAGGAAAAAACGTCATAGGGCTGGGAACAAAAGAATTTACCATTTGAGATGCTTGGGTGATGCTTAAATAAAATAAAAAAATTTCTCACTAATTACTATAAGATAACACGACAAATATCTATCATTTCTTTTCATTAAAACTAAAATTTAACTTGAACCATTCGATGTCTGTCAACATAGGGGATGCCTAAATCGGCTCCCTCATTAAAAAACTGCAATCTTCTGTTTCGGCTTTACCTCGGGATTCTGGAACATGGTCTTTGGCAATCTCAGTTCTCCGCCTCGCCAAAATGTTGTTATGCCGGTGTGACATAGCTGAGGGCGCGCTTGCTATGTTCATGGTTTTATCTTGCCCAGGAGCTGTAGACACCAACGCGTGAAATGTTCACGGGATGCTCTCCTCAAACAGTGTCCTCTCATCACTCAAAGTGGTTAATCGGCGCTAGTGTAGGGTTGGGAGGGATCCATCCCATTGGTGGTGTGAGCACGGGAGGGAGGTGACTCTCCCTTCTTAGTTAATGCTCTGTGGGGTAACACACTTTGATCACCTCTAAATCTGTTTAGGTGAAAACTATGTTTATAGATAGGGGGCCCGGCGCACGGGTATGTCGTCAGGAGTTGGTGGCGGAATGACGAATAGCATGCGCCTCGATCTGTCCGGCCCGCGCAATCGCGGTGCTGGCGGCCAACGACCGCAGTCACTGGCCGCCGTCGGTCACAGATGCTTTGCGGCGACCTCCCGGAACTGCCCGTTTTCCTGAATGGCCTTCAGGCCCTTGTCGAGCCGGCGCAGGATGATGCGGGTTTGCGGATTGGTCCGCATTCCGACCGCGTGAAGGGTCTGAATCGTGGACAGGTCGATCACCTCGGCGGTGCGCTCTTCCATCCCTAGGCTCTGGATGATGCGATCGGAGGTGTCAATGTTGACCGAGACGAGATCCACCTCCTTTGCAGCCAGCATCTCGAAGCATTCCTCCGGCGTGGCGGGAGCGACCCGGGTGATGGCCGGTGCGACAAGGCCGGCCGCTTCGAGATCGTGCGTGAAATACCCGTCGGGCCGGCACAGCGTCATACCGCTGGCATCCGAGGCGGTGCTGATATTCTCGACCTCTCCCGCGCGCCCATAGAAGGTAACCACGATTTCGTGTAGAGGACGCGACCAGAGGAGGTTTTCGCAGCGCCAAGTCGAGGCCCGGCCGAGGTTGGCGGTGTTGCTGCAATCCGGCTTGAACCAGGGATAGCCGATGTCGTAGCTGCCGTTTTCCAGGAGCGGTTGCAAATGCGCGCCCCAATCCCCGATCACGTCGACCAGGTAGTTTGCGGACTGGCCGCCGAACTGCATCGCGCGATGAATAAGCTCGGTGCTGAAACCGCCCTCGGGAAGATTTTTTCCCACATAGGGCGCGTAGTTCGTTCCCGTCAGGAACTGGATATTGTTTGTATTCGCCGCCCGGATATCCGGCAAATCATCGGAGTGAGTCACTTGGGTGTCATTCAGACACGGAATAAAGAGGTCTGCGCCGATGGGAACGACATTCGGGCTAGTCAACACGCCAGGATTGACGTCGAAGAGGTTCTGGTATGCTCTCGGATTGTCGTATGCGCGCTTTGCTATGTCGGAGAGCGAGTCTCCGCGCTCCGTCGTATATGTCGAGTTGCAGGAAATTTCCTGCGCCTGGGCCGAGGTCGCTCCTGAGAGAAGTGTCGTCAGAAGTGCAAGACCTACAAATGTTCTATTAAGAATCATCTCAATCTCCCTTTCTCACTAGCTTCATCAAGCTCTTCAGTTCCCCGCCTCGAATGGATACCTGGCGGTCTCAAGTTCCAAGTACAACGTTTACATAGTGGACGGACCCCCGATTGACTTCTTGAGCACCTCACCGCCCTAAGTGGCAACCTCAACGACAAAGCTACCGCCAAGCGGCCCCCATAAAGCCACCACATTAAACTGTCAAACGTATCCCTGCTGTCAGCCAGCAGCGCTACATTTGGATACATGCAATGCAGTCTAATCAAGGATGCTTCGGCGTGCGTAATCAGTTAGGAAAATTCGTCATCGGGTTAGATAATACTAATACTTATATATTAGATGCCTGAGAGCGACTCACAGACAATGAATAAATTTCTACGACATAACAATAAGATGGCACGTCGAATTTCGATTATCGCTACACATGAATATTTTAATTTAGTTTTTTACTTCTGTGGAGGTCACCATAGATGCCGCTTGAATCAGGTTCGTTCTTTAAAAATTGCTAGCTTCTGTATCGGCTATCAAAATCTACCCCACGGCCCAATTTTCAGCCCCAGCCCGCCAAGTGCGCCCCGGAATGTTTCACTTGCGGATCGGACCTGGGGCGATGTGGTGTAAGCAATGCACCCCGGCTGGTGAGGTGAGAGGCGAGCCATCGTGCCCAGCTGGGGGTGCCAAACTGGATAGAGCCGAGGATGCTCTCTACCCTACGGCCCTGTTTTCGACTACCAGGCGCCACGGAGTACCTTCACGCGCAGAGGGGACCTGAGGCGATGTTGGTGTAGGCAACGCCCCCGGGGGGTTGAGGCGAAAAGCGGGCCATCGTGTCGAGCCGAGCGGAGCCCACAGGGATTGGGCAGTGGATTCTCCCTACCTTACGGCCCAACTATCAGCTAGCGGCGCGCAACAGGCGCCACGGAATGCCTTCACCCGCAGATACGATCTGAGGCAATGAGGTGTAGGCAACGCACCTTCACCGGGATACCTCGTCGCAATCGTGCCCGACGGTTTCGTTCGCACGTATCTCCTGATCCTGTTGATTCAGCATGACCTCACCTTCTGAATCTCGGACCTTTGGAGAACAGACGGATGCAGCTTCAGAAAACTCATATTAGTAATAAACACCTCTACTTCAAGAACGAGGACAAGCTCATCTTTTTGACCTATCTTATCTAAACCCTTAGTGATCCAGCGTAATGAAAGTCGAGGAAAAATAATTAATTCTCATCCTCACGGCCATCATGCCGAAAAGTGGCACCACCCTCGTATAACACATAAGTTAAACGATTATAATCTTCGTAAGGAAGGGAACATGGAGAAGAACGAAATAACATTAGCCGCTGTTTCAATAATGTCGGGTGCAGCTGCCGCTATGGGACCAGCTGGAGTACCCGCATTCCTTCTCGCTGCCTCAATAGGCTCAATACTCACACTTTATGGCGGTGCTAAAGAAGACAAAAATGGCATAACTGAGGAAATTATCAAAGAAGTTATTCGCCAACACTTTGCGGAAAACACGGCAAGAACCGCTTGGTCAAAAATTAAGCCTTCTTATCATTATTATCAAAATTACGTCGCTCGCGCTAGCAGTGGCGAAGAGTTCTCTGAAAGAGATCTCAGCCACATAGATGATGCTATTATTGCAGCAATTGGACCAAACTCCAGCCTCCAAGAAGGACTCACGCTACTATACAATGAAGTCAAGCCATATGATTATCAGTATGTAGAGCATAACTTACCAATCTATTTGCTTGGTGCAAGCGTTCATATACAGTACCGCATGCTTGATATTGCCAAACAAAAACTAAACGGTGAAACTATAGTCCCACATCAGTGGACATCTCTTGCCGATCTTGCTGATGTATATAGAAGCAATGTCATCTCAATATCAGGATACGTAAAGAACATGACTATCGAGACTATTTTGAGAAAAGAGCTTGCAGAAGGAAAGTTTACACTTGGCTCTAGCAAGTTAGAAAAGAGAAATGAAGAACTTCATCAGCATTACCTGGGCAATGATCACGATGTGACTAAGTTTATCCTCGACATGCAACAGGTACAAAGTCGCTTGAAACAAACAGCAAATCTTTAAGGAGCAGATGAACTATTCGGTTCGGCCGACTGAATCGTTCAGCCTGGCCAAATCATCACCTAAGCGGTCATTACATGACCACCTCAGATGATCTGCTTCCCCTGGCAGCCGGTTTTCCGGCTGCCAGGCTAATTTCAAGACACACTCCCCTTTCATCATGCCCATGGCACCTACCCGCCAAGACCAGATCCCCGACAGCGAACAGAATAAACATCTATGGATCACTGTTAGTCAGCCCCAGATAGCGAACCTTCCGGTATCGGCACAGGATCTTGATGACATGAAACGGGTGCTCGATCTTGGCACGGGTGCTGGCGTTTAGCCAGCACCGTTCTCTAATACAGGAGCGCCAGTAGGCCATCCTTCCAAAAATACCAACGGCAATATCCTAATGTTTAGTTTTTCGCTTCCTCCTCCAAAAACGCCTTCTCCTTCGGGCTGATCTGGAACACTACCGCGTGAGCCGGCTGGTCGGTTGTATTTATTGCCCGCATCCGGGCATCCAATGGTTCGGCCACCGCTTCTCCCGCTTTCACTGTCTTGGTCTCACCTTCCACCTCAAACGTCACCTCTCCTTCGATGACATACACATAGACAGGGCTTGGATGAGAGTGCCAAGCAGCGGCTGTGTGTGGCTCCATCGCTACTCGAACCACTCGAACAGATTGATCGCCAGGGGGTAGATCAATTTCTTGTGCCAACACCTCTTCCAACTCAGACGCTGGCTTATCGATTTCTGTCAGGTCTTGAGCCACACCCCATGATGATGCGATCACCAAGGCGGCACCAGCCGCCCACGTCAGCAGTTTCATCGTAGTTCTCCTATCCCGTCAGGGCAGTGCAGGATCTAGCAATATCGCCGCAGCTAAGGTGCGCGGCGCGCTCATCTATAACTATAGTCTAACCGCCTAGGAAACCCTCATTTTGTGAAACGCTGATCAATTGTCTCTGAACGGATGACACTGTCAGCATCTCACACTAACCGAGTCACCAGTTATTTTATGAACCAGCCAAGTGGTCTGTTTGACCTGGAAGTAGGGTTGTCCGGCTGTTAAACCGGACTCAACACATACTAGATCCGCCGACACGTCCACGGCAACGTGTGATCAATTCAAGTTTTCCTTGAGTGGAACTGAGACTGATATTTAACCTGTAAAAGTATCAGAAATGCACAGATTTTTATCAGCCTATGGTAGAGTTTGTTCATTGTGTACCATTGTAATCTCTAAAAGAAACACTGGCTGTATTTATAATCTTATAACCCTTTAGATCGAGATGGAAGACCTAGATAAAGCATCTTCATATATGACAAGGATTTACGAATATATCGTACTTTTAAAACTTTCCGTACTCGACCGATGTTAGCAGTGTTCATTCTAGAGACTAGTGGCAATGCCTTCTGCATCCTCCATTCACATTATGGTTAACGGGTTTGTTGATTCTTTAAAATGCGAACGAGCGAAATGTTTTCTATGAAAAAAATTCATTCAGAATAACCTACGAAGTGAAAATTGCTCTTTTATTTCAGCAATCTCTTTTAGGGGGGTTCAACTAAAATAAGATAGCCAAAGCTAGAAACACCCTGACGGTGATCATAACACCCTGAGCAGTGACAATACACTTGTCTTTCTGATGAGAAAGCGTGTCTAATATGGGCGATTTCCCTGTTCCCCTTCGAGATGCTCAAAGCGCATGGCACGGCACTTGCCGGCAAGGCATAGCGCCTATGGCTCAACCCGGTATCGGGGAGTTATTCGGCACCCAGGATTGTCTACCGATGACAGCTTCAGTCTCGATACCTCAACGGGGCATTTTCCATGAAACTCATTGGGTATAGTTTGGCTCTGATCATCGCGCTGGTGACCATTTCTTCCGTTCTGGCGGCAGATTCGGTTTATCTAGAAGAGCGCATGAAAGGACTCCATGATAAAGCGGGTACTTCAATCATGATACCGGCGGCAACGCCGACTAAGGCGGAGCAGATAAAAACTAGTGTGAGAGGGGCTCCGGCGACAATCGTGACCCCCGATCCCTGGTGGCATTGACGCTAAAGGTCAGGTATCAAGCTCTATCTGCGTAAGGATGCCGGGCTGAAAGCAGGACACCCTTCATCGCCATGGCTCGTCCTCGAGCCATGGCGTATTCTTGATCCGCCACGCATGTCGCGCAGCGCCTTTCAACCGCTATCTGGTCATTTGTGGTGTCTGGCCGGATGAGTTGGAACCGTCTCATAGATCAGGGTTCCGAACGAGGGTGTAGAACCGATTGATTGCTGTCATCGACTCTCATCAACGTCATGCGACTGCTTGGTAGTCGGTCAACCTACACCCTATTCGACTTATACCCAGTGACTAAGGAACCACTGATCAATTCGTCTCAGAGCGGCTGAAGGGCTCAGAAGGGCACTACCACCGCCTCAGCGATCATTTTCAGACCACATCAGGGGGGGGGACTATTTTCTCTGGCAGCCGGGTCATCCCGCTGCCAGGCCTGATTCAAGGCGCACTGGCCCCATCAACTTGGTCCTCGCATCGTGTCGCCAGCACCAGGTTGGCAAACCCGACCAGGCTGAATAGTTGCGCCTGATTCTTGACCAGACCCTTGTAGCGAACCTTCCGGTAGCCGAAGTGGTTCTTGATGACATGAAGCGGATGCAGGACTTGGCCTTCTTGATTGCCAGCAGCATCGTTTTCGTGGAGCTGTCTTCCATCCTCTGTTTATACGGGACACAGCAAATAAACAAAGAGAACCATGAATTAAAAAAGGTGGCGTCCGTTAAACCGGACGCCACCTTTAGTTAATCTACAACTCTCTACCCGCTGCTAATGATTCCGAGGACTGCATTGATCTGAACACCAGCAGAATTGAGACGCTACAAGCTTTACCACACATACGCCCATCAAGGGCTCAAGCCATTATCGATGGACACCCTTGGGATCATCCTGAACAACTGCAACGAATCTCAGGACTTGGGGGCGAACGAGTAAATGATATCGTGCTTAGTGATATAGCATGTGATCTTTGATGGCTCTTCGCCGTTGGGTGGAGAATTCGACTCTTGCGTTCAAAAAATTGGCGCCGGTTGATTATACCGGCGCCAATGGGTTTGGTTACTCGGTCGTGCCGGACATCTCATCAAATTCGCTCTTAAACGCCTCTAGGTCATACTGCATGCCGTTTAAAACCGTGCTCCAGTGCCTCACCTGCGCGGCCACCGCCACTGCTTCACGGATCTCATCCACAGTAGCTCCCTCAGCGCGAGCCCTCTCGGTATGGGCATAGGAGCAATACGAGCATGGAATCTGGGCGGCGACGGCGAGACCAATTAGTTCCCGTGTTTTGGCATCGAGCGCCGCCTCTCCACTTTGGAGGGCGCTTCTTGCCTCGAGCGCCGATTGGAGGCCATGCTTGGGGTAGGTTTCACTGAAAAATTTCGGTGCTTCTTGGGCGACAGCGAAGCCGGATATGCCTAGCATGAGTGCGCTAGCCAACAGAAATGTCTTCATCAGAAGTCTCCTGGTCATATACGCGGCAATTACCGCTCCCTTAGTATAGAAAGTAGTTTTTCGTTTCACCTTGAATGTTTTAGCTTATTTATCGCTGGGTATAGATCCGCCCACTGAACTGGCCCAAGGTATGACCTTCCCCACGAGCAAGAGGTACGTCATCGACGGCACCTAGATACCGCCCCCGGTCTTGGACTGAACCCGTCTAATTCATTAGTGTTCCGCATGTGGGTATTAAGCCAAATGACTGCTGGCATCGACCCTCTTCAACGTCATGCGGCCGCTTGGTAGTCGGTCGACCTATACCCGATTCGACTTTTAACCAACCTTTTCATCACTAATAGAAATCAATGTCGAGCGCCGGCGCCGCCGTGCCCGCCGACCTCCGTCGTGGCCACTCTGCTGACTGGCTGAATCATGGTGATGCCGAGTGTCAGGCCAAGGCCGTCAGCCGAGGCAGCCCTTTCAGCAAGGTGGGCCATCATTTGTCGACGGCATCGCCGAGGTGTACCGTGATGCGCTGGGCGTGCAGCGACAACGTGTCGGCGACCTTAAGCACCTGCTCGCGTATCCGGCTCAGGCTCCAGCCTTGCCGAGTCTGCCGCTCCAGCAGGCAGCGCAGGCCATGCAGGACCTGGTAGACGTATACGCTCAGCAGCAGGCTCACCTCGTTGCGGGCCATCACGACCTGGACGGTGGAGTCGACACGATCTGTCGACGAGAGGTGCACGTCGAGCGCCGACGAGCTATGGTGACTTCTGGTGTACGGAAGGAGGTAGGAAAGGTGGCGTATCCTGTTGATTGATCTCGCCAGATCACAATCAACAAGGAATGGATACGCCATGACCAATTCTACCCTCCGGGCTCTTTCACAACCAGAACCCCAAGTCACTGACCCGCTGCACGAGCTGCTGCGCCAAGGTGCCCGTGACCTGATCGCCAAGGCAGTCGAGGCTGAGTTAGCCACCTTCCTGTCGCAGTATGCTGATCAGCGGCTAGACGATGGCCGCCAGGCCGTGGTCCGCAACGGCTACCTGCCTGAGCGCACGGTCCAGACCGGGATCGGGGATGTCAGCGTGCAGGTGCCCAAGGTGCGTGACCGCAGCGGCGGTGGCGCCCGCTTCAACAGCAGCCTGCTGCCGCCCTACTTGAAGCGGGCTCGCAGCATCGAGGAACTGATCCCTTGGCTCTATCTGAAGGGGATCTCCACCGGCGACTACCAGGAGGCCTTGGCGGCGCTGCTGGGCGACCAAGCCAAGGGGCTGTCGGCCAACACGGTGTCACGGCTCAAGAAACAATGGGAAGAGGAGCATACCGAGTGGCGGCAGCGGGACCTGGCAGACCGGCGCTACGTCTACTGGTGGGCTGACGGAATCTACAGCAATGTGCGCCTGGATGACCGCCTGTGCCTGCTGGTGATCATCGGCGTAACCGAGCAGGGCCGCAAAGAGCTGGTGGCCGTCGAAGACGGCTTCCGCGAGTCGGCGGACAGTTGGAAGACCTTGCTGACAGGCCTGCGAGAGCGCGGCCTGATCCAGGCGCCCAAGCTGGCGGTGGGCGACGGTGCCATGGGGTTCTGGGCGGCCCTGAGCAAGATCTATCCGGAGACCGACCATCAGCGTTGCTGGGTTCACAAGACGGCTAACGTGCTGAACAAGCTGCCGAAGTCCGTGCAGCCCAAGGTCAAGGCCGACCTCCATGACATCTGGATGGCAGAGACCCGCGACGGGGCGCACAAGGCTTTCGATCGCACCCTGAAACGCTTCGAGGCCAAGTACCCCAAGGCGATGGGGTGCCTGGCCAAGGATCGGGAAGAGCTGCTGGCGTTCTACGACTACCCGGCAGAGCACTGGGTGCATATCCGCACCACCAACCCGATCGAGTCGACCTTCGCCACAGTCCGCCTGAGGACCAAGCGCAGCCGAAACTGCGGCTCCCGGGCGACAACCCTGGCGATGGTCTTCAAGCTGCTCCAGAGCGCCCAAAAGCGATGGCGGCGTATCAAGCACTTCCAGAAGTTGGAGCTGGTCGTCAGCAACGTCGAGTTTCGGGATGGGGAGCAGGTAACCGATCAGTCAGACAGGAATGCGGCCTGACCGCCATCCACCAGATTTGACGATAACTC
>NZ_JASCQP010000028.1 GCF_030010555.1 Halomonas rhizosphaerae
CTGATGTTCATGGACGTGCGGGCGGCGGAGCTGACCAAGTATGCCGCCAACGCCATGCTGGCGACCAAGATCAGCTTCATGAACGAGATCGCCAATCTGGCCGAGCGGCTGGGGGCCGACGTGGAGCAGGTGCGGCGCGGCATCGGCTCGGATCCGCGCATCGGCTACCAGTTCATCTACCCGGGCTGCGGCTATGGCGGCTCCTGCTTCCCCAAGGACGTGCAGGCCCTCGCTCGCACCGCCAGTGACGTGGACTACCAGGCCGAGCTGCTGACCGCGGTGGAGGGCGTGAACCGGCGCCAGAAGCGGACCCTGTTCACCAAGCTGGCCGGGGCCCTCGAGGGGGAACTGGCCGGCAAGACCATCGCCCTGTGGGGCCTGGCCTTCAAGCCCAACACCGACGACATGCGCGACGCGCCCAGCCGTACCCTGATGGAGGCGCTGTGGGAGGCCGGTGCCAAGGTGCAGGCCTACGACCCCGAGGCGATGAAGGAGTGCCGGCGGCTCTATGGCGAGCGCGACGACCTGCTGCTGGCGGGGGATCGCATCCAGGCGGTGAAGGGCGCCGATGCCCTGGTGATCTGCACCGAGTGGAAGGAGTTTCGCAGCGTGGACTTCGCTTGGCTGAAGCAGCAGCTGGCCACGGGGGTGATCGTCGACGGCCGCAACCTCTTCGAGCCGGACGCGGTCAAGGCCGCCGGGCTGCTTTACTTCGCCGAGGGGCGGGGGGAGTCAATCAAAGCATGATGGATACTTCGCATTACGAGCGCCGCCACTCCCGGTGGTATGAACAGCTGCTGTTGGGCCTGCCGTTTCAGCTGTTGGGACTCCTGGTGGTTCTGCTGTTGCCGGGTCTGGAGCGCTGGGGGTGGGAGTTTTGGTTACGGTTGCAGGAAACCCATAGTAATACATTGATTGCGATTGCTTTTTCTTTCATTTCCTCGGTGCTGACGCAACGGCGCATGTCGCGTTTTCCAGGGGCGCATATCGCAGCATACATATTGCCTACCGTGACAAGTATGTTCATGCTCTCGGTGGCTTTTCTGTTTTTCACACGTGAGGGTTACTCGCGTCAGGTGTTGTTCGAGGGGTATCTGCTCACGTTGGTGTGGTGCTTTGGCGGCTATTTTTTGGGGCGACGTTTTCGGCAATTGAAGATTGCCATGGTTCCCTTGGGCGAGGCGTCGAATCTGGCATCGTTAAACGGTATCGATATCCGCCCGCTCCTTGGCCCCAAGTTGGAAGGTGTGCGATATGACGGTGTAGTGGCCGACCTTCGCTCGCCAGAGCTTACCCCCGAGTGGGAACGTTTTCTGGCACGCTGCACGCTCAATCGCATACCCGTTTACCACGTGAAGCAGCTCAGCGAATCGCTTACGGGCCGCGTGCAGATCGATCACCTGGCAGAAAACGAGTTTGGTACCCTGCTGCCCAACCCGCTGTATGCCGGCTTCAAGCGGCTGATTGATATGTTTGCCGTGTTGCTGACTTTGCCGATTACTTTGCCCCTCATGCTGCTGACGGCCATTGCCGTAAAGGTGGATAGCCCCGGGCCAGTGCTGTTCACTCAACAGCGGGTGGGGCAGGGCAACCGCAACTACACCATCTACAAGTTCCGCAGCATGTGTGAGGACTCCGAGAAGGAGGGGGCCCAGTTCGCCCAGGCTGGCGATATGCGCGTGACGCGGGTGGGGCGTGTCATTCGCAAGTCGCGCCTGGACGAGCTACCGCAGTTTATCAATGTGCTCAAGGGCGACATGAGCCTGATCGGCCCCCGGCCGGAGCAGCGCGCCTTCGTGGAACAGTTCGAGGAAGAGATTCCGTTCTACATCTACCGGCATGTCGTCAAGCCCGGTATCAGCGGCTGGGCCCAGGTTGTACAGGGTTATGCCAGCGATGCAGACGATACCCGCGTTAAGGTGCAGCACGACTTCTACTACATCAAGCACTTCTCGCTGTGGTTGGATGTGCTGATCGTGTTCAAGACCCTCAAGACGATCCTGACAGGGTTCGGAGCCAGGTAGACTGCTCTTGTTATTCACTGGAACAAGGCCGCCGGAGCGCTCTGGGTGGCGGCCTTGTCGTTTTTGCCTTTTGCTTTGCGGGATTGGCCTTTACACTGGCGGTGAAATTTTCAAATTAAGAGGATAGCCATGGCCATTCTGGTCACCGGCGGTGCCGGCTATATTGGCTCCCACACCGTGCTGGCCCTTCTAGAGGCCGACGCGGATGTTGTTGTGCTAGACAACTACTGCAACAGTTCTCCTGAGTCGCTGGCACGGGTCGAACAGCTGACAGGGCGAAGCGTCATGCGTGTGGAAGGTGACGTGCGTGACAGGGTGCTGCTGGAGCGCCTGTTTGCTGGCCATGAGATCGAGTCCGTTGTCCATTTTGCTGGGCTGAAAGCGGTGGGGGAGAGCGTTGCAAAGCCGCTGTCCTACTACGAGAACAACGTCTATGGTACCTTGCAGCTGTGCCAAGCCATGGCCGACGCTGGCGTGTTTCGCTTGGTGTTCAGCTCGTCGGCGACGGTCTACGGCGAGCCCGAGACAATGCCGGTTCACGAAGGGCTTCCCACCGGACAGCCGACCAACCCTTATGGCACTTCCAAACTGATGGCCGAACGGGTGATGCAGGATCTTTGTGTGTCGGATGACCGATGGTCGGTGGCGCTGCTTCGCTACTTCAACCCGGTGGGGGCCCATGAGAGCGGCCGCATTGGCGAAGACCCGCGGGGCATTCCCAACAACCTGCTGCCCTATATCAGCCAGGTGGCTGTGGGGCGTCGTGAGAAGCTCTCCATCTATGGCGATGACTACCCAACGCAGGATGGAACCGGAGTACGCGATTACATCCATGTGATGGACCTGGCTGGAGGACACCTTGCCGCTCTGGAGGCCTTGCAGGCTCGCGAGGGCGCTCATGTGTGGAACCTGGGCACGGGGCGGGGGTACTCAGTCATGGAGATGATCCGAGCTTTCGAGAAAGCCTCCGGCAAGCCCGTTCCATACACCGTGGTGCCGCGCCGTCCGGGCGATATTGCACAATGCTGGGCCGATCCCACGAAGGCGGCAAGCGAGCTAGGCTGGAGGGCCGAGCGGGGGCTAGAAACGATGATGGCCGACGCTTGGCGCTGGCAGTTGCTTAACCCACGAGGGTTTTCGACTTAGCGACGTGGTGTCGGCTGACTGGACAGGGCTATCTCGCGATCAAGTTATCGATGCAGCAGGGCACCGCCAACGGAGGTGATATTGCGCCTGTCAAAACCGGCGGTGACCTGGGGGCCTTTACAGCGTGAGAAGAAGACGGTCGGCTTAGTGAATTTCGTCATGATGCCGGATGTGATTACTTCCTTCTCAAGCTCTTGAACTATAACTTTTCTCGGCCGCCTGCTGCATGTTTGGTGTATTTTCCGGCTAGTAGCGTCGCCGTATCATTGTTTGCTCCCCCACACGATGAAGTAGGGGTTCAGGTGCTCTTGGGGCGAAGCGTAGCTGAGCGATTGACCAACCAGTGTCTCTACGCGACCCCCAGCCTGCTCGACCACCGCCTGGGCGGCGCCGGTGTCCCACAGGCAGGTGGGGCCGAGGCGGGGGTGCACATCCGCCGCGCCTTCTGCTATCAGACAGAATTTCAGCGAGCTGCCCATGGGCACCATGTCGTGCTTGCCAAGCTGCTCCAGCCACTCGGCGAGATCCGGGCTGGGATGAGAGCGGCTGCCCACCACGCGCCAGGTGGTGCCCTCGGCGGGCTTGCCGGCGACCTGGATCGGCTGACGCTCGCCGCTGGAATCCACCTTGAAGGCGCCCAGCCCCTCGGCGGCGAGGTAGGAGACCTCCAGCGCCGGGGCGACGACCACGCCGAGCACCGGCTTGCCGGCCTCGATCAACGCGATATTGACGGTGAACTCGCCGTTGCGCTTGATGAACTCCTTGGTGCCGTCCAGCGGGTCGACCAGCCAGTAGCGACCCTCGGCGTCCGCCCCGGCGAAGCCTTCGGTGTTCTCCTCGGAGAGCACCGGAATGCCGCCCGGCAGGGCTTCCAGCCCCCCGACGATGACATCATGGGCGGCCTTGTCGGCCTCGGTCAGCGGGCTCTTGTCCTCTTTCTCCTCGATGGAGAAGTCGCGGGCGTAGACGGCCATGATGGCCTGGCCGGCATCCTTGGCGATGTCGTGGGCTTGGTCCAGGAGTGTTGCAAGATCCATCTTTTGTCTTCCTTTCAGGTTTTAAAGCTTGAAGCTTGAAGCCGGAAGCTGGAAGAAACCCCAAGGCATCATGCTGAGGGGGTATGCCGCAAAGCTGCAGTCTTCCAGCTTCCAGGCGCGAAGCGCCACTCTTCCAGCTTCAAGAGACTATCTGGCGCTCGCGTAGGAGCGCGATGATGGCATCGGCGGCTTCGTCGCTGCTCATCGCCTGGGTCTTGATGTGCAGGTCCGGGGTTTCCGGCGGCTCGTAGGCGGAGTCGATGCCGGTGAAGTTCTTCAGCTCGCCGCGCCGCGCCTTGCGATAGAGCCCCTTGGGATCCCGCTCCTCGGCGACATCCAGCGGGGTGTCGACGAAGACCTCGATGAACTCGCCCTCTTCCACCAGGTCGCGGGCCAGCTGGCGCTCGCTGCGGAAGGGCGAGATGAAGGCGGTCAGCACGATCAGCCCGGCATCGACCATCAGCCTGGCCACCTCGCCCACGCGGCGGATGTTCTCGACGCGATCGGCGTCGGTGAAGCCCAGGTCGCGGTTGAGGCCGTGGCGCACGTTGTCGCCATCCAGCAGGTAGGTGTGCTGGCCGGCGGCGTGCAGCTTCTTCTCCACCAAGTTGGCGATGGTCGACTTGCCGGCGCCGGAGAGGCCGGTGAACCACAGCACCGCGGGCTGCTGGGCCTTGGAGAGGGCGCGCGCCTGCTTGTCGATATCCACGTGCTGCATGTGGATGTTCTGGCTGCGCCGCAGGGCGAAGTGCAGCATGCCGGCGCCGACCGTGTTGTTGGTCATGCGGTCGATGAGGATGAAGCCGCCGGTGTCCTGGCTCTCCTGGTAGGGATCGAAGGCCACGGGCTTGTTGAGGCTCAGCGTACAGATGCCGATGCCGTTCAAGTCCAGCTGCTTGGCCGCGGCGTGCTCCAGGGTGTTCACGTTCACCTGGTACTTGATATCGGTGACGGTGGCCGAGACGGTCTGGGTGCCCAGCTTCATCAGGTAGGGGCGGCCGGGCAGCAGCGGCTGCTCGTGCATCCACACCACGGTGGTCTCGAACTGGTCGGCGGTCTGGCTCGGCTGTTCGACGCCGGAGATGATATCGCCGCGCGAGATATCGATCTCGTCGTTCAGCAGCAGGGTGATGGACTGCCCGGCCACGGCCTCGTCGAGGTCGCCGTCGAAGGTGTAGATCCGCGATACCGTGCTGGTCTTGCCGGAGGGCTGCACGCGGATGGCGTCGCCGGGCTTGACCGTGCCGCTGGTCACCATGCCGGTGAAGCCGCGGAAATCCAGGTTGGGGCGGTTGACCCACTGCACGGGCAGGCGGAAGGGGTCGCGCTGCAGGCGCTCGTCGTCGACTTCCACGGTCTCCAGGTAGGCCATCAGGGTGGGGCCGTGGTACCAGGGCATGTGGTGGCCGTGCTCGATGACGTTGTCGCCCTTGAGCGCCGACATGGGGATGAAGGTGATCGACTCGAGCCCTAACTGCTTGGCGAAGGCCCGGTACTCCTCGACGATCTCGTCATAGCGCTCTTTCGAGTAGTCCACCAGGTCCATCTTGTTGATCGCCACTACCACCTGGCGCATGCCGATCAGCGACATCAGGAAGCTGTGGCGGCGGGTCTGGGTAAGGATGCCGTGACGGGCATCGACCATCAGGATGGCGGCGTCGGCATTGGAGGCGCCGGTCACCATGTTGCGGGTGTACTGCTCGTGCCCCGGGGTGTCGGCAACGATGAACTTGCGCTTGTCGGTGGAGAAGAAGCGATAGGCCACGTCGATGGTGATGCCCTGCTCGCGTTCGGCGGCCAGGCCATCGACCAGCAGGGCGAAGTCCATCTCGCTACCCTGGGTGCCGTACTTCTTCGAGTCTGCTTCGATGGCGGCCAGCTGGTCCTCGAACAGCAGCTTGGACTCGAACAGCAGGCGGCCGATCAGCGTGCTCTTGCCGTCGTCCACGCTGCCGCAGGTGATGAAGCGGAGCAGGCCCTTGTGTTCGTGGGACTTGAGGTAGCCCGCGATATCCTCGGCGATCATGTCGGATGAATGTGCCATGCCAAACCCTTTAGCTATAAGCTGGAAGCTTGAAGCTGGAAGAAATCCCAACCCCGCAGCCTCGCAGCCGATTCATTCGTTGGTGAGCTTGCCGATCAGCCCGGAGAGCATGGCGGCAATCTCCCGTGTTTCCTGTATCCAACGGCTACCACTGGCTTTGTCGATGTAGCCTATGTCGATGCCGATGTAGATCTGTGTTCTCAGCTCGGCGCATGATCCCTTGGCAATCAGCAGAAAATGTCGCTTGTCCTTTGGTGTGCCACGGGTCATGCCTTCCGCGATGTTGCTGGGCACCGAAAGCCCGGAGCGCGTGATCTGGTCCTTGAAGCCGAAATCGCGCAGATCACGCATTGACTTGTATAGCTCCGACGAGAGTCTTGCTGACCGCTTCCACACCTGAAGCTTCTCGAAATCCATCCCCAACTCCTCAGCTCTATAGCTACCTCTGAAGAGTAGGCCAAGAGCCAATGCGGTTTTCTTCCAGCTTCCAGGCGCGAAGCGCCGCTCTTCCAGCTTCCAGCTCTTCTAGGCGCTCCACGCCTAGAAGTACCCCTCTTGCTTCTTCTTCTCCATCGATGCGGCGCTGTCATGGTCGATCACCCGACCCTGGCGCTCGGAGGTATTGGTCAGCAGCATCTCTTGGATGATCGCCGGCAGGGTGTCGGCCTCGGATTCGATGGCGCCGGTCAGCGGGTAGCAGCCCAGGGTGCGGAAGCGCACCTTGCGCATCATCGGCACCTCGCCCGGCTCCAGCGGCATGCGCTCGTCGTCGACCATGATCAAAGCCCCGTCGCGCTCCACCACCGGGCGCTCGGCGGCATAGTAGAGGGGCACGATGGGAATGTCCTGCAGGTAGATGTATTGCCAGATATCCAGCTCGGTCCAATTGGAGAGCGGGAAGACGCGAATTGACTCGCCCTTGTGCTTGCGAGTATTGAACAGCTTCCACAGCTCCGGACGCTGATTCTTCGGGTCCCAACGGTGCTGGGAGGTGCGGAAGGAGAAGATGCGCTCCTTGGCGCGGGACTTCTCCTCGTCGCGACGCGCGCCACCGAAGGCGGCGTCGAAATCGTACTTGTCCAGCGCCTGCTTGAGGCCCTCGGTCTTCATCACGTCGGTGTGGATCGCCGAGCCGTGGGTGAAGGGGTTGATGTCCTTCTCGACGCCCTCGGGGTTGATGTGCACGATCAGGTCCATGCCGATCTCTTCGGCCATGCGGTCGCGGAATTCGTACATGGCCCGGAACTTCCAGCGCGTATCGACGTGCAGCAGCGGGAAGGGGGGCGGGGAGGGCGCGAAGGCCTTGCGCGCCAGGTGCAGCATCACCGCGCTGTCCTTGCCGACGGAGTAGAGCATCACCGGGTTCTCGGTCTCCGAGACCACCTCGCGCATGATCTGGATGCTCTCGGCCTCGAGCCGTTGAAGATGGGTGAGTGTCGTCATCGTCTATCCATGCAAAGGAGTGATTGGGGGCAGCCGCCTCAGCGACCCTTGGGGTCTGACCCCAAGGAAAGGTTCGGTGGTACGTTGATCAGGTGAAACTCGGGGTGATCCGCAAGCCAGGCCTGGATCTCCGGGCTGGCCTGAAATAAGGCGCCTCGGAAGAGCAGGGCGACGGGGGCCTCGGCAGCGAGCCGGTCGAACAGCGCCAGGTAGTCGTCGGCTCGGGGTGGTGATGCCAGGCAGCGGGTGTAGAGGGCGCCACGCTTGCCGTGCAGGTACAGTTGGTAGCGGCGGGGGGCACCCACTGCCGACTTTGCCGGCACCGCCACGCGAACGCCACCCTCCCAACTGCCTCCGCCGGCCTTATGGGTCTGCTCGAGCACTGGTTGCACCTGCTGGCGATACCAGCGGCCGGCGGTGGAGCGCCTGCGCGCCAGGCCGTCCAGCGGCAGCGGGGCCGGCTTGAGGCCCTGGGCCTCAAGCCAGTGCTCGATGGCTCGCGGCGATACCCTGTGTCCTTCGCTCGCCAGTGCATCCGCCAGGGCGCTGCTGCTCCAGGCCGGGTCGGTCGTCTCTGGGTGCGAGGCCAACAGGGCCGTCAAGGTGCCCTGAGCCACTTCACCTAGCCGCTCAGCCTGGCCCACCTTGCGGCCACGCCGGCGTACCGGCACGGCCTCCCAGCCGCCTTGCCGGAAGGCCTTCCAGGCCGCCGATACCGTGGGCGCGGAGAGCCCGGTCTGCCTGGCCACCTCAGCCACGGTATGACCATCCAGACGCAGCCGAACGGCTTCCAGGCGACGCTCGTTCAGCATTTCAGGCGATAAATGTTTAGTGATCAATGATTCACCAACATGTTGACTATAAAAGAAAATATAATGACATGTGAAAAGAGGATAACCCTTGATTCGACATCATCATAAAAGCCCCAGTAGAATCCCACAAGCCGCGAATTCCAACCCGGACCCCTCAAGGACGAGCGATCATGTTGACCTGGGCGGTACTGATCTCCATCGCCGGCCTGCTGACCCTGTTGATTAGCGGGTGGGTGCGTCCGGCCATCGCCTTCGTCAGCCTGGCCGGGGCCTACTTGCTGTTCGGCCTGGTAGACACCGCCACCCTGCTGCGCCAGTACGCTAACCCGGCCTTGGCCACGCTGATGCTGTTGCTGCTGGTCTCACTTGCACTGGAACGTACACCGCTGCTGGACTGGCTTTCCCAGCGCCTGCTTCGCGGCCGGCCGGGAAGTGCTACGGCTCGCCTGATGGGCACCAGTGCCGTGTTATCGGCCTTTCTCAACAACACCGCCGTGGTGGCGGCGTTTCTGGGGGCCATCTCACGTCAGAAGCGAATCGCCCCCTCGCGGCTACTGATCCCGCTGTCCTATGCCTCCATCCTTGGGGGCATGACCACCCTGGTGGGCACCTCCACTAACCTGGTGGTGAACTCCTTCGCCTTGAGTAGTACCGGTGCGGAGCTGGGCATGTTCCAGTTCAGCCTGGTCGGTATCCCGGTAGCCTTGCTTACTTTTGGGGTGCTGCTGTGGCGGGCCCGTTCCTTGCCGCACCGCATGCCTGAGGAAGAGGCCGACAAGCTCTCCTATTTTCTGGCGGCTGACCTTCAGCCGGGTTCCGAGCTGGTCGGACGCAGCATCGAAGAGAATGGGCTGCGCAGCCTGGATGGGCTCTACCTGCTGGAGATTGAGCGGGAGGGACGGTTGATCAGCCCGGTGGGCCCGGAGGAGATCCTGCAAGGGGGCGATACCCTGGTATTCACCGGTGAGGTAAGCAAGGTCCAGGCCTTGCAACGATTCCCGGGCCTCAAGCTGTTTGGTCATCAGGCTGACGCCCTGTTGGCGACCAATCTGGTCGAGGTGGTCATTTCCCACGAGTCCGAACTGGCTGGCAGGACCCTGCAGGAAGTGGACTTTCGCAGCATGTTCAATGCCGGGGTGGTGGGCATCCGTCGTGGCGGCAAGCGCCTGGAAGGCCAGCTCGGGCAGATTCCCCTGCGCACGGGCGACTGCTTGCTGATGGCCGTGGGTAGCGACTTTCGCCAGCATCGCAATCTCGACCGCAACTTCCACCTGCTCAGCGGCAGCCTCACCCGTCCCCAACTCAGCCGCGTGGAGAGTTGGCTGACCCTGGCCGGCTTCATCAGCGTGATCAGTTTGGCCGCCGCCGAGTTGCTGCCGCTCTTCCATGGCCTGCTGTTGCTGATGGCAGGCCTGCTGGCCGGACGCGTGCTCAGCCCGGCCGAGCTGCGCCGCCGCTTTCCCTTCGAGCTGTGGGTCATCATCGGCTCGGCCCTGGCGATCGCCCAGGGGCTGGAGGCCTCCGGGGCCGCCGACCTGCTCGCCGAGGGGATGCAGGGGCTGTTCAGCGGCCATGGCGTCTATGCCGCCTTCATCGGCTGCTATGTCCTGACGCTGCTGCTCACCGAGACGGTGACCAACAACGCCGCGGCGGCGCTGGCCTTCCCCGTGGCCTGGACCACGGCCCAGGCCTTCGGCGTCGACCCCATGCCCTTCATCATGGCGGTGGCCTACGGCGCCAGCGCCTGCTTCCTCATTCCCTACGGCTACCAGACCCACCTGATGGTCTTTTCCCCTGGCCGCTACAGCATGGGCGACTTTCTCCGGGTCGGCCTGCCGGTGAGCCTGACTTATTCCTCCGCCGTACTGTTGCTTACCCCCATGGTGTTTCCCTTCCAAGGTCAGTAAGTGGTGTCACGAGAGATGGTCCGCCCGCCGTTTCTCGTTCTTCTGGGTTTAGCTGGTGCAGGGGAGGTTGCACCCAGACGCCGAGGCCGCCATCATGCCGCCTCCTTGAATCTTAGTGAGTGGCGTTTGCAGTGAAGCCCCCCCTTTCCCTTCTCGACCCCGGCGGATCATCTGCCTCCTGGACCTCCCCCCTCTGGTTATGTTGGCTCGGCCTTGGGTGCGCGCTGCTCTATTCCGGGCTGCGCCTCGTCGCCCCCGAGATCGGGGAAAAGGCCGGCACCCTGATGGCCTTGACGGGGTTGTTTGCCGTGCTGCGCTGGGGGCAGGGCATCCGCAATGGCGCGGCGCTGTGGCTGCTGCTGGCGGCAGTGGTGGTGCAGGTGGTCTCCTGGGTGGCGGGTTATCTGCATCATCCCGACTGGATGACCGACAACCCCCAGGTCGACCGGCTGGCCAAGTGGTTCCTGTTCATCGGCCTGGCCTGGTGGCTGGGGGGCAGCACGCGCGCCACCCTGCTGGCCTGGTGCCTGGGGCTCGCCGGGCTGATAGTGATTGTCTCCTGGCACGAGGGCAGCCTGCAGCAGTGGCAGCGTGGGCTGCAGGGCATGCGTGTAGATTTCGATATTCGCAATGCCCAGCACCCTGCGATGTTTTTCGGCACCGGCCTGCTCGGGCTGGTGTGCTTCGCCGGGCGCTGCTGGCGGGGGCAGGGTGCCCTGGTCTGGATGAGGCGCCTGCTGTGGTCGCTTGCCCTGGCGGTGTTCGGGGTGGGTATCGTGGTCACCCAGACGCGTGCCGTCTGGCTGGCGATGCTGGTGGTGCTGCCGCTGCTGCCGGTGTTGGCCTGGTGGGGGGCAGGGCGCCGGCTGCCGCGGCAGGCCTGGCTGGGCCTGGCCGCCGCGGCCCTGGTGATCGTGGCCGGGGCATTGACCTTCCATGAGCCGGTGATCAAGCGCCTGGCCGCCGAGAATCGCATCATCGCCCAGGCGATGGAGGGCGACTGGAAGTCGATTCCCTACAGCAGCGTGGGCAACCGGCTGCTGACCTGGCGGGCCTCGCTGGACTGGATCGCCGAGCGGCCGCTGGTGGGCTGGGGCGAGGAGGGGCGCAGCCTGGTCATCGAGCACACCGACTGGCTGCCGGACGCGACGCGTGACCGTTATGGCCATCTGCACAATACCTTTCTGGAGCTGCTGGTGAGTTACGGCGTGCTGGGTCTGGCGGTGGTGCTGGCGCTGATCGCCTGGATCGGCCTGGGCACCTGGCAGGCCTGGCGAGCGGGAATCATGCCGGGCGACATGGCGCTGTTCGGCGCGGGCTTCTTCGTGTTCTACGCCATCGTCAGCCAGTTCGAATCCTATGGCACCTTCTGGACGGGCGCCTATGTGCAGAACCTGGTGGCCGGTGGGTTGGTCACCCATATCTGGCGCTGGCAGGTGGAGAGCGGCCAGCGGGTCTTTCCTGTCTTCCGCAGGGAGGCCTGATGCGCACCCTGGTGGTGGTCCGCTCGCTGAAGATGGGGGGCATGGAGCGGGTGGCGGTGAACCTGGCCGATGCCTTCGCCCAGGCGGGGCACGAGAGTCACCTGCTGAGCTTCCGGCGAATGGAGGCGCCGCTGGCGCCGGAACACCCCGAGGTAGGGCAGCATCATCTGGCGCTGCGCTGGTGGACCCGGCTGACGGGAGTAGGCCTGGTGCTGGAACTGCTGGTGCGGCTGTTCGTGAACCCGGTGGTGAAGCGCTCGCTGTTCCTTGGTACCGGCATCATGGGGGGACTGGTATTCCGGCTCTGGCTCAGGGCCTTCGAGCGCCGCCATGGGCGGGTGGACCGCATCATCTTCCGCGGCGTGGGGACCTTCGAGCTGGTGTGGACCTTCCGGGACGACCGGGCGCGCTACGTGCTGGAGAACATCCTGCATGTGGGTGACACCAACTGGCGCCGCCGGCTGTTCGCGCGCTGTCTCTATCAGGGGCGGCACCTGGTGACGGTGACCCAGGGGGTGGCCGAGAGCGTGCGGGAGGCGATGGCGGTGTGGCACTTCGAGCCGGCCTCGCTCGAGGTGATCGTCAACCCCTGCCCAGTCGAGAGCATTCGCCGGCAGATGCGGGAGCCCGAACCCGACCTGCCCGAGGGGCCCTATATCGTCAACGTGGCGCGCATGGTGCCGGCCAAGGACCAGGCCCTGCTGCTGCGCGCCTATGCCCGTTCCGGGGTTGAACTCCCCCTGGTGCTGGTGGGCGATGGCCGTGAACGGGGCCGGCTCGAGGCCCTGGCGAGAGAGCTGGGAATCGCCGAGCGAGTGCGCTTCGCCGGCCAGCGTGCCAATCCCTACCCCTGGATGCACCATGCCCGCTTGTTCGTGCTCAGCTCGCGCTTCGAGGGCATGGGGATCGTGCTGTTCGAGGCACTGGCCTGCGGCACCCCGGTGCTCAGCGTGGACTGCCCGGGGGGCATTCGCGAGATCCTCAAGGGCGAGTTGGCGAGCTCTGTGGTGGCACACGATGAAGAGAGCCTTGCCGAGGGTATTCGCATGGCCGTGCTGGGCGAGAAGCCGCCGATCGAGGAGCGCTGGCTGGATAACTTCCGGCCCGAGACGGTGGCGAGGCGTTTCGTTGCGCAGAGGGGGCAGGGTGAACCATGAGGCAGCTGCTCACCATGCCCCCCGGAGGCGACCCGGCGTTTGCGCCGCTGGCTGATTCCCGGATGTACTGGCCCGTGCAGCGGGCCCGCCTGCAATGGGCGGTGCGCGATGCCTTCCAGTCGTTCGTGGGCATCCCCCTGGAGCGGTTGCTGTTCAACGCATGGTCGCACGGCCTGCCCGGTGCCGCCCAGGTCGAAAGGCTCGGTCTCTCGCGGCGGGTCATCGAGCGGGAGCTGGGTAGTGGGCTCGTGGCCCGCGTGAACCCACGCCAGTTGATCCGCAGCACCCACTGGCGGGGGGTGCCCAAGCATCGGCGCCCTTCGGCCACGGCGTTCATCTGGGATGGCCGCTGGGACCTGCGGCGGGGTGACCTGCGCCAGGGGTCGCGCTATCGCTTCATCAGTGACCTGGACGAGCATCGCCACGACCTGACCGGCAGCGAGGCGTTTCGGTACTACAAGGCGCAATTGGAGGCGGGCAGGCCCTGGCGCTCCCACCAGAAGGGCGTGCTGCTGGACAGCGAAGCGCGCATCCTGGCCTATCTGGGCGTGTACTTGAGCTTCATGGACGACATGGCCGCGCGCGGCTTCGATGCCTGGCGTGGCAAGGATGCTTTGGGCGTGGCGGTCACCCGGGAAGGGCGCCTGCTCAAGATCAACCGTGGCCTGCACCGTCTGGCCATGGCGCAGCGGGTGGGGCTCGATTCCGTACCTGTTACCGTCAAGGCCGTGCACCGGCAGTGGTGGCATGAGGTCACGGCGGGTACGACCGGCAGAGCGGCCCTGGAGGAGGTAACCGCGGCGTTGGCGACATGCACGCCGGAAACCGAGCCCGGCGCGCTGGATCCGCTGGACTCGCCGGACGACTTCACTTGGCCTTCCCCATGAACCTGCACTCCTGCAAGACATTGATTCAGGCTGAGGCCTTCAGGCCCGGGCAGCGCTGGGCCTGGTGGCGTCTTGTCCGTCAGCTGCACTTCGGCAAGCCGGCCAGCCGGGTCGTGACGCGCCTGCGGTTGGCGCAGTGGTTGCTGCATGCCGGCGCCAGGGGGCTGGCCCGATGGCTGTTCAACGGCCTGGCGATCCGGTTCGGTATTTATGTGGGGCCCAGGACCGTGATCGGGGCAGGGCTGCACTTTTCCCATCCGACCTCGGTGGTGATTGGTGATTGACTGGTACTGGGCAAGAGCTGTCGGCTTTACCAGCAGGTAACCCTGGCGGGGGGCGTCGAAAATGCGGTGGTCAACCGACCCTTCGGTGACGGTGTGGTGCTGGCCGGGGTGCTGGCACGCGTCATCAACACGGTGGGTGATGACCGGCCAGGCTCATCGACCTGGCTGGATGACCAGTACGATCATGGTTGAGAGCGAGGGGATCTGCCGCTGGGGTCCCTATTCCATCAGCTCCCGGTAGGCGGCAGCCACCGTTTGCGGCAGGTAGGGGGCAATATGCTCGTGCCTGATGGTGGGCGGGTGGTCGGTGATATCGCGGATCGCTCTCCCGAAGGCCTGCGTATCCTCGAGGGGGACAAGTCCCCGGGCCAGCTCGCCCACGAGGATATCCCGCGGGCCCGAGAGGCAGTCGGTACTGACGACCGGGGTGTCGCAGGCGAGGGATTCCAGCAACACGTTGGGAAGGCCCTCATAGTCCGAGGAGAGCAGGAGCACGCTTGCTCGCCGCATATAGGGGTAGGGGTTGTTACGCCCCCCCAGTGCCCGGACCCGATCCTGCAAGCCCAGGCGGATCACCTCCTGCTGGAGGCGTTCGTCCTCCCCGTCACCGATCAGGACCAGTGGCAGGTCGACACCGCTGGCAAGATAGCCTTCCAGCAGGCGATCCAGGCGCTTCTGCCGGAAGTTGAGACGCCCGACAAAGAGGCAGAAGTCGGTGTCCTGAAGCTCTGGCTCGGCGATTCTTGCCTGCATGAGCCGGTGAATGTTCTCCACCTGAAGCACATTGGGAATGACCCGTGTCGCCTGGGGCTGGCTGCCGATGCGCTCGAGCGATTCCAGGTTGGTGCGTGAAAGGGCAATGATGCGCTTGCTGTCATAGAGCCGGCGGACCTTATGGCGCTTGATTCCCCGTCGCCAGCCTCGCTTGTTCGACAGCAGCTCTTGCCACGGGTCGGAGCGGATGCAGTACCAGGCCTGCTTCGCCAGTGTTGATCGACTGACGACCTGATGTGCCTGGTGCAGGTTCGCGACCACGAGGTCGAATGGCGTCTCCTGGCGGGCCAGGAAGTCATCGAACCGCCTGGCATGGAGCTGGTAGCGGCGAAGCTTCTCCCAGCGGTTCGCTGACGTGAAGGGGACGACATGCCACTCGGCGCCTTCCGGGATCGGCAGGCCTACTCGGTCCGACAACGAGATCAATGACACCCTGATATGGCTATCAAGCAGGGCACGAGTCAGCTTGAGGACGGAACGGGGGGCTCCGCCGCTGGCCAGTTGATCGATGACAAGGAGGACATGCGGCATGTCGAAAGGGTACCTAGGGGCTTCAGGTGGAACAGTAACCTTAGCGTGAGGTAAGGCCACCGGGCGACGTAATACTTGGCTTCAGCGAGTCGGTAAGGATATGCGCCAACGGATGGAGGTTTTCATCCCGTGGGGCGTTGATGGTATGACTCCTTGATGCAGCGCTCGGCGAACGCCTGGTAGCGAGCGCCCCTGAGCTTTTTCACCGTCAACGATTGCTTCAGCGCCGGCCATTGGTCGGCGCTTTTCGTTGGTAGCCGGCGCAGGTGGGCGTCGATCCAGACGATGTTCCCGTCCCGGTCGATCAGCAGGTTGTTGTAGTGCAGGTCGCGATGGACGTAGCCGGCACGGGCGAGCTGCATGACCTCCCGGCAGAAGCGCTCCAGGAATGCCTGTCGACCCTCTTCGTCCAGGGCGTCGAAGACCTCGCCGCCGGGCCGGGCGGCTTGCATATGTTCCATCAGGAGCAAGGAGGCGTTGCGGTTGCCGGGGTTGAGCGAAATACCCCAGCCGTGGCAGCGGGGCGTCTGCAGGCCGGCACGGCGCAGGATCCTCAGGTTCAGGAACTCCTTGCGGGCGTCTGACTGGGCCAGCCAGCGCTTCTCCAGGTAGTCACGCAGCAGCCACTTGAGTGGCGCCTGGCGCTTGCTGAACTTGTCCGGCACCACCTTGGCGAGGATCTGCCGGTCGGCGGAGAGGAAGAAGTGGCTGCTGCCCACGGCCTCGAAGGCCGCGGTAGTGGTGGTACTGGCCAGGGCCAGCCGGTCCGGCAGGCCATCCGGGTGGAAGACCAGGTAGCGCCGTCGGCGGTCATCGAAGGGGATATCCAGCAGCTTCACATCATGTCCTGATTACTCGATCCTGATCACAGCGCCTCGAACTGAGGCAACACGCTTTCCTTGAGGAACGGCCGGTAGTGGCGTTCCTCGATCTCGATGGGGGCCTGGTCCATGCGCGCGATCGCATCGGCCAGGCCCTTTTCGTTTTCCGGGGCCACCAGGAAGTCGGCGAGCTCCTGGGTGAGGATCTCCTTCGGCCCGCTGGGGCAATCGACGCTGATCACCGGGGTATGCAGCAGCAACGCCTCGATCAGCACGCGGGGCAGGCCCTCGGCATCCGAGGTGAGGAGCATCGCCTTGGCGGCGGCGATCCAGGGATAGGGATTTTTGTGGTAGCCGGCGAAGGTGACCCGCTCCTCCAGGCCGAGCTCGGCGACCTGGCGACGGATGGCGGCCTCGTGTTCGGGCTTGCCCTTGCCCATGATCACCAGCGGGGTGGCCACGCCGCTCTCGGCATAGGCGCGCAGCAGGCGGTCGTGGCGCTTGCGGGGCTCCAGCGCGGCCACGCAGAGGAAGAACTCGCCGTCGGGCAGCTCAGTGGGTTCCGCGGCCATCGCGACGAAGGGGGCCCGCTCGTAGGGGTTGTAGATGGCAAGTATCCGTTGGGCTTCCAGCCCCACCACGTGCTCGAGGTTCTCCTTCACGCCGTGGGAGACGGCGATGACCTGCCGGCCGCCATAGAAGCGGCGCACCTTGTCGAAGGCCCGGTCGCGCTTCTTCGGGTCGCTGAACTTGGCCGAGACATCGGACTTCAGCCAGAAGTAGAGGTTGGGGTGGCGGATATGGCGGGTGATGCGATCGCAGGCGCAGGAGATCACCACGTCCGGCCGCCAGGCTTCCAGCGCCCGGGCGATCTTCCGCGCCTGCCACTTCTCGGTGAGCACCGTGGTGGTGGCCTTGGTGAAGGGGGTGACCACGCCGAGGTTCTCGATCGTGAGCCCTTCCGGGATGCGGTGCTCGATGCGCTCGCGCAGGGTGAAGACGATGACCGCGTGGCCGCGCTGGCGCAGCTGGTCGGCGGTGTAGAGCAGCGACTTCTCGGCACCGCCGCCGTAGAGGTCGGCGATGACGAAGGCGAAGCGTTTGGGGGCCATTGGTGATCTGATCCCTTGGCTGGTAAATCTGCGCAAGGCTACCACAGTGGGTCGGGCAAGTGGCGGGGACGCGGGCGCCTTACGATTGCGTTACAATCCAGGGCACGCGACGCAGGGAAACATTATGAAGCTTCTGATTACCGGCATGGCCGGGTTCATCGGCCACGCCGTTGCTCGGCGCCTGGCCGGCGATGGCCATGAGATCGTCGGCATCGACAATCTCAACGACTACTACGATGTATCGCTGAAGCAGGCGCGGCTCGATGACCTCGCCGATTGCGAGAACGTGCAGTTCATCCGGCTGGACCTGGCCGACCGCGCGGGCATGGCCGCGCTCTTTGCCGAGCATCGCTTCGATCGCGTGGTGCATCTGGCCGCCCAGGCCGGGGTGCGTTACTCGCTGGAGAACCCGCATGCCTATGCCGACAGCAACCTGGTGGGGCACCTGAACGTGCTGGAGGGCTGCCGGCACCAGGGGGTCGAGCACCTGGTCTATGCCTCGTCGAGCTCCATCTATGGCATGAACGACCGGGTGCCCTTTGCCACCTCGGATGCCGTGGACCATCCCATCAGCCTCTACGCGGCCACCAAGAAGGCCAACGAGCTGATGGCGCATACCTATTCGCACCTCTATGACCTGCCGACCACCGGGCTGCGCTTCTTCACGGTCTACGGGCCCTGGGGACGCCCGGACATGGCGATGTTCAAGTTCACCCGGGCGGTGCTGGCCGGCGAGCCGATCCCGGTCTACAACCATGGCGAGATGGAGCGGGACTTCACCTATATCGATGACATCGTCGAGGGGGTCGTGCGGGTGCTCGAGCGTGTCCCCCAGCCGAACCCACAGTGGCAGGCCAGCGAGGCGGGCCCCGACAGCTCCAGTGCGCCCTATGCGCTCTATAATATCGGTCATGGCAGCCCGGTCTCGCTGATGGGGTTCATCCGTTCGGTGGAAGCGGCCACCGGGCGTGAGGCGATCTGCGACTTCCAGCCCATGCAGCCGGGCGACGTGCCCCGCACCTGGGCGGATACCCAGGCCCTGTTCGATGCCACGGGCTACCGGCCCCGGGTGGGCGTGGAAGAGGGCGTGAGGCGGTTCGTGGAGTGGTATCGGGCGTATTATGGGGGTTAGGGATATGGGTTGCGACAAGTGTCGGGCAACGTTGGGAAGGACATGCATCGCGGTGCAAGCACCGCTCCTACAGGGCCCCTGCACTTTGTAGGAGCACTGCTTGCAGCGCGAAGGGGGTATCGGGCCATCGCCGTGCAAGTCGAGCCGTCGAACCGACGGCTCCCACAAGCCGAATCGCGCTGGGAGAAGGCGTCATCTTCTTGTAGGAGCGGTGCTCGCACCGCGAAGGGGTGTCGGGCCATCGCCGTGCTAGCACGGCTCCCACAAGACGGCACCCACCGAACAGAACAGCTGAACAGGACAGATCGGGAGACAGGGAATGAAGATCACCATTTTTGGAACGGGTTATGTGGGGCTGGTGACCGGCACCTGCCTGGCCGACGTGGGCCACGACGTGCTGTGCATGGACGTGGACGCCGACAAGATCGCGCGCCTAGAGGGCGGCGAGATCCCCATCTTCGAGCCGGGACTCGAGTCGATGGTCAAGGATAACGTGGAGGCGGGTCGGCTGCGCTTCACCACCGATCCGGCCGAGGCGGTGGCGTTCGGCACTCTGCAGTTCATCGCCGTGGGCACGCCGCCCGACGAGGACGGCAGCGCCGATCTCACGTACGTGCTGGCGGTGGCCGAGACCATCGGCAAGCACATGGCGGACTACAAGGTCATCGTCGACAAGTCCACCGTGCCGGTGGGCACCGCCGACCGGGTGCGCGAGACCGTGGCCGGAGCGCTCCAGGCCCGTGGCGCGGCGATTGACTTCGATGTCTGCTCCAACCCGGAATTCCTCAAGGAGGGGGCGGCCATCGAGGACTTCACCCACGGGGCCCGGATCATCGTGGGTACCGAGTCGGAGCGGGTGAAGACGCTGATGCGCGAGTGCTATGCCCCCTACATTCGCCTGCACGACAAGCTGATGTTCATGGACGTGCGGGCGGCGGAGCTGACCAAGTATGCCGCCAACGCCATGCTGGCGACCAAGATCAGCTTCATGAACGAGATCGCCAACCTGGCCGAGCGGCTGGGGGCCGACGTGGAGCAGGTGCGTCGCGGCATCGGCTCGGACCCGCGCATCGGCTACCAGTTCATCTACCCCGGTTGCGGCTATGGCGGCTCCTGTTTCCCCAAGGACGTGCAGGCCCTGGCCCGCACCGCCAGCGACGTGGACTACCAGGCCGAGCTGCTGACCGCGGTGGAGGGCGTGAACCGGCGCCAGAAACAGACCCTGTTCACCAAGCTGGCCGGGGCCTTCGAGGGGCAGTTTGCCGGCAGGACCATCGCCCTGTGGGGCCTGGCCTTCAAGCCCAACACCGACGACATGCGCGACGCGCCCAGCCGCACCCTGATGGAGGCGCTGTGGCAGGCCGGTGCCAAGGTGCAGGCCTATGACCCCGAGGCGATGAAGGAGTGCCGGCGGCTCTATGGCGAGCGCGACGACCTGCTGCTGGCGGGGGATCGTATCCAGGCGGTGAAGGGCGCCGATGCCCTGGTGATCTGTACCGAGTGGAAGGAGTTTCGCACCCTGGACTTCGCCTGGCTGAAGCAACAGCTGGCCACGGGGGTGATCGTCGACGGCCGCAACCTCTTCGAGCCGGAGGCGGTTAAAGCCGCCGGGCTGCGCTACTTCGCCGTGGGGCGGGGGGAGTCGCTCGCCGTGGAGCGGGGCGATACCTGAGATAACGATCCCTTGGCAGGGCGACTTGGGCGATCAAGGATCCGGACCGACCCAAGCGCCCCGTCAGGTTTTCGCGATCAGGTGGAGCGTCTATATCGCCGTCAGTCGAAGAGGCTGCTGACTTGGTCTTGGGTCGGGAATCCAGGCTGTATGGGGTTGGTCTCGGCATGTAATCGGAAGGCGCAAGGATAGCCTCGTTCAATGAATGTCGGATCCTGTACATTGTCGAAGCGTGCCCCACATGCGATCCGAATGCCCTTCTGAGCGCCAAAGCCGGTTCGGTGGATCAAGAGACCAGAGAAGATTACTACGTCTCCGCGCTCAAGCTCGATTGAAACGAATTCGTCTTCGTCCAGCAGGTTCGGATCAATCGGAATAACGGCGCCTCTCGGATTGGCGTTGTTACGGTCGCCCGGCAGTACCCCTCTTTTGTGACTGCCGGGAATCACTTCAAGTGGGTAGAAATCCCTGCCCACATCCATCAACGGAGCCCAGAGTCCGATCTGATCCAGGCTTCCCTGGGCCGAAGCCCAGTCCTGGTGAGCAGCCCAGCCAAAATACCCACCGGGGATCTTCAAGTCGTCGGCGACGAGATGGATCGCCACGCCGCAGGGTAAGGCTAACACCTTCCAGCCCAGGTCCCTCAGTATTGTCAAGACCTTCTCGTGCATAGTCAGCGCGTAGACTGACTGAAACCGACTGGCCAACCTTAGAATGCTGAGGTACAAATCGAGGTCTTCTTCAAGGACACGCCGCAGGTACTTCACAAGACATATATTGTCCGCTTCTCGGTTGCATGTAAGTTTGTGCCAGTCCGTGATCTGCGTAACGGATAGCCGTATATCGTCGAGGACTCTGTTGGTAACATCATCGGGGAGAAGGCCTTTGATTACGACATAGCCGTTCTTTTTGTAAGAGGTTTTCAGGGTCTCGGTGTTCATTTTGCTCTTCCTCGCATCTGCGGTACCCCTATACGACTCGACGAGCCGACAGATCAATAAAAAGATCTCACCGGATGAATCGAAATCCCTCTGTCCAGTGATAGGCATCAGAATGTGCTTGGTGCCCGTGCAATCCCAGTGTGCTATTAATTAGCATGCTTCAAGATACAGTTCGTCTACATAACTGACGAAACGACAACGTAAGCTTACAAATTGACTGTATTAGCAGGTTCGCGGTTTTCCTGCGTCGCCACGGGTGATACGTGACATGCAGAAAAGGCGGGAAGCGATGGAGGGGAATCAGTAGAGCAGGTGTGACCTGAGCATGACCCGCGACTTAGTCAGAGGACTGATCAGGCATCGGGTCGGACTCATACCCAGCGGTAGAGTGTCGACCGGCCGGCGCACAGGTGTCCTGCTTGAAGGGTGAACAATGCAGTGAGAATGAGCGTTTCATGCACTGGCTCGACTGCCCGAGGAGCGGGTGCGCGGCCGCTAATCCCGAGGAGGCCTACTGCAACGTGGTGGCGCATTTCCTGCAGTGGCGCCCTACCGGCCATCGAGACATCGGTGGTCGTCACCTTCAATGCCTATCTGCGCGATGATCTATCCGATCGGTAGCCCCGTGGGGGCGACTGCTCGATCAGGCCAAATCGGGATGAAACGTCGAAGCACCTGAACAAGCCAGGGCAACTGTTCGAGCCACAGACGGACATACGGCCCGCCCGGTTGTTCGGGCCTGCTCATCGGCGCCTGCCGCCACATCACCTGATTGTTCTCCCCGGAGCCGACCCGTTCGCCGGCCTGTCGATATTCGGCCGCTGGGCATGAGTCCGGCCTGATGATTGATCAGTCCTCTGACTGAGTCATGCATGATGCCCTGGACACACCTGCATTACTGACCCCCCTCCATCGCTTCCCGCCTTTTCTGCATGTCACGTATCACCCGTGGCGATGCAGGAAAACCGCGATCTGACTGAACAGTCACTTTGTAAGCTTACGTTATCAATTCGCCGGCTATGTAGACGAATTGTATCTCGAAGCATGCTAATTAATAGCGCGCTGGGATAGGACGGGCACCAAGCAACTTCTGATGCGCTATCCGACTGCAAGGACTCTGGGGCGTTGCCAGGCGGCACCCTCGGGGCGGTAGCGTGGCCTGAAAAAAATAGCGGGGGATATCGTGATGATCATGCATGCGGTGCACATGGAAGAAGAAGAGGCAACCATCGGCTCAGGGCATGGCTCTCCATGGCGGAACGGGGCCGGGCTGATCGCCATCCTGGCGGCCCTGCTGCTGCTCGGGGGCTGTGCCATGGCGCCTGGCGGCCATATCGACGAGGACAAGGTCGGTGAGTCCCTGGACGAACGGGTCGATCTCGAGCCGATCACGCCTCAACTTGTGGCCGCCATGGCATCCCCGCAGGAGGCAATGGCACGAGCAATGCCCGGTGAGACCCGCCGCGAGATACGCGATTACCAGTATCGCCTGGGGCCGGGAGACGTATTGAGCATCATCGTCTATGACCATCCGGAACTGACGATACCGGCGGGGTCGGAGCGAGATGCAGAGGACACCGGCAACCGGGTCCAACCGGATGGCACCATGTTCTACCCCTATGTGGGGCGCATGCAGGTAGCGGGCAGGACCCTGGAGGAGGTGCGGCGGTTGCTGACCAGTCGCCTGTCGAACGTGATCACCGACCCGCAGGTGGAGGTCAACATTGCCGCCTTCCGCTCCCAGAAGGTCTACGTGACCGGCGCCGTGGAAAACCCCGGGACCCTGCCGATCTCTATCGAGCCGCTGACCGTACTGGATGCCATCAGCCAGTCGGGGGGGGCGACCCCGACGGCGGACTGGCACGGCATGACACTGGTCAGGGATGGCCGGGAGCATCGCATCTCGCTCTATGAGCTATTGCGGCAGGGCGACCAGAGCGGTAATCGTTTACTGCGTGATGGCGACCTCCTCCATGTACCCACGGCAGACAACCATAACGTGGTGGTGCTGGGACAGGTGAATCGCCCCGGTGCCATTCCTCTGGGCAACGATCGCATCAACCTGACCGATGCCCTCGCCAGGGCAGGGGGCGTCAACGAGAGCCGTGCCGAGCCCTCCGGAATCTTCGTGGTGCGCGGGCATGATCCTGAGAGCCAGAAGCTGGCCACCGTCTATCAGCTCGACATCAGTGACGCTACGCGACTGATGCTGGGGACACGCTTCCCGCTTCAGGCGCAGGACGTGGTCTATGTGACCTCGGCGCCGCTGGCTCGCTGGAACAACGTGATCAGCCTGCTACTGCCATCCGTCACCCTGCCGGGTGACATCGGTTCTTCCGTCGACGATGCAGGCAGCCTGTGATCATGTCGGTCAGTGCATGGCTCGAAGCGCTGGTGCGGCTGCCGCGCCGCATCAAGCGCCAGTTGCTTAGGGTGGCGGATACGCTGCTGGTGGGCATGGCCATGCTCATGGCCATCCTGCTGGTTGGCGACGCCCAGACCTTGCTGGATGGGCAGACCGCTGCAGTGACCGTGCCGGTGGTGCTGGCCGCGCCGCTGTGCTTCGAGCCATTGGGCATCTATCGAGTGGTGCTGCGCTACATGAACCGGCGCGTGATTCAGGCCATGATAGCTGGGATAACTTTTGTCTCCGCTGGCCTGGTCCTGCTGAATCTGATCCTGGGGCAGCCCCTTGCCATGCGCGTGGTGCCGGTATTCGCCATCCTGGCGCTGGCAGGAATCGGTGGTCTGCGGATGATGCTCCAAGAGCTCTATCAACTGAGCTGCCGGACCAAGCGCAAGCCGGTGGTCATCTTCGGCGCTGGAGCGGCGGGCTGTGAGCTGGCGCGTGCGTTGCAGCAGGGTGGACACTACTGGCCGCGCGCTTTCGTGGATGACTGGCGGGGGCTCCAGGGTTCCCTCGTGGAAGGATTGCGGGTCCATCCGCCTGCGGAGTTGGCCGGGCTGGTTGAGCGGCTGGATGTCGAGCTGGTCCTGCTGGCGATTCCCAGTGCGCCAAGATGCCGACGCCGGGAGATTCTCGAGGACCTCGCCGAGCTCTCTATTCCGGTGCAGACCATACCGGGGACGGAGGACCTGGTGTCTGGGCGAGCGCTCGTCAACGAGACCCGCGACGTGGCCGTCGAGGACCTGCTCGGCCGCGAGCCCGTGCCGCCTTTCCCCGATCTCATGGCCCAGAACATCAGAGGCAAGGTCGTCCTGGTGACCGGCGCCGGCGGATCGATCGGCTCGGAGCTGTGCCGCCAGATCCTGTGGCAGGAGCCAAGACGCCTGGTACTGGTCGACAGCTGCGAGTTCGCCCTCTACTCCATCGAGCAGGAGCTGCTGTCCTCCACCGCGAACAGCGCCAAGCCCGTGTGCCGAGCGGCACTGCTGTCGATCCAGCAGCAGGGCTGCCTCGAGGCCCTGATGCGCCGCGAGGGCGTACAGACGCTCTATCATGCCGCCGCCTACAAGCACGTTCCGCTGGTGGAGAGCAACCTGATCGAGGGTATCCGCAACAACGTGTTCGGCACCCTGGGCCTGGTGAAAGCCGCCGTGGCAGCCGGCGTGGAGAGTTTCGTGATGGTCTCCACCGACAAGGCGGTGCGTCCCAGCAACGTCATGGGGGCGACCAAGCGACTCACCGAGCTGATCTGCCAGGCCTTCGCCAGCCGTTATCCGGAGGAGGTGGCGACTCGCCTGTGCATGGTGCGCTTCGGCAACGTGTTGGGCTCCAGTGGCTCGGTGGTGCCTCGATTCCGTGAGCAGATTGCCCGAGGAGGTCCGGTGGAGGTGACCCATGCGGAAATCACGCGCTATTTCATGACCATTCCCGAGGCGGCACAGCTGGTGATCCAGGCCGGGGCCATGGGGGAGGCCGGCGAGGTCTTCGTGCTGGACATGGGCGAGCCCGTGCGTATCGCGGACCTGGCCATGAGCATGATCCGGCTCTCCGGGCTGGAAGTGAAGAGCGCGGAAAATCCGGGGGGCGATATCGAGATTCGCTACACAGGCCTCAGGCCTGGCGAGAAGCTCTACGAGGAACTGATGATAGGCGATGATGCCCGCCGCACGCGCCATCCCCGGATCCTCACCACTCGTGAGCGTTACTGGCCCTGGGAACGATTGGAGCCCTTCCTGGGACTGTTGGAGGAGGCGGTAGAGAGCAGCGAAGAGCAGAGAGTCATTACCTTTCTTAGACAGGCGCCTCTGGACTATCGGCCCGGTCCGCCAATGCCCATTGACGTGATTGAGGCTCAGGAATCCTTGCAGGTGGAAGCGGCATCTGTTCTCGGTACGGCGGAAGGTGGAGATGAGGCGTGGCGTCGCGTGAGTCATGCCGCCAGATCACGGATGTAGGATTGTAGGACTCGAACAGGGGTAAACGACATTAAGGCCTCTAGGTTTTGACAGAAAAAGAAGCCGAGAGACATCCCTGACTCGGGATATAACGACGGAAAGTTACGCATGGGGAGAGTCACATGAATCAATCAACAGCACCATTTGACGTCGACGGCTCTGACGTCAAATACGATGAAATAAGCTCATATATAAGTTCCATCGAGACCGTCGGTTACGCCTATGTACCGCAGGCATTTAGCCAGTCTGAAATATCCGAAGCCAAAGAGCTAGTACGATATTGGTTCGAAAAAACGCAATCGGAACAATCGGAGAGGATGCCACGCCTCAATCGCAACCAATCGATGGTATACAACCTTCAGAACAAGGACATGCTGTTCACCCGCATGATGATGGGTAATGAGATCATCCAGACCGTGCTGAAGCACTTCCTCAACGACTACTGGTTCAGTTCTCTGCCCTCTGATGCTCCCAACTACATACTTAGATCATTTCTAGCGCGCAGCAGCAATCATCAAATGCCGATGCATATCGACTCTTTCGTACCCTACACCGGGTCGCATCCCTTTATCATGCAATGCTCCATCTTGCTGGAAGACCAAACCGAGGAAAACGGTTGTACAGTAATCGTTCCAGGGTCACATCGTTCAGACAGATACGCACCACAAGAGTCGTTCGAAGATGCTATCTCCATCGAAGCAAAGGCTGGGGACCTGCTGTTCTGGGACAGTCGCATATGGCATGGCGCACGAGAAAATCGTACCAATGGAACTCGCTGGGCGATGATCGCTACCTTCTGTCGATGGTGGATCAAACAGGCCTTCGATATCCCCGGGAATCTGCCACAAGAAATATATGACCAACTCACTGACGGCCAGAAAGCAGTCATGGGCTACTGTTCGGTACCGTATGATGATGAGAAATGCGGAATCGACATGAAGAGAAGTTTCGATATGCTTCCAAAGCGAGTTGGCGACTATAAAATTTGAAAGATGGCTTCGTTGAAAAGGATGGATGATCAATGAAATCGCTTGATATAGGTGATGTTCGCGATCTGATTGCGAAGGCTGATGCTACGGAGCTCTCGCCCGATGTATATCGAGAAGTGGGTTTCTTTATCGTGCGTGGAGTGATACCTCAGAATACCATCAAAGAATGGCAAGATGAATGGGGCCACTTTTACGAAGAGAAGCTTTTGAATCAACGAACCGTGGACCCATTCAATCCAGTCCATGTGCATGAAGCGCTTCCTCCAGTTCTGGCTGAGATTCACAAATGTCCAGAGTTGTTGGATGTCATGCAAGATCTTTATCCTGATCTAGCACTATTCATGCAACGTTTCGTGATCAAGGATCGCAGAAGCCGTACGCCCGTCTTTGTGCACAATGATTTTAGTTATGACTATGGTTGGCCAGAAAAGACGACAGTCTTCGTTCCGCTGAGTGTGTCCAATAAAGATAATGGTGGTATATCTTTTTACCCCGGTACTCACCATTTCGGGTATCTGGGGGATGCAGGTGAAGTCAATACGGAGATCATCGGCCCCGATTGGCCTCTTGTATGCCCATCGTTGGAGCCTGGCGATATAGCCCTATGTCATACTTGCACTTGGCATTGCTCACCGCCGCATGGTGGCGGGCCAGACAGGGTATTGGTTCAGGTAACATTCCAACCATCGAGTGACCCCAGCAGCACGGAGTTGCTGAGAGGGGAATGGAAAGCCCGCTATCGCCTGAGCGAAATGCCACGCGAAAAATTCTTTGTGCGCTCTCGATCAACCAGGTTACGTGAACTCCAGGCTCAAGTGAATCGTTTCGAAGAGACTCATTCCATGGATAGAAAAACACCCGTATGACTATGGGTTACTTGCATCCACTATATGCGGAATCGTTCAAGGAATTTGGCGATCCCCACGCGCTGAAGCACAGCGGAGGGTGGGCGCTCGAACGCGCGATTCCGAATACTGACCGCTACGATGCCATGGGACTCTATCCGCTCTTCTGCTGCAGCAACTGGTCCGAACTGCATCGAGACCTGGAGGCTCAAAGGGGGCGGTGGGTTTCTATCGCACTCGTTACCGATCCATTCGGTGACTATGACCAGGTGATGCTCGAAAAGACCTTCGATGTCGTCATGCCCTACAAGGACCACTATGTAGCAGACACAAGCGTGCCGTTGGAAAAGTTTGTATCGAAGTCGCATCGCAGCAATGCACGGCGTGCGCTGCGAAAGCTGGACGTTGAGGTATGCACGAACCCGGCATCTTATGTTGACGACTGGATAAAACTGTACGGGGTATTGGCACAGAAGCATGATATCCAGGGCCTAACTGCCTTTTCGCGTTCCGCTTTTGAAAAACAACTGCAAGTTCCCGGTATGGTAATGTTTAGGGCTGTACACAATGGCGAAACGGTAGGACTGGATCTGTGGTATGTCCAGAACGATGTGGCTCAAGGCCATTTGGTTGCCTTTAATGATCAAGGGTATGCACTGAGTGCCTCATATGCCACAAAGTGGACAATGCTGAACTATTTTTCTGACAAGGTTAGATGGATCAACTTGGGGGGGCTGCCAGGCACTGGGGAGGAGTCTTCCAGTGGCCTGGGACACTTCAAGAGCGGATGGGCGAACACGACGAGAAAAGTCTATTTCTGTGGGCGAATTCTTGATCGGCAGGCCTATGACAGTTTGATCAAGGGGTCTTCAAGGACGACGTTTTTTCCGGCGTATCGGGTGGGGGTGGCGAATGAGCAATAACAATCCACGGTTTATCTTTGTCGTATCAACCGCTGGCTCCATCATGAATCAAGTGTTGGAGATCCCGGCCATACGAGCGGTCACGCATTCAGTGGTGGCGGACCAGCCGTGTCCAGCAGTCAATAAAGCGAGAAAGTATGGCGTGCCTGTTACCGTCCTCGATGAAGGATCCAATGAAGCATTCAGTGATCGGCTTGATGAATATCTGGAACGCCACAAAATCGACTACATTCTTTCCTTCTACACGCAATTCTATGCTGAAACGCTACGTGATAAATTGCAGGATAGAATAATAAACTTCCATCCATCATTGCTGCCGGCATTTAAAGGAATGGATGGTTTTGGGGATGGTATGGCCTATCATACCAAGATTATCGGCACGACAGTGGAGTTTATTAAGGACGTGATGGATGAGGGCAAGATTATTATGCAATCTTCATGCGTTGTTGACCCTGGCCTAACCAAGGAGGCTATGCGCCACCGGATATTCGTGCAGCAATGCAAGACCCTCATACAGGTAGTCCAGTGGATTACAGAAGACCGACTAAGTGTTCAAGGAAACAATATCACTATTAGAGGTGCATCCTACCAGGACGCAGAGTTTTCACCGAGCCTAGAAGCACAAGAGGCAATCAATCTCGAGATTTCCGAGCCCGAACCCCATACATTGACGACGAATCCCGAGGCGTTGACGTAGGATGCGGGCGAAAATTCCAGTAAGCGTGATCATTGCGTTACCCATATTGTTGGTGACTCTGTACACAGTGCGTTCCCATAGCTCCGATCCTATGCCGACTCTTGAAACCATGGTCCAGATGCGTGATGGAGTTGAACTATATACCAGGGTCTGGCTGCCCAAGAAATCTCCTGAGGGCGCTCGATTGCCTGTGGTGTTGACTCGTGGTTATCGAGCGGGTAGGGCAGAGGACGCAGCAGAATTCACGTCGAATGGTTACGCCTATGTGGGGCAAGCGACACGAGGCCATGCACCATCCGAGGGTGAGCTAAATCGATTCTTTAATGATGCTGAAGATGGTTATGACACCTTGACATGGATCAGCAATCAGGATTGGAATGATGGCAACATTGCGATGTATGGGCGTTCATATTGGGGAGCCACTCAATGGTTGGTGGCGCCAGAACAACATCCCAACTTGAAGGCGATTATTCCGCAAGGCATTAATGCAGATCTCTGGCAGTGCGTGTACCGATGCTATGGGGCTCTAACATTGGCCATGACTGCATCAGGGCGCGCATATCAAGATTCCAAGCAGGCGAGTCGCTATGGATGGAAGGAATTGTATAATTACCTACCACTCATCGATCTAGACTTGGAAGTATCTAAGACCAGGAACCGCCTATGGCGAGATTATGTTAGCCATTCAAAATTTGATGATTTTTGGAAAGAGATCAGCCTGAAGGGGAAGTACCATCGAGTAAAAATACCGGTATTCATGATGTCGGGCTGGTATGATTATTACGCTGGAGCAGCGTTCGAGAATTACAAATCGTTGAGAGAAAGTGGACATGTTTCGGATATTCGCATCGCAATCAACCCTTCAGACCATGTAAATCGTGTGGTCGGTGACAGGAGTTTCGGTCACAACGCGTCGAAAAACGATATCAAACTGGCAATTGACTGGTTGGATCATGTCATCAAGAAAATCGATAATGGCATTGAAGAACAACCTCCTATCCAGATATTTACCATGGGCGTCAACGAGTGGCGTTTCATAGACGAGTGGCCGCTACCGAATACGGAATTTACCCCGTTCTATTTACGCAGCCCTGATGGCTCGAGATTGGGCAGGCTGGATACGACTCCACCCGAAAACGAGGCACCGAGCACTTTCATATACGATCCAGAAGACCCCGTTCCGACACTCGGTGGCAATCATTCCTTCTTGGGAAAAGATCATCCGGAATTGATCCGGGTCGGCGCTGTCGATCAGCGGCCAAACGAGAAACGTGACGACGTACTGGTCTTCACAAGTGATCCTCTCGAAATGGATCTCGAAGTGACAGGGCCTATCGAGATTGTCCTCTATGCAGCGAGTTCTGCCAAGGATACAGACTTTACTGCAAAGTTGATTGATGTTTATCCGGATGGAACAGCTTATAATTTGACAGAAGGTATAATACGGGCGAGGTTCAGAAATTCTATATGGGAAGAGCCGAAGCTATTGGTTCCAGGCAAGATATATAGCTACACGTTGAAACTTCAGCCGACGAGCAATGTCTTCCTCCGCGGTCATCGTATCCGTGTCCATATCACAAGCAGTAATTTCCCACTCTGGGACCGTAACCCTAATACAGGAAATGAGCAGGGTATAGACGACGAGCTGCGTGTTGCAGAGCAAACTATATATCACAGTAGTGAATATCCTTCGCGTATCATTCTTCCCTTGATACCCAAATAATCTAGATAGTACATACGGCTTGTTGCGTTTATATCAGTACCGTGATTTTCAAGACGGTGTCAGGGAACGCAGCCCACGTAGACACTCGCTCTTATAATCCCTTGAAAAATCTTGTCTATACTCTCTCTGACTGGCCGGTTTTCATAGGTGAGATAAATTATAATGGTGAAGAGCTGGCAACTACCTATGATTCTCTATAACAACTATAGTTCTGGAGAATAACCATTGCACCTGATCTTGCCCACAGGCGCTTCGATCTGATGCTTTAGTATCGGCCCTTTTGGGTATCTTTGGAAAGCAAACCTTCCGAGTTAAAGGCATGTGATGAAAGCGTCTATATCCAATTTCTTATACAATAGGGCTGGTTTCAATGCCTATCGATGTGGAAAGCCAGTTACTCACCCTTTCCTGATCGATCTCGTTGGTCCACCAGGCATAGGTAAATCGCACCTGATCCAATCCTTGATAAATAGATCAATCTTACATTCGTCGCGGCTCAATTTCGATAAAAGAATAACGGTATGTTCATCAAGGGCACGCCTGCTTTCCATGGCGGCGTGCCAATCGAACGACATCAACGTGCTGCAAAGGAAGGCGACCAAGATACTTTATGATCTCAACATGTCGAATTATCCATCAATGGTGTTGGTCGATGAAGGACTAAGCCACCATTTTACAAATGAGCTTTGTGTGCTTTCAAGGGATAATCCGACTGACTTCAATGTGATCATGGATAATCGCGCCGTCATTAATCTTACGGCAACTGCGGAGACTATCAATAGTCGTATTCGGTATAGAAAAAAAACAGCTGGAAGAATGTTGCCTTGCCACCGAGGAAAGTCGAATGATGAGTTATTATCGTTTAATATACAAGTGATGCAGGGGCGTGCAACCTTGGCACGACTGATGGAAGATAGTGGCCTTCCGGCGCTGACCATTGATATGGAAACCGACGTAACTTTCATAATAGATAAGATAAAAAGATTTATGCTCGAGCTTCAGGATAGTCCAAGTATAAAAAAGTCATGCATTGATTCTTGAGGCTGAATATTAAGTTGATGCGCCGACACGTTTTTATACTGTTTTCACCAGTGGCTTCTGTTGTTTGTTTAATGATGAGGTAAATAGGCGTGAAGCTGAAAAGCGAAAAGGAAATAATAGAGACATGGGACGGCGACATCTTTCAGCCGCGCGTAAGCATCTTATGCATGACATATAACCATGCTGACTATATAGCGAGAGCCATTGAATCCTTTTTATGCCAAGACTTGGGGGCACCATTTGAAATCATCATTCACGATGATGCCTCAAGCGATGTAACCAGTGATATTATTAGAGAGTATAAGGCGCTGTATCCCCGCATCATAAAAACCATTATCCAAGAAGAAAATCAGCTTTCAAGAGGAGTCGTGATTTTCGGTGCTATGAGAAAAATGGCAATTGGTAAATATCTTGCTTATTGCGAGGGGGATGATTACTGGACAGATCCTCAGAAGTTAAAGATACAGACTCAGTATCTCGATAGACATCCAGAGATTTCTGTTACGGCACACGATTCTTGCTCTGTCGATACTGATGGAAATGTACTGAGGCACTCAAGGACGCTGAGGAAGCATCACCGAGATTACACGGCTGAAGAAATGGCAACTGGAAAGGCGTGGATGCTCAACCTGACACTTGTCTTCAGAAATATTGATTTCGGTGAAATTCCTGAAATGGGAAAGATAGTAAATAACGACAAGTTTCTTGTCTCTCTTTTGGGAAATTATGGAGGTAGCCACTTTCACCCTGAGATCCAGCCAGCGTGCCATACAGTGCATTCAGGAGGTATGTGGAGTGGTCTGGATTTGGTTTCAAGATCAGACGAGCAGATAAACTCCTGGTTTTGGATATATAAATATTACAAAAGAATAGGAAAGAATGATTATGCTGAAGCCTTCTGGAATATGTATCTAAGAAAGGTCTTTTCTCAATCCTCTCGTTCCACTTTATGTAAAGAGTTTTTGATTAGAGCTCTTTTCCTGCGCGAGATGCTTGCAATAGGAAGAAGGAAGAAAAGGTTAGCGAGTGAAAAAAATAAACAAAGGTAATTATCTAACATTTGTATTGGTTATCATTGTCTTTCTAGGCGGCAATTGATCAATCAAGGCACTAGAAGGCGTAGCACATGGACAATACAATCAATATGCCAGTCTCGCATCGGTATTTTTTTTTCCGAATAATCATACTGTCTTTTCCGCCGGCCATAATAGCTATGGTGGCGGTTGCTGATGCAAGGGTTGGCGCGATAGCAGGATTTCTTTTGGCAGTATTTGTTGCGGCCATCTCACCAGTATATGCCTTTCCTGTCTTATTGATTGGTGCTGCGCTCAACAATATTGAGTTTATATTTGGGCTCCAATTTGGATGGATTCTGATCGCGGGTTGCGCATTAGGGGCGGTGATTTATACTCTTCTGGATCGCAACAACTTGCGTATTGATGCCAGTGTCATGTTGCTCATCTTAACCTTTACCATTCTCGAAGTGAGTATCGGCATTATAGGGGGTGATGGCCGACTTGATCGGTTGGCTGCATTACTTGCAGTGCTAGTGTTCATCGGCATTTTGGCAAGTTCAAATCCGCATGTTGCGATGGAGCGATACTTTAATAATGACTTGATGAGAGCACTAATTTACTTGGTTGGTTGCGTGGGTATCATCCTCGTGTTTGTGACTCTTAGTATGCTGTCCTCACAAGAATTTCGTTTGTCTCGGGCTGGTGAGCTTGGTCTATCGATTGGTGATACCGAATCCTCACCGCGCTCCCTTTCAAATATACTGGGGATTGTTGTCGTCACCTGTATGTCTGGTGTCATTTCTGTTCCAGGAAAGGCTCTTGACAAACTTGCCTGGGGAGCTATGGGGATTGCAGCTTTAGTAGGCATGTTCTACACAGGCTCGCGAATGCCTGCGATCGCCGCGTCTTTTGGCATCGCATTAGCTGTAGTTGTACAGTTATTCTTTTTTGGGAGAAAGTTGCGAGCCAGTACCATTATCTGGACCGTTACTGGCATCACCGTGGTCGTTCTTCTTGCCATGCTCATGGCGGCTCACGGCCCCGGCCTTCTGCCTTTTATTGACTCTGGCGTTTCCAATTTCCGTCTATTCCGTATCCCTTCTATTGAGTCAAATACTAGACTCGATATGTGGGGAAATCACTTCAATAATGTCAGCGTCGCCCAACTGTTAATGGGTAGTGGTATTGGAAGTATGGGAAACCCCCATTCACTTATTGTTGGAGCATTGGGAGCTTTTGGAATTGTGGGAATCGGGGTACTTGGTTATTTTATATTTACGCTCGCTTTACAATCCATGAAGGTTCGTTCCACAGTAGCTATTACTACTCTTGCTTATACGCTGCTCGCTCTCTCGTCTTCTTCAGATATTGATAAATCCTATTTTTGGGTCATGAGTACGGTAGTAATTCTATCTATCCGACTCTCGCGTGCTCAAGATGTCATCAGCTGATGCGTAAAGACCGTTGAGGTAATTGTCATGTCGAAAACTCTGGGTGTGATTTATCTTGCCTTGGGGAGGCCTTATTTAGCCATGGCTCTGTTGTCGGCAAAAAGTGTGGTTGATAGTAATCCATATATACCTTTCACAATAGTGACCAATGTGAAAACAGAACCATCACAGGTCGAATTCTTCCGCCATGATCATGATAGCTGGATATATGTTGATGCTGATGTGAATGATAACAGGAACTTGAAAACCAATATATTGAGCTATAGTGAATATGAGAAGACGATCTTCCTGGATTGTGACACAGTTGTCATGGGAGATCTTTCGATGGCCAACATTATACTAGAGTACTTCGATATCTGTCTCAGGTTAAATCGCTATCCACAAAAAAGAAAAGGAAAAGGGGATGTTCGTGTTCTGGGAAACCACAGGGTAGGTGATTTCCCTCACTGGAACAGTGGAGTAATGCTTATAAGAAACACTGACCAGGCTATACAATTTTTTAAAAGTTGGAATGCCAATTATTTCCAGCTCGGTAACAAATATGACCAGGTAGCGTTAGTTCCAACCATTTTCGAAACTGGGGCTCGTGTTCTTTCCCTCGAAGAAAGGTGGAATGCCACCGATCCAGGGGTCGGAAGAGGTAAGTGGAGGAAAGATACCATCGTATACCATTATGCCACAAATATTTGTGATCATCTTTTTAACAAGATACTGGAGTGTGATCGGCTTATTGATTCTGATGAAGGATTTGCCAATGAGACTCGTTGTTTCTTACAAAAAAAGAGGAGGCTGAAAAAGTCTAAAATGAACCTTTTGAAGTTTTTCTCAATAAACGTGATGTGGCGCTTCTCCTCTCCTGTAAAGTTGTAATCGTCAAAGATGGACCCCTTGATGAGCTGTATAATCGAGTTTACGGGTAAGCCAGGTTCAGGCAAGTCACATGCAAGCATGGCTTTGTTGAACAGTACACTTATTCTGTTTCCTGAGAAGCAAGTAAAGGCTTTGTTTTCCTCAGAACATGCGGGTTCTGGGCGTTTTATGAAAATTGGCGTTCTATGCTATACGCTGAGCTTTCATTTTACACGTTTTTTCAGTGTTTATTACCAGCTGGCGAAGGCATTGGCTGACAGCAGTAAATACAGATTTATATCAAGCTTCGTAAATGCTCTCTATCTTGACTTTAGATTAAGGAATGCTCTTAGAAAATATGATGTGGTGATTCTTGATCAAGGATTTATCCAGCTGTGTTGGGCCAATCTAGATCAGAAAAATTTAGAAAGGATAAAGTCAGTCTTGATTGATCTTTATAGTCCCTACATGAGGCACCGGCTTGTACAGGTACATGTTGTGGCTTCTCGTGAAATTTTTGAATCCGGACTCCAGATGCGTAAAGATTTGATCGATGGCGCCGGCTATCGGTTCAAGAATCTCGATAACGGGCTAATGAAAAGGCTGACCGAAGCTACTGTTGATAACAATAAATTCTCTGCAATTGAAATATTTAATGACGTAGACGGAGAGGTCGATATTGTTGATGTTATAGCGTCTATCAATGAATACGTTCATGATAAATAATTGTAGTGGAGTTGTATGCTAGAAGACAACGGGAGTGGTGGAAAATGATGAAAAAGAATAGTGGGTTGCCTGTGGTCGTAACAGCAATAACCTCGCAAGGTAGTGCCACGCTCGTACGTGGACAGTTGAATTATTTAAAGGACAATGGTTTCGATCCGGTCCTGCTTTCCTCTCCTGGCGAGAGTGTCAGAAAGCTGGCTTCATCTGAGGGAATCAGACTCTATGAAATTCCCATGGTGCGCGACCCTAGTCCTCTTAAAGATATTGTTTCCCTTGTTCGTATTATTTTTCTTTTTATACGGATCCGCCCAGATATTGTTAATGCAGGGACTCCCAAGGCCGGCTTCTTGTGTATGGTAGCGTCGTATGTCTGTCGTGTTCGTGGGAGAATTTACACAATACGAGGGTTTCGCCATGAGTCCCTGTCAGGCATCCCTTGCGCTATCATGAAACGTGTTGAGAAAATCTCTTGCTTCCTTGCGACGCAGGTAGTTTGTATCAGCGCTAGCGTTGGTGAAAAGGGATTAGAAGATGGAATATTGCAACCAGGGCAATACAAGTTGAATGGGATTGGGAGTAGTAATGGTATTAATTTAAATAGATTTGATCCATGCCGAACCGATTTGACGCCCGTGAATGATTTGAAAAAACAATTTGGAGTGAAAGCAGATGACTTTGTCATTGGCTTCGTTGGCAGGCTCATTGACCGAAAGGGCGTTGATGAACTCGTTGAGGCTTTCTCAGGAATCAAGGTATCACACCCTAGAGCAAAATTGCTCTTGATAGGTCCTACCGAACGGCAGCAGTGTGTTTCAGAGTTGACCATGCAGCGTATAGAATCTGATGAGGATATTATCAGTTTGGGGTTTGTAAAAGATATCGAGAATTACTATCGCATGATGGACCTCCTTGTCTTACCCGCGCATTGGGAGGGATTTGGTAATGTTCTGATCGAGGCGGCTGCGATGGGTGTACCTACAGTGACTTGTGACGTCACAGGCACCAAGGATGCTGTATCTGATGGATTCAATGGAACGCTCGTGCCAGTGAAGAACGTTGGTGCATTAGCCAGCGCGATAACTGACTACATTGTTGATGATGATTTGAGAAAAATGCATGGTAAAAATGGGACGGTTTGGGCGAAGAAATTCAGTAATGTCGTCGTGTGGTCTGGTCTGGTGAATCTTTATCGTTCGATGCTTATATACGATACTCAATGAGCGTTGAGGCTAACATATTTCTATCAAGTGGTTTGAATCTCATGTGTTTGATTCTTCTGGATTTTTTAGTTTCATCGCAGTTTGGCGTGGATCCTGCCAGCAGGAGGTCACGGCTTGACGCTGCGACTCCCCTTTTACCTGCCGCCCACGCTATTAGATGGAAAAGTGCATCCTTCACACAGTCAATATGCAGCATGATTTTTTGCGATATTGAGTATGAAGAAAATGGTATACGCAAAGGCCAGGATTTCTTGTAAGATTATGTGTACATTGTAGTGATATGTATCTTTATGAAGTTACAGGTTACAAAACTACAATGGGTGCCATCTCCTTTCTACTCTGAGGTGGCGTGGTCAAACGGAAGGCTCTATCGCCTCCCCAACACCCGGCATTGCATACTATTATGAAATACTTGATAACAGGCGGTGCGGGTTTCATCGGTTCGGCTTTGGTTCGCCATATCATCACCAATACGCCGAACCAGGTGGTTAACGTCGATAAGTTGACTTATGCCGGGAACCTGGAATCTTTGCTTGGGGTGTCGCAGAGCTCAAATTATGCATTTGAACAAGTGGATATTTGTGATGCCAATAAGTTAACGGCCATTTTTTCACGGTATCAACCGGATGTTGTGATGCACCTGGCAGCCGAGAGTCATGTCGATCGTTCCATTGATGGACCCAGGGCCTTCGTCGACACCAATATCACTGGTACCTATACCTTACTAGAGGTATCAAGACGTTACTGGTCTGACCTGTCCATTACCCGGCAGAAGGCTTTCAGGTTTCTGCATGTCTCTACCGATGAGGTTTTTGGGGATCTGGGCAGTTGCACCGAAAGGTTCACGGAAGAGACGCGCTATGCTCCCAGCTCGCCTTATGCTGCCAGTAAGGCGAGTGCGGACCATCTTGTTCGTGCCTGGCGACGTACGTATGGTTTGCCCACGTTGGTGACAAACTGTTCCAACAACTATGGTCCTTACCATTATCCCGAGAAAATGATCCCCTTGATGATATTGAATGCTCTGGAAAGGAAGCCATTGCCAATTTATGGAGAGGGCCTTCAGGTCAGGGACTGGCTGTATGTTGAAGATCATGCTCGTGCTCTGCATTTGGTTGCAGAAAAGGGGATGCTTGGCGAAACCTATAATATCGGTGGAAGCAGCGAAAGGACAAATATTGATGTGGTGAGGACTCTCTGTACCCTGTTGGATGAATTACGCCCCGCTGAAAATTCATACCATGATCTCATTACTCATGTACTCGATCGTCCGGGGCATGACCAACGCTACGCGATTGATGCTGGGAGGATTAGAAGAGAACTGGGGTGGACGCCTCAAGAGACTTTTGAAAGCGGTATTCGCAAGACAGTCGAGTGGTTTCTCGACAATCTTGACTGGTGCAGGAAGGTTCAGGATGGCGGCTATCAACGAGATCGTCTAGGCATACCGGGTTGGGAGGTCGCATGAGCATTAGGGGCATCATTCTGGCGGGAGGATCCGGTACACGGCTCTATCCCATCACGTTGGGTATCTCCAAGCAGCTGCTGCCTATCTACGATAAACCAATGATCTACTATCCGTTGTCTGTACTCATGCTGGCAGGTATCCAGGACATTCTGATCATTACTACGCCGGATGAGCAATATTGTTTCCAAAGGCTTCTTGGCGATGGAAGTCAGTTCGGTATTAATTTGACGTATGCTGCTCAGCCTAGCCCGGATGGATTAGCTCAGGCATTCATCATCGGGGAGACATTCATCGGAAACGACAGAGTATGCTTGGCCCTTGGGGATAATATTTTCTATGGTCCGGGATTTTCCCCGGTACTAAGGGAAGCTGCAGAGCGTGAGGAGGGCGCAACGGTATTCGGTTACCTTGTTAAGGATCCTGAGCGCTTTGGAGTTGTGGAGTTCGATGATCATAAACGAGCCGTATCCATTGAAGAAAAGCCGAAAAATCCGAGATCACGCTTTGCCGTCACCGGTCTTTATTTTTATGACAACGAGGTGATCGAGCTTGCCAAGCAGGTCGAGCCTTCTTCCCGTGGTGAGTTGGAAATCACTAGTATAAACCAGGCATACCTGGAGAATAAAAAGCTGAAAGTTGAAGTTCTTGGGCGTGGGTTTGCTTGGCTAGATACCGGTACTCATGAGAGTCTGCTCGAAGCGTCACAGTTTGTCGAAACAATAGAAAAGCGGCAAGGTTACAAGATTGCATGCCTTGAAGAGATTGCTTTCAATAACGGTTGGCTTACAGTCAATGATCTATCGAAAACTGCAAGTGATCTTTCCAAGAACGGTTATGGGAAATACCTTCTCGATTTGGTGAGAGAGCTATGATTCCTGTCTCGCGGCCCTATCTTCCCGATCGTTCAAGGTTGAATAAATATATCGACAGAATATATTCAAGCTGTTGCTTGACAAATAATGGTGAACTTTTAAAAGAGTTGACCCTCCGCTTGGAAGAATATTTGGGTGTGACCAACCTATTGCTAGTAGGTAATGGCACTCTTGCACTGCAGGTTGCATACCGTGCGCTAGGGTTAGGAAGAGATGGCGAGCGAGCTTCTGAGGCCATTACGACTCCTTTTAGTTTCATCGCTACCAGTAGCTCACTCAAATGGGAGGGAGTCCAGCCTGTCTTCGCCGATATTGACTCTGAAACCTGGTGTCTGGACCCTGGCCAGGTCGAACGGAACATAAATGAAAGAACTGTTGGCTTGGTTCCGGTTCATGTATTCGGCAATGGATGTGACATCGAGGCATTGGACAGAATAGCCAAGCATCATGGTCTCAAAGTGATCTATGATGGTGCTCACGCCTTTGGTGTAAAGTTTAAAGGTCGTAGTATTCTCCAGCATGGTGATGCCACAACCTTGAGTTTTCATGCCACGAAGCTCTTCCACACCATAGAGGGTGGAGCCATCATCTTTCGGCATCGTGACAGCTTGGATAAGGCAAAGCTGATGATCAATTTTGGCTTATCAGAAGATTCGAGTATTGTTTCTCTCGGTATTAACTGCAAGATGAACGAATTTCAGGCGGCCATGGGGCTTTGCGTGCTAGATGACATCGGCACTATTATTGCGTCGCGAATGGAAATCTGCAGCCAATACCAACGATCCCTGGAAGGGTGGGTCGGGTTCCAGCGACATAATCCCAGCTGTACGAAAAACTACGCTTACTTTCCTGTTTTGTTTGATAATGAAGCAGAACTCATCAAAGTGAAAAAGGCCCTTGAGGAGCGTGGTTTCTTCCCGAGAAGATACTTTTATCCCTCTCTAGAATCAGTTTCGCACATTGCAGCTTTCGATACGATACAAGAGAAATCACGAAGGGTTTCTGAACAAGTGCTCTGCTTGCCTGTATTCCCCGGGCTGAGCATGGCTGAAGTCGAACTTGTATGTGAACTAATCAAGAAATGTGTATCAAGAACCTCTTGATGTAATGCTTCGGCGACCAATATGAACGGTGATGCCATGAACAGAATGATGAATCAAAACTATGAAGAAGTCGATCTTGGGAGACTCTTCGGCCTGCTGTTGGACCATAAATGGTTGATCCTGTTCATCACCTTGGTGTTTGCTTCAATGGGAGTGGTGTATGCGATGCTTGCTACTCCGATCTATCGTGGTGATGCCTTAGTGCAAGTGGAGCGGCGGGGCACTGTCAATCCACTTGAGGAGATAGCCACGAGTATACGGGGTGAGGAGAGTGAGAGTAGCACAGCTGCAGAGGTGCAGATTCTGCGGTCGCGCATGGTGCTGGGTGAGGTTGTCGATCGTATGGGGCTGGATACGGAGGTCATCCCGAAAGCCTTGCCGATCATTGGCAGATATATCCAGAGACAAGGAATCCCACGACCTTCTTTCGACACGGGCAGTATCGCTATTGCCGAGTCCCTCTCCGATGCCTTGAAGGGCAGCATATCGTTGCCTGATGCTCTGAAGGGTAGTCTCAGCGTTCTCAAGGGCCAGTCGGTCGTGTGGGGCAGCGAATGGCTTGAGCTCGGATATCTGGAGGTGGTGGAACACTTGCGCGGCATCCCGCTGATCGTGACCGCAGGCCAAGCTGGCCGCTACTCTCTGAGGCTGGACGGCGAGAGCCCCAGGCCCCTAGGCGAAGGACGGGTTGGTGAGCCTTCGCGTTTCATCGAGGGGGACATTGAGCTTCAGATAGATGCCATGGAAGCCCCTGAGGGGGCGGAGTTCACGCTCTACAAGCACAAACGGACCTCGGCCATTCGCGATCTGGCGAGTCGCTTCAACGTCGAAGAAGTGGGCGGAGCACGTGATGCCAACACCGGCATGTTACGCTTGACCCTTACTGGTACCGACCGAGACGAGATCCGACATTCTTTAAATGCGGTGGCTGAGACCTTCCTCAGCCAGAACGTTCACCGCCAGTCAGCCGAGATCAACGAGAGTCTGGCATTTCTCGAAGAGCAGGCCCCTGTGCTTCGCTCGCAGCTGCGAGTAGCCGAAGACAGTCTCAACGAGTATCGCGCGAACCAGAATAGTGTCGACCTCACCTCAGAGGCTCAGGCTGCCATTCAGCAGTTCGTTGCCCTTGACAGTCAGTTGAATCAACTGGAATTCAGGGAAGCTGACTTGGCGCAGCGTTACACGGTCAACCACCCTACCTATCAGTCACTGATGCGCCAGAAGCGACAGCTGGAAGAGCAGCGTGCCGAACTGAACGCCAAGGTTGACGATCTTCCGGAAGCGCAGCAGGAAGTGGTTCGCCGGACTCGTGACGTGGAAGTCACTCAGGCTATTTACGTCAATGTACTCAACCGGATGCAGGAGTTGCAGGTGGCGCGTGCGGGAACCATTGGTAACGTACGCATCATCGATGATGCCGTGGCCGATGCCGGTCCGATAGAGCCTCGTAAGGCGCGAGTCGTGATGTTGGCTACCTTGCTTGGTGGCATTCTGGCAGTAGGCATAGTACTAGTGCGTGGGTTGCTCAATAGAGGGGTTGAGTTACCGGAACAACTCGAACAGGCTAACTTGCCGGTGTACGCCACGGTACCTCTCTCTAGTGAGCAAAAGCAGCTGACCAAGAGGGTCAAGCATCGCCGTGACCGCCACGGTCGGGAAATCGTCAGCGGTGTACTGGCCCAGAATGCTCCGACAGATACCGCTATTGAAGCGCTACGCGGTCTGCGCACTAGCCTTCACTTCGCTATGCTGGAAAGTCACGACAATCGCTTGATGATCACCAGTCCCAGTCCAGGTATTGGGAAGAGTTTCGTGACCGTCAATCTCTCTGCTATTTGCGCCCAGGCAGGGTTGCGGGTGCTGATGGTAGACGCTGACATGCGTAGAGGGCAACTGCATCATGCCTTTGGTGACCGCAATGGTGATGGGCTTTCCGCACTGCTGGCAGACCGTGCGAAATTCGAAGAGGTTGTTCGCCATAGTAACATCGAGGGCCTGGACTATATCCCCCGAGGGGCTGTGCCGCCCAATCCTTCGGAGCTTCTGATGACGGAAGCCTTCAGTCACTTCTGCAATGAGGTGACTGGGCTCTATGATTTGGTGATTTTTGATACGCCACCCGTCCTGGCCGTGACGGATGCTGCGGTAATTGGTGCGAAATGCGGTACCACACTGCTGGTAGTTCGGTTCCAGGTGAATCCTGTAAGAGAAGTGCAACTTACTGTGAAGCGCCTCGAGACAGCGGGAGTCATAGTGAAGGGGAGTATTCTCAATGCCATGGAACGTAAGGCCGTTGCTCGCTACGGTTACAGCTATGGATATAACTATTCATGACTTACTGCGTCGGAAGATACTCACTCAGCAACCTAAATCAAGGCTGGTCAGCCAATGATTTCTAGTCTGAAGGATCTATATCACCTCCTTGCTGGTGAACAGCGCAAACGACTCCTACGGTTACAGTTGTTGGTCGTGCTCATGGCTTTCGCCGAGGTGGCTGGGGTAGTGGCCATCGGCCCCTTCATGGCGTTGGTCGGTGATATGAGCCGTCTCGAGGGGGATGGCATCATGGCGCGTCTCTATACGTTGACTGGGTTCGACGCACCCGCCGACTTCCTGTTCTGGATGGGGGTTTCCGTTCTCGCAGCGCTGACCGTTACTTCCTGTATTTCTATGTTCACTGTATGGAGGCTCTCAATGTACGGGCAACAGATAGGTGCCGAACTCAGCACTCGTCTCTACCGTCATTACATGCAGCAGCCTTGGTTGTTCCATGCCAATGGAAGCAGCGCACAGTTGACTAACAAGATTTCGCAGGAGTGTTCGCGGATTACCGATAAGATCATTGCGCCAATGATGAAGATGAATGCCAGGGTCGTCATGGTCCTGTTCATGTCAATAGCCATTTTCATCTTCAATCCTGTAGTGGCGTCAACTGGTGTTATCCTCTTCCTCCTTGTCTATTTTGTTTTGTATCGCACCGTACGTCGGAAGCTGGTATCCAATGGCAAGGCAATTTCACGTACCCAGCGTGAGCGGTTCAAATTGATGGCCGAAGGTTTCGGCGGAATCAAGGATGCATTGCTATTGGGGCGCCAGCCAGTATTCAACCAGCGATTCGAAAAATCCAGCAGACGTCTGGGCAGAGCACGAGGGACAACGAAGGCACTGTCGGAGGTGCCTCGCTATGCCATGGAACTTGTCGCCTTCGGCTCGATTATCTTTCTGGTGCTGTATTTGCTGTCAGTACATCAAGGTAACTTGGGGGATATCCTGCCGGTGCTGTCCGTTTTTGCTCTCGCGGGACTTAAACTCTTGCCTGCCTTTCAGCAGATCTATACTAGTATTGCAACTATCAGAGGAAATTTGGCGGCATTCGACAGTATCCGGGATGATCTTTTTGAAAGTCGTAACGCAGAGTATCAGGATCCTTTACCCGCATCAGCGGCTGGTTTTTTAGATCTTCATCAGACGATTGAGCTTCGTAATGTGTCCTTTCACTACCCGGGGAAGGAAGAAGCTGCACTGGATGAGCTGTCACTCCTGGTGCCGGTTAATAAGGTCATCGGCCTGGTGGGAGCCTCCGGTTCCGGTAAGTCTACCGCTATTGATATCCTGTTGGCTTTAATTGAGCCAGATAGCGGCGACTTGCTGATTGATGGGCAACCACTCGACGAACGGCTGAAGCGGGCATGGCAAAACAGCCTTGGGTTCGTTCCTCAAGCTATTTTTTTGGCTGACGCCAGCATTCGGGAAAATATTGCCTTCGGTCTTCCGGAGGAGCGAATCGATGATGTTCGCGTAAAGAGAGCCGCCAGTATGGCTCGCCTGGATGAGCTAATAAATCAGCTTCCCGAGGGACTGGAAACACGCGTCGGCGAGCGTGGTATCCAGCTATCCGGAGGACAGCGTCAGAGAATCGGGATTGCTCGAGCTTTATATGATGATGCTAGTGTGCTGATTCTCGACGAAGCAACCAGTGCCTTGGATGGCATTACCGAAAAGTTGGTGATGGATGCGATACACGATTTTTCTGGCAAGAAGACTATCATCATGATTGCTCATCGTCTGGCGACCGTTAAACAGTGTGACTGTATCTATCTCATTGAAAATGGGCATGTGATAGATCATGGAACCTATGATGAATTGGTCGATAGCAACATTCTGTTTCAGCGCATGGCAATACATGCCTGAGTCGAATCACGTGTCTTTCCATAAGCGCTGCTGAGATTTCCTCACTTTTTTGCGGCATGTTCGTCAAGCCATTAATCGTTTTTACGATGCGAGAAATTAAACGATGAGTGCAAAGCGTGGGTTCGACCTCCTCGTGGCCGGTGTGGTTCTGCTGCTGCTGTCACCATTGCTGCTGGTGATAGCGCTGCTGGTTCGCTGGCAACTCGGCTCGCCGGTACTGTTCCGGCAGATCCGCCCCGGCCTGCATGGATGTCCCTTCGTGATGCTGAAGTTCCGCAGCATGCGCAATGACCGCGACACGATCGGTACATTGCTGCCCAACCATCGCCGATTGACACCTTTCGGGTGCTGGCTGAGGGCCACCAGCCTCGACGAGTTGCCTGAACTCTGGAATGTCCTCAGGGGAGACATGAGCCTGGTGGGTCCTCGGCCACTACTGATGGACTACCTGCCGCTCTATAGCCCTGTACAGTTCCGTCGTCATGAGGTACGCCCCGGTATTACCGGCTGGGCGCAGGTCAATGGCCGTAACGCCCTCACGTGGGAAGAGAAGTTCTACTACGACATCTGGTATGTCGATCATCGCTCTTTCCGGTTGGATCTCATGATCTTGTTGTTGACGGTCAGGAAGGTGTTCATTCGTGAAGGTATCTCCCACGCCAATGATGTAGGCATGCCGAGGTTTCAGGGTGCGAAGTCGGCGTACAAAAAAGGCAACGAAAATGACTGACAGGATCAACGTTCTCGTGACGGGAGTTGGAGGGCCAACCCCCCGTAGTTTCGTCAGGTCAATTCTGGAGACGGGGTGCAAGCGCTATCGGTTCGTGGGAGTGGATGCGAGTCCCTTGGCCATCGGCCTCTATGATCGCGAAAGTTACGCCGAGTCCTACGTGGTACCAGCGGCGGATAGCGAAGATTATTGGCCTGCTATCGGTCGTATCGTCGACAGGCACGAGATCTCTTTTGCGGTAGTTATGCCTGAAGTCGAGGTGCTTGTCTGGGCCAGGGCCAAGGAAGAACGAAGGTTACCCTGCCAGGCATTCGTTCCCGCTTATCAGGCGACTAGCACCTTGGTGGACAAGAAAGCACTGCACCGTGTTCTGCACAGAAAGCATTACCTGCCGAAGCATTGTACCTTCTCTAACGGCGATGATATCAGCGAGTTGCCGTTACCCTATCCGTTCTGGGTCCGTTCCACCATCGGGTCGAGCGGTCTTGGCTCCCTGAAGGTCAGCAGCCGGGGAGAACTCGACGAATGGGTACGTATCAACCCCGCAGTTGAAGAGTTCATCGCCTCGGAATTCCTGCCAGGCAGGAATCTGGCCTGCAAACTGCTCTATGTCGATGGTCGGCTTCTGCGCTCGGCGTGTGCCGAACGGGTAGAATACATCATGGCAAAGGTGGCCCCGTCAGGCATCACCGGCAACACCTCTTTTGGACGCCTTATCAATGACAGACACCTGGTCGATATCGCCGATGACGCTATCCGGGAGGTCTTTGGTCTTCATGGCGTTGAGCCGCACGGCGTGTTCACGGCGGATCTCAAGGAGGCGGCAAACGGAGAGCCGATGATCACTGAAATCAACGTGAGGTTCGTGGCCTTCGTGTCGGCACTGGCTCGGGCCGGCGCAAATCTGCCACTCGATTACCTTGAGGCTAACTTGAACCCCGACGAGTTCTCTTCCTCATATCAGCACTATGTGTTTCAGGACGACATGATCTTTCTGCGTGATGTCGATGATGCGCCGGTGGTCATGAAGGAAAGCGAGCTCTTGACACGAGAGGCCTTCGATGATTGATGGCCCCTTTTCCCCCTGGCCCTGCTACTCCGAGGAGGAGGCCGAGGCGGTACATGCCGTGTTGCTCTCCAATCAGGTCAACTACTGGACCGGCGAGCAGGGCAGCCGCTTTGAGTCGGAGTTTGCCGATTTCGTTGGCACTCGCCACGCCGTGGCCGTGGCCAATGGCACCCTGGCTCTGGAACTGGCGTTGCGCGGGCTCGGCATCGGTAGCCACCCGGGACGCCGTGATGAGGTGATCGTCACCCCGCGCAGCTTCCTGGCCTCCGCCTCAAGCATTGTCGCCGTGGGGGGCGTGCCGGTGTTCGCCGACGTGGACCCGGATTCCCAGAACATCACCGCGGCCAACGTGGCGGCGGTCATCTCCCCTGACACTCGTGCCATCATCGCCGTGCACCTGGCCGGCTGGCCCTGCGAGATGGGCGATTTGATGGCTCTGGCCGAGCGTCTCGGGCTCTACCTGATCGAGGATTGTGCTCAGGCCCATGGTGCCACCTGGCAGGGCCACAGCGTGGGCAGCTTGGGGCATGTCGGCTGCTGGTCGTTCTGCCAGGACAAGATCCTGACCACCGGTGGGGAAGGCGGCATGGTGACTACCCGCGATGACGAGCTCTGGCGGAAGATGTGGGCCTACAAGGACCATGGCAAGAGTTGGGCCGCCGTTAACGAGCGTAAGCATCCCCCCGGCTTTCGCTGGCTGCATGAGAGTTTCGGCAGCAACTGGCGGCTGACTGAGATGCAGGCCGCCATTGGCCGGCTTCAGCTCTTGCGCCTACCGGCCTGGAAACGGGCTCGGCGTGCCAATGCCGAGCGGATCTGGGCCGTGGCACGTGCCTGCCCGGGTCTGCGGGTGCCCCAGCCGCCGGCCCATCTCGAACACGCCGCCTACAAGGCCTACGTCTTTGTGGAGCCCGAGCGCCTACGACCGGGGTGGGATCGCGACCGCATCCTCGCCGAGATCGGCTCGGCCGGGGTGCCCTGCCTGTCCGGATCTTGCTCCGAGATCTATCGCGAGAAGGCCTTCGAGGGCAGTACATGGGTTCCGAAGCGGTCGCTGCCGGTGGCCAAGCGTCTGGGCGAGACAGCATTGATGTTCCTCTGCCACCCCACGCTCACCGAGGCGGAAGTGGAATTAACCTGCCAGGTGCTGGAGGAAGTGATGCAGCGCGCGGCACGGTGAGGGGAACGAACCCCTGTAACAGGACGCCGATGGAGTAGGGCACCGAAGCGGCGTCCTTATGCTATGCGAGATAACGCATATTGATCACCTCGCAATCCGTTTAGGTGACTATTGCATTGACAGATAGGGAGGATGCCAACCAATTGAACGGCTCCGACCTTCTGAAGTAGCTCACACTTTCCATTTATTCAGTCAATGAAGCCTTGTCCAGAAGCGAGCCGCGGTCAGCCGCATGGCGGGAATGAACGACTCGGTGCTACTGAAAGACTCCAGGCTTGAGGTGCGGTGATGAAGACTTTGATCGGGTGGGGGTATTGTTTGCTCAAGACCGATTGGCGAGAAATATGGAGGCTCTCCAATGCTGCTCGAGGCGATGGTGGCTTTGCCAGGTTGGGGGTCCTGAGCGACCTGATGGTGTCGACGCTTTATTACAAGATCTCACCTTCCGAGTATTTTTATTTTTGTTTCCATGGGATGGGTAAAGAAGACAGGTTGGATTGGGCAGGCACGACAGCAATGTGGATGGCGCAAAGGCGATTTGTTCCAAAAAAAATCATACCGACTTTTTCATCAAAGCAACGCTTTCGCGTAAAATTTGACCATTTAATGGCAGAGCATTTAGGGGTTGTTTCCTGGCCGTATAGTGACGATTCAATAGTGAAACGGTTGCTCAGTCAAGGCGGTACTAGCTGGTTTTTCAAGCCCGAGGATGGTCAATGTGGTGCTGGAGGATTTATCATTGAGGTTGGCGGACTGACTGTCGATGAGGTTCATGACAAGCTGAGAAGAAAGTTGAGGAGTGGCCGGAAATACATTGTGGAGAGAACACTCATCAACCATGAGGCATTGCGGGCCGTGAATCCATCATGCCTGAATACTGTGAGAGTTGTCACTTACACGGATGGTCAAGAAGTGGAAGTGCTATTTTCCAGGGTCAGGTTCGGGAATGGTGAGGATGTCGATAACCTTTCTTTGGGCGGATATGCGGCTGAAGTCGACTCGGATACGGGTAGAGTCATGGGGGAGGCGGTCAACACGAGTTCTGGCGTGGCCGAATATTGCGATAAACATCCAATCTCGGGGATCAGGTTTGACGGCATTGAAATCCCCCATTGGGACGGGGTGATACAATTGGCGAAGAGTGCGGCCCTGGTCGAGCCAAGGGCAAGCATCGTGGGTTGGGATGTTGCAGTAACGAATTCAGGGGTCTATCTCGTGGAAGGAAATCATAACTGGGGTAAGTTGTTATGGCAACTTCCGGTGAGAAAGGGGTTGAGGTCCGATCTGGATAGGTATATAGAAAGGATCGATCATGCCCGTTGAGATCGACTTTTCGAACTGCTTGGCCCGAGGTCTTGCAAGAATAAGTGGTAGGTATTGCGTGAGTCCTTGAAAATTTGACTTAAATTGACGCGGTCAGTCTTAGGTCTCTGTCGCAAATTGACCTGGTTGCTTGTGACACTGTTGATGCCGAGGGTAAATGAATGAAAGATAAACGTTATCGGTGTCTGGCAAGTATGGTCAGTGATCCGGACAGGAAGAGTGTTTTAAACATTATAAAAGAGTCCTTCCATTGTGCGATTATTGAAAAGGAGGTGCCCTATTATTACTTTACCAATCTTTTGTATAAAAGAGGCAGAGATGGTTACAGAAACTATATAGGCTTCAATGACATGTATAGGGTGATAAACAACATGTTTCATAAAAAAGGGGGCGGGAGCGACTCAAGTCTTGATGACAAGTTGATGTTTTCGAAGATTCTCGATAAGGAAGGGGTGGCTACCGCCAATGTGTTAGCGAACAGCGACGGCTATACGCTGAACGCAAAAAATGGGAGTTTTACTATAGAGTCCAGTAGAGAACTCTCGTCCTTTCTTGTATCGCTTATGGTTGAGTCTCGTTCAAGATCGATATTTGTGAAGCCAGTTGATGGTGCGGGTGGAAAGAATGCATTCAAAGTGGATGAAGGAACCTTACAGAAAGTAGTGGGTGATTTAAAGATTTTTGACGCTATGCGCGACACTAGGTATCTTTTTCAGGAAGGCCTGGTACAACATGATTTTTCTAATAATTTTTATTCAGGTTGCATTAATACTATTAGGGTTCATACTTACCTGGATGAGAAGATGGATGACGTAGTGATTTCGTCTGCATTGATGAGATTCGGTAGGCATGGAAGCGTGGTTGATAATGGAAGCTCCGGAGGATTGTTCGTTCCTGTTGATGTCGAGAAGTGGGAGCTTTCTGGGTGTGGAATGACATATCTAAATCAAGGGGGAGATGTGTTTGAGTCCCATCCAGATACGAAGCTAAAATTTGATCGACAAAAGATACCTTTTGGTAAGGATATAGAACAATTAGTCAAAAAATCTGCCAGACTTTTCGAATGTAAATTTATCGGTTGGGATATCGCCCTCACCCCCGACGGGCCGGTCGTCATAGAGGGAAACAGCTGCCCTCACTTGGTTATGGCGCAAATTGCATGCGGCGGATTCAAGTCACATCCTATATATAAAAATATATTTTCAGAATATATTGGTCAAGCGTAGAGTCCGGGATGATAAAATGGGCTACAGGAGTTATCCTCTGCTGGAAGCCAGAGAGCTCCTACAGAAATTCATCCGGGACTCTGCCGCTACCGAAAGTGGGGGATAAGTAGGGCCTTCAAAGGAGGGGGTAACGAGGCCAGTATTCTCCTGGCCAGTCATCACGGACATCGAGAAAGGTAATGCCGGTGATCAATCATTGCTCAGCGGGAGTGCCAGAGAAGATCTCGGCCTCGGACGCAAGGATTCCGGGGTTAACCGTACAATTGATATCAGAGTTCACGCTTAAATATGACCATGTCAAGATTTGTTGTATTTACCAATGGATGGTTTCTTTTTTCTTTTCTGGCATTATTGATAGTCATCCCTCGGGGGTACGCTATTATCCCTTTGATGGTGCTTGGAGTGATTTTGGTCAGTCTGCCTGTAATGCGCCATGTATCATCTCGCCTGGACATCCGAGATTTGAATTTTTGCCTTGCATTGTTTTTGTATACGGCCATCTGGCTGTTGGATGTCTGGCAGCCCGGAAATTGGTGGATTGATAATGGGATCGCCATGCCACTCTGGCCGGCTCTGGCGGCCATGGTATTGATATGGCTTCGCCTATTCCCCCCTTCCGCTGCGCTATGGTGGGCCGGTCTTTGTACCGGATCCCTGTTGGCAGGGAGCATCGCACTGTTCGAGTATCGGGTGCTGATGCATGACAGGGTTGGTAACGGCATGAATTCGATCCCTTTCGGTAATCTTGCTCTGCTGCTTGGATGCTTGTCGTTAACTGCATCCTTTTGGTGGTTGCTAAAGGGGCGCTGCGCGCGCGGAAAGGTATGGTTCGCCCTCGCAGCTGCTGCCGGCGGCATGATGGCGTCACTGTTGTCGGGCACTCGTGGTGGCTGGGTGGCAGCGCCTGTGCTGGCACTCCTTGTCTGGATTGCCTGGCAAAGTATGCCGGATCACGAAGTGCGCCATTGGCGACGTCGAAACTGGCTTGCCGTAACCTTGGTCTTGCTGATCTTTGTCGGGGTGATTGTTCTAGGTGAACCTGGTTCTCGCTTGGCGGCTGCCGTGGATCAGTTCCAGGCATACTGGTTGTTGGATGACCGTGGTGGCTCCGTAGGACTTCGCTTCGAAATGTGGAAAGCAGGCGTGGTGCTCTTCAGCCAAAGCCCGATGATGGGGTGGGGTGATGCAGGGCTGCAGTCCGCTCGTGATGCCCTTGTGGCTCAGGGCTTGCTGCATCCAGGAGTCAGTCAATTCACACAGCTTCATAGTGACGTTATCGATACCGCGGCACGAAGAGGACTGATAGGACTCGTCTCGCTAGTGGCGTTCTATGGGGTACCACTTGCGATGTTCTGGCGCTGCCGCAAGGATCCAGATCCTAACGTGCGTCTGGTGGCGATCGCTGGGGTGATGATTGTGACCTCCTTTATGGTCTTTGGGCTTTCGCAGTCCATGTTGCGGGATGTCCGTGGCCTCAGCGGCTACCTCGGGCTTTGTGTGGGCTGCTGGGCAGTGCTGAGGTCACTCGAACCAACATCTCATAGCCCTGGGCATATGGTGAGCGGGTAATGGGCTGAGCATGCAGCGTAATCTGGAAGAGTAATCATGGCGGAGCATGATAGGATTGCCAGGTCAACATCTTTTCGCCTGACTTCTTTCACGGGACCTATGGATGATCGATTCGATACAGCGCTTCTTCAGCGAGATGATGGCTGATGGCGGAGGCACCGACCAGGCCGCACCGACGCTGGAACTTGCCACGGCGGCACTGCTCTTCGAGGTGGCACGTGCCGACTATCACCTCGACGACAGTGAAGTCGCCCTGCTGCGCGAGCTGCTGCAACGGCGCTTCGACCTCGAGGACGAAGACCTCGATGACCTGATGCGTCTGGCCCGTGAAGAGGCCGACTCGGCCGTCGATCACTACCAGTTCGTCAGCCTGGTCAAGGAGCACTTCGACTACGACCAGCGCTGCGAGCTGGTGCGCATGATGTGGTCGCTGTCGCTGGCCGATGGTGAACAGCACCACCTCGAGGAGCACCGTATTCGTCGCCTGGCCGAGCTGCTGCATGTCGGCCACTCGGACTTCATCCGCGCCAAGCTGCAGGTGCAGGAGGGGACGGCCGACTGATACCGAGCCCGGCTTTCCCTTCTTGGAGGGAGAGTGCATGCTCGAGGTACCAGCCCCCGAACAGCAGACAAGGAGTCAGAGATGGCGCGTGAGATCGTCGTGATGGGAGCCGGGATGGTGGGGGTGTCGGTGGCCTGGCACCTGGCCCGGCGGGGCCATTCGGTGACCCTGGTCGACCGCCGGGAGCCGGGGCGCGAGACCTCCTTTGGCAATGCCGGGATCATCCAGCGCGAGGCCGTGCAACCCTATCCCTTTCCGCGTGACCTGGTCACCATGTTGCGGGTGCTGCCCAACCGCCAGGTGGATATCCGTTACCGGCCCGGTGGCATGGTTCAGGCCGCCGGGCCGCTGCTGCAGTACTGGCAGAACTCGGCCCCCAAGCGTTATGCGCGCATCGTGCCCGAGTACGCCTCGCTGATCTGCCTGTCGCTGGAGGCCCATGCCCCGATGGTCGAGGCGGCCGGAGCCGATGCGCTGGTGCGCCGTGAGGGCTGGCTGGAGGTCTATCGTACCCGGGAGGCCATGGCGGCGCGCCTGCGCGATACTGCGGCCAACGCCGAGCGGTTCGGAGTCCGTTACCGGGCGCTGGATGCGGGGGGGCTGGCGGCCATGGAGCCCGATCTGGCCGATGACCTGGCCGGGGCAATCCACTGGGAGCAACCCTGGACAGTGGCCGACCCCGGTGCCTTGGTGCAGGCCTACGCCTGCAGCTTCGAGGCGGAAGGGGGCCGCGTGTGTCAGACGGAGGTGAAGGACGTCGTTCGCCGCGGCAGTGGTTGGCGGGTCACCACGAGCGAGGGTGTGCTCGAGGCCGAGCAGGTGGTGATGGCCATGGGCCCTTGGTCGCGGGACTGGCTCTCGAGCCTGGGGCTGGAGATCCCGCTGTTCGTCAAGCGCGGCTATCACATGCATTACGGTGTGACCGGCTCGGCCAGGCTCGGGCACTGGGTAATGGATGCCGAGATCGGCTACCTGCTGGCCCCGATGCAGGCGGGGATTCGCCTTACCACTGGCGCGGAACTCGAGCGTCTCGAAGCGCCGCCGCACCTGGAGCAACTGGCCGCCGCCGAGCGTGTGGCGAAGAAGCTGTTTCCGCTGGGCGAGCGGTTGGATGCCGAACCCTGGAAGGGCGCGAGGCCCTGCACGCCGGACATGAAACCGGTGATCGGCCCGGCGCCGGGACAGGAGGGGCTCTGGCTGGCACTCGGCCATGGCCACCAGGGCTTTACCCTGGGACCGGCCACCGGTCGCTTGCTGGCGCAGATGATGGACGGGGAGCGTCCGGAAATCGATATGGCGCCGTTCCGGGCCGATCGGTTTTGAGGAGGAGGAAGGGGGTTGTGGGAGCGGTCGGTTCGACGTTTCGACTCGCACCGCGAATTGAACAGCCGGGGGTAAATCGCCGTGCAAGCACGGCTCCTACAAAGACTTAGCCCCTGGTCGCGCTGCAAGTCGCGACGACGAACCCAAGCTTCCATAGCCGAAAGTTTCTCGGCGTTTGATGCGGCTTACCGCTTCGCCTTGCGTTTCTGCTGGACCAGGTGGAGCAGCAGCTTGATCACCAGGGTGAAGACGAACACCAGCCAGCCGGCCGTAGCCAGTGCATTGAAGAGCAACATCTTCTGTTCGCCGTTCATCGGGGTGATGAGGTGGTCGATGACGATGGCCAGCAGGAAGGCCAGGGTCAGGGGCAGTGCGAGAATATGCATCCACATCTCGGTGCGCCGCTTGCGGACATGGTAGCGGCCGAGCAGCACGCGAATGGGGCGGTGCACGAAGCTGATCAGGATGAGGCTGCCGACCATCAGCAGGGCGGCGAGGCTGGGTTCGATGCTGCCGAGGTGGGCTGAGATGCTCACGGACCAGTAGAGCACCAGCCACATCAGGCCGGCCAGGATGGCAACGATATCGGCGTAGTGTCTTACCTTGGGCATCGAGTCCTCATGGGGCCTGGCATCGGTGGCGACGCGAACGCTGGCGCCATGATACGGCATTCAGCGCCGCTTGAAGAGTCGGCGCACCCAGTACCAGCGATTGATCAGCAGGGCCGCGAAGATCAGCGAGCAGCCCAGCAGCTGCAGCAGCGTCATGGTCTCGCCGAACCACCAGGCGGCCATCAGCGCGGTCCAGACGGCCTCGAGCATCAGGATGACCGCGGCATGGCTGGGGGTGGTCAGCCCTTGGGCGTGAACCTGGAGGAAGAAGCGCAGGGTGCTGGCGAAGAGGATACTGGCGGCGACCCAGCCCAGGGTGGCCGCCGAGAGGCGTGACGGCCAGGTCTCGACGGGGAGCGAGGCGAGGGTGAGCACCAGGCCCACCACCAGCAACTGGATCGCCGTCAGCGGCAGGGCAGGCACCCGGCGCACCACCCGCGAATTGGCATTGATCAGCACCGAGAAGAGCAGCGCCGAGCCGGCGATCAGCCACTGGCCGGGCTCGATACGAAAGCCGGCGTTCAACGACAGCAGCATGAAGCCGACCAGCGCCACCGGCAGGGCGATCCAGGTGGTGCGCGGCGGCCGGTCACCGAACAGAAGGCGTGCTACCACCGGGACCAGCAGGATGCCCAGGCTGTTGATGAAGGCACTCTCGCCGAGATGGCGGGAGTGATGCAGGCCGAGCACCCACAGCGAAATGGCGGCACTGAAGATCATCCCCACGCCAGCGGCCCGCCGCCAATCGGCAAGGGAGAGCCGACGCAGGGCGGGGAGGGCGAAGAGCGCCAGGATGCCCCCGGCGATCAGGAAGCGCGTGCCGATGAACAGCAGCGGCGGCATGCCGGCCAGGGCCTCCTTGGAGAAGATCCAGCCGGCGGCGGCGAGCAGGGTGACCAGCAGCAGGAGGCAGTCGGCACGCAGAGGCGAACGTTTCGGGTCAACGGACGGCATCGGGCTCCGGGGCGTGGAAGAGCGGTCGGATATGTTAGCAGACAAACGGCCTGGCGTGGCCTCGGGTCGGCGGCGGGGTTGCGATATACTGGCTCCACCTTCGCTCATGACGACCTTGATGCTCTCGATACAGGACCTGCCGTGAACTCGATCACCCTGACTCGCCCGGACGACTGGCACCTCCACCTGCGTGACGGCGAGGCGCTCACCGCCGTGGTGGCCGCCAGTGCCCGCCAGATGGGGCGCGCCATCATCATGCCCAACCTCACGCCGCCGGTGACCACCACCGAACAGGCGCTGGCCTATCGCGAGCGGATCCTCGCGGCGCTTCCCGCCGGGGCCGATTTCGAACCGCTGATGACGCTCTATCTGACCGACGATACGCCGGCCGAGGAGATCGAGCGGGCGCATGCCAGCGGCCTGGTGCAGGCGGTGAAGCTCTATCCCGCCGGGGCGACCACCAACTCGGCCTCAGGCGTCACCGACCTGGCGCATTGCGACGCGGCCGTGGCCGCCATGGCGCGGCTGGGGATCCCGCTGCTGGTGCATGGCGAGGTCACCGACGCCGACATCGACATCTTCGACCGCGAGGCGGTGTTCATCGAGCGGGTCATGAAGCCGCTGCTCGAGCGCCATCCGGACCTGAAGGTGGTCTTCGAGCACATCACCACGGCGGAGGCGGCCGACTTCGTGGCCGCGGCGCCGGCCAATGTCGCCGCCACCATCACCGTCCACCACCTGCTGTTCAACCGCAATCACATGCTGGTGGGCGGCATTCGCCCCCACTACTACTGCCTGCCGATCCTCAAGCGCGAGCGCCACCGCCAGGCGCTGCTGGCCGCCGCGACCTCGGGCAGCCCCAGGTTCTTCCTGGGGACCGACAGCGCCCCCCATGCGCGTGGTGACAAGGAGAGTGCGTGCGGCTGTGCAGGCGCCTACACCGCGCCCGCGGCCCTGGAGCTCTATGCCACCGCCTTCGAACAGGCCGGGGCCCTGGAGCGCCTGGAAGGATTCGCCAGTCACTTCGGTCCCGACTTCTACGGCCTGCCGCGCAACACCGGTACCGTCACCCTGGTGCGCGAGCCCTGGCAGTTGCCCGAGTCGCTGCCCTATGCCGAGGGCCAGACCATCGTGCCCCTAGCCGCCGGCGAGACGCTGGCGTGGCGGCTCAAGGCGTAAGGGCATTTCCAGGGTACAGGGATGACACTTGTGTCGAGGACCTGGTTTCGGCATTAGCATGCACCTTATATGTTGCTATACTGCTCAATATGCAACATAAAAGGTGCTTTCAATGGCCCTTCTCGATCAGCTTCGGCGCCGCCGCCAGGCGCTCGAACTCACCCAGCAGGACGTCGCTTCACGGACCGGGATGACTCGGCAGCAGTACCAGCGCCTGGAAGCGGGGGGGAACCCGCGCCTCGATACGCTCGCGTTGGCAGCGGATGGCGTCAACGCCCGCTTGATGCTGGTTCCTGTCGAAAAGTGGCATGCCGTCAAGGCGCTGCTGGAGGACAGTGAGGAAGCGGCACCCGCCCTCGATGTCGACCCCTGGCAGGGCTTGCTGGGTGACGAGGAGAGCGGCCATGACGGATGAGAGTGTTCAGATGCTGGCACTGTCGTTGCACGGCCATCGCATCGGCTATCTGGCGGGCTACCAGGGTGGTCGAAATATCATGGTGTTCGACGAAGCCTGGCGTCTCGATACTGGAAGACCCACCCTGACCCTGAGCCTGATGTCGAACTCTCCTCGAGCCGACGCTCTCATGGCGCGTCCCTGGATTCGCCAGCAACGCCTCCATCCCTGGTTTTCCAACCTGCTGCCTGAAGGGTCCCTTCGTGATTGGTTGGCCTCACGACTCAAGGTGCACCCCGATAACGAGTTTCCCTTGCTGGCTCGACTTGGGCATGACCTGCCGGGAGCGCTGGTGGCAACCCCGGTCAAGCCGGATGACATGCCTGAGTGGGTACTCTCCCACCGGCGTAGTGTCACCCCGATCGCCGAGGAGGCTCGAGGGGCTGAAGGCTTCTCGCTGGCCGGTGTGCAGTTGAAGTTCTCCATGCGCGAGAGCGAGGGGCGCTTCAGTCTGTCGGGCGGGGATGGTCCAGGGAACTGGATTATCAAGCCGCCTTCCGCCCGTCACCCCTGGCTACCCGAGGCAGAGTTCACCTCCATGCGGCTGGCCGAGAGTGCCGGGGTCGAGATTCCTAACATTCGACTGATTTCGCTGGAAGCCCTGGAAGGCCTGCCCGATATCAATTTGCCTGATGAGCCCAATGCCTATGCCATCCGTCGCTTCGACCGCGTGCAGCAAACGCGCGTTCATACCGAGGACATGGCACAGGTCCTGTTTCGCTACCCTCACGAGAAATACGACGGCCCGAGTTATGAGCAGATTGGCCGCTTGTTGCGGGAATTTACCGGTGATGGCTTGGCGTCGGTTCAGGAATTCGCTCGTCGGCTGCTGGTGAACATTTTGCTGGCGAACGGCGACGCGCATCTCAAGAACTGGAGCTTGCTGTACCCGGATCAGCACACGCCCTCGATGGCGCCGGCCTATGACATCGTGACGACGCGAGCCTATATCGAAGGTGAGCGCGAGGCCGCCCTGAACCTGAATGGAAAGAAGGACTGGTATCGGCTCAACGAAGACGACTTTCGCCGTTGGTCGGAAAAGGTTGGCGTGTCCTGGCCGGCCATACGGCAAGTACTGGCCGAGACAGTCGAGCGCGCCAGGTGCCAGTGGCCGTCACAGCTCTCGTCACTGCCTATGGCTGACGAGCATCAGCGTGTGCTGAGGAGTCACTGGAAGGCACTGGCGCCTGAGTGGCGTATCGGGTGAGGGGCGAGCTGGGTTCCTCTTCCTGCACCTGCCGGTCGAGAAAGGCGATGCCGGCCTCGATGGCGTTGTCGCGGGTCAGGAAGCTGGTGAAGTGCCCGCGGTAGTGCTGCAGGTAGAGCTCACTCTCCACGCCCTGGGTGAGGAGAGCGGCGTGGAAGTCGGTGGCATGGTCCACCGGGACCAGGCTGTCCCAGCGGCCATGGAAGAGAAAGTGGGGCGGAGTGTCGGCATCGACGTGGTAGATCGGCGAGGCGAGCCGATAGGCGTCTGGCTTCTCGGCCCGGGTTCCGCCGATGAACTCCACCACCAGGCGTCCGTCATCGAACTTCAAGAGATCGCTCGGCAGGCCGCCGCCCAGCACGGCGGCCAGCCGGGCGTGGTCGCCGCCGTGGGGGGCGGTCAGGGGGCCATTGCTTCCCAGCACGCCGAGCAGGCTGACCAGGTGGGCGCCGCTGGAGTAGCCGACACCGACGATGCGGTCGGTGTCGATGCGCCATTCATCGGCCCTGTCGTGGATCCAGCCCATGGCCTGCTGCAGGTCATGGAGCTGCGCGGGGAAGCGATAGGTCGGGGCGAAGCGGTAGGCGATATTGACCGTCACGTAGCCGCGTTCGGCTAGCCGCTCGGCGATCTCGTCCATGTCGTCGGGGGTGCGCCGCTGCCATCCCCCGCCGTGCACCAGAAGGGCCGCCGGGCGCAGCCGGCCCTCTGGGGTGTCCGGGAGCAGGACGCGTGCCTCGAGCGCCTCTGGCCAGTCGGGTGGGGTATAGGTGAGCGGCGCGAGGCGCTCGAAGGCGAAGTCGGCCGGCTCCGCCAACCCCGAGGCCGTGACCGGGCCGTTACTGTCCAGATGGGTGGCGCAGCCAGCCATCAGCAGGGGCAGGCACAGGACAAGACCCCACCAGCCACGCGTGGCGCGAGCCATGCTCAGCCCTCGACCGTCTCGGCCTGCCGGCTGTGGTGACCCAGGCGGTCGACCATGGCCGTGACCATGCGCGTGGAGTGATCGGCGGCCTTCTCCAGGAACTCTGCGAAGGAGAGGTGGTTGTCGCCACCGCCGGCGATGTCGGAGAGCGCGCGAATCACCACGAAGGGGCAGCCGTAGTGGTGGCAGGTCTGGGCGATCGCGGCGGCCTCCATCTCGGCGGCCATCATGGTGGGGAAGCGTGAGCGGGTCGTGGCCACCAGCTCGGGGCAGGCCATGAAGACGTCGCCGGTGGCGATCAGGCCCTCCACGACGTTGACCTCGCCCAGCGCCTCGACGCACTCCCTGGCCATGGTGACCAGCCGTGCGTCCGGGAAGTAGGCGGCCGGCATGTTGGGCACCTGGCCGTGTTCGTAACCGAATACCACGGCATCCACGTCGTGGTGGCGCACCTCGCTGGAGACGACCACGTCGCCGATCTCGAGTCCCTCACCGAAGCCGCCGGCGGAGCCGGTGTTGATGATCGCCTCGGGATGGTAGACATCCAGCAGCAGGGTGGTGCCGATGGCGGCATTCACCTTGCCGATACCGGACTGCAGGATCACCACCTCGACGCTACGCAGCTTGCCCAGGTGGAAGGTGCAGCCCACGTGCTGGCGGGTGCGGTGATCCTCCAGCTGTGCGGCGAGCGCCGCGACCTCCTGGGCCATGGCGCCGATGATGCCGATGCGCTTCATGCGAAGACCCGGGTCCATTCGTCGCGCTTGGCGAGGAAGCCGCGGGCGATGTCCTTGGCGCCTTCCAGGCTGTGGCTCGCTGCCCAGCCGCACTGCATCTCGTTGCAGGCGGGCACCTCGTCGGCCTCCAGCACGTCCTTCAGGGTCCCCTCGACCAGATCGAGCACGCCGTCGTAGTCGTCGTGGTTGATCATCGCGATGTAGAAACCGGTCTGGCAGCCCATGGGGCTGATGTCGACGACCTTGTCGGAGTGGTTACGGGACATCTCGGCCATCAGGTGCTCCAGGGAGTGCAGGCCGGGCATCTCCATGTGGTCCTGGTTGGGCTGGCAGATCCGCATGTCGTACTTGTGGATGGTATCGCCGTGCTCGCCGGTCTTGACGTCGGCAAGACGGATATAGGGCGCCTTCACCTTGGTGTGGTCGAGATTGAAGCTTTCGACGTTCATCTTCTTGTCGGTCATCGGACGACCTCGCGAGTCGGGAAAAATGAGCAGGTAATTCTAGCCGACTTCGACGAAAGGTGCACGACGCTCCTTGCTCCTTGCTCCTTGCTCCTTGCTCCTTGCTCCTTGCTCCTTGCTACTTCTTTTCGGCATCGTGCATATCGGCGGCCTGCAGGGTGTTCTCGAGCAGGGTGGCCACGGTCATGGGGCCGACGCCGCCGGGGACCGGGGTGATCCAGCTGGCGCGTTCGGCGGCCGAGGCGAAGTCGATGTCGCCGATCAGGCGGCCGTCCTCCTGGCGGTTGATGCCGACGTCGATGACGATGGCGCCGGGCTTGATCCATTCGCCCTTGACCAGACCGGGCTTGCCGACCGCGACCACCAGCAGGTCGGCACGCCGGACGTGCTCCTCCAGGTTCTGCGTGAAGCGATGGCAGACGGTGGTGGTGCAGCCGGCGAGCATCAGCTCCAGCGACATGGGGCGGCCGACGATGTTGGAGGCGCCGACCACGGTGGCGTCCAGCCCGCGGACCTCGAGCCCGCTCGCCTCCAGCAGGGTCATCACGCCCTTGGGGGTGCAGGGGCGCAGCAGCGGCAGGCGCTGGGCCAGGCGGCCGAGGTTGTAGGGGTGGAAGCCGTCGACATCCTTGTGGGGCAGGATGCGTTCGAGGATCGGGCGGGCGTCGAGGTGCTCGGGAAGCGGCAATTGCACCAGGATGCCATCGATGCGTGGGTCGTCGTTGAGCTGGTCGACCAGGGTCTCGAGTTCGGTCTGGCTGGTATCCGACGGCAGCTGGTACTTGAAGGAGCGGATGCCGGCTTCCTCGCAGGCGCGGTGCTTGTTGCGCACGTAGACGGCAGAGGCGGCGTCCTCGCCCACCAGGACCACGGCCAGTCCGGGAATGCGCCCTCCGGCCTCGCGGCGTGCCTGCACCTGGCGAGCGACCTGCTGGCGGACTCGGGCGGCAATGGACTTGCCATCGATCAGTTGGGCGGTCATCGAGCTTCCCTCTGGTGGGCGGTGGATGGGCTTCAGTCGGGGCGGGGGATTTTCGCATGCCGGGGCCCGAAGGCAAAGCGGCCCGGCGGCAGTGGCGCGGTTCGTGCAGATAGCAGCATTGCTCGGGCTGATCCGTCGGCAGGCCTGCGAGGAGGCGCTGTAAACCCTTCCCTGGGCGCTACCGACGCCATCCTTGGCGTAGGACCTCCTCTTCGGCCTGCCCCCGGCGCCCTCGCTATGTTCAACGGTGTCGCGATGGCGGCAGTGGCGCGGTTCTCGCTTGACCCGCCGGGAAAGTTCCGTAGAATACGCAGCGCTTGACGAGGCCCCTGCGGCGGCGTCAGGGCCGTGCAAGAGCCGGCGGGGTGTAGCGCAGTCTGGTAGCGCGCCTGCTTTGGGAGCAGGATGTCGGGGGTTCGAATCCCTCCACCCCGACCACAACCCATTGATTGGGAAGTTTTATTTCTCATTTCGGGTTGCGGTCAGGCGCTCTGAGACGTAGAATGCGCCCATAGCTCAACCGGATAGAGCAACGGCCTTCTAAGCCGTAGGTTGCAGGTTCGAGTCCTGCTGGGCGCGCCATGTGTCGCATGGAGTGGCCGGTAGCGGTTCAGCCGACGCGTTAGAGCTTTCAGCAAGACCCGTGTCGTAGTGGTGGATGTAGCTCAGTGGTAGAGCCCCGGATTGTGGCTCCGGTGGTCGTGGGTTCGATCCCCATCATCCACCCCACCTCGACATGACCCCCAGGCAGTGGTGGATGTAGCTCAGTGGTAGAGCCCCGGATTGTGGCTCCGGTGGTCGTGGGTTCGATCCCCATCATCCACCCCATTGCCTCCCTCAGCAGGTCCCGCGTTTCCCGGTTCTTCCCCTGATGCTTCGTGCGTGTCATGTCGCCCGTCGACCCGCCTTCCCGTAGTCGAACGCGGCAGTAGCCGGTGCGGAAAAATCCCCGTCATGCCCCTTGTAATGTGCCGTCAGGCCCCCCATCTGTTCAGGCACGGCGCTTGCCAGTACCGGGCGGGATTCTTAGAATCAGCCCTTTGACCCTTTCACGCTTTCACAGAACGCCCCAGTCGGTAGAGGACATTTCATGCAAGTTTCCGTCGATACGACCTCCCAGATTGAACGCCGCATCAAGGTCCAGGTGCCGGCCGCCGAGGTCGACGAGGCCGTTGCCGCCCGTCTCAAGGATGCCGCCAAGAACGTGCGCATGGATGGCTTCCGCAAGGGCAAGATCCCGATGTCGGTGATCCGCCAGCGTTACGGACGCGGCGTGCGCGACGAGGTGGTGGGCGAAGTGATGCGCGAGCGCTATGTGCGTGCCATCTCCGAGCACGAGCTCAATCCGGCCGGGTATCCGCAGATCGAGGCCACCGTCAACGAGGCGGGTAAGGACCTGGAGTTCACCGCGACCCTCGAGATCTACCCCGAGGTCGAACTGGCCTCCATCGAGGGCACCGAGGTCGAGCGTCCGGTGGTCGAGGTGACCGAAGCCGACGTCGACGAGATGATCGATACCCTGCGCAAGCAGAATGCCGGCTGGGAAGAGGTCGAGCGTGCCGCCGAGGAGGGTGACCAGGTCACGATCGACTTCCAGGGCTTCCTGGGGGATGAGCCCTTCGAGGGTGGCAGCGCCGAGGGCCACGAGCTGGTGATCGGGTCCGGCAGCTTCATCCCCGGCTTCGAGGAGCAGCTGATCGGTGCCAAGGCGGGCGAGGAGAAGGAACTCAAGGTCACCTTCCCCGAGGACTACCAGGCCGAGCAGCTGGCCGGTCAGGAAGCGACCTTCAAGGTCAAGGTCCATGCCGTGAAGGGCCAGGCCCTGCCCGAGGTGGATGCCGAGTTCGTCGAGAAGTTCGGGGTCGAGGACGGCGATCTGGACACGTTCCGTGCCGAGGTCAAGAAGAACATGACCCGTGAGGCGACCCAGGCGGTCGACAATCGCGTAAAGCAGCAAGTGCTCGAGGCGCTGAAGAAGGCCAACGACATCCCGGTGCCCCAGGCGCTGGTGCAGCAGGAGACCGAGGGCCTCAAGCGTCAGGCGGCCCAGCAGTTCGGCCTCGGCGAGGACTTCGACGTCAGCCAGCTGCCCGACGAACTGTTTGCCGAGCAGGCCAGAAGCCGCGTCCAGGTGGGCCTGCTGCTGGCCGAGGTGATCAAGAGCCATGAGCTCGAGGCCACCGACGACGAGATCAAGGCCAAGGTCGAGGAGCTGGCCCAGCAGTATCAGGACCCCGAGCAGGTGGTCGAGCACTACATGGGCAACGACCAGCTCAAGACCCAGGTCCAGTCGGCTATCCTTGAGGAGAAGGCCGTCGATGTCCTGCTCGAGCAGGCCAGCGTCAAGGACGTGGAAATGAGCTACCAGGAGGCCCTCGCCGCGGCTCAGCAGCAGGGCGAGGCCGCCGAGGAAGGCGAAGAGGCCGAGGCAGAAGAGCAGGGCGAAGAGAAGCAGGCCTGATCGCGTCTCGGCGCACCCTGTCCGGCCTCGTGGTCGGGCAGGGACCTTACCCTACGCTTCCATTCATCGGATCCAAGGACATCACCCAGATGAGCAACCCGTTCGATATCCAATCCGCCGGTGGCCTTGTGCCCATGGTGGTCGAGCAGAGCGCGCGCGGCGAGCGGGCTTACGACATCTATTCCCGCCTGCTCAAGGAGCGCGTGATCTTCCTGGTGGGCCCGGTGGAAGACTACATGTCCAACCTGCTGGTGGCACAGCTGCTGTTCCTGGAGTCCGAGAACCCGGACAAGGACATCCACCTGTACATCAACTCGCCGGGCGGCTCCGTGACGGCCGGCATGTCCGTCTACGACACCATGCAGTTCATCAAGCCCGACGTCTCCACGGTCTGCATCGGCCAGGCCGCGAGCATGGGCGCACTGCTGCTGGCCGGCGGTGCCGCAGGCAAGCGCTACTGCCTGCCCAATTCGCGGATGATGATCCACCAGCCGCTGGGTGGCTACCAGGGTCAGGCCTCGGACATCGAGATCCATACCCGCGAGATCCTCGGTATCCGCGACAAGCTGAACCAGATCCTCGCCCACCACACCGGCCAGGACATCGAGACCATCGCACGGGATACCGACCGCGACAACTTCATGAATGGCCCGCAGGCCGCGGAGTACGGCCTGATCGATGCGGTGCTGGAACAGCGGCCGACATCCTGATAGCGTGAATTTCACCCGAGTGACCTTCATGCACTAAGACGTTTCCCGGCGGCCGAGACCGCCGTGGTGAACCCGACGCCTCATGAGCCATACTGTGGGGGCGTCACTATGAAAGAGGTACGCGAATGGCCGACGGCAAAGGCAAGGACGAAGGCGGCAAGCTGCTCTACTGCTCGTTCTGCGGGAAGAACCAGAATGAAGTACGCAAGCTGATTGCCGGCCCGTCCGTGTATATCTGCGATGAGTGTGTCGACCTCTGCAACGACATCATTCGCGAGGAGGTGCTCGATGCCGATGCCGAGACCGACGAGGAGCGTCTGCCCGCTCCCCGCGAGATTCGTCACACCCTCGATGACTACGTGATCGGCCAGGACCGCGCCAAGATGGTGCTGTCGGTGGCGGTCTATAACCACTACAAGCGCCTGCGCTTCGGCGCCAAGGACGACGACGTCGAGCTTGGCAAGTCGAACATCCTGCTGATCGGTCCCACCGGCAGCGGCAAGACCCTGCTGGCCGAGACCCTGGCGCGCCTGCTCAATGTGCCCTTCACCATCGCCGACGCCACCACCCTCACCGAGGCGGGCTACGTCGGCGAGGATGTCGAGAACATCATCCAGAAGCTGCTGCAGAAGTGCGACTACGATGTGGAGAAGGCCCAGCGCGGTATCGTCTACATCGACGAGATCGACAAGATCTCTCGTAAGTCGGACAACCCGTCCATCACCCGTGACGTCTCGGGCGAGGGCGTGCAGCAGGCGCTGCTGAAGCTGATCGAGGGCACCACCGCCTCGGTGCCGCCCCAGGGCGGACGCAAGCATCCCCAGCAGGAGTTCCTGCAGGTCGACACCGGCAACATCCTGTTCATCGTCGGCGGCGCCTTCGCCGGCCTGGACAAGGTGATCCGTGATCGCGCCGAGAAGGGCGGCATCGGCTTCAACGCCGTGGTCAAGAGCAAGGACGAGACCAAGGGCGTGGGTGACCTGCTGCTCGACGTTGAGCCCGAGGACCTGGTCAAGTTCGGCCTGATCCCCGAGTTCGTCGGTCGCCTGCCGGTGATCGCGACGCTCACCGAGCTCACCGAGGACGCCCTGATCCAGATCCTCACCGAGCCGAAGAACTCGCTGATCAAGCAGTATGCTCGGCTGTTCGAGATGGAGGGCGTGGAGTTGGAGTTCCGCGAGGATGCCCTGCGGGCGGTGGCCGGCAAGGCCATGGCGCGCAAGACCGGCGCCCGCGGCCTGCGCTCGATCCTCGAGTCTGTCCTGCTCGATACCATGTACGAGATTCCCTCCCTGGAAGGCGTATCCAAGGTGGTGATCGACGCCTCGGTCATCAGCGGCGAGAGCGAACCGCTGTTGATCTACTCCCAGCAGGAGGCGCAGCGGGTCGACGGCACCGACGGCTGAACCAGCGGGCGCAAGACGCCCTGAGAGGGAGCGGCTTCATCCGCGAGGTGCCCAGCCGGCATCTCGGGTGATGGACCGCTCCCCTTCTTTTGCGCGCCGGCGCGTGTCGCCTTGCAATGCCGCCGGTTCGCCCCCACTCCTTGGGTATCCATCCGATTTCGTGTGAGGAACGTCTGCGATGCAGCAGAACGCCGAACAGACCTTGAGTCTGCCCCTTTTGCCACTGCGCGACGTGGTCGTCTATCCGCAGATGGTCATCCCGCTGTTCGTCGGTCGCGAGAAGTCGATCCAGGCGCTCGAGGCCGCGATGGCGGCCGACAAGCGCGTCCTGCTGGTGGCCCAGCGCGAGGCCAGCAAGGACGACCCCGATAACGAGGACATGTTCGCTATCGGCACCGTGGCCGAGATCATGCAGCTGCTCAAGCTGCCCGACGGCACCGTCAAGGTACTGATCGAGGGCGAGTCCCGGGCCGATATCCGCGAGATCGTCGCCGTCGATGGCGGTTACAGTCGCGCCGAGGTGAGCCTGCGCGAGAGCGAGCCGCTCAGCGAGCGCGAGCAGGAGGCCCTGGTGCGGGTGCTGCTCAACCAGTTCGAGCAGTACGTGAAGATGTCGAAGAAGGTGCCCAACGAGGTACTCAACTCGCTCTCCGGCATCGAGGACCCCAGCCGCCTGGTGGATACCATCTGTGCCCACCTCTCGCTGAAGATCGACGACAAGCAGCAGCTGCTGGAGATGGACCGGGTGCGCGATCGCATCGAGCACCTGATGGCGCTGATCGAGTCCGAGATCGACCTGCTGCAGGTGGAGAAGCGCATCCGCTCGCGGGTCAAGGACCAGATGGAGAAGTCCCAGCGCGAGTACTATCTCAACGAGCAGATGAAGGCCATCCAGAAGGAGATGGGCGAGCTCGAGAACGTGCCCAACGAGGCCGAGAAGTACGAGAAGGCCATCGAGGAATCCGGCATGCCCAAGGAGGCCCGCGACAAGGCGCTCCAGGAACTGGGCAAGCTGAAGATGATGTCGCCGAACTCCGCCGAGGCCACGGTGGTGCGCTCCTACCTGGACTGGCTGGTGGCGGTGCCGTGGAAGAAGCGCACCCGCATCAAGCATGACCTGGTGCATGCCCAGAAGGTGCTCGACGAGGACCACTACGGCCTCGACGAGGTCAAGGCGCGCATCCTCGAGTACCTCGCGGTGCACAAGCGGGTCAAGAAGCTCAAGGGCCCGGTGCTCTGCCTGGTGGGGCCGCCGGGGGTGGGCAAGACCTCGCTGGGGCAGTCCATCGCCCGGGCCACCAACCGCAAGTACGTGCGCCTGGCGCTCGGCGGCGTGCGCGACGAGTCCGAGATTCGTGGCCATCGTCGCACCTATATCGGCTCGCTGCCCGGCAAGATGGTCCAGCGCATGGCCAAGGCCGGGGTCAAGAACCCGCTGTTCCTGCTCGACGAGGTCGACAAGATCGGCATGGACCACCGTGGCGACCCTTCCTCGGCGCTACTCGAGGTGCTGGACCCGGAGCAGAACGACACCTTCAGCGACCACTACCTGGAGCTGGACTACGACCTCTCCGAGACGCTGTTCATCTGCACGGCCAACTCGATGAACATCCCCGGTCCGCTGCTCGACCGCATGGAGGTCATCCGCCTGCCGGGCTACACCGAGGACGAGAAGCTGGCCATTGCCCGTCGTTACCTGGTGCCCAAGCAGCTCAAGGCCAACGGCTTCAAGGAGGACGAGCTGTCGTTCTCCGACGACGCGCTGCTCGAGCTGATCCGCTACTACAGCCGCGAGGCCGGGGTCCGCGAGCTGGAGCGCCAGATCGCCAAGGTGTGCCGCAAGGTGCTGCGCGAGCGCCTCGAGAAGGAGAGCCAGGAGGGGGCTCAGGCACCGGTGCTGCTTGCGGCCGTCGACATCGAGCCCTATGCCGGCGTGCGTCGCTACAGCTACGGACTGGCCGACCAGGAGGACCAGGTCGGTCGGGTGACCGGCCTGGCCTGGACCTCGGTGGGTGGCGAACTGCTCAACATCGAGTCGGTGATCACACCCGGCAAGGGGCGCCTGGACAAGACCGGCTCGCTCGGCGACGTGATGAAGGAGTCGGTGAGCGCGGCCCAGACGGTGGTGCGCGCCCGGGCCCTGGCGCTGGGCATCGACCCGGAGCGCTTCGAGAAGGAGGACCTGCATATCCACGTGCCCGAGGGCGCCACGCCCAAGGACGGTCCCAGCGCGGGCATCGCCATGGTCACGGCCATGGTCTCGGCCTATACCGGGCGTCCGGTGCGCTGCGACGTGGCCATGACCGGCGAGGTCAACCTGCGCGGCGAGGTGTTGCCGATCGGCGGGCTGAAGGAGAAATTGCTGGCCGCCAGGCGCGGTGGTATAAAGACAGTGCTAATACCCGAGGAGAACCGCCGCGACCTCAAGGAGGTTCCGGACAATATCAAGGATGCCCTCGATATTCGGCCGGTTCGCTGGATCGATGATGTCCTGGAGGTGGCTCTGGCCGACAAGCCGGCGCCGAAAAAGGAAGATCCCCGAACGGAAGATTCCACCTCCTCGGCGTCGATGGTCAGTACGCACTAACGATAATTTTTCTCGCCATGCCGGGGCTGGAATCCCGGTATGGCGGGGCTTGGCAGGGAAGGTTGCTTGACAGGTCTTTCACCGCATTGCTATAAACTACCGCCATGCTGTGATCGCGTCAGTCAGCCGAACGTCTCGCCGATTAGAGCCAATTTACGAAAACGTCAAGGGGTGAAGTGTGAACAAATCCGAGCTGATCGAAGCCATTGCCGCGTCTGCCGACATTCCCAAGGCAGCGGCTTCTCGTGCGCTGGATGCCATGGTCGAGACCGTGACCGACAGCCTGAAGAAGGGTGACAGCGTTTCCCTGGTGGGCTTCGGTACCTTTCAGGTGAAGGAGCGTGCCGCCCGCACCGGCCGTAACCCGCAGACCGGTCAGCCGATCGAGATCAGCGCTGCCAAGGTGCCCAGCTTCAAGGCCGGCAAGGCGCTCAAGGACTCCGTCAACTGAGTCGACGGCGCCTGCCGCACCGCTGACGGTTGATTCCATAACAGGCGCATCGCCCCGGCGGTGCGCCTGTTCTTTTTTTTGGTCCCCTTATTTCGGCCACCTTCACCGCTGCCGGCGTCGCGTGATGCCCCGTGATGCGTATAATGTGGCGCGACCTGACTCACTTGATCCGCAGAGGCCTGCATGCTGCAAAGTATTCGTGACCGCTCCAGGAGCTGGGGCGCGAAGATCATCATCGGTGCCGTGGTCGTGACCATGGCGCTTTTCGGCGTTGAATCGCTGGTCGGGCTGCTGGGCAACAGTGGCGACGAGGTCGCCGAGGTCAATGGCGAGCCGATTACCCGTCAGCAACTGGAGATGGAAGTCCAGCGAGCGATTCGCAGCGGGCAGGTCCCGCCCGAGCAGGAGCGTGCCCTGAGGGCGGAGATGCTCGACATGCTGATCACCGATCGCCTGCTGACCCAGTATGCCGAGGAGGGTGGCCTGCATGTCTCCGAGGAGCAGCTCGACCAGCTGATCGTGAACCTGCCGGAATTTCAGGACGCCAACGGCCGCTTCGACCGGGACCTGTTCCGCAACCGTCTCTCCAGTGCCGGCTTCACGCCGCTCTCGTTCCGCCAGCAGCTCAGCGTCGACGTGAAACGCCAGCAGCTCCAGCAGGGCCTGGCGGTGAGCGACTTCACCCTGGAGGAGGAGCGAGAGCGCCTGGCCGCTCTGCAGCGCCAGACCCGCAGCTTCCGCCACCATGCCCTGGTACCGGAGGACCTGGAGACGCCGCCCGAGGTCGATGAACAGGCCCTGGAGGACTACTACGCCGCCCACGAGTCGGATTACCGGCGTCCCGAGCAGGTCAGGCTTAACTATGTGGTCCTCGATCGCCAGCAGATGGCCGAGGAGGCCGAGATCAGCGAGGAAGCCCTGCGCGAGGCCTGGGAAGAGGGCGCCGCCGAGGCCGATCGCCGAGTGTCCCACATCATGGTCACGTTCGGGGACGCGCGTGGCCGCGAGGAGGCCGAGGCCCTTCTCGAGCAGGTACAGGAGCGCCTCGCCGAGGGCGAGACGTTCGCCGAACTGGCCGCCGAGGTGTCCGAGGACACCTCCACCAGCGATGACGGCGGTGACCTGGGCGTCATCTCCCGCGGCTTCTTCGGTGAGGAATTCGAGGAGGCGGCCTTCTCCCTGGGCGAGGGCGAGGTGTCCGAGGTCGTCGAGACCGATAACGGCCTGCACCTGGTCAAGGTCACCGAGCTGGACCGTCCCGCCTTCGAGGAGAGCCGCGACCAGCTGCGGCGTCAGCTGGCCCGCGAGCAGGTCACCGATGCCTTCAACGAGAAGGCCCAGCGCCTGATCGATGACAGCTTCGCCGCCGAGGACCTGGAAAGCGTCGCCGAGGACCTGGAACTGGAGCTGCAGCAGAGCGACTGGGTCGGTCGCGACGGCGCCGACGGCGTCCTCTCCGAGCCGGGCGTGATGGACCAGGCCTTCAGTGGCGATGTGCTGGAGGAGGGCTACAACAGTGAGGTGATCGAGCTCGACGAGGACCGTCGCCTTGTTCTGCGGGTGGCCGAGCATCGCGAGGCGACCACGCTGCCGCTGGACGAGGTGCGTGACGAGGTCGAGGCGGCGGTGCGTCGGGAGAAGACCCGCGAGGCACTGGTCGAGCTGGCCGCCGAACGTGTCGAGCGACTTCGCGCTGGCGAATCCCTGGAGATCGAGTGGCAGCAGGCCGAGACCATTAGCCGCCAGGGTGACACCAACCTTTCTGATGCGTTGATCGAGGCGGCCTTCCGCCTGCCGCACCCCGAGGACGACGCGCCGGTCTACGGTCATGCGGTGGACGGCGAGCGCGTGATGCTGATCGCCCTGGACGAGGTCGAGGCCGGCGAGCCCAACGAACAGATCGAGTCCTTCGTGGCCCGCATGGCCGAGCGTCTGAGGGCCCAGGCGGCCATCCAGGGGCTGCTCGACGACCTGCGCGAGGAAGCCGAGATTCGTCGCTGAGGCTTACGGCCAGCCGCAAGGCACAAGGAGCAAGCAACAAGGAAACCCCTTGGCTTGCTCCTTTTGCGTTTGTTGATACTGCCTTGCCCCTTGCCCCTTGCCCCTTGCCCCTTGCCCCTTGCCCCTTGCCCCTTGCCCCTTGCCCCTTGGTGCAATATGTTATTCTATAACATTATTCCCGCCCCCGGAGGCTATCCATGTCCGCGCCCCTGGCTAATGTGCCTGTCCACCTGGTTACCGGTTTCCTGGGGAGTGGCAAGAGCACCCTGATCCGCCGGCTGATCGAGCAGAAGCCCGACGGGGAGCGCTGGGCGGTGGTGATCAACGAGTTCGGAAGGGTTGGGATCGACCAGGCGATGTTCGCCGAGCGCGACGACCTCGTGGTCAAGGGGTTGCCGGGCGGTTGCCTCTGCTGCCAGCTGGCCTTCGTGCTGCAGGCCTCCCTGGTCAACCTGCTGCATCGGCACCGGCCGGATCGGCTGATCATCGAGCCCTCGGGGCTCGGTCATCCCGCCGGGCTGCTGGACGTGCTGCGCGGCGAGGGCTTCGATGGGGTCCTGGACGTCCGGGACATCATCGCGTTGCTCGACCCCCGTCGCCTGGACGATTCACGTGCTCGGCATCACGAGACCTTCCTCGACCAGCTGGCCATGGCCGACGGGGTAGCCTTGACCATGACCGACCTGGCAACCCCCGATCAACTCAAGGCGGCCCAGTCCTGGCTGAGCGATTTCTGGCCGGTCAAGCGCTGGATCGCGGAGGCGCCCCATGGGGCGCTGCCGCTCTCTCGGCTGCTGGAAAGCCGCCGGCATGCGGGGTCGACCGGCGCTGCCTCGTCCGCTCACCAGGCGGCCCGTCCGGCGGCGGCGACGCTGATGCTGGAAGGCGTCGAGCTTCGCGAGCCGGAACCCGGCAGGCCGCTTCGGGAGGAGGGTGCCTCGCTGGGTCATGCCACCCTGGGGTGGCGCTGGCATGCCGCCGATCTCTTCGAACTGGATCGCGTCACCCGGCTTCTGGGCGAGTTGCCCGCGAATCTGCGCGTCAAGGGGGTGCTGCATACGGCAGATGGCTGGAAGCTCTATAACCGCGCCGATGGCACGGTCAGTCTGACCGGCACAGCCTGGCGGCGGGACTCGCGGCTGGAGCTGATCGGCGAGGCGGGCCACCTGCCTGACGCCAAGGTGCTGGAACTCGAGTTGGCGGGCTGCCTGGCAAATCGCTGAGATTCCAGGACTGTGGAAGCGCTCGGTTCGACGTCTCGACTTGCAGCGCGATGCTGTGAGAGTCATGCATACACGGGGAGGGGATAAAGAGCCACACCATTCGCCGTGCAAGCACGGCTCCTACAACTCCCCACCCGAGCATGTGCTGTCGTGTAGGAGCACTGCTTGCAGCGCGATTCAGGAGAGCGTTAACGCCTGAAGCCGCGGCTCACTGCCGTTCTCGACGACGATCTCCCAGCCCTTGTCGGGCTGCCAGTCGCCCAGCACAAAGCGCTTGGCCGGCTGGCCGTCGACTTCTATCTCATGCACCGCGGGGCGGTGGGTATGGCCGTGGATCAGCGTCGTGACGCCGTGCTCGGCCATCACCTTCACCACCTCGCCCGGGGTCACGTCCATGATGTCCTCGGCCTTGTTGGAGTTGGCCTCCCCGGACTGGTCGCGTAGCTGCCTGGCCAGAGCGATTCGGTCCTGGATGGGCATCGACAACACCTGCTCTTGCCATAGCGGGTTGCGTGCCTGGGCGCGAAAGGCCTGGTAGGCCTCGTCGCGGGTGCAGAGGCTGTCGCCATGCATCAGCAGCACCCTTTGTCCGCCGAGCGCAACCACGCTGGGGTCCGGCAGCAGGGTGGCACCGGCTTCACTGGCGAAGCGCTCACCCAGGAGGAAGTCTCGGTTGCCGTGCATCAGGTAGATGGCCGTGCCGCCGTCGGCCAGGCGCTTCAGGGCGGCGGCGATGCGGGCCGCCAGGGCGGCGTTGCCGGTGGGGTCATGCTCGCCCAGGTCGAGCAGGTCGTCGCCGATCCATGCCTCGAAGAAGTCGCCGAGGATAAAGAGGGCATCACAACCACGTGCGCGCTCGTTCAGCCACTTCAGAAACCCCTCGGTGATCTCGGGAGCGCCGGGGTGCAGGTGCAGGTCGGAAATCAGCAGGGTGGTCATGAGTGGCCCTGTTCAGACGGTGAAACGAAGCACGCCCGCCTCGGTCGGGAATGTCGGGCAAGCGTGGTGGCGAGGCGGGCGAGGATCAGGCCTCCGGCTCGTCCTTCACGTAGGCCTTCTGGATGACCACGTCCTCGGCGGGCACGTCGGCATGCATGCCGCGACGGGTGGTGGGCACGGCCTTGATCTTCTCGACCACGTCCATGCCCTCGACCACCTCGCCGAACACGCAGTAGCCCCAGCCCTGAACATTCTTGCCGCTGTGGTTGAGGAAGTCGTTGTCGGCGACATTGATGAAGAACTGCGCGGTGGCCGAGTGCGGGTCCTGGGTGCGGGCCATGGCCAGGGTGCCGGTGGTGTTCTTCAGGCCGTTGTCGGCCTCGTTCTCGATCGGGTCCCGCGTCGGCTTCTGGTTGAAGTCGGTGTCGAAGCCGCCGCCCTGGACCATGAAGCCGGGGATCACACGGTGGAAGAGGGTGCCGTCATAGAAGCCGTCGCGGACGTACTGCTCGAAGTTGGCGGCGGTCTTGGGTGCCTTCTCTTGGTAGAGCTCGACGGTGATGTCGCCGAAATTGGTCTGCAGTACGATCATCGATAAGTTCCTGTGCGGTAAAGGGGAGTTGCCTTGGCGTTGCCCATGGCTGTGGCGCTATAATACCGTTTTTGCTGCGATGCGCGAAGCGAGCGTGGGGGCTGTCTGGAGCTAGTGTCGATGTTAGGCGCCACTCGGGGCTGATCCGGCGGCAGGCCTGCGAGGAGGCGCTGTGAACCCCTCCCTGGGCGCTACCGACGCCATCCCTGGCGTAGGACCTCCTCTTCGGCCTGCCCCCGGCGCCCCTCGCTGAGGCACTGCCACCCAATAGCCCAAGGCCCGTCATGCTCGCGCCGCCAGGCCCGCACCTTCAACCAGAGGTCGTTTTTTCCGACATGTCCACCGACACCACCAGCGCGCCGAATTTCATCCGCAACCAGATCCGCGAGGAGATCGAGGCCGGCCGTAGCGGGAAGATCGTCACCCGCTTCCCGCCGGAGCCCAACGGCTTTCTGCATATCGGCCATGCCAAGTCGATCTGTCTGAATTTCGGGCTCGCCGAGCACTTCGGTGGCGACTGTCATCTGCGCTTCGACGACACCAACCCGGCCAAGGAGGAGCAGGCCTACATCGACGCCATCAAGTCGGACGTTCACTGGCTGGGCTTCGAGTGGGCGGGTCCGGTGCGCTTCGCCTCGGACTATTTCGACCAGCTCTATGCCTGGGCACAGCACCTGGTGCGCGAGGGCAAGGCCTATGTCGACGACCTCTCGCCAGACGAGATCCGCGAGTACCGCGGGACCCTGACCGAGGCGGGCAAGCCGAGTCCCTATCGCGAGCGCAGCCCGGACGAGAACCTCGACCTGCTCGAGCGCATGCGTACCGGCGAGTTCGCCGAGGGCGAGAAGGTGCTGCGGGCGAAGATCGACATGGCCGCGCCGAACATCAACCTGCGCGACCCGATCCTCTACCGCATCCGTCACGCTAGCCACCACCAGACCGGCGACAAGTGGAAGATCTACCCCTCCTACGACTTCACCCATGGCCAGTCGGATGCCATCGAGGGCGTGACCCACTCGATCTGCACCCTGGAGTTCGAGGATCATCGGCCGCTCTACGAGTGGTTCCTGGACAATCTGCCGGTGCCGGCGAAGCCGCGCCAGATCGAGTTCGCCCGGCTCAACCTCAACTACACCCTGACCTCCAAGCGAAAGCTCAAGCTGCTGGTGGACGAGGGCATCGTCGACGGCTGGGATGACCCGCGCCTGCCGACCATCTCCGGCATGCGGCGTCGTGGCTACACGCCGGCCTCGATCCGCAAGTTCTGCGAGATGATCGGCGTCACCCGAGCCGATGGCGGCCTGGTGGATATCGCCATGCTCTATCATGCCATTCGCTCGGACCTCGAGGACAACGCCCCTCGCGCCATGGTCGTGCTCAAGCCGCTGAAGGTCGTGCTGACCAACGTGCCGGAGGACTTCGAGGAGGTCTATGAGGTGCCCGGCCACCCGGCCCGCGAGGACATGGCGGTGCGCAAGGTGCCGTTCACTCGCGAGATCGTCATCGACCAGGATGACTTCATGGAGGAGCCGCCCAAGAAGTTCTTCCGCCTGGCACCGGGCAAGGAGGTGCGCCTGCGCAACAGCTATGTGATTCGCTGCGACGAGGTGGTCAAGGACGCCGCCGGTGAGATCAACGAACTGCGCTGCTCTGTGGACTTCGACACGCTCGGCAAGAACCCCGAGGGGCGCAAGGTGAAGGGCGTGATCCATTGGGTCAGCGCCGAACACGGGGTACCCATGGAGGTGCGGCTCTACGACAACCTCTTCCTCGAGGAGCAGCCCGACAAGGACAAGGATGCCGACTTCCTCGAGCACCTCAACCCCGAGTCGCTGCTGACCGTGCAGGCCATCGGCGAGCCGAGCCTGGCGGGAGCCGACCCGGAAAGCCGCTTCCAGTTCGAGCGGGTCGGCTACTTCTGCGCCGACCGCCATGCCAGCCGCGGCGACCGCCTGGTGTTCAACCGCACCGTGGGCCTCAAGGACAGCTGGGCCCGAATGCAGAAGAAGGAACAGGACAAGAAGAAGGGCTGACATGCAGATCTACAACACGCTGACCCGCCGCAAGGAGCCCTTCACGCCCATCGACCCGGGCAAGGTGCGCATGTATGTCTGCGGCATGACGGTCTACGACTTCTGCCACCTGGGTCACGCGCGGGTGATGGTGGCCTTCGATGTCATTACCCGCTACCTGCGTGCGCGGGGCTATGACGTCACCTATGTGCGCAACGTCACCGATATCGACGACAAGATCCTCCGGCGCGCCGAGGAGAACGGCGAGTCGATCACTTCGCTCACCGAGCGCATGATCGAAGCCATGCACGAGGACGAGGCACGCCTGGGCGTGCTTCCCCCGGATCGTGAGCCCCGCGCCACCCGGCATATCGGCGAGATCATCGCCATGATCGAGACCTTGATCGGCAAGGGCTACGCTTACGCCGCCGACAACGGCGACGTCTACTACCGGGTGCGTCGCTTCGAGGGCTATGGCCGGCTGAGCAACCGTGACCCCGACGAGATGCGTGCCGGCGCCCGCATCGAGGTGGACGAGCACAAGGAGGACCCGCTGGACTTCGTGCTGTGGAAGGCGGCCAAGCCCGGCGAGGCCAGCTGGCCCTCGCCCTGGGGCGAGGGGCGGCCCGGCTGGCACATCGAGTGTTCGGCGATGTCCACCTGCTGCCTGGGCGAGACCTTCGACATCCACGGGGGCGGGCCGGACCTGATGTTCCCCCACCACGAGAACGAGATCGCCCAGAGCGAAGCGGCGACCGGCCATGCCTACGTCAATACCTGGATGCACGCCGGGGCGGTGCGGGTGAACCACGAGAAGATGTCCAAGTCGCTGGGCAACTTCTTCACCATTCGCGAGGTGCTCGAGCATCACGACCCCGAGGTGGTGCGCTACCTGCTGGTGGCCAGCCACTACCGCAGCCCGATCAACTACGCGCCGGAGTCGCTGGCCGAGGCGCGCAAGTCGCTGGAGCGCTTCTACAACTCACTTGAAGGACTGTCGCTCGAAGGTCTGGCCCTTGACGGCGCCGACTCCGAGGAAGGGAAGGTGGATGGCCGCTTCGATGCGCGTTTTACCGCGGCGATGGACGACGACTTCAACACCCCCGAGGCGCTGTCAGTGCTCTTCGACCTGGCCCGCGAGCTGAACCGCGCCAGGAAGGAGGCGCCCGAGCAGGCGCCGGCGTTGGCTGCCGAGCTCAAGCGCCTGGGGGGCATCCTGGGGCTGCTGCAGCAGGACCCGGTTGCCTTCCTCAAGGGCGGGGCTGGTGATCTGCCGCTCTCGGAGGACGAGATTCAGGCGAAGATCGACGCGCGGGCCGCGGCCAAGAAGGCCAGGGACTTCGCTGCCGCCGACGCCATTCGCGATGAGCTGGCGGCACTCGGCATCATCCTCAAGGATGCCCGCGAGGGCACTAGCTGGGTGTTCGAGAAGCCCGAAGGCTGACGCTCCCTGACCAGCGCCTCGAGTACGCCCGGCCCGCCGCAAGGAGGGCCGGGCGTTTTACGCTCACGACGGCATGCGCCTGGAGCAGCCTGTCGCTCATGTCGGTGAGACGCTCGTATAGGGCGGCAAGGGGATCTGCCGGGGCCAGTCATCGTCGACCACGAACACCCGGTGCCAGCCCATGTCGGGGTGCCACAGGGCCACCTGGACGGGGGAGGCCGGCGCGTTGAAGTGCTGGGCCAGCCTGGCCTCCAGGTCCCGGAGCGGCAGCAGTGCCTCGCGACGGGGCAGGGCGAGCCAGTGGGGCTTGTGCAGCCAGGCGCCTCGGGTATCCCGGGGCAGGCCGTCGCGCAGCCGTTGCCAGTCACGGGCGAACAGCCAGCGACCCTGCAGGTGGGCGGGCGTGGCCTCACGTGGGGCCGGCAGGGGGGAATGCCAGGGATAGAAAAGTACCCCCGGGATCGCTAGCCGTGCGGCCAGGGCGGGCGCTGGCCCGTCCAGTCCCGGCGCCGAGTGGGGCGACAGCAGCTGCGTCAGGATCTCGCGGGCCTCGGGGGAGCCGGCGAGCCTGAGTTGATGGCGATGCAGGTGTTCGCGCTTGGCGGCCAGGCTGTCGGCTCCGCCCGGCCCGATCCAGCGAGCCTGGCTGTCCGCCGCTCCCGGCCCCTGGGGCAGGCCCAGGTAGAACTTGATGGCGACTTCCAGGTGCACCGGGCCGGGAGCGTGGCGTCGACAATAGAGCAGGTCCAGCTCGCCCAGGGTGCGCTTGCCCTGGTGGATGCGCAGGTTGTGGGCCAGCAGTCGGGTGCCGGGCGCCTCGTCGAGCAGGAACTGCCAGAGTCGTTCATGATAGAGCCCCATGCGCCCCTTGAGCGCCGGTGCCAGGTGATCCTCCAGCGCGTCGGGTGCCGCTTCCAGGGCATCCAGCCAGGCCGCCAGCAGGCTGTCATCGCCCAGGCCCAGTTCGCCACGCGAGGGGCGCCCCGGCCAGGGCATCGCGATCAGGTCAGGGGCCAGCAGGATCCACGCCAGGTCACGCACCAGCGGATGGTGGCAGTGGTCTAGGAGTCGACTCCCGGGTAGGGTCATGCTGATGTCCTGACGTTGGAAAGGGGGGTCTGACAGGGAAGCTGTACAGGCCTTATACTCAGGATACATTCACAAGGAACCGGGTGAACATGATGATTCGTACGCTGATTTCCAGCCCAGTGTCTCGTTGCGCGGCGCTGGCCGCCGGCACCCTCATCGCCCTCTCGGCCCAGGCGCAGGACCCCGTCGTGGTTTCCTCCAAGATCGATACCGAGGGCTCGGTGCTCGGGCAGCTGATCCTGCAGCGCCTCGAGCAGGGGGGGATCGAGGTCGAGGATCGTCTCCAGCTGGGCGGCACCAGCATCGTGCGCGAGGCGCTGATCGCCGGCGAGATCGACCTCTACCCCGAGTACACCGGCAACGGCGCCTTCTTCTTCGACATGGCCGACAGCCCGGTGTGGAACGACCCCGACAAGGCCTTCGAGACCGTGCGCGAGAAGGACCGCGAGGCCAACGGGCTGGTCTGGCTGACGCCGGCCGAGGCCAACAACACCTGGGCGATCAGCGTGCGCGGTGAGCTCGCACGCGAGCATGATCTGGCAAGCCTCGAGGACCTGGCGGCCTACCTCGACGACGAGGGGACGTTCAAGCTGGCCGCCAGCGCCGAGTTCGTCGAGTCGCCGCAGGCGCTGCCGGCCTTCCAGGAGGCCTACGGGTTCGAGCTCTCCGAGGAGCAGCTGCTGGTGCTCTCCGGCGGCAATACCGCGGCCACCATGCGTGCCGCGGCCCAGCAGACCAGTGACGTCAATGCGGCCATGACCTACGGGACCGACGGTGGCCTGCAGGCCCTGGACCTGGTGGTCATGGACGACACCCTGGGAGTGCAGCCGGTCTACCAGCCCGCTCCGGTGGTGCGCGAGCAGGTGCTCGAGACCTACCCCGAGATCGAGTCCCTGCTCGAGCCGGTCTTCCAGGCCCTGGACCTCGACACTCTGCAGCGGCTCAATGGCGACGTGGCCGTGAACGGTCGGGATCCTGCGGCGGTCGCTGCCGACTTCCTCGACAGCCTGGACGACTGAGGCCGTCTTGCGCCAGGACACGGCCGGTCCCAACGTCGTCCTGCTGACCCTGTCGCTGGTCGCCCTGGCGGCCTGGCTGGGGCTGGACACGGTCAGCGTGGCCGCCAATCGTATTGTGCCGGGCACCGGCTATCGGGTCGCCGAGGTCATCGGTATCAGCGGTGCGTTGGTCACCTGTGTTCCCTGGCTGGCGCTGGCAGGGCTCGCCTGGCGACCCACCCCTCGTCGCCTCGCCCTGGGGCTCGCGCTGGTCGTACTGATGCTGTCGGCCCTGCCGGTCTGGCTGTCGCTGTCGGCCGTCACCCTGGCCGACAGCGCCCAGGCCCGGCTGGGCATCGGGGCCGGCATCTGGGTGGCGCTCTTCCTGCTGCTGCTGCTCATGATCGAACTGCGCACTCGCCTCGTCCTGTCGCGACCTATCGGCTGGGCGTTGCTGCTGCCTCCGGTGGCCAGCGCGGGACTCTGCCTCGCCCTCTGGCTGGAACCCCTGGCGCTGTGGCAGGAGTATCGCAGCCGCAGTGGCCAGTTCCTGGGGGCCGTCGGCGAGCACCTGCTGCTGGTCGGGGTCGCCGTGGGGACGAGCCTGGTGCTTGGCGTGGTCCTGGCGCTGGCCATGCGCCGCTGGCCCGGCGTCCAGAAGGCCGGGTTCGGGGTGCTCAATTTCCTGCAGACGATCCCCAGCATCGCGCTCTTCGGCCTGCTGCTGGCGCCGCTCGCCTGGCTCTCGGCTCACGTCGACTGGCTGGCGGCGCTGGGCGTCAGCGGCATCGGCTGGGCGCCGGCCCTGCTGGCGCTGGTGGGCTACAGCCTGTTGCCCATGGTGCGCAACACCTTCGTCGCCCTGGAGGCCGTCGACCCGGGGGTGATCGATGCCGCCCGCGGCATGGGCATGAGCCGGGGCCAGGTATTCCGTCAGGTGCGCCTGCCGCTGGCGCTGCCGGTGATCCTCGAGGGCATCCGCATCACCACGGTACAGGCCATCGGCCTGACCGCCGTGGCCGCGCTGATCGGGGCCGGCGGCCTGGGGACCTTCATCTTCCAGGGGCTGGGCCAGGCCGCCATGGACCTGGTCCTGCTGGGCGCGCTCCCCATCCTGGTGCTGGCGTTGCTGGTGGATGCCCTGCTCGGCGCCCTGACCGACATCCTGCGCCCGGGAGGGGCCGAATGATCGACCTGATCCATGTCACCAAGCGCTTCGGCGTCGCCACCGCGGTGGACGATATCTCGCTCAGCGTGGCCCAGGGAGAGCTCTGCGTGCTGGTCGGGACCTCCGGCTGCGGCAAGTCGACCACGCTGCGCATGATCAACCGGCTGATCGAGCACAGCGAGGGCGAGATTCACATCGATGGCCAGCAGATTCGCCGTTTCCGCCAGGAGACCCTGCGTCGGCGGATGGGCTATGCGATCCAGAGCACGGGTCTCTTTCCCCACTGGACGGTAGCCCGCAATATCGGGCTGGTCCCGCGGCTGCTCAAGTGGCCGGCCGCGAGGATCCAGGCGCGGGTCGAGGAGCTGATGGCGCTGCTCGGGCTCTCCATGGAGGAGTTTGCCCACAAGTATCCCCACCAGCTCTCCGGCGGCCAGGCGCAGCGAGTGGGGGTGGCAAGAGCGCTGGCCGCCGACCCGGACATCCTGCTGATGGACGAGCCCTTCGGCGCCCTGGACCCGATCACCCGGGAGAGCCTGCAGGACGAGTTGCGCGAGCTGCAGGCCCGGCTTCACAAGACCATCGTCTTCGTTACCCACGACATGGACGAGGCGCTGCGGCTGGCGGATCATCTGGTGGTGATGCATCAGGGGCGGATCGTGCAGCAGGGGTGGCCCCTCGAGCTGCTTCGCGAGCCGGCGGACGGCTTCGTCGAGTCGCTGTTCGGAGGCGAGGATCGTGGCCTGAAGGAGGCGGCACTGCTGCCGGTCAGCCAGCGGATGCAGCCGCTGGGCCATGACCTCCCGGCTCGCGAGCGGATCGGCCAGCAGGCCAGCCTGCGTGAAGCGCTCTCGGTGATGCTGTGGCGTCATGCCGAGCGGCTCACCGTGGTGGACGACGACGGCCAGCCGGTGGGCGAGCTCTCCCTGCGCCGCCTGGTGGGAGCACGGCGCGATGACTGAGCTTCGCCGCTGGGTCGTGCCGCTTTGCTGGTTGGCGCTGCTGCTGGCGGCAACGCTTGGCATGGGACAGCTGGAGGGGCTGTTTCGCTGGATCGAGGCCGACAGCCGCCAGGTGATCTATGAGCGTGCCGACTTCCTGACCCTGCTGGGTCGCCACCTGTTGGTGGTCAGCGTGGCCGCCGTGCTGGCCATCCTGGTGGGCGTGGGTGCCGCCATCGCCGCGACCCGCGGCTGGGGACGGGACTTCCTGCCGCTGGTCAGCCAGCTGGCCTCGATCGGCCAGACCTTTCCGCCGGTGGCGGTGCTGGCACTGGCGGTGCCGGTGCTGGGCTTCGGCACCCTGCCGATCATCGTGGCGCTTTTTCTCTATGGCCTGCTGCCGATCGTGCGCAACACCCTGGCCGGCCTCGAGGGCATCGACCCAGGAGTGATGGAGGCAGCGCGTGGCATGGGCATGAGCGGCGGCCAGATCCTGCGCCAGGTGGAACTGCCGCTGGCCGCGCCGGTGATCCTTGCCGGGATCCGCACCTCGGTCACCATCAACATCGCCACGGCGGCCATCGGCGCCACCGTGGGGGCGAGCAACCTGGGCGATCCGATCATCTCGGGAATCGTCAACGGCAACACCGCCTATGTGGTCCAGGGGGCGCTGCTGATCGGCCTGCTGGCGATCAGTGTGGACAGCCTGTTCAGTCGACTGCCGCTGGCCGGTTCCCGCTGATCGGTCGGCACAGGCAGGCGCCCATTTCGACTTTCGGGTCTACCCAAGCTCGCCAGTTTACGTTAACGTCAATCCTGTTGCGTTGACCGGCCCCGGGGCGACCCCCTGGCGGATCGGAACATTAAAGACAACACTGCCCCCAAAAGGGGCACAGGATCACGACGATGACAACAACACCGGATATCCACGAGCCGACCTTCCTGGCCGGTGACGAGTTCAGCATTCCCACCTTCCGGCTGCTCAAGCAGGACGGCACCCTCCACGAGGGCGCCAGGGCACCCGGCCTGGAACACGACAAGGCCCTGGCCATCTACCACGCCATGGTGGCCACCCGCGTGCTCGACGAGCGAATGCTCGCCGCCCAGCGACAGGGCCGGCTCTCCTTCTACATGCAGTGCACCGGCGAGGAAGCCGCGGTGATCGGCGCCACGGCGGCGCTCGACGATGCCGACATGATCATGGCGCAGTATCGTGAGCAGGGCGCCCTGGTCTATCGCGGCTTCACCTTCGACGAGTTCATGAACCAGCTGTTCGGCAACGAGCTGGACTACGGCAAGGGCCGCCAGATGCCGATCCACTACGGGTCGCGCAAGCTCCACTACATGACTATCTCGTCGCCGCTGGCCACCCAGATTCCCCAGGCCACCGGTTATGCCTATGGCCAGAAGCTCGCCGGCGATGGCCAGTGCACTACGGTGTTCTTCGGCGAGGGTGCCGCCTCCGAGGGCGACTTCCATGCCGCCCTAAACATGGCGGCGGTGCACGAGGTACCGGTGATCTTCTTCTGCCGCAACAACGGCTATGCGATCTCCACCCCGTCCATCGAGCAGTTCGCCGCCGATGGCGTGGCACCCCGGGCCTTCGGCTATCGCATGCACGTGATCCGCGTGGATGGCAACGACATCCTCGCAGTCTACTCCGCCACCCGGGAGGCACGCCGGATCGCCGTGGAGCACAACCAGCCGGTGCTCATCGAGGCCATGAGCTATCGCCTGGCCGCCCACTCCTCCTCGGATGACCCCTCAGGCTACCGCTCGAAGAAGGAGGAGGAGGCCTGGCGCGAGAAGGATCCGATCCTGCGCATGCAGCGCTGGCTGATCGACCTGGACTGGTGGAGCGAGGAGGAAGAGAAGGCCCTTCAGGAGAGCCTGCGCCGCGAGGTGCTGGAGACCATGAAGCGTGCCGAGAAGCGCCCGCCACCGCCCCTGGACAGTCTGGTGACCGATGTCTATGCGGATGTCACCCCGGAGCTGCAGCGTCAGCTCGACGCTTTGAAGACCCATATCCGCCAGTATCCGGAGGCCTACCCGAAGGGAGCGCGCTCCCTGGACCCGGACGTGCGCGCCGGTGACGACGTCGCTGCCAAGGGAGGGGAGTGAGATGCCGACCATGAACATGCTGCAGGCCATCAACAACGCCCTGGACATCGCCATGGGCGAGGACGACAAGGTGCTCTGCTTCGGCGAGGACGTGGGCAGCTTCGGCGGCGTCTTCCGTGCCACCAGCCACCTGCAGGAAAAGTACGGCCGCGCGCGGTGCTTCAATACACCGCTGGTGGAGCAGGGCATCATCGGCTTTGCCAACGGACTGGCCGCCCAGGGCTCGGTGCCGGTCGCGGAGATCCAGTTCGCCGACTACATCTTTCCGGCCTTCGACCAGATCGTCAACGAGACGGCCAAGTTCCGCTACCGCTCCGGCGACCTCTTCAACGTCGGCGGTTTGACCATCCGTGCCCCCTACGGCGGCGGCATCGCCGGCGGCCATTACCATTCCCAGTCGCCCGAGGCCTACTTCGCGCATACGCCCGGTCTCAAGATCGTGGTGCCCCGCGACCCCTATCAGGCCAAGGGGCTCTTGCTGGCCTCCATTCGTGATCCCGATCCGGTGATCTTCTTCGAGCCCAAGCGCCTCTACCGTGCCGCGGTCGGCGAGGTGCCGGAGGAGGACTACCAGCTGCCCATCGGCGAGGCCGAGGTGACCAAGGAGGGCACCGATGTGACCCTGGTGGGGTGGGGCGCCCAGATGGAGGTGATCGACCGTGCCGTGGAACTGGCCGAGAAGGACGGCATCTCCTGCGAGGTGATCGACCTGCGCACCCTGCTGCCCTGGGACCAGGACAGCGTGGCCGAGTCGGTGTTCAAGACCGGCCGGCTGGTGGTTACCCACGAGGCGCCGCGCACCGGGGGCTTCGCCGGCGAGATCGCCGCGGCCATCCAGGAGCGCTGCTTCCTGTACCTGGAATCGCCCATTGCCCGGGTGACCGGCCTGGATACGCCCTTCCCGCTGACGCTGGAGAAGGAGTACCTGCCGGATCACCTGAAGATCGTCGAGGCCATCCGCGCCAGTGTGAATTTCTGACGACCCGGGTTCAGGACAGGAGAGACAAGATGACAGAGTTCAAGCTGCCCGATATCGGCGAAGGTATCGTGGAGTGTGAGGTAGTCGAGTGGCGCATCAAAGAGGGTGACGTCATCGAAGAGGACCAGCCGGTGGTCGAGGTGATGACCGACAAGGCGCTGGTCGAGATCACCGCGCCGGAGGCGGGGCGGGTCACCCGGCTTCACGTGCCCAAGGGCGAGATCGCCAAGGTCCATGCGCCGCTCTTTGCCTACGAGGCCGAAGGCGAGGCACACGCACCGGCAACGTCGGACAAGCAGGAGGAGTCCCCCGCGGTCGAGCAGACCCTGACGCAGAAGGCCCCCCAGGCAGCGCCCCGGGGCGCCACGTCCAGGGATTTCATCCTGCCGGACCTTGGCGAGGGGATCGTGGAGTGCGAGGTGGTCGAATGGCGCATCGCCGAGGGTGACGTCATCGAGGAGGACCAGCCGGTCGTGGATGTGATGACCGACAAGGCCATGATGGAAATCACTGCCCCCGAGGCAGGGACGGTCACCCGGCTGCATGTTCCCAAGGGCGAGATTGCCCGCGTCCATGCCCCGCTGTTTGCCTACGCCCCGGAGCATACCGAGGACATGGACGAGACCGCCTCGACGGCACCGGCGCCCGCCGAATCTGCCCCGCGTCCAGCTCCTGGTCCGGACATGGCCGCGAGCTCGTCGGCTGCGGCTCCGCAGGCCAGTGGACTTGGCCCCCACGGGCGAATTCCGGCGAGCCCCGCGGTGCGGCGCCTGCTGCGTGAGCATGGGTTGCGCCTCGAGCAGGTGCCGGGATCCGGCAAGCAGGGGCGGGTGCTGAAGGAAGATGTCCAGGCCTTCCTGGAGCGCGGCGGCACGGCCGCCGCGGAGCCGGCGCCCGCCCGAGAGGCGGTGCCGTCGGCCCGGCCATCGACGGGCGAGGCGGAGGTTCGCGTCGAGCCCTTGCGCGGCGTTCGGGCCGCCATGGCCCGCCAGATGGTGGCCTCGGCCTCGATGATCCCGCACTTCCAGTACGGCGAGGAGCTCGATGTCACCGAGCTGCTGGCGCTGCGCGAACGCCTCAAGCCCGAGGCTCAGGCCCTTGATGCGCGCCTGACGCTGATGCCCTTCTTCATGAAGGCCATGGCGCTGGCGATTCGTGACTTCCCGATCCTCAACAGCCGCCTCAACGAGGCAGGTGACGAGATCCACTACCTGCCGTCCTGCAACATCGGCATGGCCGTGGACGGCAAGGCGGGGCTGATGGTGCCCAACGTCAAGGGGGTGGAGCGACTGACCCTGCTGGAGATCGCCGGCGAGATCCAGCGGCTGACCGCCGGGGCCCGCGAGGGCAGGGTAGCGTCATCCGACCTGAAGGGGGGCACCATCAGCATCTCCAACATCGGGGCACTGGGCGGGACCTATGCGGCGCCGATCATCAATGCCCCGGAGGTGGCCATCGTCGCCATCGGCAAGACCCAGTGGCTGCCGCGCTTCGACGAGCAGGACAGGGTGGTCAAGCGGGCGATCATGACCATCACCTGGGCGGGGGATCATCGCCTGATCGATGGTGGCACCATCGCCCGCTTCTGCAACGCCTGGAAGGGCTATCTCGAAGCGCCGGAGAGCATGCTCCTGCACTTGGGATGAGAAACCCTGATTCATTGCTGCGCTCGATATCCTGGCCGCCGGCGGTGCTCGCAATCCTCATTGAGCAGCCAGTCAACTCCGGTTGCTCCGCTCCGGCGGCGGCCAGCCTCTCATCGCTCGCGACATGAATCAGCGCTTCTCCAACATTCTAGGGTAATGCGATGACCCAGGCGTCCCTTCAGCAGTTCTATATTCCGGAAGAGCAGTCGATCTACCTGCTCAGCCATGACGACGCCCGCAAGCTCAAGGCGTGGGTGGCGTTGTGTCAGGCCCAGCTGGAACAGCTGGGTTACCGGAATATCGAACTGATCGGCAAGGGCGCCTACGGTTTCGTCTTCGCCGGGCTCACCGGGCTCGGTGAGCAGTACGTCTTCAAGTTCACCCGCGTCAACCTGCCCCAGCACCTCCAGGATCGCCTCGAGGAAGAGGCCTTCATGCTGGAGCAGGTCGATCACCCCCGGGTGCCCAAGCTGATTGTCTTCCAGCGGGTGCGCAGCCAGTCGATCCTGGTGATGCAGCGCGCCCCGGGCTTCAACATGGAGGAGGTCTCGCTGCATGAGGGACGCCTGTCGCCGCGCCTGGTGGTGCGCATTGCCGACCAACTGGCCGATATCCTGCGCACCCTTCGCCGCGAGAGCGGACCGGCCGGCAGGCCGGTGGTGCATGGCGATATCAAGCCCTCCAACCTGGTCTTCGATGATGCCCAGGAGACCATCGCCCTGATCGACTGGGGCTCCTCGGTCTTCGCCCAGCTCGACGCCAGCCTGCAGTTCGTGGCGACCAACGTCATGGAGCTGATGTCGGACAACCTGCAGCAGACCAACGCGCGACTGGGGGATGTCTACTTCATCGGCGAGGAGCAGCTCAACGGGGCGCTCTCGTCGCCTCGCTTCGACGAGCAGGGGGCGGCGGCCACCCTCTATGCCCTGGCCTCGGCCCAGTCCTGTCGCTTCGGCCACCGGGCCATTCCCGCCACCTCCCTGGGATTGCCCATGGAGTTCGCGCGCATGCTCGATGGCATGCTCGATCCTGACCCACGCACCCGCATGCGCGCCGGCGACCACTTCATCCGCGAGATGCCCCGGCTCGCCCGTCTGGTGATGCTTGACCTCCCCACGCCCCAGGAGCCCCCCCTGGTGCCGGTCTGGAGTCGCCCGGCCGGTCGCGAGATCGATACCGTGGTCTACAGCTCGCGCAAGTCCTTCCTGCGCGAGGAGGGCGGTCGCGAGACCCTCAACGACGTCAACGACGTCCAGCTCGATCGCTACTACAAGAACTTCATGCAGAACATGGGGGAGACCGAGAAGGCCTTCCTGGCGGCGGTGAGCCGGCTGGGCAAGTACCCGGTGGTGGGCGGGCTGGCCGTGCGCTGGGAGGCCGAAGGGGTCTATATCGACACCTCGCTCAACCTGCACGCCCCGGAGCGACGCGCGGCCTTTATCGCCGCGGTCAACAACATGGTCACCCTGGCCCGGGCGATTCACCGTCGCGGCATCTTCAAGAGCTGCCTGTTCAATGCCCGCGATACCCTGCACCTGGACCGGGAGAGCGTGGACCAGCCCTTCGAGATCCTGCCCGGGATGCGGCTGCACTATGAGGTCAGCGCGGTGCCTGAGCTGGAGGACCGCTCACGCCTGCACAGCTACTTCGAGGATGGCCCGGACCCGGAGGAATTTCTTGTCCTGCCCGAGGCGATCATCGCCTCGCTGGAGGCGCTCAACGAGATTCACCACACCGGCATGATCATCTTCGAGGCGCTGCCCCAGCACCTGAAGATCCATAGCCACTATCGGCTGCTCGACCCCTCCCGGGAGGAGGAGTTCCGGGGCCGCCTGGATGACATCCTCGAGGCGGTGGGGCTGATCGAGGGGCTCGGGGTGTCGGGCTTCATGAAGATGCCCTACAAGGACACGCGCTTCTTCGCCCATATCGAGCGCCAGCCGGAACGCTTCTACCCGCGCAATCCTCGGCAGGCTGCCGAGCTGTTGGCGACCCGGGAGAGCGAGTAGACTTCCGGGCCGGAGTCCGGTCTTGTCCGACAGGGAGGTCAATCGTCGTCCATGCTCCAGCTGATGCTGATCAAGCTGCTGGCGACTGCCGGCATCGTGATTCTCGTGGCGCTCTCGGTGGGCCGCCTGGGGCCGCGGCTGGGTGGCATACTCGCCGGCACGCCGGTGATCCTGGGTCCTGGCTACTTCTTCATGCTGCGCGAGCAACCGGCGGGCTTCGTGCAGGACGCCGTGCTTTCCACCCTGCACGCCCTGGTGGCGACCCTGCTGTTCACCGTGAGCTTCGTGCTGACCGCGACACGGCTGTCGGGCCTGCACAGCCTGGCGCTGGCCAGCCTGCTCTGGGTGCCCGGCGCGTTGTTGTTCACGCAGATACCGGGAGGCCTGCTCGCTGCCATTGCCGCTTACCTGGTGGTGCTGTTGGTCGCAGAGGGCGTCAATCGCTGGCAGCAACTGGGGCAGCCGGTGGTGGTGGCAAGCTCGGGGTGGCTCGACCTGCTGCTGCGCGGGCTGCTGGCGGGGGCGGTGGTGAGCCTGGCGACTACCCTGGCGGCGAGGTCAGGCCCCGAGTTGTCCGGTGTCATTCTGGGTTTTCCGGTCGGTATCCTGACCATCGCCTGGGCGCTGCATGAGCGCTATGGGGCCGAGGTGGCACGCATGACCGTCAGCATGACCCAGCGCGGCATGCTGAGCCTGCTTGCCTTCTGTGCCGTGAGCTATCTCGGCGTGGGCCACCTGCCGGGCATGGTGGTCTTCGCCCTGTCTCTGGCGGCGTCGATGATGACGAGCTTCCTGCTGTTCATGTTCAGCCTGTGGCGGGCCCGCCGGCTCTACCCGCGCGCGTCTGCCTAGCCCAGGCGCCGCATTCGGCTAGAGCGAGGCGGCGGAGCGGGCGGCCTGGTCATAGAGCCCGGACATGGCCCGCAGCAGTCCCGCCAGGCGACTCATCTCCTCGCGCTCGATACCCATGGAGGAGAGCGAGTCGACCAGACAGGCCTCGCGGATCTCGGCATAGCGGCCACAGGCGTCCCGCCCCAGGTCGGTGGTGCGAAAGTAGGTCTCCTTGCCCTGCTTCTCGCCGGCCACCAGTTCCAGCCGGGCCAGCTTCTTCAGGGCATAGGTCACCGTGTGGGTATCCTCGACGTTGAGCACCAGGCAGATGTCTGCCTGGCGCTTGGCCCGCTCCCGATGGTTGACGCTGTGAAGCACCAGCACGTCCAGGGCGCCGAGTTCCGGATAGCCGGTGGCCGTCATGCAGCGCACCATCCAGCGGTCGAAGGCATGCCCGGCGATGATCAGGCCGAACTCGAACTCCGAGAGCTCCTGACTGCTGCGCGACAGGTGCTCCGAGGAGACGATGGGGCCGCGAGGTGTCCGTATGCGTGTCACTTGGTGCTCCTTTTCCCTGTTGTCCATGCTCAGTTGCCCATGGCCTGTGGCAGCCAGGTGACGATGCCGGGGAAGAGGCTGATCAGCACGACACCGAGCATCATCAGGAAGAAGAACGGCATGGCCGCCCAGGCGATCGACAGGATATTGCGCCCTGTCATGCCCTGAAGCACGAAGAGGTTGAAGCCCACCGGCGGGGTGATCTGCGACATCTCCACCACGATCACCAGGTAGATGCCGAACCAGATCAGGTCGATGCCGGCGGCCTCGACCATGGGCAGCATGATGGAGGTGGTCAGCACCACGACCGAGATGCCGTCCAGGAAGCAGCCCAGCAGGATGAACAGGAGGGTCAGCGCCGCGAGCAGCATGAACGGCGACAGCCCCATGGTGCCGATCCAGGCGGCGAGTTCCCGGGGTAGCCCGGTGAAGCCCATGGCGGCGGTGAGGAAGGCGGCGCCTGCCAGGATGAAGGCGATCATGGTCGAGGTGCGTACCGCCCCGAGCAGGGCGTCGCGAAACACCGTGCCGTCCATGGTGCCCTGGGTACTGGCCAGCAGCAGTGAAAGCACCACCCCCACGGCGGCCGCTTCGGTGGGGGAGGCCAGGCCGGCATAGATCGAGCCGATGACCCCCACGATCAGGGCCAGCAGGGGAATCAGGCGGCGTGCCCGACGTAGCTTCTCGCCCAGCGGCAGGCCGGTCTCGGCGGGGGGGATCTTGTCCGGGAAGCGCCACGACCAGAGCATCAGATAGCCGGCGAACAGCGAGATCAGCAGCAGGCCGGGGAAGATGCCAGCCATGAAGAGGCGGGCAATGGACTGGTCGGTGGCCACCCCGTAGACGATCAGGATGATCGAAGGCGGGATCAGCAGGCCGAGGGTTGCCGAGCCGGCCAGTGTGCCGATGACCAGCTTTTCGTCATAGCCGCGGCGAGTGAGCTCGGGAATGGTCATCCTGCCCATGGTGGCGCAGGTGGCCGCCGAGGAGCCGGAGACGGCGGCGAACAGGCCACAGCCGATCACGTTGGTATGCAGCAGGCGACCCGGAATGCGCTGCATCCAGGGCGACAGGCCGGTGAACATGTCGTCGGCGAGCCGCGATCGGAACAGGATCTCGCCCATCCAGATGAACATCGGCAGGGCGGTGAGCTCCCAGCTGTAGCTCTCCCCCCAAACGTTGGACGCGAGCACATCGCCGGTCGGCACCGAGGTGAACTGCGAGAGCCCCAGCCAGCCCAGCCCCAGCAGGGAGAAGGCTACCCAGACGCCGCTGCCGAGCATCAGCAGCAGGGTGGCGAAGAGAACCGTCATCATCACGAGCATGGTGTGTCTCCCTGGCTCATTCCTGGCCGCTGTCGTCGATGGTGAAGGTGGAGGGCCGGGTCACGGCGGTCACCAGGGTGGCCAGCCAGGCCTCGGCCAGCGCTAGGCAGAACAGCGCCACGCCGCTGAGCATGGCCGACTGGGGGATCCATAGCGGGATGCTCAGCAGACCGTAGGAGGTCTCGTTGAAGGCGATGCTGTCGTCCAGCAGCCAGTAGAGGTACCAGCCGAGATAGAGGCTGAGCACCAGGGCAATGCTCAGGCAGAAGAGCTCGACGAAGGCCCGCGGCGCCGCGGGGAGCCGCCCGATCAGCAGCGTCACGCGGATATGGCCGCCGTGGACGAAGGTGTAGGCGAGCCCCAGGAAGCTGGCGCCGACCAGCAGGAAGCCGGAGATCTCCGAGAGGCCGGGGATCGCCAGGCCGATGCGTTCACCGCCGATCCCGGTGGCGATGCGATCGATGATGCGCCCGAGGATCTGGGACGTGATCAGGACGCAGATTAGGCACAGGCAGAAAGCGGCCAGGTAGCCGCCCAGGTTATAGAGCGGTCGCAGACGATAGGTCATGGCGGTAACCGGAAGCAGGGCCGGGGCGTGGGAGCCTGTCGGTCTTGACCGATCGTGACGAGAGGTTCGGATTTCGAGACGAGTTTATCGATCTGATAAGGCGAATAGCCCGCTATTTAACGAATCAGATCGAATGAAGTTGGCCGAAAGACCGGATCTCGCAGTAGATCAGTGTCAAGCCCGACAGGCTCCTTGAGCCCCGGCGGGTGGCGGGTTCAGTCGCGGGCGGCCTCGTAAGCCTCGAGGATGGCGGCCCCCTGGTCACCGGCGCGGCCGGCCCACTCCTCGGTCATGGTCGCGCCGATCTCCTTGAGCAGCTCGGCGAGTTCCGGGGTCGGCTCGCTGACCTCGATGCCGTTCTCCTTGAGCACCGCGAGGGCATCATCGGTCTCCTGACGGCTCATCTCCCAGCCCCGCGTCTCGGCCTCGGCGGCTGCGTCCAGGACCGCCTGTTGGGTGGCCTCGTCGAGGCGCGAGAAGGCCTTCTCGCTGACGATCACCATGTTCTTCGGCAGCCACAGCTGCGCGTGGTTGAAGTGGCTCAGGTAGTCCCAGGCCTTGGTGTCGGCGCCGGTGGCCGGTGAGGTGATCATGGCGTCGACGCGGCCGGTGCTGAAGGCGGTGGGGATGTCCGGTACCTCGACCTGGGTCGGCACGGCGCCGACCAGCTGGGCGATCCGTTCGCTGGCGGTGTTGTAGGCACGCATGCTGAGGTTCTTGAGGTCGTCGCCGGACTCGATGGCCTGGTTGGTGTAGATGCCCTGGGGCGGCCAGGGGACGGCGAAGAGCAGACGCAGCTGCTGTTCGGCAAGCTCCTCGGCGATGACCTCCCGTGAGGCCTCCCACAGGGTCTGGGCATCCTCGTAGCTGGAGGCCAGGTAGGGAACCGAGTCGACCTCGAAGATCGGGTTCTCGTTGGCCAGGCGGGACATGATCAGCTCGCCGATGGGCACGATGCCGCGACGCACCGAGTTCTTGATCTCGGCGTGGCCGATCAGCGAGCCGTTGGAGTGCACGGTGATGTCCAGTTCGCCATCGGTGGCCTCGCGCACCTCGTCGGCGAACTCGCGGATGTTGACGGTGTGGAAGGTCATGTCGCCGTAGGGCGTGGGCATGTCCCATTCGGTCGCGGCCTGGGCGGTGCTGCCCAGGGTGGCTAGGCTGATACCGATGGAGGCAGCCGAGGTCAGATGCAAGAGGGGGAAGCGGGCAGTCATGTGCGGTTCCTCGTGTCGGGTTCTTGTTGTCGCTGCAGGTCGTCGGACAGCGGGCCGTCCAGAAGGAGTCTAGCGACTGTTCGCGAGGAAGGTTAGGCAGGCGATCGACGCCCAGTCAACGATGTGTAGACTAAAGAACGATGTCTTATCGATAAAACGTTGATAAATTCTCGTCATAACGTAGCTCAGAGGAGGTGGATCATGAAGACCCTGCTGCTCAATGCCGACATGGGCGAGAGCTTCGGTCCCTGGGTCATGGGCCTGGACCACGAGGTGATGCCCCACGTGGACCTGGCCAACGTGGCCTGTGGTTTTCACGCCTCCGACCCCGACGTGATCCGCATGACCGTGCGGCTGGCCAAGCGCCATGACGTCACCGTGGGCGCCCACCCCGCCTACCCGGACATGGTGGGCTTCGGACGCCGTTCGATGGCCTGCTCGGCCGAGGAGGTCGAGAACCTGGTGCTCTACCAGGTCGGTGCCCTGGCCGGGGTCTGCCGGGCCGAGGGCCTGGAGGTCGGTTACGTCAAGCCCCACGGGGCGCTCTATAACGACATGATGCGCGACCCCGAGATCCTCGATGCGGTGATGCGCGCGCTGGTGGCCTACGATGTACGCCTGCCGTTGATGGTGATGGCCACCCGGGATACCGCTGCAGCGCGGGAACTGGCCGAGCGGCATGGCGTGACCCTGTGGTTCGAGGCCTTCGCCGATCGCGCCTACGATGCCGAGGGGCGGCTGGTCTCCCGGCGAGAGATGGGGGCCGTGCACCACGACCCCGAGGTGATCGTCGACCAGGCGCAGCGCATCGCCCGCGGCGAGCCGCTAACGGCCAGCGACGGCAGCGACCTCGTGCTTGCCGCCGATACCCTCTGCGTGCATGGCGACAACCCCGAGTCGGTCGCCGCCATCAAGGCGATCCGTCAGGCGCTCAATGACCTGGCGAGTGCCTCATGAGCGGTCGGTTTCCTCAGGGGCTGCCGCGCCTCGAGCCCGCCGGGCTGGACGGCTGGATGGTGCGTCTGTTCGATGCCATCGACGAGGGCAACATGCCCTGGCTCACCGCCCTGGTGAGGGAGTGCGAGACGGCTTTTGGCGACCGCCTGGTGGATCTGGTGCCGTCCTATACCACTCTGCTGGTGGTCTTCGACCCGTTGCGACTCTCGGCAGGCGAGGCCAGGAAACAGCTGGTCGAGCTCCTGCAGCGGCTGCAACCCGACGAGGAAGCGGCGGATGCACCGGTCAAGGAACTGCCGGTCTGGTACGACGCCTCGGTGGGGCCCGAGTTGTCGCGACTGGCCGAGCTTGCAGGCATGAGCCTCGACGAGGTGGTGGCCTGCCATAGTGAGCGCAGCTACCGGGTATTCGCCCTGGGCTTCGCACCGGGCTTTGCCTTCATGGGTAGCGTCGATCCCAGGATCGAAGCCCCGCGCCTGGATACTCCACGGCGCCGCGTGCCGGCCGGCAGCGTGGCCGTTGCCGGAAGGCAGACCGCGGCCTATCCCACGGTCACTCCGGGTGGCTGGAACCTGATCGGCCGGACGCCGGCAGTACTCTTCGACCGTGACCGTGAGGGTTTCAGCCTGCTCCAGGTGGGTGACCGTGTACGTTTCGTGCCCATCGAGCGTAACGAGTTCGAGCGTCTGGGTGGCGACACCCGCGCGATGGAGGAGGGATCATGACGCCTGCGAAAGATGGTCTGAGGGTGGCGCGGGCCGGCCCCCTGGCGCTGCTCCAGGATGCCGGTCGCTTCGGCGTGCGGCGGCTGGGGGTGACCCAGGGCGGACCGGTCGACCTGCACGGCTGGGCCTGGGCCAACCACCTGGTGGGCAACGCCTGGGGGACCCCGGCTCTGGAGGTGACTTTCGGCGGCCTCGAGCTCGTGGCCGAACGCGATCTGGTGCTGGCGGTGGCGGGGGCGAACCTGTTCGCGACCCTGGAAGGCGAGCCGCTCGCCGGCTGGCGATCACTCTCCGTCAAGGCGGGCCAGCGGCTCGCCTTCGGTGCGCCGGTCAACGGCCTGAGGGCCTACCTGGCGGTGGCCGGTGGCTTCGCGGCGGAGCCGGTGCTGGGCAGCGTGGCCTGTGTGGTGCGCGAAGGGCTGGGCGGCCATGATGGCAAGGGTCATCGGCTGGCCGAGGGCGACACTCTGCAGGTCACGCCGTGTCGCACCTCCGCCGGCAGCGAGGCCCCCCGTGAGGCGCGGGTCGACTATCGCGGGCCGGCCGAGCTGGCGCTGCTGCCGGGCGCCCAGATAAGCGAGTTCAGCGGGGCGAGCCTCTTTCGGGCGTTCAATGCAGACTGGCGGGTGGACGATCGTGCCGATCGCATGGGGGTGCGCCTGACCGGCCCGCGGCTTCAATGCCGGATGACCAGCATGATCTCCGAAGGGATCGGCCTGGGGGCGGTGCAGGTGCCGCCCGACGGCCAGCCGATTGCCCTGCTCAATGACCGCCAGACCATCGGCGGCTACCCTCGGCTCGGCGCACTCACGCCGCTTGCCTGCTCACGGCTGGCCCAGTGCCTGCCGGGGCAGGAGGTGAGACTGAAGGCGGTCTCGACCGAACAGGCCCTGGCGGCCTATCGTCGCTTTCGCGCCGGTTTCGCTTGAGGCGCCGCATCAGGCGGCGCCTCAGGCAACTCTTTCAGGCACCCAGGCCACTCTCGCGCAGCAACTGGTCGATGCTGCGCTCGGCGCGGGGTGTTGCCGTATCCTCGAGGAGCAGCTGGGTCTCCAGGTCGGCCAGCCCGTCCTGCACCAGGCGCTCGATCAGCTCGGCCTTGGTGATGCCGGTGTGGTGGCTGGCGCGCTCCAGGCGGGCTTCCAGGTCGCGGGGGAATCTCAGCAGGTGGGGCATGGTCTGTCTCCTGGGGCTGGCGCCGGGTCCCCGGGCGCATGGAATGTATCCTGAGTGTAACATTGGCCTGTCGTTCAGGAGGTGTCTGACGGGAAGTTTCATGCCTGGTGATGACGGCGGTATGACAGCTGTCAGTCGCGTAATGGAGGTCCTGGCCTCAACCGGGGCGAATGCCACCTCACGCCAGTTCCCGCCGTCGCATGACCTCGGTGATGATGGGGACCGGCGTCATCAGGTGCTCGCGCATCATCCCGGCGGCGCGTTTTGCATCGCGGGAGAGGATGACCTCCACCAGGGCGGCATGTTCGCGCCGTTTGCGCTCAAGGGCCTCGGCGGAGAAAACCGTCTCCCGTAGCCAGAGATGACGGTAGCGCTCCACCTGGTCGAACAGGCTCTCGCGGACTTTCAGCAGGTGGGGGGAGTTGCAGCCGGCGGCGATGGCGGTATGGAAGGCCTTGTGGCGGGTGTCCCAGACGTCGAGCAGTTCCTCGGAGCTGTTGACCTCCGTCACCTTGGCCAGCGTATGGGCCTTGGCCAGGATGTCGGCCTCCCAGTCGTCGCCACCCCGTTGGATGGCGAGCTCCAGGATGAGACCCTCGAGCTGGGCCCGGGCGTCATAGAGATCGGCGAGTTCCGACAGCGACATGGGCGCTACCCGATAGCCACGTTGGCTGATGGCCACGACCAGGCTCTCGGCCACCAGCTGCGACAGCGCCTCGCGCAGGGGGCCGATGCCCAGCCCGTATCGGTCCTTGAGACCACTCATCAGCAGCTTCTCGCCGGGCGAGAAGACGCCGCGGATGATGTCGCGTTTCAGCCAGTGGTAGGCACTGACGCCCAGGTTCTGTTTCGAGGAGGTGTCCATGGCGTGCTGTCGTTCCGAATGTGGCAGTCATCATACCCAATCATCGCCACTGTGGTGAATCGTGCCGTGGATCATCGAAAAATGGAAACAGTCGGAGAACATGGATATTCTCCGGTCACATGCCTGTCATTCCGAGGTGAGCCTTGTACGACTTCATCATCATAGGCGGGGGTATCCTCGGCATGTCCACCGCCATGCAGCTGAGCGAGACCTTTCCCGATCGGCGCATCCTGCTGTTGGAGAAGGAGTCGGGCCCGGCCCACCACCAGAGCGGCCGCAACAGCGGTGTCATCCATGCCGGGGTCTACTACGCCCCCGGCAGCCTCAAGGCGCGCTTCTGCCGCGAGGGGAACCGGGCCACTCGGGCGTTCTGCGAGGCCCATGGCATCGAGACCCGCATCTGCGGCAAGCTGCTGGTGGCCACCAACGACCTCGAACTCGAGCGCATGCAGGGGCTCTGGGAGCGAACCGGTGCCAACGGTCTCGAACGCGAGTGGCTATCCGCCGAGGCGCTTCGCGAGCGCGAGCCGAGGATCACCGGGGTCGGGGCCATCTTTGTGCCCGCCAGCGGCATCGTCGACTATGCCCGGGTCACCCGGGCCATGGCCGAGGAGTTCGAGCATCGCGCTGGGCAGATCCGTTACGATCAGGAGGTCACCGGGATCGACGAGCGCCCCGGCGAGGTGGTGGTCAGGACCCGCGATGACGAGTTCTCTTCCCGCTACCTGATCTCCTGCGCGGGGCTGATGTCTGACCGCATCGTGAGGATGCTGGGGCGCAATCCCGGCTTCATCATCTGCCCCTTCCGCGGCGAGTACTTCCGCCTGCCGGAGACGCGTGACGGGATCGTCAATCACCTGGTCTACCCCGTCCCCGATCCGGCCATGCCCTTTCTCGGCCTGCACCTGACGCCATTGATCGATGGCGGCGTGACCCTTGGCCCCAATGCCGTGCTGGCATTGGCCCGCGAGGGATATCGCAAGTCGGATGTCTCGCTGCCGGACCTGGCGCGGCTCTTCACCCATGCCGGGGTGTGGCGGATGCTGGCCAGCAATGTGCGGCCGGGGCTGGAGGAACTGCGCAACTCCTTCTCCCGTCGCCGCTACCTGGCTCTGGTGCGCCGCTACTGTCCCGACTTGACCCTCGATGACCTCCAGCCCTGGCCTTCGGGCGTGCGCGCCCAGGCAGTCTCCCGCGACGGGCGGCTGATCGATGACTTCCTGTTCGTCAACACGCGGCGCACCGTCAACGTCTGCAACGCGCCATCACCGGCGGCCACCTCGGCGCTGCCCATCGGGCGCTACATCGTCGACAAGGTGAAGGAGCAGGTGGAGGTCGGTTGACAGGCCCGCCATCAGGACGCCTCGGGGGAGCGCTTGAGCTCCTGCCAGGCCGCGTAGGTGCTGAGGAAGACCCGTCCGGTGAGGTCGTCGAGGAAGTCGCTGTGCTTGAGGCGGTCCATCACCGGTCCCTTCACTTCGGCCAGGTGCAGGGTGACCCCCGAGTCCTCGAGCCGGGCATTGATGGCGTCGAGGCTCTCCAGTGCCGAGGCGTCGATCAGGTTGACCGCCGAGCAGATCAGCACCACGTGCTCGAGTTCCGGACGGCTTGCCACCAGCGCATAGACGGTGTCCTCGAGATAGCGGGCATTGGCGAAGTAGAGGCTCTCGTCGACGCGCAGCATGGCAAGGTGGCTGACGGTTTCGGTCTCGTGACGCTCGATGCTGCGGAAGTGCTCGGTGCCGTCGATGCGTCCCACCAGTACGCTGTGCGGGCGGCTGGTGCGGTAGAGGAAGAGGGCGATGGAGAGCAGCACGCCCGAGATGATGCCGGCCTCCACCCCCTCCACCAGGGTCAGCACGATGGTCACTGCCATGGCCGAGAAGTCGCTGCGCGAGTAGCGCCAGGTCTGGCGTACCAGGGGGATATCCACCAGGGTCAGGATGGAGATGGTGATGGTGGCCGCCAGGGTGGCGATGGGCAGGTGCTGCAGCAACGGGGTCAGCGCCAGGGTCGCCGCGCCGATGCCTAACGCCGCGAAGAGGCCGGCCATGGGCGTGCGGGCCCCGGATTCGAAGTTGATCACCGTGCGCGACAGCCCCCCGGTGACCGGCATGCCAGCGGAGAAGGCCGCGGCGAGGTTGGCACCCCCCAGGCCTACCAGTTCCTGGTTGGGCGAGATGCGCTCGCGACGTTTGGCCGCCAGCATCTGGGCCATGGAGATCGATTCGACGAACCCCACCACACTGATCAACAGGGCCGGGATCAGCAGGGTGCGCCACAGCGGCAGATCCAGCGGTGGCAGGCTCAGGGGTGGCAGCCCCCCGGGGATGGCGCCGACCACCGCCACCCCCCGGTCCGCGAGTCCCAGCCACCAGCTCAGCAGCGTCGTCACGACCACCGCGAGCACCGGGCCCGCCCGGGCCAGCAGTGAGGCGAGCCCCTTTGGCAGTCTCAGTGCCCGCAGCATCCGTTCCCCGTAGCGTCGCATTCCGACCAGGAAGACGAGGCAGCCCAGGCCGAGCAGCAGGGTCGGCCAGTGGGTCTGCCCCAACTCGCCGCCGAGGCTGACCAGCAGGTCCAGCGCGGTGAAGCCGCTCGCCTGGATGCCCAGCAGATGGGCGGCCTGACTGGCGGCGATTAGCACCGCCGAGGCGGAGAGGAACCCGGCGATCACCGGATGGCTCAAGAAGTTGGCGAAGAAACCCAGGCGCAGCAGGCCCATGGCCGTGAGCATCAGTCCGGAGAGCAGCGAGAGCACCAGGGCCGCCTGCAGGTAGTCTGAGGTGCCCGGGGCGGCCACCTCGGAGAGGGCCGCGCCGCTCATCAGGGCGATGATCGCCACCGGGCCCACGGCCAGGGTGCGGCTGGTGCCGAGTAGGGCGTAGGCGATGGCCGGCAGGATGCTGGCATAGAGACCGACCACCGCCGGCAGGCCGGCCAGCAGGGCATAGGCCAGCGACTGGGGTATCACCATCACGGTGACGATGACTCCGGCCAGCAGGTCGGCGCCGGCCAGTCGTCGGGTATAGTGGGGTAGCCAGGTGAGGATCGGCAGGTAGCGCTTGAGCATCCTTACTCGCCATGTCGGTGGCAGGGTCGACGAGAGCGGACCCGAGGCATGCCTACCAGACTAAACGATATTGGTCCCCGGGTTCAGGGTTGGGTAGCATTCGATAAATCAGTAGATCCGCATGACAACGCAGAAGGACACGCCATGAAGCCCGAGACCCTCGCCCTGCACCACGGCTATGCCCCCGATGACCAGCACGCGGTGGCGGTGCCGATCCACCAGACTACCTCGTTCTCGTTCGACAGCGCGCAGCATGCCGCGGACCTCTTCGACCTGAAGGTCGAAGGCAACATCTACTCGCGGATCATGAACCCCACCTGTGCGGTGCTCGAGCAGCGCGTGGCGGCCCTGGAAGGGGGCATCGCCGGGCTGGCGGTGGCGTCGGGCATGGCGGCCATCACCTACACCATCCAAACCATCGCCGAGGCCGGTGACAACATCGTCTCCATCAGCGAGCTCTACGGCGGCACCTACAACCTCTTCGCCCATACGCTGCCACGCCAGGGGATCGAGGTGCGCTTCGCCGACAAGGATGACATCGCCGGCCTCGAGTCGCTGATCGATGCCCGCACCAAGGCGGTGTTCTGCGAGAGCGTCGGCAATCCCTCTGGCAGCGTGGTGGACATGGCGGCTCTGGTTGATGTCGCCCATCGCCATGGCGTGCCGGTGGTCGTCGACAACACCGTACCGACCCCCTTCCTGTGGCGGCCCATCGAGCACGGTGCCGACATCGTTATCCACTCGGCGACCAAGTATATCGGCGGCCATGGCACCACCGTGGGCGGGGTGATCGTCGATTCCGGCCGTTTCCCCTGGGCCGATCACCCCGACCGCTTCCCGCTGCTCAACGAGCCGGATGTCTCCTACCACGGTGTCTGTTACACCCGCGACCTGGGCGAGGCCGCCTTCATCGGCCGTGCCCGGGTGGTACCGCTGCGCAATATGGGGGCGGCGCTTTCCGCCCAGGCGGCCTGGAACCTGTTGCAGGGCCTTGAGACCCTGTCGCTGCGCATCGAGCGTGTCTGCGACAACGCCCAGAAGGTGGCTCAGTACCTCGAGGGACACCCGTCGGTGACCTGGGTGCAGTACGCGGGCCTCGAGAGTCACAAGGATCACGCCCTGGCGCAGCGCTACATGGGCGGGCGTGCCTCGGGCATCCTCAGTTTCGGCATCCAGGGCGGTCGCGAGGCCGGGGCGCGCTTCTATGACGCGCTGGGCATGATCCTGCGGCTGGTCAATATCGGCGACGCCAAGACCTGTTCGTCGATCCCGGCCGCCACCACCCACCGACAGCTCAACGACGAGGAGCTCGAGGCAGCCGGCGTGAGGCCCGACATGGTGCGCCTCTCCATCGGCATCGAGCATGTCGACGACATCCTCGCCGACCTGGAGCAGGCCCTGGCCGCCAGTCAGGCCTGACGGCGCATCGGGCCATAGATTCCCACCCCCGACACCGGGTCCAGCGACGGTAGCGGGGGTGAGAGGGGCATCATGGGGGCTGCGGCGCGTCAGTCGCCAAGGACCTCCTTCGCGGGAGCATCGAGGCCGTGGCGGTCGATCAGCTCATCCAACTCGTTGACCAGCCACTTCCTGTCCTGGGGGTACATGATCTCGCCGCCATCGGAGACCATGAGGTCATCCCCCATCAACAACTCCCGTACCTGGCGGAGGGTGGTGCTCCCGGGATCCATGAAGTCATGTATCAACGCCGCAAGCTCCGGGGTTGCCTTGGGTCGATCTTCATTTGGTCGTTCGCTCATCGGGCTGCCTCCTGGTGATGGTGGACGGTCTTTCCGATCGTGGTGCGGCGCCGGGTTGAGTCGCGGATGGGTCTCTTCTCCCCACAGCATGACCAGGGCACCGGAGAGAAACATGGCGATGGCGACGAACCAGAAGCCACCGGTGACGGCACCCGACAGATGGGCCACCAGGCCGAAGCCAAGGGCCCCGATACCATAGCCCAGGTCGCGCCAGAAGCGGTAGATGCCGATGGCGGAGCTGCGCCAGTTGGGGTGCGAGATATCGGCCACTGCCGCACTCAGGTTCGGGTAGAGCAGCGCCATGCCCAGTCCCCCGAAGTTGAGAGTGCCCTTGACGAAGCCGAAGGCGACCACGAACGACGTCAGCATCATGAAGGAGCCCTCGGCGACGCCGAACGCCGACTCGGCCAGCGCCGGGACCACGGTACGCATCATCCCGATGGTCAGGCCGACCAGAAACACCTGGCCCAATTGATGGCTGAACTGGTGGAGGTTCTCGCGGATGCCGTGCGTGTAGCGCTCCTGGGCCGGGTCGGGTGTCATGGTGTTTCCTCTGGTACTGGTACTGGGACTGGCCGGTGTCGATACCTCGCCAGGTGGTTGGCCTCGGTGGAGTCGCCAGGGAACACCAGAGCGTCCCTACCTTTCGGATGTCGTCGAGGAACTGCCCGCCGGCTGTGGGTCAGCACTCAGTCGGAACCATAGCGTGGCCAGGGTTACCAGCAGGGCCAGGGGCAACATCGCCAGATTGAGGGCTTCCCAGCCCAGCCGATGGAGCAGCTGCCCGGCCATCAGTGCGCCGAGGGCCACCAGCGAGAAGATGATCAGGTCGTTGATGCCCTGCACCTTGCCGCGCTCGACCTCGAAGTGGACGGAGGAGAGCAGGGCACTGCCGCTCACGAACAGAAAGTTCCAGCCGATGCCCAGCAGCACCAGCGATATCCAGAAATGGACGATGCTGAGGCCCGTGGCGGCCACCACCGCCGAACCGGCCAACAGCGCGGCCCCCATCAGCAGGATACGGTCCACGCCGAAGCGCGCGATCAGGCTGCCGGTGATGAACGACGGGGCGAACATGCCCAGCACGTGCCACTGCATGATGAAGGCGACCTGGCCCATCTCGAAGCCCTGGGCACGCATGGCCAGCGGGGTAGCAGTCATCACCAGGGTCATGACAGCGTAGCCGACGGCGCCGGCCAGCACGGCAACCCCGAAGCTGGGTTGACGGGCAATGGTGCTCATGGGGCGTGAGGCGTCACCGGGCTTTGGCTCGCCGCTGGCGGGCACCCTGAGTCGGCTCAGCAGGCCGATGGCCACCAGGGCGAGCAGCGCGATCACCAGATAGGGGCCACCCGAGGGCACGCCAGCGATCAGGTCCCTGGCGGCACTGGCGTTCCAGGGACCCAGGAAGGCTGCCACCATGCCGCCGGCCAGGACGAAGGAGATCGCCCGGCTGCGAAACCCCGGGCTTGCCACGTCGACCGCGGCGAAACGGTAGTACATGGCAAACCCCTGATAGAGGCCGAGCAGCAGGTTGCCGGCGCAGAACAGCCAGAAGGAACCCGTGGCGATGCCCGCGAAACTGACCAGCCCGCCACCCACGCCGCCCAGGGTGGCCCCGGTGATGAACCCGCGTCTCCGGCCCACCCGCTTCATGTAGAGGGACGCCGGCAGGGTGGAGATCACGGTACCCAGCATCATGATGGCAATGGGCAGCGTGGCGAGCCCCGGGGTGGGGCTCAACTGCTGGCCGACCACGCCACTCAGGGTCATCACCGTCACCATGGCGATGATGAACAGGGTCTGGCTGGTGACCAGGATGGCCACGTTGCGCTTTTCCCGGGATACCGGCGCCATGGGTATTTCTCTTGTTCGGGATGGGGTGGTTCGGCTCAAGGGGACAGGTCTCAGAATGTCAGCACCCTGTCGGCCTGTTCGGTGGCCTCGGCCAGGGCGTCCATGGTACTGCGCTTGGCACCCGTCACCACCTCGTCATCGGTAAGCCCGCGGGCATCCATGCAGGTGCCGCACAGCAGGACCCGCCCCTTGGTCGTGACGCGCTTGACCATGCGTTCGGTGTTGTAGAAGCCGTCCGGGGTCTTCTGTCCCGTCTTGGCGCCGGATACCGCATCGCCCAGCAGGAAGAGGGTGACCTCATGTTCGCGCTTGATCAACGCATGGGCCAGACGAAGGCCGTTGTAGAGCCTTTCGGTACCGTAGGGGGGATCGTTGATGATGATGAGGGTCTGCATGGCGCGGTTTCCTTGCTGTCATTCTATGAAGTGATAGAATGATGGTCGTGACCACGATCTGCTGTCAAGCGACAGAGCCCCTTCGCCTTCCGAGCCGAGATGAACCGATGACCTCGCAACAAGACCTTCTCGATACCCTGGCCCAGGTCGCACGTGCCCTGGGCAACGGCCATCGCCTGGCGCTGCTGGAGCGGCTGGCGCAGGGGGATGCCGCGGTGGAGACGCTGGCCGTCACCACCGGCCTCACGGTGGGCAATGCCTCCCAGCACCTGCAGCAGCTGCGGCGTGCGGGGCTCGTCACCGCCACTCGCGCCGGCAAGCAGATGATCTACCGCCTGACCGACGAGCGCATCGTCAGCCTCATGGGGCTGATGCGGCAGGTGGCCGAGTCCAACCTGGCCGAGATGGAACGCCTGGTCGGACGACTGTTTGCCGAGGACGATGCGGGGGGAAGCCTAGAGGCGGTCTCTCGACACGAGCTGCTGGCCGGGCTGGAAAGCGGCAAGGTGGTACTGCTGGACGTGCGCCCCACGGACGAGTTCGAGTCCGGCCACCTGCCCGAGGCGATCAATATCCCCCTGGCACAGTTGGAGGAGATGCTGGACAGGCTGCCCCACGACAGGGAGATCATCGCCTACTGCCGTGGCCCCTATTGTGCGCTGTCCCATGAGGCCGTGCAGCGGCTGCGCCAGCTCGGCTATCGCGTCAGGCGCTTCGAGGAAGGCTATCCCGAATGGAAGGCGGCGGGTCTTCCCGTGACCTGAGGCCAGGCCATGAGTGACCTGCTCTTGACCCATGAACCGGTGGTTCGGGGCGCCGTCTTCATTACTATCCTGCTGGTGATGGCCGTCTGGGAGGTCGTCGCCAGGCGGCGTCCCCAACGGATAGGTCGCGCCAGGCGCTGGCCAGGCAACCTCCTGATCGTAGTCCTGGATACGCTGGCGGTTCGCCTGGTGTTTCCCCTTGCCGCCGTCGGCGCTGCCCTGGTCGCTGCCGAACAGGGCCGGGGCCTCTTCAACCTGGTGGTAGTACCGGGATGGCTGGCGATAGTGGCGTCAGTCGTCGTGCTGGATCTGGCCATCTACTTCCAGCACCGGCTATTCCATGCCGTTCCCTGGCTATGGCGCCTTCATCGCATGCATCACGCGGACCTGGAGTTCGACGTGACCACCGGCCTGCGCTTCCATCCCCTGGAGATCCTGCTGTCGATGGGCGTCAAGCTCGCCGTGGTGACCGTGCTGGGGGCACCGGCGGTGGCGGTAGTGCTCTTCGAAGTCCTGCTCAATGCCACCTCGATGTTCAACCATGGCAATGTCCGCCTGCCCGCCAGGATCGACCGCTGGCTGCGCCTTCTCGTGGTGACACCCGACATGCATCGTGTCCACCACTCCATCGTTCGTGAGGAAACGGACAGCAACTTCGGCTTCAACCTGCCGTGGTGGGATCGGCTCTTCGCCACCTACCGGGACCAGCCAGCCGCTGGCCACCTCGGCATGACGATCGGCATCGAGGCCTTCAGGGAGGCGCGCGATCTCCGGCTGGACCGCATGCTGATCCAGCCCTTCATGAAGGCGCGACCGCATGGGAAGCCGCCCCGGTCTTGACGTAAGGCGACCGATTCGGGCGGGTCCCCGTCGACCCTCTGCCTACAGATTCCACCCCATTGTCATGTCCGGAACTGGCGAAGGAAGCGGCGGTCCAGTCGTCGCTTCCAGGCCAGGGCCAGGCGCCCGCCCCACCAGCGGCGGCCGCGGATGGCGAGTCCCTGGCCGGCGCCCAGGTCGAGGATCGCCAGGGCCAGCCGCTGGGGAACGTAGGGGGTCAGGGGGCCACCGGCCAGGCGTGCCGCCAGGTTGTCGAGCAGCACCGGGGCCTGGCGGATGCCGTGGATGCGCAGGCGCGGCAGCTCGTGGTGCAGCATGGCCGCACAGTCGCCGGCGGCGAAGATGTCGGGATGGCCGGGGCTCTGCAGGGTGGCTTCCACGGCCAGGCCACGTCCGGGAATCAGTGGCAGGCCCAGTCGTTCGACCACCTCGGGCGGGGCCAGCCCCGAGGCATGCACGACATGGTCGGCCGCCAACCATTGCAGGCTGTCCTCGCCCCAGGCGTTGGTCTCGGTGGCGAAGGTCACCCCGCCGGCGGCATGGCCGGTGACGTTGAGGCCGAACCGGACCCGGATCTCGCGACGCTCGAGCTGGCGCATCAGCCAGCGCACGGCCCCTGCGGGGGCGCCTTCGAGTAACCGCTCGCCGCGGGTCACCAGCAGGATCTCGGGGCGGGCGGCATGGCGCCTGGCCAGTTCGCGCAACTGACAGGCTACCTCCACCCCGCTCGGGCCACCCCCGACGACGACCAGCCGGGGGGTGAGGCCACGGGAGAATTCCTGTTCCAGGCAGTGGCGCAGGGCGAGCAGCCGCGGGATCGGCTTGACGGCCCAGACAAGCGGTCCCGGCGTGCGCCTGGCGGGGCAGGGCGTGCGCGACCCCAGGTTCAGCGAGAGCAGCGAGAAGTCGAGCTCGCGACCGTCATCCAGCCGGGCAATCCGTGCCTCCGGGTCGAGGTGAGCGAGGCGACCCCGCAGGGCTTGCACGCCAAAGGGGGCCGCCAGGCGGGTCGGGTCCAGGCGATCCTCGGCGGCGGTGTGGTGGGCCCCGAGCATACCGGTGGCCCGTCCCGAGTACCAGAAGCTCCCGGGGTCGACGAGGGTGACATCGGCGGCCTCGAGGCGGTGGCGATGTCGGATCAGGTGCAGGTGGGCGTGCCCGGCACCGACCAGCAGCAGGCGGGGTCGTCCGGCGCGAGGAGGTGTGGGATCCATCCGGCGATGGTAGCGGAAAGGCGCAGGACAGGCGACACGGGCGCCCGGATTGACAGGCCGCAGCGAACGGGGCGTGTCAACGCGACGAGGTGGCCGGTGCGCTCGCCTCCCGGGGGCGTGACTGCCAGGCCGACCAGGAGTAGAGGGCCAGTCCTGTCCAGATCAGCATGAAGGTGGCCAGTTGCACGGGTGCCAGGGGCTCATGGAACACCAGCAGGGCGATGACGAACTGGATGGTCGGGTTGAGGTACATCAGGAAGCCCAGGGTGGCCAGACGCAGCCGCCGCGCGGCCCCGGCGAAGGCCAGCAGGGGTAGGGCAGTGATCACGCCGCTGGCCACCAGCAGGCCGGTGGTACGGCCATCCCCGAGGAAGTGGGAGAGCCCGGCCTGGGTGAGCCAGCCCAGCGCCATCAGGGCCAGGGGCAGGAGCAGCAGGGTCTCGACGAAGAGTCCCGACAGCCCGTCCAGTGGCACCTGCTTGCGCAGCAGGCCATAGGTACCGAAGGAGAAGGCCAGGGCCAGGCTGATCCAGGGCAGCTCGCCCAGCATCACCAGTTGGATCGCGATGGCCAGTCCCGCGAGTCCCACCGCCACGCCCTGCAGGCGCGCCATGCGCTCGCGCAGCACCAGCATGCCTAGCCCCACGTTGACCAGCGGCGTCATGAAGTAGCCCAGGCTCGCCTGGAGCACATGCCGGGTCTCCACCGAATAGATGTAGAGCCCCCAGTTCAGGGCGATGAGCAGGGCGCAACCCAGCACCCGACCGAGGCGCCTGGGCTCGGCAATGGCCCGGCGGATGGGGGCCCAGCGGCCGAGCAGGGTGACCAGCCCGACCAGGAAGACACAGGACCAGATCACCCTATGAACCAGTATCTCGAAGGCGGGAACGCCCTGGAAAAGGGCGAAGAACAGCGGGAAGCAGCCCCAGGCCACATAGGCGGTCAGGCCGAAGGCGACGCCCTTGCCGGTTTCCTGGTGCGGGGCAGAGGTGGAATGGCTGGACATGAAGGCCTCGAATCGAAACGCGTAGACCTTAGCAGGCTATTGGCCGTGCCGCCATGGGTCTCGTGTGGCGGCTGACGATGACGGGGCTCCTGGGGTAGGCTGTGACGGGCCTATTACCTGGACGGGAGTTCCCGCATGAGCGAACTGAGAACCACCCTGGTGCAGTGCGACCTGCGCTGGGAAGACCCCGATGCCAACTGCCGGATGCTCGAGGAGACCCTGGGCGGGCTCGGCGCCGACGACACCGACCTGATCGTGCTGCCGGAGATGTTCGCCACCGGCTTTACCATGAATTCCCGGGAGATGGCCGAGCCCATGGCCGAGAGCCGTACCGTGGCCTGGCTCAAGGACCAGGCGGCCCGCCGCGGCTGCGTGGTCACCGGCAGTGTGGCCGTGGTGGAGAACGGCGACTACTTCAATCGCCTGGTCTGGGCGCGTCCGGACGGCAGCCTGGTCACCTACGACAAGCGTCACCTGTTTCGCATGGCCGGGGAGCACGAGCGCTACGCCATGGGCCACGAGCGGGTGATCGTCGAGCTCAAGGGATTCCGCATCCTGCTCAGCGTCTGCTACGACCTGCGCTTCCCCGTCTGGCTGCGCCAGCAGCCCGGGCCCGACGAGCACTTCGAGTATGACGCCCTGCTCTGCGTGGCCAACTGGCCGGCGCCGCGCCGCCACCCCTGGCGGGTGCTGCTGCAGGCCCGGGCCATCGAGAACCTCTGCCCGGTGATCGGCGTCAATCGGGTCGGCGAGGATGCCAAGGGACTCGCCTATGCCGGCGATTCCATGCTGGTCGATGCCAAGGGCGAGGCGCTGATCGACGAGCCTCGTGACACCCCCTTCCTGAAGACCGGTAGCCTCTCGCTCGAGGAATTGCACGGCTTCCGCGAGAAGTTTCCCGCCTGGCGTGATGCCGACCACTTCGGCCTCGCCGACGGGGTGGGCTACTGATGCGCCTGGACCGTTTCCTCTGCGAGACCACCGACCTGACGCGCAGCCTGGCCAAGAAGGCCCTGCACCGCGAGGAGGTCCAGGTGGACGGCGAGGTAATCAAGAACCCCGCCACCCAGGTCGACGAGCACACCCGTGTCACCTGGAACGGCGAGCGCCTGGCCCTGGTCGGCCTGCGCTACGTGATGCTGCACAAGCCCGAGGGAGTCGAATGCAGCGCCCGTCGCGGCCTCTACCCGCTGGTCCGCGAGCTGGTCGACCTGCCCCATGTGGAGCGTCTGCAGACGGTGGGCCGGCTGGACGTCGACACCACGGGCCTCGTCCTGCTTACCGACGACGGCCAGTGGTCCCATCGAGTCACCTCGCCGAAGCGCCGCTGTGGCAAGGTCTACGAGGTCACGTTGGCCGAGCCGCTGGACGGGGAGGCGCTGGACAACGCCGTGGCCCGTTTCGCCGCGGGGGTGCTGCTCGACGGGGAAGAGAAGCCGACCCGTCCCGCTGAACTGGCCATGCGCTCACCGTGCGTTGCCGAGCTGACCCTGTTCGAGGGCAAGTACCATCAGGTCAAGCGGATGTTCGCGGCCATCGGCCACCACGTGGTGGCCCTGCATCGCGAGTCGATCGGGCCGCTGTCACTCGGTGAGCTGAGTGCCGGCGAGTGGCGCGAACTCACCGAGGATGAGGTGGGGCTGTTCTGAGGCCGGTGCGGTGCCATGAGTCTTCGCTCGCCTCGGCCCCTTGGTGCAGGCGGCGTCAGGCGTAGGTCTCGATTCTCGCCCGTCCGCGGTGCTTGGCCGAGTACAGCGCCTTGTCGGCGAGCCCGATCAGCGTCAGCGGGTCGCCGGCATGCTCGGGGTAGGTGGCGATGCCGCAGGAGATCGACAGGGGCCCGAGCACCCTGTCACGGTGACGGAAACGCGTCCGGCTCAGCACCTCCAGCAGCTCGGCGAGGCGCGCCTCGGCGATGGCCGCGCTGGCCCCCGGCATGATGATGACGAACTCCTCGCCGCCCATACGGCAGACCACGTCGGCATCACGGAAGTGGTGGGTCAGTACTCGTCCTACGCCGACCAGCACCGTATCCCCCGCCTCGTGCCCCTCGCGGTCGTTGAACTGCTTGAAGTGGTCGATATCGATCATCGCCAGGGTCAGCGGCGCGTCGTGTCGGCGTGCGACGGCCGCCTCGTGCTCGAGCAGCTCGTCGAAGTAGCGGCGGTTGTGCAACCCGGTCAGGGCGTCCTGGTAGGAGTAGGCCTGCAGCTTCTCGACCATCTGCTCCAGTGCCCGCGTACGCTCGGCGACCTGCTTCTCGAGGGAGAGGTTGAGCCGGCGCAGTTCGCGCTGGGTATGCCGGTAGTGCCATAGCGAGATCATCACGATGGCCAGCGCGAAGCCCAGCGCGGCGACGCTAACCGGAACACGGCGCCAGGGCAGCAGCCCATGGGCCACGGCCATGTCAACCAGCAGCAGCAGGGCGAAGAGCCCGTAGCTGGCGATGATCAGCTTCTGCTCGGCGTTGAGGGCGCCCAGGTGTACGACGATGGTCGTGAACATCACCAGCAGGGTGACCAGCAGCAGGGCATCGAAGGGCGGGAAGGTGCTGGAGAGGTCGATGACCCCGGCCAGCGCCAGTCCTGGCGCCATCACCAGGTAGCCCAGGTGGAGCTGCCAGATGCGCCTCAGCAGCGTCGGGCGTTGCTCGGCGAACCAGTGCTCCAGCATCAGCCCCATGGCCACCGGCAGGGTGTAGTAGCCGATAGCAGCCAGGGTGTCCCAAAGCAGCGGGACCTCCAGCAGCAGCTGGCTGGCCTGCGTCTCGGCCAGCAGCATGCTGCCCGCCCCGAGGGCGAACAGCCCGATGCCGAAGAAGCTTCGCCGGTTGGCCTGTACGAGGGCGAAGATGAAGGCGAGCAGGGCGAGCAGCAGCAGGAAGGTGCTGATGACCAGGTCCCCGGCCGAACGCTCGAGGATGTAGTGCAGCAGGTCGAGGCGGTCCATCAGCTTGACCTCGCCCCACAGGCCGATGTCGGTGTAGTCGGAGAAGACCCGGAAGTAGAGGGTCTTGCCCGCGAAGTCCTCGGGCAGGCTGATCATGTGCCAGGGCCAGCCCTCGAAGCGTCCCTCCCCGCGGGCATCGAAGTGCCCGTACTGGTAGATCAGCTCGTCTTCCAGCCAGGCCTGGGTGATCAGGTCGACGCTGTAGATGTAGAGCACCGGGTCGCGCCACTCGCCCTCGGGTAGGGTGATGCGAAACCAGGCGTGCTTGCTGCCTCCACGGCCCGGAGGGTTGGACGGGAAGGCGATCGGCTGCCACTCGCCCTGCGAGGCCGGGTCGTCGACCCAGGCCGGGGTGCCGTCGGCCCGGAAGGGAGAGTCCCCCCAGCGATATTCCCAGCCCTTGTCGAGGTCCAGCGGGGCGGGGCCGGCGAAGACGGGCGCGGCCATCAGCAACGCCAGCAACAGGGTCCCGAGCAGGGAGAAGAAGAGTGTACGCATGGCGTCCTGAGGCCTCGGATCAGATCGACAGTGTAACCCAGCGTAACCCGTGGCGGATGTCTCCTTTGTCAACGCCCCGCTGCAGGTCGCAAGACATTCTGGACGAGACGTTATTATACCGTTATCTATCTATGTGGCTGGCAGTAGAAGCCCCCTGAATACGGACTCATGAGCGAGAGTGGCAAGACGAACAAGCCTCCCGCTGTATGCATGCGGCAACGTTGCCCAGCCATTGGGACTGTTTGCTGATCGGCTCACTCGCGCGGGGCAAGCCCGGCGGCCGCCACCAGGGCCCGTGTGTAGTCGCTGGCGGGGTTCTCGAGGACCTGCAGGCAGTCGCCCTGTTCCATCACCTCGCCGTCCTTGAGGACCAGCACTCGGTGGGCCATGGCCCGCACCACCGCCAGGTCATGACTGATGAACAGATAGCTGAGCCGACGGCGGGTCTGGAGGTCACGCAGCAGCTCCACAAGCTGCTTCTGCACGCTGCGGTCCAGGGCCGAGGTGGGTTCGTCGAGGACCACCAGCCGTGGCTCGAGGATGATCGCCCGGGCCACGGCGATGCGTTGTCGCTGGCCGCCGGAGAACTCGTGGGGGTAGCGGGAGGCGCACTCCTCGGGCAGGCCCACCTCGCGTAGGGTGGCACGCACGCGGCGGTCGACCTCGGCGATGGCGAGTTCCGGGTGATGGAAGCGCAATCCTTCGCTGACGATATCGAAGACCGGCAGTCGTGGCGAAAGCGAGCCATAGGGGTCCTGGAACACCACCTGAAGGCTGCGGCGTTGGCGTCGCAGGGCGTTGCCGGTCAGCTGGTCGAGCCGTATGCCGTCGAAGTCGATCTCGCCGCTGCCCTGGCCCAGGCGCAGCAGCGCATGAGCCAGGGTGGTCTTGCCCGAACCGGATTCGCCGACGATGCCCAGGGTCTCGCCGGGCGCCACGTGCAGGTCCAGCGGCTTGACCGCCTCAAACGGGGGCGGGCGTCGGGCGAACAGCCGTGTCGGGCGAGGGAAGCGGACCCCGACCCCCCGGGCGCTCAGCAGCGGGGCGACTCGCGCGACGGGCGCCGGGCGGCCCGAAGGCTCTGCCTCCAGCAGTTGCCGGGTGTAGTCACTGCGGGGCTGGGTGAAGACCTCGGCCACTGGGCCGGTCTCCTGCTCACGGCCGGCATGCAGCACGCAGATCCTGTCGGCATGTCGGCGCACCAGGTTGAGGTCGTGGGTGATGAAGAGCATGCCCATCCCGTGGGCATCGCGCAGTTCGGCAAGCAGGGCGAGGATTTCCTGCTGCACGGTGACGTCAAGCGCGGTGGTGGGCTCGTCGGCGATCAGCAGCTCGGGTCCATTGGCAATGGCCATGGCGATCATCACCCGCTGGCGCTGGCCGCCGGAGATCTGGTGCGGCCAGGCATCCAGCAGTTCGTCGGCGCGCGGCAGCTTGACCTGTTCCAGCAGTTCCCGGGTGCGCGCCCGGGCGGCCCTGCCCGTGAGTCCCTGGTGCAGGCGCAGGGTCTCGCCGATCTGCTTGCCGATGGGGTGCAGCGGGTTGAGCGAGGTCATGGGTTCCTGGAAGACGAAGCCCACCCGGCTACCACGCAGCCCTCGCCAGCCCCGGTCGGACAGGGTGGCGAGATCCGTATCAGCCAGTTGGCGCCCGCCTTCGACCCGCGCATTGGGGGGCAGCAGGTTCATGGCGCCGAGTGCCGAGACCGACTTGCCGGAGCCGGATTCGCCGACCAGGGCGAGGGTCTCGCCACGGTTGACGGTCAGCGACAGTCGGTCGACCACAGTGACCTCATCGAAGGCGATGGTCAGGTCGTGCAGCTGCAGCAGGGGGGTGGTCATGGGCTCACGCATCTTGCCCGCTCCTCGGGGGTTCGCTCGGTGCCGGGGAAGGGCTGGCGGCATGCTGGATATGGCGGGGGTCGAAGGCGTCGCGAAGCCCCTCGCCGATGAACACCAGCAGCGAGAGCATCACCGAGAGGGTGACGAAGGCGGTGATGCCCAGCCATGGGGCCTGCAGGTTGTTCTTGCCCTGGGCGACCAGCTCGCCCAGGGACGGCGAGCCCGGTGGCAGGCCGAAGCCGAGGAAGTCCAGGGCGGTGAGGGTGGTAATGGCGCCGGTGAACAGGAAGGGGATGAAGGTCAGGGTCGCCACCATGGCATTGGGCAGGACATGGCGCCACATGATCAGCCGCGACGGCAGGCCCATGGCTCGAGCGGCACGGACATACTCGAGATTCCGGGCGCGCAGGAACTCGGCGCGCACCACGTCGACCAGACCCAGCCAGGAGAACAGCAGCATGATGCCCAGCAGCCACCAGAGGTTGGGTTCCACCAGGCTCGCCAGGATGATCAGCAGGAAGAGCATCGGCAGTCCCGACCAGATCTCGGTGAAACGCTGGCCGATCAGGTCCACCTTGCCGCCGAAGTAGCCCTGGATGCCGCCGGCCAGGACTCCCAGCACCAGCGATCCCGCGGTGAGCACCAGGGCGAAGATCACCGAGAGGCGGAAGCCGTAGATCACCCTCGCCAGGACGTCGCGGCCCTGGTCGTCGGTGCCTAGCCAGTGCCGGGTGGTGGGCGGTGACGGCGCCGGGTGGTCCAGTTCCTTGTCCAGGGTCTCGTAGGAGAAGGGGATCGGTGGCCAGAGCATCCAGCCGTTGGCCATGATCTCGTCGCGCACGAAGGGGTCGTGGTAGTCCGCAGGGCTCGGCAGGAACCCCCCGAACTCGGTATCGGGATAGTCCACCAGGACAGGCACGTACCATTGTCCCTGGTACTGCATGACGATGGGCCGGTCGTTGGCGATCAGCTCGGCCACCAGGCTGACCACGAAGAGGGCCGCGAAGATCCACAGCGAGAACCGGGCCCGGCGGTTGTCGCGGAAGACCGCCAGGCGGCGGCGGGTGATGGGGGAGAGGTCGCGCGAGAGCAGTGACATCGGTTCAGGACTCCCGTGTCTCGAAGTCGATGCGCGGGTCCACCCACACATAGGTCAGGTCGGAGATCAGCTTCAGGACCAGTCCGATCAGGGTGTAGAGGTAGAGGGTCCCGAAGATCACCGGGTAGTCGCGCTGCATCACGGCTTCGAAGCCCAGCAGGCCCAGGCCGTTGAGCGAGAAGATCACCTCGATCAGCAGCGACCCGGTAAAGAAGATGCCGACCAGGGCGGCCGGCAGCCCGGCGATGATGATCAGCATGGCGTTGCGGAAGACGTGGCCGTAGAGCACTCGTCGGTCGCTGGCTCCCTTGGCACGGGCGGTGAGCACATACTGCTTGTGGACCTCGTCGAGAAAGCTGTTCTTGGTCAGCATGGTCAGGGTCGCGAAGCTGCCGATCGCCGAGGCGATCACCGGCAGGGTGATGTGCCAGAGGTAGTCCTTGACCTTGCCCCAGGCGGAGAGCTCGTCGAAGTCCGGTGAGGTGAGGCCACGCAGTGGGAACAGGTCCCAGTAGCTGCCGCCGGCGAACAGCACGATCAGCAGGATGGCGAACAGGAAGCCGGGGATGGCGTAACCGACGATCACCAGTCCCGAGCTCCAGACGTCGAAGCGTGAGCCATGTCGCAGGGCCTTGCGAATGCCCAGCGGGATCGATACCAGATAGACCACCAGCGTGGTCCAGAGCCCCAGCGAAATCGACACGGGAAGCCGCTCGAGCATCAGGGTGGTGACCTGCTCGTCACGGAAGAAGCTCTCGCCGAAATCGAAGGTGGCATAGTCGGCAATCATGCCGAGGAAGCGCTCGTGGGCGGGCTGGTCGAACCCGAACTGGGCCTCGAGCTTCTCGATGAAGGCGGGGGGGATGCCCCGGGCGCCTCGCGACTCACCGCCCGACGCGACGTCCCCGCCCCCCCCTTCCATACGGGTGCTGGCCTGGCTGGAGAGGCCCTCGAAACGGGCCAGCACCTGGTCGATGGGACCGCCCGGTGCAGCCTGGACGATGATGAAGTTGAGCAGCATGATCCCCAGCAGGGTGGGGATCATCAACAGCAGGCGGCGCAGTACATAGCGGGCCACGGCGTATCCTTACTCCACGGGTGACGGCAGCCGGCGGGCCGGGCGCCGGTCATGCACCTTCAGCGGTTGCGCTGGCGGCTCTCGATCTCGGCGCCGCGCTCGGGGTCCACCCACCAGGCGGCCAGGTCCAGGTTGTACTCGGGGAAGGGTTCCTGCCAGCCGAACTTGTCCCACAGGGCGATCCGCGTCTGGCCCAGGTGCCACTGGGGAATGACGTAGAAGCCCCAGCGCAGTACCCGATCCAGCGCCCTGGCGGCCGTGTCCAGCGCCTCTCGGGAGTCGGCGGCGATCAGGGTGTCGACCAACTCGTCGATCACCGGGTCACTGAGCCCGATCAGGTTGCGGCTCTGGGGAACCTCGGCGTATTCGCTGGTCCAGAAATCACGCTGCTCGTTGCCGGGGTTGGCCGACTGGGGGAAGCTGCCGACGATGATATCGAAGTCGAAGCCGCGGAGGCGGTTGAGGTACTGGTTGACGTCGACGATGCGGATATCGCCCTCGATGCCCAGCTTGGCCAGGTTCTGAAGCAGCGGCTGCACGACCCGCTCGAACTGGCTATCGAAAAGCAGCACCTCCAGCGTCAGCGGTGCGCCGGAGTCGAGGTGGGTCATGACGCCGTCGCGGACCACATAGCCGGCCTGGTTGAGCAGCTCGAGCGCCCTGGCGAGCCGTGGACGCATCTCCTCAGGGTGCTCGATAGGCAGGGGCTCATCGAAGACCCGCTCGGGCAAGGCCTCTCGGTGCGGTTCGAGCAGGGCCAGCTCGGCCTCGCTCGGCAGGCCTTCGGCCGCCATCTCGGAGTTGGCGAAGTAGCTCTCGGTGCGTTGGTAGGCGCCGTAGAAGAGGTTGCGGTTGAGCCACTCGAAGTCGAAGGCCAGGTTGAGGGCCTCGCGGACGCGGACGTCCTGGAATTTGTCGCGCCGCAGGTTCATCACATAGGCCTGCATGCCCGCGGGCTGGCCGTCCGGTACTTCGAGCCGCTTGACGAACCCCTCTTCCAGGGCCGGGAAGTCGTAGGCGGTGGCCCAGTTTCGGGCGCTGGTCTCGATACGCATGTCGAGGTTGCCGGCCTTGAACGCCTCGAGGGCTACCGTCTGGTCGCGGTAGTAGTCGTAGACCAGTCGATCGACGTTGTGGCGGCCCCGGTTCACCGGGAGGTCCCGCGCCCAGTAGTCGTCGACGCGCTCAAAGACGATGCGCCGTCCCGGCTCCACCTCGCCGATGCGGTAGGGGCCGGAGCCGAGCAGGGCGTCGCGGGTGGTGGCCTCGAAATCACGATCCTGCCAGAAGTGCGCCGGCAGGATCGGCAACTGGCCGATGATCAACGGCAGCTCGCGCGATTCGCTGTCGGCGAGGTCGAAGTGGACAGTGTCCTCGTCGAGTGCCTGTACGTCGATGACGTCGGCATAGTAGGCGCCGTAGAAGGGCTGGCCCTTCTCGGTCAGGGTCTCGAAGCTGAATACCACGTCCTCGGCGGTCACCGGCTCGCCGTCATGAAAGCGTGCTTCGGGATGCAGGTCGAATTCGATCCACTGTCGCTCTGGATCGAGTCGCACGCCATCGGCGAGCAGGCCATACATCGAGAAGGGCTCGTCGGGGTTCTGGGTCAGCAGGGTGTCGTAGATCTCGGTCAGGCCGGTGGCCGGGGTGCCGCGGATGATGAAGGGGTTGGTGGAATCGAAGCTGCCGATGGCCGAGCGCACCAGGCTGCCCCCCTTCGGTGCGTCGGGGGCCGCATGGGGGAAGTGTGCGAAGTCCGCGGGCAGGCGCGGGTCACCATAGAGGGCCAGGCCGTGCACGGTCGGCACGTCGGCCGGCTCGGCCGCCAGGGCCGGTCCGCCGAGCAGCGTGCCCAGCAGCAGGCCCAGGCCAGGGGCAGCGTGTCGCATCGATCAGGTTCCTTGTAGCAGGCGGGGCCGTGGCCCCTGACATCAACTACCGGAAAGTGTCAGCTGTTGCCCCGGTTGTAAAGCGTCGCGCCGCTCGATGCCGTTCCAGCGGGCCAGGTCGGCCAGCGCCACGGCATGGCGCGAGGCGATCGCCGAGAGGCTGTCCCCGCGGCGGACCACGTAGACGTCATCGCCGTCGGTGGCGGCCGCTCTACGGCTTGGGCCCCCGCTGAGACGGGCCACCAGCCGCTCGGCGCTGTCGGCGGGCACCAGCAGCCGCTTGACGTGGCGGGGGTCGGCCCGGTTGCCGAGCAGGCCGGGATTGAGGTCGGCCAGGGCCGCATGGGGGACTCCCGCCAGGCGAGCCGCCTCGCCGATGTCCATGGGCCGGGTCACCGGGACCTCGGCCACGGCCGGCGCGGCCTCGATCCGGGGCAGCTCGACGTTGTAGCGTTCCGGCTCGGCGATGATCGCCGAGATGGCGATCAGTTTGGGGACGTAGGCCATGGTCTCGCGCGGCAGCTCCAGGTCCCAGTAGGTGCCGGCCTGACCCCCGGAGAGCGCGGCGCTGCGAGCACGGTTCACGGTGCCGGCGCCGGCATTGTAGGCCGCGAGGGAGAGCTCGATGTCACCCTCGTACCACTGCTCGGCCTGCATCTCGATGTAGTCCAGGGCGGCATGGGTGGAGCGCGCCACATCCAGGCGGCCATCGTAGCCGCCGCCGCGACGAAGTCCCAGGGCATGGCCGGTGCCCGGCATGAACTGCCAGAGACCGGCCGCCCCGCGATGGCTCTGGGCGGTGGGGTCGAAGGAGCTCTCGATGAAGGGGATCAGGGCGACCTCGCCGGGCAGTCCGCGCTCCTCGACCCGTTCGGTGATCCAGGCGAGCCAGGGCCTGGCGCGCTCGGTGATCTCGACGATGTTGTGGGGGCTCTGGCGGTAGTGATCGATCCATTGCTGCACGCGTGGCTGATCGATGTCCCCTTGCCACTGGAAGGCCTCGGCGAGGCGCGACCAGGCATCCCTGGGCTCGAGGGCCAGGGCATCCCAGAAGGTCTGGTTCGAGGGAAGCGGGGTGGGTTGGGCCGTATGGCTGGCCGAATCGTCCTTGAAGGCGCGCTGGGGCGTCGGTGAGGCCTGGCTGTTGCCAGTGGTGGCCATCAGTGAACCCATCAGCGCGAGACAGCTGGTGAAGCCCAGGATCCGTCGACGTGTCGTGTAGTAAGTCATCGAAAGGTGATCTCCTGGTCATGCGGGGGACTGCCGCTACGGGCAGGCCTCGTGTCATCCATCAGCGGCGAGTTCAGAAGGCATCCTTCCAGGCGCGCAGCGTGGTGAAGGTCGTCAGGTCACTGTCGGTGTCCCCATGCGCCGATGCGGCCTGGCGCACGCCGGCCGAGGCGCAGCGCAGGAAGGGGTTGATACGGCGTTCGCGGCCCAGGGTGGTGGGCAGGGTGGGGCGGTCTAGCTCGCGGGCCCGCTGGCACTCCGCCTCGGCGGCCTCGATATCGGCATTGTCCGGGTCGGCGGCGCGGGCGAACGCCAGGTTGGCCATGGTGTACTCGTGGGCGGCGAACACCAGGGTGTCCTCCGGCAGGGAGTCGAGGCGCGACAGTGATTCATGCATCTGCGTCGGGGTGCCTTCGAAGAGCCGGCCGCAACCGGCACTGAACAGCACGTCGCCGCTGAACAGCAGCGGCGGGATGCCTGGCGTGAAGAAACCGATATGATCCAGCGTGTGGCCGGGCAGGGCGAGCACCTCGAACAGCCTGCCCATCACCCGCACCTCGTCGCCGTCGCCGACCCGCTCGTCGATGCCTTCGATCTCGGGATTGTCCGGGCCGATCACCCGCGGCGAGTAGCGCTTGATCAGCTCCGCCAGCCCCCCGGTGTGGTCGTGATGATGGTGGGTTATCAGTACGGTACCCAGTTCCAGTCCCTCGCGCTCCAGCCACTTGATCACCGGCGTTGCATCGCCGGGATCCACCACGCAGACTGCCTGGCTCGTGTCCTGGCGCAGCAGCCAGATATAGTTGTCGCTAAAGGCGGGTATCGGTGTCACGCTCAACATGGGATCGGGGTCCTTGACGGAGGCGTTGCCAGACGCTACCGAGATTCGTTGCGATATGGTTTACAAAACCCGGCACTGTGGAGGGAAAACGGCACTATGTCAAATTCGCGGGATCCCCATGCCCTGGCGCGGCTGGTCCGGGAGGGAAGGCGCTACTGGGCGTCGCCGGCGGGCCAGGCCCTGTGGCGGGCCGAGCGCGCCTGCCTGGGACCGGTCTGCGAACGCCTGGTCGGGCGGCACAGCCTGGAGCTGGGCATGGCCCCCGTGCTCAGTGACATCTGTCCGATCGCCCATGCCCTGGGCTGGTCACCGAGCCGCGAGATGGCCGATCACGAGTCGACCCTGGTGTGTCCGCCGGATGCCTTGCCCCTCCCCGATGACAGCCTGAGCCTGGTGGTGGTCCACCATCTGCTGGAGGTGGTGGACGAACCGCACCACATGCTGCAGGAGGCGGCTCGCGTCACGGCCGACAATGGGCATCTGATCATCTTCGGCTGGTGCCCGCTGAGCGCCGGTGGACTCTCGCGGGCCTGGCCGGGCAAGCGACGTCGCATGCCCTGGCTAGGCCACTGGCGCTCTCCCGGCCGGCTTGGCGACTGGCTGGCGTTTGTCGACTTCGAGATCGAGCGGGTAGACTATTGCGGCTTCCATCTGCCCGGCAGCCTGCCGCGCAATGCCATGCTGGAGACCCTCGGGCGGCGCCACAATCTGCCGTTGGGCGACAGCTACATGCTTCATGCCCGCCGCCGGGCACAGCTCGCCCAGTCGCAGCGCTCGCGCTTCGAGCTGGCCCGCCCCCTGGCCGGGCCGGCGCTGGGCAACGCCACGCGGCTTGGGCCACTACCGGAAAGGAACCGCAAGGGTGACTGACAGACGCCACGCCGAGCCCCCACAGACAGTGACGATCTATACCGATGGGGCCTGCCGCGGCAATCCCGGTCCCGGCGGATGGGGGGCACTGCTGGTCAGTGGGCACCACGAGAAGGCGCTCAAGGGCTTCGAGGCGGTGACCACCAACAACCGCATGGAACTCATGGCGGCGATCATGGCGCTGCGCGAGCTCAAGCGTCCCTGCCGGGTGGCGTTGTGGACCGACTCCGAGTACCTGCGCAAGGGCATCACCGAGTGGATCCATAACTGGATCAAGCGCGGCTGGAAGACCGCGTCCCGCCAGCCGGTCAAGAATGCCGAGCTGTGGCGTGAACTCCACGAGGAGACGCATCGCCACGAGATCGAGTGGCACTGGGTCAAGGGACACAGTGGCCACCCCGGCAACGAGCGGGCCGACGAGCTGGCCAACCAGGCCATCGATGAGCACCGGGCCCGCGCCTGACCCCTCGCCTTTCCCTGCGAGCCGACGAGAGACACCCATGCGTCAGATCATCCTGGATACCGAGACCACCGGCATCGATCCCCGTGACGGTCATCGCCTGATCGAGATCGGGGCGGTGGAGATGGTCAACCGCCGCCTCACCGGCAACCGCTATCACCAGTACATCAATCCCGAGCGGGATATCGAGGCCGAGGCCGTGGGCGTGCACGGCATCACCAACGAGCGTGTGGCCGAGGAGCCGGTCTTCGCCGAGATCGCCGACGCCTTCTGGGCCTTCATCGAGGGGGCCGAGCTGGTGATCCATAACGCCCCCTTCGACGTGGGCTTCATCGACCATGAGTTCGGCATGCTCAACGCACGGCGCGGCGAGCCACGGCTCGGCCCGGTGGCCGACCATTGCCGCATCCTCGATACCTTGACCCTGGCGCGGGACAAGCATCCCGGCCAGCGCAACAGTCTGGATGCCCTGTGCAAGCGCTACGAGATCGACAACGGGCATCGGGTCCTGCACGGCGCCCTGCTCGATGCCGAGATCCTCGCCGATGTCTACCTGGCCATGACCGGGGGGCAGACCATGCTCTCCCTGGACGCCTCGGCGACATCGGAAGGACGTGCCGGTGAGCAGCAGGGGATGGCCATCCGCCGGTTGTCCCTCTCGCCGGGGCAGCTGCGGGTCGTCCCACCCGACGAGGCGGAGCTGGCGGCACACCGGGCCAAGCTGGACCGTATCCGCGATGCGACGGGCGAGTGTCGCTGGGATGCACACCCCGGCCTGCCCGGCGGCGAGGCCTCGCGCTGATGCTGCGGCGGGAACTGCCCAGCGAGGAGACGGCAGGGCGGGTCATACGCCTGGCCGGAGGGCGCATCGCGCCTGGGGTCGACGATGGCCCCCTGCAGGCCTTCCAGCCCTGGCATGAGCGGATGCAGCCGCTGTGCTGGTGGCAGGAGGAGCCGGTGGCGCTCTCGATGGAGGCGCTGCCCGGGGATGACTGGCTCGACGCTCGGGCCTGGCTGGCCCGGCTGCCGGAATCCTGGTTCCCGCTGGTCTCCACGGCTTTGCAGGTGGCGGCCTGGCTCGACAACCACCGCTTCTGCGGACGCTGCGGTGCGCCGGCGAGGCGTCTCGGCGCCGAGTTCGCCATGCACTGCGAGCAGTGCGGCCATCGCAACTATCCGCGCATCTCGCCCTGCATCATCACCCTGGTCACCCATGGCGAGTCGCTGCTGCTGGCCCGCAGTCCGCGTTTTCCGCCTGGGCGCTACTCGACCCTGGCCGGGTTCATCGAGCCCGGCGAATCGGCCGAGGAGGCCGTGCGTCGTGAGATCTTCGAGGAGGTAGGGCTCAGCGTGGGGCGCGTCAGCTACTACCGGAGCCAGGCCTGGCCCTTTCCCCACTCGCTGATGCTGGGATTCTTCGCCGAGGCGGCCAGCCGGCGCATCCGCATCGACGGCGTCGAGATCGCCGATGCCGCCTGGTTCAGCCCGCGGCGCCTGCCCCAGCTGCCGCCGCTCTACTCCATCTCCCGGGCATTGATCGAGACCCACCTCAGGGAGGTCGGGGCCCGGGAATGAAGGGCTGAGGCGGCCCGCGGAAGGCGGCCCAGCAGGGGCTCAGTGGCCGGGGAACAGGCTAGTCAGCTGCGTCGCCAGCATGACGTTGCCGGTGGCCTTGAGCTTGCCGGTCATGAAGGCGTTCATGCCGTTGATCTCGCCGTTCATCACCCCCTTGAGGGTCTCGCTGTGCATGCTCAGGCTGACCGAGGGATCGTCGTGCTCGCCCTCGTGGACTTCCAGCGTACCGTCGTCCACGACCAGGTAATGGTCGCCGGCATCGGTGAAGTGGAACTGGAAGACTTCGTGCATGCCGCTGGCGGCCTCGGCGTCGAAGCGGCGCTTCAGCTTGTCGATGATGGCGTCTGACATGGGGATCCTTGATCGCAGGAGGGTGTCCGAAGTCAGAGCGTATTTGAAACGGTTGTTTGATTCAAGCGCCCTTGTGCCGGCGGGAAGGCCCCGGGCAGGATGTCGGGACAGCGAGCGAAAGGAGAAGGCAGTGAACGAGTGGCTGACGGAATTCGGCATGTTCGTGGCGCAGCTGTTGACCCTGGTGGTGATCGGCGGCCTGGCGGTGGCGGTGTTTCTGCGGGTCAGGGGCGAGACGGGGGAGCGCACCCGCCTGCGGCTCGATGAGCTCAACGGTACGCGCCGCTACCGCCGTCGTCGGATGCAGCTGGCGGCCAGCCAGCCGGGCGCACGCAAGCGGCTGGCCAAGGCCTTCCGCCGCGATGACAAGGAACATGACCGTCGCGGTCGCAAGGGGGAAGGGGAGGCCTCGCCGACGGTCTGGGTGCTCGATTTCCATGGTGACATCAAGGCCAGTGGCACCGGGCAGCTGGCCGAGGAGGTCTCGGCGGTGCTGGCGGTGGCCGGCCAGGGGGACGAGGTCGTGATACGCCTGGAGTCGGCCGGCGGTCTCGTGCATGGCTACGGCCTGGCGGGCGCCGAGCTGGATCGCCTGCGCGAGGCGGGCCTCTCCACCACGGTGTGTGTCGACAAGGTCGCGGCCAGCGGCGGATACCTGATGGCCTGCGCGGCCGACCAGCTGCGAGCGGCCCCCTTCGCGGTGATCGGCTCCATCGGCGTGGTCGCCCAGCTGCCCAACCTGCATCGCCTGCTCAAGCGCCACGACATCGACGTGGAGCTGCTCACGGCAGGGCGCTACAAACGCACTCTCACGATCTTCGGCGAGAATACCGAGGAGGGCCGCGAGAAGTTCCTCGAGGACCTCGAGACCACCCACGAGCTCTTCAAGCGCCATGTGGCCGAGCGGCGTCCGGGACTCGACATCGAGGCGGTGGCCACCGGCGAGATCTGGTACGGCAGCGATGCGCTGACGAAGGGTCTGGTGGATGGCCTGGGAACCAGCGAGGCCTACCTGGTCGAGCGCATGCAGCAGGCGCAGGTGATCAGCCTGAAGCTGGAGCAGAAGCACAAGCTCGGCGACCGTCTGGGCATGGCGGTCTCGCGGGGCGTCGAGCGGAGCATCGAGCGAGGACTGGAGATGCTCGATGCCGGGCGCTGGCAGAAGCGTTGATCGGGTCGCCTAGGCTCTGCCGCCCAGTTCCAGGCTGCCGAGTGCCTCGATGAGGGTTCTCGCACGCTCGCCATGCAGGGAGTAGTAGATGGTCTGGGACTCCCGGCGGGTGCTGACCAGGTTCTCGCGACGCAGGATTGCCAGGTGCTGGGAGAGCGCCGACTGGCTGAGCGAGAGCCGCTGGTTGAGTTCGGTCACCGACAGCTCGGTGCCGTCGAGCAGGCAGAGTATCCGCAGACGGTTGTCGTTGGCCATTGCCTTGAGCAGGGCGCTGGCCTCGTCGATGACCGCTGAGCCGCCTTCCAGGAGACGTGCTGCTTCGCCGCTGGTATTGCCCATGATCTGTCCCCTGCCGGGCAGGTCCGGCATCCCGATTGCCGATTGCCTGCGCTGTTGAATGCCTTCCCATGAGCCCGCCTTGCGCGGGTCGCGTCTGTTGCTCGTGCACATCCTGATACAGCTTATCCTCAATAATAGTCCAGCTTGGCGCCTGTCGCCGAGTCAACGCTGGATCAATGCCGACGTCGGGGTATTGCCCGCCTTGTTGTCGACAATGGGGCCCGCTATACCTTGCACTTTTGTCGAAGATTAGCCGATGGTATGAGGTTGTGGCCGTTAACTTGCTCTAGAGTGTCAACAATCAACGCCCCCTTCGATTGCTGACAGGATGCAGATGAGCATGTACCAAGACGAGTTCCGCCGCTCCATTGACCACCCCGAGGCCTTCTGGGCCGAGCAGGCCAGGCGCATTCCCTGGTTCACCCCGCCCACGACCATTCTCGAATACGACGAGGCGGGACATGCCCGCTGGTTCGTGGATGGCGAGCTCAACCTCTGCCATGCCGCCCTCGACCATCATGTCGATCAGGGGCGTGGCGATCAGCCTGCCATCCTCTGGGACTCCCCGGTCACCGACAGCAAGCGGACCCTCACCTTCGCCGAGATGCGCGATCAGGTGGCCCGGTTCGCCGGGGCCCTGAGATCGCTGGGCGTGGAGAAGGGCGACCGGGTCGTGATCTACATGCCCATGGTGCCCGAGGCACTGGTGGCCATGTACGCCTGCGCGCGCCTGGGCGCCGTGCACTCGGTGGTGTTCGGCGGCTTCGCCCCCCACGAGTTGGCCGTACGCATCGAGGATGCCGAGCCCAAGGTGGTCGTCGCCGCCTCCTGTGGCGTCGAGGTCGACCGGGTGTTGCCCTACAAGCCGATCATCGATGCGGCGATCGAGCAGAGCAGCTACAAGCCCGAGGCTTGCGTGGTGTTCCAGCGCGAGCAGCATCGGGCCGAACTGGGAACGATCGACCACGACTGGGCGGCCCTGGTCGAGAAGGCAGAGCCTGCCGACTGTGTTGCTGTCAAGGGCAGCGATCCGTTGTATGTCCTCTATACCTCCGGGACCACCGGCAAGCCCAAGGGGGTCGTGCGGGATACCGGGGGCTATGCCGTGGCGCTGACCTATTCCATGGACACCATCTACGACGTGGCCCCCGGCGACGTCTTCTTCTCGGCCTCCGACGTGGGCTGGGTGGTCGGCCATTCCTACATCGTCTATGCCCCGCTGCTGCGCGGCTGCACCACGGTGGTCTATGAGGGCAAGCCGGTGAAGACACCGGATGCCGGTGCCTTCTGGCGCCTGATCAGCGAGTACCGGGTCAAGAGTTTCTTCACCGCGCCCACGGCCTTTCGCGCCATGAAGAAGGAAGACCCGGACGCCAAGCTGATGGCCCAGTACGACATCTCCTGTCTCAAGGCACTGTTCCTGGCCGGCGAGCGCCTGGATCCCCCGACCTTCCACTGGCTGGACGACCTGATGGACGTGCCGGTAATCGACCACTGGTGGCAGACCGAGACCGGCTGGCCGATCGCCGCCAACCTCCAGGGGCTGGAACCGATGCCCACCAAGGCGGGGAGCGCGACGGTGCCGGTGCCCGGTTTCAACGTCCAGGTCCTGGATCGCGAGGGGGAGCCTGTCGCTCCCATGGAGCAGGGCAGCGTCGTGATCAAGCAGCCGATGCCGCCTGGCTGTCTGACCGGTGTATGGGGGGACCCGAAGCGCTTCCACAGCGCCTACATGGCGGCCTTCCCCGGCTACTACCTGACCGGTGACGGTGGCTACTTCGACGAGGATGGCTACCTGTTCATCATGGGGCGCACCGATGATGTCATCAACATTGCCGGCCACCGCCTCTCCACCGGCGAGATGGAGGAGGTCGTCGGCGCCCATCCCGCCGTGGCCGAATGCGCGGTGATCGGCATCCACGATGCCCTCAAGGGCCAGCTGCCGGTAGGGCTGGTGATCCCCAAGGACGGTTTCGAAGGCCGCGAGGCGGATCTCGAGGAGGAACTGATCGCCCTGGTGCGCGAGAAGATCGGGCCCATCGCCTGCTTCAAGCAGGTACTGGTGGTCGACCGCCTGCCCAAGACCCGTTCCGGCAAGATCCTGCGCAAGCTGCTTCGCAACATCGCCGACGGCAAGGAGTTCGGCGTGCCCTCGACCATCGATGACCCGGCGAGCCTGCAGGACGTGCACGAGGCCATGAAGGAGCGCTCGGTGGGTACCGCCCACGAGGCCCGCCAGGTCTGACGTCAGTCGCGAGAGCGCCTGGTCTCGACCGCAAGACGCCGCCGCCCTCCCGGGCGGCGGCGTCGTTCCACGGCAGGGCGAGCCATGGCCAGGCACCGGGACAGGCCGTATAATGCCCGGCCTGTCCGCCCCGGGGCGATTGCCGTTCCACGAGGGTTCCCTCACCCCTCCCCAAAAAAGGATGCCGTTGATGTTCGTGCTTTCCGATGCCCAGTACCGGCGCTGCCTGACGCTGCTGGTTGCCTTCCATATCCTGGTCATCGCCGCCAGTAACTACCTGGTCCAGCTGCCTTTCACGCTTTTCGGGTTCCATACCACCTGGGGCGCCTTCAGCTTCCCCTTCATCTTCCTGGCCACCGACCTCACCGTGCGTCTGTTCGGCAAGGAGCCGGCGCGTGCCATCGTGCTGAGGGTCATGCTGCCGGCGCTGGTGATCTCCTATGTCGTCTCGGTCGTCTTCCCGCGCGGTGGTTATGCGGGGCTCGAGGGGCTGGGCGAGTGGAACCTCTTCGTCGCGCGGATCGCGCTGGCGAGCTTCATGGCCTACGTGCTGGGCCAGTTGCTGGACGTGCAGGTCTTCGACCGCCTGCGCGCCCTCAAGGCCTGGTGGGTGGCCCCGACGGTCTCCACGGTGCTCGGCAACCTGGCCGATACCTTCGCCTTCTTCTCCATCGCCTTCCACGAGAGCCCCGACCCCTTCATGGCCGCCAACTGGCCGGAGATCGCCTGGGTCGACTACGTGATCAAGCTCGGTATCAGCCTGGCGTTCTTCCTGCCTCTCTACGGCGTGCTGCTGGCCTGGCTCAGTCGTCGCCTGGTGGCCGTGACGGGCAGCGCCGACCTGATGCCTGGCGCGGCACGGGCCCGAATCTGACCCCCCACCCGAGGAGACTGAGATGCCCATCGAACTCCACTATATCGACACCGGGGGCGACACCACCCCGCTGGTGGTCGTCCACGGCCTGCTCGGCAGCGCCGACAACTGGCGCTCCCACCTCAAGCAGTGGCAGCGCCGGCATCGGGTAATTGCCGTCGATCTGCGTAACCATGGTCGTTCTCCCCATGTCGATGGGATGGGCTACCACGCCATGGCCGAGGACCTCCTCGCCCTCCTGGACCGGCTCGGGGTAGCCAGGGCCCACCTGCTCGGACACTCCATGGGCGGCAAGGTGGTGATCAGCCTGGCTCGGCTGGCGCCGACCCGCGTGGCCTCGCTGATCGTCGCGGACATCGCGCCGCTCGCCTATGGCCATGACCACGATAGCGTCTTCGCCGCCCTGCGCCGCGTCGAGGCGGGCCGGCCCAGCAATCGCCGCGAGGCCGATGCGTTGCTCGCCGAGCATGTCGAGGAGTCCGCCGTGCGCCTCTTCCTGGCCACCAACCTCGAGCGCGACGACGAGGGCATCCTGCGCCTGCGCATCGGCCTCGATGAGATCCAGGACGACTACGAAACGATCATGGGGGAGCCGGCGGGAGAGGGCGCCTTCGAGGGGCCGACCCTGGTGCTGCGCGGTGCCCGTTCGCGGTATGTGGCCGACGAGATGCTGCCGGCGCTGCGCGAGGTGCTGCCGAGGGCCGAGATCGAGACCCTGGAGGCGGGCCACTGGCTGCACGCCGAGCAGCCCAAGGCCTTCCAGGCGGCGGTCAACGCCTTCCTCGAGCGCGTGGAGGCCTAGCGGGGCGACGCCCCCAGGTCGATGGCCAGTCGCGATGCCGGGTGGCGCTCCCGGATCAGGCCGGCCTCGAAGAGGTACTCCTCGAAGCGGCGATAGCGGCCCTGATCCAGGGCTGCGGGGCTGAGGTTAAGGCGCGAGCGGACCATCTCCCAGGCCTCGCGATTGACCGCGGTGTCCAGGGCCGGCTCCGTTTTCGCTATCAATGACCAGGCCTCGTCCGGATGGTTGGCGATCCAGGCCGTGGCCTCCTCGATGGCCGCCACCAGGCGGCGGATGGCATCCCGCTGCGGTGCCAGGTGGTCGCGGTTGGCGAGCAGCACCAGGCCATCATGGAGCGGGATGCCCAGATCCTCGATGCGCAGTACGCGGGTGGCCAGCCCCACGTCGGCGAGCTGTCGCGGCAGCAGGTGGCGCATGGCGCCGATAACGCCATCCACTCGCCCCTCGCGCAGGGCATCGTCGAGCCGGAAGTGCAGCGCCTCGGTTTCGATCTCGTCGTCGCGGATCGCCGCGCCGCGCAGCAGGGCAGCCAGCAGCACGTCACGGCTGTCGATATCGGCATGGCCGATGCGCGAGCCGGCCAGTTGAACGGGGGTCTCGATGGCCCCGTCCTCGGGCACTACCAAGGCGCTCAAGGGCATGGCGATCAGGCTGGCGACACGGACCAGCGGCAGGCCGCGATCTACCTGGAGATGCAGCAGTGGCTGGCGGGCCACCGCCAGGTCGATCCGTGACGCTGCCAGCAGCTTGCTGGGCACGTCCGGATCGGCCGGTGTCACGAGGGTCACCTCCAGTCCGCGGCTGGCAAACAGGCCTCTCTCCCTGGCGACGAACAGGGCGGCATGGCGAGGGCTGGGATAGCCGTCCAGCATGATCTTGAGCGAGGTGGCCGGCGGTGGCTCGATCGGTTCTGCCGGGCGCAAGGCGATGGCCGGGATGCTGGGGCGCGAGGGCGTGTCGACACTGGGCCCGGTCGGGGCCTCTCGGTAGCGACGGCGAACCTGAGCCCAGGCGGCGGCCTGGGCGGCCTCCCTTGCCGCCTTGTCGGCAAGGGCCTTAAGGTCGGGCACCATCACCTCTGTGCCCAGCGGCGGGAAGCCCTCCTGAGCCTCAACGACGGCGGCCGGTGGCTCGGCCGCGGCGGGTAGCGTCGACAGCAGGGCGGCTGCCGGCAGCAGCAGGCGCCAGCGGAGAGGTCGCCGAAAAACGGGTGTGATCATCGGTACTGGACTCCTGCCATGCGTGCTACCCGGCCTTGCGTCAGTGCCGCGCAAGCTTAACCGCTGCCCACGGGCCGCGGCCAGACATGGCCACAAACGGAAATCGCCGTGCCCGGCGCTGCATGCGATAATCCGGTTTCTCGCAGCCTAGGCAGGATGCCATGGATTCGATCAACAGCCTCTTCCTGCTCAGCGGCTTCCTGCTGGCCCTGAGCATCCTCGCCAGCCGGCTCTCCTCGATGGCCGGGGTCCCCCTGCTGCTGATCTTCCTGGGTCTTGGCATGCTGGCCGGGGAGGAGGGGCTGCTGGGTATCCAGTTCGACGACTATTCACTGGCGTTTCTGATTGGCCACCTGGCGCTCGCCATGATCCTCCTTGATGGCGGGTTGCGCACCCGCCTCAAGACCTTCCGCGTCGGCTTCCGACCGGCGCTCTCCCTGGCCACGCTGGGGGTCTTCATCACCAGCTCGCTGGTGGGCGTGTTTGCCATGTGGCTGTTCGACCTGAACCTGGTGCAGGGGCTGCTGGTAGGGGCCATCGTGGGGTCCACCGATGCCGCGGCGGTGTTCTCCATGCTCAGTGGCCGGGGCGTCAATCTCAACGAGCGGGTCGGCGCGACGCTGGAGATCGAGTCGGGGACCAACGACCCCATGGCGATCTTCCTCACACTGATGCTGGTGGAAGTCCTGGTCGGCGAGATCGGCGGGATGGGCGAGACCCTGCTGTTCTTCGTGCAGCAGTTCGGCCTGGGCATCGTCATCGGCGTGGGCATCGGCTGGCTGAGTGCGCGCCTGCTGAGCTGGCTGGACCTGGCCCCGGGCCTTTATTCGCTGCTGGCCCTGGGGCTTGGCTTCTGCGTTTTCGGACTGACCAGTGCGCTGGGGGGCAGTGGCTTCCTGGCCATCTACCTGGCAGGCCTGATGATCGGCAATCGCCCAGGCCGCCACCTCAACTTCATCCTGCCGGTGCATGACGGCCTGGCCTGGCTCTCCCAGATCGGCCTCTTCCTGGTACTGGGGCTGCTGGTCACGCCAAGCGAGATGCTCGATTACGCGCTGCCCGCGTTGCTGGTCGCCCTGGCGCTGATCTTCATCGCCAGGCCGCTGGCGGTGCTGGTCGCCGTGAAGCCCTTCTTCAAGTTCCGCTGGCGGGAGATCGGCTTCATAGCCTGGGTGGGCCTGCGCGGGGCGGTGCCCATCGTGCTGGCGATCTTCCCGGTCATCGGCGGCGTGGAGAACGCCTCGCTCTACTTCAACGTCGCCTTCGCGGTGGTGCTGCTGTCACTGCTGATACAAGGCGGCAGCCTGCCCTGGATGGCGCGGCGCATGAAGGTCGAGCTGCCGCCCAGCGTCACCCCGAACCGTCGTGGGCCACTGGGCATCCTGCCCGAGAACGACTACGAGATGTTCGTCTATGAGGTCGAGAACGGCGACCTCGAGGACGTACCGATCCGGCTGTTGCGCTTTCCCTCCGGGGCGCTGATCTCGGCACTGTTCCGCGAGCACGCCATGCTCCATCCCAAGGGCAGCACCCGGCTTCGGCTGGGTGACGTGATCTGCGTGATCGGTCGCACGGACGACCTGCCGGCGCTCAATCGCCTGTTCAACGGGGATGCCAAGCTCAAGCGCGAGCGGGCCTTCTTCGGGACCTTCACCTTCGACGGGGAGGCACAGATGCGTGATATCGCCGATGCCTATGGCCTGACCCTGAGCCCCGGCGAGCAGGACATGACGCTCGCCGAGTTCATCTCCCTGCGGGTCGGCGGTCATCCGGTGGTGGGCGATGACGTGGACTGGCACGGTATACACTGGGTGGTCAGCGAGATGGACGGCAACAAGGTCACTCGGGTGGGGCTGCGGCTCTACTGAGCCGGCATGGAATAGCGGTGGGGCGCGTTCAACGCTGTGCCATCGAGGACTTGCGTACGGTGAGGTGAACCTCCACCGAGTTATCCGGGCTGGTCAGCCAGACGCCACCATCCTGCATTATGGCACTCAGCGTCATGCCCTTTGTCGCCAGCGCAGCCAGGGCCTGCACCGAGGCCGGGTCAATATCCACGACCGTCAGGTTGTCGAGGGTGGCGAGCTTGCCGGCGATCTGCTCCCACCAGATGGCGGCACCGTTGCCGCTGTAGGTGTAGATGATGACCTGCCTGGCCCGGCCGCAGGCGCGGCGAATGGCCTTCTCATCGGGCTGCCCGAGCTGGATCCATTGGTCGATGGTGCCGGTCAGGTCCTGGCGCCAGAGGTCGGGTTCGTCCGTGGTGCTCACGCCACGACCGAAGGCCAGTGCCTCGTCGGCATTCAGGGCGAAGGCCAGCAGCCTCACCATCATGCGTTCGTCGGTTTCCGAGGGGTGACGAGCCACGGTCAGGGCATGATCCGCGTAATAGTGCCGGTCCATGTCGGCGATCTGCAGCTGGACCTTGTGAATCGTTGCCTTTAGCGCCATTTGACCAAGTCACTCGTCCGTCGGGGAAATTAAGGCCTGCCATCATGACATAGTCGGCGGCGTCGGGGGATTAATGAGGAGGTCGTACCATGCTGACCAGGCACCAAGCGAACATCAGGGGGCGCGATTTCTTCGTGGGGGACATTCACGGTCAGTACCGCCTGCTGCAGGAAGTCTTGCAGGGTGTCGCCTTCAGCAAGTCGGAGGATCGCCTGTTCTGCGTTGGCGACCTCATCGACCGGGGAGGCGATTCGCTCGACTGTCTGAAACTCGTCTTCATGCCGTGGTTTCACGCCGTGCGCGGCAATCATGAGGAATTGGCCAGCAACGCGCTGCGAGAGGGCGAGGGCAGCAGCGCCTGGGCGTTGTGGATGATCAATGGCGGTGGTTGGGTCGTCGAGAGCGGGGTGGGCGAGACGCGGAGGGTCCTGCAGGCGGCGCTTCGCCATTTGCCGCTTGCGCGCGAAGTCACGGTCAAGGGAAAGCGCATCGGCATGGTGCACGCCGAACCGCCGACGGACTGGTCGCGAATCGAGGAGGCCGACCCTCGAGCGCTGGTCTGGGAGCGCTCCCGTATTCAGCGGGGCGACGAGACGCCGGTGGCGGACGTCGACGCCGTCGTCGTCGGCCACACCATCGTGGAGCGGCCGCTGACCCTGGGCAACGTCCACTACATCGATACCGGGGCCTTCTGTACCGGCCGCCTGACGCTGGTCGATGCACGCGAGTTGCTGAGGTGAGGGAGGTACGACAATGGCAAGCCTTGCCCGGGAAGACAGTCAAGATGCCGCACCCATGAAAAAGGCGCCCTTAGGCGCCTGATTCTAAAGAAGAAGTGGCGGAGGGACAGGGATTCGAACCCTGGGAAGGCTCTCACCTTCGCCGGTTTTCAAGACCGGTGCATTCAACCGCTCTGCCATCCCTCCGGCTCACGGTTGGGTATACTACCAGCTTTCCCCGCCGGGTCAAGAGCGCCTAGGGATCAAGATGTTAGGCCTCTCATGACGAGGTGAGGCACAATGGAGAGATCGGTGACTGCAGGAGAGCATCATGCTTGACCCCACCGCGAATGACGGGGTGCGTCCGGTCCCCGCTGTCTCGGCCGCCGTGATCAAGGGTGACCGCATCCTCATGGTGCGACGACGTAACCCGCCCAGCGCGGGCATGCTGGCCCTACCCGGTGGCAAGGTGGAGGCGGGCGAGAGTCTCCAGCAGGCAGCGGCGAGGGAACTACTGGAGGAGACCGGTGTGCTCGCGGCGCCCCGTCGCATACTGACGGCCATCGACCTGTTCGACCACGATGATGCGGGTCTGCTGAGAATGCATTTTGTCATCGTGGTGGTGCAGCTTGAGTGGCAGGGTGGGGTGGAGGCGGCAGCCGACGATGCCACCGAGCTGCGCTGGATGGACCTCGAGGCACTCGAACAGGATGACGGGGAGGTCTGTGATTCGGCCTCTCGCGTGGCGCGACGGGTGCTGGCCGAGGCGATGTCCGCAGAAAGCGCGTTGAAGCCCGACTAGCCAGTCTCTTGCGTCGGGAACCTTCTGGCGGCATTCTAGGTCAAGTGCCTAGACCAACTACACAGGGAGCTTCGGATCCATGGCTTACCAAGACACGCAGATGACACGGCAGCAGACCCAGGCTGTCGGTACCAGCAAGGTCCTGCGCAATACCTATGGCCTGCTGGCGATGACCCTGCTGTTCTCCGCCGCGACGGCCGGTGCCGCCATGGCCATGGGCATCGAGCGGATGAACATCCTGGTGTTCTTCATCGGTGCCTACGGCCTGATGTTCCTGGTGCACAAGACCGCCAACTCGGCGATCGGCCTGCTGTCCACCTTCGCCTTCACCGGCTTCATGGGCTTCACCCTGGGGCCGATCCTCAGCGCCTACCTCACCCTGCCCAATGGTGCCCAGCTGATCATGACCGCGCTGGGCATGACCGGGGTGACCTTCGTCGGCCTCTCGGCCGTGGCGCTGATCACGCGCAAGGACTTCAGCTTCCTGGCGAACTTCCTGATGGCCGGTGCCATCGTGCTGATCATCGCCATGGTAGCGGGCATCTTCCTGCAGATCCCCGCGCTGTCGCTGATGGTCTCGGCCGGTTTCGTGCTGTTCGCCTCGGCCGCCATCCTCTACCAGACCAGCGAGATCGTTCATCGGGGCGGCGAGACCAACTACATCCTCGCCACCATTACCCTCTACGTCTCGATCTACAACCTGTTCGTCAGCCTGCTCTCCATCCTGGGGATCATGAGTCAGGACTGACGGCCACCGCCGCATCACGGATTCCTGGCCCCGCCTTCCGGCGGGGCCAGGCTGTTTCAGGAGGACCCCATGCGCTATGCCATCCTGCTGATGGGTACCCCTTACAGTGACCAGGCGAGCCACTCCGCCCTGCGCTTCGCCCGTGCCCTGGTGTCACGAGGGCACCGGCTCGAGGCAGTGTTCTTCTACCATGATGGGGTGCACAATGCCGCCCGGCTGGCCGCGCCCCCTCAGGATGAACCGCACCTGGTGGATGCCTGGGCGGCGCTGGCTAACGAGCATCAGGTAGCGTTGCAGGTCTGCATCGCCGCCGCGTTGCGCCGTGGCCTGCTGGACGAACGGGAAGCGGCCCGGCATGGCAAGGACGGCATCAGCGTGGAGGCCCCCTTCGAGCTGACCGGGCTGGGCCAACTGATCGATCTCGGCACCCGCTGCGACCGCCTGGTCACCTTCGGCCCTTGAGCGCGTTCGACGGAGTCGCAATGCAAGAACATCATGACGACTGTGATCTGCTGCTCATCCTGCGACACGGTCCCCACGGCAGCAGTTGGCTGAGGGAGGGCCTTGATGCCGCCCTGGTCGCCGCCGCCTTCGGGCGCCGCGTCTCCCTGCTGTTCATGGGGGAGGGAGTGACGGCCCTGATGCAGGGTCAGCAGGTGGGCCCCCTGGGGCAGAAGGGCACGGCCGCGACGCTGGAGATGCTGGAGATGTATGATATCGATACCCTGCTGGTGGATGAGCAGGGGCTGTCCTGTCTCGGCCTCTCGAGCGACGAGTTGATGCTCGAGGTAGAGTGCTTGTCGCCCTCGGCACTGGCGCGTGTCCTCTCCGGGCATCGCCTGGTGCTGACCTTCTAGCCAGACGCAAGGAGTGCGCCAATGCTGTTGCATGTCGTGAACCGCTCCCCGGCGACCAGCCGGGTCTATCAGCAGGCCCTGGCCGGCATGGCGCCGGAGGATCGTCTGCTGTTGATCGAGGATGGCGTCCAGGGGGCGCTCCCCCAACTGGTGCGTTATTACGCTGGGCTGGAGGGGCGTCTGTTTGCCCTGAAGGAGGATCTGGAGTCCCGGGGGTTGCTCGGGCACTGCGACGCCAGCGTGCAGGTGGTCGACGTGGACGGCTTCGTGACCCTGACCGAGGAAGCCGAACGGACGGTGAGCTGGTACTGATGGCAACCACAGAAATATACCGTTATCTAACCATTGAAAAAAAAACATACGCTCTCGATCCGGAAGGTTATCTCGTCGACATGGGAGACTGGTCTCCGGAGGTCGCCGAGGCCCTGGCCCATGAGGAGGGCATCGTGCTGACGGCAGAGCACTGGGAGATCCTCCAGGTGCTGCGCGACTTCTATGTCCGCTACGAGATGGCGCCCGCCATGCGTCCTCTGGTCAAGGCGGTGGGGCAGGCGCTGGGACCGGCGAAGGGACGTTCCATCCACCTGATGCGCCTCTTCCCGGGCAGTCCGGCCAAGGTGGCCGCCCGTCTCGCCGGGTTGCCCAAGCCCACCCATTGCCTGTGAGCCGCCGACCGTGAACTTCCTTGCACATGGCTGGCTCGCCCGGGGCGGCACCGATGACTTCCTCTATGGCAACCTGATCGCCGACGGGGTCAAGGGCGCGGACCTCTCGACCTGGAGCGCCGAGCAGGCCGCCGGCATTCGCCACCATCGACGGGTGGATGCCTTCGTCGATGGCCATCCGGTGGTCTCGGCCGTGCTTGAGCGATCGCCCCGCAGGCAGCGCCGCTATGCCGGCATCGCCCTGGATCTGGTCTGGGACCACTTCGCGGCACGGTCGCTCAAGAGCGACGAGCGGCGCTGGCTGGTCCATCGCTGCTATCGGGTGCTGGCGACGCGGCCCGCCCCGGCGCGGCTGGCGGCGATGATGCCGGTCCTGGTGGAGCAGGACTGGCTCAACCGTTATGCCGATTTCGCCTTCACATGCCGTGCCATCGAGGGGATCGGTCGGCGCCTTTCGGGGCCCAACCGGCTGGCCGAACTGGTGCCCTGGCTGGAGGAAGACTACGAACGACTCGCCCGGGACTTCGCGACGCTCTGGCCCGCGGTCAACGATGCCTTGGAGGTTGCCCCGCACGATGGGCCTGTCAGTCGACCCTGAGCCACAGGCAGTCGACCGGATCACCTGGCTCGACCCGGCTCTCGGCCGGAATCACCGCCAGCGCATCGGCGCTGATGCAGGAGGACAGCACACCGGAGTTCTGGTCCCGGAAGGCCCGGGCCACGATTCCGTCTCTCCCGAACTCGAGTCCTACGCGCATGTAATGGCGTCGCGGGCCGGTTCGCGTGGAGAACTCCGCCCGTGCCGGGAGGCAGGGCAGGTGCGCAAGTGCCGGGCACCCCTGCAGGGCACCCAGCAGGGGACGCAGGAACAGCCAGGCCCCGACGAAGCAGGAGACGGGATTGCCGGGCAGACCGACGAAGCGAACCTCTCGACCTTCCCGCCCCGGCAGGCGGCCCAGGGCAAGGGGCTTGCCGGGGCGGATCGCCAGTCGCCACAGGTCCAGCTGGCCCAGTGAGGCCAGGGCAGCCTTGACGTGATCCTCCTCGCCGACACTGACGCCCCCGGTACTGATCACCAGGTCGGCCTCCAGGGCGGCGGCGCGCAACGTCTCGCCGGTTCCCACGGGATCATCGGGAATCGAGGCGACCCGCGTCAGTTCCGCGCCGAAGCGTTCGAGAAGCCGCCTGAGCATCGCCCGGTTGGAGTTGTAGATCTGTCCCGCGGCAAGGGGTTGTCCCGGGTCGACGATCTCGTCGCCGGTGGAGAGCAGGGCCACCCTGGGTCGGCGGCGCACCACCACCTCGGTGATGCCCTGGCCGGCCAGGTGGCCCAGCGCCGCGGCCTCCAGCCGCTCGCCGGCAGGCAGCAGGAGATCGCCTGACGCGACATCACGCCCGCGGCGGCGAACATTGTCGCCGGCCGGGATATCGGGGGGTATCGCGGCCAGATCGGCCTCCACCTCGACGCGTTCCTGCATCACCACGCAGTCGGCTCCCGGAGGGATCTCGCCCCCGGTGAAGATGCGTGCGCAGGTGCCGGGCGCCAGGGGCGTGGCCGGCGAGCCCGCCGCGATACGCTGGGAGACGGCCAGTCGCTTGCCGGCATCCCGGTGGTGGAGGGCATAGCCGTCCATCGCGCTGTTGTCGAAGGCCGGCACGTCCAGCCGGGCCTCGATGGCCTCGGCAAGAACGCGGCCCGCCGCCTCGTCACAGGGAAGGGGTTCCGGCGGTGTCGTGGCCACGTCACGAAGCAGTGCCGCCAGTGCCGCCTCGACCGATTGCAGCTCAGCCATGCTGACCTCGCTCGGGGATCTCGGGATTGGCCTGAACGTGTAGGGAGTGGCATGGCGTGTGTCGGCTGCGAATGGTCTCAAACATGTTGGCCTCGCTCGGGGATGACGAGATTCGCCTGAACGTGTAGAGAGTGACATGGCTTGTGACGTTTGGTGATCCTTTCAGACATGCTGGCCTCGTTCGGGGATGACGAGATTCGCGAAGTTACACGGCTTGTGTCGGCTGTCGAGCTGCTCGGCCAGGATGCCGTCCCAGGCGGTGCGGCATGCACCGGTGGAACCCGGCAGGCAGAACACCACGGTGGCGTTGGCCAGTCCGCCGAGACAGCGGCTCTGTACGGTGGAACTGCCGATCTCCTGCCAGGAAAGGTGTCGGAACAGCTCCCCGAATCCTTCGATCTGCTTGTCGAGCAGTACCGAGACCGCCTCGGGCGTGGAGTCCCGGCCCGTGAAGCCGGTGCCGCCGGTGGTCAGGATCACCTGAGTCTCAGGATCGGCGATCCAGCCGGCCACCACGGCACGGATGCGGTAGACATCGTCGGGCACGATGCGTTTCTCGTGCAGGACGTGGCCGGCAGCGGTGAGGCGCTCGACCAGGGCCTGGCCACTGCGGTCGGTCTCCTCGTTGCGGGTATCGGAGATGGTCAGTACCGCGATGGAGAGGGGAATCATCGGCTCGCTCATCCTTGCTGCTGCTCTTGCTTGGCGGCCTGGCGCGCCTCGAAGGCGGCCATCTGCTCGGGGGTGGCGTCCTGCTGGTACCTGGCCTTCCACTCCGCATAGGGCATGCCGTAGACGTAGTCCCGGGCGCTGTCGTAGTCGAGCTCGGTGCCGCGCTCGTCGGCGGCGGCCACCAGCCACTTGGAGAGACAGTTGCGGCAGAAGTCGGCAAGGATCATGAGGTCGATGTTCTGCACCTCCTTGTGCTCGTCCAGGTGGCGGAGCAGGCGGCGAAAGGCGGCCGCCTCGAGTTCGGTGCGGGTGGCGTCGTCGAGATGCTGCATGGCGGGCTCCTCCGGGGGCGTGTCGTCTGTCGCACCAGCTTAACAAAAGACACCGCCCGTAGGCGGTGTCAATGGACGGGTCCCTGCCAACGCTCAGCCGGAGCGAGGTGCCGGCTCGTCGCCCTGCGGGTGTGCCCGGCCGGCCGTCAGCTGCTCCTCGGGAATGGCCTGGTCCTTGACCTCCTCGTACCAGAGGTTGTGATGCTCCTTGGCCCAGGTCTCGTCCACGTAGCCGGTGGCCATGCCCTCGAAGGAGCCCTCGGTGCCGAGCGTGCCGATGTAGATGTGGCCCAAGGCTACCGCCGTCAGGCCGAAGGCGCCCACGGCATGGATGATGTTGGCCCACTGCATGGTGTCGCGGGCCTGCCCGTAGTTGGGAAAGTCCAGCACGAGGCCGCTGACGATGACCGCGATGCCGGCGGTGGCGAGCAGCCAATACCACACCTTCTCGCCGGCGTTGGCGAAGCCCGCATCAGGATGCTCCTTGCCGACCAGGCCGCCTCCTTTGGCGAACCAGTCCAGGTCATGCTTGCGGGGAATGTTGTGGGCCAGCAGGCGCAGCAGCAGGATCACCAGCAGGATGCCGAACAGGGGGCCCAGGTAGTTGTGGATCAGCTTGGTCCCGGACATCATCGCCGCCCAGAAGCCATCGCCGAAGATCGGTCGGAAGACGGCCTTGCCATAGGCCAGGTTGAGCCCGGTGAGGGCGAGCAGGATGAACAGGCTCGCCACCGTCCAGTGCAGGGACCTGACCACCAGCGACCAGCGCAAGAGCTTGCGCCCCGTTCGCGGCTCGTCGAGCTTCTTGCGGCCGACCACCAGGTAGAAGAGGGCGATCACCACGATCATGCCCACCACCGCGATCACTCCGAAGGGAGAGACCCAGCGCTCACGGAGCTGACGCCAGGTCTCGCCGCTGGCGTTGATCAGGTTGTAGTCGGAATCGAAGCGACTGTCCCGATAGTTGGGTCCGGTCTCGCCGCTCTTGATCTGCCGCCAGGCATCGGCGTCCAGGGCCGGGACCGCCGTGGCTGCCTCCCGATCGGGGTCGGCCTGGGCCAGGGCGACCTGCGCAAGCCCCAGGCTGGCCACGAGGGCCAGCACCAGCAGGGGCAGTCGCCACAGCGCCTGCCAGGGAGTGGATTTACTCATGACATGACCTCCTTACCCCTGCTGGGTGGCATCGTAGGCCAGGGAATCGGCGTCGGCCCTGGGGTTGCCCGACCAGCCGCCATCCTTGTGTCCCCGCTGGACGACCCGCTGGCGGAAGATATCGGCGACCTCCTGGGCATCGCCGGCCAGCAGTGCCTTGGTCGAGCACATCTCGGCACACAGTGGGAGCTTGCCCTCGGCGATCCGGTTGGCCCCGTACTTCTGGTATTCCTCCTCCTTGGTCTCCGCCGGCCCGCCGGCGCAGAAGGTGCACTTGTCCATCTTGCCCCGTTCGCCGAAGGCATTCTGCTTCGGGAACTGCGGGGCGCCGAAGGGACAGGCGTAGAGGCAGTAGCCGCAGCCGATGCACAGGTCCTTGTCGTGCAGCACGATGCCGTCATCGCGCTGAAACAGGGTCTCGGTGGGGCAGACGGCGATGCAGGGCGCATCGTCGCAGTGCATGCAGGCGACCGAGATGGAGACCTCGCTGGGCTCGCCATCGTTGAGGGTGACCACGCGACGGCGCTGGACTCCCCATTCCACCTCGTTGGCGTTCTTGCAGGCGGTGACGCAGCCGTTGCACTCGATGCAGCGCTCCGCGTCGCACATGAACTTCATAGTGGCCATGGTGTTCTCCTCAGCTTGCCTTCTCGATGCGACACAGGGTGCACTTGGTTTCCTGCATCTGGGTCACCGAGTCATAGCCGTAGGTGGTGGCGGTGTTGGCCGCCTCGCCGAGCACATAGGGTGCCGAGCCTTCCGGATAGCGGTCGTGCAGGCTCTCGCCCTGGAACATGCCGCCAAAGTGGAAGGGCATGAACACCACCTCTCGCGCGACCCGCGGGGTGACCAGCGCCTTGACCCTGACACGGCCGCCCTCGGCACCCTCGACCCACACCATGTCGCCCTCGGCGATGGCGAGGTCGTTGGCAAGTGCCGGGTTGATCTCGACGAACATCTCCTGCTGCAGCTCGGCGAGCCAGGACATGGAGCGGGTCTCTTCGCCGCCGCCCTCGTACTCCACCAGGCGTCCGGAGGTGAGGATGATCGGGTAGTCCCCGGTGACGTCCTTCTCCTGGATGGTCTTGTAGAGGGTGGGCAGGCGGTAGTGGGAGGCCACGTCGTCCCAGGTCGGGTAGTCGGCCACCAGGTCGCGGCGACTGGTATAGAGCGGCTCGCGGTGCTTGGGGATGGGGTCGGGGAAGGTCCAGACGTTGCAGCGCGCCTTGGCGTTGCCGAAGGGGGCGCACTCGTGGGCGATCGCCACGCGCTGGATGCCGCCGGAGAGGTCGGTCTTCCAGTTCTTGCCCTCCGCCTCGGCCTTCTCCTCCTCGGTCAGGTCATCCCACCAGCCGAGGTCCTTGAGCATGGCATCGGTGAACTCGGGGTAGCCATCCTCGAGCTCGGAGCCTTCGCTGAATGAACCGTCGGCGAGGATGTTCTCGCCGTCACGTTCGATGCCGAAACGGGCACGGAAGGTCAGCCCGCCTTCGGACACCTTCTTGCTGGTGTCGTAGAGGATCGGCGTGCCGGGGTGGCCCATCTCGGCGGTGCCCCAGCAGGGCCAGGGCAGGCCGTAGTAGTCGCCGTCGGCGGGGCCGCCCTCGGCGCGCAAATCGCGGAAGCTGAAGGTGTGCCAGTTCTGCTGGTGGGCCTTGAGTCGCTCCGGGCTCTGGCCGGTATAGCCCACGGTCCACATGCCGGCGTTGAACTCCCGGGTGATGTCCTCGACGAGCGGCTCGTCGCCATTCATCTCGAAGTTCTTGACCAGCTCGTCACCGAAGCCCAGCTTCCTGGCCAGCAGATACATGATCTCGTGGTCGGGCTTGGATTCGAACAGCGGCTCGATCACCTTGTCACGCCACTGGATGGAGCGGTTGGTGGCGGTGACGCTGCCGTAGGTCTCGAACTGGGTAGCCGCCGGCAGCAGGTAGACGCCGTCCTGGCGGTCATGCATGACCCCCGCCACGGTGGGGTAGGGGTCGACGATGACCATCATCTCGAGCTGCTGCATGGCCTTCTGCATCTCGGGACCGCGGGTCTGGGAGTTGACCGCGTGCCCCCAGTAGAACATCGCCTTGAGCCGGGTCCGCTGGGAGATGTCCTCTTCCTGCTCGAGCACGCCGTCGATCCAGCGCGAGACGGTGATGCCGCTGGAATTCATCGGCTGGCCGTCGGCGTACTCGGCCTGGTCGAAGCGTCCCTTCAGCCATTCGTAGTCCAGGTCCCAGACGCGGGCCCAGTGCTTCCAGGCGCCCTCGGCCAGGCCGTAGTAGCCGGGCAGGGAGTGAGACATCAGGCCCAGGTCGGTGGCGCCCTGGACGTTGTCATGGCCACGGAAGATGTTCGCCCCGCCGCCTGACTTGCCGATATTGCCCAGTGCCAGCTCGAGGATGCAGTAGGCCCGGGTATTGTTATTGCCGGTGGTGTGCTGGGTGCCGCCCATGCACCACACCACGCAACCCGGACGGTTCTCGGCCAGGCGCCGGGCGGTGTCAAGCATCGCCTCCTCGGAGACGCCGGTGATGTTCTCGACCACATCGGGCGGGAACTGGGCCACCTCGTCGCGCACCTCGTCCATGGCGTAGACGCGCTGGTCGATGTACTCCTGGTCCTCCCAGCCGTTCTCGAAGATGTGCCACAGCAGGCCCCAGATGAAGGCCACGTCGGACCCGGGGCGAATCCGCACGTAGCTGTCGGCCTTGGCCGCGGTGCGAGTGAAGCGTGGATCGACGACGATGATGTGCGCCTGGCTGCGCTCCTTGGCCAGCAGGATGTGCTGCATGGCCACCGGGTGCGCCTCGGTGGGGTTCGAGCCGATGAACATGATCGACTTGCTGTTCTGGATGTCGTTGAGCGAGTTGGTCATCGCCCCGTAGCCCCAGGTGTTGGCCACCCCGGCCACGGTGGTGGAGTGGCAGATGCGTGCCTGGTGGTCGGTGTTGTTGGTCCCGGCCAGGGCCGCGAACTTGCGCATCAGGTAGGCCTGTTCATTGCTGAACTTGGCCGAGCCCAGCCAGTAGATGCTGTCCGGGCCATTCGCCTCGGTCAGCTCCAGCACCTTGCTGCCGATCTCCTCGATGGCATCTTCCCAGCTCAGCCGCTGCCACTCGCCGCCCACCAGCTTCATCGGGTACTTGAGGCGCCGGCTCGAGTGCCCGTGCTGACGCAGCGAGGCGCCCTTGGCACAGTGGGCGCCGCGGTTGATCGGATGGTCGAAGGCGGGTTCCTGCCTGGTCCAGACGCCCTCCTGGACCTCGGCGTAGACGCCGCAGCCCACCGAGCAATGGGAGCAGACGGTCCGCCTGGTCTCCACCGGGGCATCGGACCAGGCGGTCTTCTCGTCCGCCTCGGTGCGCTGCATCATGGGGGCCCCCATGAAGCCCGCGGCGGCCAGCCCGCCGGTGGTGGCCCCGCTGCGCTTGAGGAACTGGCGGCGGGAAATGCCCAGCCCGCCGGCCCTCGGGGTATCGGATCTAGGTGTCAGACGCATGGCATCGCTCTCCTGGCTCGGGGCCGTCAGTCACGCAGGGTGGCGTAGAAGGCACGGATGTGAGGGGTTTCCCGGTACTCGCGGGAGGGCTCGGCCTCCTTCGCCGCCGGCTTGGCGTCGGCCTGGGCCAGGGTGACGTGGCCGACCGCTGCTGCGGCTCCGGCGGCGGCGGTGCCGATGCCTAGCGTCTTGAGGAAGCGCCGGCGCTGCGGGTTGCGTGTGGTGGGCATGGGGATGTCTCCTCTACTCATGCTGTCTGCGGCCCTTGCCGGGCCCTGTTATGGTTGTGGCATCACGGTCCGGTGTGAGGCGTCAGGGTTCGACGATCCTGACGGGATCCTCTAGCGACTCGGCCTCGAGTCGCCGGGACTCCTCTTCGATGAAGGCCTGGCCGAGCTGGCCCAGGTGCGCATGGAAGGGGGTGTCGACCCGGCCGAGATCCGCCAGGCAGTGCGACGCCCAGGGGGCGAGGTGCGTCATGAAGAAGCGCGCCTCGGCCACGGATCGGGCCTCGATCAGCATGGCCATCACCTCGCACAGGGCGGCCAGGTGGTCCTCCGGGTCACGACTGTGCTCGGCACGCTGGAAGCCCAGTGCCTTGAGATCGCGGCGCAGGGCGACGAGCGCCGCGTCCATCAGCTCGCCGTTGCGGTACCAGGAGGCGTAGGGCGTGATGTCGCCCTGCACCACCCCGATCAGGTGGCGGAAGTGGGCCCGCGCGAGGTCATCGGCCGTGGCCTCGCCCGCGGCGGCGACCAGCGATGCCCAGCGCTCGGCGAGCAGGGTGCCGTCCTGCTCGACCTCCAGCCCGGCCAGCCATTCGAGCAGCGAGGCATCGGGCGCCTCGCGCAGCAGCCGGGCCAGCAGCCGGTAGACATCGGCCCGCAGGGCGTCGCGCTCGTTCAACTCGTTCATGGCGTCATACCTTCAGCTGCGATTCGGGGTCGCGGGCCATGGCCTGCCAGACATCCTTGACCCGGCAGTCCTCGCACATCTCCAGGCGCGACAGGGCATCGCCGGCGAAGTAGGGGTGGTCGGCGAGCTTGGCCTTGAGGGTCGCGACGGTGCTCGCGGTGGCGAAGGGCTTGCCGCAGCGAATGCACGGGAAGGCGGCCTCCTCGTGCTGGACCCGGCGTTCGCGTCGCCCGGCGTCGGCCAGGAAGCCGGGCACCAGGGTGATGGCATCCTCCGGACAGGCTTCGGCGCAGAGCCCGCACTGGATGCAGTCCGCCTCGCGGAAGCTAAGCAGGGGGCGGTCGTCGCCGGCGGCCAGTGCCGGAGTGGGGCAGTTGGACACGCAGGAGAGGCACAGGGTGCAGGCCTCGCCGTTGACCGCCAGGCCGCCATAGGCGGCGCCGGCCGGCATCGCGTGGCGATGGCCATCGGGATGGCCGAGACGCTCCAGGTGGGCCAGCACGCTATCGAGGCGATCGCGCTTGTTGTGCTCGGTAAACACGAGGGGTTCGCCTTCCAGCGGCGCCTCGCCCGGCAGGGCGTCTCGGGCGGCCTCGTCACCGGCCATCAGGCGGACCACCCGTGACGGCGAGTGGCCGAGGGCGTGGAGCAGGGCATGTGTCTGGGCGAGCTGGTCGTCGATGAAGGCCGTGAGGCGCTCGGGCATTCCAGCTCGGCACTGGATGCGCACCTCGGCGGCACCGCCGGCCAGAGCGGTCAGCCACTGGTCGTGACCGGCGGCCCCCAGCTCCTCGAGGGGAATATCGAGGACATGGCCCGCGGCGGCGTCTTCCCCTGCCAGGTCGCCGGCCTCGGCGAAGCGCACCACCGGTGCCGCGCCGCCGGCTTCGCGGTAGGCAGCGAGCCAGGCCAGCAGCGTCTCCTGCTGGCGGGCGGTCTCCGGGAGACGGAACTGGATCGCCCCGGTAGGGCAGGCGCTGCTGCAACTGCCGACGCCATGACAGCGGAAGGGGTCGATCTCGATCCAGGCATCGATACGGCCCTGGTGACTGTGGACGGCATCGGCCGGGCAGACCTCCAGGCAGCGGGTGCAGCCCGTGTTACCGCTGGCGGAATGGGCGCAGAGGGCATTGTCGATCTGGAAGTAGCGCGGCTTGTCGAACTCGCCGACCAGACCGGCAAGCGCCTCCAGTTGGTCGTCGCGCTGCGGGGCATGCCAGGAGAGGGCGACATAACCGGGCGGAGGCAGTTCGAGGGCGAGCACCGGGGTCTCGCCCAGGTCGAGGACGAGATCGAAATGCTCGCGGTCGACCAGTGCCCAAGCCAGGTCGAGCGTACCGTCCTCGTCGGCCAGGTGGACCGAGAAGTGCCCCAGGTAGCCATCGATGCCGAGCGTACGGGACTGGGCCCGGGATAGCCGCTGGCTGGTCATGCCGGCGGTGTCGGCCAGCAGCGACTCGTCTTCCTCGTCTTCCTCGTCTATCTCGCCGTCGGCCATCGGCTCGGTGAAGAGCAGGGTCGGAAGAGGAAGGCCCCGGTCGTGCAGGGCACGGGCGGCTCGCCGGACGTCGCGCTCGTTGCCGAGCACCAGGGCATGCCCCTCGCTGTGGTAGCCGACGCTGGCCGGGGTGAGATTGACCGGCCAGGAGACACGCTGGCGTGCCGCCTCCCGCGCCTGCCGGTTGCGGTCGTCATCCACCGGCATGATATCGATTCGCTGGTTCATGCAGTCTCACGGTCGGGTTGCGTAGGTTGAACTTGTTTTTGTTGTTAAGTGCTAATTTATCAGTGTTGGTCGAATCGGTGCCGCTTGCATACGCTCCCTTGGTCTAAGGTGCGCCGCTCGGGCGACCGGCCTCTTTCGTCAGATTCTCGCGAACCTCGTCCTCGTCCTGCTCTCGTGAGGCCATGGCCGTATCGTCATCGGCATTCACCTGTCCGGTGGCTGCCGACTCGGTGTCGGGGGGTGACGCTTCGCTGACTTCCGAGGCATGCTCTTGCGGGGCCTCGTCCTCGTCCAGCTGCCGCCGGGTCCAGTTGCGCAACCGCTCGGCCACCTCGCCGGCCAGGGGCTGGAGCTTCTCCCGGTAGTCATGGTCGTAGTCATCGAGGCCGTCACGGATGCCGTAATGGTCCGCGGCAAAGAGGCGCCGCAGGGCGCGCTTGCGCAGGCCGCTACTGACCCCGGAGGCGAGATAGGCCTTGATGTCGCTGCCGGGGGGGAGGGCCTCCGGGTCGGGCAGGGTGTGATCAAGGCTGCCGGGGGCAGGCGAACCGGACGGAGCGGTATCTCGTTCGGTATGATCGGATTCCAGCGGCTCGCGGTCTGGCGCATCGTCCTCCCGTGCCTCGGCCCCCCTCGGTGGCAGTGGAGTCTCCGATGACGCTAGCTCGCCTCGCTTCAGGCGGGACCATCTCTCGAACCGGCTCATGCCTCGATCTCCCGGGCACGCCCGGCCCCCTTGCGCTTCTTCTTGCGCCCCTCCGCAGGGGCCTCGCCATGATGGGCGAGGTAGGCCTCGATCCAGGCCTGTATCGCCAGCGGCATGTCGGCTTCCAGCACCCGATGCTCGCCATCGAGCCAGCCGGCGGCCACATCCTGGCTGGCGGAAATGGCCGTGGGGGTGGGTCTGGCACCGGCCTCACCGGCCTGCACGAACAGGCGAGGGGTGGCGCTGGTCAAGTTGAAACGGTAGGCGGCCCGCTCTGTCATGTAGAGTTGCAGGTTCAGGGTAAGAGGCCCGGCGTGTCCGGGCGAGAGGTCGATGATCCCCCAGCGGGTCGTGGTGAAGCCCTTGATGGCGAGCGACTCGCCGGCGACATCGAAACTGAGGGAGCGAGAGCTGCTGATTGAGGACATGGGATGTATTGCTCCAGCCTTGTCTCTAGGTAGTAAAGACAGTAGGCAGAGACAATGCCATCATCGTCAATCAACGTTCTGTCGAGGAGCCGTGGATGCACGACATCAGCCTGAGCCGGGCACGCCTGCCTGCCACCCTGGAGATCGAGGTGCTCGACGAGTTCGGCGAGGCCAAGCAGCAGGCCATCGCCGCGGAACGGGCCCTGACCATCTACCTGAACAAGCGGGAGATCGTTACCCTGATGACCCTGGGCGCCGACCCCGAGGCCCTGGTGGTCGGCTACCTGCGCAACCAGGGGCTGCTGGCCGACCGGCGGGACCTCCAGGTGGTGCACGTGGACTGGGAGGTGGAGGCGGCCGCGGTGGTCACCCGCCACCTGCCGGAGGACCTTGAGGAGCGGCTGGGCCAGCGCACCGTGACCACCGGCTGCGGCCAGGGGACGGTCTTCGGCCGGCTGCTCGAGGCGACCTCGCTGCGCCCGTTGCCAGCCACCGTGCTGCGCCAGTCGGTGCTCTACCAGCTGCTCGACAACCTCGGCGCCTACAACGAGACCTACCGCAGTGCCGGTGCCGTGCACGGCTGCGCGCTGTGCCGGCAGGAGGCGGTGCTGGACTTCGTCGAGGACGTGGGGCGGCACAATGCCGTGGACACCCTGGCCGGCCGCCAGTGGCTGCTGGCATCGGAGAGTGCCGATGCCGACATCTTCTACACCACCGGCCGGCTGACCTCGGAGATGGTGCTCAAGGTGGCGCAGATGGGAATCGGGGTGCTGGTGTCGCGGTCGGGCGTGACCCAGAAGGGGGTGGAGCTGGCCGAGCGCTTCGGCGTGCTGCTGATCGCCCGCGCCAAGGGGCGCCACTTCCAGGCGATCCATGGCATGGGCCGGCTCGAGCTCGATGCCGTCCCCGCCCGGCGCCCCGGGGATCGGGTACGGGCCTGAGCCTCAGGCGCTGCCCTCGCCCCGCGTGCAGACCGACAGCACCACGGCATCGGCGTCGCTCACGGAGACCAGGGCATGGCCCATGGCGCTGTCGAAGTAGATGCTGTCGCCGCTGACCAGCGCCAGCGGCTCGTAGTACTCGGTGTAGAGCAGGATCTCGCCGTCGAGCACCATCAGGAACTCCTCGCCGTCGTGGCGCACCCATTCACTGAACTCGTCGAATGCGCGAGCCCGAACGATGGTCTTGAAGGGAATCATGCGCTTCTGCGCGAGCTCGCAGCTGAGCAGCTCGTGCTCGTAGGTCGGGGTGGGGTGGCGCTGACCCTCGCCCCGGCGAGTAAGGTCGCGTCGTCCCATGGTGCGGGGCTGGACCCTGGGTGGCGAGAGCAACTGGGGCAAGTCGATGCCCAGGCCATTGATCAGCTTCTGCACCGCCGTGAAAGTGGGAGAAATCTGATCGTTCTCGATCTTGGAGAGGGTGGAGCGAGCCAGGCCGGTACGCTGGCTGACGTCCTCCAGGGTCCAGTGGTGCGCCAGGCGGATCTCCTTGAGGCGCTCGCCGAGGCGCAGCGGTTCGACGAAGGGCTTGCGGCCGGCGGCGATGCGCAGGGCGGCGTCCTGATCGGTGGTGGCGGTCATGCGCTGTTCACTATCGGAAACGAGGTTTCCCCAAGCCTACCACAGTCGCTGCTTGCGGCCCCACGCCCGCGACCCCGTCATGCCAGAGGGCGACGGCGATCGACGGGAAAGCAAGGACGAAGGTGAGTTTCCCGGCTGTTTCCCGGGACAGGGAAACAGCCGGGTCAATCGCCGAAAGGCAGCCCGAGCAGGGCCTTGAGGTGCGCCTCCGCACAACGGCCCAGGGAGTCCAGGTCATAGCCGCCTTCCAGTACCGATACCAGCCGGCCATCCGAGTAGAGTGCAGCGATCTCCAGCGCCATGTGGGTGATCCAGTGATAGTCCTCGTCCTCCAGGCAGAGCTCCGCCATGGGGTCCTCACGGTGAGCGTCGAACCCCGTCGAGAGCAGCACGATCTCCGGCTTGAAGGCATGCAGGGCAGGGAGCCAGTCGTCCTCGATCGCCTGGCGGAAGGCGGCGCTGTCGGTCCCGGCGGGCAACGGCGTGTTGACCACGTTCTGCCACTCGCTGCGCAGGTAGCGCCAGGGGTAGAAGGGGAACTGGAAGCTGGTGCAGACCAGCACCTCGGGGTCACCCTTGAAGATGTCGATGGTGCCGTTGCACTGGTGCACGTCGAAATCGAGGATGGCGATCCTGCGAGCCCCGTACTTGGCCCTGGCATGGGCCGCACCCACCGCCACGTTGTTATAGAAGCAGAAGCCCATGGCATCGGTGGCCTCGGCATGGTGTCCCGGGGGGCGCACCGCGCAGAAGACATTGTCGGCCTGGTGGCGAAACACCTGGTCGACGCCTCGCACCACCGCCCCTGCGGCCACCCTTGCCGCCTTGAGGCTGTCCGGGTTCATCATGGTGTCACTGTCGAGCGTGACGATGCCATGTTCCGGCACACACTTGTCCAGGGCCCGCAGGTGGCGAAGGGGGTGTACCCGGGCGAGCTGTTCCTCGGTCGCTTCCCGGGCTTCGGACTGCATGGTCTGCTGCAGCACGCCAGACAGCATCAGCCTCGCCCGAATGGCATCGAGCCGCAGCGGGCTCTCGGGATGTTCGGGGCCCATATGGTGCAAGTGGCAGTCGGGGTGAGTAATGTAGGCGGTAATCATGCACTGGCTCCGAAGTGACTGAGGTCACCTTAATCGTGACGCCCGCTTGCAGGACAGTGTCAATAAGTCTTACACAATGAAGGGCCACCTACCTTCAGGGAGGATTCCGCTTGAGTACCCGCTTCCTGCGACACTTCTTCGAGCCCGCGTCCATCGCGGTGATCGGGGCATCCGAGAAGCCCCACTCCATGGGCGGGCTGGTGATTCGAAACCTCCGGGAAGGCGGCTTTGCCGGCAGCATCTGGGCAGTCAATCCCAAGGGCTACGACGCGGTCTTCTCGATGCCCTGTGTCAGTCGGGTATCGCAGCTGCCCGAGGTGCCGGACCTGGCGGTGATCTGTTCACCGGTGGAGACGGTACCGGGCCTGATCGAAAGGCTCGGGCGCTTCGGCGTCAAGGCGGCGCTGGTGCTGTCGGGCGGTGCCCATCTCGACGATGAGCATGGCGACAAGGGCTCGATTCGCAGTCGCATGCTCGGCGCCGCCAGGAAATCGGGCATCCGCGTTCTCGGGCCCGAATGCATGGGGCTGATCGTCCCGGGACGCAAGCTCAACGCCTCCTATGCCAGCCAGCCGGTGAAGGCCGGTCGCGTGGCCTATCTCGGCCAGTCGGGCATGCTCGGTAATGCCATGATCGACTGGGCCGCCGGCCGCGGCATCGGCTTCTCACACCTGCTCACGGTGGGGGATAGCGTCGACGTCCTGCTGCCCGATCTGATGGACTACATCAACCAGTTCTCGCCTGCCCAGGCGATCCTGCTCCACCTCGAGCGCATCATGGATTCTCAGCACTTCATGACCGCGCTGCGCGATGCCTCGCGCAATCGCCTGGTGCTGGCCATCAAGAGCGGCCGTACCGCGGAGTCCGACATTTCCGGCCTGCCACCGACGCCAGGTGTCGCGAATCGTGACCAGATCTTCGATGCGGCCTTCGCGCGGGCGGGGGTCGTGAGAGTCGATGATTCCGACGAACTGTTCGATGCCCTGGAGACGCTCTCGCGCATGAAACCCCTCAAAGGGGATCGCCTGGCCATCGTGTCCAATGGCCTGGGGCCGGCGATGCTGGCCATCGACAAGCTGATCAACGCCGGGGGCAAGCTGGCACGCTTCAGCGAGGAGACCCGAGAGGCCCTGCGCCGCGGCTCCTTCGACATGAGCAAGCCCGGCGAGAACCCGGTGGATCTGGGCGGCAATGCCACCCCGGAGCGACTCGTCGAGGCCCTGGAGATCGTGGCGGCCGATCCCGGGGCGGATGCCGTGCTGGTCGTCCATGCCCCGACCCGCCAGGCCCCCTCGAAGGCCACCGCCCAGGCAATCATCGCCGCACGCAAGCGCTTCCGTCGCAACCTGCTGACCAGCTGGATGGGGCTGGAGGAGGCACTGTCGGCGCGCCACGAGTGCAATCTGGCCGGCATTCCCACCTACATCTCCCCGGAGAAGGCGGTGAAGGCCTTCATGCACATGGTCGACTATCAGCGGGTGCAGGCGCTGCTCCAGGAGATTCCCCCGAGCCTGCCCTTCGCCACCACCCCGGAGATCCGGCGGCGCTGCCGGTCGCTGATCGAGGAGGCCCGCGAGGCGGGACGCGAGTGCCTGTCGCACTCCGAGACCTCCCGGGTGCTGGAAGCCTACGGGCTCCCGGTGGCGACGAGCCGCTATCCGCAGACTCCCGATGAGGCCGCCGAGGCAGCCACCGCCTTCGAGGGCCCCATGGCCCTCAAGGTGGTCCACGAGGGCAACTGCCGCCCCTTCCGCTATCGCCAGCACCCGCACAAGATCTCCGCCGGCCTGGTCCAGGACCTGGCGAGTCCTGAGCAGGTCGCCGAGGCCGTGGGTCGCCTGCACGACAAGGTGAAGGAGAAGTTTCCGGACTTCGCGATCCGCGAGTACTGCCTGCAGGCCATGCAGCGCGGCAAGCACTCGATGCAGCTGTGCGCCGGCATCACCCGGGATCCGATCTTCGGCCCAGTGATCGTGTTCGGCATCGGCGGCTACAAGGTCAATATCCTGGCTGACCGCCAGGTGGCGCTGCCCCCGCTCAACATGAGCCTGGCCGCGGACGTGGTGGGGCGCACCCATGCGGCCCGACTGATCCGCGAACACTCCAGCCATCCCGAGCGTGACCTGGAGCGGCTCTGCGAGCTGCTGGTCAAGCTGTCACAGATGGCCAGCGACCTGCCTCAGCTGCGCGGCCTGGAGCTCAACCCGCTGCTGCTCAACCGCGATGGCGTGGTGGCGGTGGACTTCGCCATGGACCTCGGCCCCCCCGCGCGCTTCGCGATCATGCCCTATCCCGAGGAGCTGCGGGAGTGGGTGACGCTCAAGAACGGCTGGCAGGTCGAGGTTCGCCCGATCCGGGCCGAGGATGCGCCGCTGATCACCCGTTTCCACGAGCAGCTCTCCGAGGAGAGCATTCGCTTTCGCTATTTCCACAACAAGGCCGACCTGACCCAGCGCGACCTGTCGAATCTCTCGCACATCAATTACGACCGGCAGATGGCCTTCATCGCCGAGCACCTTCGCGATGACGGCAGCAAGGAGATGCTCGGGGTGGTCCGCGTCTGGAACGACCCGGACAATATCCGCACCGAGTTCTCTGTCATCATCCGTGACGACCTTCAAGGGCTGGGCATCGGTAGCCTGCTGATGAAGAAGATGATCAGCTATTGCAGGAGCGTGGGCACCCTGGAGATGATCGGCAAGATCATGGTCGACAACCACCCGATGCGGGCGCTGATGAAGCACCTGGGTTTCAAGCAGCGCTACAACATGGAGGAGCAGGTGGTGGATGCAGTACTGCGGCTCAACGAGCCGGAAAGCGACTGGCAGAGGCACCGCCTCGAGAGCCTGCCGGACTGAGCCGGGCGCCGGGAAGGACGACGGTCCCCGCCGAGTGGGGGGACCGTGCAATCGGGATAATGGGCGGCGGCTCAGGGCGCCAGGCGGAAGCGGTGCCAGCTGCCGTCTCGCCGCTCGTAGCGGATGCGGTCGTGGAGTCGGCTCGGCTGGCCCTGCCAGAACTCGAGCATGTCGGGGATCACCCGGTAGCCACCCCAGTGGATGGGACGGGGAATCTCCTGCCCCTCGTAGGCGCGCTCGAAGCGGAGTTCGCGCTCCGCGAGCCAGGTGCGATCCGGGATCACCACGCTCTGGGTGGCCACCCAGGCGCCCAGCTGGCTGCCACGAGGGCGCGAGGCGAAGTAGGCATCCGACTCCTCTGGGGCGACCTGCTCCACACGCCCCTCGACCCGTACCTGGCGGGAGAGCGCGGGCCACCAGAAGACCAGGGCCGCGTGGGGCACGTTGGTCAGTTCACTGCCCTTGTGGCTGTGGTAGTTGGTGTAGAAGACCAGCCCCTGGTCGTCGATGCCCTTGAGCAGCACGATGCGGGCATGGGGGCGGCCCTGGCTGTCGGCGGTGGCCAGGGTCATGGCATTGCCGTCGTCCCCCTCGGCCTCCAGCGCCAGAGTCAGCCACTCGTCGAACAGCACCATGGGCTCATCGGGGGTAGCGGACTCGTCGAGCTGGCCGCCTTCATAGTCGCGCCGTATATCGGCAATCTTGCGTGTCATGACCTTCTCCTCGGATTTTGTGCCATGGTCGCCGCTCGCCGGGTCGAGCTCAATACCCCGTGCGAGCCGGGCGGTAGATATTTTCGGCTAAGCTTATGGTGCCCACCCCAGCTGCACCATCGCCATGTAGGCGCCGGTGCCACCGATGATCGACAGCAGAGCGTTGCGCTGCCACAGGTGCAGGCCGACCACCGCCAGCGAGGCGAGGATCATCGGCCAGCCATCGGCCGCGGCATTGAGGTGGCCGTCGACCAACGGACGGAAGTCACGCAGGGCGTAGAGCACCAGGATCATCATCACCGCCGGTGGCAGATAACGCCCCAGGTGCAGGATCAGCGGGTGCTCCGCCTGGCGCGCCAGCGCCACGAAGGGCAGCACCCGAGTGGCGAAGGTCGCCACGGCACAGACCATGATGAAACCCAGCAGGTCAAGGTTGTTCATGCTGAGCCTCCAGGCTGTCGGTCCTGCCGACGGCGGTAGTCGGCCAGCAGCACCAGGCTCGCCGTCCCGATGGCCCCCAGCAGCAGATGGCGCTCCGGTAGCAGCAGCATGGCCCCGAGACCGGTGGCCAGGGCGATGGTGAAGGGCAGCCACTGGCGCAGTCGCCGGGCCTGCTCCAGGGTCAGGACGATGAACAACGCCGTCAGGGCGAACTCGATGCCGCGGCTGTCGAATGTCAGGGTCGTGCCGATCAGCACCCCCGCCATCGAGCCCAGCACCCACCAGAGCTGATTGAGCAGGCTGACGCGAAAGGCCTGGGCATGGTCCAGGCCGGCATCACCGGCGTGAGTGGTCAGCAGCGAATAGGTCTCGTCGGTAAGCGCGAAGACCAGGTACGGCTTGCGCCAGCCGGCATCCTGGAAGCGGCGCAGCAGGGACAGGCCATAGAAGAGATGGCGGGAGTTCAGCATCAGGGTGGCCACCGCCACCTCCACCAGGCCCGCCCCGGCGGCGAGCAGCGCGACGGCCAGGAACTGCCCGGCCCCGGCATAGATGAGCAGCGACATCAGCATCGCCCCCCAGGCCGGGACGCCCACCTCGATGGCGAGGATGCCAAAGGCCGCCCCCAGCGGCAGGTAGCCGAACATGACCGGCAGGGTGGTGACACCGGCTTCCTGCCAGGCGTGACGCTTGAGCACCGTGGACCTCCCTGTCCCCCTGGGCGATAACGGTGACACTCCGCTAGCCGGCCCGCTGCTGCCGGCTGCGGAAACGGGCGTAGGCCGTGCAGCCGACAAACAGGGCCAGGGCGACCAGGGCCTCGGCACTGCCGCGGAGCCCCTGGCCGGGAAGCGTGGCCACCATCACTCCCTGGGTGAAGTAGAGCAGGCTGACGAAGGCCAGCCAGGCGTGGCCGCGAGGACGACGCGTGAGGATCGAGGGCAGGAACAGTGCGAGCGGCAGCACGAAGGCCAGCAGGGGCACCAGGGGATTGCCGTCGGTGGTGACGATCACGCCACGATAGACCATCAGCACCAGCAGTAGGCCGTAGCTGCCCAGCACCAGCCGGCGCGACCCATCAGTCAGTCGATCGAGTCCCTTGCGGGTTTCCAGTCCTTCCAGCCACTGTCTCATGAGGCCTCCCGGCGCGAGGCCGCGAGGGCCAGGGCCAGCCGGGCCACCCGCTTGCCCTGGGCGAAGGCCAGGTGGCGCTCATGTTCGTCCAGTGGGCGGTCGCTGCGCTTGCCGGCGAGGTGACTCGCCCCGTAAGGCGTGCCGCCGGCGGTGGTCTCCATCAGCTCGATCTCGCTGTAGGGCAGGCCGGCATAGACCATGCCGTGGTGCAGCAGCGGCAGCAGCATCGAGACCAGGGTGGTCTCCTGGCCACCATGGAGGCTCGAGGTCGAGGTGAAGGCGGTGGCCGGCTTGTCGACCAGGGCACCGCCGAGCCATAGCTCGCTGGTGCCGTCGATGAAGTACTTGAGGGGGGCGGCCATGTTGCCGAAGCGGGTCGGGCTGCCGATGGCCAGGCCGGCGCAGTGGCGCAGGTCATCGAGGCTGGCATAGACGGCGCCTGCGTCGGGAATCTCGGGGTCGACGGCCTCGCAGGTGGCCGAGACCGGTGGCACGGTCCGCAGGCGGGCCTCGATGCCCGGGCAGGACTCGACGCCAGCGGCGAGGCGCTCGGCCATGGCGCGGGTGGCGCCGTGGCGAGAGTAGAACAGGATCAGCACATAGGGGCGGTGTTCGGTCATGGGGGTTCCTGGGGGACGGAAGAGACAGGGTCGCACGAGGACGGGATCAGTCGAGAAGGGTGCAGACCGCCTCGGGTGGACGGCCGATGATCGCCCGTCGCCCATCGTCGGCGATGGGCCGCTGCAGGATGCGCGGGTAGGTGACGATGGCATCGATCACCTGGCGGGAATCGTCGGCATCGGCCCCCAGTTGCTTCCACTCGGTCTCGTTACACCGCACCAGCGCCGAGAGATGCCCTTCCAGGCGTCGGATCAGGGCCTGGAGCTCATCGCCATCCAGTGGTTCGTCAAGGTAGCGGCGGATAGTCACCTCGGCACCGGCCTCCTCGAGCAGGGCCAGGGCCTGGCGTGACTTGGAACAGCGCGGGTTGTGGTAGAGAGTGATGCTGGCCATGGAAGCTCCTCGGACCCGAGATAGGTGGCGGTCATTGTATCAGCGGGGTACGGCAGGACCACCCCGGCGTCACTCCGCCGTTCCCTCGTCGCCCTCGGTCGGCAGCCGCCGGTAGACCCAGGCCTTCCGCCCATCGACAAGCGTCTGGCGCACCCGTTCGTAGCGGATGCCGAGGCGCTCGTAGCGATCGAGCCGCGCGAGTTCCTCGGCCTCGACGCGCAGCAGCAGCCCCTCGACCCGTGCGCCGGGGGACGGCGACAGGTCGAGCCCCGTGCGCTCGAAGCCCGTCAGCACGGCGGGCTCGGGGTCGCCGACACGCCCGTAGACCAGCCAGCGGACCGGCGCGTGAGTGAGGGTGCCATAGACGAAGACCCGATGGGCCCCCTCCTGGACGGGGGGCAGGTGGTCGGGGCGGTCGTAGGTCCAGGGACTGAGCAGGGACAGCCACAGCCAGCCGGCCAGGGCCAACGGCCCGACGAGGGCCAGGGCCCCCAGCCACTTGAGGGATCGCATGGGGCATCCTTGTCATGGGGCAGAGAGTCATCCTGCCATGATCGGGCCGGCGACTTAAGCCGCCGGAGCGGCTCTGCTAGGATGGCATTTCCCCATGACGTCCAGGAGGTGCCCAATGAGCCAAGCGAATCGCGACGACGTGGACTTCCGGGCACTGATGGAGGATGTGCGTCCCCTGCGCAGCGCCACCAACCGCGCCGATCCCGGGCGAGCACGCCGCGCGCCCAGCGAGGCCCAGCTGGCCAGGCGCGAGAGTGCCGCGGCCGAGACGGCGGGCCGCGACTTTCTCTCCGACGACTTCGTCGACCTGGTGCCGCCCTTCGACCCCTTGTCCTTCCAGCGGGACGGCATCCAGCAGGCGGTGGTCGACCGCCTGCGCCACGGCGGCTACCCGGTGCAGGCCAGCCTGAACCTGCTGCGTCGGCCCCTGGAGGAGTGCCGGCGCCTGCTGCCGCCCTTCATCCGCGAGGCCTACGCCCACGACCTGCGCTCGGTATTGATCGTCCACGGCAGGGGGCGCGAGATCGACAGCCCGCCCAATGTGCTGCGTTCCTACCTGGCGAAGTGGCTCGGCGCCTTCGACGAGGTGCAGGCCTATGTCTCGGCGGGCCAGGCAGACGGCGGCCTGGGCGCGACCTGGGTGATGCTGCGCAAGAGCGAGCGGGCAAGATCGGCGAACCGGGAGCGACAGCAGAAGCGACGCGGCTGAGGCGCGCGGGAAAACGACGCTGCCGACCCGAGGGCCGGCAGCGTGCCCTGCATAGGCAAGGGGCGTCAGGCCAGGGCGGGTTGCGCGCGCCGCTGCGCGAGTTCGCGCAGGCGACGACGGAACAGTGGTTCGGGGTTGTCGGTGCCCGGCTGGTAGCCGCGACTGAAGGTATCCAGGGCGCGGAGGGCATCCTCGACGACCTGGTCCTCGCGCAGCGAGAAGGCATCGAAGCCGCAGCGGGACATGTAGAACAGCTGGTCGATCAGCACATCACCCAGGGCGCGGATCTGGCCCCGATAGCCGTGCCGCTCGCGCAGCAGCCGGGCGAGGCTGTAGCCCCGGCCATCGGTGAACTTCGGGAAGTCGATGCCGATCAGCGGGGCCGCCATCAGCTCTTCGGCGAGCGCCGGCGTGAGCTCGGTGTCGCTGGGCAGCAAGGGGGCCAGGTCGTCGCGACGGCCTGCGGCCTGCCATACCTCCAGGTGAACCAGGGCGCGACCCTGCGCCGGGGCAGTCTCCTCGTCGTGGCGAGCCCAGTTATCCTCGACAAGGCGGCGATTGACGATCAGCGGGCGGGTGACGGTCTGCTCAGGCATAGACACGCTCCTTGAAGGGTTTGAGGCCGATGCGGCGATAGGTATCGAGGAAGGTCTCGTCGGGCTGGCGGCTGCCGACATAGACCTGCAGCAGCTTGTCGATCACCTCCGGCACGTCCTCGCGGAAGAACGAGGGCCCCAGTATCTTGCCCAGGGAGGTGCCATTGCCCTGGCTGCCGCCCAGCGAGATCTGGTAATACTCCTCGCCCTTCTTGTCGACGCCGAGGATGCCGATATGGCCGACATGGTGATGGCCGCAGGCATTCATGCAGCCGGAGATATTGAGTTCCAGCGGCCCCAGGTCGTAGAGGAAGTCTAGGTCCTCGAAGCGTTCCTGGATGGCGTGGGCGACCGGGATCGACTTGGCATTGGCCAGGCCGCAGTAGTCGCCACCGGGGCAGCAGATCAGGTCGGCCAGGGTGCCCACGGTGGGGTTGGCCATGCCCAGGGCCTCCAGCCGCTGCCAGAGCGCCTCGAGGCGATCCACCGGCACGTCGGTAAGCACCAGGTTCTGCTCGTGGGTGACCCGGAGCTCGCCGTGGCCGAACTCGTCGGCCAGGTCGGCGATGGCCGCCATCTGCTCCGAGGTGACGTCCCCGGGGGAGTGCTCGCGACGCTTGAGTGACAGGGTCACGGCCTTGTAGCCGGCCACCTTGTGGTCGGTGACGTTGTTGGTGACGAACCGCGCGAAGGCACGGTTCTCGCCGCGCAGCCGCTCGAAGGCCGCGATGGCCTCGGCCGGCACCTCACGGCGCGGCGGCTCGACGAAGTGCGCCGCCACGGCCTCGACGGCGCCGGTGGTCAGGGTCTGGGGACCATCCTTGAGGTGGGCCCACTCCTCCTCCACGCGGCGACGGAACTCGTCGACCCCCAGCGCCTTGACCAGGATCTTGATGCGCGCCTTGAACTTGTTGTCACGCCGGCCGAACTGGTTGTAGACCCGGACCAGGGCTTCCAGGTAGGTCAGCAGGTGCTGCCAGGGCAAGTCCTCGCGGACCACCTCGCCGATCATCGGCGTACGGCCCAGGCCCCCGCCGGCCAGCACCCTGACGCGCACCTCGCCGTCGCGATCACGCCACAGGCGCAAGCCCACGTCGTGGACCTGGATGGCGGCGCGATCCTCGACGGCGCCGGTCACGGCGATCTTGAACTTGCGCGGCAGGTAGGCGAACTCGGGGTGGAAGGTCGACCACTGGCGAATCAGCTCGCACCAGGGGCGTGGATCGACCTCCTCGTCGGCGGCCACGCCGGAGAACTGGTCGGTGGTGGTATTGCGGATATCGTTGCCGCTGGTCTGGATGGCGTGCATCTGCACGCTGGCGAGCTCGGCGAGGATATCCGGCACATCCTCGAGCTTCGGCCAGTTCAGCTGCAGGTTGGTGCGGGTGGTGAAGTGGCCATAGCCGCGGTCATAGCGGGCGGCGATCTCGCCCAGCTTGCGCAGCTGATAGGACGCCAGCATGCCGTAGGGAATGGCGATGCGCAGCATGGGGGCATAGCGCTGGATATAGAGGCCATTCTGCACGCGCAGCGGCAGGAACTCCTCCTCGCTGATCCGCCCCGCGAGATAGCGGCGCATCTGGTCGCGGAACTGGGCGACGCGTTCATCGACCAGCGTCTGATCGTGGGTGTCGTAACGATACATTCAGCGCATTCCTGATGCTGGGAAGTGGCGGACAATGACGCTACCTTACCGCCTGAGTTTTATTCTAGAAAAGAATAAATGTTTATAGTTTATATGCAAAATGGAATGACGACGGTCTCAGATGACCAGCGCCTGCCAGCGCCGCCGCTGCCAGATCAGCACGAACCCGGCCGAGTTCAGGCAGCGGTAGCCCAGTTGCACCCACCAGATGCCGACCAGCCCCTGGTCGAGCACGACCCCTACCCACCAGGCCAGCGGCAGGAAGACCAGCCACTGCAGGGTTAGGGTGGTCGCCATCACGGTGCGGTGGGCGCCGGCACCGAGCAGGGCCTGGGCGAACACCAGCGCCGCGGCATCCAGCACGATCATCAGCGCGGTGAGCTGCAGCGGCACCCGGCCCATGGCGATAAGGTCCGGGTCGCGGAGAAAGAGCGCGAGCACTGCCTCGGGGAACAGCACCATCGGCACGGCCAGCACCGCCAGGCAGAGCCAGGCCAGCCGCACCACGTCCCAGCCCCAGCGGTGGGCCTCGCCATGGGCCTGGCGGCCCAGGGCCTGGCCGACCAGGCTCATCGCCGCCATCCCCAGCCCGACGCCGGGCAGGATCAGCAACAGCGAGAGGTTGACCAGCACATGGCCCACCGCAACGCTGGCGGTGCCGATCTGGCCCAGGATCCAGAACAGCACGGCATAGCCGGCGGCGAACCACAGCTGCTGGAAGGAGTGGGGCGTGGCCAGGCGCAGGGTGGTGACCAGGGTAGGGCGCCGGGGCAGGCCGGCGAGGAAGCCGCTGGCGGTGGCGTGGCGAAGGCTCAGCCCGGCCCAGACGGCGAGCCCGGCAAAGAGCGATAGTGTCGTGCCGGCCCCGGCCCCGGCCGCGCCCATGGCCGGCAGACCGAGATGTCCGAAGATCAGCCCGACGCTCGCCACCACGTTGATGGCATGCATCACCAGGATGATGCGCAGATAGATGCCGGTCTGCTGGATGCCGTTCCAGTAGCCTCGGAAGCAGAAGATCATTGCCACCGGGATCAGCGAGACGACACGCCAGCGGAAGTAACCCACCGCCTCGGCAGTGACCGCCGGGTCCTGGTTGATCAGCCCCAGCAGGCGCGGCGCCTGCCACAGGCAGAGCAGGGTCAGGGGCAAGGCTGCCGCCAGCGCGATCACCAGGCCGGCGTTGAGCGCCATCGCGCGCCGCTCCCACTCCTGCTCGCCGTGGCGACGCGCCGTCTGGGCCTGGACGCCGGAGGAGAGCCCGAAGACCACGGCGGTGATCAGGAACATGGCATAGCCGCCGATGCCCACGCCGGCCAGCGGCACCTCGCCGAGCGATCCCACCAGGGCCGCGTCGATCAGGTTGAGCAGGCTCTGGGTGAGCATGCCGGCGATGATCGGCAGGGCGAGGCGCAGGATCGTCTGGCGGCGGGTGGGCTCGGGCAGCATCCGTCTTCCGGGCAGGTGAGGGCAGGCGGCCCGCCGCGGCGGGCCCGAAGGGTCAGGCCGGGTCGTAGGAGAGCACCGGCGCGAGCCAGCGCTCGAGTTCCTCGATGGCCATGCCCTTGCGCTCGGCCAGCGCCTCGACCTGGTCCCGAGTGATCTTGCCGGTGGAGAAGTACTTCGAGCGCGGGTGAGAGAAGTACCAGCCGGCCACCGCGGCGGCGGGCCACATGGCGAAGTTCTCGGTGAGATCGAGCCCGGCGTTGTCGGTAGCCTGGAGCAGGCGGAACAGGGTCGCCTTCTCGGTGTGGTCGGGGCAGGCCGGGTAGCCCGGTGCCGGGCGGATGCCCTGATACTTCTCGGCGATCAGGGCATCGTTGTCCAGCGTCTCGTTCGGCACATAGCCCCAGAACTCCTTGCGGACCCGTTCGTGGAGGCGCTCGGCGAAGGCCTCGGCCAGCCGGTCGGTGAGTGACTGGACCAGGATGGCGTTGTAGTCGTCGCCGGCGGCCTTGTACTGCTCGGCGAGGGCCTCCACGCCATGCCCGGTGGTGACGGCGAAGCCGCCGATCCAGTCGGGCTTGCCGCTCTCCCTGGGCGCGATGAAGTCGGCCAGGCTGTGGCAGACACCGTCGCGGTTCTTGGTGGTCTGCTGGCGGATGTGATGCAGCCGCTCGATCACCGCGTGGCGCGACTCGTCGGCATAGACCTCGATGACGTCGTCATCGACGCTGTTGGCCGGCCACAGGCCGATCACGCCGCGGGCCTGGATGCGTTTCTCGTCGATCAGCTTGCGCAGCATCGCCTGGGCATCGGCGAACAGGCTGCGAGCGGCCTCGCCGACCTTCGCATCGTCGAGGATCTTCGGGTACTTGCCGGCCAGCTGCCAGCTCATGAAGAAGGGTGTCCAGTCGATGCGCTCGACCAGCTCCTCGATGTCATAGTCGTCGAATACCTTGAGGCCGGTGATCGCCGGCCGCGGCGGCGTGTAGCCGTCCCAGTCCATGGCCGGCTTGCGCTGGCGGGCCTCGGCGTAGGAGAGGTCGGCGGCCTTGGGGCGACGCTTGGCATTGCGTTCGCGCACCGTCTCGTACTCGGCACGGATCTCGTCGATGTAGGCTGGCTTCAGGGCGGGGGAGAGCAACTTGCCGGCCACGCCGACGGCGCGCGAGGCATCGGTGACGTAGATCACCGGATGCTCATAGCCTGGCTCGATCTTCACCGCGGTGTGGGCCTTGGAGGTGGTGGCGCCACCGATCAGCAGCGGCAGATCGAAGCCCTGGCGCTGCATCTCCCTGGCCACGTGGACCATCTCGTCCAGCGACGGAGTGATCAGTCCGGAGAGGCCAATGATGTCGGCGTTCTCGTCACGGGCCGTCTGCAGGATCTTCTCGGCGGGCACCATCACGCCGAGGTCGATGACCTCGTAGTTGTTGCACTGGAGGACCACGCCGACAATGTTCTTGCCGATGTCGTGGACGTCGCCCTTGACCGTGGCCATGACGATCTTGCCCTTGGCCTGGGTGTCGGCACTCTTCTCGGCCTCGATGTAGGGGATCAGGTAGGCCACCGCCTGCTTCATGACACGGGCCGACTTGACCACCTGGGGCAGGAACATCTTGCCGGCGCCGAACAGGTCGCCGACCACGTTCATGCCGTCCATCAGCGGCCCCTCGATCACCTCGATGGGCCGGTCGGCCCGCTGCCGGGCGAGCTCGGTGTCTTCCTCGATGTAGGCGGTGATCCCCTTGACCAGGGAGTGGGCGATGCGCTTCTCGACCTCCCAGGAGCGCCACTCCAGGTCCTCCTTCTTGGCCGGGCCGCTGCCATCGCCCTTGTACTTGTCGGCCAGGTCCAGCAGCCGTTCGGTGCTGTCGCTGCGGCGATTGAGTACCACGTCCTCCACGGCCTCGCGCAGCTCCGCCGGCAGGTCGTCGTAGACGGCGAGCTGGCCGGCGTTGACGATGCCCATGGTCAGGCCCGCGCGGATCGCATGGTAGAGGAACACCGAGTGGATCGCCTCGCGCACCGGGTTGTTGCCGCGGAAGGAGAACGACACGTTTGAGACCCCGCCGGACACCAGGGCGTGGGGCAGGTGCTCGCGGATCCAGCGGGTGGCCTCGATGAAGTCCACGGCATAGTTGTCGTGTTCCTCGATGCCGGTGGCGATGGCGAAGATGTTGGGGTCGAAGATGATGTCTTCCGGCGGGAAGTCGAGCTCGTCGACCAGGATCCGGTAGGCGCGCTGGCAGATCTCGGTCTTGCGGGCGAAGGTGTCGGCCTGGCCGGCCTCGTCGAAGGCCATCACCACGACGGCGGCCCCGAAGCGACGACAGGCCGTGGCCTGCTCGCGGAAGGCGTCCTCGCCCTCCTTCATCGAGATGGAGTTGACCACCGCCTTGCCCTGCACGCACTTGAGTCCCGCCTCGATGATCGCCCACTTCGAGGAGTCGATCATGATCGGCACCCGGGCGATGTCCGGCTCGCCGGCGATCAGGTTGAGGAAGCGCACCATGGCCTCCTCGGACTCGAGCATCCCCTCGTCCATGTTGATGTCGATGACCTGGGCGCCGTTCTCTACCTGCTCCAGGGCCACTTCCAGCGCGGTGGTGTAGTCCTCCTCGACGATCAGCCGCTTGAAGCGCGCCGAGCCGGTGACATTGGTGCGCTCGCCGACGTTGACGAACAGCGAGTCGGCCTCGATGTTGAAGGGCTCGAGCCCGGAGAGCCGGCAGGCGCGCGCCCGCTCGGGCACCCGACGCGGCGCCATCCCCTGGATGGCGTCGTGGATCGCCGCGATGTGCTCGGGGGTGGAACCGCAGCAGCCGCCGATGATGTTGACCAGGCCGCTCTCGGCGAACTCGGCGACGATCGCTGCCATCTCCTCCGGGGTCTGGTCGTACTCGCCGAACTCGTTGGGCAGGCCAGCGTTGGGGTGGGCCGAGACGAAGGTATCCGCCTTGGTGGCGAGCTCCTCGACATAGGGCCGCAGCTCCGCTGCCCCCAGGGCGCAGTTGAGCCCGATGGAGAGCGGGCGGGCATGGCGTACCGAGTTCCAGAACGCCTCGGTGGTCTGGCCTGAAAGGGTGCGTCCCGAGGCGTCGGTGATGGTCCCGGAGATCATCACCGGCAGCCGTTCGCCGAGCGCCTCGAACAGCTCCTCCAGGGCGTAGATCGCCGCCTTGGCATTGAGGGTGTCGAAGATGGTCTCGATCAGGATGAGGTCGGAGCCGCCCTCGATTAGCGCCTCGGCAGCCTCGTAGTAGTTCTCGCGCAGGGCGTCGAAGGTGACATTGCGCTTGGACGGATCATTCACGTCCGGCGACAGGGAGGCCGTGCGCGAGGTGGGGCCCAGCACGCCGGCCACGTAGCGCGGCACGCCGGTTTCCTCGGCCACGGCATCACAGACCGCACGGGCCAGGCGCGCCGACTCCCGGTTGAGCTCGGGCACCAGCGCTTCCATGCCGTAGTCGGACTGGGAGAGACGCGTGCTGTTGAAGGTGTTGGTCTCGACGATGTCGGCGCCGGCTTCCAGATACTGGCGGTGGATCCGCGTCACCAGGTCGGGGCAGGTCAGGGCCAGCAGGTCATTGTTGCCCTTGAGGTCGCTCGGCCAGTCGGTGAAACGCTCGCCACGAAACTCCTGCTCGGAAAGCCCGGCATTCTGCAGCATGGTCCCCATGCCCCCATCGAGCATCAGGATGCGTCGCGAAAGGCTATCATGGAGGGTGGCGGTCAGGGCTGTGGGAACGGCGGCCATGGGTCGAATCAATCTCCAGCGAAGGGACATCAGGGGGCGAGCCGGCAGCGGGGCGCCTGGGGCGTCTCGTCGAGGGGTTACGCTGCGGCAAGGGGCAGACCTGCCGGACTGCGGGACATCGGCAGACCGCCGGGAAAGGCGCTCATCTTAGCAAAAGCCTCGGCGCCGCGGCAGGGGGCAGGCAAAAACCCAGCAATTCAGTCGGGATTGTGTCGGCCGCGCGGGTCGCTTACCATTGAGGGCAACACACTTTCAGTACATGTCGCGACGCCACCTCGGCGCGGCATGACGCGATAGCGAGAGCACCATGAGCGACAGCATCCAGATTACCGACAGCGCCCAGGACTACCTTGCCGAACTGCTCGAGAAGCAGAACGTCGAGGGCATCGCGGTCCGCATCTTCATCACCCAGCCGGGAACCCCCTACGCCGAGACCTGCCTGGCCTACTGCCGACCAGGCGAGGAAGAGCTCAGCGACGAGCTGCTGGAACTCGAGAAGCTCCGTGTCTACCTGGACAAGAACAGCCTGCCCTTCCTCGAGGAGGCCGTGGTCGACTTCAACGCCGACCGCATGGGCGGGCAGCTGACCATCAAGGCGCCCAACGCCAAGATGCCCAAGGTCAATGCCGACAGCCCGCTCGAGGATCGCGTCAACTATATCCTCTACAGCGAGATCAACCCGGGACTGGCTTCCCACGGTGGCGAGATCAAGCTGGTCGAGCTGACCGAGGACCAGGTGGCCGTACTGGCCTTCGGTGGCGGCTGCCAGGGCTGCGCCGCGGTGGACCTCACCCTCAAGGACGGCGTGGAGAAGACCCTGCTGGAGCGCATCCCGGAGCTCGCCGGCATCCGCGACGTGACCGACCACACGGATACCACCAACGCCTACTACCGCTAGGCAAGCGACGACGGGCGATGCCCCGGGGAAGCCGCCAGGCTTCCCGCGCCTCACTCTGACTCCGCTTTCGAAGGCCCCGCACCCGCGGGGCCTTCGTCGTTCTGCCACACCTCCTCGCGGGGCCGGTCAGGCAGCGGTGCCTGCCAGAGGCAGCGATGGAGCTGGGTCTCCAGGTCGCGCAGGCGGCGCACCTGCTCCTCCAGCAGCTGCTTCTGTTCGTCGATGCGCGCCTGCATCAGGGCCTGCTCGTGCTGCAGCGTCCGGGTTCGCTCCTCGGCCTGGTGGCGTGACCACTCGGTCTCGCGGTGGCGCTTCTCCTCCTCGGCCAGGGCAGCGCGCGCCTCCTGCACCAGCTGCTGTGCCCGCTCCAGCCTCGCCTCGAGCTGCTGCAGCCGCTGGGCATGCCCCTTGTCGGCGGCCTGTCGCTCCTGGCGCGCCTCGTCGAGCAGCCCCATCAGGCGCGCCTCGCTACTCTCGTGACGCTTTTCCTCCCGCGCCAGGCGCTCCTGGTGACGCGCAGCCTGCTCGGTCAGGGCCTGCTGCTGTTCGCGAGCCTGCCGCTCGTTTTCCTGCTGCAGGCTCGCCAGCTGCGACTCGAGACGCGCCTGCCGGTTGGCGAGCTTCGCCTCGCGCTCCGCCAGGACATCGCGCTCGGACTCGCGGCGCGCCAGCTCGCCGCTCTGCTCCTCGAGGCGCTGCTCGGTGCGCGCCAGGTGGGCGGCCAGCGCCGACTCGCGTTGCTCGGCGTCCTCGGCTCGGCGCGCGGCCTCGCCGGCTTCCTCCCGCGCTGTCTCCACGCGGCCCTCTGCCTCCTGCCGGTAGTGGGCGAGGGCCTCATTGGCGGATGCCTGGGCCTTCTCCCAGAGCGCCTCGGCGAGTTCCTGGAGGGCCTCGGGCATGCCACGCGGTGGCGGCAGGTCGCGGTTCTCCTCTCGCCGCGTCCGCCACTCCCTCAGGTGCTCGCTGATGGTCGTGAAGCTGCCGGTCCCCAGCACCTCACGCACCTTGTGCACGCTGGGCGCCTCTCCCTTCTCCAGCAGGGCATCGATGGCCCGCTGGACATCCTCGTAACGCACGCCGCTGCGCGCCATGGCCATCTCCTCGTGGTTGTCTGCCGGGTCCGCCCCTTGGCTATCGAAGGCAGTGTACCCGTTGGCGGTGCGATATTGAAGATAATTACATATTACGTACTACGTAATTATATTTACGAAATGACAGATAAAATCAAGATTACGCGGCTTATCTTGATTTTATCGCCAGATAACCCGGATACTGACCAGCAAGGAGCAAGGAGCAAGGAGCAAGGAGCAAGGAGCAAGGAGCAAGGAGCAAGGAGCAAGGAGCAAGGAGCAAGGAGCAAGGGCCATGACGGTGGGGGCGCAAGAAGCGGATATGGATAGGGAAACCAGGCAGGCAGCGCCCGGTAAGGTGCTCAGCGTGACATCGACGGCACGCGAGCAACTGCGCGAAGCGGCGGGACAGCGGCAAGGCCTGCACATCACCGCCGGCAGCGATGCCGAGGCCGTGGCGCAGTGGCTCGACGAATATCGGGCCAGCCCCCGGACCCGGCGTGCCTATCGCCGCGAGGCGCAGCGCCTGCTGTTGTGGCTGGCGGAGCAGGGCAGGGGGCTCGATGCGCTGCGCCGGGAAGATCTGGACCGCTTCGAGGCCTTCCTGGCCGATCCGCGACCCGTCGAGCGCTGGATCGGGCCGGTGCGCCCGCGTCAGGACCCGCGCTGGCGTCCCTTCCGCGGGCCGCTGTCGCCCGCCAGCCGCCGTCAGAGCCTGGTGATCCTGCAGGGCATGTTCGCCTGGCTGGTGGAGGCAGGCTGGGTCCGCCACAATCCCTTCCGCCTGATGCGCGACAAGCGCCGCCGCCTGGACAACCGCCAGGGCGGCATCGAGCGCTACCTGGAGCGCCCCCTGTGGGACTGGCTATGGGACTGGCTGAACCGGCCGGGGGAGGAGGACGCCTCGCCCCGCCGGCGTTACGAGCTGACCCGGCGCCGTCTGGTCTTCGGCTTTGCCTACCTGCTGGCCCCGCGGATCAGCGAGATGAGTGCGGCGCGCATGAACGACTTCCAGCGCCGCGAGGGGCGATGGTGGTGGAGCGTGGTGGGGAAGGGCGGCAAGGTGGCGCGCATCCCGGTGCCGCCGGACATGATGGCGCTGCTGGCCGAGTGGCGCAGGACACTGGGCCTGTCGGCAGAACCGCCGCCGGATGACGCCTCATCCCTGCTGCGAACACTGGATGGCTCCCGGGGACTGGGCGACAACCGTCTCTATCGGCTGGTCCGTGATGGCTTCCGGGAGTCGGCGGAGGCGCTCGAACGGGAGGCGGGCGACACGGCGCAGGCCGAGGTGGGGCGGCTGCGTCGGGCGTCACCGCACTGGCTTCGCCACACGGCCCTGACCCACCAGGCGCAGGCCGGGGTGGAGCTACGCTATCTGGCCGCGACGGCACGCCACTCGCGTCTCGACACCACGGCGCGCTACCTGCACGCCGAGGATGAGGAGTGGCATCGCCAGCAGGCGTGTCATGGCCTGTGGGGCGAAGGGGCGAGGGCAGTGCTTGCCGATGATCGAGATGGCGGGCATGAGCCGTTATAATGGCGGAAGCCACTTCCAGGAGAGACCATGACTACCGAGACCACCGCCGAACAGGCCCAGCAGGAGCTTCTCGACGAGTTCGAGATGTTCGACAACTGGATGGATCGTTACCAGTACATCATCGACATGGGCAAGCAGTTGCCGGCCTTTCCCGATGAGTGGAAGGTCGATGAGCTGAAGATCCAGGGCTGCCAGTCCAATGTCTGGATGCACCACCGTCTCGAGGGCGAGACCCTGCACTTCGATGCGGTCTCAGATGCGGCCATCGTCTCCGGGCTGATCGCCGTACTGATGCGCATCTACAACGACCGTCGTCCGGCGGACATCCGCGCTACCAGCCCCCATTTCATGCGGGACCTGGGGCTCGACAAGCACCTCTCGCCGACCCGCAGCAACGGCCTGAACGCCATGCTGGAGCGGATCTACCGAGTGGCCGAGGCGGAAGCCGCCGCCTGATCAGCGGTTGCCTGGCTGCCGGTCATCCGTCCGGCAGCGGAACTGCTCGTCCAACTCCGGGTCTTCCCGACAGAGCCGCTCGCTGGGTCCGCCCGGGACCGGGTCGATGCCGCCCTCACAGCCCGGGTGGCAGCGAACGACCCGCCTCACCGCCATGATCCCGCCCCTGAGCGGGCCATGCACCTGCAGCGCCTCCACCGTATAGATCGAGCAGCTTGGCCAGTAGCGGCAGCGCGGCCCCAGCAGCGGGCTCAGCGTGAGCTGGTAGAGCCTCACCGCAGCGATCATCAGCCAGCCGAGTGCCTGCCCCAGTAGGCGCAGCAGGCGATGGACCCCGGCGGCCAGGCAGGACACGTCTCAACCCTTGCCGTAGAGGGTGTCGGGGTCGATCAGGGGGTCACTGGCGATGCGTGCCTCGTCGCCCTCCAGCGCCACGTAGAAGCAGCTGCGCCTGCCGCTGTGGCAGGCGGGCCCCGTCTGCGCCACCTGCAGCAGCAGGGTGTCACCGTCGCAGTCCAGCGCTGCGCTCTGCAGGTGCTGCTGCTGGCCGGAGCTCTCGCCCTTGCGCCAGAGCTTGCCCCGCGAGCGCGACCAGTAGCAGACGCGGCCGGTCCGCAGGGTCTCTTCCAGGGCCTCGCGGTTCATCCAGGCCATCATCAGCACCTCGCCGCTGTCGTGCTGCTGGGCGATGGCCGGGATCAGGCCGTCGACATTGAAGCGGATGGCGTCGAGGATTCCGGCCAGCGGGAAGCGGCTGTCGCCGGCGGCCCGCTCGAGGGTCTTGAAGGTGTCGCTCATGGAAACTCCGCAGGGGCGACAGGGCGCTCGGACGCCTGTCGGCAGGCGTCACACTGGCCCAGCAGCTCGATGGTCTGGCGCTGGACCTCGAAGCCCAGCTCCCTGGCGCGACGCGCGAGGTGGTCGTTGATCTCGTCCAGGTGCAGCTCCTCGACACGACCACAGAGGCGACAGATCAGCAGCTGGAAGCCGTGGGCGTGCTCGGGGCAGGGGCAGGCCACGTAGGCATTGAGTGACTCGATGCGATGCACCAGCCCCTGGTCGATGAGAAACTCCAGGGCGCGATAGACGGTAGGGGGCCGTGCCGCGGCGTGTTCCGCCGCCAGGCGGTCGAGCAGGTCATAGGCCTTCAGGCTGCCGGGGGCATCGGCGATCATCTCCAGCACCCGCCGACGGATCGGCGTGAAGCGAGCGCCGCGCTGCTGGCACTGCCGTTCGGCCTGTCGGATCATGTCGCGGGGATCGGTCATGGCACCCGGGGCGATGGCTGGGAGGAAGCGATATTCTACGCGCCGGGCCGGCGAGGGACCAGCTGCGGTCGCTATCAGGCCGTCTCGAGCAGCTCGCTGGAGCGGGCAAAATGATGCTGCGAGAAGACGACCCTTTCCTCGGGAGCGACACCCTCGGGCTGGCGTTCGATCAGGTCCAGCCGGGAGCGCAGCCCCTCGCCATTGGCCATCTGGATCGCCAGCCCCGGGCGGGCGTTGAGCTCCAGCAGCATGGGGCCATGGTCTCGGTCGAGCACCATGTCGGTGCCGAGATACCCGAGCCCTGTCATCTCGAAGCAGCCGGCGGCCAGGCGCAGCAACGTGGCCCAGTCGCTGATACGCAGGCTGGCGAGCTCGTGGCCGGTATCGGGATGGTCGTGACGCCTGCGGTCGAACTGTACCCCCCGGATCGCGGTGCCGCTGGCGATATCGATGCCCACGCCCACGGCTCCCTGGTGCAGGTTGGCCTTGCCATCCGAGGCGGCGGTGGAGAGGCGCATCATTGCCATCACCGGATAGCCCTTGAAGACGATGACCCGGATATCCGGCACCCCCTCATAGGTGTACTCGGAGAAGGATTCGTCGAAGTTGATCAGCGCCTCGATCAGCGCCACATCCGGGGAGCCCCCCAGCGAGTAGAGCCCGGAGAGGATGTTGGAGACATGGCGCTCCACGTCGCCAAGGGTCAGCTGGGCGCCGCTGGGCTTGACGTAGCGGTCGCCATCGATCCGCTCGATGACGAGGATGCCCTTGCCGCCGCTGCCCTTGGCCGGCTTGATCACGAACCCTTGATGGCCCACGAGCATGGCAAGGATATGCTTGACGCCGAACTGGGTGGTCACGGTGCCGATCAGCGCCGGCGTGGTGATACCGTATTCCTGGGCCAGCAGCTTGGTCTTGAGCTTGTCGTCCACCAGCGGGTAGAGCCGGCGATTGTTGTAGCGGCCGATGTAGCGGATGTTGCGCCGGTTCATGCCGATGATTCCCTTGGCATGCAGGCGGGCAGGGGTCGTCCACATGGTGTCAGTCCTCCGTGACCGGCTTGAAGCGGCGCAGCTCGAGCAGGCGATAGCCGGTGTAGTTGCCGAGCAGCAGGATCAGCGCCATCAGGATCAGCTGGACGCCGAGGAAGTTGAAGGTGATGTGGCGGACCCAGGGGTTGTTCATCGCCAGATAGGCCAGTACCGCGGTGATGAGACTGCCGCCGCCCTGGATCAGTACCTGCTTGGGGCCTTCCTCCTCCCAGAGGATCGACATCCGCTCGATGGTCCAGGAGAGGATGATCATCGGGAAGAAGGTGATGGTCAGGCCGGCATTGAGGCCGAAGCGGTAGGAGAGCACCGAGAACACCGAGATGATGGCGATGACCGTGATGATCACCGCCGTCACTCGCGCCACCAGCAGCAGGTTCAGGTAGGAGAGATAATTACGGATGACCAGTCCCACGGCCACCACGAGCAGGAACCCGACCAGCCCGGTAACCAGGGTGGTCTGGATGAAGGCCAGCGCGATAAGCACGGGCATGAAGGTGCCCGAGGTCTTGATGCCGACCAGCACCCGGAGGATCACGACCATCAGTGCGCCGATGGGGATCAGCAGGATGGTCTGGAACAACGCCTGATCCTCGAGCGGCAGGCTGTGAATCGAGAAGTTGAGCAGGGTGTCATCGGCTAGCTGGCTGCGCACCGCCGCCGCCGCCGGCTGGTTGCGGGAGAGCATCGAGAAACCGACCCGCGAGTCGCTGCCGCCCTGGACCTCGAGCACCGCCTGTCCGGCGGACTCCCAGAGGAGCAGGTTATCCGGGCGGCCTCGGGTGCCGGTACGCGGATCAAACAGCGCCCACTCCTGTTCATCGAAGACCTGGATCCAGGGCGTCAGGCTCTGCCGCCGGCGGCCATGGTCGAGCAGCAAGCCGCTGACCTCGCGGGCCGGTACGCCGGCCTGGTTGAGCAGGCGTACCAGCAGCGGTGTGCGGTCGAACTGGGTCAGCAGGAGGCGCGCATTTTCCCCCTGACGCTCCTCGGTGAAGTCAGTGATCAGCTCGCGTGCGAAGGTGTAGGGGTCGGAGCTGCGTGACCAGGCCCGCTCGATCACCTGGCTGGCCGCGGTGTCGTAGGGCGTTTCCCAGACGATGTCACGCCGCAGGGGAGGGGGTTCGATCTCCGGGCTCTTCGACTCCGGGGCGACCAGTGCCTGGACGCTGTAATAGAGCTGCTGGTCTCCCGTCGCCTCGCGCGTGGACCATTCTGCGCGGCGGCCGCCGTTCTCCTCGAGAAAGGCCAGCCCGTAGCCGGGCGAGGCAGTGTGTTCGGTCAGGATGCGATACCCCTGCTGGCTCGAGGGCAGCGCCATGTTGACCTTGGCCGAGCCGCCATCGGCGGTAAAGTTGACCTGGGCCTCGATCTCCCAGACCTGGCGCTGCTCGCCCGGTGTCCAGGGCACCTCGAACTGCACATGGCGGTGAATGCTCAGAGCGACACCGGCCACCAGCAGGAAGGCGACGATCAGGTAGAAGGGCAGTCGTGACATGGGTCTTCCTTGATGGGGCTTGAGTCAGGCGAAGGAACTTGGCTTTGTCCCAAAACTGGCTGCACTCGGCCATACGGCGTTACAAAATCGGCTCGAAGTACTCATTTACACCCTGCAAACTCGCGTGCGAGCCCAGTCCGTATCATCGCCGATGATTGTCTTGTCTTGCCGTCGCTCGCCGACATTTCAGACAAGCCCGACGTCACTCTTCGGTTTCGGCTTCGTCTTCATCGCGATCAGCGGCCTCGTCGGTGCCGGCTTCCTCTGCCGGACGCCCGCCCGGGAACTCTGGGCGATCATGAAGGTACTGCTCGGCCACGTCGATGATGGCGATGTCCATCAGGAAACGACGACCCAGCAGTACCGGATGGTCCAGGTGGGTGCGGTCGTTGAGGGTGAACTGCACCGTCTCGCGCAGCGGCCCCAGGGTCATCAGCAGGCTGATCACTGGACGCGAATCCTCCCCGGAGGCCTGGATGATGCGCACCCGGCGTTCCACCGGGGCCTCGATCCATTCGTCACGCACGCTGTCGACCACGCTATCGGCTTCGTTGAGCCCAAGCTTGAAGCGGACCCAGTTCTCGCCGTCGCGCTCGAAGCGGGTAATCTCGGTAGCCGACAGCGACGAGGTGGTGGCCCCAGAGTCGATACGGGCCTTCAGGTAGGTGCCGACACCGGGCAAACCGATCCACTCGGTGCGACCCAGGATCTCCTTGTTGTCCAGGCGCGTCGGGCTGTCGCTGCACTGACTGGCCACCTGGGGCACGTCGTCATCGCGGTCGAGACGTGCCACCTCGCCACGTAGTTGCCGCAGCAAGCTGCCGACCTCACGAACGTCCGCCGACAGCGCCTGCTGCTGTTGCAGCTGCTGATCGAGCCGGCCCTGCTGAGCGGTCACGCAGCTGGAGGTGACGGCGCCTTCCAGCTGATCGAGTCGCGCCTGGAATTCTCCGCTGGTGACGAGCGGCGGCGGAGGCTCACGGTCGGGCAGCAGGGTGCAGCCGCTCAGCAGCAGGGTGGCAACGATCAGGGTGCTGGCAAACGGCAGGCAATGGCGCATGTACAGGGCTCGAGCAGCAGGGTGATGCGTGATGATAAGGAGTCGCCTCCAGCCTTGTCCAACGTCGACGGGACGCGACAGCATGATTATAGTCGACCAGAGCGCATTACCCATGGTCTTCATTTAACATAATATACATTATACGAACTATTGGAAGCACACTTACCTGGGCCCTTTGATGCCGGTCAAGACGCTTGCCGTATCGTGTGAAACTACTCGTTCATAAGGTAATGACTGGACTACCCTTCGCCTGGGAAGTTTGCCTGACGATCGTCGTCAGGGCTTCGAGATACAGACAAGGAACCGGCAACCCGCGTTCGTCCCGCTGCCGCTGGTGCTGGCGGTGTCGGCTGCCAGCCACACCCAGGCCCAGGAAGACGCCGGAAGGACCGACTGGACCCATGATATCGGCGTCACGGTGGGCAACGAGTACCACGACAACATCTTGCACGAGCACGAGAACTGCGTCTCCGACACCATCACCACCGTCTCACGCCTTGCCACGTTGTCGGCGATGTGCAACGCCATAGGCCTCAGTCCTCCGGGCGGTACCGTGTCAAGACGCCCTTTCCGGTGACGCGTTCGGGCGATATGGCGCCGGCATCGCAAATCCGCTAGCCTTCCTGTACAAAACCCTATCACTGGAACTGAGAATGTACAGGAGATGGCTTTTTCGCCTGGTCGTGCTGCTGCTCTCCCTGGGGCTGCTGGCCGGCTGCAGCAGCGTCGATATCGCGCGCTATGCAGGCACCACGCCGCGCCTCGACATCGGAGAATACTTCGACGGCAAGACTCGCGCCTGGGGCATGGTGCAGGACTACAGTGGGGAGGTGCAGCGCCGCTTCACCGTGGAGATCGACGGTCGGCTCGAGGGCGATACCCTAACCCTGGACGAACGCTTCACCTATGACGACGGCGAGACCGACCGGCGCGTCTGGACCTTCGAGCGTCAGGGCGAGGATCGCTGGATCGGCCGAGCCAATGACGTCGAGGGCACGGTGGAGGCGCGCCAGGCCGGCCACGCCTTCACCATGCGCTACCGCCTGCCCGTCGAGGTCTCGGGACGCGAGATAACCTTCACCCTGGACGACTGGATGTACCTGCAGCCCGACGGGCGGCTGATCAACCGCACCGCCATGCGCAAGTTCGGGGTCACTCTCGCCGAAATCACCATCGTCTTCGACCAGTCGCCCTGACGACAACGCCCCCGACTCACAGGAGCCGGGGGCGTCGGAGGATCCTCTCGACCGGCGGTGGTCGATCAGATCGGCTTCTTGTCGTCGGCCTCGGCCGGCGCGTAGGAGCCATCTTCGCGGTGCACCTCGTTGCCGGTCAGGCCCGGCGTGAACACGCAGGCCAGGTGCATGGTCTTGCTGGCGCGCAGCAGGTGCTCGTCGTGCTGGTCGAGGATGTAGATGTCACCCGGCTTGATCGGCCAGATCTTGCCGTCGGCCAGGGTTTCCACCTCGCCCTCGCCTTCGATGCAGAAAACGGCCTCGAAGTGATGCTTGTAATGGATGTGGGTCTCGGTGCCTTCGTAGATGCGGGTAATATGGAAGGAGCAGTTGCCACCATCATCGGCCAGACTCAGGCGGGTGCTGTCCCAGTTGCCGTTCTCGGCCTTGACCAGGCGGTCGGTCTTGCGGGCGTCATCGAGATTGCGAACGATCATGAATGCTCTCCAATGGTATCAGTGACGGACCGGTCGGCCCCTGCCGACCGGTCGATGACTGGGCCGCCCATGGGGCGACACCCTCAGACTATCAGCTAAGCGCCTGTTTGGTGCTGGTCTCGAGAATATCGAGGCCCTTGTCCAGCTCCTCATCGGTGATGGTCAGCGGGCAGAGGCACTTGACGACCTCGCCGTCCTGGCCGCTGGTCTCGATGACCAGACCGTTCTCGAAGGCCTTGTGGGTGATCTTGTCGGCGATGTCACCGCTACCCACGTCGATCCCGCGCATCAGGCCGCGGCCACGCTCGGAGGCCTCGATGCCCAGTTCGCCGAGCATGCCGGCGATCTTCTGGAAACGCTTGGCGACCACCTCGCCCTTGCGCGCCACGTCCTGTGCCAGGGCGTCGTCGCTCCAATAGTGGCGCAGGGCGGCGGCCGCGGTGGTGAAGGCCAGCGCGAAGCCGCGGAAGGTGCCGTTGTACTGGCCCGGCTTCCAGACATCGAGTTCAGGACGCATCAGCACCTGGGAGAACGGCAGGCCAAGGCCGGAGAGCGACTTGGAGTTGGTGACGATGTCGGGGACGACATCGGCATGCTCGAAGCTGAAGAACTTGCCGGTGCGGCCGCAGCCGGCCTGGATGTCGTCGACGATCAGCAGGATGTCATGGGCGCGGCAGATGCCCTCGAGGCGCTTGAGCCAGTCGAGGCTGGCGACGTTGATGCCGCCCTCGCCCTGCACGGTCTCGACGATGACACCGGCCGGGATGTCCAGGCCGCCGGACTTGTCGCCGAGCAGCTTCTCGAAGTAGTCCAGAGTGTCGGCGCTGTCGCCCAGGTAGCCGTCAAAGGGCATGAAGCTGCCGCCGACCGTCGGCACCCCGCCGGTGGCCTCGCGGAACTTGCGGTTACCGGTGGTGGCCAGCGCCCCCATGGTCACGCCGTGAAAGCCATTGGTGAAGGTGACGATGTTGTGGCGACCCTTGGCGTTGCGGGCCAGGCGGATGGCCGCCTCGACGGCATTGGTACCCGTCGGCCCGGGGAACTGGACCTTGTAGTCCAGGCCGCGCGGCTTGAGGATCACCTCGTCGAGGGCCTCGAGGTAGTCACGCTTGGCGGCGGTCCAGAAGTCCAGACCGTGGATGATGTTGTCGTCGGCCAGGTAGTCGAGCAGTGCCTGCTTGATGTGCGGGTTGTTGTGGCCGTAGTTCAGGGTGCCGGCACCGGCCAGGAAGTCGATGTACTCGCGGCCGTCCTCGTCGGTCAGACGGGCATTCCGGGCCTTGGTGAAGACCACCGGAAAGGAGCGGGAATAGGTCCGGACTTCGGACTCCATGCGTTCGAGGATCTGGGTCTGCATGTGCGACCTCCTGTTGGCAAATAGAAAGGGATCAGACGCGTGAGCGCGGCTGAAGGGTGTGGGGTCGCCTGCCGCTCGGAAGCGGCAGGCAGTGAAGCGGGGCGCTCAGATGCGATCGGTCTGGAAAGGACCGATGCGCACGAGGTTTTCCGGGTCGTGCTCGCCACCGAGCTGGTCGGTGGAGAAGTATTCGCGGCTGTTGAGCGGCGCCTGCCAGCGGTCGGCAAGCCGACGGAACAGACCCCAGGAGGCCTGGTTGTCGGGCGTGATGGTGGTCTCGAGGTGGTGCACCTCGGCCAACTCCGGTCGGGTCATCACGGCTTCCACCAGGCGACGGGCGAGGCCCGTGCCGCGCGCCTTCTCGCCGACCGCCACCTGCCACAGGAAGTAGGTGTCCGGGGCATTGCTCTTCACGTAGCCGGAGACGAAACCGACGATCTCGCCCTCCTCGTTGGTGGCCACGGCACAGCTGTCGCGGAACTGGGTCGCCAGCAGCAGATAGGCATAGGCGGAATTGACATCCAGCGGGGGGCAGGACTTGACCAGCTCGTAGATTCCCCAGCCGTCATCGGGATTGGGCTTGCGGATGAACAGCGGATACGTCTCGTGACCGACGACGGCATCCGCCACGGTGGGGCGGGCCAGGTCGGCGGAAGGCGTGAAGGGCTCGGTGGTTGCGTTCATTGTCGTGGTTCGCTGTAGCGAATTTGGGAAGGAGTATAACAGCGGCTTATCGGCAATTCAAAAGGATGTTTATCCTGTCGACTCGGATCCATAACGGAAAATTATACTCCGTGACCCGCTCCCGCCTGTCGCGCCGCTTGTCTTGGATAATAGACCACTCCGGGACGTCGGGACGTCTGACCAGAATGCAGCGGGCCACCCCGGAGGATGGCCCGCTGCGATGCCCGAGGCGGGCAAGGGCTCAGCGCCGTGTCGGCGCGCGCATGGTGACGAACTCCTCGGCGCCGGTGGGATGGATGCCCACGGTGGCGTCGAAGTCTGCCTTGGTGAGGCCCGCGCGCACCGCCACGGCGATGCCCTGAATCACCTCACCGGCCTCCTCGCCCACCATGTGGGCTCCCACCACCACGTCGCTCGCATCGTCAACGATCAGCTTCATCAGGCAGCGCTCGCTGCTGCCGGACAGGGTGTGCTTCAGGGGGCGGAAGTCGGCGACGTAGACGCGGATCTCGCCACACGTCTCACGGGCCTGCTCTTCGGAGAGTCCCACGGTACCGATGTTGGGGTGACAGAACACCGCGGTGGGGATGTTGCGGTAGTCCAGGGGGGCCGGCTCGGCCTCGTCGAAGTGGTGCCTGACCATCTGCATGGCCTCGGCGAGGGCCACCGGGGTCAGCTCGGGGCCGCCGGACACGTCACCCAGGGCCAGGATGGAGGGCACGGAGGTCTCGAAGCGCTCGTTGACGCGCAGGTGACCGCTGTCCGTCAGCGCGATGCCGAGACGATCAAGCTCCAGGCCCTCGAGGTGGGGGCGGCGGCCGGTGGCGGCCAGGACCGCATCCACCTCCAGCTGCTCGCCATTGGTGAGGCTCACCAGCAGGCCTTGCTCGACCTTCTCGATCGAGGCGATATTGGCCTCGAAGTGCAGCTGGACGCCCTTCTTGGCCATCTCGTCGCGGGAGCATTCGCGCACCTGCTGATCGAAGCCGCGCAGGAACAGCTCACCGCGATAGACCAGGTGGGCATCACTGCCCAGTCCATTGAAGATACTGGCGAACTCCACGGCGATATAGCCGCCGCCCAGGACCAGGAAGCGCTCGGGAAAGCGCTCGAGGTCAAAGACCCGGTTGGAATCGACCACGTGCTCGTTGCCCGGGAAGTCCGGCACCCAGGGCCAGCCCCCCACGGCGACCAGGATCTTCTCCGCGCTGAGGGTCTCGTCGTTCACGCTGACATGGTGTTCGTCCAGCACCTTGGCGCGGCCGTTGATCAGGCGCACCCCGGCCGTGTCGAGCAGGCGCCCGTAGATGTCGTTGAGCCGCTTGATCTCACCGATCTTGTTGTCGCGCAGCGTGGCCCACTCGAAACGCGGGGCCTCGGGCAGGTCCCAGCCGAAGCCGCCGGCATCCTCGAAGGCCTCGTGGAAGTGCGCCGCATAGGAGTAGAGCTTCTTGGGCACGCAGCCCACATTGACACAGGTGCCGCCCAGGTAGCGATCCTCCGCCACGGCGACCCGCGCGCCGGTGGCGGCGGCGGTGCGGGCGGCGCGAACGCCGCCGGAGCCCGCCCCGATCACGAACAGGTCATAGTCGAAGTCTGACACGCAAGTCTCCTGTCGAAGGGTCGAGCCGCATTCGGCTCGCCGGTGTATCTCGAGGCGAGATCATACCAGCCGAGGCTACGCCCAGGGAGAGCGGTTGACCCCCCCGGCAGGCGAGGTTAAAAGGGGGCACCAAACCTGCCCGCCAACCCTTCCGGAGCCTGCCATGAAACAAGAGATCGAGAGACTGCTGGCCAACAACCGCAGTTGGGCGGAGAAGATGTGCCGGGACGACCCGGACTACTTCGCCCGCCTGGCCCGCCAGCAGACTCCCGACTACCTGTGGATCGGCTGCTCCGACTCCCGTGTGCCGGCCAACCAGATCATCGACCTGCCGCCGGGCGAGGTCTTCGTCCACCGCAATGTCGCCAACCTGCTCCACCACAACGACATGAACGCCCTCTCGGTGGTGCAGTTCGCCGTGGACGTGCTCAAGGTGCGCCACATCATGGTGGTCGGCCACTACGGCTGCGGTGGCGTGCGGGCAGCCGTCGCCGGCGGCGAGTGTGGCATGGTCGACTACTGGCTGCATTCGGTCCGCGAGCTCTACAGCCGCCATCGGGGGGCCCTGGAAGCACTGTCCCTTGAGGAGCAGGTCGACCGCATGTGCGAACTCAACGTCGAGGCCCAGGTCAACAACCTGTGTCGGACCAAGATCGTCCAGCGCGCCTGGCAGCGCGGCCAGGCGCTCTCGGTGCACGGCTGGGTCTACGGGCTGAGCGACGGCCGGGTCTCCGACCTCGATTGCAGTGTCCACGGCCTCGACCAGGTCGCCACCCTGTATCGCATCGACCGCATCACCCCCGCCGGGGACTGAGCCAGGCCCCAGCCGGCGGGGCTCATTCGCCGGGCGCATGAGCCCTCTCACAATTTCGATTGTGCCTCCATGGCCAGGCTCACTATGTTGTTGGCTGGACCTTCGTGGTCATCACATCAACAACAAGTCTACCGGCATGGAACGACACATGACTCTCAAGAAGACCCTGCTGGCGAGCGTGATCGGCGCCGCCATGACCACCACCGTGCTGCCCTCCATGGCCAGCGCCGAGACCACCCTGCGCATGGCCTACGATGCCGACCCGGTCTCGCTGGACATCCACGAGCAGCTCTCCGGAGGGATCCTCCAGCTCTCCCACATGACCTTCGACCCGTTGGTGCGCTGGACCAGCGACCTGGAGTTCGAGCCGCGACTGGCCACCGACTGGGAGCAGGTCGACGACACCACCATGCGCATGACCCTGCGCGAGGGCGTCGAATTCCACAGCGGCAACGCCCTCACCGCCGAGGACGTGGCCTGGACCGTCGAGCGCCTCAAGCGCAGCCCGGACTTCAAGGCGATCTTCGAACCGATCGAGAGCGTCACGGCCATCGACGATACCACCGTCGAGTTCACCACTCGGGACCCCTACCCGCTGTTGCTGAACCTCGCCACCTACATCTTCCCGCTGGACAGCGCGTTCTACAGCGGCACCGACGAGGACGGCGACCCCAAGGACGAGATCGTCAAGAACGGCAACTCCTTCGCCTCGGCCAACCTCTCCGGCACCGGTCCCTTCACCGTGGTCGAACACCAGAAGGGCAACCGCATGGAGTTCGACCGCTTCGACGACTACTGGGATGAAGACTCTCCGGGCAACGTGGACCGCATCGTGCTCACCCCGATCAGCGAGAACGCCACCCGTGTGGCCGCCCTGCTCTCCGGGGACGTGGACTTCATCGCGCCGGTGCCGCCCAACGACCTGGACCGCGTGCGCGAGGACGAGGATGTCCAGCTGGTCACCATGTCCGGCACCCGTATCATCTTCTTCCACATGAACCAGGAGCGCGTCGAGGCCTTCCAGGACCCACGGGTCCGCCAGGCCTTCGCCTATGCCGTCAACCAGGAGGGCATCGCCGACCGCCTGATGAAGGGCTTCGCCACCCCGGCGGCGCAATTCTCGCCGGAAGGCTATGCCGGCCACGTGGCAGACCTCGAGCCGCGCTACGACCTGGAGAAGGCCAAGCAGCTGATGGAAGAGGCCGGCTACGCCGACGGCTTCGAGATCTCCATGATGGCGCCCAACAACCGCTACGTGAACGATGCCAAGATCGCCCAGGCGGTGGCCGCCATGCTGGCGCGCATCAACGTCACGGTGGACCTCAAGACGCTGCCCAAGGCCCAGTACTGGGGCGAGTACGACGACCGCGCCGCCGACATGATGCTGATCGGCTGGCACGCCGACACCGAGGACAGCGCCAACTTCCACGAGTACCTAACGGCCTGCCCGGATGCCGACAGCGGTGCCGGCCAGTACAACGCCGGCAACTACTGCAACCCGGAGCTCGACAAGCTGGTGGCCGAGGCCAACCTGGAGGTCGACCTCGAGAAACGGGCCGAGATGCTGCAGCAGGTCGAGCAGACCCTGCATGACGAGGCGGCCGTCGTGCCCCTGCACTGGCAGGACCTGGCCTGGGCCTCGGCGGCCAACGTCGATATCGAGCCGATCCTTAACGTGATGAACTTCCCCTACCTCGGGGATCTGGTCATCGAGGACGAGTAAGCCTCCCTCGCGCCGGCCCTCGCGGGCCGGCCATCCGAAACCTGACCCCTGTGACGCGCTCGCCAGCCGAGTGCGTCGCCGCGTGTTGCACACGGGACGCCAGCCATGATCGCCTTCCTGATCAAGCGCCTCTTCCATGCCCTGCTGGTGATGTTCGTCATCAGCATCATCGCCTTCGCGATCCAGGACAACCTGGGCGACCCCATCCAGCAGATGGTCGGCCAGTCGGTCCCGGAGAGCGAGCGCGAGGCCCTGCGCGAGCAGCTGGGCCTCAACGACCCCTTCCTGGTCCAGTACCTGCGCTTCGCGGGCAATGCCCTGCAGCTGGACTTCGGCTACTCCTACATCTTCAACCAGCCCACCACCGAGGTGATCCTGCGCCACCTGCCGGCGACCCTCGAGCTGGTCTTCGCCACGACCCTGCTGATCGTGCTGTTCTCGGTGCCGATCGGCGTGTATAGCGCGATCCGGCCACGGGCGTGGCTGTCGCGCTTCTTCATGGGGGTGTCGATCATCGGCATCTCCATCCCGGTCTTCCTCACCGCCATCATGCTGATCCAGCTGTTCGCCATCGGCGTCTCCTGGTCGCCCTTCCCCGCCGATACCGGCTGGGGCGCCTGGCTCAACGACCTGATCACCACCGAGGGGGGCATGCCGGCCTACGGACGCGGCAACCCGGTGCCCGTGTTCGGTACCTGGGCCACCAACTTCGCCTCCCTGGAGGGCCTCACCTACCTGGTGCTGCCGGCCATCTCGCTGGCCTCGATCATGCTGCCGCTGTTCATCCGCCTGATCCGCGCCGAGATGCTCGAGGTGCTGCAGTCCGAGTACGTGAAGTTCGCCCGCGCCAAGGGCATCTCGCTGCGCCGCATCTACTTCGTGCACGCCCTGAAGAACACCATGCTGCCGGTGATCACCATGGGCGGGGTGCAGATCGGCACCCTGGTGGCCTATACCATCCTCACCGAGACGGTCTTCCAGTGGCCGGGCATGGGACTGATGTTCCTCAACGCCATCCAGCGCTCCGACGTGCCGCTGATCATCACCTACCTGATGATCGTGGGGCTGATCTTCGTGATCACCAACACCCTGGTCGACCTGATCTATGGCCTGGTCAACCCCACCGTCAAGCTGACAGGGAAACCCGCATGACAACCACGACACCCCGGGTGGCGAGCCGCTGGTCACGCTTTCGCGGCTCCTACCTGCTCTACAGCTTCAAGCGTGACCTGATCGCCCAGCTGAGCCTGGTGGTCTTCATCGCCCTGGTCGCCGTGGCGGTGCTGGCCCCGTGGCTGGCGCCCATGAACCCCTATGATCTGGCGCAGATCGACATCATGGCCTCGGAGCTGCCGCCCTTCTGGGTCGAGGGCAGCGACCCGACCTACCTGATGGGCACCGACGCCCAGGGCCGCGACCTGCTCTCCACCATCCTCTATGGCGCCCGGGTGTCGCTGATCATCGGCTTCGGCGCGGTGGCCCTCCAGGCGCTGCTGGGCGTCAGCTTCGGGCTGCTCGCCGGCTACCTGGGCGGGCGCGTGGATGCCTTCCTGATGCGCCTGGCCGACATCCAGCTGTCGTTCTCCACCCTCATGGTGGCCATCGTGGTGGGCGCCCTGGTCAAGGCGATCTTCGGTGGCGCCACCTTCAGCGCCTATGCGGTGCCGCTGCTCGTGCTGATCATCGGCCTGGCCGAATGGCCCCAGTATGCGCGCACGGTGCGCGCCTCGGTGCTGGCCGAGCGCCACAAGGAATATGTCGATGCTGCCCGGGTGATGGGCTTTACCAGCCGACGCATCATGTTCCGCCATATCCTGCCCAATACCCTGTCGCCGATCTTCGTCATCTCCACGGTCCAGGTGGCCAACGCCATCATCTCCGAGGCGGCGCTCTCCTTCCTCGGCCTGGGCATGCCCGAGACCCAGCCGTCGCTGGGCTCGCTGATCAAGTCCGGCTTCGACTACCTGCAATCGGGCTCCTGGTGGATCACCCTGATCCCCGGCCTGGTACTGGTGGTGCTGGTGCTGGTGATCAACCTGCTCGGCGACTGGCTGCGTGACGTCCTCAACCCGCGACTCTACAAGGGCTGAACCATGGCACTTCTCGACGTAAACCATCTCGACGTGCGCTTCGCCCTTCGCCGTGGCGATGTCCAGGCGCTGCGCGATGTCAGCTTCAGCCTCGAGCGCGGCGAGCGCCTGGGGATCGTGGGCGAGTCCGGCGCCGGCAAGTCGGTGGCGGCCTTCAGCCTGCTCAACTTGATCGCCAAGCCGGGCTATATCGCCGGCGGCAGCATCCACTTCGACGGTCGCGACCTGACCCGGATGAGCGACCGGGCGCTGCGCCATGTCCGCGGCCACCGCATGTCGATGATCTTCCAGGATCCGATGATGACCCTGAACCCGGTGCTCTCCATCGGCGAACAGATGGTCGAATGCCTCAAGGCCCACCGGCGCATCTCGACCCGCGAGGCCCGGGCGATCGCCCTGCGCAAGCTCGAGCAGGTGCAGATCCCCTCGCCCACCGCGCGCCTGGACCAGTATCCCCACGAGCTCTCCGGCGGCATGCGCCAACGGGTGATCATCGCCATCGCGCTGCTGCTCGACCCCGACATCATCATCGCCGACGAGCCCACCACCGCGCTGGACGTGACCATCCAGGCCGAGATCATGGCGCTGCTGCTCGAGCTCTGCGAGAAGCACAACGTCGGCCTGATCCTAATCACCCACGACCTGGGCGTGGTCAGCCAGGTCACCCAGCGCATGCTGGTGATGTATGCCGGACGGGTGATCGAGCAGGGCCCGACCCGGGAGATCATCAACGATCCTCAGCATCCCTACACCCAGGGCCTGATCAACGCCCTGCCCCAGATGGCCACGCCCGGCAGCCGGCTGAACCAGATCCCCGGCAGCATGCCATCGCTGGACAACCTGCCGAGCGGCTGCGCCTTCCACCCGCGCTGCGGCTTCGTCGAGCGCGCCGACGGCACGACCCGACGCGCCTGCATCGACGAGGTCCCCGGCTTCGTGACCTCCGGCAACTGCCGGGTTGCCTGCCACATGGTCGCCGAGATGCTCGAGCGCGAACGCATCCCGGCCGAGGAGATTCGCTGATGAGTGCCACCGCCCACGCCCAGGCCCTTTCGCCAGAGGCGGCCCACCCCCTGCTGGAGATCCGTGGACTGGAGAAGCACTTCTCGCTCTCCGGGGATTTCCTCGAGCAGCTGAAGTTCAAGAAGGGCAGGATCGTCCGCGAGCAGAAGCACGTGCATGCCATCAATGGCGTCGACCTGGATATCCGGCGTGGCGAGGCGCTCTGCGTGGTCGGCGAGTCCGGCTGCGGCAAGTCCACGGTGGCCCGCACCGTGATGGGCCTGCTCCATCCCAGTGCCGGCGAGATCCACTATGACGGCCAGCGCATCGACGACCTCTCCCACAAGGCGCTGATGCCCTATCGTCGTCGCATGCAGATGATCTTCCAGAACCCCTATGCCTCGCTCAATCCGCGGATGACCATCCAGCAGACCCTGGAGGAGCCGATCCGCCTGCACCACCCGGAGTGGTCGGTGCAGCGCATCAAGGAGCAGGTCGCCGAGGTGATGACCTCGGTGGGCATCGCGGCCGACTGGGGCGGCCGCTATGGCCACGAGTTCTCCGGCGGTCAGCGTCAGCGCATCGCCATCGCCCGCGCCCTGGCGGTGGACCCCGAGTTCATCGTCGCCGACGAGCCGATCTCGGCGCTGGACGTGTCGATCCAGGCCCAGGTGCTGAACCTGCTGATGGAGGCACAGCAGCAGCGCAACCTGACCTACCTCTTCATCACCCATGACCTCGCCGTGGTCGAGCACTTCGGTACCCGGGTGGCGGTGATGTACCTGGGCCGGGTCTGCGAGGTGGCACCGACGGCGACGCTCTTCGCCCGGCCGCGACACCCCTACACCCAGGCCCTGATGTCGGCGATCCCGCGCCTCGAGGACGACCGGCCACAGCACATCCGCCTGGAGGGCGAGGTGCCCACGCCGGTGAACCTGCCCTCGGGGTGCGTCTTCCACGGCCGCTGCCCCCATGCCAATGATCGCTGCCGGCGCGAGATCCCGGGCCTGATCGCCACCGCCGACGGCGGCCAGGTGGCCTGTCACGCCGTGGAGGAAGGGCGCATCGCCTGAGGCCCGTCACGCTATGGCACAATGCCGGGGGCAAGACACGGCCGCGGCACGCACGAGGATCGACATGGAACTGCGCTGGCTGGAAGACTTCATCGCCCTGGCCCGGACCCAGCACTTTTCCCGGGCGGCGGAGGAGCAGAACGTCACCCAGCCGACCTTCTCGCGACGCATCAAGCTGCTCGAGGAGGAGATGGGCGCGACCCTGATCAACCGCCAGACCCTGCCGCTGTCGCTGACCCCGGCCGGGGAGGAGTTCCTTGGCCTCTGCCAGGAAGTCACCCGCCGGGTGGCGGCGACCCGGCAGCGATTGGCCCACCTGGCCGAGGAGCAGGCCGGGCAGCTGCGGCTGGCGGCACCGCAGAGCCTGCTGGCGCACTTCCTCCCCGAGTGGCTGGCCAACTGGGCCTCGCCCCCGCCGCTGACGCCCTACCTGCGCGCCACCGGCTGGCTCGCCGGTGATTTCTTCGAGGCCCTGGCCCGCGACGAGTGCGACCTGGTGCTCTGCTACTGGCCGCCCGGCGCCTGCCCCCAGATGCCGGAGACCGAAGGACTGGTGCATCGCTGCCTGGGCAGCGAGCGGATGATCCCGACCTCGCTGCCCGAGGCCGACGGCCGCCCCCGCTTCTCGCTTGAGGCCGGGGCCCGCTTCACCCTGCCCCTGATCGCCTACCACCCCCGCGGGCTGATCGACCTGGCCCTGCGCAGCCACCTGGATGCGTTGCCCGGGGCACCGCGCTTCCGGGTGCTCCACGAGAGCATCCAGAGCGGCAACATCCGCGAGCTGGTCGGCCTGGGCTATGGCCTCGGCTGGCTGCCCGAACGCACCGTGCGCGGCGACCTGGCCACCGGCCGGCTGGTGCGGGCCGGCGATGCGCGCTGGGAGGTCCCCCTGGAAATCCGTCTCTATCGCCGTCGCGATCGCGGCCAGCCCGCCCTCGAGGCCCTCTGGGAGGCCCTGCCCGACCCCGCTGCGCCCCGTCGCCCCACACCGATCCCTTCACCGGAGTCCCCATGACCGTCCCTGCCATACCCTCGCCGCTCGCCCCCCTGCAATTGCGCCATCTGGAGACGCTGCAACAGGCCTACGGCGAGGTGCTGACACGCCTGGGTCTAGATGGGGTGCTGCTCTACAGCGGCCAGCCACGCCGCCACTTCGCCGATGACCAGGAAGCGAGCTTCGCCGCCTATGGCCACTTCATGCACTGGACCGGCCAGGCCGACCTCGCGCGCAGCTGGCTGCTGATCCGCCCGGGCCAGCGACCCAGACTCAAGATCCATGCCCCGGATGACTTCTGGCACCTGCCGGCCTACCTGCCCGACGAGCCCTGGGGGGAAGCCTTCGACATCGAGATGGCCCGCGACGACGCCCCGCCCCTCCTGCCGGCCGGTCGCTTCGCCGTGCTCGGCGACGTGTCGGCGGCGCTCGCCGAGTCGCTTGGTGCCGACGGCAACCCGGCGGCCCTGGTGGGGGCCCTGGACGAGTGCCGGGTCCGCAAGAGCGACTACGAGATCGCCTGCCTGCGCGATGCCAACCGGCAGGCCATGGCCGGCCATCGCGCCGCCCGGGAGGCGTTCCTGGCGGGTGGCGCCGAGCTCGATATCCAGCTCGCCTACCTGAGCGCCTCCCGCCAGCGCGAGACGGCCCTGCCCTACGCCAGCATCGTGGGGCTCAATGCCCACGGCGGCGTGCTGCACTACCAACACTACGACAGCGTCGCGCCCGCCAGGCGGCGCAGCCTGCTGCTCGACGCCGGCCATCGCCACCGGGGCTATTGCGCCGACATCACCCGTACCTGGGCCGGGCCCGATGCCGATCCCGCCTTCGCGGCGCTGATCGAGGGCATCACGGCGCTGCAGCGCCGTCTCATCGACGCGCTGGCGCCGGGGGTCGACTATGTCGAACTGCACCAGCGCATGCACCGGGCCCTGGGGCAGCTGCTGGCCGAGCAGGGGCTGGTCCACTGCACGCCAGAGGCCGCGGTCAATCAGGGCATCACCCGGGCCTTCTGCCCCCATGGCCTGGGCCATTCGCTGGGCCTGCAGGTCCACGACGTGGCCGGTCGGGTGGACGGGGCGGGCCGGCCCCTGCCGCCCCCCGAGAGCGACCCCGCGCTGCGCCTGACCCGGGAACTGGAGACCGGCATGGTGGTCACCATGGAACCCGGGCTCTACGTGATCCCCATGCTGCTGGCACCGCTGAAGGAGCGCGTGGCGGGCCGCGACATCGACTGGCCGCTCGTCGAGCGCCTGGCCGACCACGGCGGCATCCGCATCGAGGACAACCTGGTGATCACGCCCAGCGGCCACGGCAACCTCACCCCCGCGGAGTGACACCCCGATGGACGCGACCTGGCACGCTGCCGACTTCCGCCCGCCGCCCGGGCTTGGCAACCGGCACGTCCAGACCCTGCTGCCCCGCTGCCTGCCTCGGCCGGCGGTCGACGCCGAGACCGAGATCCTCGAGCTGCCGGACGGGGACTTCGTCGAACTGGCCTGGGCGCACCCGCTGCCCGACCGGGCCGACGCGCCCATCCTGCTGCTCTTCCACGGGCTCGAGGGCTCGCTGGCATCGCCCTATGCCCGCCACCTGCTGCACGCCGCCGCCCGCCTTGGCTGGCGCGCCCTGCTCATGCACTTCCGCGGCTGCGGGGTCATGCCCAATCGCCTACCCCGGGCCTACCACAGCGGCGACACCGCGGATGCCTACTGGCTGATCGGCCAGCTGGCCCATCGCTATCCCCGCGCCCTCAAGGTCGCCGCCGGGGTCTCCCTGGGGGGCAACATGCTGGTCAAGCTGGTCGCGGAACAGGGTGGCGACGGGCTCGACCTGGCCGGCGCCATCGTCATCAGCGCACCGCTGGAGCTCTCGGCCTGTGCCGATACCCTGCGCCACGGCTTTGCCCGGGTCTATGAACGCCACCTGCTCGGCTCGCTCAAGCGCAAGATGACCGCGCGTCTCGCGCGCGGCGAGCTGCCACTGACGCTCACGACGCGAGATCTCCACGCGCTGGAGAGCCTGCGTGACTACGACGAGGCCGTGACGGCCCCCCTGCACGGCTTCGTCGGCGCGGAGGACTACTACCGCCGTGCCTCCGCCGGCCCCCTGCTGGGCGAGGTCGAGCTGCCGATGCTCATCCTGCATGCCGACGACGACCCCTTCATGCCGCCGGCGCTGTTCGCGAGGCTGCCGGCGCCCTCCCCGTCGGTGCGGGTGGAACTCGCCCGCCAGGGGGGCCACGTGGGCTTCGTGGAGTGGCGCGAGGGGCGTCTGCAGTCCTGGCTGGCCCGCCGAGTCGCCCATCAGCTCGACGCCTGGGGGCGCCCCGGCGGGCTGACGGGCTGGTCTCCCGGGCGGGTGATCAGCCGATCGGGCAGCTGACGCCGGTCCCCTTGAGGCCACAGTAGCCCCCGGGGTTCTTCGCCAGGTACTGCTGGTGGTACTCCTCGGCGTAGTAGAAGGCCTCGAGGGGCTCGACCTCGGTGGTCACGGGGCCCCTGCCGCTGCGCGCCAGCGCCGCGGCATAGGCCTCGCGGCTGCGCTCGGCCAGCTCACGCTGGCCAGGGGTGGTGGTGAGGATGATCGAGCGGTACTGGCTGCCGACGTCATTGCCCTGGCGGTGTCCCTGGGTCGGGTCATGGGCCTCCCAGAACACCCGCAGCAGGGACTCCAGGTCGACCCGGCGGGGGTCGAAGACCACCCGCACCACCTCGGCATGGCCGGTCCGGCCGCTGCAGGTCTGCTCATAGGTGGGGTTCGGGGTCACGCCGCCGGCATAGCCCACCGCGGTGACGTGCACGCCGGGCAGTTGCCAGAAGAGCCGCTCGGCCCCCCAGAAGCAGCCAAGCCCGAGCACGATCTCTTCCATGCCCTCGGGCCAGGGGGGCTGCATGGCGTGGCCGTTGACCAGGTGGGTCCCGCTGATCGGCAGCGGCGTGTCGCGCCCCTCGGGCGCATGGTCGGGATGCAGTGGCATGGCATGGGCTCCATTGTCCGGTGGAATGTTCGCCTGGCATGGCAGGGTCGCCTCATGGGCTCGGGGGATCGCCCGGCAGGCTGAAACTGTAGACCAGGTCGACCGCCTGGGCCGCCCCCGAGACCGCCTCGAGATAGAGGCTGCGCCACAGCTGGTAGCGCAGGGTGAGCTCGGCGATGGGCGAGAAGACGCCCACCCCGTAGCCGATGCTCAGGCGCTCGGTGAGGTTGCCGGTGACCACCACCTGGCTCTCCTCCCCGGCCCCGGCGGTGTCGAGGCTCAGGTCGTCGATGCCGAAGGCCTCGCCGATGGCGCCCACGGCGCCGCCGGTCTGTCCCAGGGTAATGCCGATCAGCGCGGAAGTCAGGGCGCCGTCGGCGCCACCGCTGCCGCCCGGAGCGCGCCCGCGCAGCAGGTAGGAGAGCGCACTGGCCTCGTCCATGGCCGGCTCCGAGAAGATCTCCAGGCTCGGCGAATCCGCCGAGCCAGTGACGCGCATGCCGGCGATCACCCCGTCCTGGGTGGTCGCGGGGTTGCGGATCGCCTCGAAGTCGAGCAGCGGCTGCCCGGGGGGACCGCTGAAGAAGATGATCCCCTCACGGATCAGCAGGTCCTGGCCGAAGGCCCGGAAGCGGCCATCGACCAGGCTGACGTCGCCGAACAGCTGGACCGGCCCGTTCTGCTGTCGGACCTCGAGGTTGCCCGAGAGTCCGGACTCCAGGCCATAGGCTTCGAGCTGCATGTCCGGCCCCAGGGAGAGGGTAATCAGGACATCGGTGGCCATCCCGGCCCGGGCCATGGCCTCGGCGGTGGACTCGCCGGTCTCCCCGTCCTGCGTGGCGTCGCGCTGCTCGGCCGCGGCCTCTTCGGCGCGACGGTCCTGCTCCTCGGTGATGATCACCTCGTCCGGGCTCGGCGCCATGGCCGAGTCCGGCACCTCCCCGGCCTCGAGCCTCGCCCAGGGGATGTCGACCGTGCCGCGTACCTGCAGCCGCTCGGGGGTGGCACGGATTCTCAGGTCGGGGGCCAGGCGCAGACGCCCGAACTCTGGCAGTACTGCCAGCAGGGGATCATCGACGGCCTGCAGGTCGACGGCGGCCTGCCAGCTGCCCGATGCCGGCCAGCGGGCATTGCCCCCGATCTCCAGGCGCCCCTCGTCGGCGGCCAGGAAACCGTCGATGTCGGCCCGGTCGCCGGCCAGTTCCACGACCAGTTCCCCGTCGCGAACGTCCAGCGGCAGATCCAGGCCGCCGGCCCTCAGCCCCGACAGGGCGAGCCGGCCGTCGAGCCGGGGCGTCTCGCGGGTGCCGCCGATGCGGATATCGCCGTCGAGCCCCCCTTCCAGCGTCTCCAGACCGGCGGCCAGGGGGCGATAGGGGGCCAGGCGCAGGTCCTCGATGCGCAACCGGCCGTCGAGCCCCCCCTCTCCCAGCGGCTCGTCGATGCCCAGGGCCAGGCGTAGCTCACCGCTGTCCGCCAGCCCCAGCAGCAGGTCGAGATCCGCTCGCGTCTCGCTGGCATCGACCTGCAGGCCCAGGCTGGTGCCGGGGACCGACCAGGGCCGGCCATAGGCGTCCTCGCCGGTGACCTCGGCGCGGCTGTCGAGGTCGGCGGCCAGCTGCCAGCGCGTCCCGCCGGCGGACCAGCCGGCCTCGAGGTTGCCGCCGCTCTCGCCGCTGATACGCCACCCCGGCGGCATGGCGGCGTCGGCCAGGTCCATGGGCAGGTCGCGGATCGCGAGCGCCGCCCGACCGGCCTCTGCCGAGGCCTCCAACGGATCGGTCAGGCACACCTCGCCCCCCTGGCGGCGGGTCAGGCAGAAGGGCGCCACCCGGGCCGACCCCGCGGGAAGGTCGGCGTCGAAGGTCAGCGCCTCGGCGAGGCGGATATCACCGAACTCGCTGTCGATCTCGAGCGGTGAGAGGACCCCGCGATAGCGCTCCCGGGCACCGTCGAGCCCGCCCTCCAGGGCCAGGACCAGCCGCGACAGCGGCATCTCGTCGCCGCCCTCGGCGGCCAGACGCAGGCGGTGCTCCGAGAGGCGGCCGTCGAGGTCCAGGGTGAGGGCATCGAGACGCTGTCCGCCGGCCTCGAGGCGGCTGACCTCGAGGGCCAGTGCCAGGTCGGGGTCCTCCAGGCCGGCGACGCGGGCCGTCAGGTCGAGCGCCTCCACGGCGTTGCCGGCGAAGGCCAGTGAGCGGCCGGTCAGCGCGAGATCGAGCTCCGGTGCCTCGAGGCTGCCGGCCGTGGTGAATCGTCCGGCCAGGGTGCCGCCGAGATCGGGATAGAGGGTGTCCAGGGTGGGCATGTCCAGGTCGCCGGCCAGGTCCAGGGCCTCGCGGGTCACACGCCCGGCCAGGCTGACCCGGTTGGCGCCCTGGCGAAAGTCGAGGGTCTCGATGTCCCAGCGCATCTCGCTGTCCCCGGCGAGGACGGCCTCGAGACTCAGCGGCCGGTCGTCCAGCACGCCCTGGATATCCAGGCCCGGCACCTCGAGTCGCCAGCCCGCGTCGCCCTGGACGAAGGCCAGCTCGGCGCCGCCGCCCAGGCGACCGTCGAGGCCCTCGACGAAGCGGCCGGGGTCCAGGTTGTCAAGCGTGAGCGTGGCCGCGACGTCGAGGCCGTCGCGCCAGGCGGCCTGCCCTCGGCTGAGGAGCACGGCGCCCTGCTGGTTGACCGTCAGTGGTGACCAGCGGAAGTGCTCGAGGTCACCGCTGCCACTGACCAGCAGGTCGGTGGGCGGCAGCGACGGGCCCTGGACATTGAGCGACACTCGGCTGCGATAGTCGACCAGGCTACCCTCCAGGTGCACCGCGAGCGCCTCGACCTGCCAGGGCTCGGCGGGCGCTTCGCTCGTGTCTTCTCCCGCCTCGTCCGCCTCATCTCCTGCCTCGGCCGGCGCTTCTTTCCCCTCGCCGACCGGCGGCTCCTCTGCCCCGGGCAGCGGCCACTGGAGGGCATCGCTCTGAAGCGAGGCAGTGAACGGCAGGGTCGGGTCGAGGGCGTCGAGTCGGGCCACCAGGTGGGCCTCGACCGGCCCCCGGGTGACCAGGTCGACCTCGAGGTCGGCCAGGCTGCCGGCCAAGGCGAGCTCGACGCGCTCCCCCTCCAGCGCCGGCATCCGCTCCGGCAGGTAGAGGTCGGCGGCCAGCCGGGCCTCCAGGGGATAGTCGTCGCGAAGCGCCACGCGAGCCATCAGTTCGGCATCCGCATCGGCGGTGGCGACCGCCAAGGTGTCGATCTCGACCTCCTGCCCGCGGGCGCTGAGGCGCAGCAGCAGCTGCTCCACGCCATACTCGACCGAACCGTCGATCGCGACATCCTCGATGGCGAGCTCCGGGACCTCCACCGCCATGGGCAGGGTCACCTCGGGGAGCACGCGGCGCGGCCGCTCGTCGAGGGGCAGGTCGGCGAGTCCTTCCAGTTCAGCGGCGGCTCCGGCCGGCAGCGGCGAGCGCACGGCGATGGCCGCGTCGATGGCGGCCGCGGAGAGCCGGGGGCCGTCCTGCTCGGCCTCGCTCAGGGCCAGGCGGGTGCCCGCCGAGAGCGGCAGGGTCAGCCGCGTGCCGGCCAACCGGGTGGGCAGCAGGGTCAAGGTGCTCTCCTCGGCCTGGACACCGGTGGTGAAGGAAGCCCAGGTCAGCCGGGTCCCGTCGGCGAGTTGCAGGGTCACATCACTCAGCGATAGCTCACGCAGCTCCACCGGGAACGGCAGGCGGATCTCCTCGAGGGACGCGCCGGCCCCCTCCTCCGACTCGGCCTCCGGCCCGGCGTCGGCTTCTGCCAGGCGGATATCGGCACCTTCCACGGCCAGCCGGTCGAGACACAGCCGGCCCTGCAGGACGCACTCCTCGGACCAGGCCAGTTCGAACCGCGTCAGGGCAATGCGGGCCGCGCCGACCTCCAGGCGAAGGTCATGCAGCACCAGGCGATCCAGCGGGGCGCCCTCCACGGCGCCCAGTTCGTAGAAGCCGCGCTTGGCACCCTGCTCGAGCAGCACGCCGGTCCCCCAGGGCGAGAGCGCCAGGCCCAGCAGCAGCAGCACCAGACCCAGCAGCCAGAGGGGCAGGACGATCAGCAGTCGGGCCAGGGCCCAGGTCAATGCACGGGTTCTCAAAATGTGGACTCTCAGAATTCCGGACCGATGGCGAAGTGGATGCGGAAGGCATCATCGTCGTCGAAGGGATGGGCGACATCGAGGCGAATCGGGCCGACCGGCGAGATCCAGCGCACCCCCAGGCCGGCACCGGTCTTCAGGTCGCTCGGGCCCCAGTCGCTGAAGGCATCGCCGGTGTCGATGAAGCTCGCCGCCCACCACTTGCCGGTGATGCGACGCTGGGCCTCGAGGCTGGCGGTGAGTAGCTGCTCGCCGCCGACCAGCCGGCCCTCGTCGTCCTCGGGGGCGAGGCTCTCGTAGCCGTAGCCGCGCACGCTGCGATCGCCACCGGTGAAGAAGCGCAGCGAGGGGGGGATATCCTCGAAGTCGTCGGTGGTGATGCTGCCGACGCCGACCCGGCCCACGAAGCGGTTGTCGTCGCCGAGCATACGGATCCATTCGCTGTCGCCGGTGAGACGCAGGAACTCGGCGGACGAGCCCCACCAGTCACTGGAATACTCCACGGCCAGGCGCTGGCGATCGCCCCAGGTGGGAAAGGTGGGATTGCGGGTACGGGTGCGCGACCAGCTGATGCCGGGATAGAGCAGCAGCACTTGGTTGGAGACACCGGCCTGGGTGAAGTCCTCGTAGGTGCCGCGCACGTAGAGGGTCTGCTCCCAGTCGTTGTCGAACGTCCAGCGACGGGCCGCCTCCACCGTGCTCTCCAGGGTCCGGGTGTCCTCGTTGTCCTTGTTGCGAAGGCCATACTGGAAGCGATAGCTGTCACGCAGCGGGTCCTCCAGCGGCATGGTGTAGACCCCGGTGAACTGCTGCTCGGGCCCCGAGATGTAGAGGTCGTGATCCAGGCCGTGGCCATAGCGGTTGATCCAGGGCTGGTCCCACGAGAAGCGCAACCGGGGGCCCACGTCGGTGGCATAGCCGACCCCCACCTCGAACTGGTGGCGGTCGGCGGGGGTCACCACCACGTCGATGGGCACCTCGGGAGCGTCGGGACGCTGCAGGCCGGCGGCCGCCACCAGCGCCCCGGAAGCGATGCGCGGCCCACGGTCGACGGACTCCACGCCCTCGACCTCGAGGGACTGCCACCAGCCCGGTTCGACGTCCGGCAGCGCCAGTCGGGCCAGCTCCCGGTCCAGGCGCGGCCGCACGTTCACCGAGGCGAACCACTCGGTCTGGCCCAGGCGCTGGTTGAACCTGGCCACCTCGCTCGCCAGGTAGGGCTCCCCGCTGGCGAAGGGAGCCAGGGCTTCCAGCCGCGAGGTCTCGATATGATGGCCCTGGAAGGTCACGTCGCCGAAGCGATGGCGCCGGCCGCTGTCCAGTGCCAGGTAGAGCCGGGCGCTGTTGGCATGGGGCCTGACCTCCATCCGGCGGTCGGCGAAGCGCCAGTCGAAGTAGCCGCGTTCGAGGGCGAGATTTGCCAGCCGGCTGCGCAGGCTGTCGAAGGGGGCATGGCGCAGGCGGTCGCCTTCCGACAGGGGGAAGGCCTCGATGGCCTCGGTGAAGGGGGCATCCTCGGCAGCATCGCCGGTCACGGAGAGTGCCAGGACCTCGATCCGCACCGGCTCCCCCGGGCTGATGGCCAGGGTCACCCGAGTCGGGTCCTCGGGATCGTCGAAACGCGGCTCGATCCGGGGCGAGTAGTAGCCGTAGACCCGCAGCGCCTCGCTGCTGCGCCGCAGCACCTCGCTCTCCAGGCGCTCGGGGCTGTACTGCTCGGCCTCAAGCCCGTCGAGGTAGAGGCGGACGTTCTCCGCCAGCGGGTCCTCGATGCCCTCGATGGTCGCCTCGAGGGCCAGGGCGCCGGGCGCCAGGCCCAGGCAGAATGCCGCCGTCCCCAGGCGTGTGAACACGCGATTATCCATTGGTAGCGCTTCCTGACTGGCGACATGTCACTGGCGCAGGGCCTCGAGCTGGGCGCTCGTGGCGAGCTGCGCCTGGCGCAGCTCGCGCAGCCCGGACTCGATGTCCCGAAGCCGGTTGCCCAGCGTCTCAATCCGTTCCTGCGCATCATCGCGTGATCCCGCCAGGGCTTCAACGTCGGCCTCCAGGTCCGTCAGCGCCTCGTCCAGGTCCGCAAGGCGCGACTGCTGGGCATCACGATGGTCGGCGAGACGCCCCTCCAGCTCCTCCAGGGCCGTGGCCAGGGTCTCGCGTCGTTCGATCTCTGTCTCGCGGTCAGCGTCCAGGCCGGCCAGTTGCTCGCGCAGCGCGCCGCGCCCCTCCTCGCCCGCGCGCTCCAGGGCATCCAGGGAGCTGCGAGTCGCGGCCAGGGTCGCGGCCAGGGTGTCGTCCTCGTCGTCCTGGCGGGCGAGCCGTTCCTCGAGGGCATCGATCGCCTCCTCGAGGGGCGCCAGGCGCTCTTCCTGACGCGTCTCGAGCGTGGCCAGGCGCTCGTCGATGACCGCGTCGAGCTCGGCCTCCAGGTTGGCCAGCTCGTCCAGACGGTCCTGCAGCATGGTGAGGGCCTCCCCCCGCCCCTCTTCCGCGTCGAAGCGGGCATGCACGTTGGAGAGCTCGCCGCTGACCCGGGCGATCTCGGCCTGCAGCCGAGTGCGCTCCTGCCAGCCGGCCCAGGCGAGGGCGGCACAAGCGGCGATGAGCAGCAGCACCAGCAGCCACAGCGGCCATACCCGCGGGGGCGGGGGCTGATGCCTGCGTGGCGCCGACAGGCTGGCATCCGGGTCCGGTACGATCGGCCGGCTGTACCGGGGGGCATCCGGGCGCTCTGCCATGGCGAACTCCTTCTTTGGGGAACGGGGTGGCCGGGGCCCGGTCGATTGGCGCCCCCGGGGCCGGGTGCTATGATGCCGCGACAGCACCGACACATCATCCTGATAGTGTAAGGTTTTTTGTCATCGGAACGCACGGGGCCCGTCAACGCCAGCCGACGGGCCTTGAACCCCGACGTTCCGATGCCGCACCATGGGGTGCTGTACCGACACCGCTGACGACAAGGAGAGATTCGATGGCATTCGAACTGCCCGCACTGCCTTACGAGAAGAACGCGCTGGAACCGCACATCTCCGCCGAGACCCTCGAGTATCACTACGGCAAGCACCACCAGACCTACGTGAACAAGCTCAACGAGCTGACCGACGGCACCGACGATGCCAACAAGTCCCTCGAGGAGATCATCAAGTCCTCTTCCGGCGGCCTGTTCAACCAGGCGGCCCAGGTCTGGAACCACACCTTCTACTGGCACTGCCTGTCGCCCAACGGTGGCGGTGAGCCGAGCGGCGCGCTGGCCGAGGCCATCAATGCCAAGTTCGGATCCTTCGACAAGTTCAAGGAAACCTTCAACGCCCAGGCCGCGGGCAACTTCGGTTCCGGCTGGACCTGGCTGATCAAGACCGACGACGGCGGCGTCGACATCGTCAACACCAGCAACGCCGACACCCCCATCGCCCATGGCCAGACCCCGCTGCTGACCATCGATGTGTGGGAACACGCCTACTACATCGATTACCGCAACGCACGTCCGAAGTACCTCGAGAACGTCTGGAGCGTCCTCAACTGGGACTTCGTCGCCCAGAACTTCAGCTGATCGCCCGGCGCCTCTGCGCCGACCGGCTGACGCAACGCAATCGGCCCCGCCAGTTGGCGGGGCCGATTGCGTTGGTCGGTCCCTCTCGGGCGCGGCCGGGATCGCGAGGGCTGGCTCAGGGGTCGGCGCGTCGTCCGATTCCCCGATAGTGCATCCCACAGGCGGCGACATGGGCAGGGTCATAGATGTTGCGCCCGTCGAGCAGCAACTTCTCGCCGAGCCGCTCGGCCAGCCGCGGCCAGTCGGGGTTCCAGTAGGCCTTCCACTCGGTGACGAGCATCAGCGCATCGGCCCCCTCGCAGGCCTCCAGGGGATCCCCCCGGAACACCTCGAGCAGCGGGTGCTCGCCGACCTCGGCCAGCACGGCCGGGATCGCCGCCGGGTCATGCAGGCGAACCCGCACGCCCTGGGCCCACAGCGCGCGCAGCAGCGTGAGCACCGGCGCCTGGTCGATGCGGGCGGTGCCGGGCTTGAAGGCCGCTCCCCAGATCGCCACCCGGCGACCCTCCAGGCGGCCATGGAAGTGCGCCCAGAGTTTGCGGAACAGCGTCTCCTTCTTGTGCTCATTGATGTCGAGCACCTGGTCGAGCAGCGCCGAGTGGCGCCCGCTCGCCGACTGGACGTCAGCCAGGCGCATCAGGTCGCGGGAGAAGTTGGGGCCGCCGAAGCCGCAACCGGGATAAAGGTACTCGTAGCCAATGCGCGAGTCGGCACCCATGCCCTGTCGGACATGCTCCACGTCCACTCCCAGGCTGTCGGCCAGCCCGGCGATATCGTTCATGTAGCTGATGCGCGTGGCGAGCATGCCGTTGATGGCCAGCTTGGTGAGCTCCGCGGCGCGCCGCGGCATGCGCTGGACCACCTCGCGGCGGCGGTTGAAGGCGCGCAACAGCTCGCGCACCTGACGCTCCGCTCCGTCATCGTCACAGCCCAGCAACCAGCGGGAGGGCCGGGTGAAAGCCTCCCAGGCACGCCCCTCCTCGAGCAGGTCGGCCAGGGCCACCGCCCGACAGCCGTCGATGCGCGATTCCAGCTGCTCGGTCTCCCCCACCGGGAAGGTGGAATTGTTGACCAGCACCGCCCCGGGGCAGAGGCCGGTCATCAGTCGCTCGACACTGTCGGTCGCGTCCAGGCGCTGGTCCGGGGATACAGCCAGCCAGAACACGTCGAAGGGCTCGCCACCGACGGCATCCTGCTCGTCGGCGACCAGGCGCAGGCTGCCCTGGCTCAGCCCCTCCTTGAGCCGTCGCATCAGCTCCGGTTCGCTGGTCAACCAGCCGCTGGTGGAGAGCGCCGGCCAGTCGGCCGAGGCGTGAGGCAGCCAGGTGACCCGGTGGCCGACCCAGGAGAGCGCCGCGGCGGCGGTGGCGGCGGCCAGTTCGCTGCCGTGGATCAGTACCCGCATGAGCGTCACTCCTCTCCGGCGTAGCGCGTCAGCAGTTCACGGAACCCTTGGCCGTAGCGCGCATGGCGGCGACCATAGGCGAGGATTGCCTCCAGGTAACCCAGCTGGTGGCCGCAGTCGTAGGTTTTGCCGCGCATTCGCCAGGCGTCCACCCCCTCCTCGCGACGCAGCGTCTCGATGGCATCGGTGAGCTGGATCTCGTTGCCGGCACCCGGCGGCGTATCGGCGAGCAGCGAGAAGATACGACCCGGCAGCACATAGCGGCCGATCACCGCCAGGTTCGAGGGCGCCTCGTCGACGGGCGGCTTCTCCACCACCCCGGCGATGGGTCTTGACTCGCCGGGGCCGGGGAGTTCGCCGTCGGTATCGACAATGCCGTATTTGTGGACCATGTCGTGGGGCACTTCCTCGACCATCAGCTGGCTGTGATGGCTGGCCTCGAAGGAGGCGATCATGCCGGCCAGGTCGTTGGGCTCGAGGCCTTCGTTGTCGACCAGCACGTCGGGCAGCAGCACCGCGAAGGGCTCGTCGTCGCCCACTACCGGGCGCGCGCAGAGCACGGCGTGTCCCAGGCCCAGCGGCTCGGGCTGGCGCACGCTGATGATATGGACGTCGGAGGGCACGATGGAGCGCAGTTCCTCCAGCAGTTCGATCTTGCCCTTGGCCTCGAGGCTCGCCTCGAGCTCGAAGTGCTTGTCGAAATGGTTCTCGATGGCGCTCTTGGTGCCATGGGTCACCAGCACGATGTCGCGAATGCCGGCGGCGACGGCCTCCTGGACCACATACTGGATCACCGGCCGGTCGACGATGGTGATCATCTCCTTGGGAATGGCCTTGGAGGCCGGGAGACAGCGCGTGCCGAACCCGGCAACGGGAAGAACAGCCTTGTTGATCATGGTGCGGTCCCTGTCACTGTTGAGGATGTGGCCCCCAGGAAAGCGTGGGAATGCCCTCCGGGGAGCGGGTACAATACTTCATGATACCGGACCGAGCCTGGCCTGCCAGAGTATCAGGTCGGCGACACCATGGAGAGAGCAGATGAGTGCAAGCCACCCGGAAGCGGACAACGTCGACCAGGCAGAGATCGCCAAGTTCGAGGCCCTGGCCGACCGCTGGTGGGATCCGCAGGGCGAGTTCAAGCCGCTCCACGACATCAACCCGCTGCGCCTGGACTTCATCGATGCCCGGGCGGGACTGGCCGGGCGACGGGTACTCGACGTGGGCTGCGGCGGCGGCATCCTTGCCGAGGCCATGGCGCACCGCGGCGCCGACGTCACCGCCATCGACCTGGGAGAGGCGCCACTGGCCGTGGCCCGGCAGCACGCCAAGGAGAGCGGCGTGGCCATCGGCTACCGCCACGTCAGCGTCGAGGAGATGGCCGCGGCCCACCCCGGCGAGTTCGACGTGGTGACCTGCCTGGAGATGCTCGAGCACGTGCCGGATCCCGGCTCGGTCGTGCGCGCCTGCGCCACCCTGGTCAAGCCCGGTGGCCAGGTGTTCTTCTCGACCCTGAACCGCAACCCCAAGGCCTATGCGCTGGCCGTGCTCGGCGCCGAGTACCTGCTGCGTATGCTGCCGCGCGGCACCCACGACTACCGCCGCTTCATCCGCCCCTCGGAACTGGCCGCCTGGTGCCGCGAGGCAGGCCTGGACGTGCGTGAGCAGAACGGCCTGGTCTTCCATCCGCTGACCCGTCGCTACGCCCTGTCGACGAGCGATGTCTCGGTCAACTACCTGATGCACTGTCGCCGGGAGGCGACGTGATGGCTGGACGGTCTCCTCGGGCCCTGCTCTTCGACCTTGACGGCACCCTGGTGGACACCGCGCCGGACCTGGCGCGGGCCACCAATGCCCTGAGGCGCCACCACGGCCTACCCGCCCTGCCCTATCCGGTGATCCGCGCCCAGGTCTCCAACGGCGGCAGTGCCCTGGTGACCCTTGCTCTGGGTCTCGCCAAGGAGGCGGAAGGCCATGGCGAGGCGCGCACCTTCCTGCTCGAAGCCTATGGACGGGCGGTGGCCGAGGAGAGCCGGGTCTTTGCCCCGTTGGAGCACCTGCTGGCCGAATGGGAGGGAAACGAGCGCCCCTGGGGAATCGTAACCAACAAGCCCCGGGCCTATGCCGTGCCGCTGGTCGAGGCGCTGGGGCTGGTCCCCGGCGCCCTGCTCTGCGCCGACGATCTGCCGGTCAAGAAGCCGGACCCCGAGCCCCTGAGAGAAGCCGCCCGTCGCCTGCAGACGACAGCGTCAGACTGCTGGTATATCGGCGATCACCGGCGCGACATGCAGGCGGCACGCGCCGCCGGCATGGCCGCGGTGGCGGTGGGCTATGGCTATATCGAGGAGGGAGACGACTACCGCGGATGGCCGGCCGACCTGTGGTTTGATACCGCCGAGGCGCTGGTGGCGGCACTGCGAGGCGCCGGGCGGGGGGATTAACCGTGCCCCGGGCGACCCGGGGCACCGCCGTCACCCGCGTTTCGGCGGCTGGGCGTCGAACTTCTCGCCGTTGTGGCCGCGGCTCTCCGGCCCCATCAGCCACAGGTAGGTGGGCATGATCTCCTCGGGGCCGCGCAGCGTCCTCTCGTCTTCCCCGGGATAGGCGGTCTTGCGCATGGCGGTTCGCGTCGCCCCGGGGTTCAGGCTGTTGACGCGCAGGGTGCCCAGGTGCTCGACCTCGTCGGCCAGCACCTCGACGAAGCCTTCGGTGGCGAACTTGGACACCGCGTAGGCCCCCCAGTAGGCCCGGCCACGTCGTCCCACGCTCGAGGAGGTGAACACCACCGAGGCGTCCGGCGAACTCTTCAGCAACGGCAGCAGGGCCTGGGTCATCCAGATCGGCCCGTTGATGTTGACCTGCATCACCTGCTCCCAGAGCTCGGGATTGTACTGCTCGAAGGGGGTGATGCGCCCGAGGATCCCGGCGTTGTGCAGGATGCCGTCGAGGCGGCCGAACTCCTTGTCGAGAGTCTCGGCCATGTCATGGTAGTCCTTGAGCGTGGCCCCCTCGAAGTTGAGCGGGAAGATGGCCGGCTGGGGCCCCCCGGCGGCCTCGATCTCGTCGTAGACCTTCTCCAGCTTGGCAATGGTGCGTCCCAGCAGGATCACGGTGGCCCCGTGGCCGGCGAAGGCCAGGGCCGCGGCCCGACCGATGCCGTCACCGGCACCGGTCACCAGGATGATGCGACCGTCGAGCAGGTCGGCCGCTGGCTGGTAGTCGATCTTGCAGGTCATCACGTCTCCTCTGTCCCTCAGTTGCCTGCCTGACGCAGGAAGTCGTCGGCCAGCCCGGCGGCGCTGCTGTCGGGATGCTCCTCGCGCACGCGGTCGAGCAGCGCCCGGCTCTCTTCCGGGCGCCCACGGCGCGCCTCCAGCAGCCCCAGCTTATAGAGGGTATCAGGCACCTTGCTGCTCTCCGGGAAGTCCTGCAGGACGCGCCGGAAGGCGGCATCGGCGGCATCCAGATCCCCCTCGGCCGAGTAGAGCTCGCCGAGCCAGTAGTGGGCGTTGGCGGTCAGGCGGCTGTCGGGATGATCGGCAACGAAGGACTCGAAGGCGCCGATGGCCTGGCCGAACTCGCGGGCCTGAACGTGCGAGAAGGCCGCCTGGTAGGCCGACTGGGCGCCGGGATCGTCACCGCTCGGCGGGGGGGTCTCGGCGACCTGGCGAGCGCTCTCCTCGTCCACCGGGGGGGCGGCCTGGTCGACGCCGCTGCCCGCCGCCATCAGGCGATCCTCGATGTCCAGATATTGCTGGCGAGTCTGGCGGCGCAACTGCTCCAGCTGGTGACGCAACTCCTCCACCTGCCCACGCAGCTGGCGGATCTCCTCCTGATGCTGCTGGACTTGATTGAAGATCACCAGGCTGCCGCCGGATTCCTCGCGGGTGGCCGCCTGGTCATAGAAGCCACCGGAACCCGATTGCCCGGTGAGGTCCTCGATGACCGGCTGCTGGGCCAGGGCCGGTGCCGCTACGGTCAGCGGGAGCAGCAAGGCTCCCGCACCGCACAGTCTCTTCAGACCGTGTCTCATCGTTCTCTCCCTCGTCGTGTCAGTCCCGCTCAGTAGGCGAAGACCACCCGACGGTTCTGGGCGTAGGCATCCTCGTTCTGGCCACGGGCCGCAGGTCGCTCCTCGCCATAGCTGACCACCTCGACCTGGGAGGGCGACACCCCCTGGACGTTGAGGTAGCGCTCGACGGCGCCGGCGCGACGCTCACCCAGTGCCAGGTTGTATTCGCGGGTACCGCGCTCGTCGGTATGCCCCTGCAGGACGACGCTCGCATTGGGGTTGTTCTGCAGGAAGCGGGCATGGGCGGTCAGCACCGACTCGAATTCGCTGCGAATGGCATCGCTGTCGTACTCGAAGTAGATGGTGCGGGTCTCGGGGATTCGACCGTCGGCATCGGCTCTCTGGCCGGCACGCTCGCCGCTGACGCCGCGTCCATCGGCGCTGTCCGTGGTCACGCCGTCGCGATCGGCGCCGCCGGCGCTTCCCGTCAGGTCGCCGTCCTGGCCCCCCCCCGTGCTGGAACAGCCGGCCACGAAGGCCAGGGACAGGGCGATGGCCAGGATTCTGGCATGGGGCTTGAGCTGCATCGTGAAACTCCTTGTTGGATACATCAGTTCAGAAACGGTGACCACGCGGGTTCGCGGACATCACCCTGTGCCGCCGGCAGACGGAAAGAGGCGCGCCCATCGGCGGAGACCCCGCCCAGCACCCCGTTGCCGCCCTGCTGGGTGGCGAAGATTACCATGGTGCCATTGGGCGCGACACTGGGGGATTCGGCCTGCCCCGCGTCGCTCAGGGCCACCAGGCGCCCGCTTTCCAGGTCCTGACGCGCCACCTGGTAGCCATTGTTGCCCCGGTGGATCAGGAAGATCGCCTCGCCGTCCGGCGCGAAGCGCGCCCGGGCATTGTAGTTGCCGGTGAAGGTGAGGCGCTCCTCCTCGCCGCTGCCCAGGTCGAGGCGATAGATCTGCGGGCCCCCGCTGCGGTCGGAGGTGAACAGCAGGCTGCGACCATCCGGCGACCAGGCGGGCTCGGTGTCGATGCTGGAGTTGTTGGTGACGCGCTGCACGTCCCGCGAGCCGATGTCCATCACGTAGATCTCGGGCTGGCCATCCTTGGAGAGCGCCATCGCCAGTCGGCGACCATCCGGTGACCAGGTCGGAGCACTGTTCAGCCCCTCGAAGGAGGTGGCACGCACGCGCCGGCCGGACGCGAGATCCTGGATGTAGATCGCCGGGCGCTCGGTCTCGAAGGAGACGTAAGCCAGCTTGCCGCCATCCGGCGACCAGGCCGGCGACATGATCGGCTCGTCGGACGAGAGGATCTGCTGGCTGTTACGCCCGTCGGCATCGGCCACGTGGAGGGCATACTGGGTTTCGTCCCCCACGCCGCTGGAGGTCACGTAGGCGATACGGGTCGAGAAGGCCCCCCGGATATCGGTGATCTCCTCGAAGATCTGGTCGCTGATGTAGTGCGCGGCATCGCGCAGTCCCTGGCGACCGGCCGTCACGCTCTCGGCGATCATGCGGCTCTCGCCACTGACGTCCATCAGCTCGTACTGGATGCGATACTCATCCCCCTCGCGACTGATTCGCCCCGCCACCAGGTAGCGAACGTCCAGGGCGCGCCAGTCGCCGTAGCGGACCTCGTCGCTCGAGGCGGGGCGCTCGAACATGGCACGACGCTCCAGCGGTTCGAAGTAGCCGCTTCGCTCCAGGTCATCGGAGACGATCTGCGCAATGTCCTGGGGCATGTCGTCGCCGTCGGCGAAGGGCACGATCGCGATGGGCGTGGCGCGGTCGCTGCCACGGGTGATCTCGATGGTCAGGTCGGCGGCCTGCGCCAGGCTGGTGAACAGCATCAGCATGGCGGCCAGCCAGGTGGTCTTCAGGATGTTCATCAGCGGATATCCCCCGGTCGGAATCGCAGGTTGAATTGACGGTAGTCGCGCTGGGCCGACGCCGGCAACTGGCGCAGCTCGGCGAAGGGCGCGGCGGCCTCCACGGCCTGGACCGCAGAACGGTCGAAGGCACTGTTGCCACTGCTCTGACCAATGGTAGCCGCGAACAGCTCACCTGAGGGGCCCAGTCGCACCGAGACCTCGGCGCTGGCCCCGTCAGGCACGTTGGGCGGAATCACCCAGGCCTGCTCCACCGCCCGGCGCACGAGGTTGATGAAGCTGTTGGCCGCTTCGGTGGCCTGACGGGCATTGGCCACGTTGTCGGCTTCGCCCTCGATGGCACGATCCAGGCCCTGGTTGGCGGCCTCGGCAGCGCGGCGGGCCTGCTCCTCGGCCTGGCGCTGGCGTTCGGCTTCCGCTTCGGCCTGGCGCTGGCGTTCGGCTTCTGCCTCGGCCTGGCGCTGGCGTTCGGCTTCCGCCTCGGCCTGGCGCTGGCGTTCGGCTTCCGCCTCGGCCTGGCGCTGACGCTCGGCTTCTGCCTCGGCCTGGCGCTGGCGTTCGGCTTCCTCTTCGGCCTGACGCTGGCGTTCGGCTTCCGCCTCGGCCTGACGCTGGCGTTCGGCTTCCGCCTCGGCCTGGCGCTGGCGTTCGGCTTCCTCTTCGGCCTGGCGCTGGCGTTCGGCTTCCTCCTGACGGCGACGCTCGGCCTGCTGCTCGCGTTCGCGGGCTTGCCGTTCGGCCTGCTCGGTGCGGCGGGCGGCCTCCTCCTCGGCAGCCCGACGAGCCTCCTCGCGGGCCTCGTTTTCCGCCTGACGCTGACGTTCGGCCTCCTCGGCCTGACGGGCAGCTTCCTCGGCGGCCTCGACCGCCTCGGCCTCTGCCTCGCGAGCTTCTTCTTGCTCGGCAGCCGCCGCGGCCTCCTCCTCGGCCTGTCGGGCCGCCGCCCGGGCCCGGGCCTCCTCGGCACGCTGGGCCTGGTCGGTGGTGGTCTCGGTACTGACGAGGGTCGCCTGGACGATATTGGTGCTCGGTGGCTCGGTCTCCCGCTCGGGAAAGCGGATCACGCTGGCCACCAGGATCGCCAGGTGCAGGGCGATGGCGAGCACCAGCGGCAGGCCATAGCCCACGCGTCGGTCATGTCTGGCCATGTGGGCTCCTCAACTGTCCCCGGGGGGCGGTTCCGAGATCAGCCCGACATTGGTCACCCCCGCGGTCTGCAGGGTGCTCATCAGCGTCACCACCTGGCCGTAGGGGACATTGCGGTCGCCGCGCACCATCACCGGGGTGCCCGGCTGACGTTCCAGCAGGATGATCACCCGTTCGCTCACCTCGTCGAGGCTGACCGGTGTCTCGTCCTCGCCCAGGGAAATGAAGTACTGGCCGTCACGGTCCACCGAGACGATGATCGGCTCGCGATCCTCGGTCTCCTCGATGGGTTCGGAACTGACCTGGGGCAGGTCGACCTGCACGCCCTGGGTGAGCATGGGCGCGGTGATCATGAAGATCACCAGCAGCACCAGCATGACGTCGATGAAGGGCACGACGTTGATCTCGCCCATGGGCTTGCTGCGCCCGCCACGATTGAAGGGTCCTAGCATGACGGCCTCTCCCTCAGTCGGCGCCGGGGTCGGTCCGGCCCTGCAGGTTGCGGTGCAGGATGGAATGGAACTCCTCGGCGAAGTCCTCGTACTTGCCCAGCAGGCGCCCAGACTCGGCGGAAAGCCGGTTGTAGAAGATCACCGCCGGAATCGCCGCGAACAGCCCCATGGCGGTGGCGATCAGGGCCTCGGCGATCCAGGGGGCCACCGTGGCCAGGGTCGCCTGCTGGGCCATGGAGAGGGACTGGAAGGAGCCCATGATGCCCCAGACGGTGCCGAACAGCCCGATATAGGGACTGGCCGAGGCGACCGTGGCCAGGAACACCAGGTGCAGGTTGAGGCGGTCCTCCTCGCGGGACCACGCCACACGCATGCTGCGCTGGACGCCCTCGAGTATCGCCTGGGGGCTGCGGGTCTTGGCCAGCAGGCGGTTGAACTCGCGGAAGCCGGCACGGAAGACGTGCTCGGCCCCCTGGGTTTCCTGCTCGGCGGGCGTCTCGCGATAGAGCTCGTTGAGATCGACACCGGACCAGAAGCGGTCCTCGAAGGCACGGTGTGCCTTGCGCGCCCGGCGCATCACGAAGGTACGCTGGAAGATCACCACCCAGGAGAGGATGGAGCCGATCACCAGGATCAGCATCACCATCTGCACTACGCCGCTGGCGTTCATGATCAGGTGGGGTATGGACATGGAGTCGTTCACGGGGATCCTCGTCGGTCTTGGTCAGTCGTCACGGGAGTGGGGGTCCGCTATTGGGGCGCCCGCTCGTGGGGCGCCATGTCGAAGTGATCCCAGGCCTGACGGGTCACCACCCGACCACGCGCGGTGCGCATCATCAGGCCCTGCTGGATCAGGTAGGGTTCGATGACGTCCTCGATGGTGTCGCGCTCCTCGCCGATCGCCGCGGCCAGGGAGTCGATGCCCACCGGGCCCCCGTCGAACTTCTCGATCATCGCCAGCAGCAGGCGCCGGTCCATATGATCGAGACCGTGGTGGTCGACGTGGAGCATGTTCAGGGCCAAGTCGGCTATCTCGGCATCCACGCGCCCCTGGGCGCGCACCTCGGCGAAGTCCCGCACCCGGCGCAGCAGCCGGTTGGCGATGCGCGGGGTGCCCCGGGAACGGCGTGCGACCTCTCGGGCGCCTTCCCGGTCGCTCTCGACCCCCAGCAGCCGGGCAGAGCGCACGACGATCTCGGTAAGCTCGTCGATGCTGTAGAACTCCAGGCGCTGGACGATGCCGAAGCGGTCGCGCAGCGGCGAGGTCAGAAGGCCCGCCCGGGTGGTGGCACCGACCAGGGTGAAGGGGGGAAGGTCGAGCTTGATCGAACGCGCCGCCGGCCCCTCGCCGATGACGATGTCGAGCTGAAAGTCCTCCATGGCGGGGTAGAGGATCTCCTCCACCACCGGCGACAGGCGGTGGATCTCGTCGATGAACAGCACATCGCCGGGCTGCAGGTTGGTGAGCATGGCGGCGAGGTCGCCGGCCCGCTCCAGCACCGGCCCCGAGGTGGACTTGAGCCCCACCCCCATCTCGGCGGCGACGATGTTGGCGAGCGTCGTCTTGCCGAGCCCCGGCGGACCGAACACCAGGGTGTGGTCGAGGCTCTCCTCTCGTCCGCGGGCGGCGCTGATGAAGATGTCGAGCTGCTCGCGCACCCGCGGCTGGCCGATATAGTCGGCGAGCCGCTTGGGACGGATGGCATGGTCGACGCTGCCCTCCCCCTCGCGGGGGTCGGCGGCGATCAGGCGATCAGTCTCGAGCATGGCGGCCATCCGGCATCAGGTGAAAACGTGGATACGGCATCGAATCACCCCGCCAGGCGGCGGGTCAGCGCCGCCTTGATCATGGCCTCGGTGGAGCCGGACGTCTCTAGGCCGAGCAGCATGCGGGCCGCCTCGGTGGGCTTGTAGCCGAGGCTGACCAGGGCCGCCTCGGCATCGGCGACGGGGTCCGCGGCGCCGGAGGAGACGCTGCCCGTCGGATCCCTGGTGCCGATGGCCAGCTCGCCCGGCTGCTCCCAGTGAGGGAAGCGGTCGCGCATCTCGATGATCAACCGCTCGGCGGTCTTCTTGCCCACCCCGGGCAGCCGGGTCAGCGCCTTGACGTCATCGTCCATCACGCAGCGCACGAAGGCCTCCTCGTCCATGCCGGAGAGGATGCCCAGTGCCAGCTTGGGGCCGATACCATTGACCTTGATCAGGGCACGGAAGAGGGAACGCTCCTGCTCCCGGGCGAAGCCGTAGAGCAGGTGGGCATCCTCCCGGATGACCAGGTGGGTATAGAGCGATACCGGCTCCCCGGTGCCGGGCATGGCCACCAGGGTGGTCATGGAGGCTTCCAGCTCGTAGCCGACACCGGCCACCTCCACCACCATCCAGGGGGGCTGTTTCTCGAGCAGGGTGCCTCGCAGGCGTCCTATCATGGAAGTTCGCTGTCCCTTGGGTTGGAGTCCATCGCGGCCCGCGGGGCCGTCATCGGGCCACTATACTGTTCGCCCGTGCCGCATGCCAGCCCGCGGGAACAGCGTTCGACAATCTGGCACCGTCGCCTCACGGCGACAGCTCACGGACGAAAGTCACGCCAGGAGCCTCCCTTGCGACGGCTGCGATGCCCGCCATAGCTCCCCTCACGCATCAGCCCCATGCGGGCATGGGCATGGGTGAGCGCAATGGCCAGGGCGTCGGCGGCATCCGCCTGAGGCGTGGCCGAGAGGCCGAGGATCGCCGTCACCATGTGCTGCACCTGGGCCTTGTCGGCGCTGCCACTGCCGGCCACCGCCTGCTTGATCTGGCGAGGGCCGTACTCGCTGACCGGCAAGCCATGGTTGGCGGCACAGACGATGGCCGTGCCGCGGGCCTGGCCGAGCTTGAGGGCGGAGTCGGCATTCTTCGACATGAACACCTGCTCGATGGCGAACTCCCCGGGGCCATGCACCGAGATCAGCTCGCTGACCCCGGCGTAGACCTGGGCCAGGCGCTGGGCCAGGTCGTCGGCCTGGATGCGGATGCAGCCGCTGGCCACGTAGCGCGGCGTGGGCGTGGTGACGTCCAGCACCCCGTAGCCGGTGATCCGCGAGCCGGGGTCGATGCCGAGGATCAGCATCGGCAAGGTTCAGTCGAGCAGGTCGAGGACATCATCGGCAAACTCCGCGTTGGTGGTGACGTTCTGGACATCGTCCAGGTCCTCGAGCATGTCGAGCAGCTTGAGGACCTTGCTGGCGAGCTCCGCCTCGGCGATGGGCGTGGTGGTTTCCGGATAGAGCCCCACATCGCTGTACGCGGGCTCGATCCCCGCCGCGACCAGGGCATCCTTCACCCGGCCGAAGGAGTCGGGCGTGGTGACCACCTCGAGGCGGCCATCGTCACGGACCTCGATCTCCTCGGGCTCCGCGTCCAGGGTGGCCTCGATCGCGGCCTCCTCGGTGACCCCCTCGGGCAGCAGCAGGCGCCCCTGACGGTGGAACATGAAGGCCACCGACCCGGTGGTACCCAGGTTGCCGCCCTGCTTGCCGAAGGCATGTCGCACCTCGGAGACAGTTCGATTGCGGTTATCGGTCATGCACTCGACCATCACCGCGACCCCCTCGGGCCCATAGCCCTCGTAGACGCACTCCTCCATGGCGTCGCCGTCGGCGTTGCCGGCGCCCCGGTCCACCGCACGCTGGATGGTCTCCTTGGTCATGTTGTTGGCCAGCGCCTTGTCGATGGCGGCGCGCAGTCGCGGGTTGTCGGCCGGCTCACCGCCGCCCTGGCGTGCCGCCACGCTCAGCTCACGGATCAGCTTGTTGAAGATCTTGCCGCGCCTGGCGTCCTGGGCCGCCTTGCGATGTTTGATATTGGCCCACTTGCTATGGCCTGCCATTGCAACAACCTCCTGTGGTAGCGCTATCTCTGCTCGAGGCCATTTCGGCGACAGCGCCTCCTTCCTCAAGGTTTCCAGACGCCACCGGCGCCCTGGGGCGCCGGTGGATGTCATCGGGTCGGAATCGCCGTCACTCGCCGGCGGTCTCCGCCTTGGCCTTCTGGCGCAGGCGGATGTTGAGCTCCTTGAGCTGCTCGGCGCTGACCTCGCCCGGCGCCTCGGTCAGCAGGCAGGCCGCGCTCTGGGTCTTCGGGAAGGCGATCACCTCGCGGATGGTCTTCGCCCCGCTCATCAGCATCACCAGGCGGTCGAGGCCGAAGGCCAGGCCGCCGTGGGGCGGCGCGCCGTACTGCAGGGCGTCGAGCAGGAAGCCGAACTTCTCGCGGGCCTCCTCCTCGCCGATGCCCAGCACCTCGAGGACGGTCTGCTGCATCGCCTGGTCGTGAATACGGATCGAGCCGCCGCCAAGTTCGGTGCCGTTGAGCACCATGTCATAGGCCCGCGAGAGCGCGGAGGCCGGGTGGGCCTTGAGGGTCTCGGCGTCGCAGGAGGGAGCGGTGAACGGATGGTGCAGGGCCTGCAGGCGGGCGCTGCCGTCCTCCTCGAACATCGGGAAGTCGACCACCCACAGCGGGGCCCAGTCGGCGGTATAGAGGTCGAGGTCCTCGCCGAGGCGCACGCGCAGCGCCCCGAGGGCCTCGTTGACGATGCGTGCCTTGTCGGCACCGAAGAAGATGATGTCGCCGTCCTCGGCGCCCACCCGGTCCAGCAGCTGCTCGACCACGCCCTCCATGAACTTGACGATGGGCGACTGCAGGCCCTCGAGGCCCTTGGCCCGCTCGTTGACCTTGATCCAGGCCAGCCCGCGAGCACCGTAGATGCCGACGAACCGGGTGTAGTCGTCGATCTCCTTGCGGGACAGGCTGGCCCCGCCCGTCACCTTCAGGGCGGCGACGCGACCGTCATCGGCGTTGGCCGGGCCGGAGAAGACCTTGAAGTCGACGTCCTGCATTAGGTCATCGACGTCGGTGAGCTCGAGCGGGATGCGCAGGTCCGGCTTGTCGGAGCCGAAGCGGCTCATGGCCTCGGCATAGGGCATGCGCGGGAAGGCGGGCAGCTCGACCTCGAGCACCTCCTGGAACAGCTGGCGGACCATCGCCTCGGTGATCGCCATGATGTCCTCCTCCTCGACGAAGGAGGCCTCGAGGTCGATCTGGGTGAACTCGGGCTGGCGGTCGGCGCGCAGGTCCTCGTCGCGGAAGCACTTGGCGATCTGGTAGTAGCGGTCGAAGCCCGACACCATCAACAACTGCTTGAACAGCTGCGGCGACTGGGGCAGCGCGAAGAAGCTGCCCGGATGGGTGCGGCTCGGCACCAGGTAGTCGCGGGCCCCCTCGGGGGTGGCGCGGGTCAGGATCGGGGTCTCGATGTCCAGGAAGCCCTGGCCCTCGAGGAAGGCGCGTACGCTGTGGGAGATGCGCGAGCGCAGGCGCAGCTTCTCGATCATCTCCGGGCGACGCAGGTCGATGTAGCGATGCTTGAGTCGTACCTCCTCGCCCACCTTGCCATGCTCGTCGAGCTGAAAGGGGGGCGTGGCGGCGGTGTTGAGCACCTCCACCTGCTTGGCCAGCACCTCGATCATGCCGGTGGGCATGTTGGGGTTCTGGGTGCCCTCGGGGCGCAGCCTGACGCGACCGACGATGCGCAGCACATACTCGCTGCGGGCGCGGTCGGCATTGGCGAAGGCCTCGGCGGTATCGGGGTCGACCACGACCTGGGCGATGCCGTCGCGATCGCGCATGTCGAGGAAGATCACGCCCCCATGGTCACGGCGGCGATGGACCCAGCCGCACAGGGTGACCGTCTGATCCACCAGGGTCTCGTTCAGCTGGCCGCAATAATGGCTGCGCATGTCAAATCCTGTTCTGTTGCATGAAATGGTGAAAGGCAAGGCCGGGCGACTCAGGCCGCCGCCCCGTCCTTGCTCGGCGTCTTGTCGGCCTTGCCGCCCTCGCCGCCGGCCAGGTTCTTCTTGCTGCCGGTCTTAAAGTCGGTCTCGTACCAGCCGCCGCCGGCCAGCCGGAACCCGGCCGCGGAAACCAGGCGATTGAGCTCTGCCGCCTCGCAGGCGGGACAGTCCCTCAGCGGCTCGGCGCTGATCTTCTGAAGCTTCTCCAGGCGGTGGCCGCAGGCCTTGCACTCGTATTCGTAGATGGGCATGGTTTGATCACTCCCGATGTAATGACATGTCCCATGGGTCAAGCACGGGCAGGGGGACCACCGCCTCGCGCTACCGTGGTGCGATATAGGGCCGGCCCGCGGATAATCCAAGCCTGCCTCGAAAGCCGGATATTATAGCCTGTCGCGCCGGGCAAGGCCCAGCCCTGCCAGGGCCTGTTGCCCGACTCGCCTGCATCGACAAGGAACATCTCATGAAAGCCGTCATTCTCGACGCCGCCAGCCTGGGGCCCGACATCGACCTGGAACCGATCCGCCAGCACCTCGACACCCTGGACGTGCATGATCAGAGCACGCGCGACCAGGCCGCCGACCGGCTCGCCGGCGCCGAGGTGGCCATCGTCAACAAGGTGGTGCTCGACGCCCAGACCCTCGATGCCCTGCCCGCGCTCAAGCTGATCTGCGTGCTGGCCACCGGCACCAACAACATCGACATGGCTGCGGCCGAACGCCTGGGCATCAGCGTGAAGAACGTCACGGCCTATGGCACGGCCAGTGTGGCCCAGCACACCCTGATGCTGATGCTGGCCCTGGCCACCCGACTGCCCCTCTACCAGCGCGACGTGGCCGAGGGGCGCTGGAACGAAAGCCCCTTCTTCTGCCTGATGGATCACACGACCCTGCAGTTGGAAGGCAAGCGGCTGGTGATCGTCGGCCAGGGCGAGCTGGGCTCGAAGGTGGCCCGCCTGGCCCAGGCCTTCGGCATGCACGTCGACTTCGCCGCCCGCCCCGGCAACGAGGCACATGACAGCCGCCCCGGCCTGCACGACCTGGCGCCCGAGGCGGACGTGATCAGCCTGCACTGCCCGCTTACCGAGGCCACCCGCCACCTGGTCGATACCGCCCTGCTGGCCACCCTCAAGCCCGGTGTGCTGCTCGTCAACTGCGCCCGGGGCGGGATCATCGACGAGGAAGCGGCGCTCGAGGCCCTGCGGCGGGGCCGCCTGGGCGGGCTCGGCGTCGACGTGCTGCCCGTGGAGCCACCGCGCGAGGGGCACCCGCTGCTCGACGCGCTGGGCGAGCCGCTCAACCTGATCGTCACGCCCCACAACGCCTGGATCACCCCCGAGGCCCGCCAGCGCATCGTGGCCCTCACCGCCGACAACCTGCGCGGCTGGCAGGAAGGCTGAGCATGGAGACCCGCATGCTGCACAACTTCGGCTCCATCAATCTCGACCACTTCTATCGCGTTCCCCATCTGGTGCGTCCCGGCGAGACCCTGGCCAGCCGCGACTACCGGGTCGGCCTGGGTGGCAAGGGGGCCAACCAGTCACTGGCCATGGCACGCGCCGGCGGGCGGGTCCGCCACTGGGGGCGGCTGGGTCGCCAGGACGCCTGGGCCCGTGACCTGCTGGGCCGTGCCGGGGTGGAGGTAGAGGCGATCGCCCTGGTCGACGAGCCCAGCGGCCACGCCATCATCCAGGTGGACGACCGCGGCGAGAACGCCATCATCCTCTTCCCGGGCGCCAACCACGGCACCACCGAGCAGGACCTCGACGCGCACTTCGCCGCGGCCTCGCCCGGGGACTGGCTGCTGGCCCAGAACGAGTGCAATGCCCTGCCCCGGGTGCTGGAACGCGCCGCCGAGGCGGGCCTGAACGTCGCCTTCAACCCGGCCCCGATGAGCGATGCGGTGCTCGAGTTGCCCCTGGCCCACTGTCGGCTGCTGTTCGTCAATCGCGGCGAGGCCGCGTGGCTGGCCGGCCTGGACGAGGCCTCCCCGCCCGAGGTCCTGCTGGACGGCCTTGCTCGCCGCCTGCCCGACGGCGAGACGGTGCTGACCCTGGGCGGCGACGGCGCCTGGTACCAGTCCGGCGACGAACGCCACTTCCAGCCGGCCCTGCCGGTCCCTCCGCGGGACACCACGGCGGCCGGCGACACCTTCATCGGCTACTACCTGGCCGCCCTGCAGCAGGGACGGCCGGTGACCGACTGCCTGACGCGCGCCGCCACCGCCGCCGCCCTGGGCGTCCAGGTCGCCGGCGCCGCCGAGAGCATTCCCGAGGCGACGGCGGTCGAGCGCGCCCTGCGCGACGGCCTTCCCGCGCCCCACCGCCACGACGAGGAGGCACCGTGAGCCATCCGATCATCTTCGACACCGACCCGGGGGTCGACGACGCCCAGGCCATCGCCATCGCGCTGCGCCATCCCGAGATCGACCTGCTGGGGCTGACCACCACCTACGGCAACGTCGACGTGGAGACCGCCACCCACAATGCCCTGCTGCTCTCCGAACTCGCCGGGCGCGAGATCCCCGTCGCCCAGGGCGCCGCGGCACCGCTGGTCAAGGCGCGCCACCCCCCGCCCGCCCATATCCATGGCACCAACGGACTGGGCGATATCGAACTGCCGCCGGTCCAGGGCAAGGCCGATCCCCGCAGCGCAGCGCAGTTCATCGTCGACACCCTGAATGCCCGGCCCGGCGAGGTCACCCTGGTGGCAGTGGGCCCGGTGGGCAACCTGGCCGCGGCCCTGCAGCTCGACCCGACGATCATCGGCAAGGTCAAGCGGGTGGTGATCATGGGCGGCTCGATCCGCGAGGGCGGCAACGTCACCCCGGTGGCCGAGGCCAACATGTTCAATGACCCGGACGCCGCCGCCCGGGTGCTCACCGCCGGCTGGCCGCTGACCCTGGTGGGACTGGACGTCACCCATCGCTGCGTGCTCACCGGCGAGCACATGGCGCGCATCGAGGCCGGCCAGGGCGCCCTCGGCAAGGTGCTGGCGGGCAGCTACGGCTTCTACCGGGACTTCTACCGGGAGTTCCTGGGCATCGATGGCTGCTGTCCCCACGACAGCTGTGCCCTGGCCTGGCTGCTGCGCCCGGAGCTCTTCACCACCAGCCGCGGCCACCTGACCGTGGCGACCGCCGGTGATGCCGAGGGCCAGACGATCTTCGCCCCCGAGGGGCGCGGCTTCATCGAGACGCGCTGGTCCCGCACCCCGCTGGTGGAGGTGTGCCTGGGTGTCGACGGCGAAGCCGTCAGCGACTGGATCGCCGACACCCTGGCCTGACGTCCGAGGCCCGAACCGGTGCGGCGCGCCACAGGCCATGCCGGTTCGGGATGACGCTAGCCGACGTGGAACTCGTCCGGCTCGTGGGTCTCGATCACCTCGAACTCCACATGGGTGACCCGGGCCCCGTCCGGCCCCTTCCATAGCCACTCGGCGAGTCGCTTGACCGCCTCGCGCTTGCCGCACATCAGCACCTCGACCCGCCCGTCCGGCAGGTTGATCGCATGGCCGGTGATGCCGGCCCTGAGGGCCTGCTCCTGGGTCGCCCGGCGGTACCAGACCCCCTGCACCTTGCCCGTCACCAGCGCTCTCGCGCAGCACTTGTCCATGGCCATCTCCTCTGTCGTCGCGATCGGTGGTGCGATCCTTTCTACCAGTCGGGCCACGTGCGGGGCCAGCCCCCGGGCTTCCCGTCCGGGGAGCGATGCCCTAGTCTTGTCACTATCCCCGGACGCCACACGGCCACAAGCCCTCCGCGGCCGAGGATCGCCCTACCCGGGCTAAGACAACCACAATGATCATCCTCACGAGGGAGTTCCGCCATGCCGGTCTTCGACCACCCCGAGTTCGACCACCACCAGCAGATCGTCTTCGGCAGCGACGAGGCGAGCGGCCTGCGCGCCATCATCGCCATCCACGATACCGCTCGCGGCCCCGCCCTGGGCGGCCTGCGCATCTTTCCCTATGCCAGTGATGCCGAGGCACTGACCGACGTCCTGCGCCTCTCCCGCGGCATGACCTACAAGTCGGCCCTCGCCGACCTGCCGCTGGGCGGCGGCAAGGCGGTGATCATCGCCGACCCGCGCCGTGACAAGACGCCCGAACTGCTGCGTGCCATGGGCCGGCTGGTCGATGGCCTGGGCGGCGCCTACATCACCGCCGAGGACTCGGGCACCGGCGAGGCCGACATGCGGCTCATCGCCGAGGCCACCGAACACGTCGGCGGCCTGCCACGCCACGGCGCCGCCTCGGGCGACCCCTCGCCGTTCACGGCCTGGGGGGTGTTCTGCGCCCTCAAGAGCGCCGTACGCCATGGCCTGGGGCGCGATGACCTGACGGGGGTGCGGGTGGCGGTGCAGGGGGTCGGCAATGTCGGCGCCCACCTGGCACGCCACCTCCATGCCGCCGGCGCCCGGCTGGTGTTGACCGATGTCGATGCCGCCGCCCTGGCCAAGCTCGCCGAGGAGCTCGGTGCCGAGGCCGTGGCACCGGCGGCGATCGCCGATGCCGAGGTCGACGTGTTCGCTCCCTGCGCCCTGGGGGCCGCCCTCTCGGAGGCGGTGGTCGACCGCCTGAAGGCCAGGGTAGTGTGCGGGGCCGCCAACAACCAGCTGGCCTCCCCGTCGATCGCCGAGCGGCTGATGGCCCGCGGCATCCTCTATACCCCGGACTACGTGGCCAACGCCGGCGGTGTGATCGAGATCGCCTGGCAGCGTCGCGATGACTACCGCCGCGATGCCGTCATGGCGCATATCGAGGGCATCGGGGCCACCCTGAACGAGATCTTCGCCCGCGCCGACCGCGAGGGTCTGAGTCCCGCCACCGTGGCCGACGATCTGGCCCGGGAGCGTTTCCGTCCGGCCGGCTGAGGCGGACTCGCCTGCTTGGTGTTATGACCCCGAAGGCCGGCCATCGCCGGCCTTCGTTGCGTGGGGCGCTCGGGGGGCCGCGCTCACTCCTCCAGCAGCTCGTGGCGGACCAGTACCGCGGAATTGCGCGGCACCACCGCCTTGCCCAGAGCCAGCAGGTGGCACTTGGTGAAGGCGGCGCCGAACAGCAGGATCAGCGAGCTGTAGTAGACCCACAGCAGGATCATTACCACCGACCCGGCGGCGCCGTAGGTGGAGGCCGTGGCCGTGTAGGCCAGGTAGATGGCGATGCCCCAACGGCCGATCGCGAACAGCACGGCGGTGACCACGGCGCCGACCAGCACGTCCTGCCAGCGCAGCACCACGTCCGGCAATACCTTGAAGATGGTGGCGAAGAGCGCGGCGATCACCGCCAGCGAGACCAGGAACTCGGCGCCGGTGGTCAGCAGCCCGACGAAGGGCAGCAGGTCATCGGCCGCCTTCAGCATGGCCCGTATCACCACCCCGAGTACCAGCGACACCAGCAGAATGAAGCCGATGGAGAGCACCACGGTCAGCGACAGCAGGCGGTTCTTGAGGAACTTGAGGGCGCTGTTGCTGCTGGGCCTAGCCGTCACGCCCCAGAGGGTATTCAGCGAGAACTGCATCTGGGCGAAGACGGTGGTGGCACCGACCAGCAGGGCCCCCACCCCGAGCAGCGTCGGCAGCAGGCCGGACTCCTCGATGCGCGACTGGGCGACCGCCTGCTCGATGGCGGCGGCGGCGTCATGGCCCATGGTGCCCTGCAGCTGGGCGACGATCTGTCCATGGGCGGCCTCCTCGCCGAGCACCACGCCGATCACCGTGACGGCGATGATCATCGTGGGGGCCAGGGAAAAGAGCGTATAGAAGGCCAGCGAGCCGGCATAGCTGAAGGCGTTGCGCTCCAGCCAGAGCTTGCCCGCCCCCCGCACCACCCGCCACCAGAACAGCCCCGCTTGCCTGATGGTCGTTATGCTCGCCTTGATCATGCCGTTCCCCGCGTCCCCGTCGTTTCCTTCAGCATACCCGAATGTAGCCAGCCCGCCGAGACCGGCCCCAATTGCAGCAGCCGGCGGGCCTGACCATAATGGGCTCCGCCCATCCCGCCCCCTCTTCCCAGGAGCGCCCATGACCGCACGACCGGACGCCGACAGCCCGCCCGACTTCGATTGTCTGGTGTTCATCGGCCGTTTCCAGCCTCCGCACCTGGGGCACCTGGCGGTGATCCGCGAGGCCCTGCGCCACGCGCGCCAGGTCATCGTGCTGGTAGGCTCCGCCTGGCAGGCACGCTCGCTGCGCAACCCCTGGCGCTACGAGGAGCGCCTGCGCATGCTGCGCAGCGCCTTCGAAGAGGAGGAGAATGCCCGGCTCGAGGTCGTGCCGCTGCTCGACGCCCTTTACAACAACGATGTCTGGGTGCGCGACGTCCAGCGCAAGGTACGCGACATCGCCAGCCCCGAGCACGCCCGTCTGCCGCGTATCGGCCTGATCGGCGCCAGTCGGGGCCAGTCCAGCTACTACCTTGCGCTGTTCCCGCAATGGGAATCGGTCAGCGTGCCCCTGGTGGAAGGCATCTCGGCCAGCCGCATCCGCGATCGACTGTTCCGCTCCGTCTCATCGGCGGAGGATTACCTGAGCACGCACGCCGCCCACGACCTGCCCCCCGGGGTGGTGGCACGGATACGCGACTTCCTGGAGGAAGCGCCCTACGGGCAGCTGGTCGAGGAGCAGCACCTGCTGGACCAGTACCGCCAGGCCTGGTCCCAGGCCCCCTACCCGCCGATCTTCGTTACCGTGAATGCCGTGGTGGTGCAGTCCGGGCATGTGCTGCTGGTCAGGCGTACGGCCGCGCCCGGCAAGGGGCTCTATGCCCTGCCCGGCGGCTTCATCAGTCCCCATGAACGCCTGATGGATGCCTGCCTGAGGGAGCTGCGCGAGCGGGTGCGCCTCAAGGTGCCCGAGGCCGTGCTCAAGGGCTCGCTGCGCGGCCAGCGGCTGTTCGACGAACCCCACCGCAGCTGGCGGGGGCGCACCCTGGCCGAGGCCTTCTACTTCGCCCTGCGTCCCGAACAGCAGTTGCCCCAGCTCAAGCCGGTCCGGGGTGGTGACCATGCGCGCTGGGTCCCCCTGGCCGACCTCGACCCCGAGGGCCTGTTCGAGGACCACTTCTTCATCATCCAGGACTTCCTGGGACTGCCGGCGGATTTCGACCGTCCCTGATGCGCCATGGCAACGCGCCGGCAGCCGGCGCCATCAGGCCTGGAGGAAATCGCGGGGCAACTTCATCATCTGCCGCCACAGCTTCTCGACCCCCGGCTTGTGCACCAGCGAGCAACGATAGAGGCGGATCTCCAGTGGCACGTCCCACTGCTCGCCACCGGCCCGCACCAGGCGCCCATCCTTGAGCTCCTGGCGGATGCAGAAGTCGGGTATCCAGGCCATGCCCATGCCCTGCATCACCATGCCCTTGAGCCCTTCGGCCATGGCCGTCTCGTAGACGGTTCTCAGGCGCATGCGCAAGGGGTCGTTCTTGAGCAGCATGCGCACGCTGCGCCCCAGGAAGGCGCCCTGGGTGTAGGCCAGATAGGGAATCGACTCCTGCCCCTCCAGCGGGAAGCGTGGTCTGCCCTGCGCGTCGGGCAGGCAGACCGGCAGCATCTTGACCTGGCCGATGGAGAAGGAGGGAAAGACCTCGGCATCGAGTTGCATGCTGGCGTAGGGGTCGTAATAGGCGAGCATCAGGTCGCAGTTGCCCTCGCGCAGCACATGGATCGCGTCGCCCACGTTCATGGCCACCAGCCGCGTCGGCAGCTCGCCGAGGCCCTGCTGCAGGCGGGAGATCCACTGGGGGTAGAAGCTCAGCGCCAGGGAATGGGCGGCGACGATATCCAGCGCCTCGTTGGCCATGGCCAGGCCACGCAGGTGGCCGAGGCTCTCGTTGAGCTGCTCGACGATGTTGCGGGCGGTGACCAGGAACAGCTGCCCCTCGGGGGTCAGGTCCACCGGGGTGGTCGAGCGGTCGACCAGGGTCACGCCGACCGCCTGCTCCAGGGAGCGGATGCGCCGGCTGAAGGCCGGCTGGGTGACATGCCGCTGACGGGCCGAGGCGGAAAAGCTGCGCGTACTGGCCAGGGCGACGAAGTCTTCCAGCCACTTGGTCTCGAGGTTCACCAGGACTCCCCAGGATGTCTGCGTGCACGACTCCCCCCGGGAGCCTTCGAAGCCCGCTAATGTACCCCAGCGGCGGCCGGGACCCAAGCTGCCTTACTGGATCGGCGAGAGCAGGTAGGCCGCCCGGGACAGCAGCTTGCGCCACAGGGGACGGCGGGTCAGCTCCTCGAGGGCCACGCGACGGCAGTTGGTGAAGTCATGCTCGAGCATCAGACGCACCTCGGCGGCGAACTGCCGGTCGGGCACGACGGCGGTGATCTCGAAGTTGAGACGAAAGGAGCGGTTGTCCAGGTTGACCGTGCCGACACTGGCGGCGGCATCGTCGATCAGCATCACCTTCTGGTGCAGGAACCCCGGCTGGTAGCGGTAGACCCTGACCCCGGCACGCAGCATGTCGGGCAGGAAGGAGAAGGCCGAGAGGAAGACCAGCAGATGGTCGGGGCGTTCGGGCATCATGATGCGTACGTCCACCCCGCGCATCGCCGCCAGGCGCAGGGCATCCTGCACCCCCTGGTCGGGCACGAAATACGGGCTGGTGACCCAGAAGCGTTCGTGGGCGCTGTGAATCGCATGCTGCACCAGCAGGCTCGCCGTCTCCTGATAGTCCGCCGGCCCGGAGGGCACGATCACCACATTCTGGTCGGCGTCTCCGCTCGGCCGGGGCGTCCAGGTCAGGGTGATCATCTCGCCGGTGGCCCAGTGCCAGTCCTCCCAGAAGGCCTCCTGCAGCCCCAGCACGCTGGGGCCGGTGAGCTTGAGATGCGTATCGCGCCAGTGGCCGTGGCGGGGGTGCTGTCCGAGGTACTCGGTGCCGACGTTGAAGCCCCCCAGCCACCCTTCCCGGCCATCGACCACCAGCACCTTGCGGTGGTTGCGGAAGTTGAGCTGGAAGCGATGCTTGAATCCTCGGGAGGAACGGAAGGCGCTGACCTCCACGCCGGCCTCGGCGAGATCGCGGAGGAAGCGATCACCGAGCCCGCGACTGCCGATCTCGTCATACAGGAAGTAGATGCGCACGTCGCGCTCGGCGGCCCGCTGAAGCCGATGCTTGAGTTCGATGCCCAGGGCATCGTCGCGGACGATGAAGAACTGGATGAGGACGTACTCCTCGGCCGCCTCGATCCCGGCGAAAAGGCTGTCGAAGGTGGCCTCGCCGTCGATCAGCAGCTCCGCCCGATTGCCCCGGGTCAGCGGCATCATCGCCAGCTGTTCCACGGCGCGGATATCCGCATCGCCGGGCTCGGGCAGGTAGGGATCGAAGCGGTCGCGGTAGCGTTCCAGCAGGCGGCGCAGCACGGTGTCGCGCTCGCCCCGGGCCGAGACATAGCCATAGAAGCGCGGCCGGCCGAAGATCCAGTAGGCTGGCACCGCCACGTAGGGCATGGTGATCAGCGAGATGATCCAGGCGATGGCGCCCTGGGAGGTACGGCTGGACATCAGGGCCAGCACCGCCGAGACGAAGCCCAGCAGGTAGGTCAGGAAGATCGCCAGGCCGATCAGCCAGGAAGTCATGGTCGAATCCCCGTTCCGTGGGAGGACGGCAGCGCCGTCCGGAAAGCAGTGACTTGCAGCATACCCCCAACGACGACGGCCCCACCAGATGGCGGGGCCGTCGTCAGCACGGGACGATCAGGCGCGCTCGGCGATGATCTCCTTCCACTTGGCGGGGCCGGTCTGGTGCACCGAGGTGCCCTGGCTGTCCACGGCCACGGTCACCGGCATGTCCTCCACCTCGAACTCGTAGATGGCTTCCATGCCCAGATCCTCGAAGCCGACCACGCGGGCCTTCTTGATCGCCTGGGCGACCAGGTAGGCGGAGCCGCCCACGGCCATCAGGTAGACCGCCTGATTGTCGCGGATCGCCTCGATGGCCGCCTCGCCCCGCTCGGCCTTGCCGACCATGCCCAGCAGGCCGGTCTCCTCGAGCATGGTGCGGGTGAACTTGTCCATGCGGGTCGCCGTGGTCGGGCCAGCCGGACCGACGACCTCGTCACGCACCGGATCCACCGGGCCCACGTAATAGATGAAACGTCCCTTCATGTCCACGGGCAGCGGCTCGCCCTTGGCGATCATGTCGACCATGCGCTTGTGCGCGGCATCGCGACCGGTGAGCAGCTTGCCGTTGAGCAACAGGGTATCGCCGGGCTGCCAGGTCCGCACCTCTTCCGGGGTCACGCTGTCGAGGTCGACGCGCTTGACGTTGTCACCGGCCTCGCGGGTGATCTCCGGCCAGTCCTCGAGCTTCGGCGCCGGCAGTGCCGCGGGACCGGAGCCGTAGAGGGTGAAGTGGGCGTGGCGCGTGGCGGCACAGTTGGGAATGATCGCCACCGGCTTGTTGGCGGCGTGGGTCGGGAACTCCTTGACCTTGATGTCGAGCACCGTGGTCAGGCCGCCGAGGCCCTGGGCGCCGATGCCGCTCCGGTTGACCCTGTCGAACAGTTCCAGGCGAAGCTCCTCGGCACGATTGGCGGGACCGCGAGCCTGGAGCTCCTGGATGTCGATGGGGTCGAGCAGCGCCTCCTTGGCGATCTCCATGGCCTTCTCGGCTGTGCCGCCGATGCCGATGCCGAGCATGCCCGGCGGGCACCAGCCGGCGCCCATCTTGGGCAGCTGCTCCATCACCCAGTCGACCACGCTATCGGAGGGATTGAGCATGGCGAACTTCGACTTCGCCTCGCTGCCGCCCCCCTTGGCCGCCACATGCACCTCGACGGTGTCGCCGGGCACCAGCTTGTGGTGGACGACGGCCGGGGTGTTGTCGCCGGTGTTCTTGCGGGCGCCGTCCGGGTCGGCCAGCACCGAGGCGCGCAGCACGTTGTCGGGCAACTGGTAGGCGCGCCGTACGCCCTCGTTGATCATGTCGTCGAGGCTCATGTCGGCCTCGAAACGCACGTTCATCCCCACGTGCACGAAGACGGTGACGATGCCGGTATCCTGGCAGATCGGCCGCTTGCCGAAGGCACACATCCGCGAGTTGATCAGGATCTGGGCGATGGCGTCCTTGGCCGCCGGGTTCTCCTCGCGCTCGTAGGCGGCCGCCATGGCGTCGATGAAGTCCTTCGGGTGGTAATACGAAATGTACTGCAGGGCATCGGCGACGCTCTGGATCAGGTCGTCCTGGCGAATCACGGTCATGGGCAAGGAGCTCCTTGGCGTTGTCGGCATGCCTGCGCCGGGGCGCTCGAAGGGCGCAGCGGCGGGGCTTGAACGGCGGGCATTATACCCTAGCCCCTCGGCTGTCGACATTGGTATGGCCAAAGGTCTGAGTCGATGGAAGTGAGTTACAGAGGAAGATAACGGTATAAAACTATCCGGTGGATCAACCCGCTGGCTGGCAGAATGGACAAAGGTAGAACCGCCGGGAGGCCACCATCACCCGCTTGATGGCCGTGCCGCAGGCGTGGCACGGCAGGCCCTCGCGCTCGAACACGGCAAAGCGCCAGCGGCGGCGGGAGGCACCACTCCGCCGCTCGGCCGCCGCCCACTCGGGGCGGTTGGTCACCCCGGCCTGGTCGTAGGCCTGGCGGGTCAGCTCGAGGATACGGCGAACCAGCCGCTCGAGGGCCGCCTCGTCCAGATCCATGGGCCTCACCTTATAGTGGAGGCCGGCGAAGAACAGGATCTCCGAGCGCAGGTAGTTGCCAATGCCGGCGAATAGCGACTGGTCGAGGAGCAGCCCGCCCAGTCCGCGCCGCCGGAAGCGCGCCTCGAGAAGCCTCGCCCTGGCCTGCTCCATCGTCACGCCGTGGGTCAGCAGGTCGGGGCCGAGTCGCGACAGGAAGGGGTGGTCGCCAAGCCTCTCCCCGTCCCATAGGGAGACGTCCGAGGCGCTGAAGAGGCTCGCCGCCCTGCCCTGCGCCACCAGGCGGACACGCAGCGAACGGTTGGTGTCCGGCTCGCGGTCGGCCGCGTGCAACTTCCAGACCCCGTAGAGCTGGTTGTGGGAGTAGAGCACGCGGTCGTCATCGAAGCGCGTCAGCAGCGCCTTGCCCCAGCTGTCCACGGCGATGACCTCGCGCCCGATCAGCGAGGCGGCCTGCTCGGCCAGGTCGGGAAAGGCGAACCAGGCATCGTCGAGCCGCCGGCCGGCAATCTGGCGATGCACGCGGTCCGCGGCACGACGGATCTCGGGGCCTTCGGGCATGGCGGGCGCCCGTCAGGCGGAACCCAGGAGCAGCTGGCGCTCCTTGAGCTCGTGCAGGCGGTCGCGCAGCCGGGCGGCTTCCTCGAACGCCAGGTTCTGCGCCGCCTCGTGCATCCCGTCCTCGGTTCGCGAGATCTCCTTGAGCAGTTCACTCGGTGACAGCTCCGCAGGGTCGTAGAGGGCCTCGCGCTCGGCCACCTTGCGCTCGCCCTTGCGTCCCTTCTTCTTCCCCGGGGCCTGGGCGGCCTCCATGATGTCGGCCACCGAGCGCGTCACCGTGGTCGGCGTGATGCCGTGGGCCTCGTTGTGGGTGACCTGCTTGTCGCGGCGGCGCTGGGTCTCGTCCATGGCGCGGCGCATGGAGTCGGTGATCCGGTCGCCGTAGAGGATCGCCTTGCCGTGGGCGTTGCGTGCCGCCCGGCCCATGGTCTGGATCAGCGAGCGCTCGTTGCGCAGGAAGCCCTCCTTGTCTGCATCGAGGATCGCCACCAGCGACACCTCGGGGATGTCGAGTCCCTCGCGCAGCAGGTTGATCCCCACCAGGACGTCGAACTTGCCCAGGCGCAGGTCACGGATGATCTCTACCCGCTCCACGGTGTCGATATCGGAGTGGAGGTAGCGTACCCGCACATCGTGCTCATCCAGGTACTCGGTGAGGTCCTCGGCCATGCGCTTGGTCAGGGTGGTCACCAACACCCGCTCGCCCACCTCGCTGCGCAGACGGATCTCCGAGAGCAGATCGTCCACCTGGGTGGAGGCCGGGCGCACCTCGATCTCGGGGTCGAGCAGGCCGGTGGGGCGCACCACCTGCTCGACCACCTGGCCGGCATGCTCGGCCTCGTAGGGCCCGGGCGTGGCCGAAACGAAGATGGTCTGCGGGCAGATGCGCTCCCACTCCTGGAAGGTCATCGGGCGGTTGTCCAGCGCCGAGGGCAGCCGGAAGCCGTACTCCACCAGCGTTTCCTTGCGCGAGCGGTCGCCCTTGTACATGCCGCCCACCTGGGGAACGCTGACGTGGCTCTCGTCGATGAACAGCAGGGCGTCACTGGGCAGGTAGTCGAAGAAGGTCGGCGGCGGCTCGCCCGGGTTGCGCCCGGAGAGGTAGCGCGAGTAGTTCTCGATGCCGTTGCAGTAGCCGAGCTCGAGCATCATCTCGATGTCGTAGAGGGTGCGCTGCTCCAGGCGCTGGGCCTCGACCAGCCTGTCGTGCTTGCGCAGCCAGTCCAGCCGCTCCACCAGTTCCGCCTTGATCGCATCGATGGCGCCGAGGATGGTCTCCCGGGGCGTGACGTAGTGCGACTTGGGGTAGATGGTCATGCGCGGCACCCGGCCCCGCACCTCGCCGGTGAGCGGGTCGAAGAGGCTGATGGTGTCGATCTCGTCATCGAAGAGCTCGACGCGCACCGCCTCGTCCTCGGCGTCGGCCGGGAAGATGTCGATGACATCGCCGCGCACCCGGTAGGTGCCACGCTTGAAGTCCATGTCGTTGCGCGTGTACTGCAGCTCCGCCAGGCGGCGCAGGAACTTGCGCTGGTCGATCAGCTCGCCGCGGGTGAAATGCAGGCGCATCTTCAGGTACTGGTCGGGATCCCCCAGGCCATAGATCGCCGACACCGAGACCACGATGATGGCGTCGCGGCGCTCCAGCAGCGCCTTGGTCGCCGAGAGGCGCATCTGCTCGATATGGTCGTTGATCGAGGCATCCTTCTCGATGAAGGTGTCCGACGAGGGCACGTACGCCTCGGGCTGGTAGTAGTCGTAGTAGGAGACGAAGTACTCCACCGCGTTGTCGGGAAAGAACGCCTTGAACTCGCCGTAGAGCTGTGCCGCCAGGGTCTTGTTGGGCGCCATGACGATGGTCGGCCGCTGCAGGTGCTCGACCACGTTGGCCATGGTGAAGGTCTTGCCGGAGCCGGTCACGCCGAGCAGCGTCTGGTGCGCCAGCCCCGACTCCAGCCCGCTGACCAGCTCCCGGATGGCGGTGGGCTGGTCGCCGGCGGGCTGGAACTTGGACTGCAGGCGGAAGGGCTTGCTCATGGCGGCTCCAGGGACGGGGCAGGCGCCTGCACGGCGCCCGGGGTGGAACGAGTTCTGGCCGGGGTCAGGCCTCGGCTGTGCTGTCGACGGTGCGGGTGGTCACCTCCACGGTGGACGTGGTCATCAGCCGGTGGATCGGGCACTTGTGGCTGATCTCCTCCAGGCGGACCCGCTGCTCGGGGTCGTCGATGCCATGAAAGGTCATCGCCACGTCGAGCCGGTAGGTCCCGTGGCGCTCCTGGCTGTCGTCCCTGTTAACCGTGACGCTGATCCCCGTCAACGGCCACTGCTTGCGCCGGGCATACATCATGGAAGTGATCGCCTTGCAGGCACCGAGCGAGAGGTCGAAGTAGTCATGGGGATCCGGGGCACTGCCCTCCCCGCCATAGGCCACGGGCACATCGACGTAGAGATCGTCGAAACCGTCCAGTTCGACCCGCTGGCGGTAGATATGCTTGCGTTCGCTGACGACTTCAATGGTCTTCTTCATCACTTGACCTCGATACCCAAGTTGAGAGACTGCACCGCCTTGATCAGCGCCTCACGCCTGGCGTGCCCTTCCACCTCGGCCCCGTGGCGGCCAACCTCGACACTGTCGACGCCGTCCAGCATCATCAGGGCAGTGGTGATGCGGTTGACCTGATCGGCGTTCTCGACGCCCTGAAAGCTCAATGACTGATGGGCCATGGGCGGCTCCTGACGCGGCATGAATGAGCGGGAAGGTCCGAGTCTAGCATGCCACCCGCGCGCCGGGCAGCGCTTGCAATGTCGCCCTCCCGCCCGCAACTAGTGCAGATGACCATGCCTGACGCCGAACCAAGAGGAGCCCGGAAATGATGGATTGGATCGCTGCCACAGGCGGTCGGCAGGAGGCCGAATACCGGGTGACCTTTGACACCCCCGATGCACCCCGGCTGGCCCTGGATGCCACCGTGATGACGCCCCTCGCCCACCTCGGGGTGCTGGACGTCGAAGGCCCCGATGCCGAGACCTTCCTGCAGGGCCAGACCAGCGCCCAGGTCTCGCTGGCCGACGGCGGCCTCGCCCCGCTGACCTGCTTCTGCACGCCCAAGGGGCGGATGCTGGCCAACGCCCAGCTGATGCGCGTCGCCCCGTCGCACTACCGCCTACTGATGCACGCCAGCCTGGTCGCCTCCCTGGCCGAGCACCTGAAGAAGTTCGCCCCCTTCTACAAGGTCGAACTGCATGTGCGCGACGACCTGGCGCTGCTGGGGCTGATCGGCCGCGAGGCCTCCGCGCTCGCCGAGGTGCGCTTCGATATCCTGCCGCCCCGGCCCTGGCACCAGGCCGGTGATGACGAACTCCAGGTGCTGGCGCATCCGGGACCCCGACCACGCCTGCTGGTCTGCCTGCCGGCCGACCGGGCCGAGGGGGCCTGGCAGTGGCTGAAGGCGCACGCCACGCCGGTCGGCAACGCCGTGTGGCGGCTGCACGACATCCAGGCGGGACTGGCCTGGCTCGAGGCCGACCAGCGCGACACCTACCTGCCGCAGATGATCAACTGGGAGGCGCTGGGCGGCATCAGCTTCAAGAAGGGGTGCTATACCGGCCAGGAAGTGGTCGCCCGCGCGCACTTCCGCGGCCAGGTCAAGAAGCGGATGGTGCGTGCCCAGCTCGACGGCGGGCTGCTGCCGGAGGCCGGCAGCGCCATCGAGGACGCCGACGACCGGCGCCTCGGCGAGGTGCTGTGCGCCGAACTGGACGCCTATGGCGAGGCCGAGGTGCTGGCGGTAATGAGCACCCGGGAACCCGCCCTGCCGCTGCGTTGCGCCGGGCAGAAGCTCAAGCTGCTCAAGCTGCCCTACCCCGTCGAGCGCCTGGACCCGGAGAGTCTGGCGGAAAGGACCTAGTCAGCAGCGGAACAGGCGGCGGGCGTTAGCGGTACTGTCCGTCGCTACCTTGTCGGTATCCTGACCTCGCCGCCTGGCTACCGCCCGGCAGACCTCGGCGACCCGTGCCGGCTCGTTGCGCTCGCCTCGATGGCCGGCCAGCGGCATGTCGGGGCTGTCGGTCTCCAGCACATAGCCGTCGTCGGGCAGCGAGGCCACCGCGCGGTGCAGCCGCTTTGCCCGATCGAAGGTAACGGCGCCGCCCAGGCCGACGACGAACCCCAGGTCGAGGAACTTCCTGGCCTGCTCCGGGGAGCCGGCGAAGGCATGGATCAACCCGCCGCCGCGGAGGTCCAACTGGCCAAGGCGCTTGGCCACCTGGTCGTTGGCGTGCACGCAGTGGATCACTACCGGCAGCTCCCGCGCCTTGGCCAGGCGAAGCTGGGCATCGAACAGCCGCCACTGCGCATCCAGGGTCTCGGCAAAGCGCGCATCGATGCCGCACTCGCCCACTGCCACTACCGCCGGATGCGCGTCCAGCGCCTGCGCCAGGGCCTCAAGGTCCTCGTCGCGATGGGTGTCCATGAAATAGGGGTGCAACCCCAGACAGATGCTGACGTCGCCGCGCTCACCCAGCGCCTGCACATTGGGCCAGCGGGCCCGGGTGGTCCCCGGCACGACGAAATGCGCCACACCCTCCGCCCTGGCCCGCTCGACCACCGCCTCGCGGTCGGCGTCGAAGTCGGGAAAGTCGAGGTGGCAGTGGGCATCGATCAGCATCGGAAACGTCTCCGAAGAGGAGCCTTACAGTCGCGGCTTGCCCGGCGACAGCCCTTCGCGGAGGCGCTGTGAACCCATCCCTGGGCGCTACCGATGCCATCCCTGGCATAGGACCTCCGCTTCGGGCTATCCCCGGCGCCGCTCGCTTGGGCCCGATTCTATTGGCGGCCTGGCGCTCAGTGCTCCCGGGTGGGCTGGAAGCGGATCTCCGGCCAGCGCTCCTGGGTCATCTGCAGGTTCACGCGCGTGGGGGCGATATAGGTCAGGTAGCCGCCGCCGTCGATGGCCAGGTTGGCGCTGGCCTTGCGCTTGAACTCCTCGAGCTTCTTGGCGTCGTCGCTGTAGATCCAGCGGGCGGTGTTGACGTTCACCCCTTCATAGACACAGTCGACCTTGTACTCCTCCTTGAGGCGATGGGCGACGACGTCGAACTGCAGGGTACCCACGGCACCGAGGATCAGGTCGTTGTTGTCCAGCGGCATGAAGACCTGGGTGGCCCCCTCCTCGGAAAGCTGCTGCAGCCCCTTCTGCAACGCCTTCATCTTCAACGGATCCTTGAGGCGCACGCGCTTGAAGAGCTCCGGGGCGAAGTGCGGAATGCCGGTGAAGCGCATGTCCTCCCCCTGGGTGAAGGTATCGCCGATCTGGATGGTACCGTGGTTGTGCAGGCCGATGATGTCCCCGGGCCAAGCCTCCTCCACCTGGGAGCGGTCCGAGGCCATGAAGGTCAGGGCATCGGCGATCTTGACCTCCTTGCCGATGCGCACGTGGCGCATCTTCATGTTCTTGTCGTACTTGCCCGAGCAGACCCGCAGGAAGGCGATGCGGTCGCGGTGGTTGGGATCCATGTTGGCCTGGATCTTGAAGACGAAGCCGGTGAAACGCTCGTCCTCGGCTTCCACCGTGCGGGTATCGGTCTCGCGCGGCTGGGGAGGCGGCGCGTACTCGACGAAGCCGTCCAGCATCTCGCGCACCCCGAAGTTGCCCATGGCGGTCCCGAAGTAGACCGGCGACAGCTCGCCTCGCAGGTAGGCCTCGTGGTCGAATTCATGGGAGGCGCCACGCACCAGTTCCACCTCCATGCGCAGCTCCTCGGCCTGCTCCTCGCCGAGCACGGCGTCCACCTCGGGGTTGTCGAGCCCCTCGATGCGCCGGTCATCGGGGATCTGGCTGCCCTGTCCCTGGGTGTAGAGGTGGATCACGTCATTGTGGAGGTGATAGACGCCCTTGAAGTGGCGGCCCATGCCGATCGGCCAGGTCATGGGGGCACACTGGATGTTCAGCACTTCCTCTACCTCGTCCATCACCTCGACGGGGTCGCGGACGTCGCGGTCCATCTTGTTGATGAAGGTGAGGATCGGCGTGGTGCGCAGGCGACACACCTCCATCAGCTTGATGGTCCGGGCCTCGACGCCCTTGGCGCCGTCGATCACCATCAGCGCCGAGTCCACCGCGGTCAGGGTGCGGTAGGTATCCTCGGAGAAGTCCTCGTGGCCGGGCGTGTCGAGCAGGTTGACGATGCGCCCGCCATAGGGGAACTGCATCACCGAGGTGGTCACCGAGATGCCGCGTTCCTGCTCCATCTTCATCCAGTCGGAGGTGGCGTGGCGGTCGTTGCGCTTGCTCTTCACCGAGCCGGCCATCTGGATGGCATTGCCGAACAGCAGCATCTTCTCGGTGATGGTGGTCTTGCCGGCGTCCGGGTGCGAGATGATCGCGAAGGTTCTGCGCAGCCCGACTTCACGGGCCAGGGTGGGGTTTGACATCAATGCGGTGCCTGGTCAGGACTCGAATGGGATTTCGAACGGTCATCATGATACCGCGACAGGCCAGGGGTCTGCACCCCGCATACCCCAGAGGCCGGGCGCCAGCATTCGCCCGGCTATCTGGGGCAACGTTCGATGATGAGCAGGGTCTTTTCATCGAGTCCCAGTGTCCCTAAGGGATCCGAGACTCCCGCTTCTCTGAGCCAGCGCAGCTGCAGCCGGTAGGCTTCCCCCTCGAGGATGCCGGGGGTCCGCACATTGGTATCGTCCAGGTTATGGACCTGGAAATGGTGGGTCAGCTCGTGAAGCAGATAACTCCTGTCGACAGGATCGTCACGGTCGAACGCGTTATCGAGATAAATGATCTTCTCGGCAGGGGCGTAGGCGCCCTTGATCAGGGTGGCCAGCGGCTCGGGGAAGTCGGGAAAGCATCGCTGCTGAAGTCGGGACTGGCTCTCGAACAGGATCCCGGGTATCGGGGGTTCCCGGTAAGCCGTCCGTGCCGCCAGCCAGGCACTCATGTTCCTGACCAGGGGCTCAAGGGAAGGGGCTGGCCTTCCCTCCGGGAGTTCAGGCGACCCCGATGACGCGAGAGGAGCCGCCAGCAACAGCATGGCGACAAGCAGCCAGCACGTGTGCCGGCCTCGCCATGACGGCATGACTGCGACGACCGCGAGAGGCCAGCATGTCGCCAGTACAGCCGCCGTGAACGAACGCAACATCCCCACACTCTGCGGCCCGGAAGGAAAACGCCGGTGTCTGCCCGCCCTGCAGATACCTCGTTGAGACATCACTGCAGTCTAGTTGACCGCAGCAGGCAGGGGAGAAATCCCATGACGCATCGCGAACCGGCCGACCAGGCTCATCGCCTGGCGGCGTGCCTGGCGAAGAGCCCAGCCGTGGCCGCTGGACGACCGCTTCGCGATATCCTCCATCGATGATCCTCAGGGCCGCCTACCAGGGCAGCGACTCGCCGTTGCTGTGCCAGAAGCCGCCACTGGTCGCCAGGGTGAGTGCCGTGATGCGCTCGGCAATCCCTTCGGCGGCCTCCTCCGGGGTGATCAGGCCGCCGAAGTTGACCATGCGCGTCTGCACATAGCCCGGATGCAGCTGGGCCACGGCAATGCCCCGAGGCGCCAGGTCCACCGCCAGCGACTTGCCGAAGGCGTTCAGCGCCGCCTTGGAGGCGCGGTAGCCGTAGCGACCGCCGGCGTCGTTGTCGGCGATGGAGCCCATGCGGCTGGTGATGTTGGCGACCTTGGCGCCCTCGCCCAGGCAGGGCAGCAGCACCTCGGTCACCCGCAGCGGGGCATAGGCATTGATTTCCATCTGCGCCCGGATGGCATCGAAATCGAGCGCCCCCAGCGACTCGTCGTGGAGCATCCCGGCATTGTTGATCAGCAGGTCCAGCGGCCGGCCGGCGAGTGCCTCGGCGAGTCGGGCGACGTCCGCTTCCCGGGTGACGTCGATGCCGTCGATGACCCGGCTCGCCACCTCGGCGAGCTCGGCGGAAGCGTGGCGACAGACGCCGATCACCTGCCAGCCCGCCTGGTGATAGTGACGGGCCAGCGCCAGGCCGACGCCGCGGTTGGCGCCGGTGATCAGTACGGTGGAAGCCATGTCATCTCCTCTCGAAGGTCCGGGGGCCGGCCGGGATCAGTCCCACGCCGGGGCGAAGTCCGGATCGGCGATGCGCTCGCCGCGATCCAGGCCCGCGATCGCCTCGAGTTCGTCCTCGCCCAGGGTAAGGTCGAGGGCCGCCAGGTTGCCCGCCAGGTGCTCGCGACGGGTGGACGACGGGATGGTCACCACGCCACGCGACCGGGTCCAGGCCAGAGCCACCTGGGCCGGCGAGACGCCATGGGCCTCGGCGATGCCCTTCAGGGTCTCGTCCTCCAGCACCTTGCCCACGGCGAGCGGCATGTACCCGGTGACGGTCAGGCCGCGCGCCTGGCAGTGCTCCACTACCGCACGGTTCTGCAGGAAGGGATGCACCTCGACCTGATTGGTCAACAGCGCGTCCGGACCGAGGATCTCGAGGGCCCGGTCGACCTGGGCGATGGTGAAGTTGGAGACCCCGATGTGACGCGCCTGGCCGGCCTGCTGTACCTCGCGCAGGGCCGTCAGGTAGTCGGCCATGGGCACGGCGTCGTCCGGCGAGGGCCAGTGGATCAGCAGCAGGTCGACGTAATCGGTGCCGAGTTTCTCCAGGCTCTCCTGGACGCTGGCCTTGAGGGACGCGGGCGCGAGGCGGTCGTGCCAGACCTTGGTGGTGACGAAGAGCGACTCGCGCGACACCTCGCTCTCGGCGATGGCCTCGCCCACGTCCTGCTCGTTGTCGTACATCTGGGCGGTGTCGATGTGGCGGAATCCCAGTGCCAGGGCATCGTGGATCACCCGCTTCAGGGTATCGCCCTTGAGGCGGAAGGTACCGAGGCCGGGATTGGGCAATATCGGGGTGCTCATGGGATCTCCTTCTCGTGCCATGGTGTCGATGCGACTCCCTCCTAGGTGCGGCGCTCGACGGCCGACTTCAAGGGCCCGCCTGCACGCGGCCATCCCGGCTGCCGGACGTGACCTACACTGAAGGCCATCATCGGGGCATAGCGAAGCCCTCCGGCACGGCCATGGGACGAGACATCGGCATGGAACCCAATCACCGCTTCAACGTGATCTACGTGATCATCGCCGTGATGCTCTTCCTGACGTTCCAGAGCGTCTATCGCGACTGGCAGACCACCGAACCCATCCCCTACTCGGAATTCACCCGGCTGCTGGAGGAGGGACGGATCGCCGAGGTGCAGGTCGGCGACGACCGCCTCACCGGCACCTTCACCGCCCCCCTTCCCGACGGCCGCACCGCCTTCACCACCAACCGCGTCCCGCCCGATCTGGCCGACCGGCTGGCGCAGCACGACGTCACCTTCAACGGCCGTCCGGAGAGCCCCTTCCTGACCGTCCTGCTGTCGTGGTTCCTGCCGCTGGTGCTGCTGTTCGCGATCTGGTCCCTGCTGATCCGCCGGATGACCGGTGGCGGCGGGATCGGCGGGATGATGTCCATCGGCAAGTCCAAGGCCAAGGTCTACGTGGAGACCGCCACCAAGGTGACCTTCGAGGATGTCGCCGGGGTCGACGAGGCCAAGAACGAACTCCAGGAGGTAGTGGCCTTCCTGCGCGACCCCGAGCGCTACGGCCGGCTCGGCGCCCATATTCCCAAGGGCATCCTGCTGGTCGGCCCGCCGGGTACCGGCAAGACGCTCCTGGCCCGGGCCGTGGCGGGGGAAGCCGGGGTCCCCTTCTTCTCCATCTCCGGCTCGGAGTTCGTCGAGATGTTCGTCGGGGTCGGCGCCGCGCGGGTCCGCGACCTCTTCGAGCAGGCCGGCAAGGCCAAGCCGTGCATCATCTTCATCGACGAGCTGGATGCCCTGGGCCGCGCCAGGGGCCCGGGCATCCTGGGTGGCCAGGACGAGAAGGAGCAGACCCTCAACCAGCTGCTCTCCGAGCTCGACGGTTTCGACCCTTCCACGGGCATCGTGCTGCTGGCCGCCACCAACCGGCCGGAGATCCTCGACCCCGCCCTGCTGCGTGCCGGCCGCTTCGACCGCCAGGTACTGGTCGACCGCCCCGAGCGCAAGGGCCGTCGGCAGATCCTCGAGGTGCATATCGGTAAGATCCACTCGCTGGCGGCCGACGTGGACCTGGACCATATCGCCTCGCTGACCCCCGGCTTCACCGGGGCCGATCTTGCCAACCTGGTCAACGAGGCCGCCCTGCTGGCGACCCGCCGGGACAGCGAGGAGGTGGCCATGGAGGACTTCACCAACGCCATCGAGCGCATCGTCGCCGGCCTGGAGAAGAAGAGCCGCCTGCTCAACGACCACGAGCGGTCCGTGGTGGCCCACCACGAGATGGGCCACGCCCTGGTGGCCGCCTCCCTGCCGGGCATGGACCCGGTGCACAAGGTGTCGATCATCCCCCGCGGCGTCGGCGCACTGGGCTACACCATCCAGCGGCCCACCGAGGACCGTTTCCTGCAGACCGTCAGCGACCTGAAATACCGCATGGCCGTACTGATGGGCGGCCGCGCCGCCGAACGGCTGGTCTTCGACGAGGTCTCCACCGGGGCCGCCGACGACCTGGCCAAGGTCACCGAGATCGCCCGTGACATGGCGACCCGCTTCGGGATGGCGGACGAGGCCGGCCAGGTGGTCTACGAGAAGGACCGCCAGGCCTTCCTGGGCGATGTCTACGGCACCAGCCAACGACATGACTACTCCGAGGCCACCGCCCGGGAGATCGACCTCTCGGTCCGCCAGCTGGTGGACGAGGCCTATGCCCTGGCCCGCGAGACCCTCGGCGCGCGCCGCCAGGACCTGCTCCAGGGCGCCGCCCTGCTGCTCGAGCGCGAGACGCTCACCGCCGACGAGTACCCGCCGATGAAGCCATCCCTCCCCGCCGGGAACGCCTCCGACGCCGGTCCATGACGCCGCGGCCGCGCCTCACACCCCGAAGGGATAGGTGTCGGGGATGGCCTCGCGCTGCCAGCTTGATCCCGGTGCCAGCGGCTCGACGGCCGTGGTCTCGTCCAGGTGGTAGAGGGCATCGAACTGCTCGGCCAGGCAGGCGCGAAAATAGTGGCTGCCCCGCTCCGTCTCCGGGCGATAGATCACCCCGATCGCCCGCTCCAGCAGACTCTCCTCGAGCGGCTCGGCCCGCGTCGGCGAGAGAGGCAGGTAGAAGCGGTCGAGCCCGCTGCGATGGAAGAGCCGCTCGACGCTGCCCTCGAGCGACGGGCGTACCCAGCGATGCTCGGCGGGTCCATCCCAGTCGCGGGCGGCCGTGACATGGCCGGTATGCGTGGTGAACCCCACCAGCAGCACCCGCTCGGCACCGAAGCGCTGCCGCGCCAGCTGGCCGACGTTGTGCTGCGCCTGGCGCCAGCCCATCTCGGTGGCACGGGCGTCACCCAGGTGCGAGTTGTGGGCCCACACCACCACCTTGCCCGCTCCCCCCTGTCGACGCAGGTGGTCGTGCAGTTCAACAAGGGTCTCGGTCATGTGGCTGTCACGCAGGTTCCAGGTATCGACACGGGCGCCGAACATGGCCCGGTAATAGGCCTCGGCATTGACCACCACCCGGGCGTTCTGCTCGGCGAAGAACTGCGCGTCGATAGCCCGGCGACCGTCCGCCTCGAGGTAGTCGGCAGCCCGCTCCATCAGCCGGACCTGCAGGCCCACGGCCGCCCGCTCGCAGGAGGGGCTCAGGCCGAAGGCCACGTTGCGCCCGTAGTGGAAGGGGTCACCGCGATGGTCGAGACAGGCATAGCCCCGGCGGGCCACCTCGGCCTGCTCGGGGTCGACGCGCGCCAGGTAGTCGATCACCGCCTCGGCCGAGCGATGCAGGCTGTAGAGGTCCATGCCGTGGAAGCCGGCCTTCGTCGCCAGCGGCTGGCGGGCATTGTGCCGGCGCAGCCAGGCGATGAAGTCGCGTACCTCATGGTTGCACCACATCCAGTGGGGAAAGCGCTGGAAGTCCGCGAAGGCATCGTCCAGGGAATCCTCGCCCCCGCCACGCACGTAGCGGTCGAGCCGCAGGGCATCGGGCCAGTCGGCCTCCACCAGCACCGCCTCGAAGCCCTTCTCCTCGATCAGCCGCCGGCTGATCTCCGCGCGCAGGCGATAGAACTCGGCCGTGCCGTGGGAGGCCTCGCCGAGCAGCACGAAGGGTCGCTCGCCGACCCGTTCCAGCAGCGCGTCATGGTCGCTGGCGCGGCCGTCGAGCCGCAGGGCGCGCTCACGGACACAGGCAAGGGGGGTCGTCATGGCAGGCACCTCCGGGAGAACGCATCGAGCCCTACTCCGGGAGTCTAGTCCGAGCGGCGCCGGACGGCAGGTGTTCCTGTCCGGTACGCCCCAGGCGCACTCGCAGTCGCTCCAGGTAGCTGAGCAGCACCGGGATCACGGCCAGCACCAGCAGGGTCGAGAAGGCCAGGCCGAAGGCGATGGAGACCGCCATGGGGATCAGGAACTGCGCCTGCAGCGAGGTCTCGAAGAGCAGCGGCGTGAGCCCGCCGATGGTGGTCAGCGAGGTGAGCAGCACGGCGCGCACGCGCTGCACCACCGCCTCGTTGAGCGCCGCCTCGATGGCCAGCCCCTGGTGACGCTGGTGGCGGTAGAAGGCCACCAGGATGATGGCGTTGTTGACCACGATGCCCGAGAGGCCGAAGAGCCCGAACAGCGAGAGCATGGTCAGGTTGAGGCCCAGCACCCAGTGCCCCAGCAGGGCGCCGACCAGCGCCAGCGGGATGATCGTCATGACGATCAGCGGCAGGCTCCAGGAGGCGAAGACCCAGGCCAGCACCACGTACATCAGCCCCAGGCCAATCATCAGCCCGGTGCGCATGTCGGCGAAGGTCTCGCGCTGGTCGGCGGCGCGCCCCTCGAAGCTGTAGCGCAGGCGGTGCGTGCTGGCAAGACTCGGCAGCACCTCGGCGGAGACCGCATCGAGCACGCGCTCGGCGGAGGTCGTCTCGGTGTCGAGCTCGGCGGTAACCTCCACCGCCAGGCGGCCATCGGCATGGCGCAGTGCCTCGAAGCCCTGGCGATGGTCCAGGGCCATGACCTGATCCAGCGGCACGAAGCGTCCGTCGGGGACGCGCACGGCGAGACGCGACAGGGTCGAGAGCCGCTCGCGCTGCGCCCGGGGCAGCAGCACCCGCACCTCGATCTCGTCGGCGCCGTCCTGGTAGATCTGCACCAGCCGGCCATCGAAGGCATCCCTGAGCTGCCGGCCGAGATCGGCGGTGGTCAGCCCCAGGGCCTCGCCCTGGGCGTTGACCCGGTAGATCAGCTGCTCACGCCCCCAGGGCATGTCGTCCTCGGTATCGAGCACGCCGGGCAGCTCGCGCAGCGAACGGGAGAGCGACTCGGCGGCGGCCTTGAGGGCACCGGCCTCCTCGCCGGTCAGACGGATGTTGACGTCCTTGCCCGGCGGGCCCGCGGCGCGCTCGTTGATGGTCAGGTTCTCCAGCCCCGCCGGATCGGCGAGGCGCGAGCGCCAGGCGCGGATGAACTCGGCATTGCGCACCTCGCGGTCGTCCGAGGGGGTCAGCTCCACCATCATCGAGCCTACGTTGTCGCCGCTGCGCGCCTGCATGCCGCTGGCGAGCGTCGCTCCGTGGCGGGTCACGGCGTGCTGGACCAGGTTGCCCCCCAGGGCCTGCTCGGTCTCCTCCAGCGCCGCCTGCATGCGGGCCAGCAGCTCATCGACCCGCTCGCTGTCGGTCCCCGCCACGAAGCTGGCATTGGCATAGAGCACGTTGGGCTCGGGCGTGGGGAAGAAGTTGAACTCCAGACGCCCGCCGGCCAGCAGGCCCAGGGTGAAGAGCACCACCGCCGCGGCCGAGGCCAGGGTGGCGCCGCGGTGGCGCAGGGTCAGCGCCGAGAAGCGCCGGAAGGGTCCCTCGCGGAAGCGATCGAAGGCCGCCTCGAAGCGCTCCCGCGGCCGCAACAGCGGGTGGCGCCGACGCGTCTGGCCCGGCACGAAGGCGTTGCGAAGGTGGGCCGGCAGCACCACGAAGCACTCCAGCAGCGAGGCGATCAGCACGCAGATCATGATCACCGGGATGTCGCCGAGGATGTTGCCGATCACGCCACCCACCAGCAGCAGCGGCATGAAGGCGGCCACCGTGGTCAGCGACGAGGCCAGCACCGGCCAGAACATGCGCCTGGCCGCCCCCTCGGAGGCGTGCCGGGCAGGCTCGCCCATGCGGAAGTGGGCGTCGGCGTCCTCGCCCACCACGATGGCGTCATCGACGATCACCCCCAGGGCCATGATCAGCGCGAACAGCGACATCATGTTGATCGACCCGCCGATCCCCCAGAACACTGCCATGGCCGCCATGAAGGCCGTGGGGATGCCGATGGCCACCCACAGGGCCACCCGGGCGGGCAGGAAGAAGTAGAGCAACAGCAGGACCAGCACCAGGCCACCGAGACCGTTGCTGATCAGCAACCCGATACGGTCGGCGATCAGCTGCCAAGTCTCGTCGTGGACCTCGAACGCCACGGTGGGCGGCAGCTGGGGACGGGTCTCCGCCAGCCAGCTCGCCAGCACGTCGGCGGCGGCCAGGGAATTGCCGTCCTCGCTTCGCTGCAGCATCAGTTCCACCGCCGGATGGCCACCACGGCTCAGGGTCACCTGCTGCTCGCGGGACTCCTGGCGAATGGTGGCGATGTCGCCCAGCCTAAGTTGCACCCGCTCGCCGCTGAGCACCGGCAGGTCGGCGAAGGCGCGCTCGTCTCGGCGCTGCTCAACGGCACGCAGCTCGCGTGTGCTGTCCTGCTGGCCGAGCAGTCCGGCCGGCAGGTCCCGGGACATGCCCTCGACCCGCTCGGCTATCTCCGCGAGACTCAGCTGCAGCCCCTGGAGCCGCTCCGCGGGCACCTCGATGCTGATCTGCTGCTCGGGCAGGCCGCTGATCTCCACCCGATCGATGCCCCGCTGCAACAGCTGGTCCTCGTAGCGATTGGCCAGGTGACGCAACTCCTCGTGGCTCACCTCGCCATGCACCAGCAGTCGGGCCACCGGCTCGTAGCGGGCGGCCCGGGCGACCCGCGGCTCCTCGGCGTCGGCCGGCAGGTTGGTGAACTCGTCGACCTGCTGGCGGACGTCATCCAGGGCCAGGATCGGGTCGCTGCCCTCCGTGAACTCCAGGGTGATGCTGGAAACCCCCTGGGCCGAGGTGGAGGTCATCCGCGAGAGGCCGTCGATGCTGCGCAGGCGCTGCTCGAGGGGCACGGTGATGCCCTGCTCGATGTCTTCCGCCGAGGCGCCGCTCCATACCGTGCGCACGCTGACCACATCCAGGGCGAAGGAGGGGAAGAACTGGATGTTCATGCGTGACAGGCCCAGCACCCCGCCGAGCAGCATCACCAGCATGACCAGGTTGGCGGCGACCCGGTGGTGGACGAAGAAGCCGATCAGCCCGCGCCGTCGGCTCATGGCCGGCCCTCGTCGCCGGCGTCAGCGGTCTCGACCCGCAGGCCCTGGAGGGCATTGGGCAGGTGGGTGGTGATCACCCGGTCGCCCTCGCCGAGCGAGTCGCCGCTGACCAGCGCCCAGCGCTCCCCGTCGTCGCGGACCACCTCACCGTGACGGGTCACCGCCAAGCGCCGCATCCGGCCCTCGTCGTCCATCAGGTAGAGGACATCGTTGCCATACAGGGCGCTGTCGGGCACCGGCAGGCTGTCGGGCACCGCGGGCCGCGCCAGCGACACGGCCAGCAGGCTGCCGGGCCGCAATCCCGCCCCGCCAGCCGCGAGGCGGAAGATCGCCTCGGTGCCCGCGGGGTCGCTCTCCCCGGCCAGGCCGACCAGCGCGAAGCGGGCGCTGCCCTCGCCGGTGGCCTCGAGCCGCAGGCCCTCGTCCAGGGCGTGGAGCAGCTCGGCCTGGTGACGCCGCGGGATGCGCGCCCGCAGCTCCAGCCCCTCCCGGGGATAGACGCTGAGCAGCTCGCCGCGGGCGGCCACCTGATCGCCCGGCGCCACCCGGATGCGCGTGACGATGCCGTCGAAGGGCGCCTCGACGCGGCTGCGCTCGGCATCGCGACGGGCGGCGGCCAGGGCGGCCGAGGCGCGCGCCAGCCCGGCCTCCAGGCCGTCGAGGCGAGCCGGGTGCTCGGCGATGGCGCGCTCCCGGGCTGCCACCGTCACCCCGGCCCGGGCCAGCTCGTTGCGGGCCGCATCCAGATCGGACTGCGAGGCGAGGCTACGCCCCACCAGGGAGCGGGTGCGCTCCAGCTGGCGACGGGCGGTGTCGAGCAACTCGCGCTCGCGCTCCAGGGTCGCGAGGTCGCTGTCATGGCGCACCCGCTCGCTCGAAAGCTGGGCCCGGCGATCGGCCACCTCGGCCTCGGCCTGCGCCAGCGGAGGGCGCACGTCGGCCTCGTCCAGGGCCACCAGCAGCTCGCCGCGGGCGACCCGCTGACCCTCGCGCACCGGTCGCTCGGCGATCCGCCCGGCCAGCGGCGCGGTGACGGTGAGCATCTCGGGGGCCGTCACCTCGCCATAGAGCGGCAGGGCCGGCGCATGGCGGCCGGGCGCGGCCACCAGGGTCTCGACCCGCCAGCTGCGCTCCTCCGGCGTGACGCTGGCGCTCTCCGGCCGGGTGGCCCGCAGCCACAGGAAGGCCGCCACACCGAGGGCCAGGATCAGCAGGGGAAGCAGGCGTCTGAGCATCGGGCAGGGGTCCACCGGTCATATCAACAGGCCCCAATATACCGCCATCGACAGGGGATTGTCGGCGCCCGAGGCCGACGGGCGACACTGTGCCTCAGGGGGCACGCCCGGGCACGGCGTCCCCCGGATCGGGTATCATCGGGCCAACGCACCTCATGGAGTCGCCATGCCAGCCGCCCTGCCCCTGCCGCTCTCCACACCCAACCGCAACCTGGTGCGGCTGACCATCGTGCGCGGCATCACCTGGACCGGCTTCCTGGCCGCGATCATCATCGGCATCGAGGTATTGGGCTTCTCGCTGGAGGTGCCTGCGGTGATCGCGGTGATCGTCGCCATGGGGGCGATCAACATCGCCACCTGGTGGCGCATGGGCCGCCCGCGGGCGGTGACCCACGGCGAGTACCTGGTCCACCTGCTGATCGACGTGACGGGCCTCACGCTGCTGTTCTACTTTACCGGCGGCTCACACAACCCCTTCATCAACTACTACCTGGTACCGGTCACCATCGCCGCGGCGACCCTCCCCTGGCGACATGCCTGGGTGATCGCCGCCGCCTCCATGGCCGCCTACAGCTTCCTGATGGTGGCCTATCAGCCGGTACCGCAATTCGCCCAGGGCCACGGCGGGGCGACCCTCAGCCTTCACGTGCTGGGCATGTGGCTCAACTTCGGGCTCTCGGCAGGACTCGTCACCTTCTTCATCTACAAGATGGCCCGCGCCCTGCGTAGTCGCGACCAGGCGCTCTCGCGCACCCGCGAGGCCGCCCTGCGCAACGAGCAGGTGCTGGCCGTGGCCACCCAGGCAGCGGGAACGGCCCACGAACTGGGCACGCCGCTCTCCACCATGGCGGTGCTGCTCAGCGAGATGCGCGAGGACGCCAGGGACCACCCGGCCCTGATGCGGGACATCGAGCTGCTGCGCCAGCAGGTCGATACCTGCAAGTCGCGGCTGCGTCACCTGGTGGAGAGTGCCGACCGCCGACGCATGGCCGAACCCGAGATCCACGACGCCCAGGTCTGGCTGGCCGGGGTGGTCCAGCGCTGGCTGGTGCTGCGCCCCGATGTCAGCCACCACCTGGAGGTCGCCGAGCGGCGCGGCCATCCCTGGCTGGCGGTGGATGCCACCCTCGACCAGGCGCTGACCAACCTGCTCAACAACGCCGCCGATGCCAACCCGGACGACGTCACCATCCGGCTCGACTGGAACACCGACGAGGTGATCATCGACATCCGCGACCACGGTCCCGGCGTGGCGATGTCGATCGCCGACCAGCTGGGCGAGACCTTCGTCTCCACCAAGAGCAAGGGGCTGGGGATCGGCCTCTTCCTGACCCACGCCACCATCAACCGCTTCGGGGGCGGCGTGAGCCTGTACAATCACCCGGAGGGCGGCACCCTGACCGAGGTGACCCTGCCGCGCAGCCAGCCCGAGACCTGACACCCGATGGTTGCCGGACCCCGTGACCCCCTGCGAGGACAACATGCAAGAGACCCCCGAACGCCTGCTGATCATCGATGACGACGAGATGTTCTGCCACGTGCTCGACCGCGCCCTGAGCCGCCGGGGCTTCGAGGTCCTGGTGGCCCATGACGCCGCCCAGGCCCTCTCCCTGGCGCGCCGCCACCAGCCCCAGCTGGCCACCCTGGACCTCAAGCTGGAACACGAGTCGGGACTGAAGCTGCTGCCGGAACTGCTGGAGATCGTGGCGGACTGCCGGGTGGTGGTGCTGACCGGCTACTCGAGCATCGCCACCGCGGTGGAGGCGATCAAGCTGGGCGCGGTGAACTACCTCTGCAAGCCGGCGGATGCCGACGAGGTGCTGCTGGCCCTGTCCCGGGCGGAGGGCGACCCGGAGACCGAGGTGGCCGACAATCCGCCGTCGATCAACCGCATCACCTGGGAGCACATACAGAAGGTGCTGCAGGAGCACGACGGCAACATCTCCGCCACCGCCCGCGCCCTGGGGATGCACCGCCGCACCTTGCAGCGCAAGCTGCAGAAGCGGCCGGTGAGGAGATGAAAAGCAAGGAGCAAGGAGCAAGGAGCAAGGAGCAAGGAGCAAGGAGCAAGGACGTTGCCAATTAGCTATAGGCAACCCAAGGGGGGTTCCTTGTCACTTTCTCCTTGCCACTTGTACCTGGCCTAAGGCGCTTATTGGGCCGTCCAGCCCAGGTCGATGTTCCAGCTGGCCCCGGTGACGGCACCGGCGAGGTCGGAGGCCAGGTAGCCGACCAGCTCGGCCACCTCGGCGGGCTCGATGAGGCGCTTCACGGCCGCGTTCTTGAGCATGATCTTCTCGATCACCTCCTGCTCCTCCATGCCGTGCATCCTCGCCTGGTCGGCGATCTGGTTATCGACCAGCGGCGTCTTGACGTAGGCGGGACAGATGGCATTGGCGGTGATGCCCTGGCTGCCGCCCTCTAGCGCCGCCGTCTTGGTCAGGCCGATCATGCCGTGCTTGGCGCTGATGTAGGCCGACTTGCCCGGCGAGGCCACCTGGGCATGGACCGAGGCGATGTTGACGATGCGGCCCCAGCCGTTCTCGCGCATGGAGGGCCAGGCGGCCTGGGTGAGCAGGAAGGGCGCGGTGAGCATCAGGTCGATGATCTGGCGCCACTTGTCCTCCGGGAATTCCTCGATGGGCGAGACGTGCTGGATGCCGGCATTGTTGACCAGGATGTCGACACGTCCGAAGCGCTTGACCGCCTCGCCCACCGCCGCCTTGCAGGCCTCGCCGTCGGTGAGGTCGGCCTGGAAGAAGGCGGCGCCCGCCTGTTCGGCAACCTCCTTGCCGGCCGGGTTGAAGTCCACGGCCAGCACCTGATGGCCCTGCTCGCAGAAATGACGAACCACGGCCTCGCCGATGCCGCTGCTGGTGCCGGTGACCAGGGCGACGCGGGGGATGGAAGCGTTGGCGGTCATGCATGACTCCTCTGTCCAGTCATCCGGGCCGGGATGGCGCCGGGCAGGCCCCTCTCTCGGGACCGGGGTGGCATTGTCGAACTCCGCCACCAGCATAAGGCGGATGGCGCAGCGCGTCATCCGCTCACGGGTTCGGCGCGGCCGGGGTCATGACCCGCTCCATCAGCTGCTGGGCGAGACGACTGCCCTCCTGCAGGGAGCCGACGTCGGAGAGGTCCTCGAGCAGCTTGCAGCGCCACCACCAGTCCGCTTCGCCCAGGGATTCGAGCACGAAGGGGTAGCGCCCGGAGGGCAGGGCCAGCACCAGGCGCTCCGTCTTCGGCGGGGCGGCCGGTTCGTCGAGGACCAGGGCCAGCGACAGCGAAACGGGCGTGACCAGGGCACCGAGCAGCCCGCGGCGGCCATCCTTAAGCGAATGGGGCTGGAAGCAGAGGGCATCCACGCCCAGCCGCGGGTTGAAGCGGGGATCGCGCTTGGCGGCCTTCAGGTGGTGGCGGCGCCAGGCCTCGGCCAGCTGGCGAAGCCGGGCATACTGGTCGGCAGTCAGTGCCTGCATGGTGTCCTCCAGGGCGGCGGGGGCGCCAGTATAGCCGCCGCTCGCTGGCCTTCGCACCAGGCATTCGGCAGGGGCGTGGCGAGCTGCTAGCATGACAGGCCCTTCCCCTGCCAAGGAACCACCATGACCCCCGCCCAGCGACTGGAGATCGCCGTCGACATCGCCCACGAGGCCGGCCGGATGATCGTCGAGGCCCGTGAACGCCAGATCTTCGGCCATCGCTACAAGCATGGCCACGAGCTGGTCACCGATACCGATGTCGAGGTGGATACGCGCATCGGCGAGCGCCTCGAGCAGCACTTCGCCGGGGAGGCGCGCCTCAGCGAGGAACTGGCCCCGGATCGCGAGGTACTGGCCAGCCCCCGGGCGCTATGGGTGGTGGACCCCATCGATGGCACGGTCAACTTCGCCCATGGGCTGCGCCATGTGGCGGTGTCCATCGGCTGGGCCAGCGGGGGCCGCACCCGCCTGGGCGTGGTGCATGCCCCCTTCCTCGGCGAGACCTTCACCGCGCTCGACGGCGAGGGGGCCTGGTGCAACGGCGAGGCGATCCACGCCAGTCGCACCAGCGAGATGGCCCACGCCCTGGTGGGCACCGGCTTCCCCTACCGCCGCGACAGCCGGCCGCCACTGATGCGTCGCCTCACCGCCGTGCTATCTCACTGCCAGGACGTGCGCCGCAACGGCTCGGCGGCCCTGGATCTGTGCGACGTGGCCTGCGGCCGACTGGATGCCTACTACGAGAGCGTCTCCCCCTGGGATTGCGCCGCCGGCTGGCTGATCGCCCGGGAGGCGGGCGCCCGCACCGGACACCTCTATCCCGGCCCGGCCGGGATTCCCGAGGACCTCTACGGGGAGAACTTGCTGGTGACCAGCCCGGATCTCCATGCCCCACTCGGCGACCTGCTGCGCCGGGCCGATACCGGGGAGGTCGAGCGCTGAACGCCGCGATAGCGGCGCGCCATCACCCCACAAGGGGGCGACTATTGGCGAAATCTCGTCTGCTCGGTCACAATGGCCGGCACTTTTTTCCGTCCCTCTTCACGCACCCTGCCGTGCAAGGAGTCGCTGCATGTTCATCGTCATCTTCGGTCGCCCCGCCTGCCCCTTCTGCGACCGTGCCAAGGCCCTCGCCGCCCGGCTCGAGAGTACCGGGGCCATCGAGGGTCATCGCTATGTCGACATCCATGCCGAGGGCATCACCAAGGCCGACATGGAGAAGACCATTGGCAAGCCGGTGCACACCGTGCCGCAGATCTTCGTCGACCAGACCCATGTCGGCGGCTTCACCGAGTTCGACCGCTACGTGCGTGACCAGGCCCTGCTGACCGTCTCCGGCTGAGCCGCCAGCCCCTCGGCCACCTCTGACGCCGCCACTCGCCCGGGTCGCGGCGTCGCCGTTTCCCGCGGTGCTACCCTTGGAGCAGTCCCCCTGCCCGGAGCCGCCCATGGACCGCCCCCTCACCGTCCCCGACCCCGACCGCCACTGGCACCAGACCGGCGCCCAGCACCGCCGGCTGATCGAGGCCACCCGCGACCTGTCACCGCTGCGCACCGCGGTGGTCCACCCCTGCGACACGCCGTCGCTGGCCGGTGCCCTGGCCGCCTGGCGCGAGGGGCTGATCGAGCCCCTGCTGGTCGGTCCTCGGGCGCGCATCGAGGCCACCGCCGAGGAGCTGGGCGAGACCCTCGACGCGCTGAGGCTGATCGACACGCCGCACAGCCATGCCTCGGCAGAACGGGCCGTGCGCCTCGCCGCCGACGGGGAAGCGGAGGCGCTGATGAAGGGCGCCCTGCATACCGATGAGCTGATGAGCGCAGCGGTCGCTCGGCAGGCAGGGTTGCGCACCGAACGCCAGATGAGCCATGTCTATGCCCTGGACGTCCCCAGCTATCCGCGCCCGCTGCTGATCTCCGACGCCGCCCTGCACATCTCGCCGGACCTGGCCACCAAGGCCGACATCATCCAGAACGCCATCGACCTGGCCCGGGCCATCGGCATCGACCGCCCGCGGGTGGCCGTGCTCTCGGCAGTGGAAACGGTGCGCGCCACCCTGCCCTCCACCATCGAGGCCGCGGCACTTTGCAAGATGGCCGAACGCGGCCAGATCGAGGGCGGCGAGCTCGACGGCCCGCTGGCCATCGACAATGCCGTCTCCCTGAGCGCCGCTCGCCAGAAGGGGCTCGACTCCCCCGTGGCCGGCCAGGCCGACATCCTGATCGCCCCGGACCTCGAGGCCGCCAACATGATCGCCAAGCTGCTGATCCATCTGGCCGGCGCCCAGGCCGCGGGGCTGGTGGTCGGTGCGCAGGTGCCGATCATGCTCACCAGCCGCGCCGACGACGTGGACACGCGACTGGCCTCCGCCGCCCTCGCCCAGCTGCTGGTGCGGCGTCAGGCCGAGGGGGCCGCGCAATGAGCCGAGTCCTGGTCCTCAATGCCGGCTCGGCGACCCTCAAGTTCGGGCTCTACGAGGCGGCGGACTGCCGGCTGCGCGGCGAGGTGGAGCGCATCGGCGACGCTCCGGCACTGCGGCTGGTCAGCGGCGACCTCGATACCGACGGCTTCGCCCCGGCGGACAGCGGCCACGCCGGCGTGGCCGAGGCGCTGCTCGACTGGCTGGGCAGCGATCTCGACCTCGAGGGGCTCGCCGGCGTCGGCCACCGGGTGGTCCACGGCGGCACCCGACTGGCCGAGCCGGTACGCCTGGATGCCGACCGCCTGGCCTACCTGGAAAGCCTGGAGCCCCTGGCGCCCCTGCACCAGCCCCAGTCGCTGGCGATCATTCGCGACCTGATGGCGCGGCATCCGAGCCTGCCCCAGGTGGCCTGCTTCGACACCGCCTTCCACCGCACCCAGCCGCGAGTCCGGCAGCTCTTCGCCCTGCCGCGGCATCTCGCCGACGAGGGGGTACTACGCTACGGCTTCCACGGCCTCTCCTATGCCCACGTGACCCGCCAGCTGCCGGCCGTGGTCGGCGAAGCGGCCGCACGGGGCCGGGTGGTGGTGGCCCACCTGGGCCAGGGATGCAGCCTCTGCGCACTGGAGAACGGCCGCAGCGTGGCGACGTCGATGGGTTTCACGGCGCTCGACGGCATGATGATGGGCAGCCGCTGCGGCCGCCTCGATCCCGGCGTGGTGCTCTACCTGCAGCAGCAGCGGGGCATGAGCGTCGCCGAGGTGGAGCGGCTGCTCTACCGCGAAAGCGGTCTGCTCGGCGTCTCGGGGATCTCCGCCGACATGCGCGACCTGCTGGCAAGCCCCTCGCCCCATGCCGAGGAGGCAGTGGCGCTATTCGTCGACCGGCTGCTGGAGGAAATCGGTGCCTCGGTGGCACTGCTCGGTGGGCTCGATGCGCTGGTCTTCACCGGTGGCATCGGCGAGCACGCCGCCGAGATCCGCGCCCGCACCCTGAATGCCCTGGGCTGGCTGGGCATCCACCTCGACGCGCCGGCCAATGCCCGCCACGCCCTGCGTATCGATGGCAAGAAGGGCCCGGCCGTGGCCGTGGTCCCCACCGACGAGGAGGGCGAGATGGCCCGCGGCACCCTCGCCTGCCTCGATACGAGGTGATTCCGTCACGACGAACGTCTTCCCCGCGTTGAATGCCGCTCCGGACCCGCTGCCTATACTGGCGGCGTGCAGGCGCACAGGGCATCACGACAGAGGGACGAGGCACGATGCAACGGGAAGAGTTCGTCCAGCAGCTATGGCTGGACTATATCCACCAGCATCCGGACGTGGGCGGACTACGGCTCTGGCCCGTGGAAGCGCCGGCGGAGTACCTGGCAATCCTGACGCTGAACCATGGCCCCTGGGCCATGGAGGCCCTCCTGCCGACCCTGGTGCGCTACGGCTATCGTCCGCATCAGCGCTACGCCATGGCCGATCGCGGCCTGCTTGCCACCCTGCTCACCGCACCGGATGACGGCGCCTGGGTACTGCTCGCCGAGCTCCAGCTCGGCACCCTGTCGCGCCAGCCCCGCGAGCGCCTCCAGCAGCTGGTCGGCAATGCCGACTCCCGCGAGGCCCGCAGCCAGGCGCTGCTCTGCCATGGCCGCCCCTGGCCGATGCCCGACTGGGACACCTATCAGGCCCTCCACATGGCCCACCCGCTGGCCGGCTGGCTCTCGGTGATGGGGCCGCGGATGCATCACGCCGGCTTCGACTGCCAACGTCTGGGGCACGACATTATCGAACTCGACGGCCAGCTGCGCCAGGCGGGCCTCGCCGGCAGCAGCGACCGCCATCACGGCCTCTTCCCCGTCTCCCCGCTGCTCGACTACCGCTTCTATGCCACCAGCTCGAGGCGACTGGCCTTCGCCGAGGGCGACGAGCATCGCGTCGGCCTCGGCGGGCTCGCCCTCGTCCAGAAGCAGGTCATCGCCAACCAGGAGCGTGCCGCCGAGCTCCTGCTGCCCCACCACACCCGCTGCGAGCTCTCCTGACCCCGGTCATCCACAGATTCTGTGGATAACGCTGTGCATCATCCCCGGGGAAGGCCGCCCGGGCGGGATGCCAGAGGGCCTGGCTCGGAATGGTCAGTTTTTCGACAGCCATTTTTCGATGTCCCTGACGAAAGCGGCCCGGACTCCAGTCCGGGCCGCAGGCCTTGCCAACAACGGGGAGATCACTCCTCGAAGGTCATCTCCGGGACGTGGTCGGGCACTACCAGCTTGCCCGCGGTCAGCGACTCGATCTCCTCCACGGAGACCCCCGGCGCACGTTCCTTGAGGTGGAAGGCACCGTCCTTGATCTCCAGGTAGGCGAGGTCGGTCAGCACCCGGTTGATGCAGCCCGCGCCGGTCAGCGGCAGGTTGCAGGATTCGAGCAGCTTGGACTCGCCGTGCTTGGAGGCGTGGGTCATGGTGCAGATGATGTTCTCGGCGCCGGCCACCAGGTCCATGGCGCCGCCCATGCCCTTGATCAGCTTGCCGGGGATCATCCAGGAAGCGATGTTGCCGTTCTGGTCCACCTCGAAGGCGCCCAGCACGGTCAGGTCCACATGGCCGCCGCGGATCATGGCGAAGGATTCCGCCGACGAGAAGATCGCCGCGCCCGGACGGGCGGTGACCGTCTCCTTGCCGGCGTTGATCATGTCCGGGTCGACCTCCTCCTCGGAGGGATAGCGCCCCATGCCCAGCAGGCCGTTCTCGGACTGCAGCATCACGTCGATACCGTCGGGGATATAGTTGGCCACCAGGGTCGGGATGCCGATGCCCAGGTTGACGTAGAAGCCATCCTCGAGTTCGCGCGCCACGCGCATTGCCATCTGTTCGCGAGTCAGTGCCATCTTGTTGCCTCTTGTGTTCGTTGGAGAAGCGGTTGCAGGAAGCGCCGGCGTTGGTTGCCGGGCGTCACGGACGCGAAGGGCGTTCAACCCTTGCGGACGGTGCGCTTCTCGATGCGCTTCTCGAAGCTGCCCTGGATCAGGCGGTCGACATAGATACCCGGGGTGTGGATCTGGTCGGGCTTGAGCTCGCCGGGCTCGACGATCTCCTCGACCTCGACCACGGTGATCTTGCCCGCGGTGGCGGCCATCGGATTGAAGTTCTGGGCGGTGTCGCGATACACGACGTTGCCGTAGCGGTCGGCCTTCCAGCCCTTGACGATGGCGAAATCCCCTACCACTGACTCCTCGAGGATATAGTGGCGACCGTTGAACTCGCGCACCTCCTTGCCTTCGCCGATCGGCGTGCCGTAGCCGGTGGCGGTATAGAAGGCCGGGATGCCGGCGCCGCCGGCACGCATCTTCTCCGCCAGGGTGCCCTGGGGGGTGAGGACCACCTCGATCTCGTCATTGAGCATCTGCTGCTCGAAGAGCGCATTCTCGCCGACGTAGGAGGCATGGATCCGGCTGATCTGCTTGTCCTCGAGCAGCAGGCCTAGGCCGAAGCCGTCGACGCCGCAGTTGTTGGACCATACCGTCAGGTCCTTGACGCCGCGACGCTTGATCTCGGCGATCAGGTTCTCGGGGATGCCGCAGAGACCGAAGCCGCCGGCGATCACGGTCATGCCGCTCTCGATGCCGTCCATTGCCTCTTCGTAGGAATACACACGCTTGTCGAATCCGGCCATAGTGGCGCCTCGCGTTGTTGTGGAGTGAGTTGTGGAGTGAGTGGGCAGAATGTCAGGCCAGTGTTGCCGCTGCCAATATATTTGTTAAGTTTGTTTTATTTATCGATTGATCCGTTTTGCTCATAAATTTGACCTTGGTAGCATGCCATGACCGTCAAGCAGCTTCGCGCCTTCCTCGCCGTGGCCCGGACCCTGAGCTTCACCCAGGCCTGCGAGCACCTTCATCTCTCCCAGCCCGCCCTGAGCCTGGCGATCAAGGGGCTCGAGGAGAGTCTGGGCGGTCGCCTGCTGATCCGCAGTACTCGCAGCGTACGGCTCACCCCGGAAGGCGAGTCGCTGGTGCCCCTGGCCAAGCGGCTGATCGCCGAATGGGACAACACCGAGGAGCTGTTGCGCCAGCGCTTCACCCTGCAGCTCGGCCGCCTGGCGGTGGCCACCATGCCCTCCTTTGCCAGCAACCTGCTGCCCCCCGCCCTGCGCGTCTTCCGCCAGCGTCATCCGAGGGTCAACGTCACGGTACATGACGTCATCAACGAGCAGGTGATCGAGATGGTGCGTGCCCGCCAGGTCGAGCTGGGGCTGGTGTTCGAGCCGGAGGCCACCGGTAGCCTCACCTTCACCCCGCTGTTTCGCGACCGCTTCGTTGCCGTGGTGCCGGCCGATTCGCGTCTGGCCGAGCGGGCACGGCTCGGCTGGGCGACACTGATGACCCGCGACTTCATCGCTCTGCAGCGCCCCTCCATGGTGCGCCGGCTGCTGGAACAGCAGCTACAGAGTCGCGGCGTGACGCTTCCCGCCGCCTTCGAGTGCCACCAGCTGGCCACCGTAGGGCGCATGGTCGCCAGCGGCCTTGGGGTCAGCGCGGTCCCGTCGCTGTGCATTGCCCAGATGCAGGAGCTCGGCGCCGTCTGCGTGCCCCTCGAGGATCCGGTGATCGAACGCGACGTCGGCGTGCTGACCTGGAACAACCACGAGCTGTCGGTGGCCGCCCTGGCGCTGCAGGAGGTGCTCGCCGAGACCATCCGCACCCCTCGCCTCACCGTGGGACGTTGACCCCGGCGGCTGGGCAGTCCGCGGTCGATCCATTAGCATGGGCAGCTCGTCAATCCGGCCGAGGAGACAGGCATGCCGACCCTCAGGGGGTTCGTCAGCATCCTGCTGCTGACTCTCACTACCCTCGCCTGGGGGGTTCCGCTGATCCTGCTCACCCTGATCAAGCTGGTGACCCCGGGGCGTCGGCTGCGCCGCCGGGTGCTGACGGCCCTCAACTGGGTCGCGCTCAACTGGGTGGGCAGCAACCTCTGGTGGATGCGTCGCTGGCTGAGGCCGCGGCTGGAGATGGCGCTGCCCGAGGGACTGTCCCGCGACCAGTGGTGGCTGGTGCTCTCGAACCATCGCAGCTGGACCGACATCTTCCTGCTGTTCTTCGCCCTGCATCGGCGCATTCCCATGCCTCACTTCTTCGTCAAGCGCCAGCTGATCTGGATCCCCATCGTCGGCCTGGCATTCTGGGCCATGGAGTTCCCCATGCTGCGCCGCCTGACCCGCGAACAGCGCGAGCGCAACCCGCAGCTGGCGCGCCGCGACCGCGAGGCCACCGAGCGCATGTGCCGCCACGCTCGGGAGCGCCCCATCGCCATCTACAACTTCGTCGAGGGCACCCGTTTTACCCCTGCCAAGCATGCCGCCCAGGACGCTCCCTATCGCCACCTGCTGAGGCCTCGCGCCGGCGGCATCGCCCAGGTGGTGAGCCTGCTCGGCGACCGCCTCGGCGGCATCCTGGATGTCACCCTGCACTACGACAATCCCGACCCGAGCTTCTGGGGCTTCCTCTGCGGCCGCGAGGGACGAGTGCGGCTGGAGGCCCGCCGCCTGGCGGTCCCGGCCTGGATGCTCGAGGGCGACTATCACGACGACACGGACTACAAGGAACGCTTCCAGTCATGGCTCAACGTCCTGTGGCAGGACAAGGATCACCGTCTCGACTCATCGCGCTGACCCTGCTGCTGGTCACCCTGGCGCTGCTGCTGGCCGGCTGCGCCGGGCGCGGTGGCGAGGGGCGTCCGGTCGAGGAGATCGCCGGCGAGTGGGTCACCATCCAGCGCGGCGACACCCTGGGCGAGATCGCCCGTCGCGCCGAGGTGCCCCTGGTGCGCCTGGAGCGCTTCAACCCCGGCGTCGATGCCCGGCACCTGGCCGTGGGCCAGCGCCTGCTGGTCCCCGGACGTGACGAGCGGGCCCCGTCGGGAGGCCCCTATCGCTACCGGGTACGCCCGGGGGATACCTACAGCGCCATCGCGCGGCGCTTCGGCGGCCGCGCCGACCGGATCCAGGCGGCCAATCCCGGCCTGTCACCCACCGGCCTGAGGGTCGATCAGTTGATCCAGGTGCCGCTGGGAGGCCGGCAGGCGGCTGCCACGGACACGTCAGGGGGAAGCACCGGCAGCAAGGCATCAGGCAAGCCCCAGGCCGCCCGGCCGCCGAGCAAGCGCCTGCCGGACCCCGGGAAGCTGTCCGCCTCCTCGCGGGGCTGGCCCTGGCCGCTGGAGGAGTACCGGGTCGAGCGTGCCTTCGGCACCGATGGGCGTGGCACCTTGCAGCCCATGCTGCTGGCCACCGGCCGGGGGAGCCGGGCCCGTGCCGTGGCCGATGGCGAGGTACGGTTCGCCGACAGCATGCGCCAGCTCGGCCAGGTGGTGATCGTCCACCATGCCGACAACCTGCAGAGCGTCTATGCCCTCTGCGCGAGGCCGCTGGTGGCCAGCGGCGACGCGGTCACCCGCGGGACCCCGGTGTGCGAGGTCGGCCAGCAGGATGGCAGTCCGCGGCTGCTCTTCGACATGCGCCATGGCGGCAAGCCCATCGACCCGGCGCGGGTGCTGCGCTGACGGAGGCGGCGGTGCCCTGCGTTGAATTGCCGGGCAGCCGTCATCCGGCCTTCATCGCCGTGTCGTGCGGCTGTCATGGCCAGCCGGCATCCTCGACGGTGTCAGCCCCCTCCGGGCCTGCCACCGCACGAGGAACCCCATGCGCATCTGCCTGGTCAGTGAAACCTGGTCCCCCGAGATCAACGGCGTCGCCCATACCCTGGGCCAACTCGGCATGGAACTGCGTCGACGTGGCGTGGCCCTTCAGCTGATCCGGCCCCGGCCGGCAAACGGGTCCGCGCCGCGGACCGAGGGGATGGAGGCGGAGCTCCGGGTGCGCGGGCTGGGCCTGCCCGGCTATCGCCAGGTGCGTATCGGCCTGCCGGCCACGGCGGCCATCCAGCGCCTGTGGCGACAACAGCGCCCGACGGCCGTCTACCTGGCCACCCAGGGACCGCTGGGCTGGTCGGCCCTGCGCGCTGCCGAGCGGCTGGGCATACCGGTGGTCAGCGGCTGGCACACCAACTTCGACCACTACTGCCGCGACTACGGGCTGCCCTGGCTGGCGCCGCTGGTGCTGCGTCGCCTGAGACACTTCCACAACCGCACGGCCGCCACCCTGGTGCCGACCCGTGCCCAGGCCGAGGCGCTGGGTGGCCGCGGATTTGCCAACGTGCGGGTCATGGCCCGTGGCATCGACGGCGAGCGCTTCTCCCCGGCCCATCGTGACACGGTGCTGCGCGCCGCCTGGGGCAGCGATGCCCATCGTCCGGTGGCGCTGCACGTGGGACGCCTCGCCGCGGAGAAGAACCTCGACCTGCTGCGCGACACCTTCACGGCGATGCTTGCCGCCCGCCCGGACATCAGCCTGGTGGTGGTCGGCGACGGCCCGGGGCGCGCCGCGCTGCAGCGTGCCCTGCCCCAGGCCCATTTCACCGGCTTCATCGACCGGGAAAGCCTGGTACGCCATTACGCCAGTGCCGACCTCTTCGTCTTTCCCTCGATCTCCGAGACCTGGGGCAATGTGGTGCTCGAGGCCATGGCCAGCGGCCTGGCCGTGGTGGCCTTCCGCCATGCCGCCGGCGCCGAGCTGATAGATGACGACCTCACCGGCATCAGCCTGCCGGTGGGCGACGAGGCCGGCTTCCGGGAAGCCGCCGCGACCCTCTGCCAGCAGCCTGCCCGCTATGCCCGCCTGGGTCGCGCCGCCAGGGAGCGCGCCCTGAGGTACCGCTGGTCGGCGATTGCCGATACCTTCCTCGCCACCCTGGCCCAACCACGGGAGCACCACGATGAAGCCGCAGCCTCCTGCCGTGTTTGAACGTCTCGACCTCATCGAGTGGCAGCTCTGCCAGCGCCTGGCTGGGTTCAACGTCCACCCGCCCTGGCTGGCCCTGCTGCGGCTGGCCAGCAGGCTGGGGGACTGGCCGCTCTGGGTCGGACTGATCCTCGCCCAGCCGCTGCTCCACCCCGCCGGTGGCGGTCAGCGGGTGGTGCAATACACCGCGACGGCCCTGCTGGCCATCGGGATCTACCGGGTGCTGAAGACCCGCCTGTGTCGCGAGCGCCCCTTCATCACCTTCAGCGGCATCATCCGCTGCAGCGAGCCCGCAAGGGACCGCTACAGCTTTCCCAGCGGCCATACCATGCATGCGGTGCTGTTCTGCTCCCTGACCGCCGCCCATGCCCCCTGGCTGCTGCCGGGGCTGGTTCCCGTCGCCCTGCTGATTGCCGTGTCGCGGGTGGGCCTGGGGCTGCACTACATCAGCGATGTGGCGGCCGGTGCCCTTCTCGGGCTGGGCTTTGCCCTGGCCAGCCTGCAGCTGGCCGGCTGACAGGACACCATTGGCCGCCAGCGGCTCGGGCTGGCATCCTGACGTCATGACCTCTCCCCCCACCCTGCCGGGCGAGCCCCTGCTCGACTCGCCGTCCCTGACCCTCTTCACCGGCCTGCTCGGCGAGCCGACCGCAACCCGGCTGCTGAACGAGCTCGACCAGGCGCTGGCGTGGCAGCGACCTACCCTGCGTCTCTACGGACGCGAGCATCCGATCCCGCGCCGCCAGCTCTGGATGGGCGACCTCGACGCCCGCTACCGCTATTCGGGCCGGGACTTCCTGCCCGAGCCCTGGCATCCCGCGGTCTCGACCCTCCACGCGGCCGTGATCGGGCGCCTGGCCGATGCCGGCCTCGCGGCCCGCTTCAACAGCGTGCTGCTCAATCGCTATGCCGGCGGCGAGGAGCGCATGGGCTGGCACAGCGACGACGAACCCGAGCTTGGCCCGGACCCGCTGATCGCCGCGGTGAGCCTGGGCAGCGAACGGCCGCTGCGCTTCCGCTGGAAGGATCGCTCGCATGCGGCCTTCAACGTCTGGCTGCACCATGACAGCCTGCTGCTGATGGGGGCCGGCGTGCAGGGCCAACTGCAGCATGCCCTGCTGCCGCGCCGGTTGCCCGGGTTGCGTATCAGCCTGACCTTCCGCCGGGTTCATCTGGCGGCGTCACCTGTCTGACACCCTGCCGTCCTTGATGGACGCTCCTTACGGCAGAACGGCCACCCCGGATCGGGATGGCCGCTGAGGGAGGCTCGATAGATAACGGTATAAAAAGGCGGGCATCAACCCCGATGGTAGCCGGGCGTGACGAAGGGCATCCTGGTCACCGTCATCGGCAGGCGCTTGCCGCGCACCTCGGCATACACCGTGGTGCCGACCTCGCTGGCCTCGATGGCCACGTAGCCCATCGACACCGGCCGCCCGACGCTGGGGCCGAAGCCTCCCGAGGTCACGCGGCCCAGCCGGTTATCCTCGGCATCATAGAGCTCGGCCCCCTCGCGCACCGGGGCGCGGCCCTCGCCGAGCAGCCCGACCCGCTTGCGGCGATGGTCCTTCTCGGCCACCTGATGCAGGATCAGGTCGGCGCCGGGGAAACCACCGGCACGCTCGCCCCCGCGCCGGCGAGGCTTGCCGATGGCCCAAATCAGTCCCGCTTCCACCGGCGTCGTCTCGGTGTCGATATCGTGGCCATAGAGGCACAGGCCCGCCTCGAGGCGCAGCGAGTCACGGGCCCCCAGGCCGATCGCCTCGACCTCCTCTTCCCCCAGCAGGCGACGCGCCAGGGCCTCGGTCTGCTCGGCGGCCACCGACATCTCGAAGCCGTCCTCGCCAGTGTAGCCGCTGCGGCTGACCCAGACGTCGATGCCCTCGATGGTGAAGTGGCCATGCTGCATGAAGACCATCTCGCAGGCCTCGGGGCACAGGCGCTGCATCACCTCCGCCGCCGCCGGTCCCTGCAGCGCCAGCAGGCCCCGGTCGACCACCTCGACCTCGTGGTCGGGCAGGCCGCGACGCAGGTGGGCGATGTCCTGTTCCCGGCAGGCGGCGTTGACCACCAGGTAGAGGTGATCCCCGCCATTGACCACCATCAGGTCATCGAGGATGCCGCCCTCCTCGGCGGTGAACAGCGCGTAGCGCTGCATGCCCTCGGCCAGCCCGACGATGTCCGCCGGCACCAGGGTCTCCAGCGCCTCGGCCGGCCGCGGGCCCCGCAGCAGGATCTGCCCCATATGGGAGACATCGAAGAGCCCACAGGCGCGGCGGGTATGCTCATGCTCGCGCTTGACCCCCAGCGGATACTGCACCGGCATGTCGTAGCCGGCGAAGGGCACCATCTTGCCCCCCAGTTCCACGTGCAGGGCGTGCAGGGGGGTATGCTTGAGTTCACTCATGTCGTCACCACTCATGGCTTGGGGGGCCAACGCAAGAGAGGTGCCCCTCGGGACACCTCTCCGGCGTGACGCACCCTCAGGATTTGTCGTGGTCCAGTTCCTCGCCCGGCAGGATCTCCTTGCCGTCGAAGTAGTCACGGGCCAGCTTGAAGACCACCGGCGACAGCAGCGCCAGGGCGATCAGGTTGGGGATGGCCATCATGGCATTGAAGGTGTCGGCCATCAGCCAGATGAAGCCCAGCTGGGCCATGGCACCCAGCGGGATTGCCAGCACGAACAGCACCCGGTAGAGCATGATCGATCGGGTACCGAACAGGAACTGGAAGCACTTCTCCCCGTAGAAGGACCAGCCCAGGATGGTGGTGAAGGCGAACACCGCCAGCGCCAGCGACACGATCTGGTTGCCCATGCCGGGCAGGGCCTCGTCGAAGGAGAGCGCGGTCAGCGACGCCCCGGCCTCCCCGGTCTCCCAGACACCCGCGGTCAGGATGACCAGCGCGGTGATGGAGCAGACGATGATGGTGTCGATGAAGGTACCCAGCATGGCGATCAGGCCCTGGCGAACCGGGTTCTTGGTCTGGGCCGCGGCGTGGGCGATGGGTGCGCTACCCAGGCCAGCCTCGTTGGAGAAGATGCCGCGGGCCACACCGAAGCGGATCGCCGCCATCACCGCCGCGCCGGCGAAGCCGCCCATGGCCGCATGCGGGTTGAAGGCGTAGTAGAAGATCATGCTGAACGCCTCACCGATCTGGCCGGCGTTGATCGCCAGCACGACCAGGCCGGCCAGCACGTAGAGGATGCCCATGACCGGCACCAGCTTGCCCGCCACCTTGGCGATACGCTTGATGCCGCCGAGGATCACGGCCCCGGCCAGCACCATGATCACCACCCCGGTGATCCAGTGCGGCAGGCCGAAGGTGGAGTCCAGGGCATCCGCCACGGAGTTCGACTGCACGGTGTTACCGATGCCGAAGGCCGCCACGGCGCCGAAGAAGGCGAAGGCACCGCCCAGCCACAGCCACTTCTTGCCCAGTCCGTTCTTGATGTAGAACATCGGGCCGCCGACATGGTAGCCGGTGCTGTCGGTCTCGCGGTAACGCACCGCCAGCACCGCCTCGGCGAACTTCGTCGCCATGCCCACCAGGGCCGTGATCCACATCCAGAACACCGCCCCCGGGCCACCCAGGGCGATGGCGGTGGCCACCCCGGCGATGTTGCCGGTCCCGATGGTGGCGGAGAGCGCCGTCATCAAGGCATTGAAGGGCGAGATCTCACCGTCTTCGAGCTTCTCGGCCTTCTTGCCCGGCTCGGGTTTCTTGTCACGCCCCTGCCACATCAGCTTGAAGCCGGTGCCGAGCTTGCGGATCGGCATCAGCTTCAGGCCGAGCTGCAGGTAGAGGCCCACCCCCAGCAGCAGGATGAGCATCAATGGCCCCCATACCACGCCATTGATGGCACCGAAGATACTGTTCAAGGTTTCCACGAGAGTCTCCCTTAATTCACGCTTGTTGTTGTGACCCGCCATGCGCTTCCGGGCTCGCCTGACCTCGGGAAAGACGAAATGGCATGGCCGGGCCAGGCTTCGACGAAAGATCGACAGGACGAACGCCTTCACGATAGCGGATCCTGCCACTGATGCACCAGCCCGATGAGCCGGGGGAGACACCACAGCGGCACCGCGCAGGATGACGCCGCCTGTTTCCGATCGGAAACGCGGCAAGCCTACTGTCGGCAACGCCTGGGAGCAAGAGGATGACGCCTGGCATCACCCGTCCGCCTCTCTCTCAGCCTGGATCCCGCCGTCCTGGTCCACGCCGGGCAGCAGCCGTTCCTCCTGCGGGGCCGGTACTGGACGAACCGGCTGCGGCGAACCAACCTGTGAACGGGTCGAGGAGCGCCAGACGCCGAACCGACCCGCCGGGAGGACTCGCCAAATGCTGCCAATGGCGTTAGCATTCGCGGATCCGAAAACCTTTTTCGTATAGGAAATCACGATGAGCTCTATCCCCGCCAACCTGCGCTATGCCGAAAGCCATGAATGGGTCCTCGACAATGGCGACGGCACCGTGACCATCGGCATCACCGACCATGCCCAGGAGGCGCTGGGCGACGTGGTCTTCGTCGAGCTGCCCGACGTGGGCCGTACCCTGGCCGTGGGCGACGAGTTCGGCGTCATCGAATCGGTGAAGGCCGCTTCCGACCTCTACGCACCGGTGGCCGGCGAGATCCTCGAGGTCAACGAGACGCTCGAGGATGCCCCCGAGACCGTCAACGAGTCGCCCTACGAGGATGGCTGGATCATGAAGGTACGCCTCGAGGACGCCAGCGTGCTCGACGACCTGCTCGACGCCGACGCCTACCAGGCAATGGCCGCCGCCGAGGAGTGATCCTCGCCCCTGGCGCCCCCGTCGGGACCGGCCGGATCGTGCCGGCCGCTGGCGCGACGGGCGCCACGCCCGGCCTCGTCCCTGACGGGGCCGGCCCCCTTCGACGATCCCCGGGGCGAGGCCCCGTCACGCACACAGGGTGTTCCATGGCTTTCGACAACCGCCGCCTGGCCGATCTGGCCGCTCACGATGCCTTCCTCCAGCGCCACAACGGACCGGCCGGCGCCGACGTGGACGGCATGCTCACTACCCTGGGCATGGAGAACCTGCCCTCGATGATCGAGGCGACCGTTCCCGCCGGCATCCGGCTGGGGCGTGAGCTGGACCTGGATCCGCCGAAGAGCGAGGCCGAGGCCCTGGACTACCTGCAGCGCCTGGCCCGCCAGAACCGGGTCGTCAAGAGCTACATCGGCCAAGGCTACTACGACACCCATCTGCCGACCGTGATCCAGCGCAACGTGCTGGAGAACCCCGGCTGGTACACCGCCTACACCCCCTACCAGCCGGAGATCTCCCAGGGTCGGCTGGAAGGCCTGCTGAACTTCCAGCAGATGGTCATGGACCTCACCGGCATGGAACTGGCCAACGCCTCGCTGCTCGATGAGGCGACGGCCGCCGCCGAGGCCATGGCGCTGTGCAAACGCGCCAACAAGAAGGCGAAGAGCGACACCTTCTTCGTCGCCGAGGACGTCTTCCCCCAGACCCTCGACGTGGTGCGCACCCGCGCTGCCTGGTTCGGCTTCGAGCTGGTGGTGGCCCCGGCCGAGGAACTCGCCGACCATGAGGTCTTCGGTGCCCTGCTGCAGTACCCGGGTGACAGCGGTCAGGTCCGTGACCTGGCGCCGCTGGTTACCGCGGCCCGCGAGCGCGGCGTGATGACCTGCGTGGTCGCCGACATCATGGGCCTGGTGCTGCTCAAGGAGCCAGGGGCCATCGGCGCCGACATGGTGGTGGGCTCCTCGCAGCGCTTCGGCGTGCCCATGGGCTACGGTGGCCCGCATGCCGCCTTCTTCGCCACCACGGACAAGCTCAAGCGCTCGATCCCTGGCCGCATCATCGGCGTCTCGCGGGACAGCCGCGGCAACACCGCGCTGCGCATGGCCATGCAGACCCGCGAGCAGCACATCCGCCGCGAGAAGGCCACCTCCAACATCTGCACCGCTCAGGCGCTGCTTGCCAACATCGCCGGCTTCTACGCCGTCTACCATGGCGCCAAGGGGCTCACCACCATCGCCTCGCGCATCCACCGCCTGACCACGATCCTCGCCGAGGGGCTCAAGGCCAAGGGCATCTCCCTGGCCCATGACAGCTGGTTCGACACACTGCGCCTGACCGGCGTGGACGCCGGCAAGCTCCATGGCCGGGCCATGACCCACGACCTCAACCTGCGCTACTTCGCCAATGGCGACGTGGGCCTGAGCCTCGACGAGACCACCACCGCCCATGATGTGGACGTGCTGTTCGACGTGCTGCTCGGCGAGGAGCACGGCCTCTCGGTGCGCGAGCTCGACGACCGGGTGCTGGCAGAGGGACTCACCGGCATCCCGGCGGCCTGCCGTCGCCAGTCGGACTTCCTGACCCACCCGACCTTCCGCCGCTACCAAAGCGAGACGGAGATGCTGCGCTACCTCAAGCGCCTGGAGAACAAGGACCTGTCGCTGGCCCACGCCATGATCCCGCTGGGCTCCTGCACCATGAAGCTCAACGCGACCAGCGAGATGATCCCCATCACCTGGCCGGAGTTTGCGCGCATCCACCCCTTCGCGCCCCGTGACCAGGTGGCGGGCTACCGGCAGATGATCGACGAGCTGGCCGCCTTCCTGGTGGAGGTCACCGGCTACGACCATATCTCCATGCAGCCCAACTCCGGCGCCCAGGGCGAGTACGCCGGCCTGGTGGCGATCCGCCGCTATCAGGCTGCCCAGGGCGAGGGGCACCGCGATGTCTGCCTGATCCCGAGCTCCGCCCACGGCACCAACCCGGCCTCCGCCGCCATGGCGCGGATGAAGGTGGTGGTGGTGGAGTGCGACAGCGACGGCAACATCGACCTCGAGGACCTGCGCGCCAAGGCCGAGCAGCACCGTGACGCCCTCTCGGCGATCATGATCACCTATCCCTCCACCCACGGGGTCTTCGAGGAGAGCGTGCGCGAGGTGTGCGACCTCGTGCATGCCCACGGCGGCCAGGTGTACATCGACGGCGCCAACATGAATGCCCAGGTGGGCCTGACCCGCCCCGGCGACTTCGGCGGCGACGTCAGCCACCTCAACCTGCACAAGACCTTCTGCATTCCCCACGGCGGCGGCGGCCCGGGGATGGGGCCGATCGGGGTCAAGGCCCACCTGGCCCCCTTCGTCTCCAACCATGTGGTGACGCCACTGGACGGCGTCGAGGCAAGCTGTGGGGCGGTCTCGGCCGCGCCCTTCGGCTCGGCCTCGATCCTGCCGATCTCCTGGGCCTACATCAAGATGATGGGGGCCCGTGGCCTGCGTGAGGCCACCGAGCTGGCGATCCTCAACGCCAACTACGTCGCGGCGCGCCTGGAGCGCCACTACCCGGTGCTCTACAAGGGGCGCAACGGTACCGTGGCCCACGAGTGCATCATCGACATCCGCCCGCTCAAGGCCGAGTCGGGCATCAGCGAGGAAGACATCGCCAAGCGCCTGATGGACTACGGCTTCCACGCCCCGACCATGTCCTTCCCGGTACCCGGCACGCTGATGATCGAGCCCACCGAATCGGAGTCGCGCTACGAGATCGACCGCTTCTGCGACGCCATGATCGCCATTCGCGAGGAGATCGCCTCCGTGCAGCGCGGCGACTGGCCGGCGGACGACAACCCCCTGGTCAACGCCCCGCACACCATGGCCGACCTGATGGACGACGCCTGGGAACGCCCCTACTCCCGAGAGCTCGGCGCCTTCCCTTCCGAGGCGGTCAAGGCCGCCAAATACTGGCCGGCGGTCAACCGGGTCGACAACGTCTTCGGCGACCGGCAGCTGATCTGCTCCTGCCCGAGCATCGACGAGTACCGCGACGGAACGACGTGACTGACGGGCACGCCGCATTGCCCGCATGCACCAACGCATTGCACAGGCCCCGCCCCCAGCGGGGCCTGCTGCGTTCAGGCCTCCTGGCGTTCCGGCCCCTCGCCGAAACCGAAGCGTTCGTGACGGCGCTGCTCGCGATAGCCCTCGAGCAGCCGCACGTAGCGCCGTGGCATCTGCTCGCCGGCACGCATGACCAGATGCAGGGTCTCGTGGACCGGCTGGTTCAGAGAGAGCTCCTTGACCTGTCGCTGCCAGGGCGAGGTCTCCAGCACCACTCGGGAGACCACGGTGAAGCCGAGCCCGCGCGCCACGGCATCCAGCACCATGCTCACCTCGTTGGTAAAGCCCTGGCGCCGGAAGTGGCTCATGGAGCGGAAGTCGGGAAAGTTGGCCTTCAGCAGGGCCCCGGCGTGATCCTCCCCACCCGAGTAGCTGATGAAGCCGATCCCCATCAGGTCGGCCAGGCCATTGCCGGCGAAGTCCGCCGGCACCACCAGGCAGAGCGGCTCCTGGTGCCAGGGCTCGCAGTCGAGGTCGGGATGGCGCACGGCCTCGGTGATGATCCCCAGGTCATGACGGCCTCCCAGCACGTCGGCGACGATCTCGCCGTTGAAGGCGAAGCTGTAGCTCACCGTGAGACCGGGCTGCATCTGCTGCTGGCCGAGGATGAAGGGATAGAGCATCAGGCCGACGCTCCCCGGCGAGGCGAGGCGGCACTCGCCGCTGTCCAGGCTGTCATCGTCCAGGGAGTGGCGGAACTGCTCGTGCTCGGCGAACAGCTTGAGCGCGTAGTCGTAGGCCCGCCGGCCGGTCTCGGTGAGGACGAAACGCCTCCCCTGGCGATCCAGCAGCGGCTTGCCGAGGTACTCCTCGAGCTTGCGCACGTGCTGGCTGACCCCGGGCTGGGTCATCTCCAGGCGGCGGGCGGTGCGCGTGAAGCTGCCGGTCTCGACCAGGGTGATGAAGGTGCGGAAGTATCGGGCGTTGAACATGGGGCGTCACGTGGCGGGCGATGGCCTGGCAGCACGGATTCTACCAGTTCGCCGCAGGGGCCGCAGCGATGCCCGGCCGAGGCGCGGCGTGGTAGCATCGCAGGACGAGCAATGCCGCCATGACGACAGGGAACGCCAAGCATGCCCGACACCATTTCCACCACCATCTCGCCGGAAGGCAGCCTCGAGATTCTCTCCCAGCAGGAGGTCGAGCGCCTCCACGATACCTCCCGGAGCGGCCTGCACGAGCTGCTGCGTAACTGTTCGTTGGCGGTACTCAACTGCGGCAATCCCACCGATGATGGCCTGGCCCTGCTCGAGACCTATCGGGACTTCGACATCGAGGTGCTGCAGCAGGACCGCGGGGTTCGCCTCAAGATTACCAACGCCCCCGCCGAGGCCTTCGTCGACGGCAAGATGATCCGCGGCATCCGCGAGCACCTCTCCGCGGTGCTGCGCGACATCGTCTACGTCTACAACGAGATCCAGACCCGCCACCGTTTCGACCTGCGGACCGCCGAGGGCACCACCAACGCGGTCTTCCATATCCTGCGCAAGGCCGGGACCCTCAAGCCGGGACGCGACCCCAGCCTGGTCGTCTGCTGGGGCGGCCACTCTATCTCCCGCGAGGAGTACGACTACACCAAGTCCGTCGGCTACCACCTGGGGCTTCGTGAGCTGGACATCTGCACCGGCTGCGGCCCCGGCGCCATGAAGGGGCCCATGAAGGGCGCCAACGTGGCCCATGCCAAGCAGCGTCGCACCCAGGGACGCTACCTGGGGGTCTCGGAGCCCGGCATCATCGCTGCCGAGGCGCCCAACCCCATCGTCAACGAGCTGGTGGTGATGCCCGACATCGAGAAACGCCTCGAGGCGTTCGTGCGCCTGGGCCACGGCATCATCGTCTTCCCGGGCGGCGTGGGCACTGCCGAGGAGATCCTCTACCTGCTGGGGATCCTGCTGCACCCGGACAATGCCGACATGGCGCTGCCGGTGATCCTTACCGGGCCCGCCGACTCTGCCGACTATTTCAGGCGCATCGACGAGTTCCTGGTCTACACCCTGGGCGAGGAGGTGCGCCGGCTCTACCGCATTGTCGTCGACGACGCCGTCGAGGTCGCCCGCACCATGCGCAAAAACATCGACGCGGTGACCGAGTATCGCCGCAGCCGCCAGGACGCCTTCTACTACAACTGGCGACTCACCGTGGCCCGGGACTTCCAGGAGCCCTTCGAGCCCACCCACGAGGCCATGGCCGGCCTGGCACTCCACCAGGAGCAGCCGGTCCACGAACTGGCCGCCAATCTGCGCCGCGCCTTCTCGGGCATCGTCGCCGGCAACGTCAAGGAGAAGGGTATCCGCGCGATCGAGGCCCATGGCCCCTTCCGCCTGCACGCCGAACCGGAGCTGATGGCCCGCCTCGACGAGCTGCTCGCCTCCTTCGTCGATCAGGGCCGCATGAAGCTCGCCGGGGACTACGTGCCCTGCTATACGCTGGGCTAGGAACAAGGAACAAGGAACAAGGAACAAGGAACAAGGAACAAGGGGCAAGGGGCAAGGGGCAAGGGGCAAGTACTGTGCGCCCACACTCTGACAGGCTACAAGGCTGTCTTTGTAGGGTTTCCTTGTGACTTGCTCCTTGAACCTTGTAGCTGGGGCCGAGTTCAGCGAGGCACCCTGACCCACAGCCCCAGGGCATGCAGCAGCAGCCCCAGCGTGGCGCCGTGAGAGAGCAGCAGTTCCCAGCCGAAGAAGTCACTGGTCAGGGCGTGCCAGGCCGCCATCACGATCAGCCCCACGCCCAGGCAGAGCCCCAGTCGACGCAACAGCGCGGGAAGGCGCGAGCGCGCCTCGCCCGGGAGCAGCCGCCACTGCAGTACGCTCACCACGGCCACCACCGCCAGTGCCATCAGCATCAGCGACAGCCGCGTCTCGTGCCCTCCGGCCAGGTAGCGTGGCAAGGTCGCCAGCATCAACGTCCCGAGCCCCAGCAGCAGGCTGAGGCGCTCCGCTGTCGGCGTCGCCCCCACGTCAGGCCACCTTCAGCTGCTGGACATCGATCCACTGTTCGACCCAGGGCAGGGCCTCGTCGTCCGCCATGAAGGTCTCCATGGCATCCACCTCGAGGCGCTCACCGAGGCGCTGTGCCCCCTGTCCCTCGAGCAGCTCGTCAAGATAGCGCCCCGCGCCACAGAAGGTGTCGCCGTAGGAGCTGTCGCCCAGGGCGATGAGGCCGTAACGGAGTCCGGCGAGGCCGGGACTCTGCTCCTCGAGGTCCCGGGCGAAGGGCACGATGTTGCCGGGCAGGTCGCCGCTGCCGGTGGTCGAGACGCAGAACAGCGCCAGGTCGGTGGGCGAGCCGATGAGGTCGTCGAGGGTCGGCTGGTCGAAGATGGCCACCTCGTACCCGGCCTCCTCGAACAGCGGCTTGACCTGCTCGGCGACGTCCAGGGCACCGCCATACATGGTACCTACGAAGATCTTGAGCATGGGCATGTCATGGATTTACCTGAGGATTTCGGTCGGATATTAACATGGGGGTGCGGCATGGGGCCACGCCCTGGGGCCTGCAGTGCCGCCTAAGCCCGAGTATAATGGTCGGATTTCCCTGAGGCATGCACGGAGGCATCATGCAGCAGACCTTCGAGACCTGGATCACACCGTTCATGATCGGCGGCCTGATCCTCTTCATGTGCTTCATCATCTGGGACCTGGCGAAGAAGTCCCAGGCCGGCCGCTTCGGCACCATCATGCTGTTCGTGGTGCTGGGTGCCGGGATGCTGGGCTATGTCCTGAAGGTGGTCATCACCTGGATGCTGGAGAACGGCAACGGCGTGTGACGAGACGCCGGGCACCGTCGACGAAAAACGCCACTCCGCGGAGTGGCGTTCTTGATGGACGGCAAGGGGGTCAGTGGGACTCGCCGCGGTACCCCTCGACCTGGCTCTTGAGCTTCTGGCCGGGCCGGAAGGTGACCACCCGCCGCGCCGAGATCGGGATCTCCTCGCCGGTCTTGGGGTTGCGACCGGGTCGTTCACGCTTGTCGCGCAGGTCGAAGTTGCCGAAGCCCGAGAGCTTGACCTGCTCGTTCTCGCGAAGGCAGCCGCGTATCTCCTCGAAGAAGGCCTCCACCATGGACTTCGCCTCGCGCTTGGAGAGGCCCAATTCCGCGTGCAGATGTTCGGCCAGTTCCGCCTTGGTCAACGCACCCATGTTGTCGTCCTCATGGCGCTGGTCCTGCCGATCGACGAGACGCCCAGGCCTCATGCGCGCAACTCCGCCCCCAGATGCTGACGTGACTCCGCGACGATGGCATCAACCAACTGATTGATTTCCTCGTCATTAAGCGTGCGCGAAGGATGCTGCCAGGTCAAGCCCAGGGCCACGCTCTTGAGGCCTTCCGGCACCCCCTTGCCCTGGTAGACATCGAACAGGTGAGACTCCACCAGCCACTCGCCGGCCTGGGCCCGGATGGTGTCGAGCAGCGACTGCACCGGCAGCCCCTCCTCGACCAGGAAGGCCAGGTCGCGGCGCACCTCGGGATGGCGTGAGAGCGGCGTGAAGGCCGGCACCCGGCCCTGGGTCAGGGCATCGAGGCGCACCTCGAAGAGCAGCGCGTCGACCTTGAGGCCAAGCCTGGCGCGCACCGCGGGGTGCAGGGTGCCGATCCAGCCGGCCTCCTCACCGCGATGCAGGAGGCGGGCGCACTGGCCGGGATGCAGGGCCGGGTGCTCGCCGGGCTCGAAGCGCCAGGCCTGGGGCTCGCCGAGGGCCAGCAGGCTTTCCAGGTCCCCCTTGAGGTCGAAGAAGTCGACCGGCTCCCTGCCGCCGGTCCAGCCCTCCGGCTCGCGAGGACCGCAGACCAGCGCGCCGAGCATCGGGGTCTGGTGCAGGTGATCGAGCTCGCCACGAAAGGTGAGGCCGGTCTCGAACAGTCGCACCCGGTCCTGCTGGCGGTTGAGGTTGTGCTGCAGGGCCCGCACCAGGCCGGGAAAGAGGCTCGCGCGCATCACCGAGAGATCGCTGGAGATGGGGTTGGCCAGCGTCGGCGATACCGCCTCGGGATGCAGCGCCTGCTGCAGCTCGGGGGCGACGAAGCTGTAGGTCACGGCCTCCTGGTAGCCGCGCGCGACCATCTGGCGCCGCAGCCGCGCCAGCGGCGTGTGCGCCTCGTGGGCCGGGCGCAGGGCCAGGCGGACCAGGGGGCGGCGCACCGGCAGGCGATTGTAGCCGTGGATGCGCGCCACCTCCTCGATCAGGTCCTCCTCGATGGCGATGTCGAAGCGCCAGCTCGGGACCCGCACGGTCCAGCCCTGCCCGGAGGCCTCGACCGCCAGGCCGAGGCGCTCGAGGATCTCGGTGACCTCGCCACGGGGGAGCGACTTGCCAAGCGCCTGCTCCAGGCGAGACGCCCGCAGGGTCGCCTCACGGCCGCCCGGCAGATGGTCAACGCTCGCCACCTCGACCAGCGGCCCCGGCTCGCCACCGGTGATCGCCAGCAGCAGGGCGGTGGCCCGCTCGGCGGCCTCGCGGGCCAGGCAGGGGTCGACACCGCGCTCGAAGCGGTGCGAGGCGTCGGTGTGCAGGCCATAGGCGCGCGCCTGGCCGGCGATCGCCAACGGCGAGAAGAAGGCCGACTCGAGGAAGATGTCGCGGGTCTCGAGGCTCACGCCGGAGTGCTCGCCACCCATGACGCCGGCGATGGCCAGCGGGCCCCGCTCGTCGGCGATGACCAGCGTGGAGCCGTCCAGGGTGATCTCCTGGCCGTCGAGCAGCACCAGGCGCTCCCCCTCCCGTGCCAGCCGCACGACCACGCTACCGTGCAGGTTGGCGCGATCGAAGGCATGCAGCGGCTGGCCCAGTTCGAGCATCACGTAGTTGGTGACATCCACCACCGGGTCGATGGAGCGGATGCCGCTGCGGCGCAGCCGTTCGACCATCCACAGCGGGGTCTCGGCGGTGACGTCGACGCCCTTGATGAGGCGGCCGATGTAGCGCGGACAGTGCTCGGCGTCCTCGACGCGCACCGGGAAGGTCTCCTCGACGGTGGGCGCCACGGGGGCCAGGTCGGGGCCCGAGACGGCCAGGCGGTTGAGCACCCCGACCTCGCGGGCCAGCCCCTTGAGGCTCAGGCAGTCCCCGCGGTTCGGCGTCAGGTCCACCTCGATGGTGTGGTCGTCGAGGCCCATGTAGTCACGGAACCCCTCGCCGACCGGCGCGCCGGGGGGCAGCACGAGGATCCCCGCGGAGGTCTCCTCCTCGAGGCCCAGCTCGGAGGCCGAGCAGATCATGCCGCGGGACTCGACACCGCGCAGCCGAGCCTGCTTGATCGTGAAGTCACCGGGCAGAACCGCACCGACCCGGGCGAAGGGCACCTTCTGCCCCACGGCCACATTGGGCGCCCCGCATACCACCTGGACGGGCTCGCCACTGCCGTCGTCGACCCGGCAGACATTGAGCTTGTCGGCATCGGGATGGGGCTCCTTGCCGACCACCTCCGCCACGACGACCTCGCTGAAGGCGGCGGCCACCGGGTCCACGGCATCGACTTCCAGGCCGGCCATGGTGATCTGGTCGGCCAGGGCCTGGGTGGAGAGCGCCGGCGAGACCCAGTCACGCAGCCACTGTTCGGAAAATTTCATGACGTATCCTGTGTTCTGCTTATCCGGGGGTCGATCAGGCGAACTGGCGCAGGAAGCGCAGGTCGTTGTCGAAGAACAGCCGCAGGTCGTTGACGCCGTAGCGCAGCATGGCCAGGCGCTCGGCGCCCATGCCGAAGGCAAAGCCCGTGAAGCGCTCGGCGTCGATGCCGGAGTGGCGGAACACCTCGGGATGCACCATCCCGCAGCCCATCACTTCCAGCCAGCCGCTATGGGAGCAGACCCGGCAGCCATCGCCACCACACATCACGCACTGGATGTCGACCTCCGCCGAGGGCTCGGTGAAGGGGAAGTAGGAGGGCCGGAAGCGCACCGAGAGGTCATCACGCTCGAAGAAGGCGTGCAGGAAGTCCTGGATGGTGCCCTTGAGGTCGGCGAAGCTGACGTCCTCGTCGACCAGCAACCCCTCGACCTGGTGGAACATGGGGGTGTGGGTCAGGTCGGAATCACTGCGGTAGACGCGCCCGGGACAGACGATGCGGATCGGCGGCTCGGCCTCCTTCATGGTCCGCACCTGCACCGGCGAGGTATGGGTCCTCAGCAGCCGGGTGGCATCGAAGTAGAAGGTATCGGCCATGCCCCTCGCGGGGTGGTGCGCGGGGATATTGAGGGCCTCGAAGTTGTGGTAATCGTCCTCGATCTCGGGACCGACCGCCACGTCGTAGCCGATACGGGTGAAGAGCCCCTCGATGCGCTCCAGGGTCAGGGTCACCGGGTGCAGGCCACCGCTGGGCTGACCGCGCCCCGGCAGGGTCACGTCGAGGCGCTCGGCGGCCAGGCGCGCCTCGAGGGCCGCCTTTTCCAGCGCCTGACGCCGCTCGTCCAGTTCCTTGCCCAGGGCCTGCTTGGCCTGGTTGATGCGCTCGCCCGCGGCCGGGCGCTCCTCGGCAGGCAGCTTGCCGAGCCCCTTGAGCAGCGCGGTGATCTCGCCCTTCTTGCCGAGATAACGGACGCGCAGTTCGTCCAGCACGGCCAGGCTGTCGGCGGCGTGGATGGCGTCGCGAGCCTCGGCAACCAGAGTGGGAAGGTGGTCCATCCGTTGAGCTCCGAAGTCTTTCAAAAAAACAGGGGAAGAGCGGCTGCTCTTCCCCTGCGACGATCATGGTCCGGCCTCTCGGCGTGCGCCGTGGCCGGCCAAGGGTCGACGTCCCTTACTGGGCAGCCTTGGCCTTCTCGACGATGGCGGCAAAGGCAGCCTTCTCGTGAACGGCCAGATCGGCCAGCACCTTGCGGTCGATCTCGATACCGGCCTTCTTCAGGCCACCGACGAAACGGCTGTAGGACAGGCCGTGCTGACGGGCACCGGCGTTGATGCGCTGGATCCACAGGGCGCGGAACTGGCGCTTGCGCTGGCGGCGGTCACGGTACGCGTACTGGCCGGCCTTGATGACGGCCTGCTTGGCCACGCGGAAGACGCGTGAACGGGCACCGTAGTAGCCCTTGGCCTGCTTGAGAATCTTCTTGTGACGACGACGGGCGACGACACCACGCTTGACACGAGTCATGGCTTTCTCCTGACGTTAGAGGGGTTCACCCGGGCGTTACAGGTTCGGCAGCATGCGCTGCACGAGCTGCTTGTCGGCGTCGTGGATCTGCTTCATCCCACGCAGCTGACGCTTCCGCTTGGTGGACTTCTTGGTCAGGATGTGGCTGCGGAACGACTGCTTGTGCTTGAAGCCGTTGGCCGTCTTCTTGAAGCGCTTGGCAGCGCCGCTGTTACTCTTGATTTTCGGCATGAGGTTAACTCCGCTCGAGGCTTTTTCAGAAAATCCGTGGCCGACGGAAGGCCTTCTCGCCTTCCGCCCGTTGGACTGGCCGTCGGATCACTTCTTCTTGGGGGCAATGATCATGATCATCTGGCGCCCTTCCATCTTGGGGAAGGACTCCACGGTCCCGATCTCCTCGAGATCGGCGGCGATCCGCTCCATCAGCTTGCGACCGATGTCCTGGTGCGCCATCTCGCGACCGCGGAAGCGCAGCGTGACCTTGCCCTTGTCGCCACCTTCGAGGAAACGGATCAGGTTCTTCATCTTGACCTGATAGTCGCCCTCGTCGGTGCCAGGCCGGAATTTCACTTCCTTGACCTGAATCTGCTTCGTCTTCTTCTTCTGAGCAGCCTTCTGCTTCTTCTGCTCGAAGACGAACTTGCCGTAATCCATGATCTTGCAGACGATCGGATCGGCGTTGGAAATCTGCACGAGGTCCATACCGGCCGCTTCGGCTCGCTCCAGCGCCTCGCTGGTGGGCACGATGCCCAACTGCTCGCCGTCACTGTCGATCAGGCGAACCTGATCCTCGGTAATCCGCTCGTTCATGGGGGGGCGCTTGTCTTGAACACGCCCTCTTGGGTTGCTTCGCTTGATGGTTCCGTCTCCACTTCAGCTTGGGAAGATGTCGCTATTGCCGCTCGGCCCGAACACGGTCGATGAAGGCATCCACCACCATCGTACCAAGGTTCTCGCCACTGCGCGTACGCACGGCCACCGAGTCGGACTCGACTTCCTTATCTCCCACCACCAGGAGATAGGGGACCTTCTGCAACGTATGCTCGCGGATTTTAAAGCCGATCTTCTCGTTCCTCAAGTCCGACTTGACGCGCAGACCGACTTTCTGCAAACGCTTCACCAGCGACATGGCATAGTCGCGCTGCGCATCGGTGATGGTCATGACCACCACCTGCTGGGGTGCCAGCCACAGCGGCATGGCCCCGGCAAAGTGCTCGATGAGAATACCGAGGAAGCGCTCGAAGGAACCGAGGATCGCTCGATGCAGCATCACCGGCGTCTTGCGGACACCGTCCTCGTCGACGAACTGCGCCCCCAGCCGCCCCGGCAGGTTGAAGTCCAGCTGCAGGGTCCCGCATTGCCAGACCCGGTTGAGACAGTCACGCAGCGAGAACTCGATCTTGGGTCCGTAGAAGGCCCCCTCGCCCGGCTGCAGCTCCCAGTCGAGGCCGGTGGCGTCGAGCGCGGCCTCGAGGCCTGCCTCGGCGCGGTCCCAGAGCTCCGGCTCCCCCAGGAAGTCGTCGTCGGGTCGCGTGGAGAGCTTGAGCTCCACGTCATCGAAGCCCAGTTCCCGGTAGACCTTCATGGTCAGGGCGATGAAGGCCTCGGCCTCGGACTGGATCTGCCCCTCGGTGCAGAAGATGTGCGCATCGTCCTGGGTGAAGCCGCGCACCCGCATCAGGCCGTGCAGCGCGCCGGAGGGCTCGTTGCGGTGACAGCTGCCGAACTCGGCCAGGCGCAGCGGCAGGTCACGGTAGCTCTTCAGCCCCTGGTTGAAGACCTGCACGTGGCAGGGGCAGTTCATCGGCTTGACCGCGTAGTCACGCTTCTCTGACTCGGTGGTGAACATCATGTCGCTGTAGTGCCCCCAGTGACCGGAGGCCTTCCACAGCGAGAGATCGACGATCTGCGGCGTCTTGATCTCCTGATAGCCGTTCTCGACCTGGACCCGGCGCATGTACTGCTCCAGGGCCTGGTAGATGGTCCAGCCGTTGGGGTGCCAGAAGACCATCCCCGGCGCTTCCTCCTGGAGGTGGAAGAGGTCCATCCTCTTCGCCAGCTTGCGATGGTCGCGCTTCTCGGCCTCCTCGAGCCGCTTCAGGTAGGCCTTGAGCTGCTTCCTGTCGGGCCAGGCCGTGCCGTAGATCCGCGTCAGCATCGGGTTCTCGGCGTTGCCGCGCCAGTAGGCACCGGCCAGCTTGGTCAGCTTGAACGCCTTCAGGTGCCGAGTATTGGGCACGTGGGGCCCCCGGCACATGTCCACGTACTCCTCGTGATGGTAGAGACGGATGGTCTCTCCCTCGGGGATCTCGCGCACGATCTCCTGCTTGTAGGGCTCCTCGCGATGCAGGAAGGTCAGCATCGCCTGGTCACGGTCGACGTACTCGCGCACCACGTCATACTCGTGGTCGATCAGCGCCTTCATGCGGGCCTCGATGGCCTCGAGGTCATCGGGGGTCACCGACCGCCCGAAGTCGACGTCGTAGTAGAAACCGTCCTCGATCACCGGACCGATCGCCATCTTGGCATCGGGATAGAGTTGCTTGACGGCATGACCGATCAGGTGGGCGCAGGAGTGGCGGATGACCTCCAGGCCTTCCGGGTCGCGGGCGGTGAGGATCGCCACCTCGGCGTCGCGGTCGATGACATCGGCGGCGTCCACCTGCACGCCGTCGATCTTGCCGGCCACACAGGCCTTGGCGAGACCGGGGCCGATGCTCTCGGCCAGCTGCATCACGGTAAGGGGGGCGTCGAAGGATCTCTGACTGCCGTCAGGCAGGGTCACGATGGGCATGAAGGGTTCCTTGTGCGCAGTGGTGATCCATACCAGGGATCACGTGTCGCCAGAAGAATGGTCGTGGAAAAACGACGCCTAGCCTAGCAGAAGCGTCCCCTTCGGCGCCATGGCGGAACGCGGCGCCCGAAAAGAGAGAAGGCGCCCGAAGGCGCCTTCTCTCGTTCGGCCGTCAGCCCCGGGACGCGCCCGGGGCCATGGATCGGGTCAGGGCAGGATCACTCCCACTCGCCCAGTTCCACGCGACGGTTCTCGGCACGACCCGCATCGGTGTCGTTGGTCGCCACCGGTTGGGACTCGCCGAAACCGGTGGTCTGCATGCGATCCCGATCGACACCCTGGCTGGCCAGGTAGTCGGCGACGGAATCGGCGCGCTCCTGGGACAGCTGCTCATTGTAGGCAGCGCTACCCACGGAGTCGGTATGACCCTCGATGCGCACGCGGACGTTCTCGTTGGCGCGCAGCTTCTCGGCGACGTCGTCGAGGATCTGCTCGGCACCCATGGTCAGGGTGGCGGAGTCGAACTCGAAGTTGACGTCACGCAGGACCAGGTCCTCCTCGCAGCCCAGGGCGTTGACCTCGGCACCGGCCGGGGTTCCCGGACACTGGTCCTGGTAGTCCGGCACGCCGTCGTTGTCGGAGTCCAGCGGGCACCCCACGGCATCCACGGCCACGCCGGCCGGGGTTCCCGGGCACTCGTCATCGGCATCGATGACGCCGTCACCGTCGGTGTCGCGCGGCGCCGGCTCCGCCGGTGCCGGCGAGGTGTCGGCACACAGCATGGCACCAATGGTAGCACCCGCCGTGGCGCCGATGGCCGCGCCCTGGTCCTCGTCGGACTCGCCGCTGGTACCGTAGCCGATGCCACCGCCGATCAGGCCACCGGCCAGGCCGCAGACGGTCGGATGCTGGTACCAGGCGCGATCGGACGACGCGCCCGCACCGTCACTGGATTGGGAAGCGGAGCTGGCGCAGCCGGACAGGCCGACCACCAGCGCGGAACCGAGCAACAAGCCAGTCGTGGATTTTTTCATGTTAAGACTCCTTCTTCTTGACTACATCCCGGTGTGACAGGCAATGCCCTCATCACCCGGGGTTCCGAGGAATGACCCAAGGGAAGCGGTCCCCGATCCACTTCCTGCACCTACCAAGAAAGCACGTAAGTGCCTTCTCGGCCAGTCCGGTCCTCCGATGGCCGTGGCCTCCAGCCATATATCAGCCATCTACGACGCTCGACAAGCTTGCAGCAGAGGCCCGTAGGTTGCAATCGAAGATGGTGCGCTAGCGCACGAAATATCGGCTCGTGACGAACCGGGCCGAACGGCGAGCTTCGCTCAGTGCAGGCTACCCGGCCAGCCGCGGCGAAATTCCACCACTGCCGCCGCGGCCTTGAGCACCGGCTCGCGGAACTCTTCCTCCACGGCCAGGCGCTCGCGATCCTCACGGAAGCGGTCACGGGGACTGAGCGCCTGGCGCGCGGAGTGGGTGTGCAGGTGGCGGGTACGCCGATGCACCTCGTCGAAGGCCTGAAAGTCGGGGCGCTCGGTCAGCTTCTGGTCGAGGATCTCCAGCAGCACCTTGCAGCGCCAACTACCCTCGGTGATATCGACCTGCTCCTGCACCAGCGCCGAGGCGACCATTTCCAGGTTCTCCAGGCAGTTCCGATGGGCGCGCTGCAGTTCCTCCTCGCGGAAGGCCTTGCGCCGCTGCACCTCCTTCCAGAGGGTGTAGGCGTAAGCCCCGAGGCCGGCGATGATGGCCAGCGCCAGGCCGAGAAGCGTCAGTGCCAGGGTAGAGCTCATGGGCGTATCCCCATCGGTTCAGTGCATGTACAGATATTATACACGATCAAGGTGCCTCCCTATATTAACCGCAGTGCCGATTGTGACCGAGATGAAGGCGTCGTGTTGCATACCAGGCCCTGCTCGACACCTTCAATCTGCGTATTATCTCCTCCCCTCCCACCCCGGCAAGGAGCGATGATGTCCCCCACCGACGACTCTCAAGACAAGCCCTCGGCGCCTCCCCTCTCCGCGCGTATCGGCCTGTGGCTGGGGCCCCTCTGGGTGCTGATGACCCTGTTGCTGCCCGCCCCGGCCGGCATGGCCGAATCGGCCTGGGCCTGCCTGGGCCTCGCCCTGCTGATGGCCACCTGGTGGTCCACCGAGGCGATCCCGATCCCCGCCACCTCGCTGCTGCCGCTGGCACTGGTGCCGGCGCTGGGGATCGGCGGCATGAGCGAGACGGCCGCCAGCTATGCCAACCCTATCATCTACCTGTTCCTCGGCGGCTTCCTGCTCGGCATCGCCATGCAGCGCTGGAGCCTTCACAAACGCCTAGCCCTGCACGTGCTGCGGGTCGTCGGCCACAAGCCTCGCCAGCAGATCGGCGGCTTCATGCTGGCCACGGGTTTCCTCAGCATGTGGGTGTCCAACACGGCCACGGCCATCATGATGCTGCCGATCGGCATGTCGGTGATCAGCCTGCTGGACGACAGCGACCCCGAAGAGCTACGCCGCTACGCCACGGCCCTGCTGCTGGCCATCGCCTACTCCGCCAGCATCGGCGGCGTGGCCACCCTGATCGGCACGCCGCCCAATGCCCTGCTGGCCGGCTACCTGGCCGAGGACCGCGGCATCGACATCGGTTTCGCCCAGTGGATGATGATCGGCCTGCCGATCAGTGCCGCCATGATGGTCAGCGCCTGGTGGTGGCTGACCCGTCGCGACTTCGCCCTGGATGCCGGCGAGGACAGTGCCGGCATGGTCCGCGACGAACTGGCCAAGCTCGGCCGGACCAACCCGGCAGAGCGACGCGTGGGCGTCGTCTTCCTGCTCGCCGCGGTGGCCTGGATGCTGCGCCCCCTGCTCAATGACGCAGGGCTCGACTGGCTCTCCGACACGGGCATCGCCATCATCGCAGGCATTTCACTCTTCCTGGTGCCGGCCGGCCGCCAGCCGGGCGAGCGCCTGATGGACTGGGACGCGGCGCACGAGCTGCCCTGGGGCATCCTGCTGCTGTTCGGGGGTGGCCTGGCCCTGGCCGGCTCCATCAGTCGCTCGGGACTGGCGGAATGGATCGCCCAGCAGCTCGGCGTGTTCGGCACCTTCCCGCTGTTGGCGATGGTCGGCGTGGTAGTGCTGGTGATCATCTTCCTCACCGAGGTGACCTCCAACACCGCTACCGCCGCCGCCTTCCTGCCGCTGCTCGGGGCGCTGGCCCTGTCACTGGACATCTCGCCACTGCTGATCACGGTGCCCGCCGCCATCGCTGCCAGCTGCGCCTTCATGATGCCAGTGGCCACGCCCCCCAACGCGATCGTCTTCGCCACCGGTCACATGCGGATCCAGTCGATGATCCGTGCCGGTTTCGTGCTCAACCTGATCAGCACGGTGCTGGTGACCCTGATGGCCTACTTCCTGATCATCACGCTCTGGTGATCCGACGACGACGGCCATCTAATGCGGAGCCCGGCCATCCGGCCGGGCACGTGACATTGTAAGAAAGACGATGGGCCGCCCGGCAAGGCCTCAGGCGGCCAACATCCAGGCGGCGGCATAGTGGTCCAGCAGCAGCACGCCGAAGACGCCCAGGATGTAGCGGATGGAGAACCAGAAGGCCGCCAGCGGGGCCTGCGGATCATGGCCACGCCAGACGCGCCAGTTCCACACCATGAAGCGCAGGTTGAGCGCCATCACCCCCACCAGGTAGAGCGCCCCGCTCATGCCGATGGTGAAGGGCAGCAGGGTCACCGCCACGGTCAGCCAGCCATAGAGCCACACCTGCAATCGCGTGAAGGCCTCGCCATGGGTGACCGGCAGCATCGGCACCCCGGCCCGGGCATACTCGTCGCGCTTGTGGATGGCCAGTGCCCAGAAGTGCGGCGGCGTCCAGGCGAAGATGATCAGCATCAGCAGCAGCGGCTCGGGGCCCAGTTGGCCGGTGACCGCCGTCCAGCCCAGCAGCGGCGGCGCGGCCCCCGCCACCCCGCCGATGACGATGTTCTGCGGCGTGGCATGCTTGAGGAAGGCGGTGTAGATGAGGGCATAGCCGATCAGCGAGCCCAGGGTCAGCCAGGCCGTCAGCAGGTTGACCTGCCAGGCCAGCAGCCCGATGCCGCAGGCCGACAGCAGCGTCGCCCAGACCAGGGCCAGCGGCGTAGGCATGCGCTGGGTGGCCAGCGGCCGGCGGGCGGTGCGCAGCATCAGCGCATCCAGGCGTCGGTCGACCACATGGTTGAAGGCCGCGGCCCCACCGGCGGCCAGGCCGATGCCGATCAAGCCGAACACCACGGCCCCGGGGTCAGGCAGCGGGGCGGCCAGCAGCATGCCGACCAGCGTGCAGACCAGCATCACGGCCACGACGCGGGGCTTGCACAGCGTGTAGAGGTCTCGCCAGCCCCAGCCGGAGAGATGGCCGACGGTCGCACGCTCCATCATGACTTCAGACATGAGCCAACTCCTCCTTCGTTGCAGTTTCTCCGGCGCCCGACGGCTCGACCGCCGTCGGGACCGTCGACCAGCGCCAGTGCCACAGGGCCAGGGTCATGGCCACGACCAGCAGCACCGCCCCGGCGGTGTGCAGCAGGGCCAGCCACAGGGGCAGCCAGGCCAGCACGTTGGCGATGCCGATCACCACCTGAACGCCATAGGCCCCGCCCAGCAACGCCAGCCAGGGACGCATGCCGGACGCCCGCAGATGGCGCATGCCGAGCAGCAGCAGGCTCAGCCCCAGGGCCAGCGCGCCGAGCCGGTGCCCGACCTGGATGGCACTGCGCGCCTCGGCATGCAACTGGCTGTGCAGGTAGTTGGGGCCCACCGTCTGGGTCAGGTGGAAGCCCTCGCTCCAGTCCATCGCCGGCCACCACTGGCCGTTGCAGGTGGGAAAGCCCTGACAGGCGATCCCGGCATAGTTGCTCGAGGTCCAGCCGCCCAGCGCCAGCTGCCCCACCAGCAGGAGCATGACCAGCCCCCACAGCGGCGTCAGGCGTCGGCGTGGAAAGGGGGCGGCCGCGCCGGACGAGAAACGGCGCAGGCGTAGATGCAGCCACAGGAACAGCACCAACACCGTCAGGCCACCCAGCAGGTGCAGGGTCACCACCTGGGGCCATAGCTTGAGGGTCACCGTGAAGGCCCCGAAGGCGCCCTGCAGCAGGATCACCGCCAGCAGCGCCAGGCTGATGGCCCAGGGATAGCCGACTTCCCGGCGCCACCGCGCGCCCAGCAGCACAAGGGCAATGACCAGCAGCCCCAGGGTCGAGGCCAGATAGCGGTGCACCATCTCCACCCAGGCCTTGGTGGACTCCAGCGGCACCCCAGGGGAATGAGCCAGGGCCCGTTCGGCGTCCGGTACCACCAGCGCCCCGTAGCACCCTGGCCAGTCGGGACATCCCAGGCCGGCATCCACCAGCCGCGTCCAGGCCCCCACCAGCACCACCACGGCGGTGAAGACGACCCCAGCCAGGCTCAGCCCCACCAGCCATCGACGGCGGCCGTCAGTGCTTACTGCACGCGCACTACTGGCCATCGGCGCCGCCCCCCACCACGGTCGAGGCCTGGTCGAACCGCGCCATGGGCGGCTCGGGGTTCATCCGCAACAGGCGGCGCAGGTCATCGAGCACGTCGGCGGTGGCGACCTCCGGAGCATAGCCGAGCACCGGCCGCCCTTCGGGGTCGAGGATCCAGAGGCGATGGGGGGAACGCCAGTCGGCCTCACCCGTCCACTGTGCCAGGGCCGCGCCGGGTAGCGGCTCACCGCCACCGCCGATGCGCAGGCGGCTGACCCGGTCGGCCTCGCGACCCAGGGCACGGTGCAGGCGCCACCAGCGATCGGCATTGTCGTCACACGCCTTTGGGCAGTCGAACGCCAGCAGCCAGTCGCCCTCCCCCTGCTTCGCCACGTCCGTCAACGGCCATTGCGAAAGGACGGGCAACGAGGGTTGAAGCTCGCCATGGGCGGTGCGTCCCTCGGGAATACCGATGCGCCACTCCACCATGCCCCAGGCCACTGCCACCGGCAGTCCAAAGATCGCGAAGAAGGCCAACAGCTTGAGGCGTTGACGTCCGGCATGAGTCATCGGGGGGTCTCCTTGCTCGGGATGGACACCGGCTCGGGGCTGCGTGCCTGGCGACGCGCCCCCACCAGCATGATCACCAGGGCGGCCAGGGCCAGCCCCCACCACTGCAGGGCATAGCCCAGATGGCGCTCCGGCGGCACCACGCTGGGCTGCCACCAGGACGCGAGATGGCCCGGCCCCTGCTCGAGGTGCAGCCAGCCCGGATGGGCGAATGTCGGCTCCAGGTCCCAGGCCGAGAGGTCGATGCGCTGCAGGCGATTGCCCTCCCGGTTGGGGCCGAACAGCGGCGCTGACTCGCCGGCCGTCTGCCAGCGGCCTTCCAGGGTGACCACGCCGGCGGGGGTCTCGACCGAGGGGGCCGCGCGGCTGGGGCCGGTCGACAGGAAGCCACGCTGGACCAGCCAGATGCGTCCATTGATGTCGCGAAACGGCGTCAGAGGCGCCACCCCGAGGCGCCCCTCATGGGTGCGGTTGTCGAGGAACAGGGTCTCCTCGGCGAGGTATTCGCCCTGCAGGACCAGTTGCGAGCCGCTCGGCGGAGCTGCCGCCGGCGCCTCGATGCGCGGCGCGGCCGCCAGGCGAGCCAGGTAGTCGCGCTTGTCCGCGGCACGCTCCCACTGCCATAGTCCCAGTGCGAGGCCCAGCACCACCAGGCAGGACCAGAACCCCCACCAGCCCATCCGACGCGTCGCTGAGGGGCCGCGTTTCGCGCCGGATATCGATCCTTTCTTGGAGCCGTGAATGTTACTCAAGATATTGATTGCCCTTGTCTTTCTGGCCATGGTGACGAGCCTGGCCGTGGGTGCCGGCTTCCTGGTCCGGGACGGCAGCCGCTCGCGGCGCGTGCTGGTCTCCCTGAAGGTCCGCGTGGCCCTGGCCGCCGCCCTGCTCGCCCTTCTCGGCTACGGTTTCTATCTCGGCGGCCTCGGCGGCTGATCCACGAACCTGCCGCCCCGGGGGTTCAGAACACATAGACGAAGATGAACAGCCCGAGCCATACCACGTCGACGAAGTGCCAGTACCAGGCCGCGGCCTCGAAGCCGAAGTGGTCGTCGGCCGTGAAGTGCCCACGGAACACTCGCCACAGCATCACCGCCAGGATGATGGTGCCGATGATCACGTGCAGCCCGTGGAAGCCGGTGAGCAGGAAGAAGGTGGCGCCATAGATGCCCGCCTGCAGGGTGATGCCGTAATGGGCATAGGCCTCGTAGTACTCCACCCCCTGGATGGTGATGAAGCACAGCCCCAGCAGCACGGTCACCGAGAGCCAGAAGCGGGCACTGTCGCGGAACCCTTCCTTGATGCCCTCGTGAGCGATGGTCAGGGTGATGCTGGAGGAGACCAGGATCAGGGTATTGACCAGCGGCAGGTGCCAGGGGCTGAAGGTCTCCGTCGGCCCCTCGATGGAGGTGTCAGGCGGATTGAGCAGCGGCCAGCTGGCAGTGAAGTCCGGCCACAGCAGGGCCGCTACTCCCTTGGCGCCCTCGCCGTCGAGCCAGGGCAGCGCAAAGGTCCGCACATAGAAGAGCGCGCCGAAGAAGGCGGCGAAGAACATCACCTCCGAGAAGATGAACCAGCCCATCCCCCAGCGGAAGGAACGGTCCATCTGGTCGTCGTAGAGCCCGCCCCGCGACTCGACGATGACATCGCGGAACCACAGGGCCATCACCGCGAGCACGCCGACCAGGCCGATTGCCATGACCGGCATGCCGGCCGTGCCATGCACCAGCACCGTGCCGGTGCCGATCATCATCGCCCCCAGCGCCAGTGAGGCCAGGATGGGCCACTTGCTGGACTCGGGAACATAGTAGCTGCCACCACTCATGCGCTGTCTCCTTCTTTGATCGGCCTGCGGGGCGACACCGCTGCCTGCGCCGGCTGCACGGGATAGAGGGTGTAGACCAGGGTCACCGTCTTGATGTCGGCCGGCAGGTCCCGGGTCAGCTGGAACACCAGCGGAGCCTCCAGGCGCTCACCGCCCTCCAGGCGCTGCTCCTGGAAGCAGAAGCAGCTGAGCTTGCGCAGGTGCACCGAGGCCTCCGAGGGCGAGACACTGGGTACCGCCCTGGCCTCGCTGGCATCGTCCCCCCGGTTGCGGAAGGTGAAAGACACCTCGTTGCTCTGTCCCGGGTGGACCCGGACCTGGCGCGTCTGGACGTCGAGCTCCCAGGGCAGGCCGGCGCTGGCCCGGGTGATGAACTGCACCGTCACCATCCGCGAGGTGTCGACCTCCTCATGCACCAGCATCTGGGCACTGTTGCTGGTCTTGCCGTTGAGGCCGGTGACCTCGCAGAAGACGTCATAGAGTGGCACCAGCGCGAAGGCGAAGGCGAACATGCCGGCCAGCACCACCAGGGTGCGTGTCACGGTCCGGCGCACCCCTTCCCGGCCCGTTGTCTGTTCGTCATGGCTGGCCATGCCTGCCTCCCGCGTCGCTGTCGACGCTACTCAGTGCTGCCGATGGGGATGAAAGTCCGGGGGCGTCTCGAAGGTATGCAGCGGTGCCGGGCTCGGCACGCTCCACTCCAGGTCCTCGGCGCCCTCCCAGGCCTTGGCCGGGGCCTTCTCGCCACCGCGCACGCACTTGATGATCACCAGCACGAAGAGCAGTTGGGAGACACCGAACAGGAAGGCCCCCAGGCTAGAGGCCACGTTGAAGTCAGCGAACTGCAGGGCATAGTCGGGGATGCGTCGCGGCATGCCGGCGAGCCCCGAGAAGTGCATCGGGAAGAAGGTCAGGTTGACGCCGATCACCGACAGCCAGAAGTGCCACTGGGAGAGCCGCAGGTGCGGGTAGTGGCCGGTCCACTTGGGCAGCCAGTAGTAGGCCCCGGCAAGGATCGCGAAGAGCGCACCGGGCACCAGCACGTAATGGAAGTGCGCCACCACGAAGTAGGTGTCGTGATACTGGAAGTCGGCCGGCGAGATGGCCAGCATCAGTCCCGAGAAGCCACCGACCGTGAACTGCACCACGAAGGCCAGTGCGAACAGCATCGGTGGCTCGAAGCTGATGGAGCCGCGGAACATCGTCGCCACCCAGTTGAAGACCTTCACCCCGGTGGGCACCGCGATCAGCATGGTGGTGTACATGAAGAACAGCTCGGCCACCAGCGGCAGCCCGACCACGAACATATGGTGGGCCCAGACCAGGAAGGAGAGGATGGCGATCGCCGCCGTGGCGTAGACCATGGAGGCATAGCCGAACAGCCGCTTGCGGGAGAAGGTGGGGATGATCGCCGAGACGATGCCGAAGGCCGGCAGGATCATGATGTAGACCTCGGGATGCCCGAAGAACCAGAACAGGTGCTGGAACAGTACCGGATCACCGCCGCCGGCCGCGTTGAAGAAGCTGGTGCCGAAGTTGATGTCCATCAGCATCATGGTGATCACTCCGGCCAGCACCGGCATCACAGCGATCAGCAGGAAGGCGGTGATCAGCCAGGTCCAGACGAACAGCGGCATATCCATCATGCGCATCCCCGGTGCACGCAGATTGAGGATGGTGGCGATGATGTTGATGGCACCGAGGATCGAGCTGATCCCGGCGATATGCAGCGAGAGGATGAAGAAGGTGGTGGACGGCGGCGCGTAGGTGGTGGAGAGCGGCGCATAGAAGGTCCAGCCGAAGTTGGGCCCGCCGCCCGGCATCAGCAGGGTGCTGAGCAGCAGCGTGAAGGCCACCGGTAGCAGCCAGAAACTGAAGTTGTTCAAGCGGGGCAGGGCCATGTCCGGGGCGCCGATCTGCAACGGCACCATCCAGTTCGCCAACCCCACGAAGGCGGGCATGATCGCCCCGAACACCATGATCAGGCCATGCATGGTGGTCATCTGGTTGAAGAACTCGGGCTGGACCAGCTGCAGGCCGGGCTGGAACAGCTCGGCGCGCACCACCAGGGCGAAGATCCCCCCGATGAAGAACATGGTCAGCGAGAAGATCAGGTAGAGGCTACCGATCTCCTTGTGGTTGGTGGTCAGCAGCCAGCGCATCAGCCCACCGGGGCGGGCATGACCGGCCTCGGCCATGCCACCGGCAGTGGCCGTGCTGTGCTGCGGGGTGGGCTTGGGAGGCAGGTGGGAAGCCATCGGAAATCTCCCTGTTGGCAATCACGAAAGAGAAACGGAAAGGCCGGTCACTCGCCCTGGTCGGCGAGGCGCTCGGCGATTTCCGACGGTTGCACGCTGTCGCCGGACTCGTTGCCCCAGGCATTGCGTTCGTAGGTGACCACCGCGGCAATCTCCACAGGGTTCAGTGTGCTACGGAAGGCCGGCATCGCCGCCCCCGACACACCGTTGACCACGGTATCGACGTGCCAATCAAGATCATCGAGCATCTGCTGATTGCCGGCCAGTGCCGGGAAGGCTGGCGGGTTGCCGCTGCCGTCCGGCTGGTGACAGGAGGCACACACCGAGCCGTAGACCTGCTCGCCACGCTCCATCAGCTCGTCCATGCCCCACTCGCGATCGACGCCCTGGGCCTCCTGGGCGGCGGCCTCCTTGCGCTCGGCCAGCCATTCGTCGAAGCGCTCCTGCTCGACGGCCTCGACCACCACCGGCATGAAGGCATGGTCCTTGCCGCACAGCTCGGCGCACTGGCCGCGATAGATGCCGGGCTCCTCGATGCGCACCCAGTTCTCGTTGACGAAACCGGGAATGGCGTCCTGCTTGACCGCCAATTCGGGCACCCACCAGGAGTGGATGACGTCATCGGAGGTCAGCAGGAGGCGTACCTTCTGCCCTACCGGCAGCACCAGCGGCTCGTCCACCTCGAGCAGGTAGTGTTCCCCCTTCTCGTCGGCGCCGCTGATCTGCTCGCGGGGCGTCCCCAGATTGGAGGTGAAGGCAACGTCCTCCCCGAGGTACTCATAGCGCCAGCGCCACTGCTGCCCGGTGACCATGATGTCGAGGTCGGCCTCGGAGACGTCGTACATGTTCTTGAGGGTAGCGGTGGCAGGCACCGCCATGGCCACCAGGATCAGCAGCGGGATCGCCGTCCAGATCACTTCCACGCTGGTATGTTCATGGAAGGTCGCCGACTTGGCGCCACGCGAATGGCGATAGCGGAAAAGCGAGTAGAACATCGCACCGAAGACAATCACCCCGATGATCACGCAGATCCAGAAGATGATCATATGCAGGGAGTAGATGTCACGGCTGAGCGCCGTGACACCGACCGGCATGTTCCAGCCATTGGCCAACGCGATCGGGGTCAGGGCTGCGGAGGTCAGCCCCCCCGCCATCCACACGAGCAACGTGCGCATCGGCGCCTCCTCAGGGTGATTGTTGTATTAGCGAGCGCTTGCAGCAGTATAGAAGAGTGCGACAGTTCGTCACCCCGGCCACCCGGGGGCAGGTAAACGGCATCGTCAACGCTGAGCCGGTCAGCGCGCGGCGAGCACCGCCACCAGAGCCACCAGCACCACGAACACCACCCCCATGAGCAGCCCCGCAGCGATGAAGGTGCCGGGGCGGTTGGACGCGAAATCCTCGCGCCGTCGCGCATCCTTCTGCACCCCCAGGAAGGCCGCCAGCACCGACTTGATCGCTTGCCACATCCGCCTTTCCTCCGTGCAATGGCGTCGAGCTTCCAATCAACCCTAGACCATGCCGCCAGGACCGACCCGTGGACGCATTCCACGCCGAGCGCCGGGGCGACGAATCTCCCCTTCGCTGCAACGCACAAAACAAGGTTCATCTTCTACACTTAAACTGAAAGCTGAGCATGACCCAACATCCCGCCATGGACCCCAAGGAGATCGACCATGACCAAGCCCAAAGACACCAAGGCCAACCCCGCTCTGGCCGCGGCCCAGCCGATGATGGAGTGGTGGCAGAAACAGTTCACGCAGGGGACCACGCCCATGGCGCGCATGCAGCTGGCCTGGATGGAGAGCATGGCCGATGCCATGCAGTTCGAGGCCCAGTTCCTGCAGGCACTCGCCGAGAGCGGCCAGAAGATCGCCCAGTCCTTCGAGGGGGAGGCCCCGCAGACTCCGGCCGAGATGCAGGAGCGCTACCAGCAGCTTATTACCGAGGTGACCGAAGCCCAGATGGAACGGATGCAGAAGGCAGCAGAACTCTCCCATGACTTCCGGAAGCGTCTCTGGGAAGAGATCTGAGGCGAGTCGCCCATGTGATTCTCGGTCATCCCGCTCAAGAAAAGCCGAAGAGCCGAGTGATCAGGGGCAACAGGAAGGCTGTCAGCAGCCCCGTCAGTCCCATGGCCAGGCCAGAAAAGGCGCCGGCCACGGCTCCCAGGCGAGCGAAGGCGTGGGCGGTGCCAAAGCCATGGGCCGCCAACCCCAGGGTGAAGCCCTGCACCACCGGATCCTTGATGCGTAGCAGGCGGAAGATCCAGGGTCCCAGAGCGCAGCCGATCGAGCCGGTCAAGAGCACCAGACCGGCGGCCAGGGAGGGAATGCCGCCGATCTGCTCGGCGATACCCATGGCGATCGGCGAGGTAACCGAGCGTGGCGCCAGCGACAAGAGTGTCTCGGTGCGCGCGCCGAGCAGCATGGCCAGTCCCAGGGTGGACGCCACCGCCGTGACGATCCCCGCCCCGCAGGCCAGCAACAGCGGCCACAGCAGGCGGCGCACTCGCTCGCGATGGTCATACAGAGGGATCGCCAGGGCCACCGTGGCCGGACCTAGCAGGAAGTGGATGAACTGTGCCCCCTCGAAGTAGGTACGGTAGTCCATGTCCACCAGCAGCAGCAGGGCGATCAGCATGATGATGGAGAGCGTGACCGGATGCAGCAGCGGGGTGCCGCCCACGGCGCGATTGACCCTCACCGCCAGGGTAAAGACCAGCAGGGTCGCCAGCAGCGAAAGCAGCGGATTGCCCGAGAGGTAGACCCAAAGCTGGTCAAGGGTGGCGACATTCATGCCTTGCCCTCCGGCTGGCCGTTACGCCGGGAATCGCCATGTTGCAGGCGCTCCAACACCCAGGCCGTCACGCCCAGGGTCACCGCCGTGGATGCCACCAGGGTGACCACGATCGGCCAGAGGTCGGCAGCGATGAGCTCGAAGTGCACCATCAGCCCCACCCCGGCGGGCACGAACAGCAGCGTCAGGTAGCGCAGCAGCCCCTCGCCCGTCAGGCGCAGGCTCGACGGCACCTTGCCGCGGATCATCAATGCCACCAGCAGGATCACCATGCCGATCACCGGCCCCGGGATCGGCAGCGTGAGCCCCCTGGCCACCAGCTCGCCGGCAAACTGGCAGGCCAGCAGCATGCTCATTCCCATGATCAACGGCATCTCCGCCCTCCTCTCGGCAGCTCCCCGGGGAGCAGGTTCTCGTTGCAGACAGTGTGACAGAAGCGGCGGGATCCGGGGCCTGGTCGCGACAACCAGCCAAGCATTTGAAACGGAAGCGCAAAAGGGACTTTTCATTTGCCCCGCGACGCGCTAGTATACGCCTCGTTCTCGGGGGCCAGGATCCACAGGCCAGCCATCCCGAAAACAGCATCGGAGCGTGGCGCAGCTTGGTAGCGCGTTGCAATGGGGTTGCAAAGGTCGCAGGTTCGAATCCTGTCGCTCCGACCAGAAACATCAAGAGAAACCGCCACTTACGGATAACGCCGGGTGGCGGTTTTTCGTTGTGACTGGTGCTAGGTGACATATAAGTGACAAGCGTCGGAAACCGCCAGCAACGCTTAGCGCTCTACACCTTCCCGTGCATGAAGAACCTGTGCTGCTCTCGCGATCACCTCCACCGGTTACCTGGTCGGGGTGCTGGGCGGGTTTCTGTTCGTCGTCCACCAGCAGATCGCCTTCCATCAGTCAGTGGGCCAACCACACCGGCCTCCTCGCTGACCTCCACCAGGTAGCACGTGGGTTTGAAGCGCTTCAGGTCATAGCCCTCCAGCGCGGGGTGAGAAATTCCCATGCACAGCGGGCCTAGGTCGTTCACACGCATGTCGTCCCTGCCTTGTTGCTCTCTCTTCGCTCAGCCCCCCCATGCCGGGCTCTGGCCGCCGGTTGCCACGCTCCCGCGTTGCATTAGCGTTTGCCTTACAGAGCGTGTCTGCCGAAAACTGTACAAATAGACAGTTTTTGGCAAGAGACCTTCCGATGTGCGATCCCGAGATCCACTACCCGCTTCTGGCCCCGCCGCTACGGCCGGTGCCCTTCCCCCTCACCACCATCCATGCCGGTATCTCCGGCTTCCGTTCGCCAGCCGAGGACTACGTCGGCCGCACGCTGGATCTCAACGAGCGGCTGGTAAAGCGCACCTCGGCTACTTTCTTCATGAGCGTGAAGAGCGACAGTATGGACGGCTTCGGCATCCAGGATGGCGACACCCTGGTGGTCGATCGCTCCATCGATCCGCGCCCTGGGCACATCCTGGTCGCCCTGGTCGATGGCGAAGTGATCGTGAAACGCTACGAGAAGCGCCAGAGCCGGCCGTTGCTGTGCTCCGGCAACCCGCGCTACGCCCCCATTCCTCTCACCGACCTGGATTGCCAGGTGTGGGACGTGGTGCGCTCGGTCATCCACGAGTACCCGGTGTGAGCGGCCCCATGATGGGCTTAGTGGACTTCAACAACTTCTACGTGAGCTGCGAGCGGGTGTTCCAGCCGCGGCTCGAAGGCGTGCCAGTAAGGTGATGTCCAACAACGACGGGTGCGTGATTGCCCGCTCCAACGAGCTCAAGGCCCTGGACGTGGAGGTGGGCACCCCCGCCTTCGAGTTGCAGCACCTTGTGCAGCGCGGGCAGATACGCCAGCTCTCCTCCAACTACGAGCTCTACGGCGACATGTCCGCCAGGGTGCGTGAGGTCCTCGAGGAGTTCTCCGCCGGTGTCGAGCCCTACTCCATCGACGAGATGTTCTTGCGCTTCGATGGCTTCGACCACGCCACCACGCTCGCCCTGAGCCGCACCCTGCACCACAAGGTGCGCCAGTTCACCGGCATCCCCGTCTGCGTGGGCGTGGCGCCCACCCGCACCCTGGCCAAGCTGGCCAACCGCGCCGCCAAGAAGCTGCCAGAATACCAGGGCGTGTGCGTGCTACATGCCGAGAGCGACGCCACCCGCCGCCTGCTCCAGCGTACCGTCCTGGGCGACGTGTGGGGCGTCGGCCGCCGGCTGGTCGAGCGGCTGTGACCTTCTCCCCAGAAACCGGCCCACCGTCAATGTGAGATTTCCGCTACGTTTACTCTGATAGCCGGAGATCTCGCGATGAAGCGTAATCGACACACCGAAGAGCAGGTCATCACCATCCTCAAGGCCCATGAGCGCGGCGTCTCGGTGGCCGAGCTGGCTCGGCAGAATGGCGTCACCGAGCAGACCATCTATCGCTGGAAGGGCAAGTACGGCGGTATGGAGGTATCAGAGGTCAAGCGTCTCCGAGAGTTGGAGGCAGAGAATGCCCGCCTGAAGAAGCTGCTGGCGGAAAGCGTTCTCGACAATGCCGCTCTCAAGGAGATCGTCGCGGGAAAGTGGTGACGCCCGAAGCGAAGCGGCGGGCGGTAACGCACCTGGTGACAGGCAGCTGGCTCAGCCAGCGACATGCCTGTCGATTGCTGGGCCTGCCACGATCGGTGGCCCGCTACCAAGCGAAGCCGCGTGACGATGAGCCGCTTCGGGCGCGACTGAACGCCTTGGCGACCTGCTACCCCCGCTACGGCTACCTGTTGCTGCACGCTCTGTTGCGTCAGGAGGGCTTGGTGGTGAATCGCAAGCGAACTTACCGGCTGTACCGTGAGGCTGGGCTTCAGGTCCGCGCCCGGCGGTGCAAACGACTGGTGCGGCCAAGAGCGCCGATGCCGTGTCCGGACAGGCCCAACCAGCGCTGGTCGATGGATGTCGTCTCAGATCAGCTGGCCTCAGGGCCCCGATTCCGCGTGCTAAACATCGTGGACGACTTCAGCAGAGAATGTGTTGGGCAGCTGGTGGACACGTCCATTTCCGGGCGTCGCTTGGCCAGGTTCCTGGACGAGGTCGCGCAACAGCGCTCGCTGCCTGCCTCGATTGTCTGCGATAACGGCCCCGAGCAGACCAGCAAGGCGATGTTCTTATGGGCGCGTGAGCAGAAGGTCATGCTGGCCTTCATCCAACCGGGCAAGCCGACGCAGAATGCCTTCATCGAGAGCTTCAACGGCAAATTCCGGGATGGCTGCCTCAATCAGCACTGGTTTCTGAGCCTTGCCGATGCCCGGCATGAAATTGATCAATGGAGAGCCCACTACAACCATGTTAGACCGCACAGCTCGCTGGGCTATATGCCGCCCGTCGCCTATGCCCAGCGGTGTGCATGAAGGGGCGGTTTCTCACATTGTGGGTGGACCTAGGATCAGGGGGAAGGTCAACAACAGCCTGGCAAGGGTGAAGCGCGTTGTTGAGCAGGCGCATGTCAGCATCATGGCCTAGGGCAGGACGTTCATTCCCAGTACTTGGGATCCGTGCGATCAGTCCCAAGGCTTGCTCACATGGTTGCACCTCCTCGCTCACCAGACGCTGCCAATCCTCGAACAAGGTGGTAGTACATACCCCCGCATGCCGATAAAGCCCCCCTGGACGTCGAACTCTTGCTGGCTGCCGTTGCAGTCGGAGTTCATAGTGATGCACTCGACGGGGACGCCACGCTGCAAGCGTTCATTCTGTGGCTTTATAGGCGCCCACTCGGCTACACATCATGTAACAGCTTGATCATGCCCGGCTAACAAGGAATTCCTGCCTTCCCTGTTCGGACTCACGGAGAATAGCGAACATGGTATGCTCGATCAGACCTATACCTAGACGCTCTGCCGGGGCCCATCAACGTGATCTCTCCCGACCCTTTTGCCACCGCCGACTCCCAGGCCTGGCACCAGCGCCTAGCCCAGCTGATCCGAAACGCCGGCAGCAGCAGTTTTCCCTCTCTGCTAGAGCAGGCTCTCAACGAGCTGGCCGGCTTTGACACCATTCTGATCAATACCTATAAAGGCCAGCACCGTCCCCTGCTGATCCATGACAACTACCCACCGGAGCGCCGGGAGCAGGGTATCGAGCGCTACTTGAGCGAGGCCTACCTCCTCGACCCCTTCTTCAAGGCCGTCCACGATGGTCTTGATCGCAGTGCCCACCGTCTTCGCGAACTGGCCCCAGACCGTTTCGAGAACAGCGACTACTTCCACCACTACTACCGCGCCCTTGGCCTCACTGACGAGGTCGGCCTCTTTGCTCGGGTCGACGGCGACGTGGTGATGGTCGTATCCCTTGGCTTCCGCGGCGACGGGGCCCGAGTGACACGGCGCGTCATGCTCGCGCTGCGACACGTCACACCTGTCATTGACGCTCTTCTGAGCGAATACTGGAAATGGCAGGGTAATAGCTTCCAGGCAAGCCTGGAAGAGCGTGAACCGGTAGAGGCCGCCTTCGAAAGCTTTGGCCAGGAAGCACTGACACAGCGCGAACGGGAGATCGTGCGGTATCTGCTGGCGGGGCACTCCACCAAGTCGGCGGCCCGTGAGCTCGACATCAGCGACGGGACCGTCAGGGTCCACCGCAAGCACATTTACCAGCGCCTCAACATCTCCAGCCAATCGCAGTTGTTCCGGCTGTTCCTGGATCATGTGGCGCTGGTCTCACGCCAGCGGTAGGCGGCTTGTCAAGCGACCTCGGCGAATCGTGAAGCGTCATGCCTCGCCGAGCACCATTGTTGGCAACACCGCTAATCAGATATCGCCCGCCATGCCTGGCACACGATGACTCAGCTGGCGACCTCGAGGGGGAGCCAGCTGAACAAGGGAAGTATGCAACAAACGAAAATGTTCAGGGCGAGAGTGTCATCCAAACGCTCTTGAGATCGGAGTACTCCTCCAACGAGTGGTGGGACTTGTCGCGGCCGTTGCCCGACTGCTTGACGCCGCCAAAGGGCACCGTCTGGTCCATGTCCGCCCAGTTGTTGACGAACACCTGGCCCGAGCGCAGCCGACGAGTGACGCGCATGATGCGGTCGATGTCCTGGCTCCACAGCCCGGCCGCCAGACCGTAATCGCTGTCGTTGGCGAGCCGTACGGCCTCGTCCTCGCTGTCGAAGCCGAACACCGACAGCACCGGGCCGAAGATCTCCTCGCGGCCAATGGCCATGGCGTCGGTGACATCGTCGAACACCGTCGGCGGAATAAACAGCCCCGGACCATCCAGTGGCTGGCCGCGGGTGCGGAGGGTCGCCCCCTCCTCCACCCCACGGCGAATATAGTCGAGCACCCGCTCATACTGAGCTTGGTCGACAATCGCCCCCATGAAACTGGCAGGGTCCAGCGGGTCACCGGGCTGCATGCGCTCGGCGGCGGCCAGCACTTTCTCCACGAAGGCTTCACGGATCGTATTCTCGACCAGCAGCCGCGAGCCGGCGATGCATACTTCGCCCTGGTTGTGGAAGATTGCCGCAGCGGCATGTTCGGCCACCCGGTCCAGGTTCTTGCAATCGGCAAAGACGATATTGGGGCTCTTGCCACCGCATTCCAGAAAGACCTTCTTGAGGTTCGACTGGCCGGCGTACTGCATCAACTGCTTGCCAACGCCGGTGGAGCCGGTGAAGGCCAGGCAGTCGACATCCATCGATAGCGCCAGCGCCTTGCCCACACTGTGGCCATAGCCCGGCAGCACCTGGAAGACGCCGCGGGGCAGCCCCGCCTCACGGGCCAGCTGGGCCAGGCGCAGCGCGGAAAGCGGCGACTTCTCCGAGGGCTTCAAGATGACGCTGTTACCGGCGGCGAGCGCTGGGGCGATCTTCCAGGCAGTCATCATCAGCGGGAAGTTCCAGGGCACGATGGAGGCCACCACGCCCAGCGGCTCGCGTAGCACCAGGCCCAAAGCGTCGTCACCGGTGGGGGCGACCTCGCCGTAGAGCTTGTCGATGGACTCGGCGTGATGGCGCAGGCAGGCTACGGCGCCGGACATATCGCCAAGCGAGCTTCCGACCGGCTTGCCCATGTCCAGGGTGTCGAGCAGTGCCAGCTCGTGCCGGTTGGCCTCCATCAGGTCGGCCAGGCGCAGCAGCACCTTCTTTCGCCGCCCCGGTGCCAGCCGCGACCAGGCGCCGCCATCAAAGGCCTGCCGGGCGGCAGACACGGCAGCCTCGGCATCGGCGACGTCGCAGCTCGCCACCTCGGCGAGAACCTCGCCGGTAGCCGGGTTGGTGGTGGAGAGGGTCGCGCCGTCGGCGGCATCGACGAAGGCATCATCGATATAAGCGCGGGTCTCGAGGACCAGCGAGTCGGCCAGTGCCTGCCATTCGGCACGGCTCAGAGGAGATTTGCGATGTTCGGTCATAACGGGCTCCCGTGATCAGGTCGGACGGTTGGCACGCGCCAGCATGGCGTCGCAGAGCACCTGGGTGCCCAGGGCGCAGTGCTCCGGGGTGGCGTACTCAGCCTCGTTGTGGCTGATGCCGTCACGGCAGGGGATGAAGATCATCGAGGTGGGAGCAACGCGCGACACATAAACGGCGTCATGCCCGGCGCCGCTCATCATGCGTCGATAGCGCACACCCAGTGCCTGGGTCGCGGCTTCCACGGCTGCGATACACTCGGGGGCGAATTCCACCACCGGCGAAGCCCAGATGCGCTGCTGGGACACGGCCACACCGAAGGCTTCGCCCGCGGCAGCCATCTCGCACTCGAACCATGACTGGAGGGCATCCAGCTCGGCCTCCACCACGTGCCTCAGGTCAACGGTGAGGTGCACCTCCCCCGGGATGACGTTGCGAGAGGCAGCGGTGATGTCCAGGCAGCCGCAAGTGACCTTAGTGGCCCCGCTGGTATCGGACAAGGCGTGGACCTGCAGCCGGTCGATCAGCCGTGCTGCCGCTGCCAGGGCGTCATGACGCAACCGCATCGGAGTGGGACCGGCATGGGCCGACTGGCCGGAAAAGGTGACATCGAACCACCGCATGCCCTGGACGCCGGTAACCACGCCGACAGACTCGCCTGCCTCCTCGAGCACGGGCCCCTGCTCGATATGCAGTTCGAAGAATCCGTCCAGCCGTGGCTCGCCTACCGGCATGTCGCCGGCGAAGCCACAGCTCTCCAGCGCCTCGCCTAGCGTCACGCCATCGGCATCACGGCGACTCAGGGTATCGTCGACGGAGAACTCACCGGCGTAGGTGCCCGAGGCGACCATCGCCGGCGCAAAGCGGCTACCCTCCTCGTTGGTCCACACCACCAGTTCGAGGGGACGTTCGGTGACGATGCCCCGGTCGTGCAGACAGCGGAAGACCTCGAGCCCGCCCAGCACGCCGAGGATGCCATCGAAGCGACCGCCCTTGGGCTGAGTATCCAGATGGCTACCCGTCGCGACCGGAGCGAGATCCGAATGACGGCCCTCGCGGCGGATGAAAAGGTTACCGACTTGATCCACCCGCCAGGTGCAGCCGATCGCCTCGCACCAATCGAGCAGAAGTCGTCGGCCGGCAGCGTCTTCGGGAGTCAGGGCCAGGCGGCAATTGCCGCCATTGGCGGTGGGGCCGATTTCGGCCATGGCCATCAGCGTGCTCCACAGCCGCTGGCCGTCGATGGAAATCGTCATGGTTTGCCTCTCCGGTCGTTGTTAGAGCAGGGCAACCACCGCTGCACGCGTCGATTGGCACTGGTGTCAGGTCAACAGTGAGACGTTGACCTGTCGACGGATCTGTACCAAGCGACAACACAAGCGATAGCCCTGTTGATAGGGAGCATTGCGTGTCTGGGAATCACCTTATGAGGGAGGGGTGAGCCCCCGATATACCCCAATTAGGATATGTTCCGCCCTCCCCGGGTCTGACTAGGCTGACCTCCACACGACAGGAGGCAACGCCATGACCACAACAAGCACCCGTCCGACGACCGACCGCGCCAAACTCGATGCCAAGGCCCTGTGGCGAAAGGACAAGGACCACTTCATCCACCCCTTCACCGACTTCAGCGTCTTCCATGACCAAGGCTGCGACCTGATCACCGATAGCGACGGCATCTACGTCGAGGATGCCAAGGGCAACCGCTTCATCGACGGGATCGCCGGGCTATGGTGCGTCAACGTCGGTCACGGACGTGCCGAAATCGGCCAGGCCATGGCCGATCAGGCCACTCGCATGGCCTACTTCTCGACCTTCAACAACCTGTCCAACGCCCCGGCCGCGGAACTTGCCGCCAAGCTCGCTGAGCTGGCACCCGAGCATCTCAATCACGTCTTCTACAGCTGTGGTGGCTCGGCGGCCAACGACGCCACCATTCGCCTGGTGCACTACTACTTCAACCGCCTGGGCAAGCCGGAAAAGAAACGCATCCTCTCGCGTAACAACGCCTACCATGGCACCACCTACCTGGCCGCCACCCTGACCGGCATCGCGAGCAACAACTGGGACTTCGACACCCTCGACCACCTGGTGACCCACCTCAGCGAGGCCAACTGCTATCGCCGCCCCGAAGGCATGAGCGAGACAGAGTACTGCGACCACCTGGTGGCAGAATTCGAGGAGACGATCGAGCGCATCGGGGCAGAGAATATTGCCGCCTTCATCGCCGAGCCGATCATGGGCGCCGGCGGAGTGCTGGTGGCGCCAAGGGGATATCATGCACGCATGCAGGCGGTCTGCCGCGCCAACAACATCCTGTTCATCGCCGACGAGGTGGTCACCGGCTTCGGTCGCCTGGGGCACTTCTTCGCCTCCGAGGCGGTGTTCGAGACCCGGCCTGACATCATCAACTGCGCCAAGGGACTGTCCTCGGGCTATGCCCCACTGGGCGCGACTCTGATCTCCGACGAAATCTACGAGGTGCTGGGCACCCCTCAACGCAAGGGGGGCGTGCTGAGCACCGGCTTCACCTACTCAGGCCATCCGGTGAGCTGTGCCGCTGCCCTCAAGAACATCGAGATCATCGAGCGCGAGGGGATCTGCAAGAATGTCCGCGAGGTGGGGCCCTACCTCGAGGAACAGCTCCGGACCCTGTCGCACCACACCACAGTGGGTGACGTGCGCGGCAGCCACTTCATGATGTGCCTGGAGAATGTGGCCGACAAGGCCACCAAGGAGCTGCTGCCAGTAGAGGCGCGGGTCGGGGACCGGATCGCCTTCGAGGCTCAGAAACGCGGCTTGATCATCCGTCCGGTGGGCCATCTGAACATCGTCTCGCCGCCGCTGATCTGGACCCGCGAAACCGTCGACCGGGTGGTCGCGATCCTCGACGAGGCGCTGACGGCTGCCACAGCCTCTCTGCGCGAGGACGGCTACCTCTGACCGCCGTCGCGGCGTCCCGGCGGGGACGCCGCCCTTTCCCATCCCGCTTACCCGACAACGACAACTAGAGACGAACCATGGAAATCTTCGGCGCCTGGAGCTTGCTCCCCACCCTGGTGGTGCTGGGCATGGCCATCCTGACACGACGTACCATCGAATCGCTGCTGGCCGGCACCCTGGTCGGCCTGCTGATGATCGACCCGACCACCGTGATCACCCAAGGATCTGACATCCTGCTCGGCGTGCTGGGCAACGATACCGTCACCTGGATAATTCTGGTCTGCGGCCTGTTCGGAAGCCTGATCGCCCTGCTGGTGAAGACCGGCGGGGTGCTCAGCTTCGGCGACACCATGACCCGGCGCATCCACACCAAGCACCAGAGCCTGCTGACCACCTGGTTCCTGGGCCTGATCATTTTCGTCGACGATTACTTGAATGCCCTGACCATCAGCGCCTCGATGAAGAAGATCACCGACCGCTTCAACATCTCCCGGGAAAAACTGGCCTATATCGTAGACTCCACGGCGGCTCCGGTGTGCATCCTGGTACCCTTCTCCACCTGGGCGGTGTTCTTCGGTGGCCTGCTGGAGGAAAACGACGTGACCGGCAATGGCATGGGCCTGTACATATCGGCCATTCCCTACATGTTCTATGCCTGGGTGGCCGCGGCCATCGTCCCGCTGGTGGCGGTTGGCTTGATTCCCGACATCGGGCCGATGAAGGCCGCCGAGGCCCGTGCCGCCGGCGGCCAATTGATGCCAGCGGGCGTCGACGACGACGCGCTGGAGGTAGACGAGAACCAGCCACGCCCGCACCTGCTAAATTTCCTGTTGCCCATCGCCAGCCTGATCTTCTTCACCTGGTACTTCGATATCGACATCCTGCGCGGCGTGATCGTCGCCCTCGCAGTTACCCTGGTGCTGATCGGCATCCAGCGGCTGCTGAGCTTTCACGATACCTTCGATACCGCCCTCGATGGCTTCAAGGCCATGATCATGCCGCTCGGCACCCTGGTGGCCGGATTCACCCTCAAGGAAGTCAACGACGTGCTGTGGCTGACCGACTTCGTGATCACCACGGTGCAGCCGCTAATGAGCCCCGGGATGCTGCCGGCGGTGGTCTTCGTGACCATGGCCTTCTTGGCCTTTGCTACCGGGTCCTTCTGGGGACTGTTCGCCGTGGCAATGCCCATCGTGCTGCCGCTGGCGTCGAGCATGGATGCCCATATGCCCCTGGTGATCGGTGCGCTGATCTCCGCCAGCGCATTCGGCAGCCACGCCTGCTTCTACGGTGACTCCACTGTGCTGTCCGCCCAGGGCAGCGGCTGCACTCCCATGGCCCACGCCCTGACCCAGTTGCCCTATGTGCTGATTGCCGCAGCCATTGCCACTGTTGTATTCCTGATAGTCGGCCACCTGTGAGAGATGCCATGACAACACACGATCATCTGGGCGTCCCGGCGGGCGCCTCCCACGGGACCCCGGCCGAACAGGGCTTTGCCATGCCGGCCGAGTTTGCCCCCCACGACGCTTGCTGGATGCTCTGGCCACAGCGACCCGACACCTGGCGCTATGGGGCCAAGCCGGCCCAGTTGGCCTTCGCCGAGGTAGCCTGTGCCATCGCCGAGAGCGAGACGGTGTTCGTCGGCGTCAACGACGAACAGTACGAGAATGCTCGCAACCAGCTGCCCGACCATATCCGCGTGATAGAGCTTTCCAGCAACGATGCCTGGATGAGAGACATGGGCCCCACCTTCCTGACCCACCCCGACGGCCGCCTGGCCATGGTGGACTGGGTCTTTAACGCTTGGGGCGGCCTCGAGGGGGGCCTCTACTTTCCCTGGGACAAGGACAAGCGCATCCGCACCAAGATCGCCGAGATGCTGGGCATCCCGCGCTTCGTAGCGCCGGCGGTGATCGAGGGCGGCGCATTCCATGTGGATGGCGAGGGCACCTTGATCACCACCGAGGAGTGCCTACTCAACGCTAACCGCAACCCGGAACTGGACCGCGCCACGATGGAAGCTTTGCTCTGGGACTACCTCCGCGTGGAGAAGGTGATCTGGCTGCCTCGAGGCTGCCACTTGGACGAGACCGATGGCCACGTGGACAACCTCTGCTGCTTCGTCGCCCCAGGCCAAGTAGCCCTGACGTGGTGCGACGACGAGACGGATCCCCAATACACCATCACAAGAGAAGCCCTGAAGGTGCTGGAGGCTGCCCGCGACGCTAGGGGTAGGCCACTGGCCGTGCACAAGCTGCCCCAGCCTGCCCCCCTCTATATCGCCGAGGACGAGGCCAGCGGCCTGGACCGCCTGAGCAGCTCTCATCCGCGCCAGCCAGGTGATCGCATGGCGGGCTCCTATGTCAATTTCTATATCGGCAACTCAGTAGTGGTGATGCCCTTCCTGGACGCCGCCCATGACGAACAAGCCCGTGAGATCCTGCAAGGGCTCTTCCCCGACAAGAGGGTGATCGGAGTGCCGGCTCGGGAGATCTTGCTCGGTGGCGGCAATATCCACTGCATCACCCAGCAGCAGCCGCGGCCCTGACGGGAGCGATGCTGGAGCGACTGGAGGGGATGCTGCGTGACCTGCTGGTCCGGTGGGGGGTGAGCTGGTTGAATTTGGCGGCGAAGCTGGCCATGTGCATCTGCTATTCGAGATTCCTCCGACCGTGAAGCTTTCCGACCTGGTCAAGAACCAAAAGTCCGTCACAGCCCGCCGGATGCGCAGAGAGTTGGCCGCTGAGATTGGAAGCCCTACTTCTGGAATCGGGCTTATGCCCTGATCAGCGTTGGCGGCCGGCACAACATCGAGACGCTGCTGCGCTACATAGAAAACCAGGACGATCCTCGCAAGCTCGGGCAGCCGCTTGACTAGCGCATCACGCTTCGCGTCGATGCGCAGGATGTGCGGCTGATTTGCTCAATTGCGAGGGAAGCGCGCTTCCAGATCGGCGACCTGCTCGGGGCTCAGGCAGCGCGGGTTTTGGCCGCGCAACAGCAGAAACAGCTTGGCGGTTTCCTCGAGTTCCTCTGTGGCGTAGAGCGCGGCTTCCAGCGTCTTACCCGCGACTACTGGCCCGTGGTTGGCCAACAGGACCGCGCTGTGCTGACCGGCCAGGGAGCCCACGGCGTCGCCCAAGGTAGGGTCGCCGGGGATATGGTAGGGCACCAGCGGCAGCTTGCCGACGCGCATCACGTAGTAGGCGGTGAGCGGCGGGATACAGTCACAAGTGTCGATATCGGGCAGGCAGGAGACCGCCACCGAGTGGGTGGAGTGGAGATGAACGATGGCCTCGGACTGAGGTCTCTCGGCATACATCGCCATGTGCAGGAAGCTCTCCTTGGTCGGCTTGTCGCCGTTTAGCAGACAACCTTCGCGATCCAGGCGCGAGATGCGCGCCGGGTCGAGCCGCCCCAGGCAGGCGTTGGTCGGGGTCATCAGCCAGCCGCCGTCCTCGGTGCGCACGCTAATATTGCCGCTAGAGCCCATGGTCAAGCCACGTTCGAACAGCGACTTGCCGTACACCACGATCTGCTCGCGCAGGCGATTCTCGTCATGTTGGGTCATGTCAGCACCTCGAAGGCCCGTGTGAAGAAGTCGACGCCCCCGAAATTGCCTGATTTAAGCGCCAGCGACAGCGGCGCAGCACGTCCGGCCAGCGGCGCTTGGGTCCAGGGCACGCCGGGGTCGATCTGATGGCCGATGCGCAACTGCCTGATACCCAGCGCAGAAACCACCGCGCCGGAGGTTTCGCCGCCGGCCACCACCAGGCGCCCCACGCCCTCCCCCATCAGGGTTTTCGCCAGGCTGGCCATGGCCTCCTCGACGACTCGCCCCGCAGCCTCCGTTCCCAGCTCCTGCTGTGCCTGCTGGACACGCTCCGGCGACGCCGAGGCAAAGATCAGCAGCGGCTCGTCTGCTCGCGCACCAGATCGGCGTCGCGCATGGGGTTGAGCGGGTGGTGCTCCATCCCGCTGTCGTTGAGCAGCCGATCACCAACGAACAGGTGACCCTGATAGACGGTGCGGTGGTTGGTCGGAAATGCGGGCACCATCACGGTCTGGCGACTGCCCAGTCGCTCCAGCAGGGCATCGCTCACCGGGCCGATATTGCCCACGTCGGTGGAGTCGAAAGTGGAGCAATACTTAAAGAAGAATTGCCGCGCGCCCTGCCTCTTCAGCCACTCCAGCGCTGCCAGGGAGTCCGCGATGGCTTGGTCAACAGGACAGGAGCGCGACTTGAGCGCCACCACCACCGCGTCGACGTCGCCCAGTGCCAGCTCCCCTTTGGGCACGCCGATCACCTGCACACAGCGCATGCCGCCACGCACCAGGTTGTTGGCCAGGTCCGTGGCGCCGGTGAAGTCATCGGCGATCGCCCCTAGGATAATGCTCATGCGGTTACCTCCCGAGTTGCAGTGCTTTGCTTGTTGTCGTCGCCTCAAGGAGCGGGGTGGGACGTGCCGCGCTTGACCCGCGCCAACAGATCCTCCCCGCCGATCTGGCCGCCCTTGAGCACCACCTCCAGCCCGTCGATCGGCGAGTCCGTGGCCACCAGGCGGCACAGATGGCCGCCCTGGGCCTCGTCGAAGGCCGCCAGCTCCAGAGCATCGGCACCGAGTTGGCGCATGGCATGGCTCGAGGTATCACCACCGGCGAAGACGACCCGTTGAATGTCGCCGGCGTCTCGCAGCTCGCGGGTCAGGCGGGCGAAGACCTCACCTACGGCCGTCGCCAGGCGTTCGGTGGAAAGATCAACGATCACATCCGCCTCGCTGCGCGTGGTCGCCACGGCGACATCGCGGCCCTCGCCGAACATCGCCGCCACCTGGCCGGCGAGCCGCCGGGCTAGGCCTGGTGCATCGCGTAACGCCTCCTCGGGCGGCAGCGACAGGACACCACCGCCAAGCGATTCGAAATGCGCCAGTTGGGCGCGGGTCTGTGGCGAACAACTACCGGACAGCACCAGCAGCCGCGCCACGCCGGGATAGGTAGTGGGCAACGGGGGGCGTTCCATCGTGTCGCGGGTCACGGCTCGGCCCACGGCATCGGCCAGCCCCTGGGCGGCTACCGCCAGCGTGGGGCGGTGATCGGCCAGGCGCAGGATCAACTCGGCAGCCTGCTGCAGCTCAGCCTGATCGGTGGCATCGAGGACCGCGAAGCGTTCCGCCTCGATGGCCGACCACAACGCCTGCCAGCCCCCATCCGCCTGACGATAGTCGAGCAGTGTCACCGCTGCCGGCGCAATTGTCGTCTGCGCGGCCAGATGGCGGCGCAGGTCTGCCTCGGTCATTGGAGTCGAGGGGTGATAGGCCATGGCCGGATTCTGGTCCAGCCGACAGATCTCGCCCTGATAGCGCGTGAACAGGTGGGAAAATGCCGTGAATCGTCCGAAGGCCGGCGTGGCGGGCAACACCGGCAGGGCGCAGCCCGGCCATCGCTGGCGGGCCAGTTCCATCACGTGGCCGATGCTGCCCACCGTCGGCGACGAGTCGAAGGTCGAGCAGACCTTGAACTGCATGAGCTGGGGGGCAAGCGCCTCGATGACCGCCAGCGCCGGCTCGACCTCCACGGTCATCGCCCCCGGCGCCAGTCCGCGGGCCGTGCCCGCCAGCCCGACCACGTCCAGCTCTGGCGCCATATCGAGAATTGCCTCACGCCCGGCACTGGAGAAGAAAAGCCGGCCGCGCAACCCATGGCGGCTGAACTGTGCCAGGTTTTCTGTCGAACCGGTGAAATCGTCGCCATAGAAGGCCGCCAGCAGTCGCGTCATTGTTGCCTCCCTCCAGTCAGGGGGTCAGGTGCTCTCTCGCACGCTCAGTTCATATCCAATATCGACACGGGATGAGGCGAGCGACCGGCCCTCAAGCCTCGTCAACAGCAACCTCGCCGCCTCCACGCCCATCCCGAAACGCGGCACTGTCACGGTGGTTAGACGCGGCGTCAGGTGCTCGCCCAGCGACAGGCCCAGATAGCCACCGATGGCGATATCCTGCGGCACCCGTATGCCGCGCCTATTGGCTTCCAGGATCGCCCCGGCGGCCAGGTTGTCGTTGGCGAAGTGCATCGCCTCGAGATCGGGACGCGCCTCCAGCGCCTCGAGGAACAACTGCCGGCCCAGTTCATACGACGAGGGCTCGTCATGCTGAAACAGCAGTCCGCTCTCCACCCCGGCGGCCTCCAGCACCTCGCGATGTCCTTCGTAACGCTCACGGGCACGATAATCGCGCGCCATGCCCATGCCGGTCCCCAGGAAGGCAATGCGCCGATACCCCCGATCCAGCAGGTGCTGGGCCATACAGGCCCCGGCGCCGGCGTTATCAATGCCCACGTTCATGTCGATACACGGCTCGCCCAGCTCCATGATCTCGACCACCGGGCGCCCCCAGGCCTTCAGCCGATGCGCGGCGCGCTCGCGATGGCGCAGCCCGGTCAGGATCACCCCGGAGGGCGAATATCCAAGCACCGAGTCGATCAGAGCCGCCTCGCGGTCCAAATCAAAGTCAGTCGAGCCCAGCAACACCTGGTAACCAGCGGCCTCCAGGGTCTGCTGAATGCCGTGTATCACCTCGATAAAGGTCAGGATCGACAGCGACGGGACCACCACTGGAATCACCCGGGTGCCCGCCGAGGCCAGGCCGCCGGCGATCAGGTTCGGCACATAGCCCAGCGCCTCCACCGCGCGGTCGATGCGTTCGCGCAAGCGAGCCGAGACCTTCTCCGGTGTGTTCAAGGCGCGCGACACCGTGATCGGGGCGGCGCCTGCCTCCTTGGCCACGTCTTCGATGGTCACGCGGTTGTTGCCGCGATGCCGGCGCCTTCCCCGCGCGCCCTCCTTGTCAGTCGCCATTCTTCCCCCCTCCAGCCCGGCTCGGGTTCCTTTCAGTCTATCCTATGATGAACATTATGGTAGCGCTACCAAATAACCCGTGCTAGCTTTCTTGGAACAACGACAATCACCGCTTCCCCCTGGGAAGAGGGAAAGGACTGAATACACCGTCGCGTGAAATGAAGCGCAGGGCGCGCAGGAGCCCCAGCTTATGGTTATTAGCTGGGACGGCCGAGCACCGCGGCAACGCAGCGATTCATCCCGCAGGCAGTTATTCAGCGTTTCCAGAGGAGCACGCACATGGCGTCAGTCATATCGCCAGGGGCCATGCCCCGCTTCAGCGCCAGCTATCTCGTCGAAACACCGCTCGACCCCGAGCGTGCCGCCGCGGCCATGGCCGGTGAGCAGTCTTCCGGTACCTTTCTCAAGCTCGCCGGGGAGACCGACGCCCTGCGGGAACGCCACGCCGCTCGGGTCGAAGCGGTGGTACCGCTGGAAACCACGAAGTCGCCGTCACTGCCCGGCGCTCTACCCGGCGAGACCTATCAGCGGGCCGAGGTCACCCTGTCATGGCCGCTCGAGAACATCGGTGCCAGCCTGCCTAACCTGATGGCGACGGTCCTCGGCAACCTCACCGAATTGCGCGAACTCTCCGGCTTTCGGCTCACGGACGTCGCCCTGCCGGACGAGTTCATCGAAGCGATGCCAGGGCCTCAGTTCTCCATCCCTGGCACGCGGCTCCTCGCCGGCGTGGATCACGGCCCGCTGATCGGCACCATCATCAAGCCTAGCGTGGGCCTATCGCCCGAGGACACGGCGGACCTGGTCCGCCAACTGGTCGAGGCCGGTATCGACTTCATCAAGGATGACGAACTGATCGCCGATCCCCCCTATTCGCCGCTGGCCGAGCGTGTCCCGGCGATCATGCGGGTGATCGAGGAGCACGCCCAGCGCACCGGGCGAAAGCCCATGTACGCCTTCAACATCACCGGTGACATCGACGAGATGCGCCGGCGCCACGACCTGGTCCGCGACCATGGCGGCACTTGCGTCATGGCCAGCGTCAACTGGATAGGCATGAGCTCACTGGTGGCGTTGCGGCGTCATGCGCAACTGCCGATCCACGGCCACCGCAATGGTTGGGGGTTGTTCTATCGCCACCCGCATCTCGGTATCGACTACCGCGCCTACCAGGCATTGCTGCGCCTAGCAGGGGCCGACCATCTGCATGTCAACGGCCTGGCCAGCAAGTTCGTCGAGGCCGATAGCTCAGTGATCGACTCGGCCTTGGCCTGCCTCACCCCGTTGCTCGAGACGTCGAACCGCGACGATCGTGCCATGCCGGTATTCTCTTCGGCCCAGACCATCCATCAGGCGCCTGCCACCTACGCGGCGCTGCGTTCTACCGACCTGATATACACCTGCGGCGGCGGCATCATGGGACATCCCAGTGGCGTGGCCGCCGGCTGCCATAGCATTCGCGCCGCCTGGGAGGCCACCGTAAGCGGTGCCACACTGGAGGAGCACGCCACACAGGAACCCGACCTCGTGGTCGCGTTGCGGGCCTATCCAAGCCCGTTTTCAGGATGAAACGGCGTTCATGCAAACCAAGCTCATCAACCGCACAAGGGTAACCAGCATGAAGACAATAAAAGCAAGCGGCATCGCCTTCGCCGGCCTCTTCACCTTAGGTGTCACAGCCAACGCCTCGGCCGAAGACATTGCAATCGCCATCCACGTCGAACCCTCGCACGCCATGTTCAAGGTGGGCGAGCGACTCAAGGAAAGCATCGAGGAACAGACCGACGGCGATTTCTCGGTCACGTTATTGGGGACCGAAGTGGGCGGAGAGCGTGACCATCTCGAGGGCGCCAGCTACGGCGAATACAACATAGCCTTGGGTGGCTCCATGCCCATGACCCTGTACGCCGAGGAGTTCGCCGCCGCCGACCTTCCCTTCGTCTACAGCTCCAGCGAACAGGCCCGCGAAGTCTACACCGGCGAGACCGGCGAGCTGCTCAACGAACAGCTGATCGCCAACGGCAACATGCGCTTGGTTGGGCTATCCGCACGCAACCCGCGCAATTTGACGTCCAACTTCCCTGTCGAGACGCCGGAGGACGTCCAAGAGGTACGTATGCGGGTGCCTGAGATCGCCCCCTGGATCCAGATCTGGGAAGAGATCGGCGCCCTGCCCAGCCCCATCGCCTGGCCCGAGGTCTACACCTCGCTACAGACCGGCGTGATCGAGATGCAGGAGAACCCGGTCGACCTGATCCATGCCGGCAAGATCTTCGAGGTGCAGAGCCACATCAACCGCACCGAGCATGTCTATTCCTTCTTCCACTGGCTGATGAACGAGGACTTCTACCAAGGGCTTTCGGAGGAGAACCGGGAAATCATCATTGGCGCCATAGAAGAGGCCACCCGTTGGGGTAACGATATGGTTGCCGATGGCCAGGCTGAGCTCTACGAGGAACTCAAGGGACTCGGCATGACCGTGGTCGAGCCGGATGTGGCCGCCTTCCGCAGCGCTGCTGAACCCGCCATTCGCGACATCGCTGAAAGCTATCACCCCGCGGTACGCGAGTACGTGCTGTCACTGGTCGAATGAACAGCAGGGCGATCCGCCGCCACCGGTGGGTCGCCCCCTCCCCATAATCACGCACCCCGCTCTCGGAGGCGCCCGTGAAAACCACGGATCGCATTACCCGTGCCCTCGACCTTTTCTGGAAATTGCTGACCGGCGTGGTCATGACGGCATTCGCTCTGATGCTGGTCATCATGGCCATCCAAGTCATCTCGCGCTACGTCCTAGGCATCGCAGTGTCATGGACAGACGAAGCCTCGCGCTACCTGTTCCTGGCCGAAATCTTCCTGGGCTCGGTGCTCGCGCTGCGTTACCAGGAACACATCCGCATCACCATCGTCACCGACATCCTTAGCCCGTCACTGCGCAACATCGCCGCCAGTGTGGCGGACGTGATCTGCCTGTTGGTGCTGCTGATGCTGGTGGTCGGAGCCTGGAACATGATGGACCGCACGGCCGGCGTCATGGCCAGCACCTTTCGCATGAGCTTTTCCTACATCTACCTGATACAGATGATTTCCGCGCTGCTGATGATCGGGCTGCTGCTCGGCGACCTCTACCGGCGAATCGCTGGCGGCCCCACCATCACCGAAGAAGGCAGGAGTGATTAATCATGGAAGTCTTCGTCATCATGTTCGTCGGCCTGATCATTCTGCTGATGCTGGGGGTACCGGTGGCATTCGCCATGATCGCCTCCTCGGCCCTGGTACTGGGTTATACCCGCGGCTTCGACGCCATCCCCATGGAGATGATCTCCCAGCGCACACTGTACGGGGTCAACAGCTTCACCCTACTGGCCATCCCCGCCTTTCTGCTCATCGGCCGCTTGATGAACAGCGCCGGAATCTCCGATCGCGTCTTCGATGTCGCCCGGACCATGGTCGGCCACCTCAAAGGTGGACTGGGGCATGTCAACGTCGTCGCCAGCATGCTGTTCGCGGGCATGTCGGGCTCGGCCGTCGCCGATGCCGGCGGGCTGGGAGCGCTGGAGATCAAGGCGATGGAAGACGACGGATATCCGACCGGCTTCAGCGCCGCCGTCACCGCCAGCTCGGCGACCATCGGCCCGATCATTCCGCCCAGCATCCCCGCCGTCATCTACGGGGCCCTGGCCAATGCCTCGATTGCTGCCATCTTCCTGGCCTCGATCATCCCCGGTTTGTTCATGGGGCTGGGATTGATGGCGATGGTCGCCATCATCTCGCATCGGCGCGGGTTCCCCACCCGGCCCAGGGCGCGCCTGAGCGAATTCACCCTCGCCATCACGCGGGGGCTGCTCCCTATGCTGACGCCTCTTATCATTATCGTGGGCATTCTTTCGGGCGTATTTACCCCCACCGAGGCCTCGGTTGTCGCACTGCTCTATTGCCTGATCATTTCGTTTCTGGTCTATCGTTCGATCAGCATCCGGGAATTCCTGGAGATCCTGCGCGCCACCGCCATCGATACTGCTGCGCTGCTGTTTATCATCGCCGGCAGCGCACTGTACAGCTGGGTCCTGGCACGTTACCAGGTCACCGCCCTTGTAGCCGACTTCCTGCTCGCCACCGTGACCAACCCGCTCTCGTTGCTGCTGCTGCTGGCCTTGTTCATCCTGCTGATCGGACTGTTCATCGATTCGGTGCCGGCGCTATTCCTGCTCACTCCCCTACTGGTCCCGGTGGTGGTGCAGTACGGCATCGACCCGGTGCATTTCGGGGTGATCATGATCTTCACCCTGATGATCGGGTTAATCACGCCGCCCGTCGGCACCGTGCTGTTCACCATACAGAAGATCACCGGCATGTCCTTTGCCGGCCTGGTACGAGAGACGCTGCCGTTCTACATCCCGCTGCTGCTGGTGTTGCTTATCATCATCTGTTTCCCAGCTGTGGTGATGTTCCTTCCAGACCTGGTACTCAACTAACTGACTCCACGACCTGAAACCATAAGGAGATTCACCCCATGTCCGTACTGATCACGGGAGGACTCGGCCACGTCGGCTCCTGGGTAGCCTACCAACTGGCCAAGCAAGGCAAGCGGATCATCATCGCCGACATGGCCGCCGGCCACTTCGACCGCCTGGGGCTCGACTACCTGGAGGAGGTGCGCGACCAGCTGGTGCTGGAAAGTGTTGACGTGCTCGACTATCACAGCATGTTTGAGCTAATGCTGCGCCATCGCGACGATCTAGAAGGCGTGATCCACGGCGTTTCTGTCATCGCCGGGCCGCACTTCCAGCAGCGCCCCTTCAAGCACATCTCGATCAATGCCACCGGCACCCTCAACGTGTTCGAGATTTGTCGCATCCTGGGCATCGACAAAGTCGTCAACATGAGCTCCGGTGCAGTCTATGGCGATGCCCCGGGGCCACAGAACGAAGCGACCCCCTACAAGGCTACGGATCTCTACGGCGCTACCAAAATCTCGGCTGAGCTCTACGGCCTGCAGTACAGCGACACCTATGGCATGGACGTGCGCAATGCGCGGCTGTTCTTTGTCTACGGCCCCGGCAAGCGTCCGTCTCATATGCATAAGGTCTACCAGGCGCTATTCGGCCCCCTGGAAGGGCTTGACGATATCCAGGCGCCCAACGGCTCCGAGCAGGCCCTGGACTGGACCCATGTGCACGATACGGCGGCCGGCATCGTCAAGTTGTTCGAGAAGGACAGCGTCGTCCACCGCAATTTCAACATCTCCAGCGGGGTCCCCGTCGACCACCTGCAAATCGTCGAGCACGTCGCCGATATCACTGGCAAGCGCGCCAGCGTCACGCTCGGCCCTGGCCCCTTCGTGGTCAGGGGCACGCCGCTGGACATCACCCTGGCCCAACAGGAACTCGGCTTCACTCCCAAGTTCACGGACATCCGCGAAGGCATCCGCGACTACTGGCAGTGGCTGAAAGCCAACGCCGACTGAGGGGGCCAAGCCCTCCCTGCGGTGGCCCCCATTCGCTGAACCACCTGACAGGCGAGCTAAGCCCTGATATCAGCCAGCAATCGTGGACGGGTACATCAGGCGACGCAGCCTCTGGCGAGGCAACCCACCAAGACGATGACGCCGCTCAGGTGAGAGGCATCGGTGGTGTTGCCTGCAGCATGAGCGTCAGAACGAGACGTCGAACACCAGCGGGACGATGGTGTAGAGCGCCACCATGATCACCAGCAGGCCGATCACGTTGAGCCAGATGCCGGCGCGGAACATGTTCTTGATCGGCAGATCCCCGGCGGCGAAGGGCATCGCGTTGGATGGTGTCGCCACTGGGAGCATGAAGGCGCAGCTGGCGGCGAAGGTCACCACGATGGTCATCAAAAAGGGCTCGATGCCCAGGCCGACGGCAATGCCTCCCATGATCGGGAACAAGACGGACGCCGTGGCGGTGTTGCTGGTCAGCTCGGTCAGCTCGGTCAGCAGGATGTATCGGGTCGGAAGGGGGCTAGCCCTGAGGGATCCCCACGAATTCATCGATATCCACCACTTTCATGCTGAGCACTGGCCTCTTGCTGGATGAGGTCGGCCAGATCATGGAGCCGCGATCCAGATGGCAGACACGGCAGATGCAATATTATTTCATGCCCAACACGCCAGAGCGATAAGATCGAGCGCGATCTAATGCTGTTGATCTGAAACTGCTTACTCTGTCCATCATGTCGGACCTTCAGCCCACACGCTAGTATCACTAGGCTGGGCAACATGGCGATCATCAACAAAATTTCGATTCGCCGCACGCAGGACATAATATCGGCCTCGGTAGTCTACTGGTGACCAGTCCACCAGGATACGTGGGTGCCTCATCCTACCGATGTACAGGCGCGCCACATGCCAATAGAACAACGGTCGCTCCTGCTGAAAATGAGGATTGCCGAGCAATCTATCCATGCGCTTAATGGCATGCTTGGGAGTAGTGTCGCCCGGTAGATGACGCCCCAAGGCGGTGAGCCCCAGGCGCTGTCCAGCCAGCAGTGCCTGCACGCTATCAAGAACAGCGTTCAGGCGAAGGGAATGGATGACCTGGGCTGAATCCGACAATATCTTGTGCAATTCGGGTCATCTGCATGGGCTCCTCGGCATAATGATGGTTTGGCGATTAACAACATGCCTGCCCATATAGACTTTTTTTAAACTTAATATGCTGATTTTCTCATTTTATTCCTAGGGATCCCTTAGGGACGTTCCCCGATTTCCCGCCCGCTAGGCGCCTCGACCGGCGGTGAAGGTTTGGCGTGGATGAAGATCGCTGTCGAGCAAGGTCACGTCGGCATCATGCCCAGCGTAAGCGGCCATTCCGGCAGAAGGTCCGGTAGACTAAAGCATTATGTTCGCTTACGAACAGATGAGCCGCCATTGGTTGCGTAGAGTGACATCAAATATTGTGAAGGGACTGCCTGTTACAGGAAATTTCATCATTCGGAAGGAGAAGGTGATGTCACATCTTATGGATCTAAGTGCGTATGAGTTCGGAGGTGCTAGCAATAATAACCATCTGGCAGACTTGGACGAATTCGGGTCAAACCCGGGCGGACTGAATGCCAAGATATATATACCGGCGGATTTGCCCGCCGGTGCACCGCTCGTCGTCGTTCTACATGGTTGTAAACAGACAGCAGCGAAGTACGACGAGGGTGCCGGCTGGTCTGAAATTGCTGACCAATATGGCGTTGCATTGCTTTTTCCCGAGCAGCGGCGCTTGAACAATTGGCTTCTAGGTTTCAATTGGTTCAAGCCTAGCGACAGCAATCGCGGCGCTGGCGAGCCACTCTCCATTCTTCATATGGTTGAACAAGTGGTCAGAGATCATGGCATCGACCCCGAGCGTATCTTCATCACAGGATTGTCCGCAGGCGGCGCCATGACGTCGGTCATGCTTGCGACCTACCAGGAAATCTTTGCTGGCGGCGCCATCATCGCCGGTTTGCCTTATGGCAGTGCCTACACAACCTTGGCGGCACTACGCCGAATGAAGGGTCGCGGATCCCCGACAGCACAACAGCTTGAAACACGGCTGCGTAATGCCTCGGCGCATGAGGGGCCTTGGCCAACACTGTCGGTCTGGCATGGAAGCTGTGACCATACGGTTGATGCCTCGAACGCCAACGCAATCCTCGGGCAGTGGCGAGCGCTTCATGATCTTGAGAAAAAGCCATCTAGTACACACATCATCAATGGCTATCCCCGGCGAGTATGGAGTGATGTCGAGGGTCACGAACTTATTGAAGAATACAATATTAGCGGGATGGGCCACGGCACACCGCTGAAAACGCATGGTAAAAAGAGTTACGGCTCGAGAGGTGCGTTCATGCTTGATGTGAATATCTCTTCCACGCGTCACATTGCTGACTTCTGGGGCTTGAGTGCAGCGTGAAGTGCTCCAATTGGAGCGGACACCCCTATAAGCCTCATAATGGAGGCAATGAAGGCATTCATGACCAAGAAGACTCGACGTCGGTTTTCCGATGAATTCAAGGCGGATGTGGTGAGCCTGGTGATCCTGAATTCAAGCAACAAGCGCAGCACCTGCGGTATTCAGCCCCAAGAGGATCGACACCTGGAGCTTGTTTAAATCACCGCCGGTGGATCACACGCGGCGGCGAGAAGCATTGGTCAGGTCACAGCACCATGGCCGCAACCCAACCAAAGACCACTAGCGGAATGTTGTAGTGCAGGAAGGTCGGCACCACGCTGTCCCATATATGATCATGCTGGCCATCGGCATTGAGGCCGGCGGTGGGGCCAAGCGTCGAATCCGAGGCGGGCGAGCCGGCATCCCCCAGCGCAGCAGCGGTGCCAACCAAGGCCACGGTAGCGAGCGGCGAGAAGCCGAAGTTGAGCGCCAATGGGACATAGAGAGAGGCGATGATCGGAATCGTCGAGAAAGACGAACCGATGCCCATGGTGATGAACAGGCCGACCAGCAGCATGATCAACGCCGCCAGTCCCTTGTTGTCACCGATCATCTCGGCGGAGCTCGTCACCAACCCCTCGACCTCACCACTGGCCTGCATCACGCTGGCGAAGCCTGCCGCGGTGATCATGATGAAGCCGACCAGGGCCATCATGCGCATGCCTTCGGTGAAGATGCCGTCCTGCTCATGCCAGCGAAAGACACCGCTCAACGAGAGCACGGCGAAACCGAAGATACCGCCCAGCACCATCGAGCCGGTGTAGAGCTGTACCGCTACCGTACCGACCAGCGCGATGGCGAGTACGGCCTTCTGCCAGCCCTTCAGATGCTGCGCCGCCTCGGCAGGCGTCTCGTCACCGTGCGCCAGATCACGGTCTTCATACTTACGCCCTTTCCGGTAGCTGATCAGCACTGCTACGGCGAGGCCCAGCGCCATGCCCCCGATGGGAATCACCATGGCCATCGGCACCATCTGGCGCGTCACCTCAAGACCCAGCTCGGAGCCGCTCTCATTGAGGTTGGTCAGCAGGATGTCGTTGAGGAAGATGGCACCGAAGCCTACCGGCAGCAGCATGTAGGGCGCGGTGATGCCGAAGGTGATCACGCAGGCGACCAAGCGACGATCAAGCTGAAGATGGTTCATCAGCTTGAGCAGCGGCGGCACCAGTACCGGGATGAAGGCGATGTGCACCGGGATCAGGTTCTGGGAACTGACCGCCGCGGCCAGCAGCGCGGCCAGAAGCGTATAGGTCACCATGCGCCGGCTGCTGCCCGACTCGTCGATATGAAAGCGGCGAATGGCACGATTCGCCATCACCTCGGTGATCCCCGAACGAGAAAGCGCCACGGCGAAGGCGCCCAGCACGGCATAGGCGAGCGCCACGGTCGCGCCGTTGCCTAGGCCATCGTTGAAGGCATCGAGGATCTCATTGATCGGCATGCCAGCATAGAGGCCGCCGACCAGAGTGGCGACGATCAGGGCAAAGACCACGGAAACGCGGGCAAGACTCAGGCCGACCATCACCAGGATGGCCAGGACGATTGCATTCATGGAAAACCTGCTTTGTCGTTGGAGTTGAATGCGATGACTGCTCCACGGCCCGGTGCCGTGGAGCAGCACCAGGCGTATCAGTGCTGGCTGGGCAGCGTGCCGGGGCGAGCCAGAGGGCTCAGGGTACGGGCGGCGAGCAGCTCACTGGCGGCTTCGATGTCCGGCGCGAAGAAGCGGTCCTGCTCGTAGTGGCTGACCCGCTCGCGAAGCAGCTGCCTGGCCCGCTCCAGCGCCTCGGTGCTCGTCAGGCCGTGGCGCATGTCGAGCCCTTGGCAGACGCCCAGCCACTCGATCGCCAGGATGCCGCGCACGTTGTCGGCCATCTCCCAGAGGCGCTTGCCGGCGGCAGGCGCCATGGAGACATGGTCCTCCTGATTGGCCGAGGTGGGCAGGCTGTCGACGCTATGGGGGTGCGCCAGGGCCTTGTTCTCGCTGGCAAGCGCCGCCGCGGTGACCTGAGCGATCATGAAGCCCGAATTGACCCCGCCATTCTCCACCAGGAAAGGCGGCAGCTGGGACATGTGCTTGTCCATCATCAGCGAGATGCGACGCTCGGCCAGCGAGCCCGTCTCGGCGATGGCCAGTGCCAGATTGTCGGCCGCCATGGCGACCGGCTCGGCGTGGAAGTTGCCACCGGAGATGATGTCGTCGTCTTCGGCAAACACCAACGGGTTATCCGAGACCGCATTGACTTCCACCGCCAGCACCTCGGCCGCCTGACGGAGCTGGGTCAGAACGGCACCCATCACCTGGGGCTGGCAACGCAGCGAGTAGGGATCCTGGACCTTGTCACAGTCGGCGTGGGAATCGCCGATGGCACTCCCCTCCCCCAGCAGGTGCCGATAGGCTGCTGCGGCGTCGATCTGGCCGCGCTGGCCACGGACCTCATGGACCCGGGCGTCGAAAGGCGAGCGAGAGCCCAGGGTAGCCTCCACGGTCAGTGACCCACATACCGTGGCCGCAGCGAACAGGTCCTCGCCGTCGAAGAGACCGCGCAGTGCATAAGCAGTGGAGACCTGGGTGCCGTTGAGCAGGGCCAGACCCTCCTTGGGAGCGAGCTCCATCGGGGCGAGCCCGGCGATCTCAAGAGCGTCTCGAGCCGAGACCCATTCGCCCTGATACCGAGCCTTTCCCTCTCCCAGCAGTACCACGCTCATATGGGCCAAGGGGGCGAGATCCCCTGACGCCCCGACGGATCCCTTGACCGGGATATGCGGGTAGACCTCGGCATTGATGAGTGCGACCAGGGCATCGAGCACCTCTCGACGGATGCCGGAGAACCCGCGCGCCAGGCTGTTGACCTTGAGCACCATGATCAGCCGCACCAGGCTGTCATCCAGGGCCACCCCGACACCGGTGGCGTGGGAGAGCACCAGGGACCGCTGCAGCGCCTCGAGGTCCTCGTTGGCGATACGGGTCTGGGCCAGCAGCCCGAAGCCGGTGTTGATGCCATACACAGTGCGGTTCTCGGCGATCACCCGGTTGACGCAGTCGACCGACTTGCCGATATCAGCATCGGCACTGGTCGGCAGGCTGACGCTGACAGGCTCCTGGAAGACCTGGCGCGCCTGCGCCAGGGTCATCGTGCCGGGCTGAATCTCGAGATGGGCCATCGGGAAGTCTCCTGTTAGTTGTTCAGCATCGGCAGGTCGAGGCCGTTTTCACGGGCACATTCCTTGGCGATCTCGTAGCCGGCATCGGCGTGACGCATGACGCCGGTACCCGGATCGTTGCGCAATACTCGGCCCACGCGGGCGTGGGCGTCATCGGTGCCGTCGCAGACGATCACCACGCCGGAATGCTGGGAGTAGCCCATGCCTACACCGCCGCCATGGTGCAGCGACACCCAGGTGGCGCCACCGGCGGTGTTGAGGAGGGCATTGAGCAGCGGCCAGTCGGACACGGCATCGGAGCCATCCCGCATCGCCTCTGTCTCGCGGTTGGGGCTGGCCACCGAGCCGGAGTCCAGGTGGTCGCGCCCGATCACGATCGGCGCCTTGAGCTCGCCGTTCTTGACCATCTCGTTGAAGGCCTGACCCAGGCGGGCGCGGTCCTTGAGGCCGACCCAGCAGATGCGCGCCGGCAGGCCCTGGAAGCTGATACGCTCGCGCGCCATGTCGAGCCAGTTGTGGAGGTGCGAGTCGTCGGGGATCAGTTCCTTGACCTTCTGGTCGGTCTTGTAGATGTCCTCGGGGTCACCGGAGAGCGCCGCCCAGCGGAACGGGCCGATGCCCTGGCAGAACAGCGGACGGATATAGGCCGGCACGAAGCCCGGAAAGTCGAAGGCATTCTCGACGCCCTCCTCCATCGCCATCTGGCGGATGTTGTTGCCGTAGTCGAAGGTGGGCACGCCCATCTTCTGGAGGTCGAGCATCGCCTGGACATGTACCGCCATGGACTGCTTGGCGGCCTTGACGGTGGCCTCGGGCTCGGCCTTGCCGCGCGCCACATACTCCTCCCAGGTCCAGCCGGAGGGCAGGTAGCCATGCAGGGGGTCGTGGGCGCTGGTCTGGTCGGTGACCATGTCCGGCTTGACGCCCCGCTTGACCAGCTCGGGCAGCACGTCGGCAGCATTGGCGCACAGGCCGATGGAGATCGCCTTGCCCTCGGCGGTGTAGCGCTCGATGCGGGCCAGGGCATCGTCCAGGTCCTCGGCCTGCTCGTCGAGGTAGCGAGTGCGCAGGCGGAAATCGAGGCTGCTCTGCTGGCACTCGATGTTGAGTGAGCAGGCACCGGCGAGGGTGGCGGCCAGCGGCTGGGCACCGCCCATGCCACCGAGGCCGGCGGTCAGGATCCAGCGCCCCTTGAGCTGGCCGTCATAGTGCTGGCGCCCTGCCTCGACGAAGGTCTCGTAGGTGCCCTGCACGATGCCCTGAGAGCCGATGTAGATCCACGAGCCGGCGGTCATCTGGCCATACATCATCAGGCCCCTGCGATCCAGTTCGTTGAAGTGCTCCCAATTGGCCCAGGCCGGCACCAGGTTGGAGTTGGCGATCAGCACGCGCGGCGCGTTCTTGTGGGTCTCGAAGACGCCCACCGGCTTGCCCGACTGCACCAGCAGGGTCTGGGTATCCTCCAGGCGCTGCAGGGTCTCGACGATCTTGTCGTAGCACGCCCAGTCGCGAGCGGCACGGCCGATGCCGCCATACACCACCAGGTCCTCGGGGCGCTCGGCCACGTCCGGGTGCAGGTTATTCATCAGCATGCGCAGCGGGGCCTCGGTGAGCCAGCTCTTGCAGCTGCGCTCGGGTCCGGTGGGAGCGGCGATCTTGCGGGAGGGGTCGTGACGCTTGTCTTGCTGGGTCATGGCGTATGGCCTCTGGAGTCTCGATGGATTGTCGTGGTCGTGGAGCCGTCGGCTCTCAGTCATTCAGGGTCAGCAGATGCACGAGGCGAGCTGCCGCCCTGGCGGTGCGGCCGTCGATATCACGGCCGGGGTTGAGCTCCGCCAGGTCGGCCAGGCGCAGCTTGCCGCTATCTCGAATGCTCTCGATCAGCGGCTCGATCAGGGCGAGCGCAACGCCGCGGGCGGCCGGGGCGCTTACCCCGGGGGCCTCGGCGGCAGGCAGCACGTCCAGATCGATGGTCAGGTAGAGGTGGTCGCAGTCGCGGAGGAAGTCCGCCAGGTCCTGCTCGATGTCGGTCAGACGCGGCGCGGTGATGTCTCGATCCTCACGCACCATCACCCCAAGCTCGTCGGCACGGTTGAACAGCGCTCGCGTATTGGCCGCCCGGCTCACCCCAAGGCAGGCATAGCGGAATGGCCAGCCGCGCTGAGCACAGTCTTCAGCGATCTGCGCGAAGGGCGTGCCCGAAGAGCGCACATGCCGGGGGTCGCGCAGATCGAAATGGGCATCCAGGTTGACGATGCCGACGCGTGGCGCCGTCTCGCCGTTGGCTGCCAGATGCTGGGCGAGCCCTGACCAGCTGGCATAGGCCACCTCATGGCCGCCACCCAGCACGATGGGCAGGTGCCCCTCGCCCAGCAGCGGGGCGAGGCGGTCGGCCAGCGCCTGCTGAGCGACTTCCATGGCGTCGCCTTGACAGCGCACGTCACCGGCGTCATAGGCAGGCCCCTGTCGGTGCCAGGCCAGCGGCGCCAGGGCGCGGCGCAGCGCGGCAGGGCCATCGGCGGCACCTACACGACCCTGGTTGCGCGCCACGCCGGCATCGCAGGCGAACCCCAGCAGCGCACAGCCGGGTGTGCCGCCCTCGGCCAGCGGCTGAATCTTCTGGTGCCAGCGCTCGCTGCCGGGCTCGGGATCGGTGCGCCCCTGCCACAAGGTGCGGTCGAAATCCTGGTGAAGCGACGTATCAGACGGCATGGGTCAGCTCCCCCTGAAACAGGCGCTGATGCAGGCGACCGGGCTGGACGGCATAAGCCAGTGCGGCCGGGGTGTCGACATTCCAGACACACAGGTCGGCGGCGGCCCCTTCCCGGATCCGCCCTTCTCCCTTGAGTCCCAGGGCAGTCGCGCCATGGGCGGTCATGCCGGCCAGTGCCTCCTGGGGCGTCAGGCGGAACAGGGTGCAGGCCAGGTTCAACATCAAGGTCGGCATGAACAGCGGCGAGCTGCCCGGGTTGGCGTCGGTCGCCACGGCCATGGGCACGCCGGCCTCACGCAGAGCCGCGATGGGCGGCTGCTGCGTCTCGCGCAGGGTATGAAAAGCCCCCGGCAGGATCACGGCGACACTGCCGGCCTTGCGCATGGCGGCGATCCCGGCCTCATCGAGGTACTCGATATGATCGGCGGAGAGTGCCCCGTGACGGGCCGCCATCGCGGTGCCACCCAGGTTGGAAAGCTGCTCGGCGTGGGCCTTGATCGGCAGGCCATGCGCTTCGGCGGCCTCGAAGACCCGCTCGCACTGCGCCACCGAGAAGGCGATCTTCTCGCAGAACACATCGACGGCATCGGCAAGGCCTTCGCTGGCAGCCGCCGGGACCATCTCCTGGCACACCAGATCGATATAGCCGTCGCTCTCATCCTTGAACTCCGGCGGCAACGCATGGGCACCCAGTAGTGTCGTCACCACCCGCACGGGGAGCGCCTCGCCGAGACGGCGCGCCACGCGCAGCATCTTCAGCTCGTCCCCGACCGTCAGGCCGTAGCCGGACTTGATCTCCACGGTGGTGACACCGTCGGCGATCAGTGCCTCGAGGCGCGGCCTGGCCAGCTCGAGCAGTTCGTCCTCGCTGGCTTCCCGAGTGGCCGTCACAGTGCTCAGGATGCCGCCGCCACGCCGGGCGATCTCTTCGTAGCTGATCCCTTCCAGGCGCGCCTCGAACTCATCGGCGCGGGAGCCGCCAAACACCAGGTGGGTATGGCAATCCACCAGGCCGGGGGTCATCACGCCGCCACGGCCCATGTCGTGGCAACCTTCCGCGATCTCTTCATCGAATTCCCGCATCGGCACCAGCGACGCGACCCGCGCCCCGTCGGTGATGACGGCCATGGGCTCGGGCAGCGTGTGCAGCCCATCGAAGACGTTCATCTCGCGCCATAGACGACGCGTAGGGGTGGTATTCGACATGGAGGCCTCCTCCGGGTGGCTCAACAGATGCAGACTCAATGTATATACAATTAAGCCCAGCACGCGGGAGCACGTCAAGCCACCTTCCCAAGATGCCAACAGGGAGAAGCGGCGCGCTCGGAAAGGCGAAAACCTAAACCCTTTATAAACATAATCATGAATAGGACTCTCGAGCTACACCCCATCTGTCATCGATCAGGCATTAGACTAATGTCTAGCCTGGATAGCTAGGCGGAGGCACCGGCTTGCCTTATTTTATTGTATATACATATCGAGGCAGGACGCCTATCCCGACCCAGTCACCGCACGTCACAAGACAAGAGGTATGCCCATGAATCGCCTGGACCCCCTGGCACGGCAACCCGCCGCTGCCGCCACCCTTCTCAAGCTTTTCCTGCCCAGTGCCCTGGGCATCCTGATCTTCTTCATACCCATCGAAATCTCAGGAAAGCGCACCATCCCCCTGGACCATATGGTGACCGGCGCACGCGCACTGCTAGGGGAGGCCAGCGGGCTCTATGCCCTGGCGCTGATTGTTGCCGGCGCGGCCTATCCGCTGGTCCGCGGCTACTGGAACCGCAACCTCACCGAGCGCATCTTCACGGTGCTGAAGATGGCCGGTGTCGTCGCCGCGGTGATGGCACTGACAGGATGGGGGCCGGCCTTCCTGCATGAGCCGGACATGCTGCCCTTCCTGTTCGACAAGCTGGTGATTCCGGTGGGCCTGATCGTGCCAATCGGCGCCATCTTCCTGGCGCTGCTGATCAGCTACGGCCTTCTGGAACTGATCGGCGTGCTGGTGCAGCCGGTGATGCGCCCCATCTGGCGCACGCCGGGCCGATCGGCGATCGACGCCGTGGCCTCCTTCGTGGGCAGCTACTCCATCGGCTTGCTGATCACCAACCGGGTCTATCAGGCCGGGCAGTATTCGGCGCGGGAGGCGGCCATCATCGCTACCGGCTTCTCCACGGTCTCGGCCACCTTCATGATCATCGTGGCCAAGACCCTCGACCTGATGGCCGTGTGGAACCTCTACTTCTGGCTGACCCTGCTGATCACCTTCATCGTCACCGCGGTGACCGTGCGGCTACCGCCGCTCTCACGAATGGATGACAGCGCCGCGGATGGCGAGCCACAAGCGGTACCCGGCAAGCGCCTCACCACGGCCTGGCAGACCGGCCTGGAAGTCGCCGAGAAGGCCCCGAGCCTGCATCGCAGCGTGGCACTCAACTTCAAGGAAGGGCTGGTGATGGCGATCAGCATCCTGCCATCGATCATGTCGGTGGGGCTGCTGGGCCTGCTGGCTGCCAAGTACACGCCGCTGTTCGAATGGCTGGGCTGGCTCTTCTACCCCATCGTGGCGATGTGGGGCGTGGCGGATGCGGCCGCCCTGGCGCAAGCCTCCGCCGCCGGACTCGCCGAGATGTTCCTGCCGGCGCTGCTGATGGCAGAGGCCGAGTTCGCGGCTCGCTTCGCCGCCGGTGTGGTGTCGGTGTCGGCCGTGCTGTTCTTCTCGGCCTCGATCCCCTGCATCCTCTCCACCAGCATTCCGCTGTCGGTGGGTCGCATGCTGGTGGTGTGGTTCATCCGTGTGTCCCTGAGCCTGCTGCTGGCAGTCCCGACCGGCTATCTGGTGCAGACACTGGCCGGCTGACACTGCCGTCAATCGCGTATACGCAAACGGCCGGGAATCCCGGCCGTTTGCGTTGGTAATGAATGACGGTCCGCTCAATTCGGCGCGCGATGCATCGAAGAGCGCAGCTTGTAGCGTTCGCCAGGATGGAGCAGCCGCGCATAGCTGATCAGATGCTCACCGGACCAGGTACGCCGAATCATGCTCAGGCAGGGGCTGACCGTATCGATGGCCAGCCACTCGGCAGCCTGATGGTCGGGCAGGACCGCCTCGACGATGTGTTCCACATCGGTGATGGGGCAGGCGGCCACCAGCACCTCGTTGGGCGTGTGGCGGGAGAAGTCGGTGTCGAGATAATCCGGGACCCAGCGCGGATTGACGAAACGCCTCTCGAGCTGGAGCGGCACATCGTTCTCGAGGTGAAGGATCAAGGTGTGGAAGACACGGCTGCCGAGCCGCACTCCGAGACGTAGCGCCACCTCGTCATCGGCGTCGATCGCTTCGCAGGTCAGCACCTCGTTGCCATACCGATGACCCCGAGACCGTACCTCCTCAGCGATGTTGTACACCTCGACCAGTGATGACTCTGCCTTGCGATCGGTGACGAAGGTGCCAAGCCCCGACTGGCGTGTCAGGTAACCCTTCTGGACCAGGTCGCGAATCGCCTTGTTGGCGGTCATGCGGCTGACCTGGAAATCCCGGGCCAGCTGCTCCTCCGGGGGAATCTGGTGATGGGCTGGCCACTCACCACTGGTGATCTTGTCGAGCAGGTGCTGCTGGATCTGCTGATAGAGAGGCGGCGTGCTGGCCATGGGCATCCTTGGGCGAGACCAATGTATATACAATCGCAGTATACCTATCGCAGAAAGACTGTCCATCTCCAGTTTCTTAGAAGTACTGCATCTACAATCTCTATAGCTACCCTTGCTCTGTACTTCTTCACTATGTTGTTTTTAGTCCTATTGTGAACCAGCAGCCTTTAGGAACCGCTGAACAATTCGGTTCAGCCTGACCAGATCATCATCTCAGCGGTCATGTCATGACCAGTTCAAGCGGAGAAGGCACCATGATCAATGCTCAATACCGGATCACTCTGCTTGCCGAAGAGATCTTCGGTAGCCGGGAGAAAGCCACTAGGTGGCTACGCAAGCCGCGTCGGACCCTGGGCGGTATCAGCGCCCTGGAGGCTAGCGCAACACCGCAGGGCTAGGCTGCTGCGGAAGAGCTACTGGAACAGCTACGTCATGGGTTCGCATCGTGATCGCGTGGCCGCTGGCACACTACCTATGAGCAACCAAGGATCCTCGCTGATTGGCAGACAAGGCCAGGGTTGGTGGATACCTTTTGGTTGCTACGCCATCGTCTGGCTCGGATCAGGTGTAAACCCCATGCTCTATCCTGCCTATCGGATCTAGTAGCTGCTGAGGGTCTTCTTGCATGACATCGATGGGGCGCTTCCACCCAAGTCCCATGGCCTTATGGTGTAAGCAGCGGTCTGCCGCTGTTCTATCCCCCCCCCCCCACACATTTCGATAGCCGTCCGCCAGACTGCGATTGCGATGTGCTGTTCCGGCTCATCAGTGCCGAGCATCGCCCAATCCTCTTCTTCTGCAGCAGGCTCCTCCGGGGCCTCATATTGATGACGCTCCCCCGTAGCCGTTCATGTGGCGTATCGCGTCGATTCGTCATCGCAGCCTCCATCGGATAACCGAGAAACGTTGGTTTTCTTTACATTGTGACCCAAACAGGAAACCCGACCAAGGTCAGACACCACGCCACGACGCCCAGGTAAGGTCGGCACCATGCCTCTAGGTAACCGAGCCTGAAACGATAAGCGCCATAATTATGCCGTTATACGAATGAAAATTGCCCCATAGTGGTAGGGAGGCAGCTCGACACGCGTCTCCAGCTTGAAGCCCGCCGGCTCGACCATCGTGCGGGTTTGTTCCGGCGACATGCGCATTTCGGTCTTTGGGCCTCGCGGCTGGCCGAGGACGGTCGTCTCTTCCCGCTGCAGGGGGTACCAATTGACGATGGCAAAGCGGCCATTGGGCTTCAAGGCCGCAGCGACTTCGCGAGCCAATGCCATCTTGTCAGGTACGCCGTGGAAGGTATTGGCGATCAGCACATAGTCTGCCGGCGCAACCAGCAGATGATTAAGCGCCATGGCATCCCCAAGCAGCCAGCTGCAATTCGACATCCCACCGCACGCCGCTTGAGCCTGTTCAAGCATGACCGGGTCGATGTCGAAACCAATGACACGTCCCTCGCCAACTTGCCGGGAGATAGCTGCAGTGAAATATCCATCGCCACAGCCGAGATCGACGACCGTCATCCCCTGTCCGATGCACAAGGCCCTGACCACCCTGTCAGGGTTCGGCCAAAGCGTATGCCACCAGTCCCTGTCCGGCATGGCGGAGGCGGGAAACAGCCGGTCTTGCGTCATGATGGGAGATTCCTTTTCATCCTCGCTGGTACGCCTTTCAGTCGAATTCGGCGCTCAAGGGCTCAGTTTTTTTCAATCGGCGCTATGACCTCAAGACCATGATCCCGCGCTTTCTCACGGTGGCGGTGAGAACCCCACCGATGCCGTACCGGTTCCTGAAAATAGCTGAACCGTATGCGTAATCAGGAAGGTATTTTTTCCACCTTCTTGCGGGAGAGCGAGAAAATCTAAGACAATCGTCCGGGTGATACGGAAGACTCCTCTACAGCCTGTGATTAATGGCTGCTAATCCCTGCCTGATCTCCCAAAACCTGGCCCTAACGGGTGAGCTCTGCTGTGCGCCGTGTGGTCGAGCCGAAAAACAAGGGTTTGTCGACGACGAACTTCATCGAACGTTTCACCAGACCTTTGCCGGGGAAGAAGCCGAGGTCGAGCCACAACCGGATCACCGCCTGAGCCTCAAGATCGATGGTCTGCTCGAGCGGCACCAGGAAACCTTCGTAATCACCCGCCGGAGTCACATACCGTTCTCGAGTGATGGGCATGACTCGGTGCTGGTACTCCCCCGTGTGTTCGACCTCTCGCGTCTCTTTGTTAACGACCGTAGCCCTGCCAGAGGCGCTCCATGTCCTGTCGGGCACGATCCTGTTGGGTAGCAGTACCACGGGTGGCTCGTACTGGACGGTCTGGCCTTGCGTGAGCACGTCCAGACCGGTGAGCAGCACGCTGCCATCCCGGAGCTTGGATAGATGGAGGATGTTGTAGTCGCCAAATCGAACTTCCCAGCGGCCTTCACCGTCTGCTGAACTCAGTTCCATCACGACCTGCCGTCCCTCGCCGTCTCCGTCCACCACCTCGAACGTGCTTTCACTGGGGACCAGAGGAAAAAGCTCCTCAGCCTCAACCTCCTGAACCGTCGACGCCGGAGACGCTGGCGTCTCCGCGAGGGTGGCCCCGGCGGTGCAGAGGCCGACGCCGATCAGTATCGCTCGCGGGTAAGACAGATACATCGCATTCTCCTGGAGTCCGTGGGCAAGGTGCGGCGCAGCACTCGTGGCAGTGAAGCGACGTCAATGGGAGAACCGGCGCCACTGGCGAGGGATTGTGGAGACCTCTCCTAGATTGTAGAGGACGTCCGCGTCGTGGTCCTCGGCGATCCAGAGGTATTCGTCGGTTTCGCCGGTGAGTACAAGCATGGACGGCCTCGTTGCCAAACGCATGGTCTCCTGAAGCGGTTAGATCTAGGTGTATGGTCCCGACAAGCTGGCCGACCGCATTTCAAACCACCTATGGCATGTTCGTCTTTGCCCCTCAACGCCGCGCCCTACCAGGAGCTGCTGCGCAAGAGAGCCGAAGCGCCTGGCGCCACGAGGGCCAGTGCCGCGTCGGCAAGCGGCCGGCCCGCCAGTTCCTCGGCACGAGCGATGACCCCCTCACCGACAGACTGCTGTCCCACTTCACCGGCGGCCAGCAGAGCCTCGAACAGCTGAGCCAGATGGCCGCCGAGGGGGCCGCCTGGCCGCTGATCGAGGGCAACGGCACCTTCTACGGGCTCTACGTCATCGAGTCGCTCTGCGAGATCAAGAGCCACCAGATGCGCGACGGCGGCGCCCAGCCCATCGGCTTCTCGCTCACCCTGCAGCGCGTCGACGGCGACCGCGCCGACCTGCTGGGCAGCCTCACCGGGGCGTTGGCCTGGGCCGCCACGGGGTCGCTGGCATGAGCTCTTCACAAACAGCAGGCGCGCCCCCGTGTCTCCGGTTACCGGCTCACGCTCGCCGGCCAAGTCATCAGCCCCGAGCTCGACGCCCGCCTGCCTCTCCCCGGGTCGCTGTCACCTCGTTCATTCGATCAGTGACAGCGATTCCTGCCGCAGCGTCCGCAAACTCGCCCCAACTCGCTCGTTCACCGCGCCCATCTTCGCGGCGGCCTGTCTTGAGCGGTTGATCGCCATGAACTCCTTCAGTTCGATCTGATAGGCATCGCGGATATGCCCGGCATGAGCCTCGATCTCGATGGTGAAGCGCTTGCGGATACCGGCTTGAAGATCTGAGATCGCGCCTTCTCTCTGGGCGCGGTCCTCCGGAACCGACAGCGCCCAGTTCACCAGCTTTTCGCGCGCCTGGGTCAGGTCGACACCTTCGAGGATGCTGCCCCGGATCCCCGATTGCTGGGCCGTGACCTCGCGGTGAACCGGGCGATAGAGCGCGACGGTGCCTGCCGTTTCGCGGTTGTAGCCAGCGACTCCCTTGCCCGGAAAGGCCGGACCGGACAACCCGGACAGGCGGGCCATCGCGTCCTTCGTGATCTGCTCAGTGGTCTTGGGCCGCGCCCTCTTGACGGGGTCCGTCCCGGGTTCCGGCGGCGATCCGGCATCCGCCGCGGCGGTATCGGCGCGGACCTTGGCGCCTGCCAGCACCGCGTCCTCCAGCCCGCCGGAGAATGCCGGATCAGAGAGGGTGAGATCGCGCGCCTTCTCGGCAAGTGTGGCCTCGACGACATGGTCGTATTCCAGGTAGTTGCCTACGCCCTTGGGCTTGGCCTTGTAGATCGCATGCGCCCCCTCGAGCTTGGCGAAATCAGGCAGACCGCTGGCGGGATCGCCCCCCATCGGCAAGTCGGAGCCTTCCGCACCGTCCGAGCCGCGCTTGATGGTGGGCGCCTTACCGGGCTCGAAACCGTAGAGCGTCTTGTTGAGATCGCCAAGTGCGCGTATTCCCTTGCGGATCTTGCCCCGGATCGCCTTCGTCGCTGCCGGATCGCTGCTGTAGAGCCCGGCGATGTTTTCCAGCTCCGCCTGCATCTCGGCATTGATACCGGCGCGGAGTCTGGCGATCTTGCCGGCCGCCGCAGTCTCGGCGCTGGCATCCGAAATGATCTTTCCGTGGTTGCGCCGGCCTGCGTCCTTCGCCGTCTTCTGCCGGTGCGCCGGGCGGTAGATCGTGATCGCGGGCAGTTGCTGGCCCTCCTTGCCGGTAGCACGGGTGTCGATCTCGCCTAGCAGAGGATCGGGAATCGCCTTGCCGTCGCGCTGACCTTCGGCGATCTCCTCGCTCATCTGGCCCTGAACGTACGTCTGCACCATGAAGCCGAGACTCTTTTCGGGGATGTGGTCATTCTCGTAATAGTACGACAGGCGCTGCTTGCCCTTGGGTCCCAGCCCCGCCTTTTCGGACACCGCATCAATGGATTGCGAGGTAATCTTGCCCCGATCCGCATACCAACCGGCATCGCCCTCGATCTCCGGTAGGCGAGGCTCTCGCGCGCGGATGATCGCGCCGTCCTGTGGCTCGTCTTCCAGGAACGGGTTGTCGGCGATGCAGGGTCCGAGCTTTGCCAGTTTTGCGCCCGCATCCTTCACCTCGGCATCGGCCTTGTCACCGGTCCTCTTGGTCGAGGTCTTCTGCTGCTCGGGCTTGACCTTCGCCAGCGCGGTCTCCGCCTCGTCGATCTCGGTCATGAAGGCCTTCTCGAACGCGTTCATGCATGTGGAATCGTCGCCGAAATCGGCGGCCTTCTTGCCTTCGCTGACCATCTCCGCCTGAACCTGGTCGGCAGGGCGCGGGGTGTCCGAGGCGATCTTGAGCGTGAACTTATTGCCCTTCTTCTCCGGCTTCAGCTTGTGCGGCTCCGTGCCCACGACAAACCCCGCCTCCGGCAGCTTGCGCTTGCGGTTGATCTTTCCAAGGATCTTGGAGAACAGCTTTTTTGCCTTCTTGACCAGAAAGGTCACCATCTTGGTCATCGCCTTCTTCACCGGCGCCTGCAGCTTCTTGATGATGGTGCGGATCGTCTTTGTGATCCCGGTCACAGGGATCACCGCCGCGACGAAGGCCAGGAAGACGGGAATGGCCCCTGCTATCGTCTTCTCGATAAAGTCGGCGGCGTCCTTGACCTTTCCCTTGGCGATAGCGCCGATGCTGGAAAAGATCGAGTTCGCGATCTCCATGATTTGATCGAGACGTTCAAGGAAGGTCTTGATCATGTTGTAGATCGACAGAGCGACCTTGACGATGGCACCTACCGGATTGGACAACCCGGCGATCCAGGACACCGCACCCATGACGATCGTGTTGATGACGAAGTCGCGAATTCCGTCAATGACCGTGGTCTTGAATCCCTCGATCATCTCCAGCACCCGCTGCCAGATGCCCAGGAAGCCCTCCTTCACGAGGATCTTCACGACCTCCACGGACTTTTCGAGGAAGGCTACTTTCTTCTCACCGCCGCGGCCGAGGCGCTTGACCAGCGTCTTGCGGAAACTGGCATAGGTCAGGCCGAGAATCTGCAGCGAGATATTGATGATGCCCTTGAAGTCTAGCTTCGCGGGCAGCTCGATCTCCATCTCCTGAAGCGTTCCGAAGAGCCAGCCCATCAGGCCCTTCTTCAGATGTTGCCAGATGTTGTTGCCGAGTTGCTTGAAGCCGTTCACCACCGCGCGGACAAGGTTCTTGGCGAAGCCAAGCGGATCGCTGAGGATCAGCGAGATCACGTCGCGGACCTTCTCGATCACGGCCCAGACCTTTTCGCCATAAGGTCCGGCCAGCTTCAGCGCACCACGGATGATGAACTCGAGGATCTTGTCCTTTATCTCGGAGATGAAGGTGATGATGTCGTCCACGAGCGGCTGGAAGATGCGCTTGGCGATCTTCAGTGGCGACCAGGCGGGCATCTCGTCGATGAAGTCCGAGACCAGCCCCTTGATCCGGCTCCAGGTGATGTTGAGTTCCGACAGCCGCGTCGACACCCACTCGAAGGCCCTTTCCAGCGCGCGGGTTTCCTTCAGCCGCTCGAAGATCAGGTTGCCGCCCGGAAGAAGTCCCAAGAACCCGCCGATCAGGTTCTCGGCGTTGCGTTCCACCCTGTCGCCGGTGATGGGGCTCTTGCCGAGGATTACCGTGAGCAGCGTGTAACCCGGCACATTGCGGGCAATCTTCTCGGCCTTGTCTGCGACCCAGCCGCGCTGAAGGCTCGGATCGCTGTCTTCGCCCTCGATCTCTGGCCGCTCAGGGGTCCGGACCGGCGCGCGATGCGTCTGCTGCACGACATGGGTCAGTTCATGTGCCATAAGGCGGCGGTTATCGACACTCTCGTCCTGGCCCATCCAGATATGATGGCGGTGGGTGAAGGCGCGGGCGCCGATCCGGTCCGCCGCTCGGCGGTCTGACGGCGCATCATGGATGCGGACATCGGAGAAATCGACACCGAAACGCGGCTCCATGAAGGTTCGGACGGAGGCGGGCAACGGGCCACCCGGTCCCGGCTGAGCAACCACGCGCGTCACACTGGCAGGCGCGTCGCCACCCTGCGGTCCTGTCGCCGTGGCCTCGCCCGGTGCCATCCGGGCCGCACCGTCGGGATCGTCCGGCTCGCCAGCCTCGACCTCGGCGAACTCGTCGTTCGCCAGCCCAGCGGTATCGACATCCTCACCCGACGGGACATCCGGATCCTGGTGGTCGGCGGGGATCGCGGGCTCGCTTTCGAAGGCGTCGGTGTCGGGCTGGCTCTCCTGATCCACCTTGGGGAAACGCCGCGCCTCGGCGGAAAGGCCGCCCTGCGCAGGCGGGGGCGCGGTGTCGTGGCCGGGTGCGGACATCGTGACGATGCGTTCGGCCGTGGCCTCGGCCTCGTGTTCCATGGGATCGTTCGCGGCACCGACCTTCAGCGCGGGCTGGATCCGGGCTGCCTCGTGACGGTGAACAACCGCCGGCGCCGGACGACGCACCGGAACCCTGGAGGTCCTGGCGGGGCGTGCGGGCTTCTTCGTGCGGATGGTTGCACTTACATCGCCCATCGCCGCTCCTCACGGGTCTACATTGATCGTCTTGATGTTGCTGCGCGTCCCATGGTTCACCGCCACCAGATCCACATCCTTCGACCAGAAGAGGTTCGTATTCACGGCCTCGGGCACCTCGAACTCGACATTGACCCAAGAGGAGCTCCGGTCGAATTCCCACCGGTCGTAGGACGCAATGTCGAACCCACCCATCTCGATATAGTGGTTTGAGTCTTGCGTCAGGCCGAACTGGAAGCCCCGCACGCTCATCGTGTCACCCACATCGAGTTGCGTCGGACTGGCTTCCAAAATCCAGGGGCTGTAGAAACCGCACGTCTCGGTCGAGGTTTCGGCCAGCACCTCGTCGAGGTTGTCCTCGACCATGTCGCAAGTGTGGAACAGCTCGTGCAGCAGCGTCGAGGCGATTTCCCAGTGGCTGATATCGTAGGCGTAGTCGTTATAGGCCACGACATGGGGATCTGCGGCGACGCTGCGGATATCGCTGAGACCGAAACGCTCGCTGTGATCCTCGAGGTAGTAGACCGTGGCGGCATTGAACGTGTCACGCGCCGAAGTGGCGGCGCCACCTGTGCAATTGTCCTCGAAGAAATCTCTGCAACGTCTTGTATTCATAGCGTTGTTGATCAGGTCCAGCGCGGCATTGACCCGGGCGTGATGCGCGGCGGGGACCGCCTTGTAGTCGCCGGTGCCGTCAGATGCCGCAAGTGTCGCGCGCCGGACGGCGCGGCGTGTCTGTCCTTCGGCCTGCGCGACATGGGCGAGTTCGTGCGCCATGAGCGGTACGCCGCCCTTCTCTTTCTCGCCCTTGGCGAAGGTGATGTCCCAGCCATAGGAGAAGGCCCTCGCACCGATGGCGGTCGCGGCCCTGTCGGCGGCGGCGCCGTCGTGGACGCGGATACCCGAGAGATCCCGGCCAAAGCGCGGTTCGAAGAACGCGCGCGACACGGGCGACAAGGGATCTCCCGCATCCAGGGACCGTATCGCGTGGCTGGCCGCCGGCCCGGCTGGCGCGGTCGCGCGGCCGGGCGCGATGACGGCGCCGGGGGCGGCACTGCGCTTTGCCTTCTCCGTGTCCTCGGACTCGCATTCGGCACATTTCCGATGAACGGATGGCGCGGACGCAGGAGAGGCGAGAACCGGCCCGCCGTCCAAGGCCTGCGCGGCCATCCGGTCGGCAGCCTTCTCTGCCGGATCCTGGACACCGCCGATCAGTATGCCGCCCTCATCTCGCGCGCCCTTCTTGGCCTCGGTTCGCGCGGCCGGGGTCCCGGGCGCGGCATGACGGCGGGGCTTTCCGGCACCGGAACGCCGAGCGATGCGTCTGCGCAGTCTGGTCTTCATGATCCGCCTCCTATCTCGGCCTGCCCTCCAGCATCGCCGCCGCTTCGCGCTGCAGCCGTCGAGCAGTGTTCAGGTTCAGCCCGGCACTGCTGGCGACCTCGCGAAGCTGCGTACCGGACATTTCGGCAAAGCCGGCGACATTCGTTACACCGCTGCGCGTCAGGGCGGCGATGAAGTTCGTCTCTTCACCCACGACCGCCGAGACAGGCATCTCCCGGCGCAGCGAGGTCAGGATCGTATCGCGTTCCTGCGCCGTCTGATCCAGCACCACCCGCTGTTCCCGCTCGAAAGCGGCAAGATCAGCGCGCGCGGTTTCAATCTGTGTCAGTGCGGTCTGCCGGTCGTCCTCGATCTGCCGAAGATCCGCACGCGCCGCCTCGATCTGCGTCTGCGCCGTCTGGCGGTCGCTTTCGAGTTGCTGGAGCTCCGCGCGCAACGCCTCGACCTGGCCGGACAGTTCCGCATGCGCCGTGCGCACGCCGTCAAGGCCGCGCTCGGCTTCGGCCGTCTGCGCGGCCAGTTCCTCGTTTCGACGGGCCGAGGCGGCGGTCCACTCGGCTTCCAGGTCCGAAGCGGTGGTTTCGGCCTCGGCTATGCGTCCCGACAGTCGTTCGTCCAGGGCGACGGCCTGGGCCAGAACCTCCTCCGAAAGATTGAAATCCGCGCCGCGCGCCGCCGGTCGCTCGAAGCTGAACTTTCCGCCGCCCGTCTCGACCTTGACGTAGTCGATGGCGACGCCCTCTTGCATGATCAGCGCGACCTTGTCGCCGGGCATCACCTCGCCGCGGTCGGCCACCAGGTCACGGGCGTCGAGCCCCACGGTCGCGCCCCTGATCTTGGCGATGGCTTCGGCATCGCCTGCATCGATAGTCTCGGCCACCTCGATTCCGTTGCCGGCCAGCGCCGCCCTTGCCTGGTCAAGCCCGAGATTGCCGATATCGGGCTGGACGGCGTAGTCGCTGGGCGGATTGCGACCAGTCAGGATCCGCGCTCCGCGTTCAACATCCCTCCAGGCGCGCTCGGGCGTCAGTCGCCGGTCAAGCTCGGCCACCGCCACGAAATCGTTCGGCCGTTCGAAATCCACGCCGCCATCACCTTTCTCCGGACAGCACAGCTCGCGCAGCTGCCCGGCGAACCGGTCGCGCGTCTCCGAGATGAAGTACTGCACCATGCGCCAGGACATTGCCTGTTTCCGGCAGCACCAGACACAGATATCGCTCAGGAAGAACGTATTGCCTTCCATCGAGCCCTCGACGCAGGCGACAGGCACGAGATACGGGCGTTCGCCGGGTTCCGGGCAGCGCGGGATCAGCGCGTCACACAGGCAGCGGCGCAAGTGTTCGGCCTCGGTTTCCTGCACGGCACGGTAGACCAGCGCCTCGCGCATCATGAAACGCGTCTCACGCACCTCGCCATCGGCCTCCTCGGGGCGGATCTCCTCGTCGATCGCGGCGATTTTCCGGTCGAACTGCGCCGCCTCCGCCTCGTCGTTCAGATGCGTCCTGTAGCGTTTCACGAGATCGTCGTTATAGGCGCGTGCGACCTGCTGTTCGCGGGAATTCAGCCGCTGCGTGGCAGCCATCTTGGAATAGGCCGCACCGTAGAAGACTTTGTCGAGCGTGGCGCGCTCGCCCTCGCTACGATTGGTCAGGTCATCCTTGATGTCGAAGGGCGGCCGGGACTGGCGGCACTGGTCGAGGACGGACATGAAGGTCGGATCGCTCGCCCCGAAGGCACGGGACCGTGGCGCCAGATGGGTGCGGATCACGCCGCCCTCGCCGATGGACAAGGCAAGGCACACGTCGCGCTGCCGGAGCGCGCGCTGGAAGGCCTCGATCCCGTCGAAATGGAAGCTGTCGCCGCGCAGGATCTCGTTGAGCTCTACCGTCTGCGCCCGTACATCACCGAGCACACCACCCCGGTCGAGGATCGCGCCCCCCGAGATGTCAACCATTGCCGGGCCTTGCGTGACCCGTCGGGGGATCACCCCGCAGACCACGCCCCAGTCATGCAGGAGTCGCAGAAGCCGTTCGTTGCCGAAATCGACGCGGCAGAGGTTGATCAGCGCGTCCTGAACATTGTCCACCTCGTCATAGAGGTGCGGGCATCCCGAGGGATCGAAGGCAATATCGGCCGCCTCGATCGAGCACAGATTATCCAGCGCCTCCTGCACGTTCTCGGCGGCGTCGTATAGCGTCGGACAGTTGTTGACGAACCCGACATGTGTAGCCGGCAGGTTCGCCAGCACCGGGAAGGACAAGCGGCGGGTTTCGGCGTCCGTCAGTGGTTCAATCGCACCGTCCGTGACCCGGAACAGCGGGCAGTAGCTGTGGCGGATTCCGATGGGCAGGGCCTGTACGGCGCGTACGGGTTCATCGGCGAAGCGACGCAACTCGATCAGCCAGTAGTCGCCCACGACAATGGCCCGTCCGTCAAAGTCGATCTGTGCGGTGAAGAGGTCATTGGTGAGGCTGACCGTGTTGCCCGTCAGGCTGACGGTTCCGTTGCCCTCGTCCTCGGCATGGCCGTTGGCAAAATCGATCAGCGCCATTCCGTCCCAGCGACGGACGAAGGGCCAGTCGCCACCCTCCGGCGGGACCGGGTCTTCGGGTCCCTCGGTCAGACTGGTGGCGAAGCTCGACCGTGCCATTTCGCCGTTCTGCTCATGGACACCCAGATGACATTCGGTGACGGCGGAATAGAACTCGTAGACAGCGCCTGCCCGCCCGAAATCCTCGGTGTTGACGGTGGCCGGCGCGATGGCGGCGGCGTTTTCCGCCGACCAGGCAATGCGGATGCTGTCAGGGTTCTGAGGGTCGCCGAAGACATGAACGACCTCGATCCGGAACAGCGCGTTGGCCACGCTCTGCGCGGCCGCCACGGTGTCGGCGCAAGGGTCGCACTCGTCGGCGATGGTCTCGGGGTCGGCCGGGGTGACGGTCATCTCGCCCGTGCCGATTTCGGGGATTGGTCCGTCCGGCTGGCCGAGCGCGTCGGCCTGATCCAGCGGAGCGAACTTGATCTGGGCCATGGTGCGTGCGCGGAAGGCCGTCTCTGCCCCATGGAGGCCGGGATCGGACAGGAGCGGCTCCTCCAACTGGCTGACCATGCGGTCCCAGATATCGGCGTAGACGATGTGTTCGCCGTCCTCGGGCATCGGAGGGGCATGCGGGAAATCGACCTGCACGCCATACAGCTCCAGCGGACCGGACACCTCCTCGGCTGCCTGCACCTCGCCGCACCGCCCCTGCGCATAGACGACACCGGGAACCAGCCGCGGGCCGTCCTGATCCACCGCGCCGCCATCCACCGGAACGCCGCTTCCGGCGGCGTCATGGCCCAGCCCATCGGTGCGCCCGCCAGCAATCTTCGCCTGCTCACCCAGATCGGCATCGGTGACCATGCCGCCCTGAACCTGGAAGACCCCGGAATAGCGTTTCCCCGGACGATGGCTGTCACGCGAGATATTGCCTTTCATCGGTCGGCCTCCTTGCTATTCGACCCGGACCGACGGGCGCGAAAGATAAGGGTCGTATCGGATCGAGATCTCCTGCCCCAGCGGCAGGTAATCGGTCAGCTTCAGTTCGAGTGCGCGAATGGATGCGACGTGGAACATGTGATGATGGGCGCCCATCTCGCCCTCGTCCTCGGCACGCAGCAGGTCCGAGGCGGTGAGGTCCAGCACCCCAGCCCCCGGCTCGCCGTAAAGCGCGGGTCGCAAGATGCAGTCGTCGCCCGCCTCGAACCACAGCCGGATAAAGTTCGGGTCGTCATCGGTGTTTGTGGGCGACTTGTCGGCGCCGCAATCGCCGAGTTCGGTCAGGCTCGGCACGCGCGAATAGCGGATGCAGGTGTCGTCGCCCGAACAATCCAGATCCACCATCGGCCCGTTGAAGATACAGTCCGACGCCCAGAGCCGCTCCAGTTCCGTGCTCTCCATCACCGTGCAGTAGATGAGCTGGGCAAACCCCACTCCGCCGCTAAGCGCGTTGAACAGGCAGTCGGTTGCCGTGAGCGCCGGGTCGTCCGTCAGGTGATTCAACACCACCCGCTCTGCGGCACAGTGGTTCATGGTCAGGCGGGTTTCCGGATCATCCAGCGTAAGCGCGCCGGTGAAGACCAGGTCGTGAAACCGGATGTCGGTGCCCGCCGGGATCGTCATGTTGCCCTCTACCACCAGCGTGTCGGGCAGGACGATCTCGCCGTCGATCATCAAGGCCCCAGCCGCTTCGTCGTCCAGCAACCCGAGCGCTTCGAAGACCTGTTGCGGTCCGAAGCGTTGCTGTGCGGTCTCGTCCGGGTCTATCTGGATATCTTCTACCGTGGGTGCGATCTCGCTGCCGTTCAGCTCGCTGGCGAAAAACCCCTCGGGCGGGCGGACATGGACGATGGTGCGGTTCGGATGGGGGCCGACGTCGCGGACCGTGGGTGCGCGCAGGTCGGGCGTGCGCAGCGAGGTATCGTCGTAGGCGCCAGGGAAGCAGGGCACTCCGCACCGGTTCCTGGGCCGCCAATGAAGGACGAGGGGCTCGATCTCGCGGCCGAAATCGTCGCGCTGTGGCACACGGACCGCGTAGAGCGGATTGGCGCCGTCCTCGTCGATCACTGCACGGTTCGCGTAGCGGATATCCGGTGTCCCTTGCGGCAGGCCGGGGGCGGCCATCAGGCTGCCGTCGCCCATCGAGGCGGACGGTGCGGTGAAGGGCGGCAGGGTCATGCGCGGCGTGGTCAGGGTGCGGCGCCAGCCCTCGACCACCACGGCCTCGGCCCCGCTGATCACGTCCGAAATCTCGTCGACGGCGGTCAGCGTTCCCTTGGACTTGTACCAGCCGACCGTCTCGTTCAGTTCCAGCCGCCGCGCCACCGGGTCGGGCGCGCGGAGCTCCGCGCCCACCATTTCGGCGAGGTATGGGATCAGCCATGCCTGGATCTCGCGGCCGTTATCCGTGGGTTCGGCGAAGGCGTCGGCATAGGCCTGTTCGGTCGTGCCGCGGATCAGGTCCAGCAGGTGACCGAAACCATGGAGATAGGCTTCCAGATCTCCCAACTCGCCCGGTTCGGGGGCCGGGTCCCGATAGCGATACTCCTCGGGCAATTCGCGGTAGAGAAGCTGGCCCGCACGGGATTTGAGGTCAGAAGGTTCCATCACATCGGCTCCACCTGCACGGTCATGTCGGCACCGGCGGTTTCCGACGCGGCGAAGATGACCTGGTTCTCGAAGGGGAAGAAGGCCGAGGGCGTGCCGCCGGTCATTGCCGTCCGGCGGATGGCGGTCGCGGGCTGGACGGCGAAGCCGGGAACGGTTGCCGTTTCCACCCCCGCGACCCGCTCCAGCGCCGCTGCCACCTCGGAGATATAGGCGGGCTGGCCGAGACCCCGGCGCTCAAGCGCGAACTCGGCGATCAGCGCGGCCTGGGCAGCCGCCTGTATCTCCGTCTTGTCGCACTTCTCGATATCGACACGGATCTTGGCGGTGACGATCAGGCGAATTGCTCCGTAAGCCTCCAGATCAACCCGGATACCGGGCAAGGCGCGCGCCTCGACGAACTCCGTCAGGACCTCTCGCAAGGTGGGGCCGATGGTCCCGCCATTCGCCGGCACGATGACGATGGCCACGCGACGTCCGGCACCCGGCTGAACCATCGGCCGCGCCCAGGCCTGCCAGACATCCGACCGGCGTCGGCAGAGTCGCTCGAAATCCTTCAGCGACACCGCCCGGCCATTCGCGGCCAGTCGCGCGGGCGCATTGACGCGTAGATCGCCGACCGGTTCGCGATCCGCGCCACCCGTCGCCGCAAAAGGCTGCGTAAGAGCGCGCACGTAGCGATGCTTCTTCATCGGTTTGGCGAAGGCCCGCGCCGGAACCGCCCCCTTGGGGCCGACCCCGGTGCGGTAGCGGCTGACGACGACATTGTCCGTGCCCGTGGACAGGCGGTGGCGGAAATGGACCACGAGCCGCCCTTCCTCCGTCATCGACACCGCGTAACTTTCGGTGCCGTCCGCCGTCGGGTCGATCAGGTCGCGATAGGACCAACGCACTCCGTCAACGGAGATGTCCATGTCCGGCGCCACGCCGGTTTCCGCCACCGTCGAGGGTATGAAACTGACCTCGCGCGCACCGAGGGGGAAACGCTGCGCGGCCTTCTCGGCGTCGCCCGATCCAAGGACCTTGGGACTCTTCGTTTCACCGTGGCTGCACTCGACCGCGTTGAGGTTCAGGGTGGTCCAGCCCTTGAGAAAACCTGACAGGCCGTCGGCGGGCTCGAACAACAGTTGCACCGCCCCCGAGACCTCCACCGCTTCGACCAGGACGGTGCGAACCGGCGGAATCAGGTCGCGCTCGTCCTCCACAAGGCAGGGTTTGCCCAGCCGGATCAATTCACGCGCCGCGGCCGAAATGCCGACCATCGTGATCTCGGCCCCGTCGAAGGCGGCCCTCGGGTTCCGATCATGATCGATCGGACGCAGGTCGCGCATCATAGGCCCGTGAAACTCGTGCGCATCGGGTTCGAAGATGTCCAGATCCGTGGCCACCTTGCCAGAAAACTGGATCGTGTAGCCTTCAGCCGATTCCGAGACGCCGGCCACGGTCAGGGCGGCGTCCCACGAGGGGACTCCCAACTCCTCGTGATCGCCCGACTTGAGTGCACGACGGTAGTAGACCGAGCCCACAGCAAGCGACTTGGGCGGCTTGCCGAGGAAGCTGACCGGGGCCGCCTGCGGATCGTCGTCCTCCAGGACCGGCGGGGGCATCGCGACCACGATCGCGGCCTCGCGCTTGGACCCTTCGCTGTCCTGGGTCGAATCGGCGAACAGGTTTCCAACCGCATCCGTGATGTTGCTGACATCGACGCCGAGAACCCTGTTCAGCTCGTCGCCATCCTCATTCTTCGCGTATTCGTAGCTGCCCTTGGCATGCTTCAACTCACCGTCCTCTGTCAGGTAGTTGAACCAGAGACCGAGGAAGACTGGTACCAGCACGCCCGGACCTGCCCGACCAGCCGGGACGAGGGTCTCGATGATGACCTTGGCCCCATGCGCCAGGACATAGTCGTCCGCCACGTCGAGCTTCAGATGGCCATCGGCATTGCCTAGGACCGGGCATTTGATCGAGTTCGTTCCGTCATGCAGCCTGATGATCGACGCAATCGGATAATTCGATGACGTTTCGAGCTTCACGACGAGGACACCCTTCGTGGACCTCGGTGAGCCCCGTGTCACGGCCTTCGCGCCGAGATGCAGGAGGGCACTGCCCCGGGTCGGCATCGGTCCTGCCGCGTCCAGCGTGATATCCGCGACTCCGGTCTCCTCGTTTCGCTCGGCGCGCATGACCGCCACCGCCTGTGAGGCGCCGGAACCGGCCAGCACTGCCACCGAGCCGGGCGCGATATCGGCCTCGGAGTCATCGATCCAGTCATCCCTGTTCTGCAGCGTATCGGGATCGCTGTTCCACCCGATCGCCCGGGCAGCGTTCAGATCGGGGTGAACCTTGATCGGCTGCAGCGTCTCGAAGAGGACGGGTGCGCCGCCCTCGGGCGGCGTGTATTTCATCGCCAGCCCGCGGCCGATTTCCACGGGTTTTCCGTCATCCGTCGGCTCGACGATCAATCCCACCGTAGTCACGGCCGAGGTCGGCGGCGCCGGCTGGTAATTGACCATCGAGGTCAGCCTCACGAGGTTCTCCCACTGGCTCGCGGTCCGCAGATACCCCTCGTTCGCGTATGCGTTCAGATGACCGAGCAGCACATGGGACGCCCGTGCCGCCGCGCGCATGATCTCCCAGCCGTAGTCACCGCTGTTCAACGCATATTGGTCCAGTAGCCGGGCATTGCGCCGCCGCGCAGTCTCGGGCCGGTCGGGGAACGCACGGGCCAGGGTTTTCCAGAGAAGCGCCTCTACGAAGGCCTCTCGTTCTGCCGGATCCGGCCATTGGTCCATGTCCAGGGAGAAGCGACCGCGCCAGGTTTCGGGGAGGCGCTCCTCCATCTCCGCGCCACGGGCGACCAGCCCCATCATGGCGATCCGGAGTTCTTCGAGCCAGACCGCCGCGTCCCCATCGACATACTCGAACCGCGGTAGCCCCGCCCTGTTCCAGCGTGTGAGATCCGCAAGCTTGTCCAGGCGGTCCGGGTTGTCGTTCATCCGGTCTCTCCCCCATTGACGATCAGTCGGAAATAGCCTTTCTCCGGCTCACCCCGGATGTTCAGGCAGCGGACGTATTCATCGGCCTCTACCGGTATGAAGCCCTGCGCGCTGCGGTCGGGCCAGCCGGAGCCCACACGCTTGAACCGGTTGAGACAGGCCACCGCAACACCATCGACGGCCATGGCCGCTTCGATGATGTCGGAGGCAAACAGGTCGTCGCCGAAATCGAGCCGCCCGGGCTCGAAGAAGTCGCCTTCATCCGCGGAGAAGACATCGGCCAGCGCCTGCTTCATCTCCGAGCGGAAGTAGCCGGGCTTGGCGCGGATAGAGAGGGTGAAGGTGATGGCGGCCGGTTTCGCATCCTCCAGGAACACCTCCGCCCCGATCATCCTGCGCAATTCGATCAGCGACCTCAGGAGATGCCGGGACGTGACGGACCCGCCAGCAGCCGGTAAGGGGATGCTCTGGTCGTGGTGAAAATCCTCGATCCGCCGCCAGAGGAGGTCGGCCTCCCCGCCCGCCTCCGGTAGCGGCAGCGGCTCGTCCAGGCTGCGGTCGGCCTCCAGCAGGGCGGCGACGAGGATGGTGTTCCACGCCCCCGTCCAGACAAGCCGCGCCTGCGCGCGGGAGACGAGCGGATGGGCGGAAATCACCGTCTCATGGTCGTCGAGCGTCACCATCCGGCGCTGTTCGGCGATCAGGCGCGGACCTTCGGCGCGCGCGGCCTCCATCAGCCCCGGCTCCAGCCGCCACAGACGCTCCACCTGTTCCTCGCGCGTCTCGGTCACCCCTTCGGGCGGGGGCGGCAGGCTGTCCAGCACCTCGTCGCGGACGCGTTCGGCGGCGTCGTAGCCGATCAGCTTCAGCAGCCTGCGGACCGATGGCGGGCGCCGCGCTGTGGCCAGGTATCTTTCGCCCTGCACCGCATCCAGCGCGTGCGAGGCGCGGTCGAAGGCGGCGGCCAGAAGCTCGACGATGACCACTTCCATGTCGGCCGGGGTCCAGCGGCGGCGGGCCGGGAAGCGATACGCCAGTTCCTGCATCAGGAAAAGCCGCAGGCTGTCGTAGTCGCGAGCCTTCCAGTCGAAATCGTCCGAAACGCCGGGCAGCGGCGGCGGAAGCACGGCGCGACGCTCGCCGCAATCAGGGCAACCGCGATCGAATTCGAGCTTGGGGGGGGGAAGCTCTGCCATGATCTTGATGCCCGCTTCACAAGGTGAAGCTGAGGCTCTCCTCCTTCTGCAACGCCGCGATGGTGTAGGTGATGGTGACCAGAAGGACCTCGGGCTCGTTCGGACCCGGCCCAACCTCCACCTCCAACGTCTTGGGATCGACTTCGCCCGCCAGTGCCTCGGCCAGCGATCCGAACAATCGATTGCGCGCCAGTTCCCACAAGGGCGCAGCGTTGGGTTCGAACACATGCCTGCGCGCGCCGAAGCCGAACTCGGGGCGGAAGACACGCTCGCCGGGACTGGTGAACAGGACCTGCATCACCTGCTCACGGATATGGTCCATCCGCGTCGATGTGGCCGGGCCCTCGCGCTCCAGACGGAAGGGAAACTTCATGTAGGCCACGCGCGGCAGCCGGGTTTCGTGCTGCACCGTCATGACGCCACCGTCTTGATGGTCAGCGCGGCAGGCGTCAGCGGCACCAGCGGCGGACCCGAGGGCGAGCCAGGCGCCGTGCAGGGATGGGTGTGCGAATTGAACATCGCCATGAAGGTCTGCCCCTTGATCAGTGGCTCGCCACCCGCACCGCCCAGGCTGACCGACTGTCCCTCGATCTTGACGGTGGTGCCCTTTACCTCGAGGCCGCCCGCGGACGTGACGATCTCGTTCCCGGCCGCGTCGGCGCAGGCGATGCCCGACGAGGACAGCGTGATCGAGTTGCCGTTGGCGTCCTCGATGACGATCTCGCCCGTCGCCGCGTCAATAGTGACATGGGCGCCGGAGGCGTCGGTCAGGGCCAAGGACCCCTCGTGGTTCAATTCAACCACCGCATCGGCGGCGGAATGGAGCGTGACCTTCTCCGACCCGTCCGTATCATCGAAGACCAGCCGGTGGCCGCTTTCTGTCTTCCAGACCTTGGTTTCCTGACCGGCATGTTCTTCGGGCACCTCGGCGGCCGTGCGCCACAGCGCCCCTGTCCAGATCGGCGCCGAGGCGTCGCCTTCGAGAAATTCGACCAGGACCGCGCTGTCGACCGGCGGCACCGCGACGAAGCCGAAGGCCGCGCCCCCCCCGTAGGGAAAGGCCGGTTCCGCCCATTGCGATTCACTCTCGCCCAGCACGGACGGCACTATCACCTTCACCCGGCCCCGGTTTTCCGGATCGTCGGTATTCGTCACGAAGCCACGGTACTTGCCCCAGTATTTCGTGGCCTGCCTGCGGGCGACATCTTCGAGAAGCTGAAATTCGTCCATCGCACTCTCCTCAGAACAGGCCCCCCAGGGCCGAGGCCGCGCCGCTCAGCGGACTGGTTGGCGCGGGGCTTTCGCCGGTGGCGTTCCGCATCACTTCGAAAGTCTGGGTGTAGCCTTCGGTGTTGAAGGCATGGGAAACCTTGTCGACGTAATAGAGGCCGCCGTATCGCGTCCCCGGTCCGTCAATGGTCACCAGCGTGCCGGGCAGAAGGACATGGCCATAGAGCGAGCCGTCCAACTCGCCCGAGCCGCGCAGCTTGAAGGCGTGCTCGTTGACCAGCGCCTGGGCACGGGCGGTGCGTTCCTCGACCGTCTCGTCACCTTCCGCCCCCACCCGCCAGACCGATGGTGCGCCCAGACCAGCGCCCTCCGCCCCGGCAGGTGTTGTGCCCAGGACCGGCTCGTCCGGGCTCAGCGTGATGACCTCGGGCGTCGCGCCTTCCTCACGTGGGGCCTGGTCGGCGCGGACCTGGTCGGGCGTGTCCCCGGCATCGCCAAGATTGAAGGTCCGGCAGTTAGTGTCCCGGCCGGCATAGACCATGATCGGCGCCTGCGGCGTGCCGTCCAGCCGCTTGGGGCCGAAATAGACCTGGCCTTCGCGGAAGATCAGTTCATACCCGTTCGCCCGCGCGCGTTCGCGCAGGAACTGGATCGGGGTTCCCTCCTGCGACAGCGCGCGGCTGGACTGCCCCTGCCCCGACATTGGATCGACGGCCAGATCCACATCCGAGACAAGCTCGCGCAGGATTTCGAGGTCAGGCATGGGCGTGTCCTCGCCCCAGACCCGGCGCATCTGCTCACGTGACAGGATCGCGCTTTCGTCCTGCACCTCCAATGTCAGCTTGGCCTCCGCGGCGTTGCCGGGATATTCGGGGCTCAGCCGCAGGATGTAGCCGGTCAGGATCACGTCCTGGCGCGTGCCGAAATCGGCACTGACCCGGATCGGCGCCCAGCGAGTGAAAAGACCGCTATCGGCCGCCACCCATTTGCCGTCGCTGCCGCGGCGGTCCTCGATGACGATGGTGCCTGCCCCGGCCTCTTCGCGGCTCATCTGCAGATCGACCGTCGCCACGAGGGGCGCGATGGCGCCGATGTTCTGATAGCCCGCTCCCGCCTCGATCAGGCAGGAGGCCGGGTTGCGGAAGCCCGGGTCCAGAAGCCCGCCGATGGCAGAGAGCGAAACCATCAGCCCGCCTCCCCACGCCTGGGCACGATGATGACCTGGCCGACACGTTCGCGGCCGTTCTCATCCATCGTGCCGGGATCGGTCATGTTGCCGTCCTCGTCATAGTCCGGTGGGCGCGTGTCCCATAAAAGGTCCTCGGGAAACAGGATGTCGGGGTTCGCCTCCACCAGCCAGCGCCAGTCCCGGCTTTCCGAGTAATACTCATGCGCCACGCCGTCGAGCCGCTCCTTCAGCGCCACGGTATGTTCCAGGACCGGATCAGGATGGCGGATGCGTCGAGCGCGCAGGCCACGGAATATCTCCGCCCCTGTTTCCGACCGTTCGAATAATGGGGTGAACTCGTAGGCCGATCCCTTGAAGAATGCCATTCCCCGCCTCCCTCAGAACCCGGTCGCGGCGTTCAGGGCAGTCATCGCGGTCTGACGCACCTTGTCGGCCATGGTGAAGGGGTTGTTGCTTTCGATGACCTGCATCGTCAGGCCCATCTCTGCGCGGTAGGGCATCAGGTTCGGCAGGTGCAGCGACTCCTTCTGGATCACGCCAGTCAGGAAGACGGGCAGCAGTTGTAACCCCCAGGCGAAGATCAGGACCGAAGCCGTTTCCTGCCGCTCGAAGGCGCGCGCGCCGCCGATCCCGAGGCTGGACAAGGTCTGCAGGCCCCCGGGGCCCTGCGATTTCGGCTCCACCATCGAGCGTAGCGTATCGATCTGCGGCTGCACTCCGAACATCGCGGCCACATTGTCGCCCGCGTCCATCCTGTCGGTGGCGTCGAGCAGGATATCGACGGAAAACCCCTCGGCGGCCAGTTCGACGCCCTGAGCGACGCGCGTGGTCTCCAGCGGCGAAAGGAAGTCGTAGCCGGTGCGGTTGCCGGGCGCGTCGCCGGTCTTGATCGTCACCGTGCGCGAACGCGAGATCGACTGCGGGTTGAAGTCGAAGACCAGCGCCAGCGGCGGGATCGACAGCCCGTATTCGAACAGCACGCCCTTGGTCGCTACGGCCATCAGTCCCTCCCCTTCGTGCTGGTGGCAACGCTCCGCCCGACGGCGGCGGCGAGCCCGTGGCCCGAGGTGCCCCGCCCCTCGACTGTGACCGACAGGCGGCGCGGCGCGTCGTCACCCAGTTGGGCGGCCGCCTCGCGCGCGATGTGCCGTGCCTCGTGTTCCGCCACGTGGCGCAGGCGCGGCGGCAGGGTGATGGTCATGCGGCGGATACGAGTCATGCGTCCTCCTCCAGGTGTGCGGCCAGCGCGCCGATCTCGCTGCGGCGGATCTGGCGGTTCTCCTTGCCCAGTTCCGCCCAGACGGCGCGGGCGAGGTGACAAGGGGCAATGGGCGCGTCCTCCTCGGCGGCCAGGACGGCGGCATAGTGCGCCGCGTTCTGGATCGCGCCGCCCGACAGTCGCGCGGCCCCCGCCAGCATCGCCACGTCCAGCGTCGCGCAGCGCGGCGCCCCCGGCGGCAGCAGCGTGGACCACAGCGCCGCACGCGCGTCCGCGTCCGGCGACGGGAAGTCGATCACCATCTGGAAGCGGCGCAGGAAGGCCGGGTCGATATTGGCGCGCAGGTTGGTCGTCAGGATCACCGGCCCCGCATGCCGCTCGAAGCGCGACAGCAGGTGGCTGACCTCCAGGTTGGCGTACCGGTCGCGGGCATCGGTGACCTCGCCGCGCTTGCCCAGCAGCCCGTCGGCCTCGTCGATCTGCAGGAACGCGCGCTTGCCGTCAAGCGCGTCGAGCAGGCGGTTCAGGTTCTCCTCCGTCTCGCCCACGTATTTCGACATGATCCGGCCCAAATCGAGCGTGTAGAGCGCCCAAGGGCTGCCCGTCGCCTCGGCAAGTTCCCCGGCGATGACCACGGCGGCGAAGCTCTTGCCCGTCCCCGACGCGCCGGAAAACAGCGCCAGCGGCCCGCCCGCCGCACGTCCTCCCCAGCCGGCGATCTGGTCGCGCCACTTCAGCCAGGCGGTGAAGTCGCGCAAGGACCGCATCGTCTTCTCGGGAAGGACAAGATCCGGCCATCGCCCCCTGCGGGTTTCCAGGTTAGCCCCCGGCGGCGCGGTGACATCGCCCGAGCGCATCAGCACGGCACGCTGCGCGACGGGTGTCGGCTGGATCATCTGGTAGGGGCCCTCGCCGGTGACCCGCACGAGCCCCGCGGCGACAAGCGGCGCGGTCGCATCCAGCCGGTCGTAGAGCACACCGATCTCGGCTCCGTCATCGAGCATCAGCAGTTCCTGCGCCAGTGCGAGGCTCGGCCAGGGCGCGTTCACCTGCGGCTGCAGCGATTGCAGGCGGGGGCCATAAGCCGGGCGCGCCACCGGGGCCAGCGCCAGCGCCAGGAGATCGAGGTCGATCTGCAGGAAGCCGCGAAGCAGGCCGGTGTCGACCAGCGAGGCGAGACCAGCCCAGACGCCGCGCCCGCGGTTCTCCGCCACTGCCGCGCCGGTCTCGGCGAACCCCTTCGAGAACGCCTCACCAATCTCGACCCCGCTGCGCATCGCCTCCGCCAGCGTCAGCATCATGCCGATCCGGACCCATTCCATGTCGAGGCCGCGAAGGTCGAGTTCCGGGCTTTCCTGCTGACAGGTCATCGCCACCTCACATCACGGTCAGGGTCAGAGCGTTACCGAAGGGACTGTCCGGCACGGGCGCCCCGCTGGCCGCCGGCTGTGCCCGCACCGTCCCGGTGACCGCGCTGGCCGGGACCGACAGCGTCAGCACCGCCTGCGCGTCCGGGTTGTCGAGAAGGGGGGCGCCGACGGGGATGATCTGCACTGCCTGCGGGCTCTCGCTGTCGTCACCCAGCCGCCAGATCACCTGCAGCGCCGCCTCGCCCCCGGCCGGTCCCGCCACGGCCACGGTCGCCTCGGTCGCCGTGGCGAGCACCGAGATCGTGTTGATCAACGTGCCCCCCTCGACGAACATCTGCACCGGCGTCCAGTTCACCGGCGGCGGCGTCACGCCATCGCCCACTGGCACGATGTGGCTGTCGGGTCCCAGATCCTGGAAACCCGCCAGTGCCCTCGCTATGTTCGGCAGGGTGTCGATGATCAGCGTCTCGGGCGGCGCGGCCTCGCCCCTGGGCTCTAGCGGCTCGATCGGGATCAGGGCGAACTCGTAGACGGCTGACAGCCGATAAGCTAGCTCGCCCCCCTGCGTCGTCCAGATATGGTTGATCTCCTCCATCAGCGGGGCCTGCATGATCGCCTCGAGCCGATACTCCTTGCGGTCGGGCGGCTCGGTGATCGCCGCGCCGGGCAGCGGCGGCTCGGTGGGGATCGGCAGGACGGGATGGCTTTGCAGGGCCCGGATGGCATGGCCGAGGATCCGCATGTCGGCATCGTCGGCGGCGTTGTCGATATCCGCCGGGAACGGCGTGAGCAGCGTGTTGATGCGGATGAACTGAGTCTGGTGGGCACCGAGATCGGCATGGAAGCCTGAGGGCGCCACCCGATAGGCGAAGATGTTCAGGACATGGGCCGTCACCCCTGCCCCGCGCGCGATCTCCGAGGCGCGCTGCGGATGCGCCACCGTGATCGTCACCTCCTCCCCGAAATGGCTGTCGAGAAAATCGGCGATGCCCTGCACCGCGACCGAGAGGGACGAGACTGGAACCGGCATCGGGTCAGAGCCTCCTGAGGTAACGCGCGCGGATGGCGCGGCTGCGGTCGGCATTCCGCCCCGCGCCGGGCGCGGCGGCGGGTTCGTGGATCAGCACGTCGAGCTGGTCGATATGGACATCGGGGCGTTTGAAGCGGTCACCGTGCGGTGGCTCGATCGGCGGCGTTCCCGGCATCGCGACGGGATCGAAGGCCGGTGGCAGCGCCGGCGGCGTCCCGTCCGCCACCGCATCCTCACGGCGCAGCGCGGTAAGGGTGGAAGGCTCCTCCTCCTCGCGCATCTCCTCGGGGAAGGGCGCAGTCTCCGGGTCAAGTCCAAGCCGCGATCCGGCACGGCGGAGCATCTGAACGGGCCCCTCTTCCTCCTCCGTCTGGCGCCGGAGGGCTTGCATCTCGTCCTCTTCTTCCGACTCCCGGCGCAGGGCCTGCATCTCCTCCTCGTCCTCCGACTCCCGGCGCAGGGCCTGCATCTCCTCCTCATCCTCCGACTCCCGGCGCAGGGCCTGCATCTCCTCCTCGTCCTCGGGCTGCCGGCGCAGGGCCTGCATTTCCTCCTCTTCTTCCTCGGCCTGACGACGCAGGGGGCGAGCGTCTCGCTCCTCCTCTCGCTCCGCGCAGCGGAGCATCTGCACGGGCTCATCTTCCTCCTCCGCCCGACGTCGGAGGGCGTGCCTCTCATCCTCTTCCTCCGGCTGCCGCCGCAGGGCCTGCATCTTGTCCTCTTCCTCCTGCGGCTGGCGGCGAACCGCCTGACGTTCAGCGTCCTGCTCGGTCTCCGCGGCCGCCGCACGGCGAACGATGCCCTTGGGCGCAATGCCGGTGCGGGACGGCGCGGACCGTGCAGCGAGGCGGGCCAGGAAGCTCATGAGACCCGCCTCCCTCGTGACGGCGGCGTACCCCGTTCGGCGCGGATCAGCTCGGCATAGGCGCGGCGGCGGGCAACCGGAAGATCAAGGATCTCGGGTTCAGTCCAGCGATAGGCAGACGCGATCAAGTGAACCTCGCGCAGGGGCGTCTCGACACCCGGAAACGCGAAGGTCAGCGGATCGATCCGGGCGTGACTGGCCGCCCCGCAATAGGGACAAACCGCGTCGACGCTGTCCGCGACATCGGGCGAGACCGCCTCCAGTGCTGCGTCGATCCGTGCAAGGTCGTGAAGGTCGAACCGGATCGCCTCGGCCTCTGCCGCCTCCGACAGCCCACAGAGCGCAGCAAAGACCCGACGCGGATCTTCGACGTCGCGCATGCCCGCCAGCGCCTCCTCGTGGCCGCCATTCGGGGCCTCGAAACGGCGGTGCCCGAGACTCGTGGAAACCTCCGCGACGGGGAAACCCGGTCCCGCATCGGCGCGCGGGGTGTCGGTCAGGGAAAGACGCAGGTCGAAACGCGCACCGCAGGCCTCGCACGGTGCTTCATACCATTCCCACTGGCCATGGAACCTCAGGGCCGCGCGCTGGAGCAGCCATTCCCGCCCCGCCGCTGAGACCCGCCTCGCCGTTCCCCGATCCGCGGAGACCTCCCCGAACCCGGCACAGAGCGCCGCTAGGATCGTCGTGATCCGCGCCGGTCGCGAACCTGCGCTGCCCGCCGCCTCGGCCACGGCAAGTTCGGCATGCCCGTCCAGCGCGCGATAGCGCGCTGGCGGATATGCCCTGGCCAGGGTTTCGGGGGCCCGGTCCATGACGGATCAGGTCTCTGACGGCTCGGCCACGGCCTCGTCCCGGACGAAACCTTCATGCTGCAACGTGATGGTCTGGATACCCACGGTGTTCATGTTGTTGGCATCGAACTCGGGCAGCGCCTGGAACTCGGACACCCAGGCGCGGCGCAGCTGGTAGCTGATCGCCGGCACGCCCTGCAGGTTCAGCACGTTGATCACGACGTCGCGGCGGTAGTTCACGAGGCTCATCCCCGCGTCACCGTCTCGAACGTTGTTCACGGCATTGGCCCACTCCTCGAAGATGGGATCGTGGGTCAGGCCCTGTTCCAACGCAACGGCCTCGAAGCTCGACCCGCCCGGGATCACTCTCTGGTAGGAGGGATCTCCTGCCGAGCGCCACTTCACCGCCTCGGTGGTGCGTTTCAGCGCGCCCATCTTGGTCAGACCGGCGACGGTCTGGCCGTTGATGACGATCTGGAACTTGAAGGTGCGATACGGATCATAGCGATGCGCATTCGCGGGAAAGGTTGGGGCAGGCATTGGGCCCTCCTGCTATCTGGTTGCGGCGGGTCAGGCCTCAGCGGGACTGACCGACGATCTGCTTGATCTGGACGACGACGAACTCGGCGGGCTTCAGAGCTGCGAAGCCCACCACCACACGCACGACGCCCGCGTCGATATCGGCCTGTGTCATCGTCGATCCCAGTCCACACTTCACGTAGTAGGCGTCAGAGGCTTTCTCGCCCTGGAAGGCGCCCGCACGATGCAGCGTATCCATGAACGCGCCGACATTGGCTCTCAGGCTCGACCAGAGCTTGTGGTCGTTGGGTTCGAAAACCACTGCCTGCAGCGCGCCATAGAGGCTCTCGCCGATCATGTTCTGCGTGCGGCGGACGGGGACGTAGCGGTATTCAGGCTTGGTTTTGGTCGCTCGCGTGCGTGCGCCCCAAACCACCGTCGGCCCGATGATCGCCCGGAAGCAGTTGACCCCGAACTCGTTGAGGTTGTCCTGCAGGTCCGCGCCGATATCGATGGTCGGGCCCACGGCGCCGCGTATCGTCGCCTCGAGCCCCGCCGGGGCCTTCCACACGCCCCGGCGGGAATCGATCCGCGCCCAGACACCGGCGGCGAAGGGCCCCGGCGGAACGCGGAATGTCTTGGGCAGGTTGGCCGCTGTATCGGGGTCGTAATAGGGGTTCGCCACCTCCATCCACGGGTAGTAGAGCACCGTGTAGGGCGACGTCGGCGCGCCCAGGTCCTTGACGTTGGTGGGGCTCTGCAGGCGCGCGGCCCCCACGGGGTCGGGGGGATCGATCAGGACCATGCGATTCTGCATGAACTCCGCATGGGTGATGGCGGCCTCGAGGGCGCCGTTGTCGCCGCCGGAGGTCCAGACCTTGCCGGGCAGCATGAGGATGGAGATGTCGCGGTAGTCGCGCAGATGGATCAGCGCGTTGGTGTAATCGGCATTGGCCGGCGCGCCATGATCGACTCCGCCCGCGAAACTGATGTCCAGCGGCGCCGCAGGGTGGGCGGGCCAGGGCGACGGGTACGGCACTGCCGATCCGGTATCGAAGGCCAGCGCCGTCTCCGCCGAGCCGCCCGAAACCGTGACGGTATTCACGGTCCCGGCGGTCGCGCTCTGCCCGGGAAGAAGCAGAATCGTGTTGTCTCGCGTCACGGCGGCGACGAAATTGGCACGGGCACTCACAGTCGAGGCGCCGCGGGCCTGCGTCTGGATTGCGGCAGCGAGATCGGCTAGCGTCGCCGCGCCGCCCGGGAAGGTCACGACGACCGGCTGGCCGCTCACCGTATCGCCGGTAAAGCTCAGCTCGATCGTGTCGCCGTTGGAGATCGCCGTGGGGTCGAGCCCCGACAGATCGCCGCTCTCGAACCCCTCGATGGCGCCACCACCAGCAGAGGCCACGGTTTCATGCCGGGCGGAGACCAGCATGCTGGCCTGGTCGATGGTCGCGGCGAGGAACTGCCCGCTGGCCGGGTCCAGCGTCATGTCGGTATGCGTTTCCAGCACCGGGTCGAGTCTGCCCTGCCCGTCCGGCACGCCAATCTCGACATCATAGGTCGCCAGAAGCGGGTTGGTATCCTCCACCGCGCGGCTGATCCTCAGCACCATGCCGTCGGCCCAGACGCCCTCGGACCGGGCGGTGAAGTAGAACCCCATCCCCGCATTGACCGGGTCAGTGAAGGCGGCGCTGGAGGCCTCGCCATTGCCGTCGCCGACCGGCACGATATAGGCCTTGGCCCCGCCATTGGCGAAGAAGGACTGCACCGCGAAACCGAAACTGTCTGGGGCGCTGCCCATGTTGCGCAAGCCTCCCGCCGCACCGTCCAACTCGCCGAAGAGACTGGCGAATTGCGCCTGGCTGGTGACGAAGACCGGCTTGCCGTCCTCCTTGTCGTCGGTCACCAGGGCCCCGCGATTTACCCGACCGATGAAGGCCGCGACGGAGGTCGAGGCCGCCTCGATGGCCAGAAGGCCTGATGGCACATGTTCGATATAGACGCCCGGATGCATGTAGTTGGACATGCCGGTTTCTCCTCGCCTTTTGCTGGCCGGGCCCCCTCCCCGGCGCTCGCGAATCGGCCGGACCGCGGATACTGCGCCCTGTATGGGCACAGTCATTCAGCCGGGGATCATGGCCGGATGCGCCACGACTCGCGGGCAGGTTGCGCCGCGCTCTGTCGGGCCTCCAGGCGCGTCACCGTTCGGTTACCCGTCGATCCTCATGTCCAGCGCACCGAACAGGAAACATCGACAGAGATGAAACCGGACATCACAGAAGTGAAATCGGACATCGGACCACCTTTAGCGACAGACAACATCTTGCGCAGACGGTCGGTTCCGCTGCCCGTGACGAACCGTTTCAGAAGTGTAGGAGGTTTAACCGCCGCCGCAATTCATACGAGACACTTACCTAGTGTAATGCCCCGCAAACTAAGCAGTAGAGTTACCCCTCCTCATTCACCGGGCTGAGGTATAAAAGGGGATGGCGAGCAGTTTCTCTTGTAGCATCAAGATGTTCTTGCCAGAAAACGATTCAACAGGACTACTGGCCATGGGTGAAAACCTTTCACGGGTCCATCCGCGTTGAGCTTGACGGCCAGCGCACCACCAGCGACAGCAGTGCGTTGCTGCTGCGCGAAGCACTCGACAGCAGCGGGATGATCGCCGCCCTCAAGGATCATCTGGTCGACCAGCGCGCCCTCGGATCGCGTCTGCCACAGATTGGCCAGTCAACTCCGCACCGTGGTGTTACAACGGGTCATGGGCTGGATCGATCTCGGCAACACCACCACGCTGCTCCGCGATCCACTCTGGCAACTTGGTTGCAAAGGTCGCAGGTTCGAATCCTGTCGCTCCGACCAGAAACATCATGAGAAAAAGCCATTTACTGGTCACGCCGGGTGACGGTTTTTCGTTGCGTGTCATCAAGCTGCCCCCTGGACGTCATCTGACTGACATCTTCCGACGCTAGCCTCGATCAGAGGCATCCTGCCGGGGAGAGTATGTCATGTCCGCGCAAAGGCGTCGGCCACTCAGCCACGATGAAATCGAGTTCCTGGTGCAGTTGGCCAACGGCAACGCCCTGGCCCGCCAACGGCGTCGTGACAGGGAAGCTCACCGTCCACGACCGCGTCATCGGAAAGACGAATAACGCCTGCGCCGCGACCTTCGCCTAGGCTGAGCCATGAAGGCCATTGCCGGGGAGGCGCCAATGAAAGAGCTGTACCTGCTGCGTCACGCCAAGGCAAAGCGCGCCAGCGGCGGCATGCAGGATTGTCACCGCCCCCTGAGCCGACGCGGACAACGCCAGATGGCGGCCATGGCAGGGCCCCTGCAACGCCTGGGTGCCCTGGATGGCGAGATCCACGTCAGCACGACGACCCGCACCCGCCAGACCCTGCTGGCCCTCGATGAGCAGTTGCCTGCGTCATCTCTCGCCGGTCGGGCCCGGTACCCGCATGAGCTTCACACCTTCGACTGGAAGTCGCTACGGACATGGATCACTGCCCTTCCACCGGGCTGCGACAGGATCATCCTGATCGGTCACAACCCGGCCCTGCTCGGCCTCGCCCGCTGGCTCTTCAAGCAGGCGCCCACTGAGTTGCCTACCGGGGGACTGCTCGGTCTCTCCCTTCCCGTGGACAGCTGGCAGGAACTCGGGAAACACCAGGCGGAACGGGTCTCTCGCTTGACCCCGACCGAGACGAGCCACGCGCTGTTCAGGAAACAGGCTCCCCGGCCACCCGACCTCGACCAGGCCAGCATGGACAAGCGGGTCCTCGGCCTGCTCACCCATCAATTCCGCATGGTGAGGGCCCTGGAACCCGGCGTGACTGCCGGCTTCGACCCGGAGTTCCTGCACCAGTACCGCGTCAACCTGCGACGCAGTCGTGCCATCGGGGAGTCCGTGCGGGCCATCGGCCGGGTGCCCGGCCTCAAGAGAGTCCTCAAGCATCTGAAACAGCGTGCCCGGGCCACCAGCGACCTCAGGGACCTCGACGTGTTCCTCGAGACCCTGGACCAGCAGCCACCGTCGGTATCGGAGCAGACCCTCACGGCGGTCCATGACTGGCTGGAGCATCAGCGCCGGGAGCGTCACGCGGCCCTCTCCCACGCCATGGCACAGCCGGCCTACGCGCACGACATGGCGAGGTGGCAGCGCTTGCTCTCGGACAAGGTACTTCGCCGGGCGCTCAAGGCAGTGACGCCGGAACAGGTCGAGTCGGTGCTGGCCGAGCGGATCCTGCAGCATGACACCGACCTGGCAGCCCTTGCCGACGATTCGCCCGACACGTCGCTCCATGAACTGCGCAAGGCCGTCAAGCGCATCCGCTACCTGGCGGAGTTGGATCCCCGGCGATACCGCGCCTTCCTCGCCGGCCTGAAACGGCGCCAGACGCTGCTCGGGGAGTTTCAGGATCTCTGCACCCAGCAGGCCTGGATCCGGGCATGCATCGAGGTGCTGTCCGATGCCGGTCCGTCAGGAAGCGCGCGAAAGGAATGCCTCGGCTGGCTCGACTCGTTGGAGGCACGCAAGGCCGAACTCCATCGGGCGGTCATGGCGCTCGACCCGCTGACGGAGACCGCCAGTTCGCCATGAATGGCGTCGAAAACGCGTGCCTCACGACATCTGCTTGCCGGGGGACGTGACCATTACCCGCGCTCGCCCGACGTGGGCTTGTTCGACAGTGCCTCGGCCTCTCCTTGCCGGCGCCTCGACTCACGGGGCGACAGGCCATAGCGGGCCTTGAAGGCCCGGGAGAAGGAGGAGCCCGAGGTGAAGCCGCAGGCCAGCGCCACCGATAGGACATCCCTGTCCGTCTCGGCGAGCAGATGGCGGGCACGCGCCAACCTCAGATTCAGGTACCAGGCCCGGGGGGACGTGCCGAGGTGCTGCTCGAAGAGGCGCTGAAGCTGGCGCAGGGAGACACCGCTGCGGCTGGCCACATCGGCCAGTGACAGGGGTAGCGGCTGGTGCCGCTCCATCAGCGAGACCGCCTCCACCAGGCGGTGATGATGGATCCCCAGGCGCCTGGCCAGCGACATGCGCTGCTGGTCGCTGCGGGTGCGGATCCGCTCGTGGATCAGCTGCTCCGAGACATCGACCGCCAGGCGCGACCCGTGGCGAAGGGCGATCACCTCCAGGGCCATGTCCATCGCCGCCGTGCCTCCGGCGCAGGAGAAACGCCGCCGCCCCAGTTCGAAGAGTTCGTCGGAGGTCTCGATGCCCGGGAATCGCTCCTGGAAGGCCGGCAGGCTTTCCCAGTGCAGGGTGACGCGCTCGCCCTCCAGCAGGCCCGCCTCCGCCAGCAGAAAACCGCCGGTGTCGAGCCCGCCCAGCACGCAGCCGGCCTGGTCCAGGCGATGCAGCCAGGCCATCAGGGGACGGCTCAGGCCGTCCTCGGGACCGAAGCCGCTGCAGACCGCCAAGGAGGGCAGCTGATGCACCTCCCCGATGGCACGGTCGGCCAGCAGCGTCATGCCATTGGAGGCCGTGACCGGCTCGCCGTCCTCGCTGATCAGCGTCCAGTCGAAGAGCGCACGCCCCGTGATGCGGTTGGCGATCCGCAGCGGCTCCACCGCAGAGAAGAACGCCATCATCGAGAAGCGCGGCAGCAGCAGGAACCCCACGGCTTCGGGCAGCAGCCCATGATACTCCAGGCGCAAGGCGCGTCTCCTCCAACTCACGGCCAGTCGGTGTACCCCCCGGCACCGGACCGACGCGCTACGGTCGAATCCCGTACCAACGCCAAGGAGGATACCCGCTGTCGTCAGGATGATCATCACCCACGGCGAGCCCCGGGGTCGCCCCTCGGCGCGGGGCAATAGCCGCGTCCCAGGGTCGTCCCGAGTGGCTGACCGAAGCGATGGAAGACTGACGACGGCGAAGGCTAGAATGATCGTCAGGCTTACCCACCCGAGGTGTCCCCGTGTCCCGCAACGAGAGAACCATCCTGGCCTTCGACCCGGCCGGCAACGAGTATTTCATCGACATGTTCGTCAGCGTCCGGGATCTCAGTGACCTGCAGCATGCTGGCGCGACCCGCAGCGGCCTCCCCGCCTTTCGGACCCGAGAGGGCCACTCCGTCACTCACCTCGGTGGGGGCGAGTTCGCCGTGATGGTGCCCGGCGAGGAGGAGGCGATTACCGTAAGGACGGAGGATCCCGAGTTCGTGTAAGGGCGCTCGTTCCCCCTTGGCGGGGACCAGGTTTCCACGGCGGTAGCGCCGTTGCATGATCGGGGTCATGCTCCGCGGCGAAACCGTCTCGCCGCCTCGCGAGAACGCTATAATGCAGAATGCGCCATCCCGGCAGCGCCCACCGCACAGGAGGGACGACAATGAACCGGTCGACGCATCACGTAGTGCCGAATGCCAAGGGGGGCTGGAGCGTACAGAGGAGTGGTTCCCGACGGGCCAGCCGACACTTCGCCACCAAGAAGGCGGCCGAGGCCTACGGCCGGCAGGTCAGCTTCAGCCAGAAGACCATCCTCGTGATCCATCGTGAGGACGGCACCCCCCCACCCTCCAGCGATCAGGACTAATCCCACGGTCCCCGACGACGCGGGGCCGGGATACGTTACGGTTCCGCCGCTGACGAGTTCATCGCCACGGTCATCACACGCTCTCGACGCGCTGGTGTAGACTTCCCTGCACCATGAATCACTGATCTACCCGGCGGGAGACGACCATGAAATACCTCGGTGCCCATGTCAGCGCGGCAGGCGGTGTCGACCAGGCCGTGCGGCGTGCCGTGGAGATCGGTGCCAACGCCTTCGCGCTGTTCACCAAGAACCAGCGCCAGTGGCAGTCCAAACCGCTCTCCAACGAGGTGATTGAGGCCTTCCGGTCCGCCTGTGGAAGGAACGACTTCGGCCCGGGACAGATCCTTCCCCACGACAGCTACCTGATCAACCTGGGCCACCCCGAGGCGGAGGGACTCGCCAAGTCCCGGGCCGCCTTCCTCGACGAGTTCCAGCGCTGCGAACAGCTGGGCATCGACCGCCTCAATTTTCATCCCGGCAGCCATCTGAAGAAGATCAGCGAAACGGACTGCCTCTCGCGTATCGCCGAGTCAATCAACGAGGCGCTCGCCGCGACGCGAGACGTCACCGCCGTGATCGAGAACACCGCCGGCCAGGGGAGCAACCTGGGGTGGCGCTTCGAGCACCTCGCCGAGATCATCGAGCAGGTGGAGGACAAGTCACGTGTCGGGGTGTGCCTCGACACCTGCCACGCCTTCGCGGCCGGCTACGACCTGCGCACGCCCGAGGCCACCACCGCCACCCTGGACGAGTTCGACCGGGTGGTCGGCGTTCCCTACCTGCGAGGCATGCACCTCAACGACGCCAAGAGCGAACTCGGCAGCCGGGTGGACCGCCACCATAGCCTGGGCCAGGGCAACATCGGGCTCGACGCCTTCACCACCCTGATGCGCGATCCGCGCCTCGACGGGATGCCCCTGATCCTCGAGACCATCGACCCGACGATCTGGGCCGACGAGATCGCCTGGCTGCGTGCGCAGCAGGCCGCCTGACCCAGATTCCCCTTACGGCAAGGAGCCACCGCATGATCCGCATCCGCCCCTACCAGCCCGAGGACTGGCCAGCCCTGTGGGCCATTCTCGAACCGGTCTTCCGTGCCGGCGAGACCTATGCGGTACCCCGCGACATCAGCGAGCAGGACGCCCATCGCATGTGGATCGAGCTGCCCCGCGCCGTCCGCGTGGCCGTCGATGACGCGGGCCGGGTCACCGGCACCTACACCCTCAAGGCCAACCAGCCCGGTCCCGGCGACCATGTCTGCAACTGCGGCTACCTGGTCGCCGACCACGCCCGCGGCCAGGGCATCGCCGGCGAGATGTGCGAGCACTCCCTGGCCCTGGCCCGGGAGCTGGGCTTCGTCGCCATGCAGTACAACCTGGTGGTCGCCAGCAACGAGGTGGCCATCCGGCTGTGGCAGAAGCACGGCTTCACGATCATCGGCACCCTCCCCCGGGCCTTCCGTCACCCGGCGCTGGGCCTGACGGACGCCCATGTGATGTACCGACTGCTGTGAGGCGCGCCGGCGTGCCGTTTGACCCCCGGCACCGGCCTCGGGCATGCTCACCAAGTAACTGACTCACCGAAGGAAAAATGACAATGAAAGGTTTTTCACGCAGCACGCTGGCACTCGCCGTCTCGCTGGCCGTGACCGCAGGCGCCAACGCCTCCGAGTTCGCCGACATGGATCCCGTCACCCTGCGCCTGGCCCACGTGGTCAACGAGCAGGACGGCTTCCATATCGCCGCCGAGAAGTTCGAGGAACTGGTGGAAGAGCGCACCGAGGGCAAGGTGGACATCGAGCTCTACCCCAACGCCAGCCTCGGCGACGAGCGCACCCTGCTCGAGGGCATGCAGATCGGCACCGTGGACATGGGCGTGATCACCAACGGCCCGGTGGCCAACTTCCTCGAGGAGATGGCGGTCTTCGAGCTGCCCTTCCTCTTCCCCTCCCCGGAGGCCGCCTACGAGGTACTCGATGGCCCGATCGGCCAGGAGCTGCTGGACCGCCTCGCCGAGGTCAACCTCAAGGGCCTGGCCTACGCCGAGCGCGGCTTCCGCAACCTCACCAACAGCGAGCGTCCGGTGGAGACGCCGGCGGATATCGACGGCCTGCGCATCCGCGTGATGGAGAACCCGGTCTACGTCGACACCTTCCGGGAGCTCGGCGCCAACGCGGTGCCGATGGCCTGGACCGAGGCCCTCACCGCCATGCAGCAGGGCACCATCGACGGCCAGGAGAACCCGGTCAACGTCATCCAATCATTCAAGCTCTACGAGACCCAGGATCACATGACGCTGTCGCGCCATACCTACGCGCCGGCACTCTTCGTGATGGGCATGCCGGTCTGGAACACGCTGCCGGAAGCCGCCCAGGCGGTGATCGAGCAGGCCGCCCAGGAGGCCGCCGAGCACGAGCGCCAGGTCAACGCCGAGATGGAGGCCGAGCAGCTGGCCGATCTTCGCGAGGCGGGCATGCAGATCGTTGAGGAGCCCGACATCGCCGCCTTCCAGGAGGCCGTGGCGCCAGTCTACGAGAAGTACGGCGAGCAGTTCGGCGACACCCTGCCGCGCATCCAGGAGGCGCTCGAGTAAGTGTCCCCGCTCGCCCATTCCCTGCTGCGACCGCTGCGGTGGAGTGAGCGCGCCCTCGACGCCGTCATCGCCCCCGTGGTCTTCACGGCGATGGCGGCGTTGATCGGTGTGATCACCCTGCAGGTCGTCTCGCGGGTCTTCTTCACTGCGGTGGGCTGGACCGAAGAGGTCGCCCGCTTCCTGCTGATCTGGATCACCTTCCTAGCCGCCACCCTGGCCTTTCGGCGCGGGCGGCATATCGCCGTGACCTTCGTGGTCGACGCCTTGCCCGGGCTGCCCCGGCGGCTGGCGCGTATCGCCGCCCTGCTGGCGGCCCTTGGCTTCCTGGTGGCTCTAGTGAACATCGGGTACGAGTACATGCAGGTGCAGAGCTTCCAGAAGTCCGCCTCGCTGCGTCTCTCCATGACCTGGGTCTATGCGGTCATGCCGCTGGCAGCGGCGATCATGGCCTGGTATGCGCTGGTGGACATCGTCGCCCTGGCGCTGGGCGAGCCCCCTGTGCACGCCGAGGAGCCCGCCGCATGACCGCCGTGCTCTTCGTGCTCTTCCTGGCCTTCATGCTGCTCGGCGTGCCCATCGCGCTGGCCATCGGCGCCAGCGCCTTGGTGGCGCTCCATGCCCAGGGAGTGCCGCTGATGGTGGTGCCCCAGCAGATGTTCCAGGGCATCAACTCCTTCGCCCTGGTGGCGGTGCCCATGTTCATCCTCGCCGGCGACCTGATGGCCCAGGGCAAGGTGAGCGAGAAACTGGTGGCCTTCGCCGACTCGCTGTTCGGCTTCCTCAAGGGCGGCCTCTCTCTCGTCTCGGTGGGCGCCGGCATGTTCTTCGCCGCCATCTCCGGCTCCGGGGCCGCCACCACGGCCGCGGTGGGCTCGAGCCTGGTGCCGGAGCTTCGCAAGAAGGGCTACGATCCCGCCTCGGCGGCCAGCCTGATCGCCGCCAGCGGCACCATCGGCGTGGTGATTCCGCCGTCGGTGCCGATGATCATCTATGCGGTGATCGCCCAGCAGTCGGTCTCCAAGCTGTTCCTCAGCGGCATCCTGCCCGGCATCGCCATGGGCCTTGGCCTGGGCGCTATCGCCATCGTCCAGGCCTACCGGCGCAACTACCCGCGCGGCACCGCCTTCTCGCCGGCCACCATCTGGTGCACCTTCAGGAGCGCGAGCTGGGGGCTCGCGACCCCGGTGATCATCCTCGGCGGCATCTTCTCCGGCGTGTTCACGCCCAGCGAGGCGGCCGTGGTGGCGGTCAACTACGCCCTGCTGGTGTCGCTGTTCGTCTACCGCGACCTGAGCCTCACCGACGTCTACCGCATCCTGATCCGCTCGGCGATCACCACCTCGGTGATCATGCTGGTGATCGCCACCTCGGCGGTACTGAGCTGGACACTCTCCAGCTGGCAGGTCCCCGGCGCCATCGCCCAGGCGGTGCTGTCGCTGTCCACCGACCCCTACGTGATCATGCTGCTGGTGGTGGCGGTGATCCTGCTCACCGGCGTCTTCATCGAGACGGCTAGCGCCCTGATCATCCTCACCCCGGTACTGCTGCCGCTGGTGACCCAGCTGGGCATTGACCCCATCCACTTCGGGCTGATCATCGTGGTGGGACTCGCCATCGGCATGATCACCCCGCCGGTGGCGATCAACCTCTATGTGGCCTCCTCGGTCACCCAACTGCCGCTGGAGCGCATCACCCGTGCCATCATTCCCTACCTGCTGGGGCTGGTCGCCGTGCTGCTGCTGGTGGTCTATGTCCCGATCCTGCTGGGCCTCTCCGGCTAGCGCCCCTGATCACCAGTTCAACACACAACGAGGAGTTTCCGATGCATCGATCGATACCGCCTGTCGTCGGCCTGCTTGCCATGGCCCTGCTGGCCGGCTGCACCACCTACACCTGGGAGGACGGTCGCCGGGAAACCGTGTGGGGCGTGCCCGCCGAGGACGAGACCAAGACCCGCGAGGAACGCCAGGCCGAGGGCGTCGAGTACCGGGAGCCCGGCGAGATCCCGGAATAAGAGGGCAGGTAATCCTGCACGGATATCTCGATCTGCCGGCTCGCCTCTTACCCTTTGCCGATACACCAGGCGGTAGATGGCAACCCCAACCTCCACCACAATGGCCACGACCTGCGCCAGGAAGCGGCCGGAGACGAAGGAGACCGGGCGGCGCCTCGCCTTCGGTATATGAACCCGAGAAGTTATGGACCGCGTCCCGCATGAGGGCGTGCCAGATTCGTCCGCTCGGCATGCGCTCCGGGCGTCGCGAGTTAGCCCGCCGGAGGTATGTTGTGATTGATCCTGAACAGGTTGTCTGGGTCGTACTCGGCCTTGATGCGCGCTAGCCGCACGTAGTTGTCACGGTAGGTGGCTCGAACTCGCTCCTGGCCCTCGTCGTCCATGATGAAGTTGACATAGGCACCGCCGACGGAGAAGGGGTGCAGCGCTTCCCAGTAATTCCTGGTCCAGCGGATGATCCTGTCCCGGTTCGCCGGGTCGGGATCAACGCCGACGATGACCTCGGACCATTTCGCCTCGCGGTAGCTGAAGGCGGTATCCTTGCGCCCCACACGGTGAACCGCGCCGTCGACCGGGTACAGGTGCATCGTCGATAGCGGCGTCGGTACCGCCGCGAATTCGACATGGCGTTCAATGGCCGCATCGCTGAGCTCGGTAACGAAATCGCCACGCCAGTACCAGTGCAAACCGGGTCGATAGAGGTCGTCGAAGGCACCCTGCAGCAGCGGGTAGGGCATGGGCTGGACACCGTGCAGCGCCGGTTCTGCGGGTTCATGCACCGCTGCCGCCAGGAGTCTGTCGGCTTCTTCCTCGGGCCCGGTATGACACCAGACGATGCCGCACATCTGCTTATTGTGCAGATGCTCGGGGAACGGCGGCCCCGGCGGCACGCTCAGGAAGGCGAAGAAGCCGTTCAGCGATTCGGGGGCGACCGTGATGAAGTTGCGATACCAGCGCAGCACGGCCCCCGCATGTTCCAGTTCCCACAGCGTTGGTCCGGCATTCACCTGGCTCACCGGATGCAGCTGGAACAGGAACGAGGTCACCACGCCGAAGTTGCCGCCACCGCCACGGATGGCCCAGAACAGCTCGGGGTGCTGGGTCTCGCTCACAGTGACGAAGCGGCCATCGGCCAGCACCAGGTCGGCCTCCAGCAGGTTGTCGATGGTCAACCCATACTGGCGGCTCAGATGCCCGTGGCCGCCGCCCAGGGTGAGCCCGCCCACCCCGGTGGTGGAGATGATGCCGCTGACCGTGGCCAGGCCGAAGGCGTGGGTAACGTGGTCCACCTCCCCCCAGGTGCAACCGCCCTCGACCCGCGCGGTGCGCATGGCGGGATCGATGCGGATGCCGCGCAGCATCGAGAGATCGATGACCATGCCATCGTCGCAGCTGCCCAGGCCCGCACCGCTGTGGCCGCCGCAACGCACCGCCAGGGGCAGGCCCTGCTCGCGGGCGAAATGGACCGCACGAATCACGTCGGCAACGTTCCCGCAACGAACGATCAGCCGCGGGTGCTTGTCGATCATGCCGTTGTAGAGCCGGCGGGCCGGCTCGTAGTCGGGATCACCAGTCTGTATCAGGGCGCCGCGCAAGGCAGCCTGGAAGGTATCCCATGCGGTATCGGTGCTCATGGCAGTGCCCCCCTCTCAATGCTCGGCCAGAAAAGCGAGGATGGAGGCCGTGAACGCCTCGGCGGCGTGCACCGGTCCGTCATGGTTGACGCCGGGGATCACCTGCACCTCGGCCCGAGGCTGGCATTGCGCCATGGTGTCGGCGACCGACTCGAAATAGATGTCGGCATGCTCACCCTTGAGGATCAGGGTCGGCTGCTCGAGGGTCGCCAAATCCTCGCAGGTGATGGCGGGTGGCGTCATGTTCATCTGCGGCGGCACCGTGCGGGCGTTATCCAGCCAGATGGTGCGCATGTAATCCGGTTCCTGCTCGAAGCCACCCGGCGGTCGCTGGAAGACGGCCTCGATGAACAGCTTGGTGGCCTGTTCCGCATCGTCGGCCTCCAGTGCCTCCATGGCCGGGCCGTATTTCTTGCTCTCCTCTGCGATGGCGGCCTGACGCTCCTCCGGCAACTCGGCGACCAGTGAGGGGACAAAGGGCTCGTAATGCACCATGCCACGCACCAGCTCCGGGTGTTCCAGCGCCATCAGCGGAACGATTTGACCGCTGTACGACCAGGTAACCAGATAGACCGGCCCGGCATCCAGTGCCTCGATAAAGGCCGCCAGGTCGGCAGCATGGGTCTCGCTGGAGAACTGCTCGCCGTCGTCCGGCCAGGGCTCTGTGCCGAAATAGCGCTGGGTATAGGTGATGAAGCGGTGCTCGCGGGCGATGGTCACGCGGTACGGTTCCCAGCCCCGGTGATCGGCGATGGCGGCGGGCACAAATATCACGGGCTTGCCTTCGCCTTCGTCGACATAGCGCAGCGTGACGCCATTGACCTCCACCGTGGAGGTCTGCTGGGCGAAGACGCTGGAAGACTGGCCGGCCAGAGCGACGGCGGCAGATAACATGAAAACATCGAGCAATCTGTGCATGGCGGCTCTCCCCACTCCCTCGGTTATTGGTCATGGACATCGGCCATCGGACCATCAACGGGGTTGACGATGGCGAGGGTTCTGACATCAACCTAGGGCGAGCCGTCGAAGAAGACATCGACAGGTCTGACTATTTGCGGGCAGGCAACGAAGGCGGCCGACATGGTCAGAATTGACTATCGGGACGCGCCTCGGACGTGATGGACGGTCCGGGGAACCCGCGCTCGCGCACAAGGCACGACCCGATCGATCACTGCTGACCGCGCCGCGTCGGCCCGATACCGGCTGACAAGGGGCGACTCGCAACCCCTCGATCACTTGGGCAGAGGACCCGGCGTTGCAGCGGGGTCGGATAGCCGGCCTCGGGCCCGCGGCACCGTTGCGCATAGGCCGGACGGTCGGGCACGTCCATGACCACCTGGCCGGCATCGCCATGGACCGTGAACTGGACCGGGGGACTGAGGCCGCCCAGTGACAGGGTATAGCGCTGGCCGGGCTCGAGGTGGCCGATGTGGCGCATCTGCACTTCCTGCTCGTCGACCCAGGTGGTAACGATCTCGTAGCCGTCGCCCCGCTCGGTGTAATAGAGCACCGCAGCTTGCTCCCCGTTTCCCAGACGATACGCATGGATGGGTTTCAGCGTCTGCTCGGCGGCAGCGGCACCGAAGGCGAGACCCAGGGCGATGACCGCGAAACAGCTAACGATGGTGGTTCTCATGGCACTGTCTCCTCTGGCTTGATCGCACGTCGGCAATGGACGTGTCATTCAAGCCTAGGAGGCGGCCATCTTTGGCACATCGACAGAACGGATCATTTGACTGGCACCCACACGACCGCTCGAATGATCAGGGTTGACCACCTGACTTCATTCGATGTCGTGTGAAGGATGCCGGTGACAAATACCGGGGACGGAGGAGTTCATGGCTGTGGCAATTCCGCAATGGTGGCCACGCACATGACAAAGGCTCAACGGGCAGGACGAGATCCCGGAGAACCCTGCGCGTTCCCGTGTCTCGAGGTGGGCTATAGTGAGATCGTATAGGGCGAGCCTGCCCCGTTTCAGGGAGTAATGCGCCATGCCTTTGTTTCTGATCGAACGCAATTACGCCGAACAGATCGACTTTACAACCGATTCGGTACGGGAAGTAACCGAGATCAACCAGGACATCGGCGTGCACTGGCTGTTTTCCTTTCTCAGTGCGGACAAGAAGAAGACCTACTGTCTGTACGAGGCCTCCGATTCCGAGGCCATCCGCGAAGCGGCCAGGCGTGCCGGCGTACCGGCTGATGTGATCGTCGAGGTCAGCGAGATAAATCCCACGGCATTTGCCTGAACGGGTCGAGGAGAGGCCTCACCGCCCGGCGGTACCTGCTGATGGCTCGGCGACGATGGCTCATGGCCGGTTTTCGACGAGCCCGTGCCCGATGGCATAGGCGGCCGCTTCCGTGCGGTTGGCGGTGTTGGTCTTGGCCAGGATGTTTCGTACATGATTGGCAACGGTATTCGGGCTAAGGAAGAGTCGTTCGGCCACCTCACGGTTGCTCCGTCCGGCAGCGAGCAATTGCAACACCTGCACTTCTCGCCCGCTCAATCCGGCCGGGTAGACCGGGCGGGTCGAGAGGGTTTCGCGTAGCGTCGCACAGCGCCGTGCCAACGCCTCCATACCAAGCCCACGGGCAGTCTGCTCCGCCGCTTCCACCAATGCCCTCGCCGGCTCGGGTTTCTTGCGTTGCGCCAGCACACGGGCGTACTGGAAGCGGTCATGGGCCAGCCAGGGCCATCCCCCAGTGCGTTCATCCATCGCCAGAGCGGTCTGGAAGTGCCGCTCGGCGGTGTCCCACTGCTTCAGGGTGGCCGCCAGCATGCCGAGAAATCGGTCGGCCGAACCGTAGCAGACGGTATGGGCTCCGAAGACGATGTTGCGCCCGACATAGGGCAGCAGATGGCGGTAAAGGGGGGTGGCATACCCAGCCTCGTCGAGCCGTGCACAGACTTCTGCCAGGTAGGTGATACTGGTCGACCACATGGCATCGCGTGACACAGCCTTGAGTTCATCGGTCATCAGGTACGTGAACTCGAGGCGCGCCTCCTCCAGCCGTTCGAGTTCGACGTAAAGCACGGCCAGTCCCGGTCGCCATGCAGCTGCCTCGGGCGTATTCTGCACGAAATGTCGCAGCACCGGCTGCAACTCACCCAGACGGCCCTGCTCCCGGCGCAGGGTGAACATCTGCATGCCGAACACTCCTTCGGCATGCTCCGGAGAAAAGCGTCGGCCGACGATCAGGTTTTCCCGCGCTTGCTGCTCGGCTTCGGCGAAACGGCCGCGGTGAGTGGCCAGCATGGCCTGGGCACTCAGGCCGACAGCCTGCAGAAAGGGCTGTCGGCAGGCATTGGCCACCTGCAGGTGCAGATCGAGCACGGCCCGGGCCGTGTCGATATCGCCGTCTTCCATCAGATCCCCGATGTACCAGCCGGACATGTCACCGACCGCCCATTCCGGGTGCCCCGCCTGGTGCACCAGTTCGAGGGCCTCGCTTGCGGCGGCCAGACGCTCCTCCAGGTGTTCCGGCCACGAGCGTGCCGGCACAATGGCGCTGAGTGCCTCGAACAGCGTACGGGGATCACCCAGCCGGCGCGCCAGTCGGGTCGCCTGCCGAAGCGCCGCATGGGCGGCCTGAGGCCGGTCGCAGTAGATATTGGCCCGACACAGCGCCGCCAGCAGCTTGGCGCGCAGACGCTCCGCCGCTGGGTCCAGGGCCGCCAAGGCTTCCTCCAGCAGTGCTACCGCCCGATCCCCATGACGACCGATCCGCCAGCCGACGCTTTCGTAGCCGAGGGCGGCATGGGCCAGCATGGGGACGGACCAATCTGCGGCCGTCCCCACCTGGCGCGCCAGTTCGACGGCCTGCATGAAGTTGCCCAGGGAGTCATCGGCATGCCCGCCGGCCCGGTTGTGTGCTTCCGCCAGGGCCAGCAGCAAGCGGCAGTGGCGTTCGCTGTCCTGTGGCAGGTATTGCTCCAGCAGTTGCAGGGCCAGGTGGTGGAAATGTACCGCTTCCTCGTAGGCCAGCAGCGTATCGGCCCGGTCACCGGCCCGTTCGGCATAGTCGATGGCCGTTTCGGCCGTGCCGTCGGGGGCGGCCTCGGCGAAGTGGTGGGCGAGTTCCGGAAGACGGGCCTGTAGATCGTGTGGATGCAGTGTTTCCAGCCGCTCACCGGCCTTTCGATGCAGACTCATTCGCCGTGGGGTCGACAGCTCCTCGTAGAGGGTTTCACGAACCAGGGCGTGATTGAACTGGAAATGGCCCGGTTGCGGAAGCTCCTCGATGATGTGCACCTCCAGCGCCTCGTCCAGAAGGTCCAGTAACTTGGTTTCGGGCAGCGCCAGGCCGGCCAGCAACTCGAGCTCGAAGCGCCGGCCGATCACCGACGCCATGCCGAGCAAGCTGTTACAGTCGCGCGATAATGCGTTCAAACGCTGGCCGATGATCTCGCGGATGCCCGACGGGATGCGTGGTAGCACCCCGTCTGCGGGAAGGCCTTCCTGCAGCAGGTAGCGGGACAGCTCACGCATGAACAGCGGATTGCCCTCGCTGTGCTGGTATATCGCTGTCGCGACAACAATCAGCGGAAGGGTGCCGGCCAGCGAGCCCAGGTACTGCTCGGTTTCATCGCGCGACATGCCGCTCAGCGTCAGGCGCTGGCAATGAGGCAGACGAGACAGTTCACCGAGGGTATCGGAGAGCGGATGCTGACGGCTCATCGCGTTATCACGAAAGCTAGCGAGCAGCAGCAGCGGGCTGGTCGCGATCTCCCGGGCCAGGAATTCCAGCAGCTTGAGCGAGGCAGTATCGGCCCAGTGCAGATCGTCCAGAATCAGCACCAGAGGCTGGAGCCGTGCGGTCTGTTGCCAGAACCGCGTGAGGGTATCGAGGAGCCGAAAGCGAGCCTGGGCAGGATCGTCGATGGACGGCGTCTCCAGCAACTCAGGCAGGCGCTGCCGCAGTTCGGGAAGCAGTTCGGCGATCACTCCGGCATCGCTGCCCGCCATTTCATCAGGCAGTACCGAGTCGGTTTCCTCAAGCCAGCCCCGCAGTAGCTGCAGCCAGGGCCAGTACAGCGGTGCGCCCGGCTCCTCGTAGCAGCGCCCCCAGAAAACCCGCATCCCCTGCTGCTCGGCACGGCTAGCGAATTCCTGGGCGGTATGCGTCTTGCCAATGCCGGGGTCACCGCTTAGCAGTACTAACCGCCCCTGCCCGGCCAGGGTCTGCTGCATCGCATTATCAAGGACAGCCAACTCGACCCGGCGGCCGATGAAGCCTGTCTGCGGTACAGCGATGCATGTCAAGACCATGCCGCATTCATCACAGAACGCAGCCTCCTCACGATTAACGCAACCACAGTGATGACACCGCATGATGCTGCTCGCAGAGCCGAACGATCATTTATCTGATAAGCCTAGTTTAACCGCCCCCTGGGCGTGTCCCCCATTCGGAGCATGAGGGGCACTTAATGCGGCACTAACCGCGGCCGGGCATGCTGGGGTCTACATTCCCGACCGACGTGACCGACCATGAACCTCCTCTCCCGGAGCATCGCCATCGGCCCACTGGGCCTGAGCCTGGGCCAGCTGCTGATCGTCTTCGCCCTCGGCGTCGCCCTCATCACCGGCCTGCTGCTGGGGCGGCGCCAGCGCCTGGGGGTCGGCGACACCCTCTCGACGCTCCTCCTGGTCGCGCTGGTCGGCGCACGACTGGTCTTCGTGGCGCGCTACCACCAGGACTACGGCGGGCCGCTGGCGATGCTCGACATCCGCGACGGTGGCTTCGATATCCTCGGCGGCCTCACGGCCGGGCTCGCCTATGCGGCCTGGCGACTGTGGCGGCAACCCGCCCAGCGCAAGGCCCTGGGCGGCGCGCTGGCCGCGGGGATACTCACCTGGGGCGTGACAGCCGGCACCCTCGGCCTGATGGCCGGGAAGAGCCGCCCGGTGCCCGAGACGGCGCTCGCCACCCTTGCCGGCGACGCCATCCGCCTCCCCGAGCTGCAGGCCGCCGAGGGCCAGCCCATGGTGGTAAACCTCTGGGCGACCTGGTGCCCGCCCTGCCGTCGCGAAATGCCGGTGCTCGCCGATGCCCAGCGGAAGGAGGGGGACATCACCTTCGTGTTTCTCAACCAGGGCGAGGACCCGGCTCAGGTCCGTCGTTTCCTGGACCACGAGTCCCTCGAACTCGACAACCTGCTGCTCGATGCCCAGCTGGCCTTCGGCGATCGCGTCGGTGCCAGGGCAATGCCCACCACCCTTTTCTACGATGCCGATGGCCGGCTGCTCGATACCCACTTCGGCGAGCTCTCCCGGGCAACGCTCAATCGTGAGCTGGAACGGCTGCGCTGAGCCGGTCCGCGGAGTCCCTTCCCCCGAGGCCCGAGGCCGGCCAACTACCAGGCGGAGCTGCGCGTGACCTGGTCCGACTGGCGGAACACCAGGCTGAGGTTGTTGGCCGGCATGGGCACCACCTGCTCGAGGCCGAGACCCCATCGCTCGGCCTCGGCCGCCACCGCCGCCAGGTCACGGATGCCCCAACGCGGATCGCGGGCGCGCAGGTCGGCATCGAAGGCCGCATTGCTGGATGCCGTGTGGCGACCCTCCCGCCTGAACGGCCCATAGAGGTAGAGCACGCCACCGGGCACCAGAGCGGCGCCGGCACCCGCCAGCAGTGCCTCGGTGACCGCCCAGGGCGAGATATGCAGCAGGTTGATGGCCACCACGGCGTCGAAGGACGCCGCCGGCCAGTCGCCGGTCACGTCCAGCTCCACGGGCTCGTGCAGGTTCGCCAGGCCCGCGGCCTCGCGCCAGGCGGCGATGGAGGCCAGCGCCCGGGGACTGGGATCGCTGGGCCGCCAGGACCAGCCAGGAGCGGCGCCGGCAAGGTAGACGGCATGCTCGCCGCTGCCGCTGGCCACCTCCAGCACCCGGGCACGGTCGGGCAGCACCTGCCGCAGGACCTCCAGGATCGGCTGTCGATTGCGGGCCGCGGCGGGGCTCTGCAGGCGTGGGTCGTTCATGGCGCTCCTCATGGCCGGTGCTTAGGAAGGCGGCTACTTCCTGCCCTTGGGCTTGCGGGACGGACCACCGGCCTTCAGGCGGCCCCCCTTCGCCGGCTTGGATCCCGGTTTCTGGGTTCTGGATGTCTTGCCGGCTGGCACCGGCTTGGCGCCGTGGGACTTGCCAGGCGCGTCCTTGCCGCCGGCCTTGCGTTTCGCCCCCTTCCCGGTGGCGGGCTTGCCGCCCACACCACGGCGGGGCGTCCCGGGCTTCTGCGGCCCCTGCTTGCCGGCACCAGCCTTGGCGCCCTTGCGCCGGGCCGACCGGCGTGAGTCTGTTCGGGCCTCGGAGGTGGAGTGCTCGGTCATGGCAAGGATCGTCGCCACCTCGGTCGGCGTCAGGTCCCGCCAGTCCCCCGTCGCCAGCCCCTTGAGTGCCACGTTCATGATCCGGATCCGCTCGAGCTTCACCACCTCAAAGCCGAACGCCTCGCACATGCGGCGGATCTGGCGATTGAGCCCCTGCACCAGGGTGATGTTGAAGACGAACCGGGACTCCTTGATCACCCGGCACTTGCGGGTGACCTCGCCGAGGATCGGCACGCCCGCGCCCATACCGGCGATGAACTCATCGGTGATCGGCCTGTTGACGGTGACCCGGTACTCCTTCTCGTGCTGGTTGCTCGCCCGCAGGATACGGTTGACCAGGTCGCCATTGTTGGTCAGGAAGATCAGCCCCTGGGAGTCCTTGTCCAGCCGGCCGATGGGAAAGATCCGCGCGCCGTGTCCGATGAAGTCGACGATATTGGCCTTCTCGTCGGGGTCAGTGGTGCTGACAATGCCCACCGGCTTATTGAGGGCGATGAACACCAGATCCTCGGCCTCCAGCGCCAGCGGCTCGACGACCCGGCCATTAACCTTCACCACGCTGCCCGGGAAGACCTGATCCCCCGGGGAAGCGCGCCTGCCGTCGATGTGCACGTTGCCCTGCTCGATGTAGCGGTCGGCCTCTCGCCTCGAGCACATGCCACTCTCGCTGATGTACTTGTTGATCCGTTTCGAGAGGGTCTGGGCCATGGGACGCGTCCGGGACGAGGTGATAAGAGGGCCGAAGTGGCACGGCACCGGGCAGTGTAAGGGCTGACCCGCCTCACGACCAGCGAGCCCGAGAGGCATTCAGCCCCGGCCACAGCAGCTCTTGAACTTGCGAGGGCGACCACAGGGGCAGGGATCGTTGCGCCCCGGCTTGAGCCGGGCGATGGTCGAATCGCCGTCGCGATAGAACCAGCGCCCCCGCTCGCGCAGGAAGCGCGAACGCTCCTCCAGCACGAAGAACCGTCGCCCCTCGCGGAAGGTGGCGCGGAAATGTACGACGCCCTCGTCAACTTCCTCGCTGCTCTCCAGGATCTCCAGTGCCACCCAGCGGGTCGTTTCATCCGGGAGGAGACTCGCCGGACGGGTGTCGGGATGCCAGCTTGCCAGCAGGTAGTCGGTGAGGTTCAGGGCGAAGGCAGAGTAGCGCGAGCGCATCAGGGCCTGTGGCGTGGGGGCCGGCTCGCCGGCATGGTGGCGGCCACAGCACTCGGCGAGGGGCAGGCCGCTGCCGCAGGGGCAGCCATCCGAAGGCAACATCATGGAAACCCTGTACGAATAACGATAGATATAGAAGACTCGTGTCGATCCATACGCGCCATGCCGTGTTCGACATGCCATGAGGGAATCTACCATGGAACGCCTTCCTGCCCCCGCCATGCCCGCCACCCTGACCGCCGAAGCACTGCGCCGCTGGTTATCGCATGACACGCTGCCACTGGTGGAGATCCAGTCGTTGGACATGGGCTATTACATCGTCCCGTTCCATCATCGGGAAGGGGTTCTCACCTGGGCAGAGGGCTCCGATGCCATGGTCGGACTACCCTCGGGAACCCACCCCCTCCGCGACGCAGCGCCTGGCCTGCGGCACACGGGTGGCCTTCATGACCCGGTGATCCCGATGGCTTGGCGGGAAAGCCTTGCGTGGTAACACTGCAGTGCAACATGCTGTTTCTCGGACATTGAATTCTCGCTCCCGGCCGGAGACCCATCATGACCGATCGTTCCCAGAACGGCGCTACCGACTGGCACGCCCTGTCGCCCGAGGAGGCCCTTGACCAGCTGGAGAGTCACCGCGAAGGGCTGGATAGCCAGGACGCCAAGCGACGGCTCGACGAATACGGCCCCAACCAGCTGCAGCAGGCCGAGTCGCGCCCTTGGTATCGACGCCTGGCCGAGCAGTTCAACAATGTGCTGATGCTGATTCTGATCGTCGCGGCGGTAGCGAGCCAGTTGCTTGGCCACTCGCTGGACGCCGCGGTGATCGTCGCCGTGGTGGTGATCATCGCCCTGATCGGCTTCTTCCAGGAGGGCAAGGCCGAGCGGGCGCTGGACAGCATTCGCACCATGCTCTCCCCCCAGGCCAAGGTGCTGCGCGACGGCAAGCGCGCCACCCTGGACGCCGAATCCCTGGTGCCGGGCGACATCGTGCTGATCGAGAGCGGCGACCGGGTGCCCGCCGACCTGCGCCTGATCAAGAGCCAGCGTCTGCGCACCCAGGAAGCGCCGCTCACCGGCGAATCCGAGCCCGTCGAGAAATCCAGCGAGGCCGTCGATGCGGACGCCGCGCTGGCCGAGCGCAGCGCCATGGCCCATGCCGGCACCCTGGTCGTCCAGGGCAGCGCCCGGGGCCTGGTGGTGGAGACCGGCCGCCACACGCAGATCGGGCGCATCTCCGAGATGCTGCAGGGCGTGGAGACGCTCAAGACGCCCCTGCTCGCCCAGCTCGACCGCGCCGGCAACGTGCTGGCCATTTTCATCGTCGGCGGTGCCGCCTTCGCGGCGGCCTTCGGCATCTTCGTGCACGGCCAGCCGGCCACCGAGATGTTCATGGCGGCCGTGGCCCTGGCCGTGGCCGCCATTCCTCAGGGCCTCCCGGCCATCGTCACCATCGGCCTTGCCATCGGCGTTCAGGCGATGGCGCGGCGCAACGCCATCATCCGTCGCCTGCCTGCCGTCGAGACCCTGGGCTCGATTTCCACGATCTTCACCGACAAGACCGGCACCCTGACCCGCAACGAGATGACCGCGCGGGCCATTCGCCTCGCGGCCAGGGAGGTACGCCTTTCCGGGGTGGGCTTCTCCCCTGAGGGCAGCCTTCATGAAGCCTCCGAAGCGGCCGAGGGCGAGACAGAAGACGAGACGCGCGAGGAGAAAGGCGAGACGCTCGACCTTGGCGACTATCCGGACCTCGAACGCCTGCTGGTTGCCGGGGTGCTGTGCAACGAGGCAGAGCTCAAGCAGGAAGACGACAGCTGGTTCATCGAAGGCGATCCCACCGAAGGGGCGCTGGTGGTGGCGGCCGCCAAGGCCGGCCTCGACGTCTCGAGGCTGCGCGAGGCGTCTCCCTGCCTGGATACTCTGCCCTTCGAATCGGAATACCGCTACATGGCCACCCTCAACGAGATCGAGGGCAAGAAGCGGATACTGGTCAAGGGCGCGCCCGACCGCCTGCTGGACATGTGCGACCGGGTGCGTCACGACGGCGAGGAGGTGGCGCTCGACACTCAGGCCTGGGAGCGCCACATCAAGGAACTCTCGGCCCGGGGGCTGCGCGTGCTGGCCATTGCCGAAAAGGTCGCTGACGAGGGCGAATCGTTCGAGCGCGAGGACGTCGAACAGGGCCTGGTGCTGCTGGGCATGACAGGGCTTCTCGACCCGCCGCGGGAAGCGGCCATCGAGGCCGTCAAGCAGTGCCTCGCCGCCGGCATCCGCCCGGTGATGATCACCGGCGACCACCCCGAAACGGCCAGGGCCATTGCCAAAAAGCTGGGCTTCTCCCAGACCGAGCACGCCCTCGCCGGTCGCGACATCGAAGCGATGTCAGATGAGGAACTCGAGAAGAGCGTTCGCGAGGTGGATGTGTTTGCCCGGGCCGCGCCCGAACACAAGCTGCGGCTGGTCAAGGCCATGCAGGCCCAGGGCGGCATCTGCGCCATGACCGGCGATGGTGTCAACGACGGCCCGGCCCTCAAGCGCGCCGACGTCGGCGTGTCCATGGGCATCCAGGGCACCGAAGCGGCCAAGGAAGCCTCGGAGATGGTGCTGGCCGATGACGACTTCGCCACCATCGAAAGGGCCATCGAAGAGGGCCGCAAGGTCTATGACAACATCCGCAAGACCATCACCTTCCTGCTGCCCACCAACGGCGCGGAGAGCCTGGCGGTGCTGCTGGCGATGCTCGGCGGCATGACGCTGCCGATCACCGGTCTGCAGATCCTGTGGGTCAACATGGTCACGGCCGTGACCCTGGGGATGGCTCTGGTGTTCGAGTCCCCTGAGGCCGACCTGATGCGCCGCAAGCCGCGCGATCCCGATGCTCCCCTGCTCGATCTCTTCATGCTGTGGCGGGTGCTGTTCGTCTCGGTGCTGCTGGTGGCGACAGTGGTCGGCCTGTTCTTCTGGGTGCGCAGCCAGGGCGGCAGTCTCGAACTCGCCCGCGCCGTCGCCGTGAACATGCTGGTGATGGGCGAGATCGTCTACCTGCTCAACAGCCGCTACGTGGTGGGCCGTTCGCTGAGCCTGCAGGGGCTTTTCGGCAGCAGGCCGGTGCTGCTCGCCATCGGCCTGGTCATCGCCATTCAGCTTGGCTGGACCTACCTGCCCTTCATGCAGCTGCTGTTCGAGGGCGAGCCCCTGAGCCCGATCCACTGGGGCCTGATCCTCACCGCAGGAGTGGGCCTGTTTATGGTGGTGGAACTGGAAAAGTGGGTGCTGCGCCATTTCGACCTGGTGTCGACCGGGCAGACCGCCATCCGCCGCGAGGGCGCACGCCAGCAGGCCTGATACCGCGATGCGCGCCGCGCGCCTCGGGGGTGGCAGGACGCCACATTCGGCCGAGAAAGCCTTGCGCGGCAATACCGCGGTGCAACATGCTGGATGGGTGTCGATGCGCTGCTGCGTCCTGCCGGAGAACACCCATGACCGACCGCTCACAGAACGAGCTCACCGACTGGCATGCCCTGTCGGCCGAGGAGGCCCTTGCGCGTCTCGAGAGTCGCACCGATGGACTGGGCCGCGCGGAGGCCGAGCAGCGGCTGGCTGACCACGGACCTAACCAGCTGCAGCAGGCCGAAGCCCGTCCCTGGTGGAAACGCCTGCTGGAGCAGTTCAACAATATCCTGATGCTGGTGCTGATCGTGGCCGCCATCGCCAGCCTGGGTCTCGGCCACACCCTGGACGCGGCGGCCATCTTCGGCGTGGTGCTGATCATCGCGCTGATCGGCTTCATCCAGGAGGGCAAGGCGGAACAGGCCCTGGAGAGCATTCGCCAGATGCTCTCGCCCCAGGCCAAGGTGCTGCGCGATGGCCGGCGCGAGACCCTGCCCGCCGAGGCGCTGGTGCCGGGTGACATCGTGCTGGTGGAGAGCGGTGACCGCGTGCCGGCCGACCTGCGCCTGATGGAAGCCCGGCGCTTTCGCACCGAGGAGGCCTCGCTGACCGGGGAGTCCACCCCAGTGGACAAGGCCACCAAGGCGGTGGCGGAGGACGCCGACCTGGGTGACCGCACCGGCATGGCCTACGCCAGCACCATCGTGGTCCAGGGCAATGCCCGAGGCCTGGTGGTGGAAACCGGTTCGCGCACCCAGATAGGGCGCATCTCCGAGATGCTGCGTGGCGTGGAGCAGCTCAAGACCCCGCTGCTGCGCCAGATCGACCACGCCGGCCGCGTCCTGGCGATGTTCATCCTGTGCGCCGCGGCACTCACGGCCGGCATTGGCGTGCTGGTCCATGACCAGCCCCTCAGTGAGATGTTCATGGCCGCCGTAGGCCTGGCGGTGGCCGCCATCCCCGAGGGCCTGCCGGCCATCGTCACCATCGGCCTTGCCTTGGGCGTCCAGACCATGGCCAGGCGCAATGCCATCATCCGCCGCTTGCCCGCGGTGGAGACCCTGGGCTCCATCTCGACCATCTTCTCCGACAAGACCGGCACCCTGACCCGCAACGAGATGACCGCCCAGGCCATCTGGCTGCCCGATGGCGAGATCCGCATCGATGGGGTCGGCTTCTCCCCCGAGGGCGACTTCCATGCCGTGCGCGACGGCGAGGCCGAGACGGCGGCACTGGACCTGGATGACCACCATGCCCTGCGCCATTTCCTCAAGGTCGGCGTGCTGTGCAACGACGCCGAGCTGACAGAAGAAGATGGCCGATGGAAGATCCACGGCGATCCCACCGAGGGCGCCCTGGTGGTGGCTGCGGCCAAGGCCGGGCTGTCCACCGGGACGCTGCGCGACGACCACAACCGCCATGACGCCATCCCCTTCGAGTCCGACCGCAAGTACATGGCGACCCTCCACGAGCTGGAGGGGGAGCAGTACCTGCTGGTCAAGGGCGCACCGGACCGCCTGCTGGAGATGTGCCACCGCGTGCGCACCGAGGAGGGGGGCCAGGCTCTGGATGTCGCGACATGGGAAGCGCGCATCCACGACCTCTCCTCGCGCGGCCTGCGGGTGCTGGCCCTGGCCGAGAAGCCGGTCCGGGACGTCCATGAGCTGACCGACGAGCACGCCGAGCAGGAGCTGATGCTGCTCGGGCTCATCGGCCTGCTCGACCCGCCCCGGGAGGAGGCCATCGAGGCGGTGAAGGACTGCCTGGCCGCCGGCATCCGTCCGGTGATGATCACCGGGGATCACGCCGTGACCGCTCAGGCGATCGCCAGACAGCTGGGCTTCGCCCAGACCGACCGCGCCATCAGCGGGCGCGAGATCGAGGCGATGAGCGATGCGGACCTCGAGGCGATCATCCTCGAGGTGGATGTCTATGCCCGCGCCGCCCCGGAGCACAAGCTGCGGCTGGTGCAGGCCATGCAGGCCCGGGGCGGGATCTGCGCCATGACCGGCGACGGCGTGAACGACGGCCCGGCCCTCAAGCGCGCCGACGTCGGCGTGGCGATGGGCATCCAGGGCACCGAGGCCGCCAAGGAGGCCGCCGAGATGGTGCTGGCCGACGACAACTTCGCCACCATCGTCGGGGCCATCCGCGAGGGCCGCAAGGTCTATGACAATATCCGCAAGACCATCACCTTCCTGCTGCCCACCAACGGCGGCCAGGGCCTGGCGATCATGCTGGCGGTACTGGCCGGCACCACCCTGCCGGTGACGCCGCTGCAGGCGCTGTGGGTCAACATGGTGGTGGCGGTGACCCTGGGCCTGGCGCTGGCCTTCGAAGGGGCCGAGAAGGACATCATGCAGCGCCAGCCCCGCGACCCGGACGCCTCGCTGCTCGACCTCTTCCTGCTGTGGCGGGTAGTGTTCGTCTCGCTGCTGCTGCTGGCCGGCGTGTTCGGCATGTTCAGCTGGATCCTCCAGCACGGCGGCAGCGAGATGCTGGCCCGCACCGGCGCGGTCAACATGCTGGTGATTGGCAGCGCCGCCTACCTGATCAACAGCCGCTTCCTGGTCGGCAGCACCCTGTCGCTCTCGGGCATCTTCGGCAGCCGCTCGGTCTGGATCTCGATCGGCCTGATTGTCGCACTGCAGTTGGGCTGGACCTACCTGCCCTTCATGCAGCTGATCTTCGGCAGCGAGGGGCTCTCGGCGGGCCATTGGGGGGTAATCCTGGCCGGCAGCCTGGCCATCTACCTGGTCGTGGAGGCTGAGAAGACGATACTGCGAGGGCGTGGCATGAGCGGCAGCGACAGGCCGCGCGACCATGCCACCAGCCGCGACGAAGCCGAAGCTCGCTGACCCCTCGCTAGCCCCTCACTGCCGCCGCTTGGTGCGGGCGGTGGCCTCGGCGGTCATGGGGTCCTCGGGCCAGGGGTGCCGGGGGTAGCGGCCGCGCATCTCGCGGCGCACCTCCGGGTAGCCGCTGGCCCAGAAGCTGGCCAGGTCGGCGGTCACCTGCAGCGGGCGACGCGCCGGCGAGAGCAGGTGCAGCAGCACCGGTACCCGTCCGTCGGCCACGCGCGGCGAGGCCTGCCAGCCGAAGCACTCCTGCAGCTTTACGGCCAGCACCGGCGGCTTGTCCGCCAGGCACGGCGTGTAATCCAGCCGATGGCTGGCGCCGCTGGGCACCGCCAGGCGCACCGGCGCCAGCCCATCCAGGCGCGAGCGCAGCGCCCAGTCCAGGCTGTCGAGCAGCAGGCGCGCCAGCGGCAGGCGCTCCACCGCGTCCAGTCGGGTGATGCCGTCCAGATGCGGACCCAGCCACTCCTCCAGGGACTCGAGCAGCGCCGTCTCCGACCAGTCGGGCCACTCACTGCCCAGCTTCCGGTGCAGCAGCGCCACCCTCCCCTGCAACTGTCCCAGCTCGTCGCCTGGTGGCAGGCCGCGTCGGCGCAGCGCCTCCAGCAGGGCCGATGTCACCGCCTCCGGCGGCAGCTCGGCCAGCGGCCTGCGCGCCAGCACCACCGCGCCCAGGCCACGCACCTGCTCGCCCACCAGGCGACCCTGGGCGTCGGACCACTCCAGGCTCGCCCGCCACTTGACACACTCGGGGTAGAGCGCCTCCAGCCGGTCAGGCGCCAGCGCCACGGCACGGAAGATGCGTGCCCCGCTGGCCTGGCCGTCGAGCTCGGCGGCCACAAGCAGCTCGGCATGGGCCAGGGGGTGGCTCTCTTGAAGGGTCGCGTGCCCCCCGCTGGCCAGGCGGAATTGCCCCGGCGCCAGCCGCTGGGCGACACGCTCCGGATAGGCCAGCGCCAGCAGCTCGGCCAGTGGGGCCAGGGTGGTCACCCGGAGTACCACACCGGCGATGCGCGCCAGCCGCTGGGCATCGCGTTGCCACTGGCGATGCGCCCGGGGTGCCTTGAGCCGCGCCTGGAGCGCCCGTTCCAGGTCGCGCTCCTCGTCCAGGCCACGCCCTTCGAGCAGCGCCACCAGGGCACAGGCCAGGGGACGGGCCTCGAGCGCGTCGGAGCGCTCCAGCATCACCGCCAGGCGCGGGTGGGTCGGCCAGCGCACGCAGGCACGCCCCAGCGGGGTGAGGAGGTACGCCTCGTCCAGCAGCCCCAGCCGGCGCAGCAGGTCGCGTCCAGCGGCCAGGGCCGCCCCGGGCGGCGGGGTCACCCAGGCGAGCTGGCCCGGGTCCTGAATGCCCCAGCGCGCCAATTCGAAGGCCAGCGGCGCGAGGTCGGCCTGACGGATCTCGGGCTCGCCATGGGGAATGAGCGGCTGCTCCTCGCCCCATAGCCGCACACAGAGGCCAGGGCCCTGGCGGCCGGCGCGGCCACGGCGCTGGTCGGCGCTGGCACGATTGACGCGGCGCGTCTCCAGCCGGGTGAGCCCGCTGCGCGGCTGGAAGACCGGCACCCGCTCCTGGCCGGCATCGATCACCAGCCGCACGCCGTCCACCGTGACACTCGATTCGGCGATGGCGGTGGCCATCACCACCCGACGACGCCCCTCGGGGTCGGGACGCAGGGCGCGCCGCTGGGCGTCGAGGGGCAGGCGACCATGCAATTCCATGACGACCAAGTCCGGCGCCCGCACGGCGAGCTCCCGGGCCAGCCGGCGGATCTCGGCCACCCCGGGCAGGATCACCAGGGCGTCGCCTGCCTGCAGCTCGAGGGCCTCCAGCAGCGCCGTGGCCTGCTGGCGAGGAACATCCTCCCGGCTGCTGAGGGCCCGATGGCGGGTCTCGACCGAAAAGGTCCGTCCGGGACAGTCGATCACCGGCGTCTCGCTGCCCAGCACGCCGAGCAGGGTCTCGACGTCGAGGGTCGCCGACATCACCAGCAGGCGCAGCTCCTCGCGCAGCCCCTGCTGGGCATCGAGGGTCAGTGCCAAGCCCAGGTCCGCCTCCAGGCTACGCTCGTGGAACTCGTCGAAGATCACCCCGGCCACGCCCTCGAGCATCGGGTCCTCCTGGAGCATGCGGGTCAGCACCCCCTGGGTGACCACCTCCAGGCGGGTCGAGGGCCCGACGCGGCTCTCCCCACGCATCCGGTAGCCGACGGTCTCCCCCACCCGCTCGCCGAGCTGTTCGGCCATGAAGCCGGCGGCCAGGCGGGCCGCCACCCGACGGGGCTCCAGCAGCAGCAGCTTTCCCCCCGTGCACCAGAAGGCCTCGAGCAGCGCCAGCGGCACCCGGGTGGTCTTGCCGGCGCCGGGCTCGGCGACCAGCAGGGCGCGCGGGTGTGTCTCGAGGGCATCGAGGATGGCGTCGAGGCGAGAATCGATGGGCAGCGTCATGGCGAGAGCTCAGCCGTCTGGAGCGGCATCCCGGAAGCGCACGCCGCACCCCTTGAGGATCACCCGGGTGAGGAAAGTGGTGATCTCCTCGACGTCGGCATCACTGAGCGCGTCCCGGCCGGTGATGCCCAGAACCTGGGCCTCGAAGTCGGCGTAGTGCTGGGTGGCCGACCAGATCAGGAAGATCAGCCACACCGGGTCGACCGGATCCATCAGCCCACGCTCGGCCCACTGCTCGAGAATCCGCGCCCGGGCCTGGACCCAGTCGCGCAGCTCGCCGTGCAGGTATTCCTGCAGGAAGGGCGCACCGCCGAGAATCTCGGCGGCGAACAGGCGCGATCCCTCCGGATGACGCCGTGACAGCTGCATCTTGCTGCGGATGAAGGCCTCCAGCACCTCCGCGGGGTCATCCTCCACCGAGATATCATCGAGCAGCGCGTTCCAGCGCTCCATCATACGTTCCAGCAGCCGCACGTAGAGGCCGCGCTTGCTGCCCATGTAGTAGAGCACGTTGGACTTGGGCAGGCCGGCCTGCTCGGCAATCGCCTGGAGGCTCGCCCCCCGATAGCCATGCCGGGCGAAGACCCGTTCGGCCGCGGCCAGGATCTCGCGCTCGTTGCGCTGGCGGGTCATCCCGTTGGCCTCGCCCTGCTCTCTCGCCCCACGCTCGGCGGGCGCGCTCTCCTGTGTCATCGGCCACCCCACTGCCCCATGGCGGATCAAAGCCATGGATAGTGCCCCACCCCCGTGCCGGGTGCAAACGGGCTTGCAAAGCGGGCGAATCTGGACCAAGCTGGAATTATCCTGACCGAATGGTCAAGTTATTGCACCCCCTGAACCCAAGCGCTTCCACGCCAACAACAGAGACAAGGCGATGATCGACTTCCTGCTCAACGGGCAGCCCCGCCACTGCGCGGCCACGCCCGACACCAGCGTGCTCGAGCTGCTGCGCGACACGCTCGGCCAGACCGGCACCAAGGAGGGCTGCGCTTCCGGCGATTGCGGCGCCTGCACGGTGGCCATCGGCGAGGCCGGCCCCGCGGGCAGCATTCACTACCACAGCGCCAACGCCTGCATCACCCCGGCCCATCAACTCCAGGGACGAGCGCTGGTCACCGTGGAGGGCCTGGCCCGGGGTGACGCCCTGCACCCTGCCCAGGCGGCCATGGTCGAGTGCCACGGCAGCCAATGCGGCTTCTGCACCCCGGGCATCGTGATGTCGCTGTTCACCCTGCACGAGGAACAGCAGCACTCGCCGGCGCCGCTGACCCCGCAGCGCCTGGAGGCGGCGCTGGGCGGCAACCTCTGCCGCTGCACCGGCTACCGGCCGATCCGCGACGCGGCGCTCTCCATGGGCGACTACCCCCCCGCGCGTCCGGCATGGCTGGAGACGTGCACCGACGCCGCGGCATCGCTCACGTCATCGCCCGTCGAGCGCGATGCCGACAGCGCCTTCGTCCAGCCGGAAAGCCTGGTCGAACTGCTGGACGAACGCACCCGCCACCCCGAGGCGCCCATCGTCGCCGGCGGTACCGACCTCTGGCTCGAGGTCACCCAGCGCCTGGCCCGCTTCCCGCGGGTGGTCGACATTACGCGCGTCGCCGAGCTCCAGGCCATCGAGGCGGCCACGCTGGACGACGGCCGCGAGGGCTGGTGGATCGGTGGCGGCGTGACCTACTCGCGCCTGGAACCGCTGCTCGAGGAACACCATGAGGCCTTCGCCCACCTGCTGCATCGCCTGGGCTCGGCCCAGGTGCGCAACCGCGGCACCCTGGGCGGTAACATCGCCAACGCCTCCCCGATCGGCGACACCCCCCCGGTGCTGCTGGCCCTGGGCTCCCGGCTGTGGCTGGCCGGCCCGGAGGGCGAGCGCGAGTTGCCGCTCGACGACTTCTTCCTCGACTACAAGCAGACTGCCCTGGGCGAGGGCGAGGTGATCCGGGCAATCTTCCTGCCACGTCCCGAGGAGGGTCGACACCTCAAGGTCTGGAAGCTGTCCAAGCGTCGTGAGGACGACATTTCCGCCGTACTCGGCGCCTTCGGCTGGCGCCGGGAGGATGGCCTGCTGCGCGACGTCCGCCTCGCCTTCGGGGGCATGGCGGCGACGCCGAAACGGGCCTTTGCGGCCGAGGCCGCCCTCGAGGGCCAGGCGCCGTCACCCGCCGCCTTCCAGGCCGCCCGGCTGGCGCTGGCACAGGATTTCCAGCCCATGAGCGACGTGCGTGGCAGTTCCCATTACCGTCGACTCTCCGCCGCCAACCTGCTCGAACGCCTGCGTCTGGTCATGGCACAGGAGACGACCGACTCTCCCCGGGAGGTGATGCTCCATGCGTACGCTCACTAAGCTTGACGTTCCGTCCAGGGATACAACCGATCTCGATGACGCCACGACACGAGTGCGGGAAGAGCAGCAGGGTCGCATCAAGGGCGACGGCCCCCTCGCTCGGGAAACGGAACCCCGCGAGACCGAACCCACCGCGACGCGCGGGAGCGCCGGCAGCGCCAGCCCCCACGAAAGTGCGGTCAAGCATGTCACCGGACGCGCCGCCTATATCGACGATATCGCCGCCCCCGCCGATGCCCTCCACCTGGCCCTGGGGCTCTCGCCGGTGGCCCACGGCCGCCTGACCCGCCTCGACCTCGAGGCGGTGCGCAGCCTGCCCGGCGTGGTGGACGTGATCGCCTTCCCCGACGTGCCCGGCCACACCGATATCGGCCCGGTCTTCCCGGGCGACCCGATCTTCGTCGAGGACGAGATCAGCTATGCCGGCCAGGTGCTCTTCGCCGTGGCGGCCGAGACCCACCGCGCCGCCCGGGAAGCCGTAAGCGCCGCCTGGGCCGAGGGGAGAGTCGAGATCGACGAGCAGACCGCCAGCCTCGACCCGGTGGCCGCCGCCGAGCGCGGCGAGTTCGTGCGCCCGACCCATGTCCAGCAGAGCGGCGAGTGGGAGCGCTCCCTCGCGTCGGCGGCCCATGTCATTACGGGCGAGCAGTTCGTCGGCGGCCAGGAGCACTTCTACCTGGAGGGCCAGGCCTGCGTGGTCCAGCCCACCGAGGACGAGGGGGTGATCGTCCATACCTCCAACCAGCATCCCAGCGAGACCCAGAAGCTGGTCGCCGAGGTGCTGGGCATCCCCTTCCACGCGGTGACCGTGGAGGTGCGTCGCATGGGCGGCGGCTTCGGGGGCAAGGAGACCCAGGCCTCGCCCTGGGCCTGCATCGCCGCGCTGGTGGCCCGGCGCACCGGCCGCACCACCCGCCTGCGCCTGCCCCGCGCCGAGGACATGCGCGTCACCGGCAAGCGCCATCCCTTCCATAATCGCTACCGGCTGGGCGTGGATGAGGCCGGCGTGATCCAGGGCGGCGAGCTTACCCTGATCGGCGACTGCGGCTACTCCCCGGACCTCTCCGATGCCATCGTCGACCGTGCGATGTTCCACGCCGACAACGCCTACTCCCTGGGCGAGGCGAGGGTCACCGGGCATCGGGCGCGCACCCACACCGCCTCCAACACCGCCTTTCGCGGCTTCGGCGGCCCCCAGGGCATGATGGTGATCGAGGCGGCGATGGATGATATCGCCAGACGCCTCGGCGAGGACCCGCTGACGATCCGCAAGCGCAATCTCTATCGCCCCGGACGCGAGACTACTCACTACGGCCAGACCGTGGAGCAGGTCGCCCTGCTTCACCATGTCGTCGAGCGGCTGGAGGCCGACAGCGACTACTGGGCACGCCGCCGGGAAATCACCGATTTCAACGCTCAGAGCCCGGTCATTCGCCGTGGCCTGGCGCTGACGCCGGTGAAGTTCGGCATCTCCTTCACCGCCAAGCACCTCAACCAGGCCGGCGCCCTGCTGCACGTCTATACCGACGGCAGCGTGATGATCAATCACGGCGGCACCGAGATGGGCCAGGGCCTGCACACCAAGATCTGCCAGGTGGTGGCCCGCGAGCTCGCCCTCGACCTGGAGACGGTACGCATCACCGCCACGCGCACCGACAAGGTGCCCAACACCTCGCCCACCGCCGCCTCCAGCGGCGCCGACCTCAACGGCATGGCCGCCCGCGACGCCTGCCTCAGCCTCAAGGCGCGACTGTTCGACTTCGCCAGCGAGCACTATGCCCTGGACCGCGAGGGCATGCGCCTCGAAGCCGGCGCCCTGGTGGCCGGCACCGGAGAGAGCGAGCGACGCATTCCCTGGGGGGAGCTGGTCCAGGCCGCCTACCTCGGGCGGGTATCGCTCTCCGAGAAGGGCTTCTATGCCACCCCGTTGATCCACTACGACCGCATGACCGGCCAGGGGCGGCCCTTCTACTACTTCGCCCATGGCGCGGCCGTCGCCGAGGTCAGCGTCGACACCCTGACCGGCGAGTACCAAGTGGACCGGGTCGACATCCTGCATGACGTGGGCGACTCCCTGAACCCGGCCATCGACATCGGCCAGGTGGAGGGCGGCTTCATCCAGGGCATGGGCTGGTTGACCAGCGAGGAGCTCAGGTGGAACGACGGTGGCCAGCTGATCTCCGACGGCCCGGCCACCTACAAGATCCCCACCTACGGCGACCTGCCACCGGTGTTCAACGTCGAGCTGCTCCAGGGCCATCCCAACTCCATGGCCAGCATCTACCGCTCCAAGGCGGTGGGCGAGCCGCCCTTCATGCTCGGTATCTCGGTGTGGGCGGCGCTGCGCGATGCCCTCTCGAGCCTTGCCGACTATCGCGAGGCACCACGGCTCGATACCCCGGCCACGCCGGAGCGGGTGCTGATGGCCGCCGAGGCGCTGCGCTCGCGTCACGCCCCCTGGCCACCTGCTGCGGGTGAACCCGAATGACCGCCGAGGATAGCCGGGACACGCGCCCCGAGAGCTGGCATGCCGCCCTGCACCGCCTGCAGCGCGAAGGCCTGCCACACGTTCTGGCCACCCAGGTGACCAGTGCCGGTTCCACGCCCCGGGAACCTGGGGCACGCATGGTGATCACCGCCGATGCGGTATTCGACACCCTGGGCGGGGGCACCTTCGAGTGGCAGACCATCGCGGCGGCCCGCCGGCGCCTGGCGGGCCCCGATGGAAAGGCCGAGGCCGGAATGAGCCTGGAGGCCTTCAGCCTGGGCGGCCGCAGCGGCCAGTGCTGCGGCGGTTTCGTCAACGTGCTGCTCGAGGTGTTCCCGGGCAGCACCGCGACGCTGGCGCTCTTCGGCGCCGGTCATGTGGGCCGGGAACTGGTTCGCCTGGCCGCGCCGCTGCCCTGGCGGGTACTGTGGCACGACAGCCGGGACGACGCCTTCCCCGCCTGGTCGGACGACCAGCCGCGCCTCGCCTGTCGCCATGCCCCCGACCCGGCCGCCGCCGTGGCCGCCCTGCCGGCCGGGGCCCACGCGCTGGTGCTGACCCACGATCACACCGAGGACCGCGCCCTGGTGGATGCCCTGCTCGCCCGCGGCGATATGGCGTCGCTGGGCCTGATCGGCTCGCGCAGCAAGTGGGCCAGTTTCCGCCGCCGGCTGCACGACGCCGGTCACGGCGAGGAGGCCCTGGCACGCGTCCGCTGCCCCATCGGCACCGCCGCGGGCGGGACCGGGGGCGACAAGACCCCCTACGCCATCGCCATCGCCGCCATCGCCGAGCTGCTGCCGCGGGTCGAGTCGCCCGCGCGAGGCGATCAGCGCGGCCTCGACCCGGCCAAGCTGCGACATAGCATCACCGACCATTCCACGTAAGCGCTTTGCTTGCAACGCGATAACTCTGGCGCCAACCGCGCGGCAAGCCGGAACGCCGGACCGAGCGCTCCCACGAAGAACGATGAGCCCTGACGAGATGACCAACAACGACTCGCGCGTGCTGCGCGCCGAACTGCTGAGCTTCGATGCCGACCCCGGCGAGGACGATGCTCCCGCCGAGGGCAGCGTGTGCCATATCGTGGATGGCGGCATCTGGATCGAGAACGGCCGCATTCACGCGGTGGACGACTATGCGCGCCTGGCCCCCGAGCTGCCCGAGGGCATCGAGGTGATCGATCACCGGGGGAAATTGATCACTCCCGGCTTCATCGACAGCCATGTGCACTACGTGCAGCTGGAGATCATGGCCTCGTACGGCCGTCAGTTGCTGGACTGGCTCAACGACTACACCTTCCCCGAGGAGTGCCGCTTCGCGGCGCGGGCGCATGCCGAGGCGCTGTCTGAGGCCTTCCTCGACGAGATGCTGAGGGTCGGTACCACCACCGCCCAGGTGTTCTGCTCGAGCCACCCGATCTCCGTCGACGCCTTCTTCTCCGCCAGCCGCCAGCGCGACCTGCGCATGCTGGCCGGCAAGGTGCTGATGGACCGCCATGCCCCTGACGCGCTCTGCGACGACACCTTGGGCGGCATCCGCGACACCGAGCGGCTGATCGGCGACTGGCACGGCAAGGGGCGGCTGGGCTACAGCCTGACCCCGCGCTTCGCCCCCACCTCCAGCCGGGCGCAGCTCGACGCCACCGGCGGACTGATGCGCAACGACGCGAGCCTCTGGCTGCAGACCCACCTGGCCGAGAACACCGGCGAGCTGGACTGGGTGGCGGCGCTCTTTCCCGGCAGCCGCGACTACCTCGCGGTCTACGAGCAGTCGGGCCTGGTCGGACCGCGCAGCACCTTCGCCCACGGCATCCACCTGGACCAGGCGATGCGCGCCAGGCTGGCCGAGCGAGGCGCGAACCTCGCCTTCTGCCCGAGCTCCAATCTCTTCCTCGGCAGCGGCCTGTTCGACCGGCTGGCGGCCCGCGAGATGGCCCTCAACATCACCTACGCCAGCGACGTGGGCGGCGGCACCGACCTCTCCGGCCTGGCCACCCTCAAGGCCGCCTACCAGGTGGGCCAGCTGCGCGGCCAGCCGCTCACCGCTTGGCAGGGGTTCTACGGGCTGACGCTGGGCAACGCCCGGGCGCTGTCGCTGGACGGGCACATCGGGCGTCTCGCCCCGGGCATGGAGGCCGACCTGGTGGTGCTCGACCCGGCCGCCACGCCCCTGCTGGCAAGGCGAACGGCCCGCAGCCGTTCGCTTTCCGAGACGCTCTTCGCGCTGATGATGCTGGGCGACGACCGCAGCGTGGCCGAAACCTGGGCCGGCGGGCGCCTGCAGCACCGGCGCGCTGCCTGACAAGCGAGGGGCGCCCTACCGACGATGGATGGCGGCATCCAGCAGCCGGAAGAGCACCAGGGCGGCCAGCGCCGCCGCGGCCAGGGACGGCAGCCGGTAGTCCGCACGGGTAAGGATCCAGACATGGGTGACGCCGAGCGCCGCCGCCACATAGACCAGCCGGTGCAGCCAGTGCCAGGCGGTATGGCCCATCGCCTGCTGCGCCCGGCGAAAGGAGGTCAGCGCCAGGGGCACCAGCAGCAGCAGCGCCGCGACGCCATAGCGCACATAGGGCAGGTCCCGCATGTCGTGCCAGATCCAGGGCCAGTCCCAGTACTGCTCCAGACCCATCCAGGCCAGCAGATGGGCGAGGAGCCAGGCGAAGGCCCAGAGCCCGATCTGACGGCGGGCGATCATGATGCCCACCCAGCCGGTCAGGCGGAAGGCGGGACTGAAGGCGATGGTGGTCAGCAGCAGGATCAGGCCGGTGCGGCCGGTAATGTGCACCACGGCCTCCTCGGGCACCACCCCGAGATCGCCATGCCACCACTGCCAGGCCAGCCAGAACGCCGGGAGCAGCCCGGCAACCAGCACCAGCAGGCGAAAGGCGAGAATGCGTCCTGCGGGTGTGAGCATGCCATCGCCCCCGGTGTCAGAAATTCTCCTGCAGGTCCATCCCGGCGTAGAGCTCGGCGACCTCGTCGGCGTAGCCGTTGAACATCAGCGTCTCGCGCTTGCCGTGCTCGCCGATGCGCCGCTCGCGGGCCTGGCTCCAGCGCGGGTGGTCGACCTCGGGATTGACGTTGGCGAAGAAGCCGTACTCTGAAGGATTCTGCTCCATCCAGGCGCTGGTGGGCCGCTCCTCCGTCAGGGTGATGCGCACCACCGACTTGATGCTCTTGAAGCCGTACTTCCAGGGCACCACCAGGCGGATCGGCGCGCCATTCTGGTTCGGCATCACCTCGCCGTACATGCCCACCGCCATCAGTGTCAGCGGATGCATCGCCTCGTCGATGCGCAGTACCTCGCGATAGGGCCAGTCGAGGATCGAGCTCCTCTGGCCCCGCAGGTTGTCCGGATCATGAATCGACTCGAAGCGCACGTACCTTGCCCGCGACGTCGGCGCATGGCGCTTGAGCAGGTCCGCCAGCGGGAAGCCGATCCAGGGGATCACCATCGACCACGCCTCGACGCAGCGCAGACGATAGATGCGCTCTTCCAAGGTTTCCCGCACGAGCACTTCCTCCAACGCCAGGGTACCGGGCGTGTCCACCTCGCCGTCAACGGTCAGCGACCAGGGGTCGGTGACCAGCTGGTGGGCATAGACCTCGGGGTCGCTCTTGCGGGTGCCGAGCTCGTAGAAGTTGTTGTAGGAGGTGGCGTCGTCACGCGGCGTCAGGGCCTCGTCGCCGGCCAAGTCGCGGCTGGGCAGCCCCTCCGCCAGGCGCCCCTCGAGATCATCTCGCCAGGCGCGGGCATTCTTGGGAAACAGCATCCCGCCGGGCAGCATGGCCGCCGCACCCAGGGCGGTACCTCCCTTGAGCAGGCGGCGGCGCTGGCGGAACACCTCGCGTGGCGTGACCTCGGACTCGGGAATGGCAAGATAGCGATAGCGGGTCATGGTGGTTCATCGGCTGGAGGGATGTCCTGCCAGCGTCCCTCAGGAAAAGCATGGCGGTCCAGCGACGCGACGCTATCGGGTCGATTTCTTGATGCAGGTCAATCAACCCCCTTACCTGACTGCCGCGCTTGGTTGATTGCCGGCAAGATAACTGCCTAACTCGCTGATATAAGCTTAAGCGCCGATTAGCGGCACGCCTGGATCACCGCCACCGGGATTACCAAGAAGAAGGGGAACTGACATGCATCACAAGCACCTGCTGGCCTCGGCCATCGCCCTGGGCTCCGCCATGGCCATTGTCGCGCCCGCCGTGGCCGACGACGGCCTCGGCGACTACCGCGACCGTTTCGAGCCGCTGCCGCACCTGCCACCGATTCCGGCGGACAACTCCCTCTCCCCGGAGAAGGTGGAACTCGGCAACATGCTATTTTTCGAGCCGCGCATCTCGTCGAGCGGCGTGATCAGCTGTGCCACCTGCCACAATCCGGCGCTGGGCTGGAGCGACCGCATCCCGCGCGCCACCGGCCACGATGGCCAGATCGGCGAGCGCAATACGCCCACGGTGCTCAACTCCGGCTTTCTGGAGTCGCAGTTCTGGGACGGTCGCGAGCCGGACCTGGAAGGCCAGGCCCTCGGCCCGATCGAGGCCGACGTCGAGATGGCCATGGATCTGGAGCAGGCTCTCGAGCGCCTTGACGGGTTCGATATCTATCAGCAGCGCTTCGCCGAGGCCTATCCGGACGACGAGGAGCCGATCAACGCCGACAACCTGGCCCACGCCCTGGCCAGCTTCCAGCGCACTCTGAATACCCCGGATTCGCCCTTCGACCGCTATCTCAGGGGCGACCAGGATGCCCTCACCGAGCAGGAGAAGGACGGCATGGTGGCCTTCGTGGACAACGGCTGTATCGCCTGCCACCGCGGCCCCAACCTGAGCGACAGTCAGTTCCATCGTATCCAGGTCCCGGGCTCCACCGACGTGGGCCGCTTCGATGTCACCGGCGAGGAGAGCGACCGTCACAAGTTCCGCACCCCGACCCTGCGCAATGTCGCGGTCACCTACCCGTACATGAACAACGGCGCCACCGAGACCCTGGAAGAGGCCGTGGCCATCATGGGCCAGGAGATGCTCGGCCAGGACTTCGAGGAGGCCACCATCGACGACATCACCGCCTTCCTTCACACCCTGACCGGCGAGATGCCCGACTTCGAGGTTCCCGCCCTGCCCTGACCCAGGCCACCGCCTGTTCGACGCGAACCCCGGTCATGCCGGGGTTCTCTGGTTTTCGTCCGCTAAGGGCCTAGACGGCCACCCGGGCCCGGTTGCGCCCCTCGGCCTTGGCCTGATAGAGCGCCTCGTCGGCCCGCTTCAACAGGCTGTCGAGATCCTCACCGGGCACGGCCAGGCAGGCCCCCACGCTGATGGTGACCGCTGTGCCGTCCACCTCGGTCGAGGCGACCGCCTGGCGCAGGCGCTCGGCCACCCGGGTCAGGGTCGACTCGTCGCAGGGCGAGAGCAGCACCAGGAACTCGTCGCCTCCCCAGCGCGAGGCCCGGTCGTAGGGACGCAGCCCGAGCCGCAGCGCCTCGGCGACGCGCACCAGGGCCTGATCCCCTGCCGCATGGCCGAGGCCATCATTAAGCTCCTTGAAACGGTCGAGGTCCAGCCAGATCAGCCCGAAGTGACTCCCCTCTCGTGAGGCCCGCAGGATCTGCTCCTCCAGCCACTGCTGCATGCCACGCCGATTCATGAGGCCGGTCAGCACATCGCGGATGGCCACCGCCTCGAGCTCCTGTGTCCGCTCGCGGACCCGCTCCTCGAGGTCGCGGGTGTGGCGCTGGATGGCCTCGGCCATGGAATGGAAGTGGTGCATCAGCCGGCCCATCTCACCCCGCCCCCGGGGCAGTTCGGAGGGCGGCATGCCCCCCTCCTTGACCCGCTGCATGGCGGCTTCCAGGGCCGCGATGGGCGCCAGCAGCTGACGACGCAGTGCCAGATGGAAGACCAGCAGGGTGACCAGCAGGGTCAGCACGAACACCACCGCCACCGGCGTGAAGCCGTCCAGCGGCATCAGGGCATCAAGGTCGAGCAGCGTCACCTCGAACCAGCCGAGGGCCGGCAGGAAGGCCAGGCCGGCGAGGTGGCGCTTGCCCTCCACGGTCACGAACTCGGTACGCACGCTCGGTTGCTGGTCCGGGGCGTCACGCAGCTCGCGCATCATGTCGGACAGCGCCTCGGCATCGCGGGGCAGGTCCACCAGCAGGTCCAGGGTGCGCTTCTGCCCCTCCGGCTTGACGAAACTGGCATAGTCGATGAGACGACGGTCGCGATAGAGCTGGATGGCGCCGTTGTAGTCGACGAACAGGGTGGTGATGCCGGGCTGCTGGATATCCACGATCTCCCGGAGGAAGGCCTCGAGCTCCATGCCGGTGCCCACCACCCCGAGGATCTCGCCGTCGCCATCCCGCATCAGGACATCGATCCACAGCTTGGTGACCCCGAGTTCCACGTCCGGATTGACGTTGAGGTGGAAGTCTCGCTCCTCCTCGATCAGGCGATAGAACCAGGCGTCTGACGGTCGATCCGGCCGCAGCCGATAGCGCTGGCGCGCCTGTGCGAACTCGTTGGCGGCGTTGTTGTGGTAGTACCCGCCATTCTTCGTCAGGGCGACGAAGTAGCTGTTGTCGCTGAAGTTGCGACGGAAGCTTTCCATCTCCGCGAAGGCCTGGGCCTCGAGCGCCGGATCGTCGGGGTCTCGCGCCCAGCGCTGCAGCACGATGGAGTCGGCCATCTGGCGCGCCAGGGCAATCTCCCGCTCCAGGGGCTGCAGCAGGCGACCGCTGTCGTACTGCACCTGGATGGCCGCGACACGCTCGCCCCAGTGCTCGATGATGCCCTCGGTGATGCGGTGGAAGACGGTCCAGGCGGCCGCCGACGCCACGAGCACGAGGCAGGCGGCCAGCAGCAGGAAACGGGTCTTAAGGCTCAAGAACGGCTCTCCCCGATCGGCCCGATGGCAGGATGAGACCCCTTCTTTTACACGATATTACAGACCGTTGCACGACAGCCCATCAACGCTGGGCCGACCGGATGTCGACGACGGCATGGCCCACCACGGCCCACTCGGTGCGGGGTGGCCATCAGGCGCCTAGAGGCAGTCCGCCAGCTGGCGATGCAGGTCGAGGCGGCGCGTCTCACTGATGAAGGCGGCCTCGATGGCGGTACCGGCCAGCTGGATGAAGATCTCCTTCGACCAGTCGAAGGCATCGGCGCAGGCCTCGAAGTTGGCCAGCATGCCGCCGCCGAAATAAGCCGGGTCGTCGGAATTGAGGGTCAGGCGCAGGCCGGCGTCGAGCAGCTGCGGCAGGGGATGGTCGGTTATCCGCTCGACGACCCGCAGGCGCACATTGGAGAGCGGACAGACGGTGAGCACCACACCCTCGTCCCGCAGCCGGGCCACCAGTTCCGGGTCTTCCAGGCAGCGCACGCCATGGTCGATGCGACAGACATCCAGCAGGTCGAGGGCCTCCCGGATGTACGCGGGTGGCCCCTCCTCCCCGGCATGGGCGACCCGGGGAATGCCGAGCTGTCGGGCTCGCTCGAACACCTCGACGAACTTCGCCGGGGGGTTGCCACGCTCGGCGCTGTCCAGCCCCACGGCGTCGAGCATCTCCCAGTAGGGTGCCGCACTCTCCATCACTGCCATCGCCTCCTCGGCCGGGCGGTCGCGCAGGAACGCCATGATCAGTGCCGTGGACATGCCCAGCTCGCGCTGTGCCCGGCGTCGCGCCAGGGAGAGCCCCTCCATCACCACCGCCAGCTCGATGCCGCGCACCAGATGGGCCTGGGGATCGAAGTGCATCTCGACGTGCACCACCCCCTCGGCGCTGGCACGGCGAAAGTAGTCCATGGCGAGATCATGGAAGTCCTCGGCGGTGCGCAGCACGCTCATGCCCCGGTAGTACAGGTCGAGGAAGGACTGCAGGTCGGAGAAGTCATAGGCCGCCCGGACCTCCTCCACGGAGGCATAGGGCAGGCTGACACCGTTGCGATCGGCCAGGGAGAACATCAGCTCGGGCTCCAGCGAGCCCTCGATATGCAGATGGAGTTCCGCCTTGGGCAGGCGCTTGAGGAAATCACGCATGGCACACCTCGTCCGGGGGAGTCATCGGGCTCATCCTGAAACATCCTGACCATTCGTGCAAAGGCGACCATCGCGCAGGGTCAGGCAGTGGTCGATGCCGGGCGGGTCGACGGCGTCGCCGAGCTGGTGCACCAGGTAGATGACGGTGCGCCCCGCCAGCCAGGCGTCGAGGCGGGCCGCCAGTCGTGCCGCAGTGCCAGCGTCGAGCCCGGCGAAGGGTTCATCGAGCACCACCAGGTCCGGTTCGCGCAGCAGCAGCCGGGCCAGGGCCAGGCGCCGGGCCTGGCCGCCGGACAGCCGCCGGCCGCCCTCCCCCACCCGGGTGTCGAGGCCCCGGGACAGGGCCCCGGCCCAGTCGGCGAGCTCCACCATCGCCAGCACCTGCCACAGCCGTGCCTCGCCCGCCTCGGGGTCGGCCAGGCGCAGGTTGGCGGCCAGGGTATCGTCGAACAGGTCCGTCTGCTGCGTCAGCAGGGCCATGCGAGAGGTCAATGCCGATTCGGGCCACGCCTCCAGCGCCACGCCAGCCAGCCGTACCTCGCCCGTTTCAGGCCTGATCTGTCGCGTCAGCACCCCGGCCACGCTCGACTTGCCCGCCCCGGATACCCCGCACAGGGCCAGCCGCTCACCGGGTCTCAGGTCAAGGCCGACCTCGGCCAGGGCCGGCACCAGGGCATCCGCATGGGTCAGGGTCACATCCGCAAGGGTCACCGACAGCGCTCCCGCGGGCAGCCGTGCAGGCGAGCCCGCCGTGGTCACGCTCCCTCGCTGCGCTTCCAGTGCGTTGAGGCGCTCGGCGGCGCCCCGCGTGGCCCCCAGCCAGGTGAAGGCGGCGGCCAGCGGGGCCAGTGCCTCGCTGATGGCCAGTACCGCCAGCGGCATCATCACGGTCAGCGGCCCGGACAGCAGACCGGTACTCCAGGCCTGGGCCGCAAGCCAGAGGGCCAGGAGCATCGACAGGCCCACGACCAGCGACGTCGATGCATTGCCCAGCGCCACGCATTGCCCCAGGCGACGCTGGTCCCGATAGAGGCGCGCCTCGATGGCGACTATTTGCGCACGGTGATCCGCCAGGCTGCCATACGCCTCCAGCTCCGCCAGGCCCTGGACCTGCTCGATGAGTCGCCCCCGGAGCCGCTCCAGATCGACGACCTGGCGACGACTCGTGGCCATGCCCAGGCGGGCCTGGCCCGCGGTCAGCCAGAGCCATCCCATCAGCAGCAGCGCCCCGGTCGCCACACCGACCCGCGGCGACCAGAGGGCCAGGAATCCGGCCAGTCCGAGGATCGCCAGCAGCGCCACCAGCGCCGGGGCGAGGAGGCGCAGATAGAGACTGTCGAGGGTGTCGATATCCGCCGTCAGGCGGTTGAGCCAGTCGCTGGCGCGCCGTCGCGACAGGGCGTGGGCGTCGAGGCCGGAAAGCACGGCGAACAGATGTGAACGCAGGTCGGCGAGCAGTCGCAGCACGGTATCGTGGTTGTACAGTCGCTCCACGTAACGCGACACCGTGCGGGTCACCGCGAAGAAGCGGATCCCGCCACCGGGAACATACACATCAAGGGTCGCGGAGATGCCCGCCGCCAGGAGCAGGCCAGTCAACGCCGTCGCCGTGATGAACCACCCCGAGAGGGCCAGCAGGCCGATGGCCGACACCAGGGTCAGCCCCATCAGCAGGGCGCCCAGGATCAGCCGGCGGCGACGCAGCCCGAGCTGGGAAAGCCAGGGGCGCAGGGTGCGCCAGAGCGAGGCGTCATGGGGTGGCAAAGCGGCTAGCCTCCTGCGCCATTGCCCCGGCCTCGAGCGACAGGCGGTGACTCGCCAGCGCCATCAGGGCGGGATGATGGGTGGCGATGACCAGTGCCCTCCCCTCATCGGCCAGCCCCTGAAACGCCTCGACAAGATAGCCCTCGGTCTCGGCGTCCAGGCTGGCCGTGGGCTCGTCGAGCAACACCAATGGGGCGCGGGAGAGGAAGACCCTGGCCAGGGCCAGCCGCTGCGCCTGGCCCCCGGAGAGGCCGACACCACGCTCGCCGAGGGGAGTCTCCAGCCCGTGGGGCAGCGCCGCCAGCAGCTCGCCGAGGCCCGCCCGGGCCAGCGCACCGCGCATCTCGGCCTCGCCGGCGTCGGGCGCCGCCAGCCACAGGTTGTCCGCCAGGCTGCCCTGAATCAGCAGCGGGCGCTGGTCCATCCAGGCCAGGCCGAGACCCTCGGCCACGCGAATGTTGCCGCTGGCGGGGGCGACGAAGCCGGCCAGCAGTTGCAGGAGGGTGGACTTGCCGACGCCCGACGGCCCGGTGACAACCACCACGTCGCCTGCGGCCAGCGTCAGGTTGACGGGTCCCAGCACTCGGCCGCGCCCGGGATACTCGACGCTGGCGGCCTCGAGCTCGACCAGCACATCCCGCAAGGGCGCCGGGACGGCCGTGCCCGGCAGGCGCCCGGCATCGGGGACCTCGTTAAGCATGGCCACCAGTCCCTCGGCGGCCCCCAGCGCCGCCGCCCGATCATGGTAGTGCTGGGAGAGGCTGCGCAGCGGCTGGAAGAATTCCGGTGCCAGCAGCAGCACCAGCAGGCCGCTGAAGAGGGTCAGCTCCTCTGCGGGGCCATAGGTGATGTAGCCCAGCAGGCCGAAGCCCACGTAGATCGCCACCACGGCGATCGCCACCGAGGCGAAGAACTCCAGCACCGCCGAGGAGAGAAACGCCAGGCGCAGGGTCCGCATGCTGCGCTGCCGGTAGTCATCGGCGGCGGCATGTACCTCGCGGGTGGCCTGGGCGGTGCGGCCGAACAGCTGGAGCGTGGTGATGCCCCGCACGCGGTCGATGAAGTGGCCCGAGAGTCGCGCCACGGCGGCGAACTGCTCCCGGTTGAGCCGCTCTGCCCCCATCCCGACCAGGGCCATGAACAACGGGATCAACGGCGCCGAGATCATCAGGAAGATGGCCGCCAGCCAGTCCAGCCACAGCACCACCAGCAGGACCACCAGCGGCACCAGCACCGCCAGGCGCAGCTGCGGCTGGAACCGAGCGAAGTAACCGTCCAGGGCCTCCACCTGCTCCACCAGCTGGCTGGCAAGGGATGCGCTGTGCCGCGACGCCAGCCTGACCGGTCCCAGTCGCGCCAGGTGATCGAGCAGCGCGCGCCGGGCACGCTGGCGAATCCGCAGGCTCGCCGCCTGGGCCAGGGTTTCCTGCAGATAGAGCGCCAGGGCGCGCAGCGCCAGCATGGCCAGCATCCCCGCCAGCAACGGCAGGAGCTCGGCCAGCGTTGCGCCGTCGACGAGCAGGCGGCTGATTAACCGGGCCAGCAGCACCAGCTGCGCGATGGTCAAGAGACCGGCCGAGGTACCCGCCAGGACGGCGAGACGCAGCCGCCGGCGTTCGCCGGCGGCCAGGTCCGTCAGATAGCGGCGCGCGGTCAGCTCGCCTGACGCCGCGTCGGGCGCGTCGGGCGCGTCCATCGGCTCAGTGGTACCCCTCGCCGGGTCGCACCTTGCCGCGGAACACCCAGTAGGTCCAGGCGGTATAGGCCAGCACGATGGGGATCACGAAGAGGACCCCGATCAGCAGGAAGAGCTGCGAGCCCGGATCCGAGGCGGCATCCCAGATCGTGTAGTCGGGCGGCACGATCACCGGCCACTTGCTCACCACCAGTCCGAGGTAGGTGAAGAGGAACAGGCCCAGGGTGGCGATGAAGGGCTGCCCCTCCCGGCGCTGGCTGACGGCACGCCATAGCAGTGCGGCACAGACCAGCGCCAGCACCGGGAAGACCCAGATCAGGTGCAGGTGGCCGAACCAGCGCTCGCGAACCCCGGCATCGACGAACGGGGTCCAGACGCTGATGATCGCGAACACCCCCAGCACCGCCAGCAGCAGGCGCGGTGCGAGCCGGTAGGCCCAGGCCTGGACCGTCCCCTCGGTCTTCATGATCAGCCAGGTGGCGCCGAGCAGGGCATAGCCCGCCATCAGCCCCAGGCCGGTGAGCACGCTGAAGGGCGTCAGCCAGTCCAGCGGCCCCCCCACGTAGACGAAGTCCTCCACGGCGAAGCCCTGGATGTAGGCGCCTACCACCACGCCCTGGGCGAAGGACGCCACGGCGGAACCCCAGCAGAAGGCGCGGTTCCACCAGCGACGGTTGCGGTGGGACTTGAAGCGGAACTCGAAGGCGATGCCGCGGAAGATCAGGCCGGCCAGCATCAGGAAGACCCCGATGTAGAGCGCCGGCAGGAACACCGAGTAGACCAGCGGGAAGGCCCCCAGCAGGCCCGCCCCACCGAGCACCAGCCAGGTCTCGTTACCGTCCCAGACGGGGGCCACCGAGTTCATCATCAGGTCACGCGATTCCTCGTCCGGGGCGAAGGGAAAGAGGATCCCCACGCCCAGGTCGAAGCCGTCCATCAGCACGTACATGATCACCCCGAAACCGATGATCAGGGCCCAGATCAGTGTCAGGTCGAACGCTTCCATGGCTCAGCTCCTTCCCGGTTGGCGAGAGGCGTCCTCGAAGGTCGCATGGGCGGCGGAGAGCGGCCGCATGGGCCGGTGGACCTCCCCCTCCACGGTATCGCGGTGCATCTCGGGCAGCATGCCCTGGCGCACCACCCGGGTCAGGTAGTAGATACCGGCCCAGAACACCACCGCATAGACGGCGATGTAGCCGACCAGGGTGAACAGCGCCATGCCACCGGTGAGCGACGGGGTCAGTCCCTCGGCATGGGTCATCATGCCGTAGACCAGCCAGGGCGCCCGGCCGGTCTCGGTGACGAACCAGCCCGCCAGCACCGCGATGAAGGGCGTCACGGTCATCACCCGCATCAGCTGCAGGAAGCCGCGATGCTCGAAGACCCGCCCGCCGCGGCGCAGCCAGAGCCCCGCCAGGGCGACGGCGATCATGGCCAGGCCGATGCCCACCATCACCCGGAAGGACCAGAACACCAGCCAGACCGGCGGCTGCTCCTCGGGCGGCACCTCGCTGATGCCGGGCACCTCGCCGTCGGCGTGGTGCGTCAGGATCAGGCTGGCGAGGCTCGGGATGCCGACCTCGAAGCGATTCTCCTGTGCCTCCTGATCAGGCCAGGCGAAGAGCAGCAGCGGCACGTTGGTGCTGCGCTCCCAGTTGCCCTCCATGGCGGCGACCTTGGTCGGCTGGTGCTCCAGGGTGTTGAGGCCATGGAAGTCCCCCAGCACGGCCTGGGCCGGCGTCAGGACCAGCAGCAGCCACAGACACATGGAGAGGGCCTTGCGATTGGCCTCCACGTCGCGCCGGATGAGCAGGTACCAGGCGCTGACACCGGCCACCACGAAGCCCCCGGTCAGGAAGGAGGCCACCACCATGTGCCAGAAGCGATACCAGAAGGAGGGATTGAAGATCGCCTCGCTCCAGGAGGTGACGTGAAAGCGGCCATCGATCAGCTCGACGCCGGCCGGGGTCTGCATCCAGCTGTTGGCCGAGAGGATCCAGAACGAGGAGATGAAGGTACCCGTGGCCACCATGATGGCGGCGAAGAGATGGACGCCCTGGGGCACCTTGCCACGCCCGAAGAGCAGCACCCCGAGGAAGGCGGCCTCGAGGAAGAAGGCCGTGACCACCTCGTAGCTGAGCACCGGGCCGAGGAAGTTCGAGGCCGCCTGGGAGAAGTTGCTCCAGTTGGTACCGAACTGGAAGGACATGACGATGCCCGACACCACCCCCATGCCGAATACCACGGCGAAGACCCGGGTCCAGAACAGGGCCAGACGGTCCCATGCCGGATTCTCGGTCTTGAAGAAGAGGCCGTTGAGCAGGGCAATATAGGACGCCAGACCGATGGTGAACACCGGGAAGATGGCGTGGAAGGCGACCACGAAGGCGAACTGCAGTCGAGACAGCAGCAGGGGATCCAGTTCCATCACGCACTCCTGATTGCTGCGGAGACGGGGCTCCACAAAGACAGCGTCGTCAAGGGATGCGCACGGCACTCACCGGTGCTCTTGTACTTGAGGCCGCCAAGCTCATGGCGCCTTGCCGCATTCCTCCTCACCCATGCCCAGCCTAGACCAGTCTGATGGCAACGCCGTCATGGCGTGTCATGACATCGGAAGACATACCCCTATCACCAGGCACGCCACCTATCCTGCGCCCACCAGCCGTCCCTGGCCACCTTGGGAGCTGTGTCGCAGTGTCGCAGCAGGGGAACACTTTCGCGCCGGGCTCACCCCGCCATGCCGCCCCGGATGACCATGCTGACCATGTAGGCGGTATAGCCGAGGAACATGGCCAGCAAGGCCGCGCCCTCGGCCCGGTTGATGCGGCCCTCGCGGCCACGCCAGCCCATGGCGAAGACCGTCATCATCACCGTCATGGCCATCATCAGGCTCCAGTCGCGCAGCAGCACCTCGCGGCCGGCCTCGATGGGCGCGATCAGCCCGGCCAGGCCCACCACGCCCAGGGTGTTGAAGAGGTTGGAGCCCACCACGTTGCCCAGCACCAGGTCATGCTCGCGGCGACGCAGGGCACTGATCGAGGAGGCCAGCTCCGGCAGCGAGGTGCCCACCGCCACCACGGTCAACCCGATCACCAGGTCGCTGACGCCGAACCCCTGGGCGATGGCCACCGCGCCCCATACCAGGATGCGCGAGCTGACCACCAGCAGCACCAGGCCGATGCCCGTCCAGACGAGCCCGGCCCGAAGCGACATTGGGTGGACCGCCAGGCTCTCCTCGGTGTCGCTGGAGAGGGGATCGCTGCCGTCGCGAAGCCCCAGATAGATGGAGACGCCGATGAAAACGGCCAGCAGTCCCAGCAGCAGGAGCGCCTCCAGGCGACCGATCACGCCGCCCCACAGCAGCAGGGCGGAGAGCAGGGTGACGCCGCCCAGTACCGGCAGCTCGCGACGCACCACCCCGGAGTGCACCGCCAGCGGCGAGATCAACGCCACCAGGCCCAGGATCAGGCCCATGTTGGCGATGTTGGAGCCATAGGCATTGCCCAGCGCCAGGCCGGGGTTGCCCTGGCTGGCCGCCAGGGCGGAGACCACCAGCTCCGGGGCCGAGGTACCGAAGCCGATCACCAGCATGCCGATCAGCAGCGGTGACAGCCCCAGCCGGGCAGAGGTCGCCGCCGCCCCACCGACGAAGCGCTCGGCGCTCCATACCAGCAGGACCAGGCCTGCCAAGACCGCCAGGGCGGGAAGTAACATGTCGTCTCCTCGGGAACATTCAGGGTCGCATGTTTGTATATGGTGTCGCTTACGTCAACGTGCCACACTGGCTTTTCCGATATCTGACGGCACGAGGAGACTCCGACGCGGTGCCCAGGCTCGCCTTTCGCGCCCCCACCCTGCCACGGGAGGAACCGCTGGTGGATCGCTCACCACCGGAGACGCGCACCTCGAGAAGACGGCTGCGGGCCTGTCACGAGTGCGACTGGCTGGTGGCGTTGCCGCCGCTGCACCCCGGCGAGAAGGCCGACTGTCCGCGCTGCGGCCATACCCTGGCCAGCCGCCACCACCGCCCGGCCCAACGCAGCATGGCGCTGGCCCTGGCCGCCCTGGTGGCGCTGGCGCTGGCGGCCTCCTTTCCCTTCGTCAGCTTCAGCGTCGGCGGCATCGGTAACCGTATCGAGCTCTCCCAGACCGCCACCACCCTGATCGGTTTCGACCAGCCGCTGGTGGCCATCGCGGTGCTGCTGACCATCGCCGTGCTGCCCGCCGTCTACCTCGCCGGGGTGGTCTGGCTGCAGATCGGCCTGCTGCGCCAGGACCCGCTGCCGGCCAGCCGCAGCATCGCCCGGTCGCTTTCCCACCTGCACCCCTGGATGATGGCCGACGTCTTCATCGTCGGCGCCCTGGTGAGCCTGATCAAGATCGCCGGCATGGCCGAGATCGAGCTGGGCATCGCCTTCTGGGCCTTCTGTGCCTTCGCCCTGCTGCTGCTTTTCACCACCCAGTCGCTGGACGCGGACTGGATGTGGTTCTCGCTGGCCGGCGAACCCCTTGCCCCGGAGGGCGCCCGCACCGGCGAACCCGCCGCCCCCCAGGGCCTGGCCGGCTGCGCCACCTGCGGGCTGGTCAACCGCCTGGACAGCCAGGGCCAAGGTCGCTGCCGACGCTGCGGCGAGAGCCTGCATGCGCGCCTGCCCCACAGCCTGCAGCGCACCTGGGCGCTGCTGGCCGCCGCCACGGTGATGTACCTGCCGGCCAACCTCTACCCGATCATGACCACCACCAGCCTGGGCCATGCCAGCCCCTCCACCATCATCGGCGGGGTCGTGGAGCTGATCCAGATGGGCTCCTGGCCGGTGGCCGTGGTGATCTTCGTGGCCAGCGTGATCGTGCCGGTGGGCAAGCTGGTGGCGCTGGCCTGGCTGTGCCTGGTGATCAAGCGTAGCGATGAGCTCAACGCCGCGACCCGCACCCGCCTCTACCGTCTCACCGAGTTCATCGGCCGCTGGTCGATGGTCGATGTCTTCGTGGTGGCGATCCTGGTGGCGCTGATCCGCGCCGGTGCGCTGATGTCGATCACCCCGGGCCCCGCCGCCCTGGCCTTCGGCGCCGTGGTGGTCAGCACCATGCTCGCCGCGATGACCTTCGACCCGAGACTGCTCTGGGACACGCCCCTGCCGCGAGCGTCCCGCCCCGCACAAGGAAGCCCGCGATGACCGACGCCCCCGACACGCCCGAACGGGACAGCCACCGCGCCCGTGCCACGCCCCAGGCCCGGCTCTCGCCGATCTGGATCGTGCCCCTCGTGGCGATCCTGATCGGCGCCTGGCTGGTCTACGACAACTACCGCAGTCGCGGCCCGCAGATCAGCCTGATCATGGACAGCGCCGAAGGTATCGAGGCAGGCAGTACCCTGATCAAGACCCGCAACGTCGAGGTCGGACGGGTCGAGCGGGTCCACCTCTCGGATGACCTCTCCCGGGTGGTGATCACCGCCCGCATGAGCCCCGAGACCGACGCCATGCTGGTCGAGGACAGCCGCTTCTGGGTGGTCAAGCCACGCATCGGCCGCGAGGGCATCAGCGGCCTGGGCACGGTGCTCTCCGGGGCCTACATCCAGCTCGAGCCGGGCCAGAGCGAGATCGATGCGCGGGAGTTCGAGGTCAGTGACCAGCCGCCGGTCTCGCCAGCCGGGGCCGAGGGGCTGCGCATCAACCTGGTCAGCCAGCTGGGCAACTCGCTGACCGTGGGTGACCCGGTCACCTATCAGGGCCTCATCGTCGGCCGGGTCGAGGAGGCCCGCTTCGATGCCGCGACCCGACGCATGCACCACCGCATCTTCATCGAGAGCCCTTACCACGACCTGGTCACCGACAGCACCCGCTTCTGGTCGGCCAGCGGGTTCGACCTGCGCCTGGACTCCGAGGGCTTCCGGGTCAACATCGACTCACTGGAGACACTGCTCGGCGGCGGCGTCACCTTCGGCGTGCCCGAGGACCTGCCTCGCGGCATGGCCGTGGAGGCCGACACCACCTTCAGCCTCTACCCCGACGAGGAGAGCGCCCGCCAGGGGACCTTCAATCGCTACCTGGAATATGTGCTGCTGGTGGAGGACACCGTGCGCGGCCTCTCCCGGGGCGCCCCGGTGGAATTCCGCGGCGTGCGCATCGGCACGGTGGCGGCGGTGCCCTGGAACTTCACCGCCCCCCAGCCAGACTCCCGCTCGAACTTCGCCATCCCGGTGCTGATCCGCATCGAGCCCCAGCGCCTGGGCATCGACTCCCAGGAGCTCGACCTCGAGGGGTGGCGGACACGCTTCGAGCGCCTCTTCGGGCTGGGGCTCAAGGCCTCGCTGAAGAGCGGCAGCCTCATCACCGGCGCGCTGTTCGTCGACCTCAACCTGCACCGCGACCAGGCCGGCGACTATGTCGCGGAGACCTTCGCCGAACGCAGCGTCTTCCCCACCACCTCGAGCGGCTTTGCCCAGATCCAGTCCCAGGTGACCGCGCTGCTCGACAAGCTCAACGGCCTGGAGGTCGAACCGCTGCTGGACGGACTCGACCGCAACCTGGCGACGTCCGAGGCCATGCTCGTCGAGGTCCGCGAGCTCACCGCCAGCGTGCGCACCCTGGTCGACGATCCCGGCACCCGGGAACTCCCCGGCAACCTCAACCAGACCCTGGAGGAACTGCGCGACACCCTCGAGGGGGTCGCGCCGGATTCCGCCGCCTACGGCGACTTCACCAGCACGCTGCAGCAACTCGAGCGCTTGCTGCGCGACCTGCAGCCCACCGCACGGACCCTGCGCGACAATCCCCGCGCCCTGCTGTTCGACAGCCTGGACGGCGAGGACCCGCTGCCCAGGGCACCGCAACGCCCACCCCGAGGGAGCACACCATGACGTCCATCAAGGCCTTGATTGCCGCCGGCCTGTCCCTGTGGCTGGCCGGCTGTGCGGCCAACGGGCCGGCGCCAAGCCAGTACACCCTCCCCGAGGACGGCGGCGGCGACCCGACACGCATCGCCGGGGCAGACGCCACGCATCGGCTGGTCGTCGGCCAGCCCCGGCTGGCCCGCTTCCTGGACGTCGACGGCCTGGTGCTGCAGCTCGACGACATCACCCTCAACGAGGCCAATCACCACCAGTGGGCGGAGCCCCTCGTCCTGCAGCTCGAGCGCGGCCTGCGCGCTCGCCTGGCGGCTCGCCTGCCGGACACCCGGGTCATACAGGACGATAGCGACAGCCGCCGGAGCGCTGCCGCCACCCTGCGCCTGGAGGTGGACCGCTTCCATGGCCGCTTCGACGGCCGGGCCGTGGCCGGGGGCCAGTGGCAGCTGCGCGACGGCGGGGGCGAACTGCTGGCGGTGGCCCCCTTCGCGGTGGAGGTGGAACTGGCAGAGGACGGCTATCCCGCCCTGGTGCGTGCCCTGGGCCGAGGCTGGGACCGGGTGGCCGACGAGATCGCCGCACAAATCAAACGGCTGCGCTGAGCCGCGCACTATGGCATACTGCGGGCACGCGGCGATCGCTGGTCCCTCCTGCCGCGCCAGATTCCTTTTACACGCCTTGGCCCGGGACTGACCACGTCGACCATCGACGCGGCGCGACCGAGGCGTCTCTGCGGAGACCGCATGACCTTTTCCGACCTCGGCCTGCGTGCCGAACTGCTCCGTGCCGTCGAGGCACAGGGCTATACCACCCCGACCCCGATCCAGCTCAAGGCGATTCCCGCCGTCCTCAAGGGCGGTGACCTGCTGGCCAGTGCCCAAACGGGCACCGGCAAGACCGCCGGCTTCACCCTGCCGATGCTGCAGCGCCTGGCCGACGGCCCACGCCCGGCCAAGCGCCAGGTCCGTGCCCTGGTACTGACCCCGACCCGCGAGCTCGCCGCCCAGGTCGGCGAGAGCGTGGCCGACTATGGCCGCCACCTGACCCTGCGCTCCCATGTGATCTTCGGCGGCGTGGGCCAGCAGCCCCAGGTAGACGCCATCCGCGCCGGCCTCGACGTGCTGGTCGCCACCCCCGGCCGCCTGCTGGACCTGCACCAGCAGAAGCACGTGGACCTGTCGAAGGTCGAGATCCTGGTGCTCGACGAAGCCGACCGCATGCTCGACATGGGCTTCATCCACGACATCAAGAAGATCCTGCGCGTGCTGCCCGAGAAGCGCCAGAACCTGCTGTTCTCGGCGACCTTCTCCAACGAGATCCAGGCGCTGGCCGGCAAGCTGCTCGACGATCCGGCCATGATCGAGGTCGCCCGCCGCAACACCACCGCCGAACTCGTCGACCAGGCGATCTACCGCGTCGACCGCGAGAAGAAGCGCGACCTGCTGGCCCACCTGATCACCGAGCACGACTGGCAGCAGGTGCTGGTATTCACCCGCACCAAGCACGGCGCCAACCGCCTGGCCGAGCAGCTCTCCAAGCAGGACATCCCGGCCATGGCGATCCATGGCAACAAGAGCCAGACGGCCCGCACCAAGGCGCTGGCCGCCTTCAAGACCGGTGACCTGCAGGTGCTGGTGGCCACCGACATCGCGGCCCGAGGCCTCGATATCGAAGAGTTGCCCCACGTGGTCAACTTCGAGCTGCCCAACGTGGCCGAGGACTATGTCCACCGCATCGGCCGCACCGGCCGGGCCGGCAGCGAGGGCAAGGCGGTCTCGCTGGTCTGCGTCGACGAGCACGGCCTGCTCAAGGGCATCGAACGGCTGATCAAGCGCGACCTGGAGAAGCGCATCGAGCCGGGTTTCGAGCCGGACCCCAATGCCAGGCCCGAGCCCATCGAGAACGGCCGCGGCAAGCGCTCGGGCGGTGGTGGCCGCAACGCAGGCCAGGGCCAGCGACGCCAGGGCCAGGCCGCGGGCCAGCGCAGCGGTGGCGACGAGGCCCGCGCCCCGCGTCGTCGGCGCGGCGGCCGCTCCGGCTCACGCCAGGCCTGAGACCCATGACTGGCGGGCTGCATCGGAATGTGCGAATGTAGCCCGCTGATCCCCGAGTCCCTTCCACCGTCTCAGGCAGGACGCTTCCATGGATGAAAAGAATCTCGTCACCTGTTATCGGCGCTGGCTGACCTTTCAGCAGCAGGCCCGGCTCGACCGTGAACACCACGGCGCCCGCCAGCGGCTCGAGGAGTCGAAGGTCTCGGCGACGCGCATGACAGAGGCCTACCGCAGCATGGCCGCCAAGGCCGCCAGCGAGGGCGCCAGCTATCGCACCCTCTTCCTGCGTGATCACGGCGACACGGCGCTGGCCTGTGAGGGCTGGCTGTTCGTGCGCCGGGTGCTGGCGGAGGGCGGCTCGACGCGCGTGCGCGCCACCCTGCTGACCACCTTCACCCTCGAGGAGGGCCGCATCGAGCCCGGCAGCCAGCCGGCCGAGAAGGTCACCCTGGAGATCTTCGACCAGCTGAACATCGACCGCGGCATGAGCAGCGTGGTGCGGGTCGATCGCATCGACGGCGACCGCGACACCCGCTTCATCACCCTGCTCGACGCGGTGCGAGGCGACCTGCGCCGCCACATGCGGTGAGCGCGGCATGCTGAAGAAGCTGTTCGGCACGTCCCCCGTGGAGGCCTGGGTCATCAAGCAGGTCGATGATGGCCTGCTGCACCTGTGCGGCCAGGGCACCCTCGAGAGCCGGGACAAACGCAAGGCCGTGCTCGCGGCCCTGGCGCAGGGGCAGTTCCAGGGCGCCGTGCGCCTGGCCGGCGGGGGGCTGGTGCTCAACGCCCGCCTGTTCGCCGCCCTGGTGCCGCTGGACGACCTGACGCTGACCGACGACGGCCAGGCCCACTGGCAGGGCCGCCTCTGGCGCGTCTCCCAGGTGCCCCAGCGCTGCTGGAGCTTCGAGGGCAGGCTGGTCGCCCAGCAGGGGGTCAACGTCGGCGGGCTGGGCCTGGTCAGTGTGGAGGATGTCTCCGGCATCCGCCGGCGCGTGGATCCCGACCCTGCGCAGCCGCCCGGCGAGGTCATCTTCCGCGCGGACAACGAACTCGAGGACCACCCCCTGGTCGCCGAGCCACGGGACGAGCGTCGCCCCGCCCGGCCGGCGAGCCGACGCGAGTGGCGTGATGACAACGAACGGCTCTGAGGCGTCTCGTCCCGACTCCCGCTCGCTGGCGCTCTTCATCGGCCTGATGGTCCTGGTGGGGCTCAACCTGCGCCCCGCCCTCTCCACCCTGGCCCCGTTGCTCAACCGCATCCAGCAGGATACCGGACTCTCGGCGCTGGCCATCGGTGCCCTGACCACCCTCCCGGTGCTCTGCCTGGGGATCTTCGCCCCGCTGGCTCCCTGGCTGGCCAAGCGTTTCGGCCCCGAGAACACCCTCGCCGCCGCCCTGCTGCTGCTGGCCGGCGGTCTGCTGCTGCGCGGCGTGCCGGCCGTCGTTGCGCTGTTCGCCGGCACCCTGATGGTCGGGGCCGCGATCGGCGTGGCCGGGACCCTGCTCCCGGCCCTGGTCAAGCGCGAGCTGCCTGCCGGCGCCGACCTGATGACCGGTGTCTATACCATGGCCCTCTGCCTCGGCGGCGCCCTGGGCGCGGGGCTGAGCATTCCGCTGGCCGACACCCTGGGGGGCTGGCCGGCCGGGCTGGCCAGCTGGTCCCTGCTGGCGCTGGTGGCGCTGGTGGCCTGGCAGCTCCTGATGCCCCGCCATGACGCCGTCACGGCCCTGCCCGGAGGTGGCGGCTCAACGCGGGAGCTGCTGAGCCAGCCGCTGGCCTGGCAGGTGATGCTGTTCATGGGCAGCCAGTCATCGCTGGCCTATATCGTCTTCGGCTGGCTGCCCACCCTGCTGGTGGCCCGCGGCTACAGCGAAGCGGAGGCGGGCTGGATGATGGGTGCCTCGGTGATGGTGCAGCTGATCTCGGCCCTGTCGGCGCCATGGCTGGCACGGCTGGGGCGCGACCAGCGCCCCGCCCTGCTGATCGTGCTGGGCCTGGTCGCCGCCGGCTTCTGGCTGTTGCTGCAGGCGCCGGCGATCTGGCGCTGGCCCGGCGTGGTGCTGCTGGGCCTCGGACAGGGCGGCGGCTTCAGTCTCGCCCTCACCCTGATCGTGCTGCGAACCGCCACCTCACGCCTCGCCGGCAAGCTCTCGGGGCTGGTCCAGGGGGGCGGCTATACTCTGGCCGCCATGGGGCCGCTGGCAGTCGGCATGATGCTGCAGTTCGAGGTAGGCCTTGCGACCCTGACCCGGGTCCTGCTCGGCATCATCGCCTTCAGCATGGGCTTCGCCCTGCTCGCCGGCCGCAACCGACGCCTGGAGATCGACGACGCGGGAAGGCTGGTCACCCGCTAGACTCGGAGCAGGAGGCAGGGGAGATGCCCGGCGGATGGACAACGGCACGGATGAGGTCTTCACGACGCGGGGACTGACCCGCCTCTACCGCATGGGCGAGGTCACCATCCGGGCGCTGCAGGGCGTCGACCTGGTGCTGTACCGCGGCGAGCTCGTCGTGATGCTGGGCGCCTCGGGCTCCGGCAAGTCCACCCTGCTCAACATCCTCGGTGGCCTCGACAGCCCGAGCGACGGCGAGGTGCACTATCGCGACGGGGCCGGGCAGGAGCACGACCTGACCCGGGCGAGCCAGCGCCAGCTGACCCGCTTCCGTCGCCACCACGTAGGCTTCGTTTTCCAGTTCTACAACCTGATCTCGAGCCTCACCGCCCGGGAGAACGTGGCCATCGTCACCGACATCAGCCAGGACCCCATGCCCCCCGAGGCCGCCCTGGCCCTGGTCGGCCTCGCCGAGCGCCTCGACCACTTCCCCTCCCAGCTCTCCGGCGGCGAGCAGCAGCGCGTGGCCATCGCCCGGGCCGTGGCCAAGCAGCCCGATGTGCTGCTCTGCGACGAACCCACCGGTGCCCTGGACTTCCGCACCGGCATCCGCGTGCTGGAGGTGCTCGAGCGCGTCAATCGCGAGACCGGCACCACGGTGGCGATCATCACCCACAATGAGGTGATCGGCGAGATGGCCGACCGGGTGATCCGCCTGCGCGATGGCCGGGTGGACGAGATCCACACCAACGCCCGCCGCCGCCCGCCCGGCGAGCTTCGCTGGTGACGCCATGCTGACCCTGGACCGCAAGCTCCATCGCGACCTCTGGCGCCTCAAGGGCCAGGCCCTGGCCATCGCCGTGGTGATCGCCGGCGGCGTGATGACGCTGATCCTCGCCGTCACCACCCTGGAGGCGCTGACGGGATCCCGGGACCGCTTCTACGCCAGTCACCACTTCGCCGAGGTCTTCGCCGACGTCAAGCGCGCCCCCGCGGGGCTGATGCCACGGCTGCAGGGGATCGAGGGGGTCAACCGGATCGAGTCACGGGTCAGGGCCGCGGTGCGCCTGGCCGTACCCGGCTTCGCCGACCCCGTCCGTGGCCTGCTGGTGTCAATTCCCGACGGCCGCCAGCCGACCCTCAACCGCCTGAAGCTCCTCGCCGGCGCCCTGCCGGCGTCCGGCCGCGACGACCAGGTGGTCGTCAGCGACGCCTTCGCCGAAGCGCACGACCTGGCGCCGGGCGATACCCTCGAGGCAATCATCGATGGCCGCCAGACGCGACTTCGGCTTTCCGGCATTGCCCTGAGCCCGGAACACCTCTACCAGGCCGCGCCCACCGACCTGATGCCGGACTACCGCCGCTATGCCGTGATGTGGATGAACGAGCGCGCCCTGGCCAATGCCTACGACATGGAGGGGGCCTTCAACAGCCTGACCCTGACCCTCCAGGCCGGGGCCCGCCAGGAAGACGTGATCGACGCCCTGGACCTGACCCTGGCCCGCTACGGCGGCACCGGCGCCCAGACCCGCCACGACCAGCAGTCCCATCGCTTCCTCGAGGAGGAGCTGGCCCAGCAGCGCCTGATGGCCGGCGTGCTGCCGGCCATCTTCCTCTCGGTCTCGGCCTTCCTGCTCAACGTGGTGATGGGGCGCATCATCCAGACCCAGCGCGAGCAGCTGGCCGTGCTCAAGGCGTTCGGCTATCGCGACAGGGAGCTGGCCCGCCACTATGCCCTGCTGGCCGGCGCCATCGTGCTGGCCGGCTGGGCGCTGGGCGTCACCCTCGGCGCCTGGGCCGCCAGCGGGATGGCCGGCCTGTACCGCGAGTACTTCCGCTTTCCCGAGATGGTCTTCCGGGTGCCGGCCTGGGCCCTGGCCCTGTCGCTCGGGGTGGTGGTGCTGGCCGCCCTGGCCGGCACCTGGCAGGCGGTGTGGCGGGCGGTCAGCCGCCCGCCGGCCGAGGCCATGCGCCCGCCGGCGCCGGCGCGGTTCCGCCAAGGCTGGCTCGAACGGGCGCTGCCGGCCGCCCTGCTCGGCCACGAGGGACGCATCATCCTGCGCAACCTCGCCCGGCACCCGGCCAAGGCCGGCCTCTCGGTGGCCGGCATCGCCCTCTCCTGCGGGCTACTGATGGTGGGCGCCTACCAGCTCGATGCCGTGGAGGCGATGCTCGACCAGCAGTATCGCCAGGTGCTGCGCATGGATGTCGAACTCACCTTCATCGATGCGACCCCGGCACGGGCCGTCGGCGAGCTTCGCCACCAGCCCGGCGTGATGGCGGTGGAACCCTGGCGCCGGGTGCCCGCGACCCTGATCCACGGCCACCGCGAGGTCCGCACCAGCCTGCTGGGCCTGGAACCGATGCCACGGCTGCGCCAGCTGCTCGACGCCGACGGCCACGCCCGAGGGCTGCCCGAGGAGGGCCTGACCCTGACCCGCCACCTCGCCGGGGAGCTCGAGGCCCGGATAGGCGATACCTTGGAGGTGGCGATCATGGAAGGCCAGCGTCGCCGCGTCGACCTTCCGCTGGTGGCCCTGGTGGACGAGCCCCTCGGCACGGGGGCCTACCTGCGGCGCGAGAGTCTCAACGCCCTGATGGGCGAGGGACCGGCCATCAGCGGGGCCTGGCTGCTGGTCGATTCCCAGCGCATGAGCGAGCTCAACGCCGCCCTCTGGACCATGCCGGGCGTCGCCGCCATCGGGCTGCTCGCCGAGGCCGAACGCGGCATCCGCGACTACCTCGACGAGACGCTGATGATGGTCGCGCTGATCTTCGTCACCGTCGCCGGCTCCATCGCCTTCGGGGTGGTCTACAACAATGCGCGAATCGCCTTCGCCGAACGCGCCCGGGAAATGGCCACCCTGCAGGTGCTGGGCTACACCCGGGCCGAGGTTTCGCGCATCCTGCTCGGCGAGATCGCCCTGCTGACGCTGGTTGCCATCCCGCTGGGTTGGGCCATCGGCATCGCCTTCGCCCGGCTGCTCAACCAGGCCTTCAGCAGCGACCTCTACCGGATCCCCCTGGTGTTCACGCCCCAGGCCTTCGGCATCGCCGCCGGCGGCGTGCTGGGGGCCTCGCTGCTGGTGGGCCTGCTGGTGGTCCGCCGCCTGGGCCGACTCGACAGGATCCGCGTGCTCAAGGCCGTGGAGTGACCGGTCCCCCATGACAGGAGAGCCTTCATGACATCACGCCAGCGCTGGACCCGTCGCCTGCTTTGGATCGCACTGGGGCTGACCCTGGTCATGGCCCTGGTCTGGGCGCTGCGCCCCACCCCGGTACCGGTCAGCGTGGCCCAGGTCATCGTCGGCCCCTTCGTTGACTCGATCACCGAGGAGGGGCGCACGCGGCTACGCGACACCTGGAACGTCTCCGTGCCCATCGCCGGCTACCTCCAGCGGGTGCTGCTCGAGGTAGGCGACGAGGTCGAACGGGGGGAGGTGCTGTTCCGCCTGGAACCCAGCCCGGCCCCGGCCCTCGATCCGCGCTCCCGCCAGCAGGCCGAGGACGCCCTGCAGGCCGCCGAGGCCCGACTCGAGGCGGCCCGCGCCAACCTGGAGACCGCCAGGGCCGAGCGACGCTTCGCCGAGGCGGAGTACGAGCGCTACCGCCAGCTCCACCAGCGCAATCTGGTCTCCACCACCGAGCTGGAGCAGCGCCAGAGCCAGCGTGACCGCCAGCGCGCCCTGGAGCGGGCCGCCGCGTCCAGTGTCGAGGCGGCAAGCTTCGAGGTGGAAAGTGCCCGGGCCGTGCTGGCGGTGGCCAGCGGCCAGCGCGGCGACATCGAGCACCCGGAGCTCGAGGTGCGCGCCCCGATCGACGGCGTGGTGCTCGGCCGCTATCGCTGCTGCGAGGGCAGCGTGGCCGCCGGGGAACCGATCCTGGAGCTCGGCCGCCTCGACGACCTGGAGATCCAGGTCGACCTGCTCTCCATGGACGCCGTGCACCTGCGCCCGGGGATGACGGTGCGAATCACCGGCTGGGGCGGCGAGCCACTGGCGGGCCGCGTCCGGCGCATCGAGCCCGCCGGCTTCACCCGCATCTCGGCGCTCGGCGTCGACGAGCAGCGCGTGCCGGTGATCGTCGACTTCGACGCGGCGGTCGAGCCCGCCGCCCTGGGGCTGGGCAGCGGCTTCCGGGTCGACGTCGAGTTCCTGGTCTGGCAGGCCGAGGAGATCCTGCAGCTGCCCACCAGCGCACTGTTCCGCGCGGCCGGCCAGTGGACGGTGTTCGTGGTCGCGGACGGGCATGCGGTCAGCCGCCGGGTCGAGGTCGGCCGGCGCAGCGGCCTGGTCACCCAGGTCGTCGGCGGCCTCGAGCAGGGCGAGCGGGTCATCGTCCATCCCGGCGAGCGGGTCGCGGATGGCGTGCGGGTCAGCCCGGATCCCTGACGTCTCCACTGGCCGCCTTGCCCCCTCGCCGCGGACCGGTATCATGGCGCCATCGCGTTTCCGATCCGCCGTCGACAGGAGCCCAGATGCCCACCCCGGTTTCCGCAGAGCGTCCCGTCCTGGTGATCTACACCGGTGGCACCCTGGGCATGGTCGAGACCGCTCGCGGCCTGGTCCCGGGCCACGACATCGAGGATCGCCTCCGGCGTGCCCTGGCCGACCTGCCGCCAGGCCGCCAGGCGAGCCTGCCGACCTTCGAGATGCTCGAGACCGACCGGCCCATCGACTCCAGCAGTGCCACGCCCGGCGACTGGCAGCGACTCGCCGCCCTGGTGGCGCGGCGCTACCGGCAGCATGCCGGGATCGTCATCCTACATGGCACCGATACCCTGGCCTGGACGGCCTCGAGCCTGGCCTTCCAGCTGCTGGGGCTGGACCGCCCGGTGATCCTCACCGGGGCCATGCGTCCACTGGAGGCCGAGGGCAGTGACGCCGCGGCCAACGTCGAGGCCGCCCTGCGCTTCGCGGTCACCCCGCGCCTGCAGGAGGTGGCGATCTGCTTCGCCGGCCGCCTGCTGCGAGGCTGTCGCACCCGAAAGTGGCAGACCCGCGAGGCCGACGCCTTTACCAGCCCCAACCAGCCGATGCTCGGCGAGCGGGTCGACGACGAGGTCGTGCTCTACCCGGGACGCGGGCTGGCGGATCATCAGCGGGGCGCCCCGCGCTTCGAGCTGGCCGACTATGCGGCGCTGGATGCCGGGGGTGTCGTGCGCCTGGCCCTCTGGCCGGGCATCCAGGCCTGGCAACTGGAGGCCTGGTTGCACGACGATCGGGTCAGGGGAGCCATGCTGGAGGTATGGGGAGGCGGCAACCTGCCCGACGACCCGGCACTGGCCGGGGCGCTCGCCCGCGCGAGCGGCGAGGGCAAGCTGCTGGCGGCCCTCAGCCAGTGTCCCCATGGCCCGGTGGCCTTCGGCGGCTACGCCGCGGGTCAGGGGCTGGCCGATGCGGGAGTGCTCTCGGCGGATGACATGACACCGGAGGCCACCTTCACCAAGCTGGTCCACCTGCTGGCCCTGCCGCTTCCGGAGGAGGAGCGGCGACGGCGCTTTCTCATGCCCCTCGCCGGCGAGCGATGAGGCGTCGCCTGCAGCGTTGACGGGCGTCAAGCACGACATCCCGGAAGTCGCTAAGGTGGGAGTATCTCGACAGGACAGCAGGAGTCACGCCATGGAACACCCCGACCACCCCTTCACCGAACTCTTCGAGCAGCTCGGCCTCGCCTCGGACCCCGCGGCGATCAAGCGCTTCATCGATCGCCATGCTCCCCTTCCCGAGGACGTCGCCCTGCCCGATGCGCCCTGCTGGAACGAGGGCCAGGCCGAGTTCCTGCGCGAGGCCCTCGAGGCAGACGCCGACTGGGCCGAGGTGGTCGACCACCTCAACACCTCGCTGCGCAAGGGCTGAGCCGATGGCCGCCGTCAGGCAGGCGGAGAGTGCCCACTCCGGGGATCATCGGTAGAAGGGAAATCCTGCGGCGGCAGGCGTGGCATGGACGCCACGCGTCGATCCACCAGGTGCAGCAGCCAGAGTTGGCCCGCCAGGACGGCAAGACACCAGAGAAGGCCAGTGATCATGGGATGATCCTCGCACAGGCCGACGGCCTGTTTACCCCATCATAGCGCTGCCGCAGGGCGGCAGTAAGCTAGGCCGCTGATTGTCTTTATCGATCACTGACGCCGGATTCATAGCCGCGCCTCGACCCGCTCCAGGATCTGCCGGCTGACCTTGCCGACCAGCGGCCGGGCCGCCCGGTTGACGGCCTTCTCCAGCAGGCGATTGCGGATGGCATAGGTCAGGGTCAGGGCCACCTCGGTGCCCCCGGCCACGGGCGTGAGGCGATAGCAGCCCCGGTTGTGGACCCCGTCCAGCGATTCCCAGGCCAGCACCTCCGGGGATCGTGCCTCGGTGATCGCCACGTCGAAGGTCCAGTCCATGCCCACCGCGTGGACATGCCAGCGATAGCGGTCCTCGCCCAGCGGCTCGATGGCCTGGATCAGGTCGGAGTAGTCGGCAAAGTCCTCGACCCGCTCGAGCAGGGCAAAGACCCGCTCGGGGGAGGCCTTGAGAATCGCGCTGTGTTCGATGGTGGCCATGCCGCTCCCTGTTCGACGAACAATCGATGCCCACAATGTCGCCGGCGGCCGTGGATGTCCAGCCGCCGCCCGGGTCAGAGATCGCGCATCAGCAGCGCGAACTCGATCCGTTCCGGCGCGATGGCCTCGCCCGGCACCGGGATGCGCACCACATGACCCGACCCCGGGGCGGCGCCCACGGATTCGCCGCGCCGGTTCTCGATATGCGCGAGCACGAAACGGCGGTTGCCGCCGGGCAGCATCAGCTCCATGCCATCCCCCACCTCGAAGCGGTTCTTGACGTCGACCTCCAGCACGCCACGGTCCGGGTCGTAGCCGGTGACCTCGCCGACGAACTGCTGGTGGACCCCCACCGAGTTGCCCTGCTCGTAGTTCTGGTACTCGTCGTGGACGTGGCGGCGGTAGAAGCCCTCCGTGTAGCCGCGGTTGGCCAGGTTGTCGAGCTCGTCCATCAGGCGCATGTCGAAGGGCCGGCCGGCCACGGCGTCGTCGATGGCGCGTCGGTAGACCTGGGCGGTGCGCGCCACGTAATAGTGGGACTTGGTACGCCCCTCGATCTTCAGCGAGGTGACGCCCATCTCGGTGAGGCGCGGCACGTGCTGCACGGCGCGCAGGTCCTTGGAGTTCATGATGTAGGTGCCGTGCTCGTCCTCGAACACCGGCATCAGCTCGCCGGGGCGGGTACGGTCCTCGATCAGTGCCGAGAGCTCGTCCTGGCCCTCCACGCCACCCGCGGTGGCGGTGCTTGCCACCTCCTCGACCTGCTGGGCACTGCCGCCGCCGGAAGCGATCAGCCCGCCGCCCTGCTGTCCCCCGTCCCCGGGTGTCCAGATGCCGCTGCCTGCATGGGCGCGAGCCGAGTTGGCCGGCACCAGGTCGCCGGTCTCGTCATGGGCGGCGGCCACGGTATTGTACTTCCAGCGACAGGCGTTGGTGCAGGTCCCCTGATTGGGGTCGCGGTGGTTGAAGTAGCCCGAGAGGAGGCAGCGTCCGGAGTAGGCGATGCACAGCGCGCCGTGGACGAAGGTCTCGATCTCCAGGGTCGGGCACTCGGCGCGGATCTCGGCGATCTCGGCGAGGGACAGCTCACGCGACAGGATGATGCGGCTGATGCCCTGCTGCTGCCAGAACCGGGCCGCCGCCCAGTTGACCACGTTGGACTGCACCGACAGGTGGATGACCTGATCCGGCCAGCGCTCGCGGATCATCATGATCAGGCCGGGGTCGGACATGATCAGCGCGTCCGGGCCGGCCTCGATCACCGGCTCCATGTCGCGCAGGTAGGTCTTCAGCTTGCTGTTGTGCGGCGCGATGTTCGAGGCCACGTAGAACTGCTTGCCACGCGCGTGGGCATAGGCGATGCCCTTGTGCAGGTTGTCGATCTTGAAGTCGTTGTTGCGCACGCGCAGCGAGTAGCGCGGCTGGCCGGCATAGACCGCATCCGCGCCATAGGCGAAGGCGTAGCGCATGTTCTTGAACGTTCCCGCGGGGGAGAGCAGTTCGGGGGCTTGCATAGGAGGTCACCGTTGTCAGGACGATGGCGCACGACGGCGCAGGGTGTGAAGGGGGCAGGATTATAGCAGGACAGAGGGCCATCGGCCGAGCGCCGAACACCGAGCGGGGCAGTTGGGAGTTCCCCGAGGAAGGCAGGTCAAGTAGACTGGCGCCGTTTCCGGACCGGACCCCGGACCGCCGCGCAAGCGGCCCGACAAATTCTCCGACCAGAGCTCCCGCCATGAACGACTCCTCTACACCTGCCACCGTGGTGATCTACTCCGGCGGCATGGACTCCTACACCGTGCTCCACCGCGCCTTGCGCGAGGGGCGTGAGGTCCACGCCCTCTCCTTCGACTACGGCCAGCGTCACGCCCGCGAGCTCGAGGTGGCCACGCGCGTCTGCCGTGAGCTGGGCATTCCCCACCAGGTGGTGGACATCCGCGCCATCCATGGGCTGATCGACGACTCGGCGCTGACCGACGCCCGCCGCGAGATGCCCGAGGGCGACTACGCGGAAGACAATCTCACGGCCACCGTGGTACCGAACCGCAACATGATCCTTCTCTCGCTGGCCATCGCCAAGGCGGTGAATATCGGCGCCGGACGAGTCGACTACGGCGCCCACGGCGGTGACCACCTGCTCTACCCGGATTGCCGTCCGGCGTTCGTCGAGGCGATGAATGCCGTGGCAGGCATCGCCAACTTCGAGGCCGTCGAGATCCATACGCCCTACCTGCGTGCCAGCAAGGCGGAGATCCTCGCCGAGGGACTGGCCATGGGGCTCGACTACGCCGACACCTGGACCTGCTACCGGGGCGAGGCGCTTGCCTGCGGGCGCTGCGGCAGCTGTCGCGAGCGCCTGGACGCCTTCGCCGCCAACGACACGACGGACCCCATCGCCTACACGCCAGGGGGCCGTTGATGTACCACGTCAAGGAGGCCTTCTACACCCTGCAGGGCGAGGGCGGCCAGGCGGGTCGCGCCAGCGTCTTCTGCCGCTTCTCGGGCTGCAACCTCTGGTCCGGCCGCGAGCAGGACCGCGCCGCGGCGGCCTGTCGCTTCTGCGATACCGACTTCATCGGCACCGATGGCCAGCACGGCGGCCGCTTCTCTTCGGCCGAGGCGCTGGCCGAGCACCTGACCGCGCTCTGGCCGGACCAGCAAGGGCAGGATGTGAGAGGAGCCACGCCCTATGTGGTCTTTACCGGGGGCGAACCGCTGCTGCAACTCGACGAGCGCCTGATCCACGAGATGCACGCCCGCGGCTTCGAGGTCGCGGTCGAGACCAACGGTACCCTGCCCGCTCCCGCCGGCATCGACTGGCTCTGCGTCAGTCCCAAGGGAGAGAATCGGCTGGCGATCACCCAGGGCGACGAGCTGAAGCTGGTCCACCCCCAGGCCGACGCCCCGCCCGAGCACTTCGCGGGGCTGGCGTTCGCCCACTTCTTCCTGCAGCCCATGGACGCTGCCCCCGCGGGCCTTCGGGGCGACGGCATGGCCGAGACCGTGACCTACTGCCTGGCCCATCCCCAGTGGCGGCTGTCGCTGCAGACCCACAAGATCGCGGGGATCGACTGATGACACTCTTCGTCAACCGCCTCACCCACCTCGACGTCTCGTTCTGGTGCCCGCAGCGGGGCCTGGTCGGCGCCAGCTGGCAGGTCGACGTGGAGCTCGACGGCGAGCTCGGCGAGGACGGCATGCTGTTCGACTTCGGCGAGGTAAAGCCCTGGATCAAGTCGCGGCTCGATGGCGGCCTCGACCACACCCTGCTGGTCCCCACCCGGGCACCGGGCGTGGAGCTCCACGACTGCCGGGAAGGGCTCAGCGTGCGCAGCGAACGGCCCTATCCGCTGGACGTGCGTGCCCCGCGCCAGGCACTGACCCTGCTGCCCTGGCGCGAGATCACCCCGGAACGCCTCGCCGACCACCTGGCCGCCGAGCTGATGCGCCGCCCACCGCCACGGGTCACCGACATCCGCCTGCGCCTGCGCGAGGAGGCCATCGAGGGAGCCGCCTACACCTACAGCCATGGCCTGAAGCACCATGCCGGCAACTGCCAGCGCATCGCCCATGGCCATCGCTCGCGCCTGCAGGTGTGGCAGCAGGGGCAACGCGCTCCGGTCCTCGAGCAGCAGTGGGCCGACTGGCTGGCCGACCGCTACCTGCTGGACGCGGCGGATGTCGTCGACGATGACCTGCCCGGCTTTCGCGACCTGCTCACCTGCCGTTACCGCGCCGAGCAGGGGCACTTCTTCATCCGGCTCCCACGCAGCCGCTGCGCGGTGCTGCCGACGCCGACCACGGTGGAACACATCGCCGCCTGGCTGGCCGGGGCCATCGCCCGGGAGAGTGGCCAGGCCACACGGGTCCAGGCCTTCGAGGGCATCGACAAGGGCGCCATCGCCGAGGCCCGGCCATGACCGGCACGTCCGCGGCCCCCGCCAGCGCGTGCCGCCCGGGTTGCGGTGCCTGCTGCATCGCACCTTCGATCAGCTCGCCGATTCCCGGCATGCCCGACGGCAAGGCGGCGGGGGTGCGCTGCGTGCAGCTCGATGACACCAACCTCTGTCGGCTGTTCGGTGACCCGCGTCGCCCTGCGGTGTGCGCGCGCTTCGACTACGACCCCGAGCTGTGCGGCGAGCGACGCGACGAGGCGCTCAGGCGCATCGAGGCCCTGGAACTGGCCACCTGACGCCCTGCCCTCCTAACGACAACGGCGCCCGCCAAGGGCCCGGTTGTCCCCTGCGGATCGCGAATCGACGCGTCAGGAGGAGAGGTCCGCGGCATGGGGCAGGCGCCGGTCGAGCAGGGTGCGCCAGCGCATCAGGACCGGTGCATCGCTGTGGCTCACCTCGCCCAGCAAGGCGCGGAACTCCCCCCGGGAGGCCTCGTCGCGGGGATCGATCAGGGTCAGCCAGAGCTCCAGGGCAGCGAGCTGCTGGTGGAGATTGCCGTCCTCCCGGGCCTGCGCCAGGGCCTGCTCGGCGAGGCTCTTGACCTCCTCGCGGGAGTGTCCGAGGCGATGGCGGACGCGCGCCAGATGCACGGCCAACTCGGGGACGAACAGGGTGGTGCGCTCGCGGGCAATCATCAGGCACTGGTCGAGGTAGTCCTCGGCCCGGGACAGCTCCCCCAGGGCCAGGCAGGCATCCACGTACCACAGCGCCGGTCGCTGGTAGGGGTCGCGCCCGGTGACCTCGGCCAGCTCTTCCTGGGCCGACTCGATCTGGGCCAGACCATCGCGGTCGCCGGCCAGGGCCCGCTGCCAGCCCAGCACGCTGCGCGAGGCCACCTGCCAGAGGTGCAGATCGGGGGTGCCGGTCAGCTCGAAGGCCCGCTCCGCCCGCATGGTGGCCAGGTGCACATGCCCCAGCTGGCGATAGAGGGCTGCGGCATACATCAGCGCCATGGCCAGGCTCCCGGGGTGGCCGATCCGCTCGGCCAGCCGGATGGCCGATTCCACCTGCCGCTCGGCACGCTGGTAGTCGCCGCGCAGGCAGAGGGTCCAACCCTGGAAGCAGGCGGCCGCGACCTGGGGATGGTCGGAGAACGGTAGCCACTCGATCATCATCGGGGCATTGAGCGGGTCGATCTCCTCCAGATGGTCGTACGCCTGGGAGATGCGCCCGGCCCAGTACTCGCAGCTGGCTCGGGCGAAGTCGGCCAGGCGCCGGTAGCGCGGATCCTCGAGACGGTCGGCGAGACCGGCCAGGCGCGAGGCCAGGGAGAAGGCATCGGCATGGGCATGGCGCTGACTGCAGCCCACCCATAGCCCCCACTGGACCAGGAAGGCCGGCTCCAGGTCCCCGCCGTCGTCCAGGCCGGCCTCCTCCTGGGCGAGTAGCTCCCGGGCCCGCACGAAGCTCTCGTGGGCGGTGGGCGAGCCGTGCCCCTCCAGGGCGAAGGCGGCCTGACCACGCACGGTGAGCAGGCTGATCTCGCGCTCGGCCTGACCCTCGACATGGCGCAGGCTGGCCAGGCCGAAGTCGGCCATCTTCAGGGCCGTGCGGTTGGCGCTGACCTTGAGGGCCTCCCGGGCGGCCAGCTCGAAGTAGCGGGCGCCGCGGGCATAGTGGCCGCTGCGCCGCAGGTGGGTGGCGAAGTCGCCGGGATGGCGGCTGATCCACATGGGGAAGTGCTCCTCGATCAGGCTGACCACCTGACGATGGATGCTCACCCGCACGTCCCGGGGGCAGGAGAGATAGGCGGCTTCCTGCAGCAGCTGGTGGGTGAACTGGTATTCGCGCTCGCCCTCCTCGCCCTCGGCCGGCTCGATGATCTCCAGACGGCGCATCTGCTCCAGGGCCGGTGCCAGGCGGCTCATTTCCCAGCCGCTGCATTCGGCCAGGAAATCGAGGCGGAAGCGGCGCCCGAGCACCGCCGCCACATGGGCCACCTCGCGGTCGGTGTCGAGCTGGTCGATGCGGCTGGCCAGCAGCCCGAGCAGGCCACGAGGCAGCTCGTCGAGCTGCACGCTGCGACCTTCACGACGATCCATGTCCACCCGGCGGCAGATCTCCTGGAGGTAGAGCGGAACGCCATCGCAGCGCTCGATGATCTGGCCGCGCAGCCGCGGGCTGAGGTGGATGCGGTAGCGGCGCGCCAGCTGGGAGAGCAGCCGGGAGGACTGCATGGCGTCCAGCCGCCCCAGGGTGATCTGCTGGTCCCAGTGCAGCTTCGCCGGCAGCGCCTCCCGGCCATGGTGGCTGGCCACCAGCAGGAAGGGGCTGTTGATCGGCAGCCGCGCCTGGAGGCCTGCCAGCACCTTGAAGGAGGGCTCGTCGAGCCACTGCAGGTCGTCGATCATCAGCACCAGGGTGCGCTCGCGGGACAGCTCGCGGATCAGGCGATGGACCAGCCCCACGACCAGGTCGACGGCTTCCCCGCTCTGGGCCAGCACCGCCATCTCGCGGGGCTCCCGCACGCCGAGGGCCTCCTCCAGCAGCAGGCGGTGGTCGGCATCGGGGGCCAGGGCATCATCGCCGGCCAGCAGTCGCGACAGCGCCTCGGCATCGATGCACCCTCCCAGGTGCCAGCGCAGCAGCTGACGGGCCACCCCATAGGGCTCCTGGACGGAGAGTCGGGTGGTGGGTTGCCAGCAGATCGCCGCCTCGCGGCTCTGCTCGAGCTGGCGAAAGCCGACCAGCAGCGCCGACTTGCCGAGTCCCGAGGGACCCCGCACCAGCACGCTCTGCCTCAGACCGATCCCGGCCCGGGCCAGGGCATCGCGCAGGGTGCGCAGGGAGCCCTCTCGTCCCACCAGGCTGGGCGGAGGCGCCTCGCGCCCGCCCTCGTTCGAACCGAGGACGAGCGCCCGCAGGCGCACCCGGCCGTCGCTGGCCACCAGCCGCGTGGAGAGCCGCGGCTGAAGGTCGAGGGCCGGCGGCATGTGCTGGCTGGCGTCCTGGGAGATGACCAGTTCGCTGCCCTCGGCGGCGCTCATCAGGTCGAGGGAGCCCTGGGTCACCTGGCCGAGCGGGTCGACCAGGTGCCGCTCGGGCAGGTAGACCACGCGGCCACTGTCCAGGCCGGCGGCCAGCTCGATGCGGGGCGGCTCACCCTCGCCGCTCCAGTGGCGCTGGGTCTCGTCGGGCAGCACGCGCCGACAGTGCTCATAGAGCGCCACCAGTTCGGCCAGCTGGTGCGCCGGGCCATGGGTACCGAAGCAGGCCAGGCCCAGGCCACCGGTCGCCCCGGGCAGCCAGAAGCCACCGAGGTGATGACACTGCTGCTCGAGCCAGCGCATCAGTTCGACCTGCAGCGCCAGGCAGGCGCGGGCATCGGCGCGGGCCGAGAGGTCGGCCTTGAGCCGCAGGCGAATGGCCATCACCGAGAGCTGGCGCTGCTCGATCTCGTCCTCGCGCAGGGGGGCGCTGTCCATGGCCAGGGTGCGCGAGAAGGCCCCGCTGGGGCCGAGGTGCGCCCCCTCGGCCTGGACATCGGACCAGTAGCGGGCCAGCTGCAGGAAGGTCGGCTCAGGCTGCTGGCCGGAAAGCGCCAGCAGCTGCAGGTAGGCGTTGTACTGCTCGTGGGCGGCGGCCAGCTGGCCCTGCTCGGCCAGCTGGCGCACCAGGCGCTCATGGAAGGGTCCGTAGCCGGAAAAGCGGCTGACCAGTGACTCCAGCACGCCATCCGGCAGCGGCTCCTGACGCTCCAGGACGCTCTCGGCAAAGCGGATCACCCGCTGACGCCACTCGTTGCGCACCTGTACCAGCCAGCGCTGGTACTCGGCACAGCTGGAGAGGTGCAGCTCCTCGGCGAGATCGCCTCGGTAGCAGGCCAGCACCGCCTCGAGCGTGGTCACGTCGACGGGCCCCTCGAGCAACGCCTGCAGCCGGTGCATGTCGAAGTGCCAGCGCTCCGGCAGCCGGAAGGCAATGGTCTGGCGGGACACCGACAGCACCCGCTCGGCCTCGTCGCCCAGGGACTGACGCAGGCAGTGCAGGGCATGGCGCAGGTTGGTGCGCCCCGACGACAGCCCCTGGTCGGGCCACAGCAGTTCGGCCAGGGTGGCGCGGCTGACCGGCTGGTCGTGGAGGAGCAGGTAGACCAGCAGAGCCTTGACCTTGTCGTAACTGAACTGGGTCAGGACATCGTCGCCCAGACTCAGTGAAAAGTGGCCGAAGAGTGCCAGGTGGTCCCGGTCATTGTCGTGTACGTCGTCGGCAGCATCCCGCATGGTGATCATTCCTGCGTGGCGGAAGTGATGGCCTCAGGCCGGCACGCCGCTGTGAAAACGAAAGGCCGTGTCCGGCATGGTGACCAGCTCGGCCTCGCGATCGGAGAAGAAGGCGATACGCGCGTCGATGGGCGCCGGGGCCAGGCGGCGCGCCAGCATCAGGTAATCCTCGAAATGGCGACCTTCCGACTTAACCAGACTGCGATAGAACTTGGCAAGTTCATCGTCCAGATGCGGAATCAGGCGGGCAAAGCGCTCGCAGCTGCGTGCCTCGATCAATGCCCCGATAATCAGGATGTCCACCAGGCGTTCCGGTTCCTGACCTCGGACGTGGCGACGCAGCCCCTCGGCATAGCGCGAGGCACTGATCTGGCGATAGACGATCCCCCGCGCCTCCATCAGCTTGACGACCTGCTCGAAGTGCAGCAACTCCTCCCGGGCCAGCTGCGACATCTTGGTGAGCAGCAGCGGCTGGTCCACATAGCGGTAGAGCAGGCTCATGGCCGTGGAAGCCGCCTTCTTCTCGCACTGGGCGTGGTCGATCAGCAACAGCTCGGGGTTGGTCAGGGCCCAATCCACCCAGGCATCCGGCGTGGCGCAGGGCAGGAACGCCAGCAGCTCCACAGGCAGCAGGTCCCGGCAATCGGTCGTCTCTAGGGTCGGCATCGGGGGCATCATGGGTCCAGTGTCGGCAGGTCAAGGAGGTCGGGGAGCAGCGCCTGTCGCCGCTCGGCGGCAACCCGCAGGTCGGCGGTGATGCGTTCATGGAGCGTGGCGACGTCCTCGCCGTCGCGACCGGCCAGCCCGTAGCGCGACAGGTCGCGAATGCGGCCACGGCCCACCCGCAGCAGTTCCACGGCGCGGGACAGCGGCGGCTGCTCGTTCCGGAAGCGGATCCGGTGACGGCGCAGCTGCGCCTCCAGGCTCGCAGGATCCATGACCACCAGGAAGCGCCCGGCGACCTCGGCCCGCAGCCGGTCCAGCTCGGCCATTCGCCGCCGTCGTTGCTCGCCGGACAGGGCCGGCCAGTCGCGGATCTCGCTGTCGACGCGCTGACAGCCACGGCACACCCGGTCGCCCAGAGTGGTCGAGCAGAGGCCGACGCACGGCGAGGTGATGCGCTCTCCCATGTCCCCTCCCGTTGACGTTAACGTACGTTGACAGAACGTCATGGTAACGCGGGGGACGCCGGGCTGGCAGCCCGAAGTTGCCGCCGACCAAAGTTCAAGGCCGCCACCGCGGGCCCAACTTAACATTGTCGACAGTTTCCTCTATGATCGCGGCACCGCTGACATCCTGGTAACAGGAAGGGTCTGCCAGACGTTTTCCCGCGCCGAAGCGTGCCTTTCGTCGAAGCTCGACAAGGTCTGCCGGCTTCGGCCACCACCACCGATGAGGGCCCTAACGTGCTTGAAGCCTATCGCCAACATGTCGAGGAGCGCGCCGCCGACGGCGTGCCGCCGAAGCCGCTGAACGCCGAGCAGGTCGCCGCACTGGTCGAGCTGCTGAAGAACCCGCCCGCCGGCGAAGAAGAGTTCATCCTCGACCTGCTCACCAATCGCGTTCCGCCCGGTGTCGACGAGGCGGCCTACGTCAAGGCCGGCTTCCTCACCGCCATCGCCAAGGGTGAGGCCGAGTCCCCGCTGATCGACAGGGTGCACGCAGTGAAGCTGCTGGGCACCATGCAGGGCGGCTACAACATCGTCTCCCTGGTCGAGTTGCTCGACGACGCCGACCTGGCCAAGGAAGTGGGCGAGCAGCTCAAGCATACCCTGCTGATGTTCGACGCCTTCCACGACGTGGAAGAGCGCGCCAAGTCCGGCAACGCCGTGGCCAAGGACGTCATCCAGTCCTGGGCCGACGCCGAGTGGTTCCTCTCCAGGCCGGCCCTCGAGGAGAAGATCACCCTCAGCGTGTTCAAGGTGCCCGGCGAGACCAACACCGACGACCTCTCCCCCGCCCCGGACGCCTGGTCACGCCCCGATATCCCGGTGCATGCCAACGCCATGCTCAAGAACGAGCGTGACGGCATCGAGCCGGAAGAGCCTGGGGTCAAGGGTCCCCTCAAGCAGATCGAGGACGTGAAGGCCAAGGGCTTCCCGGTCGCCTACGTGGGCGACGTGGTCGGCACCGGCTCCTCGCGCAAGTCGGCCACCAACTCCGTGCTGTGGTTCTTCGGCGACGACATCCCCAATGTGCCCAACAAGCGCGCCGGCGGCTTCTGCTTTGGCGGCAAGATCGCCCCGATCTTCTTCAACACCATGGAAGATTCCGGCGCCCTGCCCGTGGAGATGGACGTCTCCAGGCTCGAGATGGGCGACGTCATCGACGTCTATCCCTACGAGGGCAAGGTGTGCAAGCACGGCACCGACGAGGTGCTCACCACCTTCGAGCTCAAGACCCAGCTGATCCTCGACGAGGTGCGTGCCGGCGGCCGTATCCCGCTGATCATCGGTCGCGGCCTGACCACCAAGGCGCGCGAGTCCCTGGGCCTGCCCGCCTCCGACGTCTTCCGTCTGCCCGAGCAGCCGGCCGACACCGGCAAGGGCTTCACCCTGGCCCAGAAGATGGTCGGCAAGGCCTGCGGCCTGAACGGCGTGCGTCCGGGCATGTACTGCGAGCCGAAGATGGCCACCGTGGGCTCCCAGGACACCACCGGTCCGATGACCCGCGACGAGCTCAAGGACCTCGCCTGCCTCGGCTTCCAGGCCGACCTGGTGATGCAGTCCTTCTGCCACACCGCCGCCTACCCGAAGCCGGTCGACGTGGACACCCACCACACCCTTCCTGACTTCATCATGAACCGCGGCGGTGTCTCGCTGCGTCCGGGCGACGGCATCATCCACAGCTGGCTGAACCGCATGCTGCTGCCCGACACCGTCGGCACCGGCGGCGATTCCCACACCCGCTTCCCGCTGGGCATCTCCTTCCCGGCAGGCTCGGGACTGGTCGCCTTCGCCGCCGCCACCGGCGTGATGCCGCTGGACATGCCGGAATCGGTGCTGGTGCGCTTCAAGGGGCAGCGTCAGCCGGGCGTCACCCTGCGTGACCTGGTCCATGCCATCCCCTACTACGCCATCCAGCAGGGCCTGCTGACCGTCGAGAAGTCCGGCAAGAAGAACGCCTTCTCCGGTCGCGTGCTGGAGATCGAGGGCCTCGAGGACCTCACCGTCGAGCAGGCCTTCGAGCTCTCCGACGCCTCCGCCGAGCGCTCCGCCGCGGGCTGCACCATCACCCTGTCCGAGGACAGCGTGACCGAGTACCTCAAGTCCAACATCACCCTGCTCAAGTGGATGATCGCCAACGGCTACGGCGACCGCCGTACCATCGAGCGCCGCATCCAGGGCATGGAGGAGTGGCTGGCCAACCCGAGCCTGATGCGCGCCGACAAGGACGCCGAGTACGCCGAGGTCATCGAGATCGACCTCGAGGAACTCCGGGAGCCGGTGCTGTGCGCCCCGAACGATCCGGACGACGCCCGCCTGCTCTCCGACGTGGCCGGCGAGAAGATCGACGAGGTCTTCATCGGCTCGTGCATGACCAACATCGGTCACTTCCGCGCCGCGGGCAAGCTGCTCGAGAAGCAGCCGGCCGGCAGCCTGAAGACCCGCCTGTGGTTGGCCCCGCCGACCAAGATGGACCAGCACCAGCTGACCGAGGAAGGCTACTACGGCATCTACGGCCGCGCCGGCGCGCGCATGGAGATGCCGGGCTGCTCGCTGTGCATGGGGAACCAAGCCCGCGTCGCCGCCAAGAGCACCGTGGTCTCCACCTCGACCCGCAACTTCCCCAACCGCCTGGGTGATGGTGCCAACGTCTACCTCGCCTCCGCGGAACTGGCCGCCGTGGCCGCCGTGGAAGGCCGCCTGCCCACCGTCGACGAATACCGCCGTTACATGGGCGAGTTCGACGCCATGGCCGGCGAGATCTACCGCTACATGAACTTCCACGAGATCGAGGAGTATCAGAACGCCGCGTCCAACGTGATTCCGGTCGCGCAGGAAGCCTGATACCCGGTGTTGTGATAGTCTCAGGTTCGACTCCGATGCTCGCAACATCGAAGGCCGCCGCCCGCGGCGGCCGGAGCCGATGAACGAAGCGCCCCATCCGGGGCGCTTTTTTTCTGATCCCGCCCCGCCATTCCGGTACCCCTACCCCCACCCGTCCCACCAAAGGGGACTTTCGTTCTGCACGAGCCGTGGCATCATCGGGTGATCACCCACGTCACGAGGAGCCTCACCGTGAGCCATATCGTCACGCCGGACATTTGCGACGCCTACCCCGAGGTGCAGGTGCTCGAGCCGATCTTCGTCAACTTCGGCGGGCACGAGACCTTCGCCGGCCCGATCCGCACCGTCAAGTGCTTCGAGGACAACTCCCTGGTCAAGCAGGCGGTCGCCGAGCCCGGCGACGGCGCCGTGCTGGTCGTCGATGCCGGCGGCTCCACGCGCTGCGCCATGCTGGGCGACATGTTGGCCGAACAGGCCGCCGGCCACGGCTGGGCCGGTGTGGTGATGTACGGCTGCGTGCGTGACGTCGACGTGCTGGCCGAGACCGAACTGGGCATCCAGGCCCTGGGGGCCCATCCGCGCAAGAGCGAGAAGCGCGGCGAAGGACAGCGCGACCTCCCGGTCAGCTTCGCCGGCGTCACCCTGTCGCCAGGCCAATGGCTCTATGCCGACAACAACGGCATCCTGGTCGCCGACGAGCAGCTGGACCTGGAGCGCTGAAGTGCGACGAGGCTTTCGGTAACAGGCACTTGCCCGTGACGGGCTAGCGGTGTCACCCTGACGCCTGATTCCCGTCACGCGCCTGTCCATGCTGCCTATGTCACGGTTGAGCGGCGACGTGCTGCGCACGCTGCGCGAGCATCTGCGTCCGCTGATTGCCTATCACCTCTTCTTTACCCTGCTGGCCTCGAGCCTGCTGCTGCCGGCCGTGGGCTGGACCCTCTCGGGACTGCTCGCCCAGTTCGGCCGACCGGTGATCACCAACAACGAGCTGATCACCCTGCTGATGAGCCCCGGGGGCCTGTTCTGGCTACTGGCCGCCGTCGGCCTGACCTTCCTGGTGCTCTACCTGCAGCAATCCGGCATGATCCTGGTGGCGGTCCGGCCCCGGGACCACCATGTCCGCCTGGCCTTCGAGGCCCTCTGGGCCACCCTGCGGCGGCTACCGGCCATCAGCGGCCTGGTGGTGCTGCAGGTGGGGGCCCAGCTGCTGTTGCTGGTCCCGCTGGCCCTGAGCCTCGCCTGGCTCCATGGGCTCTTCCTGGGGGGGCTGGATCCCTACTTCGTGCAGAGCGTGCGTCCCCCCGCCTTCTGGGCCTTTCTCGGCACCGGTCTGGTGCCGGTTCTGGTCTGGCTCCTGCTCGCCGGCAGCCTCTATGTCCGCTGGCACCTGGCCCTGCCGGTGCTGACCCTGGAGGAACTCTCGCCGCCGGCGGCCCTGGCGCGCAGCATGCAGCTGACCCGAGGCCGGGGCCGCCACATCGCCGCGGCGGTGGTCCTGTTACTGCTGGGCATCGTCATGCTGCCGCTGCTGGCCACGGCGCTGTTCGACCGGGTCGTCACGCCGCTGCTGTGGTGGCTCCCCGAGCGCAACGCGGTGCTGGTCCCAGCCATGCTCGCCTACCTCACCGCCTACCTGCTGATCGCCCTGGCCATCACCTTCGGCGGCATCGCCGCCAACGCCCTGCAGGCCACCTGCCTCTACCTTCGCCTGGCCCATCGCGAGCCGAAGCCCAAGCCACCCCCACCCGGCACCCACCCCGGGCGCCTGGCCTGGGCCGTCGAGCTCGCCGTCGTGCTGTTCGCCATCGGGCAGGCCTGGCTGATCGTCAACCGGTTCGAGATCCGCGACGAGGTCGCCATCATCGCCCACCGCGGCAGCTCGCTGAAGGCGCCGGAAAATACCCTGGCCGCGGTGGAACAGGCCATTCGGGACCGGGCCGATGGCATCGAGATCGACGTGCGCCTCACCGGTGACGGCGAGGTAGTCCTCTACCATGACGAGAGCCTCAGACGACTGGCCGGAGACGACCGCAGTGTCCGAGCCCTGCCGCGATCTGACCTCGCCGAGGTGGATGTGGGCAGCTGGTTCGGTGACCCCTTCATCGGCGAGCGCATCCCGGGGCTGGACGAGGTGCTGGCGGCGGTGCGCGGACGCTCCAGCCTGATGATCGAGCTCAAGCCCGACCCCGGCAGCGAACTCGAGCTGGTCGACGCAGTCATCGACGCCCTGGAGAGAGAGAGGGAACTTCGCCGCGCGTGCCGTCACCGCGCCGAGGACCGGGTGACCGCCCTGGCCTGTGGCGATCCCGATGTCATGGGCGAGATGCGCGTGGCCGCCATGTCGCCCTGGCTGCTGCGCGAGGTCACGCTGCGCGCGCCCCGCCTGCGCACAACCCTGCTGGCCCAGCTGGTGATGTCGGGCACACTGGAGCGCCGGGGGTTCGATGCCCTGGCCCTTCGCCACAACCGCATCGATGAGGAGGAGGTCCGCCTCGCCGGGTACTACGGCTATGAACTGCACGCCTGGACCATCAACGATCGCACCCGGATGTCCCAGCTGATCGACCTGGGAGTGGACGGCATCATCACCGACCGGCCGGCCATGCTGGCCGAGCTGATCGCCGAGCGCCGCCACCTGGGCGACGGCGCCCTGCTGCTGGTCAAGCTGCGTAACTGGCTGCGGGGCTAGGCGTGCTCAATCCCCCATCACGACCCCTTCACGGCGCGGATCGGCGCCACCGAAGAAGCCCTCCTCGGTCCGCTGGATCGCCTGCAGACCGCTCGTCAGCTCACGCTCCTCCACCTTGTGGCCGCGCTCGCGAAGGGCCTCCTGAGTGGCCGGCGGGAAGCGTCCCGCCTCCAGGTAGACCGGCCCGCCCAGGGTGATGGCATGGGGCAGGTCCAGCGAGCGCTGGGCGTCCAGGCCCCAGTCGAGCATCGCCACCAGCGAGCGGGCGGTGTAGTGGATGATGGCCGCGCCCCCCGCTGAGCCTAGGCTCGCCACCAGCTCGTCACTGTCCCGGTCGAAGACCAGCGTCGGGCTCATGCTGGAGCGGGGGCGCTTGCCGGGCTCCACCCGGTTGGCGATGGGGGTGCCCTCGTCATCCGTCGGGGTGAAGGAGAAGTCGGTCAGCTCGTTGTTGAGCAGAAAGCCCCCCGGCATGCCGGTGCCCCCATCGGAGAGGATGCGCGCGCCGAAGGCCTGCTCGATGGAACTGGTCATGGCCAGGGCGTTGCCGTGCTCGTCGACGATGCTGATGTGGCTGGTGCCGTATTCCGGCTGCGTGGGCTGCACGGCCCAGGCGGAGGCCAGGGCACCGGGGTTGCCCGGGCTCGCACCGCCACTGCCCATGCTCTGTCCCTCCTCGATCAGGTCGGCACGCTCTTCCAGGTAGTCCGGGTCGAGCATCAGCGACCAGTCCCCGCCGGGCGCCTCGACGAAGTCCGGGTCGGCGATATAGCGCCCGCGGTCGGCGAAGGCCAGCCGCGAGGCCTCGAGGAAGCGGTGCAGCCAGTCGACGCCGGGCAGGTCGTCCTCCAGGCCGACCTCGATGGGAGGGAGCTGCTCCAGGGTGCCGAGGATCTGCATCACCGTCAGGTGGCCCGACGAAGGCGGCGGAAAGCCGCATACCCGGTAGTCCTGCCAGTCGGTGCAGAGCGGCTCACGCTCCTTCGCGGAGTAAGTGGCCAGGTCCTCGAGGCTCAGCGTGCCGGTAATCCCGGGGTGGTTCTGCACCCGCGCCACGATGTCCTCGGCGATCTCCCCGGTGTGCAGCGCCGAGCTGTCATCCTCGGCGATTCGCTCGAGGATCACGGCCAGGGCCGGATTCTTGAGCATGTGCCCTTCCGGCAGCGGCTCCCCCTCCTCGGTGAAGTAGAAGGCCGATGCCCTGTCGTCTTCGCGCAGGGCCTCGGTGCCGGCCAGGCTACGATGCAGCCGGGGGCTGACGGGAAATCCCTCATCGGCCAGGGTGATGGCCGGCTCGAAGAGCTCTGCCCAGGGCAGGCGACCATGGGCATCGTGGGCCATCTCCAGCATGCGCAGGGTTCCCGGCACGCCGACCGAGCGACCGCTGGCCACCGCCTTCATGAACGCCAGGGGCTCTCCATCCGCGTCGAGGAAGAGCCCCTCCTCCACCGAGGACGGCGCAGTCTCGCGGCCGTCGTAGGCCCTGACCTCCTCGCCGTCGTGGTACATCAGGAAGGAACCGCCGCCGATGCCGCTGGACTGGGGCTCGACCAGGGTGAGCACCATCTGCACCGCGATGGCGGCGTCGATGGCCGAGCCTCCCGCCTTGAGGATCTGGTAGCCGGCATCGGTGGCCAGGGGGTTGGCCGCGGCCACGGCGAACGTCTCGGTGGCCCAGCCGGGCTTCTCCTCGCTGCCGGACGCCGTCTCCGGCGCGATCTCCGGGCGTTCGTACTGGAAGTCCACCTCGCCCAGGGCCGCCGGGGACAGCAGCAGCGGGGAGAGGAGTAACAGCAGGGACGCCGAGCGACGGCAAGCGTTGGGGATGGCCATGATCATGACTCCTTGTCTCGATTCGGGGTCATGACAGCATAGGTGAGTCCGGCCCGGTCGTCGCCACCCTTACCGGCGGCAGCGCCAGAGAGCCAGCAGGTTCAGACCGGCGAGGATCAGCAGGGCGGCGGCGGCCCAGCCCAGAGAGCTGACCAGGCCATGGAACTCGCCGGGGGCGGCCTGCGGCCGGAAGGTCATGCCGTATTCGGCCAGGCGGCTGCCCCCGTAGAGCAGCAGGGCCAGCAGGCCCAACGGCAGCGGAGAACGCCACTGGGCCAGCCAGCGGGTCAGGCGCCATGGCTCCGTCGGCGTCTTGGCGGGCGTGGTCTTCCGGGCCCTGGTCCGCGCAGCGGCCCTGGGCCTGTTGGGCACACGGCGCGCCGCGCGCCGCGGTGGCTGGCGGCCCGCGCCCGGCAGCCGGCCCGCCAGCCAGCGCGTGGCGCAGACCAGGCCCCACCCCAAAGTGAAGCAGACGGACAGCGCCAGGCCCCCCATCACCAGCAAGTATGCCATCCCGGCAGATCCCTCTTCGGCTCGTTGGAGGTGCTATCTTGCCAAATTCTCGCCGCCTCGTGGGCCAGGATCGTTCTGTTCCCTAGGGCACCACGATGACCGGGATCGGCAAGCGGGCCAGCAGGTCGGCATCCTGGTCGGCCAGGTGGGCGAGCTGGGGGCGATGGAGCAGCAGGGCGCCGTTGTCCACGTGGGCCAGCTGCCGCTCCAATTGCCGGGCATCGTTCGCCTGCAGGGTCTCCCTGCCGTCGAACAGGCGAGTCAGCGCCTCGGGAACGGGCGGGAACTCGCCCCCCGCACCGGGACCGTCCAAGGTGCGCAGGGGGCCGCGGGCCAGCGACAGGCGCTCGTCCCAGATGATCACCGTGCAGGGCGCCTCAAGGATCAGGGCCCGGCTGGTGGAGCCCAGCCGCACGCCCCAGTGGCCCGAGAGCCCGGCCTTGCCGAGCACCAGCAGGTCCCCCGGGCCGGCCAGCGACAACGCCTCGCTGATCACCCGGCCGCGACTGACCCGCAACTGGTGCCGCAGCTCCCGGCCGGCCACCGCGGCATCCAGGGCCTCGGTCACGCGCCGGGTCTGACGCGCCATGCCGGCCTCGAGTTCGGTCCTCGACAGTCGGCGAACCCGACCCGAGACGGCGCCGATCTCCCGGGAAAAGGGGAAGCCGGCGCTCCCCAGGAGGTCCTGGTCCTCGACGTAAAGCGCCACCAGCTCGGCGTGGCGCGTCACCGCGAGGTCCACGGCGGCGGCCAGTGCCGCCAGGCTGTGTCGGGACGCATCGAGCAGCGCCAGCACCCGCACCACCGGGATCTCGTCATCCCGCGTCTGCCCCCCCGGGTCTGGCCGGGACTCGTCAGCGTTCATCGTCCTGCTCCTCGTGTCCGTTCCCATCGCCGCCCTGTTCCTCCTGGCGAGCGTGCTTCACCACCTCGCGGAAATGCACCAGCCGTTCGGCCACGCGGGCATCCAGGCTACCCTCGGGGAAGTGCCCCTGGGCATCGGCCTCACCGATGGGCAGGCCGGTGAGAAGCTCCAGTGCCTCGTCCACCCGTGACACGGCGAAGACGCGGAAGCGCCCCTGCTCGATCGCCTCGCGAACCTCGGCCTTGAGCATCAGGTGTGCGACGTTGGTCGCCGGCAGGATCACCGCCTGTCCCACGAGGTCGCCACGGGCGGCACAGACATCGAAGAACCCTTCGATCTTCTCGTTAACGCCGCCCACCGCCTGGACCCGTCCATGCTGGTCGATGGAGCCGGTGACGGCGAAGGCCTGGTCGAGCGGCACCCGGGCGATGGCCGAGACCAGGGCGCACACCTCGGCCACCGAGGCACTGTCGCCCTCGACGCCGCCATAGGACTGTTCAAAGGCCAGGCTCGCGGAGAGCGAGAGCGGCTCCTCGCCCGCGTAGCGCGTGGCCAGGTAGCGCGACAGGATCATCACCGCCTTGGAGTGGATACGCCCGCCCATGCGCGCCTCGCGCTCGATGTCCACCACCTGGCCGCTGCCGGGACGCGCCGTGGCGGTGATACGCGACGGCTGGCCGAAGGCATACTCGCCCAGCTGCAGCACGGAGAGGCCGTTGACCTGGCCGACCACGCGCCCCTCGGTGGCGACCAGCATGGTGCCGCGAGTGATCATCTCGTGGCTGCGCTCGCGGATGCGACCCGCCCGCCAGAGCTGCTGGCTGACCGCCTTCTCGACATGGCGCCTGGCGATCACCGTGGCCGCCTCCTCCCCGGCCCAGTGGTCGGCCTCCAGCACCAGGTCATGGAGGTCGCGGTGACGCGCGGTCAGCTTGCGCTGGTCGTCGGCCAGGCGGCTGGCCCGCTCGATCACCGCGGCCACGCCGCTGCGGTCCAGCGGGCGCAGGGCCGCCTCGCGGGCCAGGGTCGCCACCACCTGGGCATAGAAGGCCTCGTGCTCGGGGTCACGGTCGAGCTCGTCCTCGAGGTCGGCCTGTACCTTGAACAGCTCCAGGAACTCGGGGTCGTGCTCGCAGAGCAGGTAGTAGAGCAGGCGCTCGCCCAGCAGCACGATCTTGACGTCCAGCGGGACCGGCTCCGGCTCGAGGGTCACGGTACTGATCAGCCCATAGGCCTGCTCCAGCGACTCGGTACGGATCTCGCCGGCTCTCAGCACCCGCTTGAGGGTCTCCCAGGCCCCCGGCTGGGTGAGCACGCCGCGCACGTCCAGCACCAGGTAGCCGCCGTTGGCGCGATGCAGGGCACCGGCCCGGATCAACGAGAAGTCGGTCAGCAGGGTGCCGTTGTGCACATGGTGCTCGATGCGACCCACCAGGTGCTGATGGGTGGGCAGGTCCTGGTAGATCACCGGCGCCCCTTGCGCCTCGGCATTGTCCACCAACAGGTTGACCTGGAAGCGGCTGAACACCGCCTCCGCCGGGATGTCGGGCTCATCGGCGATGAAGGAGTCGACATTGAACAGGATCGCTTCGCGGATGGCATCGAGGTGGGTCAGGATTCCCGCGTGCTCGGCATAGCGCTCCTTGAGCTCGTCCAGGGGGGCGCCGATGGCGGACTCGAGCATCTCGGCGTTGAGGGCATTGGCCTGGTCGCGCAGCGCCTTGGCCAGGCGAGGCATCTGACGGATCGCCTGCGTCAGCTTGCGCTGCAGGATCTCGACCGTGGCCTCGATGCGCTCGCGCTCGTCCTTCGGCAGCTTCTCGAAGGCCTCCGGCGCCATCATCTTGTCGCCCTCGGCCGGCGCGAAAGTGAAGCCGTTGGGGGTGGAGAGCAGCAGGATATCGTGCTCGCGGGCCTCGCGTCGCACGGCCTCGACGGCGTCACGCTGGCGCTCGCCCATGGCCTGCTTGAGCTCGTGAAGACGGTTCTGGTACTCCTCGCTCTCGAACACGGCGGGGATGGCGCTGCGCAGCTCCTCGACCAGGGCCTCCAGGTCCGTGCGCAGCTGACGCCCCAGGCCGGGCGGCAGCGAGAGGGCCAGCGGCACGGCCGGATCGTCGAAGTTGTAGCGATAGCACCAGTCACGGGGGGGCGAGGCGCCCCGGGCCTTCTCGGCGAGGAAGCTGCCCACCAGGCTGTGTCGGTCGTGCCCGGGCTGGCCCAGCACGAAGAGGTTGAAGCCGTCGCTGCGAATCGCGGTGCCGAAGCTCAATGCATCCCGTGCACGCTCGTGGCCGACGAGCAGGTCCAGCGACTCGAGCTCACTGGTAACCTCGAAATCGAAGGCATCGGTCGGACAGGTCCGGTACACCTGTGCCACCCCAAGGGGTTCCACCATGGCAGTTCTCCTTTGCAGACACGGGCAGTATGAGACAAGGCGACGGGTCGTGCCTGATGGAGATCAAGGAGAGCGGGCGCAGGAGCGTCGGCGAGCAACGGCGTGCCCGCCGGGGGCGATCATCGCAGGATGTCCTGGATCACCTCGTGGATGATGTCGTCGGTGAGGTCGACCAGCACGGCATCGGTGCCTACACGGCGCCATTCATAGCCCTCGTAGTAGGGCAGGTCTCGCCTCACGCGTTCGTCGAAGTTCCTGGCAATGCCGGGAGGCAGGGGCTTGCCGCGTTCCAGGTTCATGCGGATGCCGGGCGGCAGGCTGTCGCGGTCTTCATGCCGGAGATACTCACGCCGACTGCGAAAGATCTCGCGAACCTCGCGCTCGTCGATCATCGGCCGCCTTGCCTCGTCGCGATAGCCTTCCCGATCACGGTACTCATCACGTTCCCGATCGCGATACTCATCACGTTCCCGGTCACGATACTCGTCGCGCTCCCGGTCACGATACTCGTCGCGCTCCCGGTCACGATACTCGTCGCGCTCCCGGTCACGGTACTCCTGACGGTCCCGCTCGCCTCGCGCCTGGCCCTGTCCCTGGCCACGCGACTCCCGGGCACGCTGGCTCTCGTTCTTCTGGCCACGCTGCTGCTGGCCCTCCTCCTTCCAGGGCGCCGCCCCTTGGGCATTGCCCTGGCCGTTGCCGGGCTGAGCCAGCAGCGGGGAGGCGGCGAGGGCCAGGCCGAGGGCACCGGCCACCACCAGGGGATAAAGAGGGAAACGGGTCTTCATGCAGATCTCCTCGTCGGGGCATGTACGCTCAGTCTAGCCCGGCATCGTGCAAGGGCCGTGCACAAAGCACGACACCCGGGCAAGTGAACTGACCCCCAATCGTTGGACGGTTAGTTCTCTTAACCGGCGGCCATGGCCTGAGTCCTGTATTGCACGGGGCTCAGGCCTTTTAGTCTCTGCTTGATCCGTTGATGGTTGTAGTAGTGGATGTAGTCGGCAATGCCTTGCTGCAACTGCTCAACGGTGTCGAACCGGTTCAGATGGAAGTACTCGGCTTTCAGGGTGCCGAAAAAACTCTCCATGGCGGCATTGTCCAGACAATTCCCTTTCCGTGACATGCTGCGCAGTATCCGTTTCTCCACCACCAGGCGACGATAGTTGGGGTGCCGGTAATGCCATCCCTGATCCGAGTGCAATAGAGGCCGATCACCCGGCCTCAGCCGGTCGAAGGCGCTCCTCAACATGTGCTTCACCAGGCCCAATACCGGTCGTGGCCCGGTCTGGAAGGCGATGATTTCGCCGTTATACAGATCCATGACCGGTGACAGGTAGAGCTTCTGGTCATCGACCTTGAATTCGGTGATGTCGGTCACCCATCGTTGATTCGGTCCTTGGGCCTGAAACCGACGCCGTAGCGTATTCGGGGCGGCGTAGCCCTCGGCTCCTCGATAAGCCCGATACCGCTTGGGGCGAACGAGGGACTTCAAGCCCAGTTGTTGCATCAACCGCTGGACGGTCTTGTGGTTGACCGCCTCGCCTGTCTGGCGCAGCACAGCGGTGATACGGCGATAGCCATAGCGTCCCTTGTGGTAATCATAGATCGCCTGGATACGCGCCTTCAGAGACGCATACGGATCGCCAGCCCCCAGGGCCTTGAGCTGGTAGTAGAACGTGCTGCGCGGTAGCGATGCCGCACGTAGCAGCAGCGCCAGTGGGTGCTCATGCCTTAACCCTTGGACGGCTTGGGCTTTTTGCCCCGTGTCGTCGCCCACTTCTCTCGGGTCAAGGCATCGAGCTTTTTTAGATAGG
>NZ_JASCQP010000029.1 GCF_030010555.1 Halomonas rhizosphaerae
TCGCTGTCGGTCTTCGCTTCGGCAGCTTTCTCGGCGGGCTTCTGCTCCGCCTTCGGCGTCTCTGCTTTGGGCTCGGACTCGGCCTTCGCTTCGGCAGGTTTCTGCTCGGGCTTGGCCGCCTGGCCGCTTGGCTGCTTGGCTGCCTCGGTGTCGGTCTTCGCTTCGGCAGGCTTCTGCTCGGCCTTCGGTGCCTCGGCCTTGGCAGGATTCTCGGTCGGCTTCTGCTCCGCCTTCGGCGCCTCTGCTTTGGGCTCGGACTCGGCCTTCGCTTCGGCAGGTTTCTGCTCGGGCTTGGCCGCCTGGCCGCTTGGCTGCTTGGCTGCCGCGGTGTCGGTCCTCGCTGCCGCAGCCTTCTCGACGGGCTTCTGCTCCGCCTTGTGCGCATCCGGCTTGGGTTCGGCCTTGGCCGCCTGGCCGCTTGGCTGCTTGGCCGCGTCTGACTCGGCCTTTGCGTCGGCTGGCTTCTGCTCGGCCTTGGCCTCATCCGGTGTGGGCTCGGCCTTCGATGCTTCGGCAAGCTTCTCGTCCGACTTCTGCTCAGGCTTGGGCGCCTCTGCCTTCGGCTCGGTGCGTCTCTCCGCTGGCTTGGCCTCGCCCTTGGGCGACTCGACCTGGGGGGCGTCTGTCGTCTCTACCGGCATGGCCGCGGCGGTTTCGGCCTGCAGGCGCTGCTGCTCGGCCTCCGCCTTGGGGTTGATGGCGTGCTTGCGCGTGCGTTGGCGCGGGTTGTTGCGAGTGCGCTTGGGCTTGCCGTCATCCACCGGGGCCTCCGCCGCTGCCGGCTTCTCGGCACGCTTTTCGCTCGGCGTCTCGGCCGGCTTGTCGCTGCCTTTCTGGCGGCGTGCGTCGTCGCGGGGTTTCTCGTCGCGGGGTTTCTGGTCACGGGACCTGTCATCGCGGGGCTTGTCATCGCGAGCCTTCGGCGCCTCCTGCTGGCGCGCCTGGCGACCCTCGTCGGGGCGACCGCCGCGTCCACGGCCGCCGCGGCTGCCGCGATTGTCACGGTTTTCGCTACCTTCCGCCTTGCCCTCGCCACGCTCGCCTTCCTGGCGTGGCGAGCTGCGACGCTCCTCGCTGCGCGGGCGACGCTGGCGGCCGTTGCGGCCACCGCGCTCATCCTCGCGCTGGGCGGGCTTGCGCGAACCCGGCTCGCCTCGCGACTCGCCTGAGCGGGCGGACGGCTTCGGCTCGGTCCCGGCAGGTGCCTCGTCGCTGCCGAGCAGCTTGGCCAGGCCCTTGACCAGGCGACCCAGCACCCCGGCCTGGGGTTCGACGACGGGCGGTGCAGCCGGCGCCCTGGCCGCTGCCTTGGGCGGTACCGGGGCCGGGGCCTCCTCCTCCTGCAGGGACGCGGGCGCCGGTTCGTGGTGGATCACCGTCTTCACGGCGGCCTCGGCGCGCTGGACCGGCTTGCCGAAGGCGGCCTCCGGCTCCTTGCCGACCTCGGTGTCGGTGGAGAGCTCGAAGCTGGACAGGGTGGTGGCACCTTCCTCGTCCACATGGTCGTCGCGCAGGCGCTGGACGTCGTAGTGGGGCGTGTCCATGTCCGGATTGGGCAGCATCACCACGCGTACGCCCTGGCGCCGTTCGATCTCGGCCAGCACGGCGCGCTTCTCGTTGAGCAGGTAGGTGGCCACCGGCACCGGCAGGATGGCGCGGATCTGGGCACTGCGCTCCTTCATCGCCTCTTCCTCGATGAGGCGCATGATGGAGAGCGAGATGGAGCGCACGTCACGGATCGTGCCCTGGCCGTCGCATCGCGGGCAGACCACGCCGCTGGTCTCGCCCAGCGAGGGGCGCAGACGCTGGCGGGACATCTCCATCAGGCCGAAACGCGAGATGCGACCGATCTGCACCCGGGCGCGGTCGAGCTTGAGCGCGTCGCGCATGCGATTCTCGACCTCGCGCTGATTGCGCGCCGGGCTCATGTCGATGAAGTCGATCACTACCAGGCCGCCGATGTCGCGCAGGCGCAACTGGCGGGCGATCTCGTCGGCCGCCTCCAGGTTGGTCTGTAGTGCGGTCTCCTCGATGTCGCTGCCGCGGGTGGCGCGCGCCGAGTTGATGTCGATGGAGACCAGCGCCTCGGTATGGTCGATGACGATGGAGCCGCCTGAGGGCAGCTTGACCTCGCGCTCGTAGGCGGTCTCGATCTGCGACTCGATCTGGAAGCGCGAGAAGAGCGGGACCTCGTCGACGTAGAGCTTGATCTTCTGCTGATAGGAGGGCATCACCTGGCGGATGAAGGCCAGGGCCTCCTGGTGGACCTGCTCGCTGTCGATCAGCACCTCGCCGATGTCCTGGCGCAGGTAGTCGCGCATGGCGCGGATGATGACGTTGGATTCGCGGTAGATCAGGAAGGGTGCCGGTCGCTTGCCGGCCTCTTCGGTGATCGAATCCCAGACCTGCACCAGGTAGTCCAGGTCCCACTGCAGTTCCTCGGGGGAGCGGCCGATGCCGGCCGTGCGCACGATCAGGCCCATCTTGTCGGGCACGGTCAGTTGGCTCATGGCCTCCTTGAGCTGGCTGCGCTCCTCGCCCTCGATGCGTCGCGAGATGCCGCCGGCCCGGGGGTTGTTGGGCATCAGCACCAGGAAGCGACCGGCCAGGCTGATGAAGGTGGTCAGGGCCGCGCCCTTGTTGCCGCGCTCCTCCTTGTCCACCTGGACGATGACTTCCTGGCCCTCCTTGAGCACTTCCTTGATGCTGGGGCGGCCCGAGGGTTCCTTCAGGAAGTAGTCGCGGGACACCTCCTTGAGGGGCAGGAAGCCGTGGCGGTCGGCACCGAAGTCGACGAAGGCGGCTTCGAGGGAGGGTTCCACCCGGGTGATCTTGCCGCGGTAGATGTTGGCTTTCTTCTGTTCCCGGGCACCGGACTCGATGTCCAGGTCGTAGAGGCGTTGTCCATCGACCAGCGCGACCCGCAGCTCTTCGGGCTGGGTCGCATTGATGAGCATCCGTTTCATGTCGTCTCGCAAGTAGAGACGCGCCGGACGGCGGTCAACGACGGAGGCGAACCGCTGGTTGCTGCGTGCTTGTGCTCAGCGCATGTCGCGGATGCGGTAGTGCGCCCGGCCGTTCGGGTCATCCTTGCACGATGGATCCGACACGGCATGATCATGTTGAGTACGGGGCGGAGGCAGGACATGTCTCGGTGGGACGTCGCCCATCCGGCCCTGCGGTCACCGCCAACACCTGGCATTCATCGATTCGCCAACGCCGGCCTCCGGCACGTTGTTGTACGTATCCCGTGATCTCCGGTCGTGCTGCAGGGAGCGCGACCGAAGCCGGGCGTGGCGTTGTATCGCTTGCTTGTCGGCGGCGGGACCCCGGATTGGCGAGGATCGTCGCGGCCTGATCTTTCGCTCCGGCCTGCGTGTCTGTCGTGCAGGCGCTCTGGCGGGTCGTGACGACCCAGTGAAGCGAGTTGGCAATATAACAGCAAAGGGGGTGGCCAGCAATTGGCGCAGGATGGTCTGCACTGCGGTAGAATGCGCCTTTCAAGCAGGTATCCAGTGGAGTGGCGGCATGGCGGAAGGGCGCGACGTGCAGTGGGTGGAAGTGACCGAGGGCCAGGTCGGCCAGCGGGTCGACAACTTCCTGTTGACGCGCATGAAGGGGGCGCCCAGGGCCCTCATCTACCGCATCGTGCGCAAGGGCGAGGTGCGGGTGAACAAGAAGCGGGTCAAGGCCGACACCCGCCTGGCGCTGGGCGACATGGTGCGGATCCCGCCGCTGCGCCTCACACCCCGCGAGGCGGTCCGCGAGGTCAGCGACAACCTGCGCAACCTGCTCGCCGGCAGCGTGCTGCTGGAGGGGCGCGACTGGCTGGTGATCAACAAGCCCTCGGGGCTCGCCGTGCATGGCGGCAGCGGGGTGAAGATCGGCCTGATCGAGGCGTTGCGCCAGGTGCGCGAGGACCTCGACTTCCTGGAACTGGTCCACCGCCTGGATCGCGACACCTCGGGCTGCCTGCTGCTGGCCAAGTCGCGCCCGGCGCTGCTGGCGCTCAATGCCTCGCTCAAGGAGCGCCAGATGGACAAGCAGTACCTGGCGCTGGTGGCCGGGCGCTGGCCGGCGCGACGCGACTTCGTCAGCGCCCGGCTCGACCGCTTCGAGCTCGCCAACGGCGAGCGACGGGTGCGGGTCGATGCGGCCGGCAAGGTGGCCCGGACGCGCTTCGCAGTGCGCGAGGCCTTCGAGAAGGTCACCCTGGTCGAGGCCGAGCCGGTCACCGGGCGGACCCACCAGATCCGCGTGCATGCGGCCCATGCCGGCCATCCGCTGCTCGGCGACGACAAGTACGGCAGCCGCGAGAGCCAGAGGCTCTCCGCCACACTGGGCCTGTCGCGACTCTTCCTGCACGCCGCGTCCCTGACCTTCCCCGAGCCCAGCAGCGGCCGGCCGGTGAAGATCAAGGCGCCATTGCCCAGTGAGCTCGAGGCGGTGCTTGACCGCACTCGCCAGTCACGCTGACACGGAGGCTTCATGCGCTATCGACTGGCCATCTTCGACTGGGATGGCACCCTGATGGACTCCATCGAACGGATCGTCTCCAGCATGCAGGCGGCCTCCCGGGAGGCCGGCTGGGGCGAGATGGAGGCTGGAGCGATTCGCAACATCATCGGCCTGGGGTTGCCCGAAGCCATCGCCACCCTCTGCCCCGGCATCGACGGCGAGCGTGCCGAGCTGCTGAGGGCACGCTATGCCTACCATTTCGTCGAGGGCGATACCGGCCCCATGCGCTTCTATCCCGGGGTCGAGGCCGGCCTTGCCCGGCTGCGGGGCAGGGCGGACCAGCGCCTGGCCGTGGCCACCGGGAAGAGCCGCCGCGGCCTGGACCGCATCTTCCGCGAGAGCGCCAGCGGTGGCTGGTTCCATGCCAGCCGAACCGCCGACGAGACGCGCTCGAAGCCGCACCCCCGGATGCTCGAGGAGCTCCTCGTCGAGCTCGATGTCGAGGTCGGCGAGGCGGTGATGATCGGCGATACCGAATACGACCTCGAGATGGCCCGGGCACTGGGCATGGATCGGGTGGCGGTGACCTGGGGCGTGCATGCCCCGGCACGCCTTTCTGCCAGCCGGCCGGTGTTCACCGCCGAGGCGGTGCCCGACCTCTTCGACTGGCTGCACGGCTAGCTGACCAAGGGACAGGACGACCATGAGTGATGACGACAAGCGCGACGATCGCTGGACCAGCGGACCGGAGCTGACCCCGGAACAGGCGCACCGGGAGCGCGAGGCGCCGCGGGGCGATGCAGCGCCGCCGCCCGCCGAGGACGCCGAGACGCTTCGCGAGCGCCAGCGCCTGGCCCAGCTGGAGATGATGGATCGCTGGATCGGCGGGGTGCTGGTGGAGCAGCGGCGCTCCCGGCGCTGGAAGCTGTTCTTCCGCTTCTTTTTCTTGCTGCTGATCCTGGCCTCGCTCTCCACCGCCCTCTACGGCATCTTCGGTGCCCCGGGTGCCGGGGCGCCTGCCCAGCCCCATCTCGGTGTCGTCGAGGTCAAGGGGGTGATCGACAGCGATTCGCCAGCCAGCGCCGAGCGCATCATCGAGGGCCTGGAACGGGCCTGGAGGGCGGATGGGGTCGAGGCGGTGGTGCTGCATATCGACAGCCCCGGCGGCAGCCCCGTGCAGTCACAGCGCATCTTCGAGGCGGTGATGCGGTTGCGCGAGTCCGGCGACAAGCCGGTTCTGGCGGTGATCGAGGACATCGGGGCCAGTGGTGCCTACTATGTGGCTGCGGCGGCCGACGAGATCATCGCCGCGCCGGCCAGCCTGGTGGGATCGATCGGGGTCATCCACGCCGGTTTCGGCTTCGAGGAGGCCATCGGGCGCCTGGGCGTCGAGCGTCGTGTCTTCGCGGCCGGCGAGAACAAGGCGTTCCTCGACCCCTTCTCGGAGATCGCCCCATCGCAGCGGGCGTTCTGGCAGGAGGTGCTGACCACCACCCATCGTCAGTTCATCGAGGACGTGCGCGAGGGGCGTGGCGGTCGACTGGCCGACGACGAGCGACTGTTCAGCGGGCTGATCTGGAGTGGCGAACAGGCCCTTGAGCTGGGGCTGGTGGACGGGCTCGACAGCATCGACGGCGTGGCCCGCGCCCGACTCGGCGAGGCACGACTGCGCGATTACACCCCGCGTCTCGACCCCTTCGAGCGAATCTCCCGCCAGTTCGGCCGGGTGGCCATGGAGTGGCTGGGCCTGCCGAGGGGCGAGTCGCCGGTGCGCTATCAGGTCTACTAGCGCCTCCTTCTTAGCTCGCGGCTTTCCCGGCGACAGCTCTGCGAGGGGGCGCTGTGAACCCCTCCCTGGGCGCTACCGATGCCCTGCTTCGCTCTCGCGTCCTGCTCCGCTTGCAGGTCCGGTGCTGGCCCTCCTTGGCCAGCCCGTTCGGAGCAATGCTCCTCACCCCTGGCATAGGACCCCCTCTACGACCTGTCCCCGGCGCCGCTCTCTGTAGCGGCGCCGGCTTACTGAGTGTTGGGTCCGAGAGGGTCCAGCCCGGCGTCGCGCAGCAGCTCGCAGAGCCGGATCAGCGGAAGGCCGATCAGGGTGTTCGGGTCATCCCCCTCGAGCTTCTCGAACAGGGCAATGCCCAGCCCCTCCATGCGAAAGCTGCCGGCGCTGTCCAGGGGCTTTTCCCTCTCCACGTAGTGAGCGATCTCGCCCTCGCTCAGGTGGCGGAACACCACGTCATAGGTCTCGTGACAGACCCGGTGGCAGCCTTGCCCGGTGTCGAGCAGCGCCAGGCCGGTAAGGAAGCGCACGCGGTGGCCGGAGAAGCGGGCCAGGGTGGCGCGGGCCGTGGCCGCGTCACCGGGCTTGCCGAGGATCTCGCCGTCGAACAGTGCCACCTGGTCGGAGCCGATGATCAGGTGCTCAGGCCAGCGGTCGGCCAGCCGCTCGGCCTTGGTCAGCGCCAGGCGGTGGACCAGGGCCTCGGGCGCCTCGCCCGGGCGCGGCGTCTCGTCGATGTCGGGGCTCTCCCAGGCATAAGGGATCTCCAGGCGGTCAAGCAGCTGACGGCGCCAGCGCGAGCCCGAGGCAAGGATCAGACGGGGCATGGGCATTCTCCGGAATGGGTCGAGGGAAACGGCGAGTCGGCGGCGCCGGTCCTGGCGCCTCGCCACCATGGTAACCCGGGACGATGGCGGCTTTGACAGGGGCAGGGGGAGTGCCTATCATTGCGCGCCTATGTTGACCTCAAGACTCCCCGGCAGGGTCGAGCCCTACAAGCTCGCGGCCCGTGCCGAACACCTGGAAGGCCTGGTGGCGCTCGCCGAGATGGCGCGACTCGCCGAGGAAATCGGCGCCCAGTCCGGTGATGCCCAGGTATGGCTGGATTTTGCCATCGATCCCCAGGGTCGACGGGAGATCCGTGGCCATTTGAAGGCCGAGCTGCAGCTGCCGTGCCGGCGCTGCCTCGAGCCCATGGCGCAACAGGTCGAGAGCGCATTCCGGCTGGGAATGGTCACCAGTGACGCCCTGGCCGCGGAGCTGCCGAGCACCCACGAGCCGGTGCTGGTGGAAAACGAACAGCTGAACCTGCTGGCGGTGGTCGAGGATGAGCTCATCCTCAGCCTGCCCCAGGTGGTTTACCACGACGAGGCCGAGTGTCCGGTCTCGCGCGACCAGCTGAACAGCGGGGAGGCGACCGACGATTCGGCCAGCGCCCCGGCGAGCCCTTTCGATGTGCTGCGGCAGATCAAGGGCAAACCCTGATACATCCTCGTTTCACTCTGGAGTGACAACCCATGGCAGTTCAACAGAACCGCAAGACCCGTTCCAAGCGCGGCATGCGTCGTAGCCACGACGCTCTCACCGCTCCGGCCCTGTCCCAGGACAAGGAGACCGGCACCACCCACCTGCGCCACCATGTGTCGCCGGACGGCTTCTACCGTGGCCGCAAGGTCGTCGACGCCTGACGCGACGGCACACGGATGGTAATGGCTGGCCGTTGACGTGCGGATCGCCATCGATGCGATGGGCGGGGACCTCGGTCCCCGTCCGGCCGTCTTGGGCTCCGCCGCGGCCGTCCGTGCCGACCCCGATCTCGAGCTCTGGCTGTTCGGCCCCGCCGAGCTGCTTGAGGGCGAGATAGCTCGCCTGCCGCGGCAGCTTGCCGCGGCGGCGTCGCGTCTGCGGGTCGGCGATGCCCCGGCGGTCGTCCAGCAGTCCCAGCGACCCAGCGAGGCGCTGCGTCACGGCGGCGATACCAGCATGGCGCGGATGCTCGACTGTGTTGCCGGTGGCGACGCCGTGGCCGGGGTCAGCGCCGGCAACACCGGCGCCCTGATGGCGCTGGCCCGGCGTGCCCTGGGTACGGTGGCGGGGATTCCACGTCCGGCCATCAGCACCGCCATTCCCACGCGTGATCTGGGTCGCTGCTACCTGCTCGACCTGGGCGCCAACGTGGAGGCCAGTGCCGAGCGCCTGGTCGACTTCGCCCTGATGGGGGAGGTGATGGCGCGCCATGTGGATGGCCTCGTGGCACCGCGGGTGGCGCTGCTCAATGTCGGTGTCGAGGGTACCAAGGGCACGCGCAGCGTTCGCGATGCCGATGCCTGGCTGCGCCGTCATCCCGACATCGCCTACTTGGGGTACGTGGAGGGCGACGGGATCTTCAGCGGTGCCGCGGACGTGGTGGTCTGCGACGGCTTCGTCGGCAACGCCGTGCTCAAGGCCAGCGAGGGCCTGGCGCGGCTGCTGGTCGAGCGAGTCCAGGCGACCTTCGAGGCCCACTGGAGCAGCCGGGTGGTGGGGCTGCTCGCCCGTCCGGCGCTGCGTCGACTCAAGGGCGAGCTCGATCCCGTGCGCTACAATGGCGCCAGCCTGCTGGGGCTGGCCGGGATCGTGATCAAGAGCCATGGCAGCGCCGATGCCACGGGCTTTCGCTATGCGGTGCAGCGGGCGGTGAACGAGGTGAGGCGCGACCTCCCGAGTCGGCTGGCCGCGGAACTGGACCACCACCGGTCCCCTGTCGATTCGGCCGTCCTCGGCCGAACCGAGAGTGGACCCA
>NZ_JASCQP010000032.1 GCF_030010555.1 Halomonas rhizosphaerae
GGCGGCACCCTGGCCGAGCACCTGGCCCGGGAGGAGAACGACATCACGGTGGTGGACACCGACGGCGAGCGCCTGCGCGAGCTGCATACCCGCCTGGACATCCGCACGGTCTCCGGGGCCGGCTCCTACCCCATGGTGCTTCGCCAGGCCGGCTGCGAGGACGCCGACATGCTGATCGCAGTGACCAACTCCGACGAGGTCAACATGATCGCCTGCCAGGTGGCCCACACCCTGTTCCGCACGCCGACCAAGATCGCCCGGGTGCGTGCCACCGCCTACCTGACCCGCAAGGGCCTGTTCGCCCACGAGGCGGTGCCCATCGACGTGCTGATCAGCCCCGAGCAGGTGGTCACCGACCATATCCGCCGGCTGATCGAGCATCCCGGCGCCCTGCAGGTGCTGGAGTTCGCCGGCGGCCTGGTGCAGCTGGTGGCGGTGAAGGCCTTCTACGGCGGCCCGCTGGTCGGCCAGGAGCTGGGCTTCCTGCGCCGCCACATGCCCAGCGTGGACACCCGGGTGGCGGCCATCTACCGCCAGAACCGGCCGATCATTCCCCGCGGCGACACCGTGATCGAGGCCGACGACGAGGTGTTCTTCATCGCCGCCCGGCGCGACATCCGCGCGGTGATGAGCGAGCTGCGCCGCCTCGACCGCGACTTCCGCCGGGTGATGATCGCCGGCGGCGGCAACATCGGCGAGCGCCTGGCCGAGCACCTGGAGCACAGCCACCAGGTCAAGATCATCGAGCACAACCTCGAGCGCTGCACCCAGCTCTCCGAACGCCTCGACCGCACCGTGGTGCTGCACGGCAGCGCCACCGCCAAGCGGCTGCTGGAGGAGGAGAACATCGAGGACTGCGACATCTTCTGCGCGCTGACCAACGACGACGAGGTCAACATCATGTCGTCGATGCTGGCCAAGCGCATGGGCGCCAAGAAGGTGCTGACGCTGATCAACAACGCCGCCTATGTCGACCTGGTGCAGGGCGGCGAGATCGACATCGCCATCTCGCCCCAGCAGGCCACCATCGGCAGCCTGCTGACCCACGTGCGGCGCGGCGACATCGTCAACGTCCACTCGCTGCGCCGCGGCGCGGCCGAGGCCATCGAGGCCATCGCCCACGGCGACACCCAGTCGTCCAAGGTGGTGGGGCGCGCCATCGGCGAGATCGACCTGCCCCAGGGCACCACCATCGGCGCCGTGGTACGCGGCAAGGAGGTGCTGATCGCCCATGACGACGTGGTGGTGGAGTCCGGTGACCACGTCATCCTGTTCGTGATCGACAAGCGCCGGCTGCGCGACGTGGAGCGGCTCTTCCAGGTCGGGTTGACGTTCTTCTGATGGCCTGTCACGTGACCACCGGCGACCCGAGGAGGGCCGCCCGATGAGCCTGCGCATGATCCTGCGCATCCTGGGCCTGCTGCTGATGATGTTCAGCCTGACCATGGTGCCGCCTATCCTGATCTCGCTGCTGTTCGCCGACGGCATGTGGGAGGCCTTCGCGGTGGCCATCGCCATCACCGTGGCCACCGGGGCGGTGATGTACCTGCCCAACCGCCATGCCCGCAAGGAGCTGCGCACCCGCGACGGCTTCCTGATCGCGGCGCTCTTCTGGAGCGTGCTGGGGCTGTTCGGCGCGCTGCCGCTGATGCTCACCGGTGACACGGCCCTGGCCCCGACCGACGCCGTCTTCGAGTCCTTCTCGGGCCTGACCACCACCGGCGCCACGGTGATCACCGGCATCGACTTCCTGCCCAAGGCGGTCCTCTACTACCGCCAGCAGCTGCAGTGGCTGGGCGGCATGGGGATCGTGGTATTGGCCGTCGCCATCCTGCCGACCCTGGGGGTCGGCGGCATGGCCCTCTACCGCACCGAGATCCCGGGGCCGCTGAAGGACTCCAAGCTCACCCCGCGCATCACCGAGACGGCCAAGGCGCTATGGTACATCTACGCCAGCCTGACCCTGGCCTGCATGCTGGCCTACATGGCGGCCGGCATGGACTGGTTCGACGCCCTGGGCCATAGCTTCTCCACCGTGGCCATCGGCGGCTTCTCCACCTACGACGCCAGCATCGGCCACTTCGACAGCGCACTGGTCGAGATGATCTGCGTGTTCTTCCTGATCGTCTCGGCGGTGAGCTTCAGCCTGCACTTCCTGGCCTGGCGCCAGCGCAGCGTGACGCACTACTTCCAGGACCCCGAGGCGCGGTTCCTGCTGCTCTTCCTGCTCGGCCTGACCGTGATCACGGTGCTCTCGCTCTGGCTGACCGACACCTACGGCACCGAACTGGGGCTGCGTCACGGCCTGTTCGAGGTGGTCTCGGTGGCCACCACCGCCGGCTTCGCCGTGGCGGACTTCTCCACCTGGCCCGGCGCCCTGCCCTTCCTGCTGTTCGTCGCGGCCTTCGTCGGCGGCTGCTCGGGATCGACCGGCGGTGGCATGAAGGTCATCCGCATCATCCTGATCCTCAAGCAGGGCATGCGTGAGGTGATGCGCCTGATCCACCCCAATGCGGTGATCACGGTGAAGATCGGCAAGGTCAGCGTGCCGGACGGCATCGCCCAGGCGGTGTGGGGCTTCTTCTCCGTCTACGTGATGCTGTTCTTCATGATGCTGGTGGGCGTGATGGCCACCGGCGTCGACCAGGTCACCGCCTGGTCCACGGTGGGGTCGGCGCTCAACAACCTGGGCCCGGCGCTGGGCGAGGCCTCCGCCCACTACGGCGACCTGCCGGACCTGGCCAAGTGGATCCTGGTGGTGGCCATGCTGCTCGGCCGCCTGGAGATCTTCACCGTGCTGGTGCTGTTCACCCCCGCATTCTGGCGCAAGTGAATGATCGAAGGCCGCGCCGAGCCTCGTGCGGATTGGCCGGGCCTCGTCCTTCATGGATAATCGCCCTTTCACTCCTACTGCCCGAGCGTCCATGACCGACTCCCAGGATTCCGTGATCACCGCCCGCCAGGACGACACCACCAGCGGCCCCCGCCGCGTCCTGCAGGTGGGCGAGACCCGCTACACCCTGCTGGGCACGGCCCATGTCTCCGCCGAGAGCGCCGCGGACGTGCGTGCGCTGATCCGCTCCGGCGAGTTCGATGCCGTGGCCATCGAGCTGTGCGACTCGCGCCACCACAGCCTCACCAACCCCGATGCCCTGGGCGAACAGGACCTGTTCCAGATCTTCCGCCAGGGCAAGGCCGGCATGGTGGCCGCCAGCCTGGCGCTGGGGGCCTTCCAGCAGCGCGTGGCCGAGCAGTCGGGCATCGAGCCCGGTGCCGAGATGCGGGCCGCCCTGGAGGAGAGCCGTGACGCCGGCCTGCCGCTGCTGCTGATCGACCGCGACGTGGGCATCACCCTCAAGCGCATCTACCACAATGTGCCCTGGTGGCAACGCTTCTCGCTGTTCTCGGGGCTGCTCGGCAGCGTGCTGTCGCGCCAGCAGGTCTCCGCCGAGGAGATCGAGCGACTCAAGGAGGGCGACGTCCTGGAGTCCACCTTCAGCGAGTTCGCCGCCGAATCGGAGTCTCTCTTCATCCCGCTGATCAGCGAACGGGACCGCTACATGGTCCTGCGCCTGGCCCAGGACGCCGGTCCCGGACGCTATCGCCACGTGCTGGTGGTGATCGGCGCCGGCCACATGAAGGGCATGGCCGAGCAGCTGGAACAGCCGCTGCCTGCCGACCCCGCGCCGGAGCGCGAGCGCCTCGAGGCCACCCCGCCGCCGTCGCGCCTGTGGCGGGCGCTGCCCTGGTTGGTCACGCTGCTGGTGCTGACCGGCTTCGCCATCGGCTTCTCGCGCAATACCGAGCTGGGCTGGCAGCTGGTGGGGGAGTGGTTCCTGATCAACGGCGTGCTCTCGGGGGCGGCCACCCTGGCGGCCCTCGCCCATCCGGTCACGGTGGCGGCGACCTTCTTCGCCGCCCCGCTCACCTCGCTCAACCCCACCATCGGCGCCGGCTTCGTCGCCGCCGGGGTGGAGCTGTGGATGCGCAAGCCCAAGGTGCGGGACTTCTCGACCCTGCGCCACGACGTCACCGAGCTCAAGGGCTGGTGGCGCAACCGGGTATCGCGCACCCTGCTGGTCTTCCTGACGGCTACCCTCGGCTCCGCTGCCGGGACCTGGATCGCCGGCTTCCGCATCGCCGGGGCCCTGTTCGGCGGCTGACCGCCCGATGGGCGCCCGCCGTCATCGCGCCAGAACGCGCGCGCGGGGTGATGGCGGACATCGGCATGAGACACGCTGAGCCCCGGCATGAGAGAAAGCATATCCCGCGCCCTGTCCCTCTGACCTATGTTCAAGGCAGCTGCAATGGTGGCGCCCCATTGGGCGCCATCGTTGCAGTCCTGTACGACCACCAAACTTGGCAAGCATCCGGAAGAAGGCCTCCGGATGAACAGGGGGAGCGAGGACATGAAAACGGCCATTGCATCCATGGCGCTGGTCGGCCTTTTGCTGGGTGCCTCCTCGGCATCTGCGGAGTCCGATGCCATCCAGCAGCTGGCAGAGGAGAAGCAGTGCCTGAGCTGCCACGCCCGGGACGATGACACCCCGCGGGCGCCGGGCTTCAACAGCATCGCCGCAAAGTACGCGGGGGGAGAGATGAGGGGCTACCTGGTCGAGGTCGTGATGACGGGGGGCGAGGATCACTGGGGGTCGGCGACCATGCCGGACGCCGACGAGCGTGTCGAGGTGAGCGAGGAGGAGGCCGGGCAGCTGGTCGACTGGATCCTGAGCAAGCACGAGGAGTGAGGCCGACGCCCGCCACGCGGCCACGCGGTCGCCCCAGCGGGAAAGGACGCAGGCTTAGCGGCCGGCCTTGGCCAGCAGACGCCGCATCGCCGCCGTCGGTGCCTCGAGCTTCTCGTGGCGCCGACTGGCGGCGTAGCTGTCGTTGAAGGCATCGAAATAGTCATCGAGCACCTCGGCCGCCCCCGTGTCTCCGCCCTGGCGCAACAGCTCGATGGCGACCTCGGCGGTACAGAGGTGGGCGGCGGAGGCCGGCTTGCGCAGCCGATAGCGGGTGAGCCGCTCGGTGGCCAGGGGCAGCACCGGCAGGCGGTCGAGGTAGGGGCTCTTGCGGAAGATCCGCCGTGCCTGCCGCCAGGTCCCGTCGAGGATGATAAAGACGGGGGTCCTGTTCGCGACCTGTTCCGACCTGACCCGCGCCATGCCCACCACCCGATCGGCATAGTCCGGCTGGTCGTCGGGGAAGATCACGAAGGGCGCGTAGCGGTTATCCTCGAGCAGCGCCAGCAGTCGCTCGTCGGGTGCCGTACGGTACCAGGTGAAGACCTCGGTGTCGGGCAGAACGTCCCCGATGAGCCGCCCGGTGTTGGTGGGCTTGTGGTGCTCCAGGGGGTGGGTGAGCAGCCATACCCTCGCCTCGCTCGTGGCGGTGACCCGGTAGGGGCAGAGGCAGTTGAGCACCGGCAGGTTGCAGCCCGCGCAGCGGGAGACGAAGCTGCCCCGTGCCTTGAACTCGCGGCGCGGCGGCCGCGGATGACCGGTAGCAGGGTCGCGATCGATGAGGGCGTCGTGGAAGGTGTCGTCCTGCATGTGTGCCATGGTCCCGGAGCCGAAGGGGCCGGCATTCTAGCATGCCACGCCTGTCACGCCTCACGCAGGAGCGTCTCCGGCAGCCAGAGCCGTCCCTCACGCTTCCAGTGGCGTACCAGCGCCGGCACCCCCTTCCCGGCCGACTGGCAGAGACGGGTGACGCCCGGCGGGGCAAGGACATCGGCCTCGGGGTCGACCAGCACGCAGGGGGCGTCCAGGGGCGCATGATCGAGCAGCGAGGCCGCCGGCATCACGGCAAGCGACGTCCCCACCACCAGCAGCAGATCGGCCTGGGCGGCGATCTCGCAGGCGTCCGCGAAGTGCGGCACGCTCTCACCGAACCACACCACGTCCGGACGCAGCTGGCTGCCCTTGTCGCAGATATCCCCCAGGCGGATGCCCCCGCGGGGCAGCGGGTAGTGCATGCGCGGGTCGACCGAGGAGCGCGCCTTGAGGATCTCGCCATGCAGGTGCAGCACGTGGCGCGACCCGGCGCGCTCGTGCAGGTCATCGATGTTCTGGGTGATGATGCTGACCCGGAAGCCCTGCTTCTCCAGCGCCGCAAGGGCCTTGTGGGCGGCGTTGGGGCGGGCCCGGCGTACCTGGTCGCGGCGCTGATCGTAGAAGCGCAGCACCCGCTCGGGATCCTGCCGCCAGGCCTGGGGCGTGGCGACCTCCTCGACGGGGTGATCCGCCCACAGGCCATCGCTGGCGCGGAAGGTCTGGATACCGCTCTCGGCGCTGATCCCGGCACCGGTGAAGACCACCAGGTGGGGGCATCTCGGGTCACCCATGGGGCCGCCTCCTGCTTGCTGTGCCTGTCGCGCCTCGCTCAGTAGGTCAGGCCATTGTCGTCGTCACCGGCGAAGCGCCGCTTGTTGCGATAGGGATAGACGTCGATGACCCGGCCGTCGAGGATCGCCTGCTGCAGCCCCTTCCAGTAGTCGGCATCGAACAGCTCCGGGTGGAGTTGATAGCAGAGCTTGCGCAGCCTGACATCAGCGAACAGGAAGGGACCGAATTCCTCGGGGAAAATATCATTGGGCCCCACCGAGTACCAGGGCTCGTCGGCCAGCTCCTGCTCGGGATAGAGCGGTTCAGGGATATGCCGGAAGTTGCACTCAGTGAGGTAGCACACCTCGTCGTAGTCGTAGAAGACCACCCGGCCATGGCGGGTCACCCCGAAATTCTTGAGCAGCATGTCGCCGGGGAAGATGTTGGCCGCGGCCATCTGCTTGATGGCGTTGCCGTAATCCTTGAGCACCGCCCTTGTCTCCACCTCGTCGCACTGCTCCAGGTAGAGGTTGAGCGGGGTCATCATGCGCTCGGTGTAGCAGTGCTTGATGATCACCTTGTCGCCGCGCAGGTAGACGGTCGAAGGGGCCACCTCCAGCAGGTGCGCCAGGCAGTCGGGATCGAAGTGGTCCTGGCGGGCGATGAAGTTCGAGAACTCCTGGGTATCGGCCATGCGCCCCACCCGGTCGTGGCGCTTGACCAGACGATACTTCTCGCGCACGTTCTCGCGGCTCATTGCCTTGGAGGGGTCGAAGCGGTCCTTGATGATCTTGAACACGGTGCGGAAGGAGGGCAGCACGAAGACCGCCATGACCATGCCACGCACCCCCGGGGCGATGATGAACTTGTCCTCGCGCCGGGCTACCTGGTGGTTGAGGGCGCGGAAGAACTCGGTCTTGCCGTGCTTGAAGAAGCCGATGGCGGCATACAGCTCGCCCTGGGGCTTGTCGGGCATCAGCTCCTGAAGGTAATGCACGAACTCGCTGGGCACCACCACCTTGACCTGGAAGTAGGCGCGGGTGAAGGAGAAGATGATCGATACCTCGTCGGGCTCGATCAGCACGGTATCCAGGTGCAGCCCCTCGCCCTCCTCATGCAGTACCGGCAGCACAAGCGGCACCTGCTGGCCGCCGCCCAGCACCCGGCCGACCAGGTAGGCGCCCTTGTTGCGGTAGAAGACGCTCTTGATCAGTTCGATCTCGGCCTCGGGATCCTCGAGGATGGCGCCGGGCAGCAGCCGCTGGAGCACCTCGCTGCCCAGGGCCACATCCCGCTCCAGGTCGACGAAGGGCGTCTCGAAGCGTGCCTCGCTCAGGGCCCAGCGCAGTCCCCCCGCCCAGTCGCCGTCCACCCGCTGGTGGCGGCAAAGCTCGAGGCCGGAGTGGTGCGCCGCCCGCTCCCGGGAGCTGTACACGAACATCCAGTCGTTGCGGATGTGCCGGTGATGGAAGAGCGAGCAGAACATCGAGTTGAAGAAGGTCTCGGCCAGTTCGTAGTCCAGCCGCTGGTCGATCAGCTCGGCATAGTGCCGCCGGGCCTCCCCCCAGCACTCGCAGTGGGTCAGCAGGTCATCGTCGAAGGTACGTCTCAGCCGTGCCAGCGTCTCCTGCACCTTCTCGTCATAGAGGTCGATGCGTTCCGCCGAGGCCTGCTGGGCCTCACGCCAGGCGGCATCCCGGAAACGGCGGCTGGCATCCGCGGTGATCTGCTTGAAGCGCGAACGGTACTCGTCGAAGCCATGCAGCACGGTGGCGGCGAGATGATAGGCGGGCGAATGCTTCATGATCGGGCTCCAGGCAGCGAGACGCCCAGCATGACGACTTGTGCACCGCAAGGCGAGCCGACCAAGGTGGCGTCCACCAGGCCTGCCATCGGCCTCATTCGCCCTCGCCCAGGGCCAGCACATGCACCAGCGCACGCCACAGGCCCCAGCCGTCCCGCCACCCGGGCGACACCGCCACATGCTGCAGCGCTCCGGCCTCGAAGAGACGCGCCTGACCCGGCGGCAGCGCATCGTGCAGGCGTCGGCTGTGGCTGAACGGGATCACCCGGTCCTGCGGGCCGTGGATCAGTACCAGCCTGGCTTGCAGGCTGTCGAGCGAGCGCCGCGAGGGGTCCAGCGCCTCGAGCTCCCTCACCAGCGATGACGGCAGCCTGCCGATCAGCGCCTCCACGCGACCCGGGTCCTGGTTGGTCACCAGATCAAAGAGCGCCCGGCCCGACGTCCCCAGCCGGCGGGCCTCCCCGGCCACCGGCGCCTCGGGGTCCGCCAACCGGCGCCGGGCGATGGTCTCCAGCAGCGCTCGATCCCGTTCATCATCCAGCCAGTGCAGCTGGCTCAGCAGCACGGCCCAGCGCGCCTCCCGCTGCGGTGGGGGTACCGCCCGGCCTGCCCCCCCGCGGTCCTCGCCGGTGGTCACATAGCGCAGCATGTCCGTCATGTCGTAGTAGCCGCCCACGGCCACCACGAAGCTCACCGCCGAGGCCACTTCCTCGTCCATGGCGGCGATCAGCGTCGGTCCCACGGCGAAGCTGACCGCCGCCACCGCCGTGTGCGACGGCGCCCCGGGCGCCGACCGGGTGGCATGGCGGATGGCATCGACGATCGCCTCCACCTCGCGAGTACTGATGGAGTAGTCTCGCAATCCGTCGAGTTCCGGCACCATCACCCTGAAGCCTACCCGGCCGAGGGTCTTCGCCAGCGCCACCAGGCGCGGGTCGCGACGGCCCTGTTCGGTGAAGCCGTGCACCAGGATCAGCGACCCCCGGCTGGGCACCCGGGGGTGGTAGAGATCCGCCTGATAGGCGCGGCCCTGGCGCACATAGTGGAGCCCCTCCCGGCGGGGCGGCTCGGTACGACGCTTCAGCCGGCTCTCCCCGCTGCCCGCCGACAGGTCACCCAGCACCAGCAGGGCCTGGTGGTGGCGTTCCAGGCTGGCACATCCCGACAGCAGGACGGGCAGCAGGCTCAGCGCCATCAGCAGGGTCCCCAGGCGTAGACGCGTTCTCATGTCGACCAGACTAGCGGCCATGTCGACCTCCCGCCGGACTTTCGCGGCCGCGACGGGGCACGGACGGGATGACAGCACGCTACCGGCCGGCGACAATGGCGCCCCCTTGACCCCGTGACGGTGCCCCGATGACGCCATCGCTGAGCCTTCTCCATCAGGATGACCACCTGGTCGCCGTGCACAAGCCGGCCGGCCTGCTGGTGCATCGCAGCCCGCTTGCCCGCGGCGAGCGTGAGTTCCTGCTGCAACGGCTCCGCGACCAGCTCGGTCGTCGGGTCTACCCGGTCCACCGCCTGGATCGCCCGACCTCCGGGGTAATCGTCTTCGCCCTCGACCCCGAGACCGCCGCGGCCCTCCAGGCGGCCTTCGCCGCTCGCCGGGTGGAGAAGCGCTACCTGGCGGTGGTGCGGGGCATCGGCCCGCACCAGGAGCGGCTGGACTACCCGCTGCGCGAGGAGGAGGGTCGCCGCCCCAAGGCCGAGATGCCGGCGATGGAGGCGGTGACCGAGGTCCGCCGGCTCGATAGCGTCGAGCTGCCCGTGCAGGTGGATCGCTACCCCCGGAGTCGCTACTCGCTGATCGAGGCACGGCCGCAGACCGGTCGCCGCCATCAGATCCGCCGCCACCTCTCCCGGCGTGGCTACCCGATCATCGGCGATGCCAAGCACGGCAAGGGCAACCATAACCGCTTCTTCGCCGAGCGCCTGGAATGCCCGCGCCTGCTGCTGGCGGCGGTGGGCCTGGCCTTCGACCACCCGGCGAACGGCCGACGCCTCGACCTCTGCTGTCCCCTGGATGCCTGCATGACGACGCTCTTCGAGCGCTTCGGCTGGACGGGCCACCTGCCGGCGCCACCCCGGCGCCACGACCGCCCGAGCGAGATGCCATGACCGATTCCGCTATCTCCACTGCCCCCACCGCTGTCCCGGACGACTACGATGCCCGTTTCGGCGGCATCCGCCGCCTTTATGGCCGACGTGCTGCCGAGCGCTTCCGCCGCGCCCATGTGGTGGTGGTGGGCGTGGGCGGCGTGGGCAGCTGGACGGTGGAGGCCCTGGCGCGCTCCGGCATCGGCAAGCTGACGCTGATCGACCTCGACGACGTCTGTGTCTCCAACGTCAACCGCCAGCTGCACGCCCTGGATGGCACCATCGGCCGCCCCAAGGTGGAGGTGCTGGCCGAACGCTGCCGGGCCATCCAGCCGGGCATCGAGGTGGTGGCCGACACCGCCTTCGTCACGCCCGCCAACCTGGCCAAGCGTATCCCCACGGATGCCGACCAGCTGGTGGACGCCATCGACAGCGTGGTCGCCAAGGCGGCGCTGATCGCCTGGTGCAAGCGTCGCAAGCTGCCGATCGTGGTGACCGGTGCCGCCGGCGGCCAGACCGATCCGACCCGCATCCGGGTGGCCGACCTGACACGCACCGAGCACGACCCGCTACTCGCCAAGGTGCGCGCCCGGCTGCGTCGCGACTTCGGCTTTTCCCGCAATCCGAAGCGACGCTTCTCGGTGGAGTGCGTCTACTCGGACGAGCAACTGGTCTACCCCGGCAGCGACGGCGAGGTGTGCTTCCAGAAGCCCGCCGACGGCGAGGCCACCCGACTCGACTGCGCCTCGGGCTTCGGGGCGGCGTCCTTCGTTACGGGCAGCTTCGGCTTCACCGCCGCCTCCCGGGTGCTGGCCCGGCTGGCGAAACAGGCCAGCGCCACACCCTGACACCGCGGTTCAGACCATGCCCTCGAGACCATGACCTTGTGACCTAGGAGCAGCCCCATGGAACATCACTCCCCTCGCCCCGGCATCTACCGCCACTACAAGGGCCCGCTCTACGAGGTGCTCGGCGTCGCCCGACACAGCGAGACCGAGGAGCCGCTGGTGGTCTATCGCGCCCTCTACGGCGACTACGGCCTCTGGGCGCGCCCGCTGGACATGTTCCTGGAGACCGTCGAGGTCCAGGGCGAGCCAGTGCCACGCTTTGCCCTGGAGAAAGCGTTCCCCTGACGCATGAGCGCCCCGTGGCTAGGCCACAGGGCGCTCATCTAGGCACGGGTCGGTGAGGGTTTGCGCGTTACTCCTCGCCGGCTTCCTGCATCTGCTTCTGCATGTAGTTCTCGATGCCGACCTTGTCGATCAGGCCGAGCTCGGTCTCGATATGGTCGATATGATCTTCCTCGTCGGCGAGGATGTCCCGGAAGAGGTCACGGCTGACGTAGTCCTTGACCTGCTCGCAGTAGGTGATGGCCTCGATGTAGTCGTTGCGGCCCTCGTGCTCGATCTTCAGGTCGCACTCGAGCATCTCGCGCACGTTCTCGCCGATGTTCAGCTTGCCGAGGTCCTGGAGGTTGGGAATACCCTCGAGGAAGAGGATGCGCTCGATCAGCTTGTCGGCGTGCTGCATCTCCTCGATGGACTCGTCGTACTCCCACTTGGCCAGCGCTTTCAGGCCCCAGTCCTTGTACATCTTGGCATGCAGGAAGTACTGGTTGATGGCCACCAGCTCGTTGCCGAGCGCGGTGTTCAGGTGTTCGATGACCTTGCTGTCGCCTTTCATCTCATTACCTCGATCAGGGTTGTCAGGGGGCTGGCTGCCAGCTTGGCACGGCCACCAGAGCCTGGCCAGCCCGCACCCCCACAGTCTAGGCAATGCTATAGATAACTCAATCGAATCATGGACTTGTTAAGGCAAAGACGAACGATAGCGATTGCCATCAGACGGCGTAGGCGAGCCCCTGGGCCGCTGCGCTCAACTCGTCCCTGATCGCCTCGCGGGTGATGTCCTTGCCGGTGCAGGCGCACTTGCCGCACTGGGTCCCGCAACCCGTCACCTGCTGGACCTCACGCCAGCTCCGCGCCCCGTCCTCGACGGCATGGCGGATCCGGTGGTCGGTCACGTTCTTGCAGAGACACACGTACATGTCATCACCTCACGCTGGTCATGAAGTAAATGTAAATGATTCGCATGGGTAATCGCAAGCGGATCCCGCAAAAACCTGACCGAGGTCAGGCCTGGCGCATCACGCCCCCTCAACGGCACTTGGGAAGGACCACGACCCGGGTGCCGGAGGCGATGTCCGGCCAGCTGCGTTTCTCGCCGTCGACGAGGATCCAAAGGTACCCCAGGCCGAAGGCAGCCAGCGAGATGCCGGCCACCAGGAAACGCTGCAGCGCCTGGAGACCCGTGATCGAGCAGCCGTCGAGGGTCTGCACCCGCAGCCGCCAGGCCTGCATGCCCAGGGTCATGCCGCCACGGGTCCAGAAGAAGGCAAAGAAGGCGAAGGCACTGACCGCCAGCAGCAGGCGCAGCGAAAGCACCTGGGCGAGCCCCGTGCCCACCTGCTCCGCCGGCACTTCCAGCACCAGCCGCACCACGGCCAGATGCGCCGAGACCATCACGATCCAGATCGCCAGCACCAGCAGGCCATCATAGAGCATGGCGCCCAACCGCCGGCCGAGGCCGGCCGGCCACACATCGTCGAGTTGGTCGAAACGTCGTTGCATCAATCCCTCGGCTCAGCCTGTACGGCGCAATAGATAGAACCCCAGCCCGGCACACAGCAGGGTCGGTGCCAGCACCGCCCAGGCCGGGGAGAAGCCGAACACCGTGGAAGCCGGGCCCAGCAGGTCCTGAAGGTACTTGAAGACCAGGCCGGTGATCACCCCGTAGAAGACCCGGGTACCGGCAGCCACGGTGCGCAGCGGGCCGAACACGAAGGAGGCGGCCACCAGCACCAGCGACGCCATGGTCAGCGGCATCAGCATCTTCTGCCAGAAATAGAGCAGCGGCTGGGTCGCCAGCTGGTCCTGATCGCGCAGGTAGCGGGCATAGGCCCACAGTTCGCTGGGTGCCTGGCTCTCCACGTCACGCAGCAGCCGGTTGAGCTGGGCCGGCGTCATGGCGGTCTCCCAGCCCAGGGTGTCATGGCGCTCGACCTCGGTGCGCGCCTCGAGAAAGCGGGTCACCGCCACATCCTCCAGTTCCCAGCGGTCATCGCGCCACACCGCCCGCCGGGCGCTCGTCGCCTCGCGCAGGGCCTTGTCCTCGAATCGGTAGCGGGTCAGGTCAAGCACGGTGTCATCGGCACGGATGGCACCGAAGCGATAGAAGCTGTCTCCCTCGCGCTGCCAGCCGCCGCGTTCGGTGAGCACCGCGCCCTCGCCCTGCATCTGCTCGAGGCGCCAGGCACTGGCGAACTGTTCGGTGCGCGGGCTGACGAACTCGGCGATGGCGAGCACGATCAGGACCACCAGGATAATGGGCTTCATCACGCCCCAGAGGATCCGTACCAGCGAGCGCCCGGCGGCGCGCATCACCGTCAGCTCATTGCTCGAGGCCATGCTGCCAAGGCCGATCAGCGCCCCGATCAGCACCCCCACCGGCGCGTACTGGAAGAAGCGCCAGGGCAGCCGCATCAACAGGTAGAGCAGCACCTGGAAGGCGCCATAGTCGCCCTCCACGTCGCCGAGGTCGTTGATGTAGGTGATCACCAGGTCCAGGCCCAGCAGCACCACCTGCACCACGACGATGGCGCCCAGCACGTTGCGGGCGATATAGCGATCGAGCCGGTCGGTGATCATCCGCTCATTCCCTTGTGCTGGGCCCGGGCCATCATCGCCAGGCCGATGGCCAGGAAGCCGCCATGGATCGGCCACATCCCCACCGCCACCGGCCAGCTGCCCCGGCCGATGGCGTCCAGGGCCGCCAGCAGCAGGCTGAGATAGGCCACGTAGAGAAAGATGGCCGGCAGCAGCTTGGCGAAGCGCCCCTGGCGCGGATTGACCCGGGAGAGCGGCATGGCCAGCAGGGTCAGGATGAAGACCATCAGCGGCAGGCCCAGCCGCCACTGCAGCTGGGCCCGCGCCGGCAGGGCGTCATCGGCGAACAGCGTGGGGGTGGTGGCGTACTCGGGCGCATCGAGCTCGGGGCTCTCGGCCGCCCCCGAGAGGCGCACCGCATAGGTGCCGAACTCCAGGCGCTCGGCCTCGGCCCGCCCGGGGTCGACGCTGTAGCGCTCGCCGTCGGCGAGCACCAGGAAGCGGCTGCCGGTCTCCGGGTCGACGGTCTGGTAGCCGGATTCGGCCCGGGTCACCACGCTCTCCGGGGTGCCGTCGCCGCGCGACTGTCGCTCGCTGATGAAGACCTCCTGCATCCGGCGCTGGTTCTCGTTCATGGCCTGGGTGTAGGCCGTGCGTCCGCCACCGAAGTCCTGGAAACGCCCCGGCGCCAGGGCGGAAAAGTCGAGCTGGCTGCGCTGCTCCTCGAGCAGCACCTCGTTGTGCAGGGCCCCGGCCGGCGTCAGCCAGAGGCTGCACGCCCCCACCAGGATCGCCACCACAGTCGCGGGCACCAGGCTGACCTGCAGCAGGCGGTTGGGGCTGGTGCCGCAGGCCACCAGCACGGTGATCTCGCTGTTGAGATAGAGCTGGCCATAGGCCAGCAGGATGCCCAGGAAGAACGCCAGCGGCAGGATCAGCTCGAGGAATCCCGGAAGGTGGAAGAGCATCAGGGTGCCGAGGATGCTCGCCGGGATCTCCCCTTCGGCGGCATTGGAGAAGTAGCGGATGAAGCGACTGCCCATGATCACCAGCAGCAGAACGCCGGCCACGGCGGCCATGGTCAGCAGGATCTCGCGGGTCAGGTAACGGAATATGATCAACGCTGTCTCCTGGCCCGGCACCCCGCGGGGCCCGGCCATCTTCCATGCAATGACGCCTTGCCTTGGGTACACTGGGATGACTCGGCAACGTGCCGGCATTATCCAGAATCCCCCATCGCTTGTCTTGTGGAGACACCATGGAATTCCCCGTTCAGACGGCCAATCCCGCCAAGGCCGAGACGGCCTGCCTCGTGGTACCGGTGTTCAAGGATGGCGAGCTGCTGCCCGCTGCCGCCAAGCTCGACGATGTCAGCGAGCGGCTGATCGGCCAGCTGATCGAGCGCGGTGATTTCGATGCCAAGCTGGGCAATGTGCTGATGGTCCCCTTCGCCCCGGGGCTCAATGCCGACCGCCTGATGCTGGTGGGCCTCGGCGAGCGCGAAAGGTGCCGGGAAGGCGCCTTCCGCAAGGCGCTCGATGCCGCCTTCACCGCCCTGGCAGCGCTGCCCGTCGAGGACGTCGCCGTGGCCTTCACCGACGTGCCGGTGCCCGAGCGCGCCTGCGACTGGAAGGCCCGAATGGTGGCCGAGGCCGCCCATCGCGCCGTCTACCGTTTCGATACGTTCAAGTCCGAGAAGGCCCCCGCACCGCAGCTCGCCCGCGTCACCCTGCTGGTCAGCGAGCAGGGCGATGCCGAAGCGGCCCGCCAGGGCGGGCGCATCGGCGACGCGATCGGCCAGGGGGTGGCCACCACCCGCACCCTGGGCAACCTGCCCGGTAACATCTGCACCCCGAGCTACCTGGCCGAGCAGGCCGAGGCGCTTGGCCAGGGCTCCGGCGGGGCGCTCTCCGTGGAGATCCTCGACGAGGAGGCCCTGGAACGCCTGGGCGCCCACAGCCTGCTCTCCGTCGGCCGCGGCAGCGAGCAGCCCTCGAGGCTGATCGTCATGACGTACCAGGGCGCCGAGGACCCCGACGAGTCGCCCCACGTGCTGGTCGGCAAGGGCATCACCTTCGACACCGGCGGCATCTCGCTGAAGCCGGGCGAGGCCATGGACGAGATGAAGTTCGACATGTGCGGGGCGGCCAGCGTGTTCGGCACCGTCACCGCGGTGCTGGCCATCCGGCCGAAGATCAATCTGGTGGCCATCGTCGCCGCCGCCGAGAACATGCCAGACGGCCGTGCCACCAAGCCCGGCGACATCATCAGGACCCTCAAGGGACTCTCCGTGGAGGTGCTCAACACCGACGCCGAGGGCCGCCTGGTGCTGTGCGACGCCCTGACCTACGCCGAGCGCTTCGAGCCGGCAAGCGTAGTGGACATCGCCACCCTCACCGGCGCCGCCATCATCGCCCTGGGCCACCATGCCACCGGCCTGCTCGCCAACGACGACGACCTGGCGCTGGACCTGCTGGATGCCGGCGAGACCGCCTGGGACCGCGCCTGGCACCTGCCGCTGTGGGACGAGTACCAGGAGCAGCTCGACTCCAACTTCGCCGACCTGGCGAACATCGGCGGCCGCCCGGCGGGCACCATCACCGCCGCCTGCTTCCTCTCCCGCTTCGCCGACAAGTTCCCGTGGGCGCACCTGGACATCGCCGGCACGGCCTGGACCTCCGGCAAGGAGAAGGGCGCCAGCGGCCGCCCGGTGGGACTGCTGACCCAGTACCTGCTGGACCGCGAGACCGATAACGAGGTCGAGATCACCGACGACTGATTTCGCGCCCGGCAGGGTTGCCTTTTTGCGGTGGTGACCTTTTCATGTGGGATGTCGACTTCCATGCACCGGGCCCTCGCCGGCCCGGTAACCTGTTTCGTGCCGCGGGCGCCCGGATGCGCCCCGCCAGTAGCGGAGACCTCTTGCCGTGTCCCTTGAACGCTTTTCCGTGAGCCCCTCCACCCGCCCCACCGCGGAAACGATCCGCAATGACATCCTCGACAACCCGGGCTTCGGTCGCTACTTCACCGACCATATGGCCCATGTCCGCTGGACCCTCGATGCCGGCTGGCACGGCCATGAGGTGCGCCCCTATGGCCCCCTGACGCTGGACCCGGCCGCCGCGGTGCTGCACTACGGCCAGGAGATCTTCGAGGGCATCAAGGCCTACCGCCACGCCGACGGCTCGGTCTGGACCTTCCGTCCGGAAAAGAACGCCGAGCGCTTTCGCCGCAGCGCCCGTCGCCTGGCCCTGCCGGAGCTCTCCGACGAGGACTTCATCGACTCGCTCAAGGCCCTGCTCGCCCGGGACCACGCCTGGGTGCCGACCCCGGCCAGCGAGGCCGAAGAATCGAGCCTCTACCTGCGCCCCTTCATGATCGCCAGCGAGACCTTCCTCGGCGTACGCCCGTCCCATGAGGTCGACTACTACGTCATCGCCTCGCCGGCGGCCGCCTACTTTCAGGGCGGCGTGAAGCCGGTATCCATCTGGCTCTCCTCGCACTACAAGCGCGCCGCCCCGGGGGGCACCGGCTACGCCAAGTGCGGCGGCAACTACGCCGCCTCGCTGGCCGCCCAGAAGGAAGCCGCGGCCCATGAATGCAGCCAGGTCGCCTTCCTCGACGCCGCCGAGAACATGTGGGTCGAGGAGCTGGGTGGCATGAACCTGTTCTTCGTGTTCCGCGACGGCCGCATCGTCACCCCCCGCCTCACCGATACCATTCTCGAGGGCGTGACCCGCGACTCGGTGCTGACCCTGGCCAGGGACGAGGGGCTGACCCCGGAGGAGCGCCCGATCAGCATCGAGGAGTGGCGCGAGGGCGCTGCCTCCGGCGAGATCACCGAGATCTTCGCCTGCGGTACCGCCGCGGTGATCACCCCGGTGGGCGAGCTGGTCACCGAGAGTGACCGCATCCGCCTCTCCGCCCAGGGCGACAACGAGGTGGCCAAGCGCCTGCGCACCCGCCTGCTCGACCTGCAGTACGGCCGCAGCGAGGACACCCGCGGCTGGCTGACGCGCCTGGCCTGAGCCACCCGAGTTTACGCCTCCTTCCGCTCAAGGGGCGCCGGGGACAGGGCGAAGAGGGGGTCCGATGCCAGGGATGGCATCGGTAGCGCCCAGGGAAGGGTTCACAGCGCCCCCTCGTGCCCTGTCGCCGGATCAGCCCCGCGACGAGTTGCTCTGCGATAACCCATGACCCAAGTTGACTTCTATATCCTCCCCGATACCACGCTCGAGGCCCGGCTGCTCTTCGCCTGCCGGCTGGCCGAGACGATCTATCGCAAGGGCTACCGGCTGCACCTACATGCCGAGGACGAGGCCATGGCCCGGGAGCTGGACGACCGGCTCTGGACCTTCCGGGACGATGCCTACGTGCCTCACGCACTGGCGGGAAGCGAGACAGCGGACGGCGTGCCGGTGACCATCGGCTGGCAGGACCTGCCGATGGACGGCGAACCGCCCCAGGCGCTGCTCAACCTGCATCCCGGAATCCCCGAATGGTTCTCGCGCTTCGAGCGGGTCGCCGAGATCATCAACCAGCACCAGGACGTGCTCACCGCCAAGCGCGAGTGCTGGCAGACCTACCGAAAGCGCGGCTATCCGGTCACCCCGCACCAGCTCAAGGGCCAGGCGGGCTGACGCCTCCCCCGGCATCACGCTATAATCGGGCCCATTTTTCAGCATCCCCGGCACCCTGGCAGCACCCTCGAGGCGCCCTGCCATGGGTCGGTGCCACCTCCTCGACCCGGAATGCCCATGGACAAGACCTACCAACCCGAGCAGATCGAATCCCGCTGGTACGAGCGCTGGGAAGCCGACAACCGCTTCGCCCCCTCGGGCGAGGGCGAGCCCTACTCCATCATGATTCCGCCGCCCAATGTCACCGGCAGCCTGCACATGGGCCATGCCTTCCAGGACACCATCATGGACACCCTCATCCGCTGGCGGCGCATGCAGGGGCACAACACCCTCTGGCAGGTGGGCACTGACCACGCCGGCATCGCCACCCAGATGCTGGTGGAACGCAAGGTCGCCGCGGAAGAGGGCAAGACCCGCCACGACCTGGGGCGCGAGGCCTTCATCGACAAGGTATGGGAGTGGAAGCAGGAGTCCGGTGGCCATATCACCCGCCAGCTGCGCCGCATGGGGGCGAGCGTCGACTGGTCGCGCGAGCGCTTCACCATGGACGACGGCTTCTACAGGGCGGTGCAGGAAGTCTTCGTGCGCCTCTTCGAGGAGGACCTGGTCTACCGCGGCAAGCGGCTGGTCAACTGGGACCCGACCCTGCATACCGCCATCTCGGACCTCGAGGTCGAGAACCGCGACCAGCAGGGCAGCTTCTGGCACTTCCGCTACCCCCTGGCCGACGGCGTGACCACCGATGACGGCAAGGATTACCTGGTCGTCGCCACCACCCGCCCCGAGACCCTGCTCGGCGACACCGGGGTGGCGGTCAACCCCGAGGATGCCCGCTATGCGTCGCTCATCGGCAAGTTCGTGGAGCTGCCGCTGGTGGGGCGGCGTATCCCGATCGTGGCGGATGAGCATGCCGACATGGAGAAGGGCTCGGGCTGCGTGAAGATCACCCCGGCCCACGACTTCAACGACTACGAGGTGGGCCGCCGCCAGGACCTGCCGCTGATCAACGTCTTCACCCAGGACGCGGCCATCCTCGCCCGCGCCGAGGCCTTCGACATCCAGGGCCGGCCGCTGCTCGATGTCGACCCGACCCTGCCCGAGGCCTATGCCGGCCTGGACCGCTTCGAGGCACGGCAGCGCATCGTCGCCGACATGGACGCCGCCGGCCTGCTCGAGCAGGTGGAGACGGTCAGCAACACCCTGCCCTATGGCGACCGCTCCGGTGACGTCATCGAGCCGCTGCTCACCGACCAGTGGTTCGTGGCCGTGGAGCGCCTGGCCAGGCCTGCCATCGAGGCCGTGGAGAAGGGCGACATCCAGTTCGTGCCGAAGAACTACGAGAACATGTACTTCGCCTGGATGCGCGACCTCCAGGACTGGTGCATCTCCCGCCAGCTGTGGTGGGGCCACCGCATTCCCGCCTGGTACGACGCCGAGGGCAACGTCTACGTGGCGAGAAGCGAGCAGGAGGCCCGCGAGACGCATGGCCTTCCCGCCGAGGTCGAGCTGACCCAGGACGAGGACGTGCTGGACACCTGGTTCAGTTCGGGGCTCTGGACCTTCGGCACCCTGGGCTGGCCGGAAGAGACCCCGGAGCTGGCGACCTTCCACCCCTCCAGCGTGCTGGTCACCGGCTTCGACATCATCTTCTTCTGGGTCGCCCGGATGATCATGCTGACCGGCAAGTTCATGGGCGAGGTGCCCTTCAAGCAGGTCTACGTGCATGGCCTGGTGCGCGACGGCCAGGGCCAGAAGATGTCCAAGTCCAAGGGCAACGTGCTCGACCCCATCGACCTGATCGACGGCATCGACCTCGAGACCCTGGTGGCGAAGCGCACGGCCAGCCTGTTGCAGCCGCAGAAGGCCAAGGCGATCGCCAAGGCGACCCGTGACGAGTTCCCCGAGGGCATCGAGCCCCACGGCACCGACGCCCTGCGCTTCACCTTCCTCTCCCAGGCCACCACCGGGCGCGACATCAAGTTCGACATGGGCCGCCTGGAGGGCTACCGCAACTTCTGCAACAAGCTGTGGAACGCCTCGCGCTACGTGCTGATGAATGCCGAGGGCGAGGACACCGGGCTCTCTCTCGAAGGGCAGTGCAGTGAGCCGGTCGAGCTGTCGCTGGCGGACCGCTGGATCGTCTCGCGCCTGCAGCAGACCGAGGTCCAGGTGACGAAGGCCCTGGAGGAGTTCCGCTTCGACCATGCCTCCCAGGCGCTCTACGACTTCGTCTGGAACGAGTACTGCGACTGGTACCTGGAGCTCTCCAAGCCGGTGCTGTGGGACGAGGCGGCCTCCGCGGACGCCAAGCGCGGCACCCGCCGCACCCTGGTCCGCGTGCTGGAGGCGATCCTGCGCCTGGCCCACCCGATGATGCCCTTCATCTCCGAGGAGATCTGGCAGCGCGTCGCCCCGCTGGCCGGCACCTGCCAGGGCGAGGGGGACTCCCTGATGGTCCAGCCCTGGCCGCAGGCCGATGACGGCAAGGTCGACGAGTCGGCGACGCGCGATATCGAGTGGCTCAAGGGCGTGATCGTCGCGGTTCGCAACATCCGCGCCGAGATGAACATCGCCCCGGGCAAGCCGCTGGAGGTACTGCTCACCAAGGGCAGCCCGGAAGACGCCAGGCGCCTGGCCGCCAACCGGCCCTTCCTCGCCAAGCTGGCCAAGCTGGAGCGCGTCGAGTGGCTCGACGACCCCGAGCAGGCCCCGCTCTCGGCCACCCAGCTGGTGGGCGAGATGGAGGTGCTGGTGCCCATGGCGGACCTGATCGACAAGCAGGCCGAGCTCGCCCGCCTGGCCAAGGAGATCGACAAGCAGGACAAGCTGATCGGCGGCATCGAGAAGAAGCTTGGCAACGAGAGCTTCGTCGCCAAGGCCCCCGAGGCGGTGGTCGAGAAGGAGCGCGGCAAGCTAGCGGACTTTAAGGCCTCGCGCCGCCTGCTGGTCGAGCAGCGCGAGAAGATCGCCGCGCTCTGATCGTAATCCACTCCCCCAGCCGCAAGGGCCCGCCACTGGCGGGCCCTTGTCGTTTACGGGTCGGTCGCTATCGGGTCAGTCGACGCGGCGCCAGCCGCCCAGCACCCGCTGGTCGGGCCCGAAGAACACCAGCCGGTCATGGTCGATCAGGTAGCGGTAGGCGTTCTCCAGCATGCCGGTCACCCGGGCGGCATCCTCGGCCTGGGGGCAGGCGCGACGGGTGGTGGCCAGGTCCGAGAACGCGATGCTGTTGTTCTCGCCCAGCGCGGCCCGGCCGGTCAGCCGGTTGCAGCCGTCGCTGCCGCTCACCCGGCCATCGCGGTCGATCACGAAATGGGGGCGCTCCGGCATCTCGAGGCGCTCATTGGTGCCCACCAGCAGCAGGTTCCAGCGCTGGTCGACCACCGGTCCCTCGAGCCGGGCCGCGGGCTCGTCGAGCTGGGGAGCCGGGCGGCTGCTGCAGGCGGCGAGCAGCAGGGCGCCGGCCGCGAGCAGCAGTGTGTTGCGTAACGGTTTGATCATCATGGTATCTTCCTTGAGGCACGAGGCGATTGCCCAGGCGCCAAGCTTGCCCCAGCCGGGGCATCGAGACAATTCCCCACTCCACCGCTCCTTGTTCCCCCATGAGGCCCCGCATGCTTCACGCGCTCCACAACGATGCCCTCGGCAAGCTGATCCTGCGACTCACCGTGGCCGGCCTGCTGCTGCCTCACGGGCTGACCAAGCTGCTCAACCCGGGCAGCCTGACCTGGATCGGCAACACCCTGGCCGGCCAGGGCCTGCCGACCGTGCTCGCCTACGGCGTGCTGGTCGGCGAGGTGGTGGCGCCGCTGATGGCGCTGGTCGGCTGGCGAAGCCGCGTGGCGGGGCTGCTGATGGCCGCCAACATGGTGGTGGCCATCTTCCTGGTGCACATGGGGGAGATCACCGCCTTCAAGGACAACGGCGGCTGGGCCCTGGAGCTGCAGGGCTTCTTCCTGTTCGGCGCCCTGGCGCTGGTCTTCCTGGGCAGTGGACGGATGGCCTGGCGGCCAGATTGACCCTCGACCTTTGACCCACACCGTCGTCATGCTGTTTGCCAAGTTTTCAACGAGGAAGGATAGATTTCCGTCGCGAGCGAAGAGAGGCTGGTCGACGCCGGAGCGCAGCTACCGGAGTGTAGCCTGCTACTTGAGGATGGCGACGGTCCGACGCTTCGGCACCGCCGGCTGCCAGCATATCGAGCGCAGCAGGAAATCCGTTCTTCCTCACCAGGTCCCGGTGTTCTCCATCGACGCCCAGGGCTCCTTGGGCGGCAGCGCTTCGCCCGCCTGCAGCAGCTCCACCGAGATGCCGTCGGGGCTCCTGACGAAGGCCATGTGGCCGTCCCGGGGCGGACGGTTGATGGTCACACCGTTCGCCTGCAGGTGCTCGCAGAGGGCATAGATTTCGTCCACGCGGTAGGCCAGGTGGCCGAAGTTGCGCCCCCCGCCATACTCCTCGGGATCCCAGTTCCAGGTCAGCTCCAGCTCCGGCGCCTTGAGCTCGGCGGAACGGGCCTCGTCCTCCGGGGCCGCCAGGAAGACCAGGGTGAAGCGGCCCTTCTCGCTCTCCTTGCGACGCACCTCGGTCAGGCCGAGCAGGTCGCAGTAGAAGTGCAGCGAGGCGTCGAGGTCGCTGACGCGCACCATGGTATGCAAGTACTGCATGGCCAACTCCTTGTCGTTTACAGCGAAACTATCTAGCGGAACGGGGCTTTACTGGCGACAAGCCTTTCCGGAGGCGCTGTGAATACCTCCCTGTACGCTACCGACGCCATCCCTGGCGTAGGACCTCCTCCAAGGCTTGTCCCCAGCGCCCCTCTCTATCGCTGGGTCAGTTCGGATCAGTGAGTGTACTCGCTGAAGATCTCCGGCGTGCGATCGTCATGCCGCCAGCCCAGCACCGCGTAGTCGTCCTGGCGACCTGTTTCCATGCCGGGGGAGCCGTGGGGCATGCCCGGCACTGCCAGGCCCGCCAGGTCGGGCCGCTCGTCCAGCAGGCGACGGATGTCGGCGGCCGGCACATGGCCCTCGATCACGTAGCCGTCCACCACCGCGGTGTGGCAGGAGGCGAGCTCGGGCGAGACGCCATGCTCGATCTTCACCGCCCGCATGTCGCGGGTCTCGTGCTGTGTGACCTCGAAGCCCTCGGCCTCCAGGTGCTCGGCCCAGGCGATGCAGCAGCCGCAGTTCGGGTCCTTGTGCATCTCCACCACGGGCGTCTCGGCCCAGGCGGGGATGGCGATGGCGGCCAGCAGGGCGCCGGCGAGGGTCAGGCGTAGCGGTGATGTCATGATGGGCACTCCCCGGTATAAGGTATCGGCACGATTGTCGGCCATCTCCCGGCCCCCCTGCCACCCCGGAGCGACAGCATGAGCCATTACTGCGACCTGGCCCCCGGGCATCCGTTCCACGGGCCCTATCACGACCACGAATACGGCTTCCCGGTGGACGACGACGCGACCCTCTTCGAGCGCCTGGTGCTGGAGATCAACCAGGCGGGGCTCTCCTGGCTTACCGTGCTGAAGAAGCGCGAGGCCTTCCGGGCCGCCTTCGAGGGCTTCGACATCGACCGCATCGCCGGCTATGGCGACGCCGAGCGGTCGCGGCTGCTGGCCGATGCCGGCATCATCCGCAACCGTCTCAAGGTCGATGCCGTGATTCACAATGCCGGGGTGGTGCAGGCGCTGCAGGCCGAGCACGGAAGCCTGCGCGCCTGGCTCGACCACCACCATCCGCTGGACCATGCGGCCTGGGTGCGCCTCTTCCGGCGCACCTTCCGCTTCACCGGCCCGGAGATCGTGGGCGAGTTGCTGATGAGCACCGGCTACCTGCCGGGCGCCCACCGCGACGACTGCCCGGTGCAGGCACGCATCCTAGCCGCCTCACCGCCCTGGGCACGGCCCGACTGAGCGCCGCCCGGGGGAACCCCCGGCATACCCGGGCGTCACAGGAAAGGCTTACCGCTGACCAAGGACCTCCTGATGGACTCGATTACCCAGGCCGCCCTGGGCGCGGCAATCGGCGGCACCGTGCTCGGCCGGCGGCTGGGCCGCAAGGCGGTCCTCCTCGGCGCGGCCCTCGGCACCCTGCCCGACCTGGACGTGGTCATCGATTACGGCGATGCCGTGGCCAACGTCACCGAGCACCGCGGCTTTTCCCACTCGCTGTTCGTGCTGGCGGGGCTGGCCACCGCCCTGGCCCTGCTCTCGGCGCGCCTTGCCCCGGCCCGGGACATCTCCCTGCGCCGCTGGGGGCTCTTCTTCGGGCTCATCCTGCTGACCCACCCGCTGCTCGACGCCCTGACCACCTACGGCACCCAGCTCTGGTGGCCGCTGGAGGTGCGCCCCGCGGCCTGGCCCGTCGTGTTCATCATCGACCCGCTCTACAGCCTGCCGCTGCTGGCAGGCGTGGGGGTGGCGCTGGCCACCGGCAGGACGCAACGGGCACCCCGCTGGGGGCTGGCCCTCTCCTGCGCCTACCTGGTGTTCGCCCTCGGGGCCAAGCAGCTGGTCGAGGCGCGCATCGCCCCGGTGCTGGCCGAGCAGGGCCTGCAGCAGGCGCCGCGACTCGTCCAGCCGACACCCTTCAACACCCTGCTGTGGCGGGTCACGGTGGCCGACGGCGAACACCACCACGAGGCCCTGGTGGGCGTGTTCGACGGTGACCGCTCCCCGGCGCTGGAGACCTATGCCCGCGGCGCCGACCTGGAGGCGACGGCACTCGACAGCGGACGCGGCCGGCGCCTCGACTGGTTCGCCGGGCCCTTCCTGCGCTACGAGACCCGCCAGCGAGACGGTGTCGAGACCCTGGTCGCCACCGACCTGCGGCTCGGCTTTCCGGGCTTCCACCCCTTCGCCTTCACCCTGGCCACCCGCGACGACGGCGACTGGCAGCCGGTCGAGGTCTCCGAGCAGCTGCCCTCCCCTTCCCGCGGCAACCGGGATGCCCTCTCCCGGCTGGGATCCCGCATCCTCACTCCGGAGCCAGGGCTGTGCACCAGCGACTTCGTGTCCCGTCAGTGGCTGGTCAGCACGCCCGGCCAGTGCTGACGACCGGCAGCAATGCAAACGGGGGCAGCCATCCGGCTACCCCCGTTGTTTCTCGCGCTGTCGGCGGTGACGGTCAGAGGCGGGCCACCAGACCGTCGATGGCCTGACGCGCCTCCTCGATCGCCGCGTCGCGCTTGCCCATGTTGAGCCCCTCGGCGAACACCACATCCACCTCGGTGATGCCGATCAGCCCCAGCATGCCCTTCAGGTGCGGGGTCTGGCTGTCCATCTCGGTGCCGGCATACTGGCCGCCGCGGGCCGCCAGGATCACCGCCCGCTTGCCCTCGACCAGTCCCTGCGGACCGCTCTCGGTGTAACGGAAGGTCTCGCCGGCCCGCAGCACCCGATCGAACCAGGCCTTGAGCTGGGAGGGGATGCCCAGGTTGTAGAGGGGCACCGCCAGCACCAGGACGTCGTGGTCGAGAAGCTCACGGATCAGGGCGTCGGAGCGCTCAGCCAGCTCGCGCTGTTCGGCCGAGCGCTCCTCGGCCGGCACCTGCCAGGCGCCCAGCTCACTGGCCTCGAGGTGCGGCAGCGCCTCGGCGACCAGGTCTCGGTGGGTCACCGCCAGCCCCTCGCGTTCGGCGGCGCGGGCCTGGAAGTGTTCGGCCAGGGCGATGGACTGGCCCTTCTCGCCGAGGATGGACGCGGTGAGGACGAGGGCACGGGTGGTCATGGCGATCTCCTTCGATTCGGTCTCGAGTGACTGATCGCCATTTTACGTGCACGAACTGCAACGAAAAGCGCAAAGTTCCGCCGATTCCGTTCTATAAAATCGAAAAATAGGCTGAACTTCTGGGCGCGTCGCGAGCGAACACGGGGCGCGTGCGGCCGGAGCGCAGTTACCGGCGTTGACCGGATGCTCATTGAGGATGCGACCGCACCGGCGCACCTGGACCGTCCCGCGCGAGCTGTGGAGCGCAGTAGCGCCCAGGCGTTTCAGGGCGCGATGCCCTGGCCGCAGCCCCGATACTGCTCGCCGTCGATGCTCAGGGTGACCCGCGCCGGGAAGGGCTGACCGCTCATGCTGTCGAAGCAGGCGCGTGCCTCGAGGCGCAGCTCGAAGGGCGTATCGGCCCGGCCACTGGCCAGGATCATGCGTCCCTCGCCGTTGTCCAGGGTGGTCACCCGGTAGGGCAGGGTCATCTCGCGCTCGCCGTAGTCCAGCACCAGGGTCGCCTCGGGCCGGTCGCTGGCCAGGTTCACCACCCAGCCCGGCTCGTTGCCGCGGGCGTGGAACATGGTGCCCGGCCGCTGGCGACGGGTGAGCACGTCCTGGGACAGGTCGCGGGTGCAGTCGAGCCGCCCGGTGGCGCTCTCCACCACTGCCTGGTCGCCCTTGTGCCAGAAGCTGAGCTCACCCTGCTGGTAGCGGGCACCGCTGGCCACCACCGCCGGCGGCAGCCGGTAGGCCCCATGGGCGGACCAGAGTCGCAGCTCCTCCTCGGCCGCCGCGGTGACCAGGTCCTGGGCCGGCGTGCAGCGCCAGGCGGTCAGCGCCCTGGCATCGCCGGGGAAGAAGAGCGAGGGCATCAGCGGCGCGGCGAGCGACGCCTCGGACACCGCATCCTCGCGGGAAGCCCCACGATCGCTGACCTCGGGGCGTGTCGCCGCGCCGTCCGGGGAGGCGGCGCAGCCGGCAAGCCACAGGGCCGCCCCCAGCAGGGCGAGGGGACGGGCAGCGGAAACGGTATGACGAGACATGGCGGCTCCTTGCGTGTCGGCGATTTACCCCGGGGAGCATACCAGCCGCCCTGCCCCGGCGCGCCAGCACCCGGCTCAACGCTGGGCGTCAGCCATGGCGACGCCTCAGCTCCCGCGCCGCCTCGACCATGTTCGCCAGGGCAGGCTCCACCTCGGCCCAGCCGCGGGTCTTGAGGCCGCAGTCCGGGTTCACCCAGAGCCGCTCGACCGGGATGCGCTCGGCGGCCTTCTCCATCAGCGCCACCATCCAGGCCACCTCGGGAATGTTGGGCGAGTGGATGTCGTAGACTCCCGGCCCGATGGCGTTGGGGTAGGCGAAGTCCTGGAAGGCATCGAGCAGCTCCATGGCCGAGCGCGAAGTCTCGATGGTGATGACATCGGCATCCAGCGCCGCGATGGAGGCAATGATGTCGTTGAACTCCGAGTAGCACATGTGGGTGTGGATCTGGGTCTCGTCGCGCACCCCCGAGGCGGCCAGGCGGAAGCAGGCCACGGCCCAGTCGAGGTAGCCCTGCCACTCGGCGCGGCGCAGCGGCAGCCCCTCGCGCAGCGCCGGCTCGTCGATCTGGATGGCGCGGATGCCCGCCGCCTCGAGGTCGACCACCTCGTCGCGCAGCGCCAGGGCGATCTGCCGGCAGGTGGTTTCCCGGGGCTGGTCGTCGCGCACGAAGGACCACTGCAGCAGGGTGACCGGCCCGGTGAGCATGCCCTTCATGGGTCTGTCGGTAAGCGACTGGGCATATTCGCTCCAGCGCACCGTCATCGCCGCCGGGCGGACCACGTCACCGAAGAGGATCGGCGGCTTGACGCAGCGTGTCCCGTAGCTCTGCACCCAGCCGAAGCGCGTGAAGGCATAGCCGTCGAGCTGCTCGCCGAAGTATTCCACCATGTCGTTGCGCTCGGGCTCGCCGTGCACCGGCATGTCGATGCCCAGCGCCTCCTGGCGGGCCACCACCCGGGCGATCTCCTCGCGCATCCGCGCCTCATAGGCCTCGCGCGAGAGCTCGCCGGCCTTGAAGGCACGCCGGTCGGCGCGGATCTCCGCCGTCTGGGGGAAGGAGCCGATCGTCGTGGTGGGGAACAGCGGCAGCGCGAGATGGCGCTGCTGGGCCACGGCACGCTCGGCGAAGGGGGACCGGCGCCGGGTATCGTCCGCCGTGACCCCGGCCAGCCGCTCGGCCACCTCGGGGCGCTGCAGGCGAGGCGCCTCGCGACGCGACTGCAGGGCCCGGCTGGCGGCCTCCACGCGGTCGCGGTCTGCCGCGCCGGCGCGGCCATCCAGCAGACGCGCCAGGGTCGCCGTCTCGTCGAGCTTCTGCCGGGCGAAGGCCAGCCAGCTCCTGAGCTCGTCGTCCAGGGTGGTTTCCGCGGCCAGGTCCACCGGCACGTGCAGCAGCGAGCAGTTCGTCGCGATCCACAGCCGCTCGCCCAGGCGCATGCGCGCCGTGGCCAGGCGCTCGCGCCACAGCGCCAGGTCGGCGCGCCAGACATTGCGCCCATCGATGGCCCCCACCGAGAGCACCTTGTGGGGCAGCAGGCGATCCAGCACGGCCTCCAGCTGCGCCGGGGCCCGCACCACGTCGATGTGCAGGCCATCCACCGGCAGGCCCACCGCCAGGGAGAGGTTGTCGCCCAGGCCACCGAAGGGGCTTGCCAGCAACAGCTTGACCGGGGCGGCCTGCAGGCGATGGTAGGCGCGCTCGAAGGCCTGCCGCCAGGCCAGGGGCAGGTCCTGCACCAGCGCCGGCTCGTCGAGCTGGACCCACTCGACGCCCTGCCCGGCCAGCCGCTCCAGCACCTCGGCATAGACATCGAGGACACCGTCGAGCAGCGAAAGTCGGTCGAAATCCTCGCGGGCCTCGCCGCGTCCCTTGCCCAGCCACAGCCAGGTCAGCGGACCGGTCAGGGCAACCTTGACCGGATAGCCGGCGTCCCGGGCCTCGTCCACCTGATCGAACAGGCGGCGGCTGGCCAGGCGAAAGGTCTGGCCGGCGTGCAGTTCCGGGACCAGGTAGTGATAGTTGGTATCGAAATACTTGGTCATCTCGCAGGCCGCGGCCGGCTCGCCGCTGGGGGCCCGTCCCCGGGCCATGCGGAAGGCGGTGTCCAGCGACACCTCGCCGCGTGCCACCTCCTCCTCGGCACCGAAACGCGCCGGCACCGCCCCCAGCAGTACCGAGACGTCGAGCACCTGGTCGTAGAAGGCGAAGTCCCCCACCGTCACCAGGTCGAGTCCTGCCTCGCGCTGGGCGGCCCAGTTGGCCAGGCGCAGCTCGCGCCCGGTGGCCTCCAGAGCCTGGCGGTCGAGCCCTCCCTGCCAGTAGGCCTCGGTGGCACGCTTCAGTTCGCGGTCCGCGCCGATGCGCGGATAGCCGATGACATGAGCCAGCGTCATGATGACGTCCTTTCTGCATGAATGATGCCGGGAAGTCTCGCTGGCCAGCCGATGTGAATCAAACTAAACTTCCTAATCTTTAAGATGAATCAGGCTCACTCGAATGCTCGAACTTCGCCACCTGCGCACCTTGGTCGCCCTGCGCGATGCCGGCTCCCTGGTGGAGGCTGCCGAACGCGTGCACCTGACCCAGTCGGCCCTCTCCCACCAGATCAAGGACCTGGAGGAGCGCTTGGGCAGCCCGCTGTTCCTGCGCAAGACCCGGCCGGTGGAGTTCACCCGGGCCGGGACGCGCCTGCTGACCCTGGCCGAGCAGGTCCTGCCGCTGGTGCGCATGGCCGAGCGCGACCTGGCCCGGCTCGCCGGCAACGAGCAGGGGCGTCTGCACATGGCCATCGAGTGTCACAGCTGCTTCCAGTGGCTGATGCCCACCATAGACCATTTCCGCAACCACTGGCCGGAGGTGGAGATCGACATCCCCGGCGGCCACCACTTCGATCCCCTGCCGGCGCTGGCCCGCGAACAGCTCGACCTGGTGATCACCGCCGACCCCCAGCCGCTGCCCGGCATCCACTACGAGCCGCTGTTCCGCTACGAGGGCCTGCTGGCGGTGGCCCGCCAGCACCCCCTGGCGGGCCGCCCCTTCGTCACCCCCGAGGCGCTGGCCGAGGAGACCCTGATCACCTATCCGGTGGAGCATTCCCGGCTGGACGTCTTCACCCAGTTCCTCGACCCCGCCGGGGTGCGGCCGAAGGAAGTGCGCACCGCCGAGCTGACGATCATGATGATGCAGCTGGTGGCCAGTGGACGCGGCGTCTGCGCCCTGCCCAACTGGGCCCTCACCGAGTACCTGGAGCGCGACTACGTCAAGGCCGTGCCCCTGGGCGAGAAGGGGGTATGGAGTACGCTGTTCGCGGCCATCCGCGAGGAGACCCGCGGCGCGCCCTGGATGGACGACTTCCTGCGCACCGCCCGGGAGACCTCCTTCGCGGTGCTGGAGGGGATCAGGCCGGCGTAGCGTTGCGCCGCGGCAGCAGCAGGGTGAAGCGCGCCCCGCCCAGCGTGGCGCTGGCATCCACCATCACGCTGCCGCCGTGCCAGGCCATGACCTTCTGCACGATCGAGAGCCCCAGGCCATAGCCGCCGGAGCGGCGGGTGCGGCTGTCGTCCAGGCGGGCGAAGGGCTTGAAGACCTCGCTGCGCGCCGCGGCGGGAATGCCGGGGCCGTCATCCTCCACGTCCAGGCGCACCAGCCGAGGTTCGCTCTGCAGGCGGATAATGACCCGGCCACGGGCATGGCGACAGGCATTGGCCACCAGGTTCTGCAGCGCCCGCTGCAGGTAGCGCGGCTCCGCCTGGACCTCCACCTCCGGTCCCGCGTCCAGTTCGATGCGAATGTCACGATGCAGCGGTCGCAGCGCCTCGATGACCCGCTCGGCCATGGCGCGGCAGTCGACCAGCGAGGTCTCGAGCTCGGCACCATTGGCCGTCTCGCTGCCCAGCCGGGCATAGGTGAGGATCTCGTCGATCAGCTCGTCGAGCTCGGTGATGTCGCCATCGACGCCCTCCAGCTGCCGACGGATCGCCGGATCGTCGGTCATGTCCTCGACCATCTGCACCGCGAAGCGGATGCGCGCCACGGGGGTGCGCAGCTCGTGGGAGACGGCGCGGATCATGTCCTGCTGCGCGCGCAGCAGCGACTGCACCTGGGCGGCCATGCCGTTGAAGGCCATCCCCAGGCGCCCCAGGAAGTCGCCGCTCTCGACCTTGACGCGGGTATCAAGGCGTCCGCCGGCAATGCGGGTCGCCGCCAGTTCCAGCCGCGCCATGCGGGCCTCCACGCCACGCACGATCAGGTAGATGATCGCCGCCAGCACGCCAAGCAGCAGCACCAGCAGCAGCAGCTGCAGCGAGACCGGCAGCGGCTCGAAGGCCTTCACCGGGCCGATGGCCAGCCAGCGGGTCTGCGGATCGCTGCCGGGCAGCAGCCGGTACATCGCCATGGACCAGCGCCCGGGCAGCAGCCGGATCACCACTTCCCCCTCGGCCAGGCGCGCCAGCTGGCGGCTATCCAGCCCCTCGGGCGGGGACTCGCTCAGCTGCAGGGGAATGCCGTCACCGGCGACCCGCTCCAGCTGGGCCCGGCGCTCGCCACCCGACACCTGGGCGAGCCACTCGGCGAGCAGCTCGGTAAGCCCGCGCAGCTGCTGCTCACTGAGGCTCGCCACATCGACCTCCAGCAGCTGCTCACCACCGGGCAGCAGGCGCTGCAGGCGCCAGCCGTGCTCGCCACGGGGCATGACCAGCACGCGGCCACGCTCGAGGCGCGAGCGGGAGAAGTAGTTCAGGGAGAGGTCGTCGACCGACACCAACCGGAGGGTCATGTCGAGCTGCCCGGAGCGGCTCGCCAGCCACGCCTCGCGCCCGACCTCGGGCAGGGAATCGACCCAGGCGGTCAGCACCCGCATGGGAGGCTCGACCAGCTGCTCGCGATAGTGCTCGCGCCGCACCTGATCGACCATGGCCAGTCCCAGCAGGGCCAGGCCGAAGGTCAGCAGCAGCGCCAGCGCCAGCAGGACATAGACGCGCAGGAAGGTGCTGTCGGCCAGGGTCCGACGCATGGCTCAGCCATCCCTGACGAAGAGGTAGCCCTTGCTGCGCACCGTCTTGATGCGGTGCGGCTGGTTGGGATCGTCGCCGATCTTGGGGCGAATGCGCGAGACACGCACGTCGATGGAACGATCCTGTCCGTCGTACTTGATGCCGCGCAGGCGGTCGAAGATCTCCTCGCGGGTCAGCACCCGGCCGGCGTTGCTGGCCAGCAGCCAGAGCAGGTCGAACTCGGCACTGGTCAGGTCGATGCGCTCGCCATCCAGCCAGGCCTCGCGGGTGGCGTTGTCGATGACCAGGTCGGCGAAGGTCAGGCGGGTCTCCTCGCCGGCCTCGGCCGGCTCGGCGCGCCGCAGCAGGGCGCGCATGCGCGCCAGCAGCACCCGCGGCTGCACCGGCTTGGGCACGTAGTCGTCGGCGCCCATCTCCAGGCCCAGCACCTGGTCCATGTCGTCGGTGCGGGCGGTGAGCATCATGATCGGGCCGGGGTATTCGCTGCGCACCCGGCGGCAGATCGACAGGCCATCCTCGCCAGGCAGCATCAGGTCGAGGATCACCAGGTCCGGCTGCAGGGAGAGGATCCGCTCCACCCCGCGGGCGCCGTCGGCCTCCACCGTGACCCGGAAACCGTTCGCCTCCAGGTAGTCGCGGGTCAGGCCGGCCAGCCGCTCGTCATCCTCGATGATCAGCACATGATCCTGTTCCTGGGCTTGCAAGCTGTCGTCCATCCTCTGTTCCATCCTGGCGGGCAGGTGAGCGGTCGCGGGGCTCCCGTTGTAGAGAGCCAACGCCAATGGCTAAAGGATACCCGAAATCCGGCATTCCGCCTTCCCGTCTCCGCATGACGACAGCAAGTGTCTCCGAGGCCTAACGACGGGGCCTGGCGAGGGACCTCATTCTGCCCCCCGGATGGCCACAGCCGATCCACAGGTTATCCACTTGATGGGGCCCGAAAAGCACACTATCTTGTGTCTCGACCCGGCACGAACACTACATCATGTGCCTTAGCAACCGACACCATGCCTGTCAACCGTCGCCCGAGAGGCGGCCTTACGACCATTCGACTCACCAGTCAGGGACCCCCGGCGCCATGGATATCACTGTCACACCGGACGAGCCGTCCGTTTCCGTCACCGCACCCAAGGCCCTGCGCGTCATCAAGCGCAACGGCGACGTCGTGGCCTTCGATGCCGACAAGATCGCCGTCGCCATGAGCAAGGCCTTCATCGGCGTGGAGGGTGACAACGCCGCCACCTCCTCGCGGGTACGCGACTTCGTCCGCCAGTCCACCGAGAGCATCGAACAGGCCTTCCTGCGCCGCATGCCCGACGGCGGCACCCTGCACATCGAGGACATCCAGGACCAGGTCGAGCTGGCACTGATGCGCGCCGGCGAGCAGCGGGTCGCCCGGGCCTACGTGCTCTACCGCGAGGCGCACGCCCGGGCGCGCGCCGCGGCCGGCGGTGACATCGTCAAGCCGCATCCCAGCCTCAACGTGACCCTTGCCGACGGCAGCACGCGTCCGCTGGACCTGGGCCGCATCGAGACCCTGGTGTCGGATGCCTGCGAGGGGCTGGCCAACGTCGATGCCCAGAAGATCGTCGACGACTCGCTGAAGAACCTCTACGACGGGGTCACCGTGGACGGCGTCTCCCAGGCGCTGATGATGACCGCCCGCACCCTGGTGGAGAAGGATCCCGACTACACCTACGTCACCGCCCGGCTGCTGCAGGACAACCTGCGCCGCGAGGCGCTCTCCTTCCTCGGCATCGCCGACGAGGCCACCTACGGGGAGATGGCCGAGCTCTATGCACCGGCCTTCAAGGCCTATATCGCCAAGGGCATCGAGTTCGAGCAGCTCGACCCGGCGCTGGCCGAGTTCGACCTCGACCGCCTGGGCGAGGCCCTGGACCACCATCGCGACAACGCCTTCACCTACCTGGGCCTGCAGACCCTCTACGACCGCTACTTCATCCACCGCGACGAGGTGCGCTACGAGCTGCCCCAGGTGATGTTCATGCGGGTCGCCATGGGCCTGGCGCTGGGCGAGGACGACTGCGAGGCGCGGGCCATCGAGTTCTACGAGCTGCTCTCGAGCTTCGACTACATGGCCTCCACGCCGACCCTGTTCAACGCCGGCACCGTGCGCAGCCAGCTCTCCAGCTGCTACCTGACCACCGTGCCCGACGAACTCGACGGCATCTACAGCGCCATCCGCGACAACGCCCTGCTCTCCAAGTGGGCCGGCGGCCTGGGCAACGACTGGACCCCGGTCCGCGCACTCGGCTCCTGGATCAAGGGCACCAACGGCAAGTCCCAGGGCGTCGTTCCCTTCCTCAAGGTGGTCAACGATACCGCCGTGGCGGTCAACCAGGGCGGCAAGCGCAAGGGGGCGGTCTGCGCCTACCTCGAGACCTGGCACCTCGATATCGAGGAATTCCTGGAGCTGCGCAAGAACACCGGCGACGACCGCCGCCGCACCCACGACATGAACACCGCCAACTGGGTGCCCGACCTGTTCATGAAGCGGGTCTTCGATGACGGCGAGTGGACGCTCTTCTCCCCCGCCACCTGCCCGGACCTCCATGACCTCTACGGCGCGGCCTTCGAGCAGCGCTACGAGGAGTACGAGGCGATGACCCGCACGGGAGAGCTCAAGCTCTACAAGCGGGTCCGCGCCAAGGACATGTGGCGCAAGATGCTCTCGATGCTGTTCGAGACCGGCCACCCCTGGATCACCTTCAAGGACCCGTGCAACCTGCGCAGCCCCCAGCAGCATGCCGGCGTGGTGCACTCCTCCAACCTGTGTACCGAGATCACTCTCAACACCTCGGCCGACGAGATCGCGGTATGCAACCTGGGCTCGGTCAACCTGGCCCAGCACGTGGTCGACGGCAGGCTCGACGGCGAGAAGCTGAGGAAGACCGTGCGCACCGCCGTGCGCATGCTCGACAACGTCATCGACATCAACTATTACGCGGTGCCCCAGGCCAGCCACTCGAACGCCAAGCACCGTCCGGTGGGGCTCGGCATCATGGGCTTCCAGGACGCGCTCTACGCCCAGGACATCGCCTACGCCAGTGACGCGGCCGTCGAGTTCGCCGACCGCTCCATGGAACTGGTCAGCTACCATGCCATCGAGGCCTCCAGTGACCTGGCCGCCGAACGTGGCCCCTACCGGAGCTTCGAGGGCTCGCTGTGGAGCCAGGGCATCCTGCCCATCGACTCCATCCAGAAGCTCAAGACCGAGCGCGGCGAGAAGTACATCGAACTCGACGAGAGCGTCACCCAGGACTGGGACCGACTGCGCGACAAGATCGCCGGCCAGGGCATGCGCAACTCCAACGTGATGGCGATTGCCCCGACCGCCACCATCTCCAACATCTGTGGTGTGACCCAGTCCATCGAGCCCACCTACCAGAACCTCTACGTGAAATCGAACCTCTCCGGCGAGTTCACGGTGGTCAACGCGCCCATGGTCAACGACCTCAAGGCACGCGGGCTGTGGGACGAGGTGATGATCAATGACCTCAAGTACTACGACGGCTCGGCCCAGCCCATCGACCGCATCCCGGACGACCTCAAGGCCAAGTACGCCACCGCCTTCGAGGTGGAGCCCAAGTGGCTGGTCGAGGCCGCCGCACGCCGCCAGAAGTGGATCGACCAGGCCCAATCGCTGAACCTCTACATCAAGGGGGTCTCCGGCAAGAAGCTCGACGTGACCTACCGCATGGCCTGGTTCCGCGGCCTGAAGACCACGTACTACCTGCGCGCCCTGGGCGCCACCTCGGTGGAGAAGTCCACCGTCGACCGCGGCACCCTCAATGCCGTGAGCAATGGCGCTCCTGCTCCCTCGGCCAGCCCTGGACCGGCCGCCGAGCCTCCCCGCCGGGAGCCGAGAGGCGTCGAGGACTTCCTGCAGGGCAAGGGCGGCCAACGCGCACCGAGTGCCGGCGAGATCGACGAACTGGGCTGCGAGGCCTGCCAATAACCCCGGACGCTGTAAGCCGGAAGCTGGAAGGAACATCCCGTTTCTTCCGGCTCATCGACCAGAGATCGAAAGGTGGATAGAGATGCTTAACTGGGACGAGTTCCACGAGGACGAGACCGCGGTCGCCGAGCAACCCAAGCCGGCTCCCGCGCCGCAGCCCGCCGCCGAGCCCCGGGCCGACGCCGTGCGTGAAGAGGCCGTGAAGGAGAGTGCCGGTCGCTACGCCGCGGCCGACGAGGACCGCCTGGCCCGTGCCCGCCGGTCGCTGGAGGAGCTCGACGTGGCCGCCGGCCTCGAGGAGCTGGAGATGGGTGCGGCGCGCATCGAGGTCGACGACAAGCAGATGATCAATGCCCGCGCCGACCTCAACCAGCTGGTGCCCTTCAAGTACGAGTGGGCCTGGCAGAAGTACCTGGACGGCAGCGCCAACCACTGGATGCCCCAGGAAGTGAACATGAACGCCGACATCGCGCTTTGGAAGAGCGCCGAGGGGCTCACCGCGGACGAGCGACGCATCGTCGAGCGCAGCCTGGGCTACTTCTCCACGGCAGACTCGCTGGTGGCCAACAACCTGGTGCTGGCGCTCTATCGCCTGATCACCAACCCCGAGTGCCGCCAGTACCTGCTGCGCCAGGCCTTCGAGGAGGCGATCCATACCCACGCCTACCAGTACTGTGTGGAGTCGCTGGGCATGGACGAGGGCGAGGTCTTCAACATGTACCGCGAGGTGCCCTCGGTGGCCGCCAAGTCCGCCTGGAGCCTCAAGCATACCCAGTCGCTTGCGCGCCCCGACTTCAACACCGGCACCACCGAGACCGACCAGGAGCTCTTGCGCAACCTGATCGCCTTCTATTGCGTCACCGAGGGCATCTTCTTCTACTGCGGCTTCAGCCAGATCCTCTCCATGGGCCGGCGCAACAAGATGACCGGGGTGGCCGAGCAGTTCCAGTACATCCTGCGCGACGAGTCCATGCACCTGAACTTCGGCGTGGACATGATCAACCAGATCAAGATCGAGAACCCGCAGCTGTGGACGCCCGAGTTCCAGGACGAGGTCACCCAGATGATCCTCGAGGGCACCGAGCTGGAGATCGCCTACGCCCGGGACACCATGCCCCGCGGCGTGCTGGGCATGAACGCGGCGATCATGGAGGAGTACCTGCACTTCATCTGCAACCGCCGCCTGGCCCAGATCGGCTTGAAGGAGCAGTTCCCCGGGGCGCAGAACCCCTTCCCGTGGATGAGCGAGATCATCGACCTGCGCAAGGAGAAGAACTTCTTCGAGACCCGCGTCACCGAGTACCAGGTGGGCGGCGCACTGAGCTGGGACTGATCCCGTAGACGCAAGGCCGGGGCCGTCCGTCCCGGCAAGGATGGAGGGAGGCCTCGTCATGATGGAGAAGCCCATCGCGACCCGTGAGACGCGACGTGCCCGCGCCCACCGGCCTGCCGCCACCCCAGATGATGACGCCCTGTCCGGCCATGCCGGGCGGGGCGTTTTTCATGGCCCGGCAACAGGCAAAACAACGGAGGGCAATCCGATGCAAGCAACCCAAGCCGTAGCACATCGCGAGTCGCGGGCGTGGCAGTCCGCCCTGGACCGGGCGCTGAGCGCCCATGACAGCGAAGACGCCCTGGCCCGCTATCCCCATGTGGCCTTCGCCTTCCCGTCAACGGCCCCCAATCCCTACTCGCGGGACTACCCGCTGCTCGACTACCGGGAACTGAAGGAGTGGGCGACCTCGCGAGGCTGGCGGGTCCGGCCCGCCCCCGAGCGCGCCCCCGCCGGCGAGAAGTACAGTCCACCGGTCCGCTTCACCCGGCTGCACCAGGGAAACGCACGCACCCCTGCAGGGCCGAGAAGCCATTGAGCCAGGCCGCCCGGGGCCGCTGGCCCCGGGCGATACCCGGTGAGTGCGATACGCCGGACGGGGCACCGGACCGGCATTGATTCCCGATGGGCGCGAGCGCTAACGTGGGGTACGACATCCAGGGATGACACAGAGGGTTCACCCATGACCGAGCGCAACGCCAGAAGCGTGATCACGCGGGTCTTCGTGCCCGCCCATGTCCGCGACCTGCCCAACGGCGAACGGGTTAAGGTACCGGGCCATTACAAGGCCCCGCCACGCCGACGATAGCCTCCCGCCATGCAGCAGCCCATCATCGGCTATCACCTCGACGAGGAAGGCCACTGGGTCGCGGAACTCGCCTGCGGCCACAACCAGCACGTGCGCCACCAGCCGCCCTGGACCGAACGCCCCTGGGTGACCACCGAGGCCGGGCGACGCTCGCGACTCGGCCTCGCCCTCGAGTGCGTCAAGTGTGATCGTGGCGAGCCTCGGGACAACTAGACTGGGGGTAGCGACCGTCTGGCTGGAAGGCAAGAAGCTGCGCGGGGGCTATGCGCTGATCCGCACGCCCCTGGGGCAGGGAGAAGGCTGGCTGCTGGTGAAGATGGACGACGAGGTCGCCGATGCAAGGCGCAACCCCACCTCGACCGAACCCGAGTCCGTGGTGTCGGGACGCACGCTGACGGAGGTCGCCCGCGAGGCGAGCCAGGGCTGAGCCCGGGAGAAGTCGGTTTGCCTCGCGGGACACTCGCGGCCCGGAGGGACCGCGAAGCGCCCGCCGACGAGGAGGGTGGAAGGCCGGGGAACCGCTACCCCTTGGGCCCGAACAGGAACCAGATGATCAACCCGATCAACGGGAAGAACAGCAGGACCAGGATCCAGATCAGCTTGGACAGCCCGCCGGCCGAACTCTTGGCCACCTTGACGATGGCCCAGATGACGATGATCAGCCAGATCAGGCCCAGCAGGCCGCCTACTTCGATACCCATGCGACGTCTCCTTGTCGGTTTCCATTCGGCGAAGTGCCGCTCTTAGAGGTAGCACAGCGGCCGCGAAACGCACAATCGCGGCCGGTAGCGATTTGTCAGCACGGGTAACGGTCTCGCCACTCATTCGGGCAGCAGGTGCCCGACCTTGACATAGATCAGCGCACCATCCTCCCCCGTGAAGGGCGTGTGCTCGCTGCGATGGGGGCTGCGCAGCCAGCTGCCGGCGGGATAGGCCCCATGCTCGTCGTGAAAGGTGCCCTCGAGGACCAGGATCTCCTCGCCGCCCCAGTGGTCATGGGTCTGGAAGCGGGTGTTGGGCGCCCAACGCACCAGCGCCACGTGCTCGCCTTCGAAGTCGTGAAGCGGCAGCACCTCGAGCCCGTCGACGAGCCCGGGCCGCCACGTCTCGGCGCGGGTATCGATGACCTTCTGTGCGGTGTCGTCCGGCGAGAACTGGTGCAGCTTGACGAAGATAACCGCGCCCTGTTCGCCCACCCGCGGGGCGTGTGCGGTGCCGATGGGGTTGCGCAGGTAATGGCCCGCGGGGTAGCGGCCATGCTCGTCGGCAAACTCGCCCTCCAGTACCAGGATCTCCTCGCCGCCGCCGTGCTCATGGGTCGGGAAGGTGCTGTCGGGCGCATAGCGCACCAGGGAGGTGGCCCGGGCCACCTCGTCGCCGACCCGGTCCAGCATCATCCGCTCGACCCCCGGGGTGGGTGACTCCACCCAGCGGTACTGGTCGGGAGTGACCACCGCGCGGCGACTGAAATCGGCATTGAGTCGCATGACGCTCTCCTTCTGACAGGGCCTCCGGGACTGGGGCCTCTCGTTGTCGAGCCCGCTCACCTGGCCCGACGCTTGCATGACCACGACGTGGCCTCCATCGGTTAGGATGGGGCTCCCCACCGCCAATCGCAAGGAGGTCCCTTGGCCACCGACCTGCTGCTCAATGCGCTGATCTTCCTTGCGGCGGCGGTGCTGATCGTGCCGGTCTTCAAGCGCCTGGGGCTGGGCGAGGTCCTGGGTTACCTGGCCGCGGGGGTGGTCATCGGTCCCTCGGCCCTGGCCCTGGTGGCCGACGCCGAGGCGGTGCTGCAGTTCTCTCAGGTCGGCATCGTCTTCCTGCTGTTCGTGATCGGCCTGGAACTCAAGCCCTCGCGCCTGCGCGTGATGCGCAAGGCGGTGTTCGGCTTCGGCAGCCTGCAGGTAGTCATCACCACGGCCCTGCTCTCGCTTGCCGCCTGGTGGCTGGGGCTCTCCCCCGCCGCGGCCCTGGTCGTGGGCTTCAGCCTGGGGCTCTGCTCCACGCCACTGGTACTGCAGCTGCTCGGCGAGCGCCGGGAACTGCAGACCCGCCACGGCCGCAATGCCTTCGCCCTCCTGCTGTTCCAGGACCTGGCGGCGATCCCGGTGCTGGCGATCATTCCCATGCTGGCCGCCGACGCCCTGATGGCGGACGGCGTCATGCCCCTGCTCAAGGGCGTGCTGGTGGCCATCGGTGCCTTCCTCGGCCTGATCGTCGGCGGCCGCTACCTGCTGCGCCCGCTGTTTCACTATGCCGCGGCCACCCGCAGCCGTGAGATGTTCGCCGGCACCGTCCTGCTGGTGGTGATCGGCGCCGCCCTGCTGATGGAACTGGCCGGGCTCTCCATGGCCCTGGGGGCCTTCATCGCCGGCGTGCTGCTCGCCGACTCCAAGTACCGCCACAACATCGAGGCCGATATCGAACCCTATCGCGGCCTGCTGCTGGGGCTGTTCTTCATGGCGGTGGGCATGACGGCCGATATCCGCCTGCTCGGCGAGATGCCGCTGGTCGTGCTCGGCCTGACCCTGGGGCTGGTACTGCTCAAGGCGCTGGCCATGCTGGTCGCCGCAAGGGTCCACGGCACCGGCTGGAAGGACGGACTCAACCTGGGGGTGCTGCTCTCCCAGGGTGGCGAGTTCGGCTTCGTGCTGCTCTCCGCGGCGGCGGCCGCCGCCCTGCTCGACACCCAGCTGGTCAGCCTGCTGATCCTGGTGATCTCGCTCTCCATGGTGACCACCCCGCTGCTCTTCCAGCTGCATGTGCACGGCCTTCGCCGCCTCTTCACCCGCCCCCGGCCCAAGCGCGCCTTCGATACCCTGCCCGACGACGCCCCGCAGATCATCATCGCCGGGTTCGGCCGTTTCGGGCAGATCATGGGGCGTGCCCTGCAGGGGCTGAAGATCCCCTACACGGTGCTCGACATCAACGCCGACCAGGTCGAGGTGGTGCGCCGCTACGGCAACCAGGTCTACTACGGGGATGCCTCGCGCATCGACCTGCTCAAGGCGGCCGGGGCCGACCGGGCCCGGGTGATGGTGGTGGCAGTGGGCGACCCCGAGGCCTCGATGCGCATCGTCGGCCAGGTGCGCCGTCAGTTTCCCCACCTGAGGCTCTATGCCCGGGCACGCAACCGCCACCACGCCCACCTGCTGATGCGGGCCGGGGTCACCCATATCGTGCGCGAGCTGCTGCCCGCCAGCCTCGAGCTGACCCGTGACGCCCTGATCGGCCTGGGCATTCCCCGGGAGCAGGCCCAGCACACCATCGATACCTTCCGCCCCCACGACGAGCAGGCGTTGCTGCGCCAGCTCGAGGTATTCGGCAACGAGACGCAGCAGATCCAGACCATCCAGGACGCCGCCCGGGAGCTCGAGGCCCTCTACGAGGCGGACGAGGACATCACCACCCGGGTGGAGGAGATTCCGCGCTGGCAGCGGTGAGGCGCGATCACTCGATGCTCCACCACCCCGGCAGCCGGTCCCGCACGTCGCGGCGAGCGAAGCGGTCGTCCATCAGCACCACCGTGCCCTCGTCGTCGGGGCCGCGGATCACCCGGCCCGCCGCCTGCACCACCTTGATCAGCCCCGGGATGCGGTAGGCGTAGTCGTCGCCACGGCCGAAGCGCGCCGCCAGCCGCACCTTGAGTGCCTCGTTGAAGTCGTCGAAGGGCGGCAGCCCCAGGGTGGCGATGAAGGCCCCGATCAACCGCTCACCGGGCAGGTCGATGCCCTCGGCGAAGGCCCCGCCCAGCACCGCGAAGCCGATCCCCTGCCCGCCCGGCGCGAAGCCGGCAAGAAAGGCGTCCCGAGCCTCCTCGCGCATGCCGCGGGTCTGGGCGCGCACGGGAATCGCCGGATGGGCCTCCTGCAGCCGTGCCCGGGCCGCCTCCAGATAGGCGAAGCTGCTGAAGAAGGCCAGGTAGTGGCCCGGCCGACGGCGGTACTGCTCGGCCAGTTCGGCGACGATGGGCGCCAGCGACGCCTCCCGGTCGCGCAGCCGGGTGGAGATGTCGGCGCGGATGCGTACCTCGAGCTGCTCGGCGGCAAACGGCGAGGCGACCTCCCGCCAGACCGTGGCGGCCGGCAGGCCCAGCAGGTCCCGATGGTAGTGGGCGGGGCTCAGGGTCGCCGAGAAGAGCACCGCAGACCGGGCCGCCGCGAAGCGCGGCGCCAGGAAGTCCGCCGGCACGAGGTTGCGCAGCCCCAGCACGGCACGGCCGCGACCGTGACGGGCCAGGTCGCACAGCGAGTGCTCGCCGAAGCGCTCGGCCAGGCGGGTAAAGGCCAGCGCCTCGAAGAGCAGCTCCTGGAGCGCGAGGGAGGCCTGGTCGGGATGTTCTCCCAGGTACTCGGTGATGGCGCTGGCGACCCCCTGCAGGGCCGCGACCATCCCCTCGGGCAGGCCGTCGAGCACCCGGTAGGCCGGTCGGCCCGGCTCGCCGGCCTCGCTCATCCCCGCCTCCTTGACCAGCGTCTGCCACTGCCGGGCCAGGCGCCCCAGGGGACGCGTCAGGGCCCCGGGCGCCTCTCGGCGCAGGCGGGCGAGGCGGTGCTGGTCCAGTTCGGCGCTGTACATGCCCCGGGCCCGTTCCACCAGGTTGTGGGCCTCGTCCACCAGCAGGCCCAGGCGCCAGCCGTTGGCCCGGGCGAGCCCATGCAGCAGGGCATTGGCATCGAACCAGTGGTTGACGTCCCCGACGACCAGGTCACACCAGCGCGCCAGCTCCTGCCCCAGGTAGTAGGGGCAGACGCCGTGGTCGAGGGCCACCTCGCGCAGCGCCTCGCGGTCCAGCCAGCCACGCGCCACCGCGGCCTGTCGTGCCGCCGGCAGTCGGTCGTAGAAGCCCGCCGCCAGCGGGCAGGCCTCGCCGTGGCAGGCCCGGTCGGGATACTCGCAGGCCTTGTCCCGGGCGGTGAGCTCAAGCACCCGCAGCGGCGCGGGCTCGGCGTCCGAGCTCGGGGCGGTCCCCTCCTCGGCCCCCAGGGCGAGCAGGGCATCCAGCGCCAGCCGGCGCCCCGGCGTCTTCATGGTCAGGAAGGCCAGGCGGTCGAGTCCCTGGCGGGGCATGGCCTTGAGCAGCGGGAAGAGGGTACCGAGGGTCTTGCCGATGCCGGTGGGGGCCTGGACCAGCAGGCAACGGCCGGTGCTGGCGGCCTTGTAGACGCTCTCCGCCAGGTCACGCTGGCCGGGACGGAAGCGGTCGTGGGGAAAGGCGAGCTCGCCGAGCGCCTCGTCACGACGCTCGCGATGCCGGACCTCCTGCGCCGCCCAGGACAGGAAGCGCCGGCATTGGGTCGCGAAGAAGGCCTGCAGCTCGTTGGCGCTCGCCTCACGGGTCAACACGGTCTCCCGGCCGGTGGTGACGTCCAGGTAGACCAGCGCCAGGGTCAGCGAGGCAAGGCCGCGCTCGGCACACAGCAGCGCGCCGTAGACGGTGACCTGGGCCCAGTGCAGGGCCCGCTGGTTGTCGGCCATGCGCTCCAGACGACCGCGGTGGGTCTTGACCTCCTCCAGGCGGTTGGCCGCCGGGTCGAAGCCGTCGGCGCGGCCGCCCACGCTGAGCCCCTCGAAGCAGGCGGAGAGCGGCAGCTCGGCCTCGTATCCCTCGCCCCGCCGCCTTGACACCAGGGCATGGCCCTCGATGCCCTCCCGGGCGCTGGGGGCCGGAGTGAAGCGGTGGTCCAGGTCCCCCTCCCGGGCGGTGAAGTCGCACAGCGTCCGCACCGCCACGCGATAGCGCGTCACCTCGCTCATTCGCCGTCCATCGCCCAGCGCACATGGCAGACCACGGCGGGCATGCCCCGGGCATGGAAGAAGGCCAGCCAGCGCCGCTGGTTGTCCTGCAACCGGTCGCCCGGCCCCTTGACCTCGATCAGCCGGTAGCGTGGCTCACCTTCCGAGGCCTCGGGGAGGAACTGGATCAGGTCCGGCAGGCCGGCCCGGTTGGCCTTGAGGTCACCGAGCAGCCGCTCGAAGCAGGCCCGCAGGTGGGCGGCCGGCAGGCAGGCCAGCGCCTGGTCGAGCAGCCCCTCATCGAGCACTCCCCAGTGCACGAAGGGCGAGGCCAGCCCCTGCTTCTCTCGCCAGGTGGCACGGATCACCTCGCGATACCCGCCATCGTCGAGCCGGGCCAGGCAGGCATCGAACAGGGTACGGCGGCGGGCCACGAAGTCCTCGCGGTAGAGGTCCGCCGGGCCGTGGTGAAAGGGGTGGAAGAAGGCCCCGGGCAGGGGCGCGAAGAGCGCCTCCCAGCAGAGCAGCCCGAAGAGCCCGGTGAGCAGGGTGTTTTCCACATAGTGCACCGGTGCCGCCTCGCGATGCAGGTGGTCGCGCACCGTGGCCTCCACCGGGCCGGGCGGCAGAGTCAGGGTCCACGGTCGAGGGTCCGGCTCACGGCATGACGCCGGCGGGGGAAGCCCCAGCCGACGGCGCAGCCGCGGCACCAGCCGTCCCAGCGCCTGGACCTCCTCCTCGCTGGCCGGAGCCTGGGCCAGGGGCTCGGCCAGCGCCAGGGCCGAGGCGTGCTCCCCACGTCGTTCCTGCAGGCGCAGGTGGCGGATGCGCGCCTCGACGCTGCCCACCTGGCCTGCTTCCGGCCAGCCAGCCCCGGCATAGAGGGCAAGGGCCGACTCGCCCAGCCCATCCCGCTCCGCCTGGCGCCCCAGCGCCACGCAGAGTCGCCGATGCCGCGCCGCCAGCCAGGCGTTGTCGGCCAGCGGCGCGGGCAGTTCGGCACGCAGTGCCGATACCGCCTCCCCGGCCTCGAGCCGCTCGCGAAGGCGGTGCAGGGCCAGGTAGGCATCCACCTCCGTGCGGCGCCGGAAGGCCCGGGAGTCGGGGGTGATCGCCACCCGCTCGAAGCACTGCAGGCCGAGTTCGGTGAGCACGAACTCCGCCCAGTCCTGGCGCAGGTTGCCGAAGAACATCAGCCGCAGCCGGTCGCAGGTCGCCATCACGGCGAGGCGCACGACCCGGTCCGGCGCTTCGGGCCACCAGTCGTCGAGCGGGCGAGGCTCGCTGAGCCGCGGCGCCAGCGCCTCGTGCAGCGCGGCCTTGCCGGTGGCGGCGGGCAGTCCCGCGGCGGCGATCTCGCCGGCCAGGGCGCGGCGCAGCTCGGGAAGGCGCAACTGACGGAACAGCTCCGCCAGGCCAAGTTCGGGGGCGGCCTCGACCAGGCCCGCCTCGACCAGGGGCGCGAGGGCCGCCTCGGGATCGCCGATCTCGGGATAGCGCAGGCGCGAGGTGCGAAAGTGCTCCCCCTTGCGCATCACCATGCGCACCAGCAGCGCCTGAGAGGCCTCGGGCAGGCCGGCGAAATCCGCCAGGAAGCCCTGCTCGGCCGCGTCCAGCAGGTCACCATGGCGCTCGGCGACCCACGTCAGCACGAAGCGGAAGTTCGCCAGATAGTAGCGCGGGTCGTCCAGGGAAGCGGTGACCGGCGCGGCGCCAGGAATACTGTTCATGCATCCATGGTATCAGGGCCGAGGAGGTAGCGTCAGCGCGGCAGGCCTCGGGCCAGCTCGCGTACCACCTCGGCGGCGGGAACCTCACGGCAGCGGCTGGCGTTCTGCCCGGCCCACAGCGGCGAGAAATCGCCACTCCCTTGCGCCTCGGCGGCGGCCCGCAGCGGGGCGATGGCCGCGGTGGCCAGCGGAAAGGCCGGCGCCGCCTCGCTGATCGGCCCCAGCTCGCGCATCAGCCGGGTGACGATGCCTCGGGCCGGACGGCCGCTGTAGAGGTTGGTGAGCGCCGTATGGCGGGCCGCCTCGCTCATCAGCGCCCGGCGATGGATGGCCGAGGCGCGGGATTCCGGGCAGCAGAGGAAGGCGGTGCCGGCCTGGACGGCCTCGGCGCCCAGCGCCAGCGCGGCCGCCACGCCCCGGGCATCGGCGATGCCGCCGGCGGCGACCACCGGTACCTCCACCGCCTGCCGGACCTGGGGCAGCAGCGCCAGGGTCCCCACCTGGGTGGTCAGGTCCTCGGTCAGGAAGAGGCCCCGATGGCCGCCGGCCTCGAGCCCCTGGACGATCACCGCATCGGCCCCGTGGGCCTCGAGCCAGCGCGCTTCCTCCACCGTGGTGGCCGTGGAGAGCACCATCGCGCCCCAGGCCTTGACCCGCGCGAGCAGCTCCGGCGCCGGCAGACCGAAGTGGAAGCTCACCACCGCCGGACGGAAGGGCTCGAGGACATCGCAGGCTGCATGGTCAAAGGGACGCCGCCCGGCACCGGCCGGCACCGCCTCGATGTCGAGGCCGAACTCGGCATACCAGGGCGCCAGCGCCGCGTGCCAGCGCGCCTGACGCGCAGGGTCGGGTGCCGGGGACGTGTGGCAGAAGAAGTTGACGTTGACCGGCCCCGAGGTCGCGGAGCGGAGTGTCTCGAGCTCCTCCGCCATCGCCTCGGGCGAGAGCATGGCGCAGGGCAGGGCCCCGAGGCCGCCGGCACGGGAGACGGCAATGGCCAGCTCGCTGCCCTGGGCGCCCGCCATGGGGGCCTGGAGGATAGGCAGGTCGAGGCCCAGTCGCTCGGGCAATGTCATGGGGTATCTCCTTGATCGGTGGCATCGTTATCGGAGGAATTGCGCTTCCGGCCGATGCGTCGCCAGGGCCACTTGTGGCCCAGGGTGTCGGCAGCGTAGGCGTCTCGATCCCCCGGCGGGCGGGCGGCGCCGACGGTGGTATCGCGATAGGTCTGGCGCTCCATTTCCGCGTTGAACTCTGCGCCCAGCAACACGACGAACGCCGACAGCCAGAACCATAGCATCAGCATCACCACCGCCCCCAGCGAGCCATAGACCTCGCTCAGATTGATCACGCGGCTGAAGTAGAACGACAGGGCGGCCGAACCGATCAGCCATAATAGCGTTGCGACGACGGAGCCGACGCTGATCCACTTCCAGCGCGGCGGCCGCCTGTCGGGCCCGAAGCGATAGAAGACGGCGATGACCAGCATCATCACCAGCAGGAGCACCGGCCAGCGCAGCCAGACGATTACCGTGACCAGCAATGTATCGAGACCCAGCATGCCGATGGCCAGCGGAAAGAAGGCGATAAAGGCGATGCTGATCAGCAGGACCAGCATCAACCCCAGCGTCAGCGCCGCGACGATCAAGCCACGCTGCAGCGACCCCCGGCGGTCCACCTCGCCATACACCACGTTCAGCCCCAACACCATCCATAGCACGCCCTTGGAGGCGACGAACATGGCCACTGCCACGCTGCCCAGGGCCGTCAGGCTGAGGCCAGTACCGGTGCTCTCGCCTATCTTGCGGGCCTGATCATTGATCAGGCTGGAGGCCTCGGGCGGCAGGTAGCGGCTGAGCTCCACGATCTGGCTCGCCAGGTCCTGAGGGTCCATCACCAGCGCCCAGATCGAGATGATCGCGGCGATCGTCGGAAAGAGCGCCAGCATGGCATTGAAGGCGATGCCGGCGGCCATCATGGCGACGAGGTCCTGAAGGGTCTCCTGCTTGACGCGCCAGGCGATATCCAGCCATCCGGCAGCGGGGATCTGCTTGGGCTCGTCGGCGCAGCGACCACGTTTCGGCTTGGCCATGAGTGCCTCAGGGCCGCTCCGCGGGGCGCAGCATCATGCGCGCATCACGGATCTCGATGTCGAAGCGGTCGAGGAAGCTCATGCCCAGCAGGGCCGCCTCGCCGGTGAGGCCCGGACTGATGGACCCGCGCACGTCCCGGGCGGTGAACCCGCCCAGGCTCACCTCGTCGAGCAGCGTCAGCTCGCCGCGCACCCGGCCGTTGGCGGTATTGAACCAGGCGCTGCCGGTACTCTCGAGCCCCAGCCTCGCGGCCATTTCGGCCGGGACCGCCACATAGGTGGCGCCGGTGTCGAGCAGGAACTCCACCGGCTGGTCGTTGATGCGCCCGGTGGCCACGAAGTGGCCGGCGCGGTTGCGCTCCAGCACCAGCGGCTCGCCCTCCCCCACCGCGACATTGGCGAGGTGGGCATTGGGGTTCCGCTGCGCCTCCAGGTAGCCGTGGAACCACCAGGCCCCACCCCCCAGGAGGAGCACCCAGAACAGCAGCATCATGCCCAGGCCGGCACGCCGCGAGACGTCTTCGTCGCTCATTTGCCGTCCTCTCCGTATCGCCCCGGCGACAACGTCGGCGCCCATGCCGGCATAATCTGCCTACCGACAAGGATACCCCCTGGCCAAGATGCCTTGCCTCCCCACGCCCGGAAACCTTGTCACTGACACGGATAACCGGTGATGAGGAGTCAGTGTGCCTCCTCGCGCCACAGTTCCCAATAGCCGCCATCGTCGGTGGAGCGCTCCCTCCCCCAACTGCCGTGCAGTCGTCCATCGCCTGCCGTCACCTCGAGCACGCCCAGCCCCTGCTCCAGACCGAGGGTCCAGCCGAAATGCAGGCGCCCCGCCTGCACCTCTCCCTCCAGATGGCCCAGCCCCAGCCCGTAGGTGAACACCCCCTGGACCCGGCTGCCCTGTCGTTCGAGCACCAGACGCACCGGCAGCTCCCCCGAGACATCGCCTAGCTTGCCCCGGAAGGTGCCCTCGAAGGGCTGTACGCCGTCCGGAGTCGCCCGGTCGATAACCGGCTCGCCCGCTCGCCGGGGCTGCAGGACTGCCGGGTCGGTGGCACGACCCAGCCGCACGATACCCTCCTGGATGTCGCGGTCGTCCATGAAGCCTGCCAGGCGGCCGATCTCCTCGGCCACGCCGAGGACCCGCTCGCGGGCCGCCACGAAATCCGGCTCGGCCCGGGCGAAGGCGTCACTGTGCCCGGCCAGGGTCGAGGCCAGCCCGCGCAGCCGGTCCGACGTCAGCGGGTGGGTGGCCTCGGCCAGGTGTGCCCGATAGGCCGCCTCGTCGGCGAAGTGCCAGCGATTGGGCTCCCAGTGGGCCAGCAGCGTGAAGAAGACGCTCATGCCCAGCGGCGGATAGGCGAGCCGGGCCATGACGTCCAGAGCGAAATCGTCGGCTTCGGCCTCGTGACGGCGGGCCGCCTCCCGGGACACCTCGGGCCCGTAGCCCGGATGGCGGTGCAGGGCGTGGCCAAGTTCGTGAAGCAGCACGAACACCACCGAGGAAGTGAATATCTTGCCGTACAGCTCCATTACCTCCGTCCGCTCCCGGACCTCGTCGGGCACACCCAGCGCCTCCATGGGCGGCGGGTAGCGCCCCTCGGGAAACGACTCGGACCCTCGGTGACGCAGCATGGCCAGGTACTGGCCGGGCGTCTCGATCGACAGCCCCTCGAGCTGCAGCCAGGCCATGGACAGGGCGAGGTCGCCGAACAGACGCAGCGAGGCCACCGACATCACCACCTGTCGCCGGCCATCGACAAGGGTCTGCTGGTAGTAACAGAAGGGCTCGCTGGCAGGCACGGGGCAGCGCAGCGGAAAAGTCAGCTCGACGCCTGCCAGCTGCGCACGTTCCTCGGCCTCGAGGGCCGGCAGCAGGCTCTCGTGATGCACGCGGCGGATATCCTGCGGCGTGATGCGCGACCAGTACGTCAGGGTCGCATCGCTGTAGAGTGTCGCCATGCCTGCGGCCGGTGAGGCCAGCAGCCAGCAGGACAGGGCCAGACCAAACTGCCAGCCGGCGTTCACGGCCGTTCCCTGCCCTGATGGTAGAGGGCCGCAGGCTCGGAGAAACGGGCATCCGGCGGTTCTCCCCGGGCATCGGTGGCGTTGGCCCAGTCGCTGAAGGCGGCATAGTCGCCCCAGGCACCCAGCCAGGCGGGACGCATCAGCCGCAGCTTCGCCTGGCGCAGATCACCGCGCTCGGCCACGGCCTGACTGCCTTCCGTGGAGGAGGCGTCACCCAAGGCATTGAGGGTGAAGAAGAGACGACGCAGCTGGGCCTGCTCCAGTGTAGGGTCGATCCCGCCGGCCTCCGGGGCGAGTCCGGAGTAGCTGGTGAGCGTCGCGGCATCGCCCGCCATCATGGCCGGCGTTGAGGTGGCCTGGACGGCGCTGTGCAGCGAGATGCCCAGGGCCACGCTGCCGAACAGGGCGAAGAAGAGTCCCGGCGCGGCGCGGTTTAGAACCACCTCGGCACCGCCGGGCAGGGTCACCTTGCCGTCGCTGTCACGCTGGGCGGGTACCGCCAGAAACAGCCTATAGCCCAGATAGATGGCCATGCCGGCAAACAGCACGACCAGGATGCGCTCGATGGCGCGCAGTGTGACGGGATCCATGGCAGCAGCCTCCCGGCCCCGCGAAACGCGGTCTTGCCTTCAGTCTAGCCGCCCCTCGTCGGCCTCACCTGCCGTTGCGCGCCTCCCAGTCGCGGGCCGCCTGCTGACCGCGGGCCTGGTCGACGAAGAGGCACACCAGGATGGCGATGACGAAGAGCACCGCGCAGAGCAGGATCGACGCCTTGAGCCCCACCAGCGACTGCAGCAGCCCCAGGCCGATGATACCGATCACCCCGGCGAGCTTGTTGGCCAGCCCCCAGAAGCCGAAGAACTCGGCGGCCTTGCGACTCGGCGAGAAGAGCCCCACCAGGGCGCGGCTGGCGGACTGGCTGGAGCCCAGGGAGAGCCCCGCCAGGCAGCCCACTACCAGGAAGAGGTGCTGGGCCTCCCAGTCCAGCCCGAACCGGGCATGCAGGAAGGCGGTGACCTCCGGCGTGGCCCAGATGGCCAGTATCGCCGCCACCCAGAGCCCCAGGGTGAAGAGGTAGGTGACCCGGGTGCCGATGCGGTCCTGGATGAAGCCGAAGCCCAGCGCCCCGACCGCCGCGGTGATCTGCACGATGATGAACATGATATTGCGGACCGACTCGTCCCAGCCGATCACCTGGGCGCCATAGATGAAGGCGAAGGCGATGATGATGTAGACGCCGGCCATGGAGAAGAGCAGCGAGACCAGGAAGATGCCGAGGTCGCGGAAGCGCCGCAGCTCGTGCAGGGTCGTCGCGACGCGTTCCAGGGCGATCTCGCGATAGGGCTTGCCGGGGGGCTGAGGCGTGCCGCGCTCCTTCACCCACAGGAAGGTGGGGATGGCGGTGACCAGGAAGAAGCCCGCCGCGAAGGGCCCCACCCAGCGGATGCGCTCGAAGTTCTCCGCCGTGGCCTCGCCCAGCACCACCAGGGTGAAGCCCGCCGCGAAGAGCCCGCCGACGTAGCCCAGCGCCCAGCCGAAGCCGGAAATCTTGCCCAGGTCCTCGGGCGGGCCGAGGTCCGGCAGGAAGGCGGCAATGAAGGACTCGCCCATGGAGTAGGCGTAGTTGGAGACCACGATCAGCAGCAGGCCCAGCACCACATAGCCTGGCGCCACGAAGTAGAGCATGGCGGTGGTGGCCACGGTGGCCAGGTAGCTGACGAACAGGAAGCCCTTCTTGGCGGCCTGATAGTCCATCACCGCACCGCACAGCGGGCCGGTCACCACCACCAGCAGATAGCTGACCGCCAGCGCCAGGCTCCACAGGAAGTTGGCCAGGCGGTAACCGTCGCCGCGATCACCGACGATTACCGTGGTGAAGAGCTCACCGAACACCACGGTGATGATCAGCAGCGTATAGGCCTGGTTGGCGAAGTCGAACATCGCCCAGCCGAGGATCTCCCTGCGCGAAGCGCGGGGTGTCGTCGGCACGGCAGCGGGGATCGGGCTCATGCGGGACGTCCCTGTGGCATCAGGACGTCACCATAGCAGCCCCTCCTGCACTAGACGAGATCGCGGGGAATGGTCTCGTCCCAGGTCCGCGCAAAGATCCGGGTATCCCCCTCCCACGCGTCCAGGGTAGCCCGAATGCGGAAGTTGTCGGCGTCGCTGGTCAGCAGGGTGCGGGTCAGGGTGCTGACCTCCCAGTCGCCGCGCTTGAAGCTGCGCTGCCACTCCGTCCAGCCGCTGACGCTGTCGTAGCTACCGTAGGCGTAGGTATAACGCTCGGTAACCCGGGCGGCGATCTCCAGGTCGATATCATCGATCCGGTAGCGCCCCTCGTCGTTGATCACCTCCAGGGTGGTCCTGTCGTTGGCCAGGTCGCGGATCACCTGCCAGGTCTCCTGGGTCGGTTGCAGCAGCGTCTTGGCCAAGGGAGGCGCGCCCTCCGGCTCGCCGAAGGCCGGCAGGGCTGCGTCCTCCTCGGGTCGTGGCGCCCGCACCGGCAGGATCAGGCGGCAGCGGCTCGGCTGAATGGCCAGTCTGACCGGCTGGGGGGCCGGCCAGGCCAGCGGCCAGTAGCTGGTGGAGAGGGACAGGCGGATGGCGTGTCCTGCGGCGAACTGCTGGGCGATATGCTTGAGCGGGATCCTGACCCGATAGCATCGCCCCGGCTCCAGCGGCTCGGGGTATTCGTCGCTCTCGCGGTGGGTCAGGTTGAGCAGTCCGTAGGAGACCCGGGTGGCCTTGTCGTCCTCGCCGATATCCGAGAGGCGCAGGGCCACCATGGCCACCGGCTGGTCGGCCGCGAGTTCGAGCTCGACCATCGGCGACCCGCAGATCTCCAGCGGCGCCTCGAGGCGGGATGTCTGGAAGATCAGCGAGCCACCGTCCTCGTCGCGCTGGTCGTGGGGGAGGTCCGGCGGCGCATTGTAGGAGCACCACTTGCCGGCATAGAGCCCCACCGAGAGCGGGGAACGGATGTCCAGGCAGGCCTCGTCGTCCTCGCTTCCCTCGTCTTCCGGCAACAGGTCGTGGCCGATGGTAAGTCGGAAGGAGGTCGGCAGGATGTTCGGTGATGGCCAGTCGGGCTCGGCGATCCAGCGCCCGGGGCGCTCCTCGTAGCGCGCCGAGGGCGGCACCGACTCCTGCATCCAGACACGCAGCATGGGCTCGTCCATGATCCCGGTGTCGATGCCCTTGAGCCACCGGTCCCACCACCGTAGCGACTCCTGCAGGAAGCCGATGGCCGGCCCCGGCACCCCCAGGTGCGGGTACTTGTGGGCCCAGGGGCCCACCAGCCCCTTGCGCGGCACGGATAGCCCGGCCAGAAGCCGGAAGACGGCATTGCAGTAGCCGTCGGCCCAGCCGCTGACGGCATAGACCGGGCACTGGATGCGTGAGTAGTCCTCGCAAACCGAGCCGTGTTTCCAGTAGGCATCGCGGCGCTGGTGCTCGAGCCACTGGGCGAGCCACAGGCCACTGCCGTCCAGGCGCTCGAGCCACATGTCCCGCCAGCGCTCCCCTACCAGCTCGGGGTCGGGCGGGCAGGCGTTGCCGTCGAACATGGTCGAGGCCCAGGAGAGGTTGTCGCCCAACAGACAGCCGCCCATGTGGTGGATGTCGTCGGCGTAGCGGTCGTCGGTGAAGCAGAGGGTGATCACCGCCTTGAGCTGCGGCGGGCGCAGGGCGGCGATCTGCAGGCCGTTGAAGCCGCCCCAGGAGATGCCGATCATCCCGACGTCGCCGGTGCACCAGGGCTGGGCCTCCAGCCAGGCAAGGATCTCCAGCCCATCGTCCAGCTCCTGGGGCAGGTACTCGTCGGTGAGCACGCCATCGGACTCGCCGGTGCCACGGATGTCGACCCGCACCCCGGCATAGCCATGGCCCGCCCAGTAGGGATGGCTCTGGACGTCGCGCTCGGCAGTGAGGTCGCGCTTGCGATAGGGCAGGTACTCGAGGATCGCCGGCACGGGATGGATCTCGGCGTCTACCGGTCGCCAGATGCGCGCCGCCAGCCGGCTGCCATCGGGCAACGGGATCCAGGTCTCTTCCTCCATGATTCGGCGGGGAAAATCGTTGACGATGCGCATGGTCCTGCTCTCCTTGTCCCGTGTGGCCTTGCCCGGCCCCGGATCTCCTCAGCCCTGGACGTCGTCGAACTCGAACGCCAGTTGCGCCACCAGACGGTCGAAGTCGGCAAGCAGCTGCTCGGCCGATGACGCGCCCAGATAGACATGGGCCAGCGCAAAACTGTAGGCGTCCTGCTCGGGCAAGGAGGAGAGCCGCTGCCCCTCCTCCACCTGCACGGCGATCTGGCAACCGGGGAAGTCGGCCAGGAGTTCCGCGAGCTCCGCGTCGGTGGGGACCCGTGTCACCACCGCATCGGTAAAGAATACCCGGTGGAAGAACTTGGCCGCCATGGGAAACTCGCCCTCGCGATGGGGCATGTCGGGACGCAGGCCCAGACCCAGGTCGATGGTGACCTGCTGGTTGCTGACGCCATCGACCTTCTCGAAGAGGTCGCAATGCGACTGGGAGATGCGCGTGTTGATCTCCAGCAGCCAGATGCGCCCCTGCACTTCGTCCCAGAAGTACTCGACGTTGAAGGCGGCGTTGTCATAGCCGATATGGGTCATGATGGTGTCGGTCAACTCGACCATGGTGGCCTGGACATCGTCGGGCAGCCCCGAGGGGTAGCGGTAGTGGAAGAAGCTCAGCACCTGCGGGTAGCGCAGGGAGTCGACGATACCGTAGCTGACCACCTCCCCCTGGAAGACGTAGCCCTCCACCGTGCACTGCCAGCCACCGATGATCTCCTCGGCCATGCAGTAGTGGCCGTCCACGGCGGCGATCTCCGGGGGCAGCCGGGCATGCTCGAGTACCGTGTTGAAGGGGTCGGCGATGCTCCCGATGGAGTCCCGAAGCTGCTCGATGGCGTGATAGAAGTCCTCGGGCGTCTCGATGCGAAAGCCCAGTCGCGAGCCCGAGGACTTGATCGGCTTGACGAAGAAGGGAAAGTAGAGCCCGGCCTCGCCGATGCGGGTCATCGCCTCATCGTCGAAGGGATCGAAGGCGGCGAACGCCGGGATATGGGCGGGAATCACTTCGCGCTGGACGCGGCGGCTCCAGTACTTGTGCTCGCACTTGAGCAGGCTCGTTAGCGAAGTGCTGCGGGTGCCGAAGCGCTCGCAGAGGATCGGCAGCATGGTCGAGACGGGAAAGTCCATGTAGCCGACGATGGCGTCGATGGTGCCCTCGAAGGCTTCGAGCTGTGCCGTGGCCTCCGCCAGCATGGCGGCGATGTCGAATTCTTCCGTGTCATAGACCGCCTCAGGGGCGATCACCCCGTGGAAACGCCACTGCCCGGCACCGCGTAGCGTCTCGAGACGCTGGCGGTTGAAGTCGTTGAGCCCCACCACGAAGATGTTCTTGACCTCGGCCATTGTCCTGCCCCCTCTGTCGCGCGCCGGACCCGGCGCCTTCGAGCAGCATAGTCCAGTGCGCAAGGGATGCAGGGTCAGCCATGCCGATCGGGACCAATGGCGTCCTCTCCTTCTCTGCCGCGCTGCAGGCGGTCGATGGCCTCGCCGCCCTGGCCGGCCAGGGCCGCCAGCCGATCGATCTGGTCGTCCAGCCTCGGCAGGGCCTCGCGGCGATAGCGGGACAGGTCGTCGATGGCTCCCATCACCTCGCCGAAGGCCTGCTCCAGGGCCTCCATGTCGAGCATCGCCGACGAGGCCCGCTGCTGGATGTCCACACCCTGCTGGCGCAGCGCCCGCGCGGTCCCCCCGATCATCTCCGAGGTCGTGGTGTTGAGCGCCTCGACGCGGTCCAGCACCAGGCGCTGGTTGGCGATGGCCAGGGCGACGGTGACCGCCACGGTGAGCGCCGAGACGGTGACGTTGATGGCGCGGTCGACGCCCCGGATCAGCTCGCGGTTGTTGCGGATGATCACCTCCAGCGCCAGCACGCCCTGCTGGCTCACCGCCAGCTGCTGCTGCAGGTCGACGATGCGCTGGCGCAGCGGGAACAGCAGCTCCTCCTCGAGGAAGCGCCGCTTGGGATCTTCCTCGTCGCGACGGGCGATGGCGGTCTGCAGCCGCTCGTCGATCAGCCGCCCCAGGGCGACCTGGCGCTCCAGCTGGTCGAGGCTCTCGCGCAGGGACTGCTGGTCGTCGGCCAGGGTGAGGTTGTCGCGATGCAACATGTCGCGCCCCCCCTCCAGGTCGACGATGATCGCATCCAGCGCCTGCTGGGCCGTCTCGAACTTGCGGAAGTAGCGCTGCAGGCGACTGCTGGCCCCCGGGAGCAGGGCCAGCACGCGGTCAAGCGGGCGCGGCGACAGGCGGTGCCGGGCGGGGTCCAGTTCCTGCATCCGGCCGCGCAGGTCGACCAGGGCCTTGGCCACGGGGCCGCCCTCATCCCCGTGGTGGGCCAGCTGGCGCAGCGGGGTCTGCAGCATGGCGCTCTGGTGGGCGGCCTGCTGCTGCAGCTCCAGTCCCAGCTCATCGATGGCGCGGCGCTGGCGCGCCAGGGCGTCCGCATCGCCGCCGGCGACCAGCTCGTCGACGAAGGCATCGGCCCGGGCCGCCAGCGACGGGTCGTCTGCGCCGCCGTGCGATGCGCTCCCGTCCAGCTGATGGGCGATCTCCTCCACCGGAGGCAGCGACAGGCGGGTGCCACGTTCGGGTTGCTGGGTCATGGGCACCTCTCGAAGGATAGCGACTGGCGTGTGAAGGGCCGACCTCAGGACTTGCCACGCCCGTATCGGTCGGCACGGGAGACGAAGCGGCGCAGCTCCTCCAGCGCCTGCTCGGTGGTGACCGAGGCCTGGGGGCGCCCGGTCTCGATGCGCGCCATGGACACGGCCGTGTCATCGAGGACGGTCAACGCCGACTCGTTGCGCGCGGCCAGCTCGCGCAGCCCCTTCTCGGTCTCCTCGAGCAGCTCCAGCCGCCGCACCAGGGCGGCACGCTCCTGCGCCCCCAGCTGCCGGCCCTCGCGACTCAGGCGACGACGAACGAAGTCACCGTCCACGTTCGCCACGCCGCTGGCCCGGGAGGCCATGGCGTCGAGGGTATCCACCACCCCGCGGCAGACCTCGACCACCAGCCCCCGGGCGCGGGCGAAGGCCAGCTCGCCGCTGTCGAAGCGGCTCCCCAACACGCCCAGCACATGGCGGTAGCGACTGTAGACGCGGTCGGCCTGGACCGCCAGGTCGGGGCGCCGGGCGTCGATCAATCCCTGCTTGGCCCGGCACAGGGCCAGCACCAGGTCGTCGGCATCCGCCGGTGGCCGAGCCGGGTCGAGCACCGCCAGGTCGGCCTCGTGGGCATCGCGCTGCTGCTGGGCTCGGCTACGCGCGGCCTCGGTCGCCTGCCCCGCCTGCCGGCGCTTCTCACGCCGCCGAGCGAGCCAGCCACGCAGGCGACGCTCCAGCGGCAGCGCCACCGGAATCGCCACCAGTCCCACCAGCCAGCCCGTCAGGGTCGGGCCGAAGCCGCCCCACAGCGAGGTCAGCCACAGCAGCATGCTGATGAAGGGTACCACCAGGGCGTAGCGCACGATGACCTGCAAGCGGCCGGGCGGCTCGACCGGCACGGCCAGGCGCGGATTGACCATCCCCACCAGCAGCCAAGGCAGGCAGGTCAGGAAGAGGCCATAGGAAAATCCCTGCAGGAATCCCAGCATGGGCTGACCATCCTTTATCCGTCAGAGGAGAGGCATTGCAGGCTGCTAGAGTAACAGGGTAAGGACCAAGGCCACGACGCCCACCAGCAGGGCGATGCTCACCGCCACGACCACCACCCGGTCAAGCCAGCGATCGAAGCAGGCCCAGTCGAGCCGGCGCCGCTGGCGTCGACGGGTGGCTCCACGACGTGGCGCGCCGCGGCCGGTGCGGATGAGGGTCATGGTCGAAGTCCGATTTCACCATTGTTCCCTGAGCTTACGGCCTGCCGCGGCGGCTGGCCACTGCCATCGACGGTGATCGAGCCGATGGCCCGGTTCAGTGCTTGACGCGCCGGTTGACCACGCTGGGCGCCCGACGCAGGCGCTCCTCCTCGCCCAGTGACTCGGCCTCGAAGGCATCCGCCCCCACCGGGGTCTCGCCATGGCGACGGTAGAGCTGGGTGAGCATCGCCTTGCGGTCGGTGCGCAGCTCACGGACCAGCACCACCACCATCATGTAGAGGATGAAGGTGAACGGCAGCGCCGAGAGTACCGAGGCCGACTGCAGCCCGGTCAGGCCGCCGGCGGCGATCAGCGTGAGGCAGATGGCGGCAATCAGCACGCCCCATGCCACCCGCTTGAACAGCGGCGGGTTGATGGAGCCGGCGTCGGTCATCTGCGCCACGATATAGGAGGCGGAGTCCGCGGAGGTGACCAGGAAGATGAAGATCAGCAGCATCGCCACCACCGACAGCGCCCCGGAGAAGGGCATCAGCTCGAACATCTCGAACAGCGCCACGGTGATGTTGTCCTGAGTGGCCGCGGCCAGGCCGACGTCGGCACCGAGCTCCATGTTGATGGCGGCACCGCCGAAGACGCCGATCCACAGGCAGGCCAGCAGCGGCGGGATCAGCAGCACGCCGAGCACATACTCCTTGATGGTGCGACCGCGCGAGACCCGCGCCACGAAGGTGCCGACGAAGGGCGACCAGGCGATCACCCAGGCCCAGTAGAAGATCGTCCAGCTGCTTGCCCAGGTGCTCTCGCTGTAGGGCGAGATACGCAGGCTCATGCCGATGAAGTTCTGCAGGTAGTCGCCGAGGCCCAGGGTGATGGTCTCGAGGATCGCCACCGTGGGGCCGGTGACCAGCACATAGAGCATCAGGCCGATACACAGGATCATGTTGAGGTTGGAGAGGCGCTTGATGCCCTTGTCCAGGCCCGACCAGGTCGAAGCCATGTAGGCGAGAAACATCGCGAACAGGATGATGAACTGCCACAGAGCGTTCTCGGGCAGGCCGAAGACGGCGTTGAGCCCACCGTTCATCTGCAGTACCCCCAGCCCCAGGGAGGTGGCCACGCCCATCACCGTGGCCACCACCGCGAAGATATCCAGCCAGGAGGCATAGGGACGCACCCTGGGATGCTTGGCGGTCACCGAGGAGAGCACCGAGGAGACCAGGCCGGCCTGCCCCTTGCGGAACTGGAAGTAGGCGATGATCAGCCCCACCACCGAGAAGGCCGCCCACTGGTGGATGCCCCAGTTGAAGTAGCTGTACTGGATGGCATAGCGCGCCGACTCGACGGTCTCGGCCGGCACGTCGCCGTAGGGCGGGTCGATATAGTGGGTCATGGGCTCGGCCATGCCGTAGAACACCAGCCCCACGCCGAAGCCCGCGGCCAGCAGCATGCTGATCCAGGAGAAGAAGCTGAAGCTCGGCGAGCTGTCCTGGGGCCCCAGGCGGATCTTGCCGTACTTGCTGAAGGCCAGGCCCAGCAGGAAGAGCACGAAACCGAACACCGAGAAGAGGTAGAACCAGCCGAACAGCCGGGTGGTGGTCGAGAGCGCGGCGCTGGCGGCGGCGCCGAAGCCGTCGGGAAAGGCGGCGCCCATCGCCACCAGTGCCAGGATGATCAGGGCCGAGATGGCGAAGACGCGTTGTCCTCCATGATTCGCCATAAAGAGGCGTCCTTTGTCGAGGGCTTGTACAAGATTCATGCTACCAGAGAGACCGGACGCTATCATGCCGACCCGCGGCCGGCCCAGCCCGTCGGGCGGCCTGCCCCTCGGCGACGCGGGCATTGCATTCCACCCCGGCCGCCCCGATGCTGGAGAAACTCAGCAGGCTAATTGTTTCCGGAGTTCCCCACGACATGTCCCGACTCGCCGACACGCCCCTTTCCGTGCTCGACCTGGCCCCGATCCGCGAGGGCGGCAGCGCCGCCGACAGCTTTCGCGAGAGCTTGGCGCTGGCTCGGCTCACCGAGCGGCTCGGCTTCACGCGCTACTGGCTGGCCGAGCACCACAGCATCGAGGGCATCGCCAGCGCCGCCACCGCGGTGCTAATCGGCCATATCGCCGGCGCCACCGAGCGGATCCGGGTGGGCAGCGGTGGCATCATGCTGCCCAACCACCCGCCGCTGGTGGTGGCCGAGCAGTTCGGCACCCTGGAGACCCTCTATCCCGGGCGCATCGACCTGGGCCTGGGGCGCGCGCCGGGCTCCGACGGCCCCACCATGGCCGCCATGCGCCGCGACCCCCATGCCGGCGTCGATGACTTCCCCCGGCGACTGGCCGAGCTGCAGGGCTATCTCGACGACGAGCGCCCGGGCCAGCGAGTGCGGGCGGTGCCCGGTCAGGGCACCCGGGTACCACTCTGGCTGCTCGGCTCCAGCGACTTCAGCGCCCGCCTGGCGGCCCGAGAGGGGCTGCCGTTCGCCTTCGCCGCCCAGTTCGCCCCGGCCCAGCTGTTCGAGGCGCTCAAGCTCTATCGCGACAACTTCCGGCCCTCGGCGGTCCTCGAGGCGCCCCATGCCATGGTCGGCCTGCCGGTGATCGCCGCCGAGAACGACCTCCAGGCGGATTACCTCGCCTCCACGGCCCGCCGCAAGTTCCTGGGCATGATCCGCGGGCAGCGCACGAAGGCCCTGCCGCCGGTGGAAGCGCTTGACTGGTCGCCCAGGGAGCAGGCCCAGGTGGAGCAGTTCCTGGGCGCCGCGGTGATCGGCGGCCCCGAGACCGTGCGCGAGGGCCTGGAGCGCTTCCTGGAGCTGACCGGCGCCGACGAGCTGATGCTCAATACCGATGTCTACGCCGCCGAGGACCGGCTGAGAAGCTACGAGATCGTCGCCGAGATATGGCGCTCATGACCCGGGCCGACACCTCTCGACCGACCCTTGGCCATCTCGTCGACGGCTTCCGGCGCATGGCGCCGCTGTCGCTGTTCGTGATCGTCTTCGGGCTGGCCTTCGGCGTGGCGGCTCTGCAGCAGGGGCTCTCCGCGTTCGAGACCCTGCTGATGAGCGGCCTGGTGTTCGCGGGGGCGGCCCAGTTCGCGACCCTGGAGCTGTGGGGCGATACCATCCCGCTGCTGCCGCTGGTGGCCATCACCCTGGCGATCAATGCCCGTCACCTGCTGATGGGCGCCGCCTTCTACCCCCACCTGCGCGACCTGCCCAGCGGGCGTCGCTACGCCAGCCTGATCCTGCTCAGCGACGCCAACTGGGCCATGGCCATGACCGGGGAAACCACGGCAGCCCGGCTGGGCATCCTGGTCGGCGGGGGCCTGGCCCTGTGGTCCACCTGGATGATCGGCACCGGCCTCGGCGTGGCCTTCGGCAGCGGCATCAGCGAGCCGGACCGCTTCGGCCTGGATGCCATCATGGGCTGCTTCCTGCTGGCCATGCTGGTAGGTGACAAGCGCGACCTCGGCGTGCTGCTGCCCTGGGGCGCCGCGGCCCTGGCGGCCCTGGCGGCGATGGCCTGGCTGCCGCCCCATGCCCACGTGATCGTCGGAGCACTGGCGGGCGGCGTGGTGGGCCTGCTGCTGCCCCCCCCGCGCAAGGAGGCGGCACCATGACCCTGACGGCCGCCAACGGCGGCGTGCTGCTGGCCATCGGGCTCATGGCGCTGGTCACCTACCTGACCCGCGCCGGCGGGGTCTTCGTGATGGCCCGGGTGCCCATCGGCCCGCGGGTCGAGCGCTTCATCAACGCCATGGCCGGCTCGGTGCTGGTGGCGGTGATCACCCCCATGGCGGTGAACGGCGACGGCGGGGCCCGGATGGCCCTGGTCGCCACGGCGGGGGTGATGCTGGTGCTGCGCAAGCCATTGCCGGCGATCACCGCCGGGATCCTGACCGCCGCCCTGTGGCGGCTGGTCGCATCCTGAGCCCTCCTCGGAACGAAGCGCCCCGCGCGCTTTCCAAGGGACAGTCATTCACGGGGTGCCGGCCGGGCCGGCGCCCCTTTTCAGACACCGGAGTCCCGTATGCCCGATCCCCATGACCCGCGCCGCGATTCACAGCAGAATGCCGCCTGGCGCGCCGCCCGAGAGTGGCAGACACGTGCCCGCCAGACCCGCGCCGACGGCCCCTTGGGCGGCCTGAAGCTGCTGCTCACCTGGCTGCTGTTCGGCGCCATGATGATCGTCGCCATGGTGCTGGGGCTGTTCTTCCTGCTCATCGGCTGGGCGATGATGCCCTTCCTGCGCCACCGCATGAAGAAGCAGATGGAGAAGATGCGCGCCGACCGGGCCGAGGACGTGGACGGCAGCGTCCACTACCGCGAGACCCGCTATCGAGAGGGGCGCGACGCCGGCGGCCGCTACCGCGAACAGCAGGTGCTGGAAGGCGACTATGAAATCAAGGACGGGGAGGTCAGGGACGAGGCGCGCCGGGACCCCGGCCGCCCCTGAGAGACAGGACCCGCCATCACGGCGGGTCATCCGTCATACCGGAGGAGCTCTGGCGGTATCGGCTCAGCCGATGTCGGCCGGGCGCAGCACCGCCACCGGGCAGCGCGCCTCGTGGAGCACCTCGTGGCTGACGCTGCCGGCCACCACCTGGGAGAGCCCGCTGCGGCCGTGGGTGGTCATGGCCAGCATGGTGTCCTGGCAGTCCGCCAGGTAGCTGACGATGGCGTCGGCCGGATCGCCATGCAGCACCTCCCAATCCACCTCCATGGCATGGTCGGCCCTCAGGCGCCGCGCCAGGCCATGCACATAGCCGGACTCCATCACGTCGGCATGGCCCCCATCGAGCGGCACCGCCGCGGCGGCACTGGTGTCGATCACCTGCAGCAGCTGCAGGCGGGCGTCCAGCCGCTTGGAGAGTGCCACCGCATGGGGCAGGATCGCCTCGGAGAGCGCCGAACCGTCCACGCAGACCATCAGCACCTCCACCTTGCGGTGGGCGCCGGCATCGAAGCGCGGCCCGCACAGGAAGACCGGCCGGTTCGCGCGTCGTACGACGCCGGCGGTGACGCTGCCGATCAGCATCTCCGGTACCGGGCGCCGCCCGTGGGCCATCATGCACAGCCCCACCGCCTCGCGGCCGGCCAGCTGGCCCAGGTAGTCCTTGGCGCTGTCGTGGACCGCCACCTCGACGGTGACATCCCCCGACGGCTGGTCTGCCAGGCGCGACTGCAGGGCCGCCCGCCGGGACTCGGCCCGCTCCTCGCTGGCCACCACTGAGGTCACGCAGAGCGGCACCGCCAGCTGGCGGGCCAGGTGCTGGCCGAGCGCCAGGGCCCGCTGGGAAGCGTCGCTCTCGTCCATCGCCACATGCATCTTGTCCATCGTCGGACTCCTCTGGATCGCGTTGTTCTTGAAATGTCGGTAATGGATATCAGGATGACTTGCGGACCTGCGTCCGCGCCGTCCGGCGCCCGAGGCCGGGCAGGGGCCGGTGCAGCAGGGCATAGGCCAGGGCGCCGACCACCACGCCCCAGAAGGCCGAACCCAGCCCCAGGAAGCTCATCCCCGATGCCGTGGCGATGAAGGTGATCACCGAGGCCTCCAGGTGGTCCTTGTGGGCGGCGAAGGCGCTGAGGTTGCTGGTGATGGCACCGATCAGCGCCAGGCCCGCCAGCACCGCGACGAACTCGCCGGGCAGCGAGGTGAAGAGCAGCACGATGGTACCGGCGAAGGTGCCACCGATCAGGTAGAAGACCCCATTGGCCACCCCGGCCACATAACGCTTGTCGAGATCCTCGTGGGCCTCCTTGCTGGTGCAGATGGCCGCCGTGATCGCCGCGATCACCGTGGTGATCCCGCCGAAGAAGGCGGTGACGAAGGAGGTCAGGCTGGTCAGGGTGACGATGGGCCTGGCCGCGGTGTTATAGCCGGCGCTGCGCAGGATGGCCATGCCCGGCAGGAACTGCCCGGTCAGGCTCACCAGCACCAACGGGATGGCCAGGCTCAGGGTGGCGTTCCAGGTCCACTCGGGACGGATGAGGGTCGGCTGGGCCAGCTGCACCGTCACCCCCTTCAGGCTGGCCCCCTCGAGGACCACGGCCAGGCCCACCCCGACCACCAGCAGCGCCACCAGGCTGTAGCGGGGCGTCAGCCGCTTGAACACCAGGTAGGCCAGGAGCATGCCCAGCGTCAGCGCCGGCACCGACTCCAGGGAGACGAAGACCCCGACCCCGAACTGGAAGAGGATGCCCGCCATCATGGCGCTGGCGATGCCCGGCGGGATCATCTGGATGATGCGGTCGAAGGAGCCGGTAATGCCGATCACGAAGATCACCGCCGCCGCCGTGAGGTAGGCCCCCACCGCCTCGTTCAGCGACAGGCCGGGGAAGAGCGTGACCAGCAGCGCCGTGCCCGGGGCCGACCAGGCGGTGACCACGGGCACCTTCAGCCAGAGACTGAGCGCGATCCCCGAGACGGCGGCGCCGATGGAGATCGCCCAGACCCAGGAGGTCATCATGGCCGTCGAGATCTCGGCGCTCTGGGCCGCCTGGAAGAAGATCGCCAGGGGGCCGGAGTAGGAGACCAGCACCGCCACGAAGCCGGCGGTGATCGCGGGTATCGACCAGTCCTTGTGAAGTCGCATGCAACGTCTCTCCGTCACACCTCAGGCGACGCCGAGGTGGGTGTCGAGGATGGTGGGATCGTCCTTCAGGCCCCGGGCGTCGCCGCTGTAGACCACTTCGCCCTTGACCAGCAGGATGTGCTTCTCGGCCACCTCCAGCAGGTTGTCGATGTTCTTGTCGACGATGATGGTAGCGATGCCGGAGGCCTTGATCTCGTTGATGATCTTCCAGATCTCGTCGCGGATCAGCGGCGCCAGCCCCTCGGTGGCCTCGTCGAGGATCATCAGGTCCGGGTTGAGGGTCAGCGCCCGGCCGATGGAGAGCATCTGCTGCTCGCCCCCGGAGAGGAAGGAGCCGTCATGGTTGATGCGCTGGCCGAGCCGCGGGAAGGTGTCCAGCACGCGCTCCAGCGTCCAGGGCGACTCGCCCCGCTCGTTGGGCCGGGCGGCCATCACCAGGTGCTCGCGCACGCTGATCCCCGGGAAGATGCCGCGCCCTTCCGGCACGTAGCCGATGCCCTGGCGGATCAGCTGCCAGGGGCGTCGCTTCGCCGCCGGGACGCCCTTGATGTGCACCTCGCCGCGCCGCGGCGGCACGAAGCCCAGGATCGACTTCAGCGTGGTGGTCTTGCCCATGCCGTTGCGCCCCAGCAGGCTCAGCGTCTCGCCGGGCATCAGGGTGAGGTCGACGCCGTGCAGGATGTGGCTCTCGCCATAGTAGGTATGGAGCCCGCGGGCATCGATCAGCGGGGTGATCTGCTGTTGTGCCGTCATGCCGTGGCCTCCTCGTGGTGGCGACCGAGATAGACGTCACGCACCTTCTCGCTGGCGCGGATCTGCTCGGTGGGCCCGCTCTCCAGCACGCAGCCGTCCACCATCACGGTGATGCGGTCGGCCAGGCGGAAGACGCTGTCCATGTCGTGTTCGATCAGCACCAGGGTGTAGCGGTCGGTGAGGCTCTCGAGCAACTCCGTCACCTGGACGGTCTCCTCGCGGCCCATGCCGGCCATGGGCTCGTCGAGCAGCATCAGGGTGGGTGCCGTGGCCAGCACCATGGCGATCTGCAGCTGGCGCTGCTCGCCGTAGCTCATGTCGGCGGCCGGGGTATGGGCGCGGTGGACCAGGTGGCAGGTCTCGAGCACCTCGAGGGCCCGCTCGCTGACCTGGCGTGCCCGCTGGCGGGAACGCCAGCTGCCGAACACGCCGCCCAGGTGGATGCGGGCGGCCAGCTCGCAGTTCTGCAGGCAGTCGAGGCGCGGGAAGATGTTGGTCTTCTGGTGGCTGCGGCCGATGCCCATGCGGGCGATCTGGCGCACGCTCTTGCCCTGGATCGGCTTGCCGTGGAAGAGCACCTCGCCTTCCGAGGGCGGGATCTCCCCCGACAGCAGGTTGATCAGGGTGCTCTTGCCGGCGCCGTTGGGCCCGAGGATGGCGTGGATCTCGCCCGGCCGGACATCGAAGTCGACGCCGTTGACCGCCACCAGGCCGCCGAAGCGGCGGGTCAGGCCATGGGTGGCCAGGATCGGTTCTTGGCGCATGGCTTACCCCTCCTTGTGCGGGATGGTGGCGGGATGGAGGTGCGCTGCGACGCCCTCCTCTTCCTCGACTGCCTTGGGCTTCCTGCGGGCCCAGGGCGGCGCGATGATCAGCCCGGCGATGCCGCGCGGCAGCACCAGCACCGCGGCGATGATGGTCAGGCCCATCAGGATCGGCCAGTGAACGGTCAGGTGCTCGTAGACGTAGAGCAGGATCTCGTAGGCGAAGGCGCCGAGGATCGGGCCGAAGATGGTGCCCATGCCGCCGAGGATCAGCATCATCAGCACCTCGCCCGAGGTGTGCCAGCCGAGCTGGGCCGGGTTGGCGAAGCCGTACTGCATGGCGGCCAGCATGCCGGCGATGGCGGCCAGGACCCCGGCGATCACGAAGGCGACCAGCTTGTAGCCGCCGGTGGCATAGCCCAGCGCCTGCATGCGGCGCTCGTTGTCGTGGATGCCGTCGAGCACCTGCCCGAAGTAGGAGCGGGTCAGCCAGCGCAGGAACAGGAAGCCGGCAACCAGCATCCCCAGGCAGAAGTAGAAGAAGGTCTGAGGGTTGTCGAGGTCCAGCAACATGGTCTCCCCTGCCGTCAGGGTGGGGCGGAACATGATGAAGACCCCGTCCGTGCCGCCGGCGAAGGGCGCGGTGCTGATCAGGTAGAAGAGCATCTGGCCGAAGGCCAGGGTGGTCATGATAAAGAAGATGCCCTTGGTGCGGATCACCAGCAAGCCCACCACCAGGGCGGCGACGGCGGCCACCAGCATCACCAGCGGCAGCATCCACCACAGCGAGGCCGCATCGAAGTCGGGGCTGGCCAGCGCCAGGGTATAGGCGCCGAGGCCGAAGAACAGCGCGTGGCCCAGGCTGACCAGGCCGACGATGCCCACCAGCAGATCCAGGCTCATGGCGAAGAGCGCCAGGATCACCATCAGGGTCAGCTTCTCCAGGATGAAGTCCGACTGGTCGCCGAACAGCGCCGGGCCCCAGAGCGGGAAGATCGCGACGATGGCCAGCAGGACCAGCATGATGACGGCGACGCGCTTGGGATATCTATGCAACATGTCTCGTCCTCCTCAAGCGAACAGGCCGCGGGGCTTGACCAGCAGCACGGCGGCCATGATCAGGTAGATCACCATGCTGGCGATGCTCGGAATCAGCACCGAGCCGAAGGTCTCCGCCATGCCGATCAGGATGGCCCCCCAGAAGGCGCCCTTGATCGAGCCGATCCCGCCGATGACCACGACGACGAAACAGGTGATCAGGATGCTGTCGCCCATGCCCGGGGTGATGGAGGTCAGGGGGGCGGCGATCATCCCGGCGAAGGCGGTCAGTGCCACGCCGACGCTGAAGATCAGGGTGAAGAGGGTGCGCACGTTGATGCCCAGGCCCTCCACCATGTCACGGTTCACGGCCCCCGCGCGGATGATGATGCCCAGCCGGGTATGGCGGATCACCCAGTAGATGATGCCGGCCAGCGCCAGGCAGACGCCCATCACGAACAGCCGGTAGACCGAGTACTGCAGGTTGTCGGTAAGCTGCAGGCTGGCGTCGAAGGGCGCCGGGATCGCCACGCTGTGGACGTCGCCGCCCCAGATGATGCGCTGCGCCTCGTTGATCACCAGGATCAGGCCGAAGGTCAGCAGCACCTGGTAGAGGTGGTCGCGCTTGTAGAGCGTATCCAGGAACAGCCGCTCGATGACCAGCCCCAGCGCGACGGCGATGGGAATGGCGATGAGGATCGCCAGCCAGAAGTTGCCCAGCCGCAGGGTCAGGTCCCAGACCAGGTAGGCCCCGATCATGTACATGGCCCCGTGGGCCAGGTTGATGATGCCCATGATGCCGAAGATCAGGGTCAGGCCGCTGGCGATCAGGAACAGCAGCAGTCCGTACTGCAGCCCGTTGAGGAGCTGCACACCAAAGAATGCGAGATCCATGACGATCTCCTCCGCGATGGAAGGGGCGAGCCAGGCTCGCCCCGGGAAGTCAGACGTTCACCGGTTCACATCTGGCAGGCGTCGTCCGGCACCTCGAGCTGCTCGGCGGCGACGCCGACCACCTCGTGCTTGCCGTCGCGGATCTCGCGCAGGTAGACGTTCTGGATCGGATGGTGGGAATCGGAGAAGCTCATCAGGCCCCGCGGGCTCTCGAGCTCTACACTGGCCAGGGCCTCGATCAGGGCGTCCCGGTCCTCGGTGTTGCCGCCGACCGCGTCGAGCGCCTGGACCAGCATGGCGCCGGTGTCATAGCCCTGCACCGAGTAGGTGTCGGGGGTCACCTCAAAGGCGGCCTCGTAGGCCGACACGAAGGCCCGGTTCTCCTCGCTGTCCAGGGTCTCGGCATAGTGCATGGTGGTCAGCACGCCCTCGCCGGCACCGTCCATGGCCGCGATGTTGCCCTCGGTGAGGAAGCCCGAGCCCATCAGCGGGATGCTCTCCTTGAGGCCGGCGGCGGCATAGTCGCGCACGAAGCTGACCCCGCCGCCGCCGGCGAAGAAGGTGTAGACGGCGTCCGGGGCGATGCTGGCGATCTGGGTGAGGTAGCTCTGGAACTCGGTGCTCGGGAAGGGCACCAGGATCTCCTCGACGATCTCGCCGCCCTCCGCCTCGAAGGCCTCCTTGAAGCCGGCCACGTCCTCCTTGCCGCCGGCGTAGTCCCAGGTGATGGTCACGACCTCGCGGTGCCCCCGGTCATGGGCGACCTTGCCCATCGGGAAGCTGTTCTGCCACATGCTGAACGAGGTGCGGAAGACGTTGGGCATGCACAGCTGGTTGGTGGCGGCCTCCAGGCCGGCATTGGGGATGATGGTGATGGCGCCGGACTGCTTGGCCACCCGCAGCATGCCCATGGCTACCCCGGAGTGGACCGGGCCGATGACGAAGTCGACGCCATCGCCCTTGACCAGGCGACTCATGTTCTGGGGGGCCTTGGAGGGGTTGGCCTCGGAGTCGAGCTCCACGTACTCGACCTCGCGGCCGCCGAGCTGGCCGCCGTTCTGCTCGATGGCGAGCTTCAGGCCATTGGTGATGGCCTCGCCCAGCGCCGTGTAGGTGCCGGAGTAGGGCAGCATCAGGCCGACCTTGACCGGATGGTTGTCGGCCATGGCGGCGGATGCGGACATGAGGGTAACGGTGCCCAGCACGGTGGCGAGGGCGGTCTTCTTGAGGTTCTTCATGGGGATTCCCAGGGGTCAGTTATTGTTGGAGCTTGGTGCTCTGTAGGGGACGTCCCTGTCCCGCTCATGCTCTTGCGTCGTCGTCAGACGTGGTAGACGTCGATGACCTGGTGGATATAGTCGTTGTTGAGTTGCACGACTTTTCTGGTGATCAGCGGCGTCTCCCCCGACACGTCCAGGGTGTAGAAGGCGCTGCCGAAGTAGCTGTCGGTCTTCTTGTAGCGGTGGCTCAGGGTGTGCCAGTTGAAGCGCAGCTCCACCGTGTCGCCTTCCTCCTTCAGCACCTCGAGGTTGGTGATCTGGTGGGTGGTGCGCGGCTCCGGCGTGCTCGCCCCGCTGCGCTCGGTCTTGATCCGGTAGACCCGGTCCTCGAGCCCCTCGCGGTTCGGGTAGTAGATCAGCGAGATCTCGGCCTCGGGGTCCCGGGTCAGCTGGTCGTCGTCGTCCCAGGCCGGCATCCAGAACTCGGCGTCCTGGCGGTAGCACTCCAGCCACGCGTCCCACTGGCGGTCGTCGAGCAGGCGCGCCTCGCGGTACAGGAAGGCCTGGATATCGTGGTAGCTGATGCTCATGGTCTCTCTCCTCAGGCGGACGCGGTGGCGATAAACTGGCTGCGTTCCTTGTCGATGGCGCGCAGCATCTCCTCGACCCAGTGCTTGTGGTGCAGCACGTAGAGGCCCTCGTCTTCCGGGGAGGCCCCGCTGAGCAGCGGCTTCATGTCGATCGCCTGGGCGTTCTCGTCGGCCCCCTCGATCCACTGCCTGGCGCCGCGCGAGAGGTCGTTCCACTCGGCCAGCGCGCCGTGGTAGCCGTCCTGGCAGGCGCGGAACTCCTCCAGGTCGTCCGGCGTGCCCATGCCCGAGACGTTGAAGAAGTCCTCGTACTGGCGGATGCGCACCCGGCGGTTCTCCGCGGACTCGCCCTTGGGCGCGAAGCAGTAGATGGTGACCTCGGTCTTGTCCACGGACAGTGGGCGCAGCACGCGGATCTGCGTGGAGAACTGGTCCATCAGGTAGACGTTGGGGTAGAGGCAGAGGTTGCGGGTCTGGTTGACGATGGAGTCGGCCCGCGCCGCGCCGAGCTCGGCCTCGATCTCGTCCTTGCGGGTGTAGACCGGGCGCACCTCGGGGTTGAGCAGCCGGGTCCACAGCATCATGTGGCCGTTCTCGTAGGAGTAGAAGCCGCCCTGGCTCTTCGACCAGCCGTCGGCGTCCACCGCCTTGGTGCCGCCGGCGTCGTAGTTGCGGCGTTCCATGGTCGAGGCGTAGTTCCAGTGCACCGAGCTGACGTGGTAGCCGTCGGCGCCGTTCTCGGCCTGCAGCTTCCAGTTGCCGTTGTAGGTGTACGACGAGGTGCCACGCAGGATCTCCAGGCCTTCCGGCGCCTGGTCGACGATGTTGTCGATGACCTTGGTGGTCTCGCCCAGGTACTCCTCGAGCGGCGGGACGTCATCGCTCAGGCTGCCGAACAAAAAGCCCTTGTAGTTGGCGAAGCGCGGCAGGCGCTTGAGGTCGTGGGAGCCTTCCTGCTTGAAGCCCTCCGGGTAGGCGCCGTTCTTCTCGTTCTTGGCCTTGAGCAGCTTGCCGTCGTTCTTGAAGGTCCAGCCGTGGAAGGGGCAGGTGAAAGTGCCCTTGTTGCCCTGCTTGCGGCGGCACAGGGTGGCGCCGCGGTGGGCGCAGGCGTTGATCAGGCCGTGCAGCTCGCCCTGCTTGTCGCGGGTGATGACCACCGGCTGGCGGCCCATGGTCACGGTGTAGTAGTCGCCCGGCTCGCTGATCTGGCTCTCGTGGGCCAGGAACAGCCAGTTGCCCTCGAAGATGTGCTTCATCTCCAGGTCGAAGAAGGCCGGGTCGGTGAACATGCTGCGGTGGCAGCGGAAGATGCCGTTGTCGGCGTCGTCGACGACGGCGCCGCGGACACGTTCCTCGAGTTGGTCAAGCTGAGTGGTCATGATCCATCTCCTCGTTTGTTATCGGGGCCCGCTCTTGGCGGGCCTCTCAGGTCGTCAGGGGTGCCGATCAGACCTTGGCGGTGCCGGCAAGCTGGCTGTGGCGGTCCTGCTCGTCTTCCTTGGCCCGCGGGCGGGCGTGGCGCACCTGCAGCTCGGGGGCGTCGGTCTTCGCCAACTCGATGTCGAACACCACCTCGGAGAAGGGGCCGTCCAGCTCGCGCCGGGCGATCTCGGCCGGGTCCTCGATGCGGTTGGCCGGCACCACCAGCTCCTCGCGGGTGGCGAAGGCGAAGTCGTCGAAGGTGTAGGGGTCGCCGGCCAGGTTGATCTGGGTGGTCAGGTGCTTGTGGCCCGGGGCGGAGATGAAGTAGTGGATGTGCGCCGGGCGCTGGCCGTGACGGCCGAGCAGGTCGAGCACCTGCTGGGTCGGGCTGTCCGGCGGGCAGCCGTAGCCGGAGGGGATGATGCTGCGCGCGGTGTAGCGGCCCTCGGCATCGGTAAAGATGCTGCGGCGCAGGTTGTACTCGGACTGGGTCGGGTCGAAGAAGGAGTAGCCGCCCTTGGAGTTGGCGTGCCAGATCTCGACCTTGGCGCCGGCGACGGGGTGGCCGTCGACGTCACGCACCTGGCCGGTCAGCCACATGGTCTCGCCGTCCTGGTCCTTGCCGTCGTCCATGCGCGCGAAGCCCTCGGCCTCCGGGGCGCCGGCCACGTAGAGCGGGCCCTCGATGGTGCGCGGGGTACCGCCCAGCAGGCCGCGCTCGCGGTCGGCGGCGTCCATGCGCATGTCCAGGTAGTGGTCGAAGCCCAGTCCCGGGGCCAGCAGGCCGAACTGGGTGCCGTTGCCCAGCGCGTTGAGCACGCTGACGGCGGACCAGAACTCCTCGGCGCTGACGTCGTAGTCGTCCATCAGCCGGAACAGGTCGGAGAGCAGGCGGTGCATGATCTGCTTGGCGCGCTCGCTGCCGCC
>NZ_JASCQP010000033.1 GCF_030010555.1 Halomonas rhizosphaerae
TCAGAAGAACGTCAACCCGACCTGGAAGAGCCGCTCCACGTCGCGCAGCCGGCGCTTGTCGATCACGAACAGGATGACGTGGTCACCGGACTCCACCACCACGTCGTCATGGGCGATCAGCACCTCCTTGCCGCGTACCACGGCGCCGATGGTGGTGCCCTGGGGCAGGTCGATCTCGCCGATGGCGCGCCCCACCACCTTGGACGACTGGGTGTCGCCGTGGGCGATGGCCTCGATGGCCTCGGCCGCGCCGCGGCGCAGCGAGTGGACGTTGACGATGTCGCCGCGCCGCACGTGGGTCAGCAGGCTGCCGATGGTGGCCTGCTGGGGCGAGATGGCGATGTCGATCTCGCCGCCCTGCACCAGGTCGACATAGGCGGCGTTGTTGATCAGCGTCAGCACCTTCTTGGCGCCCATGCGCTTGGCCAGCATCGACGACATGATGTTGACCTCGTCGTCGTTGGTCAGCGCGCAGAAGATGTCGCAGTCCTCGATGTTCTCCTCCTCCAGCAGCCGCTTGGCGGTGGCGCTGCCGTGCAGCACCACGGTGCGGTCGAGGCGTTCGGAGAGCTGGGTGCAGCGCTCGAGGTTGTGCTCGATGATCTTGACCTGGTGGCTGTGCTCCAGGTGCTCGGCCAGGCGCTCGCCGATGTTGCCGCCGCCGGCGATCATCACCCGGCGGAAGTCGCGGTCGAGGCGGCGCAGCTCGCTCATCACCGCGCGGATGTCGCGCCGGGCGGCGATGAAGAACACCTCGTCGTCGGCCTCGATCACGGTGTCGCCGCGGGGAATGATCGGCCGGTTCTGGCGGTAGATGGCCGCCACCCGGGTGTCCACGCTGGGCATGTGGCGGCGCAGGAAGCCCAGCTCCTGGCCGACCAGCGGGCCGCCGTAGAAGGCCTTCACCGCCACCAGCTGCACCAGGCCGCCGGCGAACTCCAGCACCTGCAGGGCGCCGGGATGCTCGATCAGCCGGCGGATATGGTCGGTGACCACCTGCTCGGGGCTGATCAGCACGTCGATGGGCACCGCCTCGTGGGCGAACAGGCCCTTGCGGGTCAGGTAGGCGGTGGCACGCACCCGGGCGATCTTGGTCGGCGTGCGGAACAGGGTGTGGGCCACCTGGCAGGCGATCATGTTGACCTCGTCGGAGTTGGTCACTGCGATCAGCATGTCGGCGTCCTCGCAGCCGGCCTGGCGAAGCACCATGGGGTAGGAGCCGGCCCCGGAGACCGTGCGGATGTCCAGGCGGGTATGCAGCTCGCGCAGGCGCTCGCCGTCGGTGTCCACCACCGTGATGTCGTTCTCCTCCCGGGCCAGGTGCTCGGCCAGGGTGCCGCCAACCTGGCCGGCGCCGAGGATGATGATCTTCATGGTCGTTGCCGTCCGCTCCGGTCAGGCCGAGGGGTATCGCGTGCGGCGCACCTTGTGCGCCGCAACATCACGAGGCAAGCCTAAACCAGCCGCCGTGAGAAGAACAGGTCGCGCCGTGGTTCAGTCCAGGGTGAACCCGACCTTGATGGTGACCTGCCAGTGGGCGACCCGCCCGTGCTCGATGTGGCCACGCGTGTCCACGACCTCGAGCCAGCGCATGCCATGCAGGCTCTCGGACGCCTTGGTCAGCGCACTCTGGATGGCGTCCTCGATGTCCTTCTCCGAGGAGCCCGTCAGTTCGATGTGCTTGTAGGTGTGATGGCTCATGGAACCTCCCGTGTCGTGAACGGAACGCCCGCCCTCAGGCGGGATGCTTCTCCAGTCTGGCATAGAAGAAGCCGTCGTGACTGTCGGGTTCTGGCAGCAATTGCCGCCCGGCGCCCGAGGCGCGGCCCCAGGCCATGTCGGCTGGGGTGGTCGCCAGCGCCTCCGGGGTGCGGGCGAGGAAGCGCGCGATCTGCTCGGCATTCTCCTCGGGGAGCACCGAGCAGGTGGCGTAGAGCAGGGTGCCCCCGGGGCGCAGCAGTGGCCAGAGGTTGTCGAGCAGCCGCGCCTGCAGTGCGGCCAGCGCCTTGATGTCCGAGGCGCGGCGCAGCCGCTTGATGTCGGGGTGGCGGCGGATCACGCCGCTGCCGGAGCAGGGCGCATCGAGCAGGATGGCGTCGAAGGGCGTGCCGTCCCACCAGTCACGGGTGGTGGCGTCGCCCTCGGCCAGGGTCGCGGCGAGCCCCAGGCGCGCCAGGGTATCCTCGACCCGGGCCAGGCGTGCGGCATCGCTGTCGACGGCCTGCAGGTCGATGTCGAACAGTTCCAGCAGGTGGGCGGTCTTGCCGCCGGGGGCGCAGCAGGCGTCCAGCACTCGGGCACCGGGCCGCGGAGCCAGCGACGGGCCGAGCAGCACGGCGGCGAGCTGGGCCGACTCGTCCTGGACGCTGACATGGCCCTCGGCGAAGCCGGGAAGCGTCTCGACATCGCGGGGTGACTCGAGGGTCAGGCCGTCCGGGGCGTGCGCGCAGAGGCGTGCCGGGATGCCCGCCGCGGCGAGACGGTCCAGGTACATCTCGCGGTCGCCATGGCGGCGATTGATCCGCAGCGTCATGGGCCCCGGCGTGTTGTTGGCCTCGCAGATGGCGCGCCAGTCGTCGGGCCAGGCCTGGCGCAGGGCCTTGAGCCACCAGCGGGGATGCAGCAGTGCCACGGCCGGGTCGCGGTCGACCTCGGCCTGGAGCTCGGCGCTCTCGCGCTGCAGGCGGCGCAGGCAGCCGTTGAGCACCCGGGTGGCCCACTCCTTGCCCAGCAGGCGGGCGGCGCCGGCGGTCTCGCCCACTGCGGCGTGAGCCGGGATGCGCAGGTAGAGCAGCTGGTGGATGCCGAGCAGCAGCAGGGCCTGGACGTCGGCGTCGCGGGCCTTGAACGGCTTGGCCAGCAGCTTGCCGGCCAGCGCCTCGAGACGTGGCAGGGTGCGGCAGGTGCCGAAGCAGAGCGCCTTGAACAGTGACCGGTCACGGGCCACCACCTGATGGTCGTCGAGGCCGGTGAGCGAGCCCTTGCCGGTGATCACCGGGGCCAGGGCGCGGGCCGCGGCGGCACGCACGGCCAGGCCGTTGTCGCGACTGCCTTCCCGGGAGCGGGGCGCGGTGGTTTCCTGACTCATGGGGTGGCCTCCTCATCGGTGTGTCCCAGTCGGATGCCGGGCGCGAGGCGCTCGGCGCGGGCCTTGAGCAGTTCGCTTACCGCGAGGGGCTTGCCGCCGGGCAGCTGGGCGCGGGTCACCTCGAGCACCTGGTCGCCGGCCTCGCCGCAGGCGATGCGCAGGGCGTCGGCACCGTGGGCGAGCAGGGTGCCGGGTGGCATCGGGGCCTCGCCCGGCGCAGGGGAGGCGGTCCGCGCCATCAGCAGGCGCAGGCGGTCGTCCCCCAGGGCGCACCAGGCCACTGGCCAGGGATTGAAGGCGCGGATCCGGGCCGCGAGCTCGACGGCGGGGCGGCGGAAGTCGAGTTCCGCCTCGGCCTTGGAGAGCTTGGCGGCATAGGTGACCCCCCCCTCGGGCTGGGGAGTGGCGTCGAGCCCCTCGCCGGCCAGGGCATCCAGGGCCTCGACGATGGCCTGGCCGCCGAGGCTCGCCAGGCGGTCGTGGAGCTCGCCACCGGTGGTGGTGGCGGAGACCGGGGTGCGCCTGACCAGCAGCATGTCGCCGGTGTCGAGGCCCGCGTCCATCTGCATGATGGTCACGCCGCTCTCCTCGTCGCCGGCCTCGATGGTCCGCTGGATGGGGGCCGCCCCGCGCCAGCGCGGCAGCAGCGAGGCATGCACGTTGAGACAGCCGAGCCGGGGAATCTCGAGCACGGCACGGGGCAGGAGCAGGCCGTAGGCTACCACCACCATGATGTCGGCCTCATGGCCCGCCAGCTCGGCCTGAACCTCGGGCGCCTTCAGGGTCGCCGGCTGGAAGACCGGCAGGCCATGCTCCTGCGCGAGGGCCTTGACGGGGCTCGGGGTCAGCCTGCGGCCGCGGCCGGCCGGGCGGTCGGGCTGGGTATAGACGGCGACGACCTCGTGGTGGCTCGCCAGCAGCGCCGCCAGGCTCTCGGCGGCGAAGTCGGGGGTGCCGGCGAAGATGACGCGCAGGGGTCGGGACATGTTCAGGGCCTTGCCAGTGGGCGATGCCCCTCATGATAACGGAGCTGGCCGCAAACGACGAAGGCCGGCGCATCAGCGTCGGCCTTCATCTCCCGGGAGGGAGGGCAAGGGTCAGGCGGGCTGCATCTGACGGTGACGCTTCTGCATCTTCTTCATCACCCGGTCGCGCTTGAGCACGGAGAGGTAGTCGACGAACAGCACCCCCTCCAGGTGATCGTATTCGTGCTGGATGCAGTGGGCGAGCAGGCCCTCGGCCTCCATCTCGTAGGGCTGGCCGTCACGACCCAGCGCCTTGAGATGTACCTTCAGGGCGCGGGGAACCTCGGCGTAGTATTCCGGGATCGACAGGCAGCCCTCCTGCATCGGCTCGCGCTCGTCGCCGATGGGGGTGAATTCCGGGTTGATCATTACCAGCGGGCGCGACTGGTCGTCGCTGACGTCCATGACGATGACCCGGCGATGAACGTCCACCTGGGTAGCGGCCAGTCCGATGCCGCGCGCGTCGTACATGGTCTCGAGCATGTCGTCGACCAGCTGGCGCACCTCGTCGTCTACCGCCTCGACCGGCGTCGCGATGGTGCGCAGCCGCTCGTCGGGAAATTCGAGGATGGGTAATTTGGCCATGGCGTTGGAATCACCGTTATGCTGTCATTTACAAGATGACACTATTCTAGAAGTACGCGTTCGGTGGCGAAACCGTCGAACGTGCATCACATCAATAGTATCTGACTATACCACGTCGCCGTCGTTCCATGGCGTCAGGCGTGCGGCCAGCAACGCGGGGGAGAGCAGGGATGAGACAGACAGGATGCGCAGTGGGGTGGCGTCAGCGGCTGAAAGGGGGGCTCGGTACCCTGCTGGTGGGCGGGGCCCTCGGTCTCGCCACCACGCTGGTCCAGGCCCAGGGGCTCTCCTGGGAGGAGGGCCTGAGAGGCGATGCCCCGGATCGCTATACGGTGGTCAGGGGGGACACCCTCTGGGACATCTCCGGTCGCTTCCTGCAGCATCCCTGGCAGTGGCCCGAGGTGTGGCAGGTCAATCCGCAGATCGAGAACCCCCACCTGATCTATCCCGGCGACATCGTCTACCTCTATGACTGCAACGGGCGCCCCTGTCTTGGCCTCGAGCGTGGCCAGGGCATGGTGCGTCTGTCGCCGGAGGTGCGTACCACCCCGCACCGCGAGGCCATCGAGCCGATTCCCCTGGATGCCGTGCGCCACTTCCTGCGCGAGCACCGCGTCATCGACGACCCCGAGGCGCTGGACGAGCTGGCCTATGTGGTCGCCGGGGATGATGGCCGCCTGGTCAGCGGTGGCGGCGACCGCCTCTACGCCCGTGGCCGGGTCGAGGGTGGCGGCCGCTTCGGCATCTACCGCGTGGGCGAGCGCTACGTCGACAGTACCAGCGGCGAGCCGCTCGGCCTCGAGCTGGAGAGCGTCGGCCAGGCGCGCCGCCTGCGTCAGGAGGAGGACATCGCGGTGCTGGAGGTGACTTCTTCCAGCCAGGAGGTGCGCAACGACGACATCGTGCTGCCGCTCGAGGATCGCCGGCTGGTCACCGAGTTCCTGCCTCGGGCCCCTGACCGGGAGGTCGAGGGGCGCATCCTGGCGGTGCCCGGCGGCGTGCGCTTCATCGGCCGCCTGCAGGTGGTGGCGCTGGACCGCGGGCGGCGCGACGGCCTGGAGGCGGGCCATGTGCTGATGGTCGAGCAGCGCGGCGAGCTGGTCAGTGACCCGCGCACCGGGGAGGCGCTGCGCCTGCCCGGCGAGGATGCCGGCCTGGTGATGGTCTTCCGTCCCTACGAGAAGATGAGCTACGGCCTGGTGATGCAGGCCAGTCGCACCCTCTCCGTGGGCGATCGCATCCACAGCCCGCAGCGCCTGCTGGATACGGCGCTGCGCTAGGGTGGGACCCGACGGTGCAGGCGCGGGAATGGCTGGCCCTCGCCCGGCTGCCCGGCATGGGCGCCGCGCGTCTGGCCGAGCTGGTGGCGGCGCGGCCCGACTGGCCGGACGGCTGGCTGGCGGTGCTGCCGCGCGAGGCGGCCATCGCCCTGCGGCTGTGGCTTGACCACTCCGCCCGCAGCCCCCTCTCCGCCGCGCTGTCCGCCGACGAGGCGTGGCTCGGTGCCGAGCCAGGCCGGCACTTGATCCACCCCGACCATCCGGCCTGGCCGAGGCTGCTCGGCCAGATTGCCGATCCCCCGCCGGTGCTCTGGGCGCTGGGGGACCTCGAGGCCCTTGGCCCGCCGCGGCTGGCCATGGTCGGCTCGCGGCGCCCGACCCGCGAGGGGCTCACCAATGCCGCCGGCTTCGCCCGGGAACTGGCCGGGCGGGGCTGGTGCGTGGTCAGCGGCATGGCACTGGGCATCGATGCCGCCGCCCAGCAGGCGGCACTCGAGGCCGGCGGGTCGAGCGTGGGGGTGCTCGGCTGCGGGGTGGACGTCATCTACCCGCCGCGCCACCATCGCCTCCACCGCCGCCTGCAGGAGAGCGGCGGCCTGTTGCTCTCCGAGCATCCGCCGGGCACCCCGGCACGGGCCGGCTTCTTCCCGCGACGCAACCGCATCGTCACCGGCCTCTCGCTGGGCGTGCTGGTGGTGGAGGCCGCCGAGCGCAGCGGCTCGCTGGTCAGTGCCCGGCTGGCCCTCGAGCAGAACCGCGAGGTCTTCGCCCTGCCCGGCTCGATCCACAATCCCACGGCCCGGGGCTGCCTGCAGCTGATTCTCGATGGCGCCGTGCTGGTTCGCGACCTGGATGACATCCTCGCCGAGCTCAGCCAGTGGGCCGTGGCTGCCGCGCCCGCATCGACCCCGGGTCCCGAGCCGGCCGAGGCGGGGGAGGATTCGCTACTGCGCTGGCTGAGCGACACGCCCACCCCGGTGGATGCCCTGGTGGCCCTGACCGGCCGGGGCGTCGCCGAGTGCCAGCGCGGCCTGCTCGAGCTGGAGCTGGAGGGCGCCGTGACCCAGGCCGCCGGAGGCTGGGTGCGCCTGCCGACCCGGCCGGGGGCGTGATAGCATACGCCTCCCGAGGCCGGTCATCCGGCATGTCGAGCTCAGGCGAGGAGACCCATGATCGAGGCCAATGAACTGGAGCAGGCCGTGGCGGCCCTGAGGGCCGGAGGCGTGATCGCCTACCCCACCGAGGCCGTCTGGGGACTGGGGTGCGACCCCGACGACGAGCAGGCCCTGGCCCGTCTGCTGCGCCTCAAGGCGCGCGACCCGGCCAAGGGCGTGATCCTGGTGGCGGCGAACATCGAGCAGTTCGCGCCCTGGCTCGAGGGGCTGCCCGTCGCGCTGCATGCCCCCCTGTCGGCGAGCTGGCCGGGACCCGCGACATGGCTGGTGCCCGACAACGGCCGCGCCCGTGGCCTGGTGCGCGGCGACCATGACCGGGTGGCACTGCGGGTCAGTGACCATCCGCTGGTCGTGGCGCTGTGCGAGGCCTTCGGTGGCCCGGTGGTCTCGACCTCGGCGAACCGGGCCGGCGAGCCGCCGGCGATGAGCGCCGAGCAGGTCCGGGCCACCTTCGGTGATGAGCTCGATGCCGTCCTCGACGGCCCGCTGGGCGGCCTCGCGCGCCCCAGTACCATCCGCGACCTGGTCACCGGCCGGGTACTGCGTTCCTGAAGCGCTCCCTTTCCAGCCCAGGAGGCTCCGTTGGCCCACGCCCATCTCGATGACGTCAAGACCTACCTGATCGACCTCCAGGAGCGCCTCTGCGCGGGCCTGGCCGGCGAGGACGGTGGCCGCTTCCGCGAGGATGCCTGGGACCGGTCGGAAGGGGGCGGCGGTCGCTCACGGGTGATCGAGCACGGCCGGCTCTTCGAGAAGGGCGGCGTGAACTTCTCCCACGTGTTCGGCGAGCGCCTGCCGCCCTCGGCCACCGCGGCGCGGCCGGAGCTCGTCGGGCGCAGCTTCCATGCGGTGGGGGTCTCCTGGGTGCTGCACCCCGAGAACCCCCATGTGCCCACCAGCCATGGCAACGTGCGCTTCATCATCGCCGAGAAGGCGGGGGAAGCGCCCGTCTGGTGGTTCGGCGGTGGCTTCGACCTGACGCCCTACTACCCGGTGCATGAGGACGTGGTGCACTGGCACCGGGTGGCGCGCGATGCCTGCGCCCCCTTCGGCGAGGCGGTCTACCCCCGCTTCAAGGCCTGGTGCGACGACTACTTCTACCTGAAGCATCGCGACGAGACTCGCGGCGTCGGCGGGCTCTTCTTCGACGACCTCAACGAGGGTGGCTTCGCGCAGTGCTTCGCCTTCCAGCGCGCCGTGGGCGACGCCTTCCTCGATGCTTACCTGCCCATCGTGCGTCGCCGTCGCGACACGCCCTTCGGCGAGCGGGAGCGCGACTTCCAGCTCTATCGTCGCGGGCGCTACGTGGAATTCAACCTGGTGTGGGACCGCGGCACCCTGTTCGGGCTGCAGAGCGGCGGGCGCACCGAATCGATCCTGATGTCGCTGCCGCCCCTGGCGCGCTGGGAATATGACTGGCATCCCGAGCCGGGCAGCCCCGAAGCGCGGCTCTACGACGACTACCTGCGCCCCCGCGACTGGCTCGGCGAGCAGCAAGAGGAGAACGGAGCATGACCGATCGCTACTGCGTCTTCGGCCACCCGGTCGGCCACTCGAAATCGCCGGTCATTCACGCCGCCTTCGCCGACCAGGGCGGTGATGACATCGAGTACGTCGCGATCGAGGCGCCGCTGGATGACTTCGCCGGCGCCTGGCGGCGCTTCGTGGCCGAGGGCGGCCGCGGGGCCAACGTCACCGTGCCCTTCAAGGAGGCGGCCTTCCGCCTCTGCGACACCCTCAGCGAGCGCGCCCGTCGGGCCGGGGCGGTCAACACCCTGGTCCTGGGGGGCAACGGTCTGACATACGGCGATACCACCGACGGGATCGGCCTGGTGCACGACCTGAAGCGTCATGGCGTGGAACTGGCCAGGGCACGGATCCTGGTGCTGGGCGCCGGGGGGGCGGTGCGCGGCGTGCTGGAGCCGCTGCTGGCCGAGGAGCCGGCGAGCCTGCGGGTGGCCAACCGCACGGCGGCCAAGGCCGAGGCCCTCGCCGCCGACTTCCGCGACCTGGGCGAGATCGCCGGGGGTGGCTTCGACGCCGTGGCAGGCCCCTTCGACCTGGTGATCAACGGCACCAGCGCGAGCCTGGCGGGTGACCTGCCGCCGCTGCCCGACGACCTCTTCGCACCGGGGGCCACCGCCTACGACATGATGTACGGTGCCGAGCCCACGGTCTTCCTGCGCTGGGCTGCCGAACACGGCGCCCGCGGCGTGGATGGCCTCGGCATGCTGGTGGAGCAGGCGGCGGAGTCGTTCTTCCAGTGGCGTGGCAGGCGCCCCGATACTGCCCCGGTGCTGGAGAGGCTCAGGCAGGCGCTCAGCGTTTCTTGACGTAGAGCCCCACCATGCAGAGCGCCACGCCCGCCACCGAGGTGAGCATGCCGCCATTGACCAGCCAGGGGTGGCGGTCGACCCAGGGCACGAAGGGCTGGGCGGTCTCGCGGCAGACACCCGACCGGTAGTCCCAGTGCCCCTCCTGGACGAGCAGGCAATCGCGTACGTCACCCAATTCCATGAAGTAGGCGCCCATCAGCACCAGGATGGGCACTACCAGCAGCAGCAATCCGATCTTCAGCATGCGAGTCGAGCCTTTCTTCAGGGGCGCGGGCAGTTGGGCGTGCGGCCGGCGTTGCGGGCACGTTCGTAGCGGGCCATGGCGTCGCCCATGGCCGCTTCCAGGCCGCCGATGCGCTGGCCGTGGCTCGGGTGGGTGGACAGCCAGGCCGGTGGCCGGGCACCGCCCCCGGCGGCCGACATGTTGTCCCACAGGGCAATGCTGGCTCTCGGGTCGAAGCCGGCGTCGGCCATCAGGTTGAGGCCCAGGGTGTCGGCCTCGCTCTCGTGGCGCCGCGAGAAGGGCAGCAGGATGCCGTACTGGGCGCCCATGCCCAGCGCCGCCATCATCGTCTCGCCCCCGGCGCCCTGCATGCCGGAGGCGGAGGAGATCACCGACAGGCCGAGCTGGGTGGCACTCTGGGTGGACGCGCGCTCGTTGGCATGACGGGCCAGTACGTGGGCGATCTCGTGGCCGATCACCGCGGCGAGCTGGTCCTGGTTATCGGCCACCTGGAGCAGGCCGGTGTTGATGCCCACGTAGCCGCCGGGCAGGGCGAAGGCGTTGGCCTGCTCGGACTCGAAGACCTTGACCTGCCAGTTCTGGTTGCGGTCCTGCTCGGGAAGGGCGCGGACCACGGCCTCGGTCACGCACTCCACGTAGCGCAGCGGGGCGCCGCCGACCGTCGGCAGCTCCTGCTGGTACTGGGCGAAGGCCTGGGCCCCCATCTGGTCGAGCTGCTCGTCCGACATCAGGGTGAGCTGCGAGCGCCCGGTGGGCGAAGTGGTGCAGGCGGCGAGGCTGACGCTGAGGGCGCCAACGGCAAGCAAATGGGTCCAGCGCATGGAGAGCTCCTGTCGGTTCCAGATCATTGAGACTCTGGACGGGGCGTCGAGGTTCGCCACAAGATACCCCGAACGCCGGTGAGGTCAACCGCGAAACATGCATACCGGGAGGAAGCCGTCATGGACGCCGAGCTGTCGCGTCGCTTGCTCAAGCTGCTGGATCACGTCGAACACTGGCTGCCGCCACCCCCGCTGGAGGTGGACTGGGAGCGGGACGTCGCCGCCCTCTGGCAGCGCCATACCCTGGGGGGGCGGTTGCTGCCGGTCCCGCCCCGGGACGCCCTGGCGCTCGACGACCTGCTGGGCATCGAGCGCCAGAAACTGGCGCTGGTCGACAACACCCGCGCCTTCCTGCAGGGACATCCGGCCAACCACGCCCTGCTGTGGGGCTCTCGAGGCAGCGGCAAGTCGTCGCTGATCCGCGCCCTGCTCAACAGCCTGTGCGATGAGGGGCTGCGCCTGGTGCAGGTGGACCGCCATGACCTTTCGGCGCTGCCGATGCTGGTGGAGCAGCTGCGCCACCAGCGGCAGCGTTTCGTCGTCTACTGCGACGACCTCTCCTTCGAGGGCCATGACGACGCCTACAAGGCGCTCAAGAGCGTGCTGGACGGGGCCCTGACCGGACCGCCGCCCAACGTGCTGCTCTACGCCACCTCCAACCGCCGCCACCTGCTGCCGGAATCGATGAGCGACAACGAGGGCTCGCGGCTGGTGGGCGACGAACTGCATCATGGCGATGCCGTGGAGGAGAAGATCTCGCTCTCCGACCGCTTCGGCCTGTGGCTGGGCTTCCACCCCTTCAATCAGGATGTCTACCTGGAGGCCTGCTGCCACTGGGTCACCCAGCTGGGCCATCGCGAGGACTGGAACGCCGAGGCGCGGGCCGAGGCGATCCGCTTCGCCACCCTGCGCGGCGGTCGCAGCGGCCGCGGCGCCTGGCAGTTCGCCACCCAGTGGGTGGGCAAGCGCCGCCTGCAGGGAAAGTAGGAAACCTGCACCCCCGATATGGTGAAGCGTGCCTGGATTATCCCTGCGGAATCAGGCTGCCGTCCTCCCCCACGCCCAGGCGGATGGTGGGGGTGAGCAGTCCGGCGGGCAGGGTCATGCCCAGGCCGCGCAGGTCCCCCGGCGTGATGGCCAGCTCGCTGCCGGCGGGCAGCTCTCCCTGGCGGGCCAGCTGGCTGGCCAGCTCCACCATGGGGGCCAGCTGCTCGCGTCCGCCCCCCAGCACGTCGAACGCCACCGGCAGGCGCAGGTTGGTGTCGTCACCCGAGGTGAGGGTCACGTCCTGCTCGTAGTCGCCGCTGACCGGCTCCACGCCAGGCATGTCCAGGGTCCAGCGGAACCCGGCCATCTCCACGGGCGGCATGCCACCCGGCAGGCCCAGGCCCATGGCCAGGGTCGCCTGCACCGGCAGGCTGCCGGCACCCAGGCTCGACATCGCCAGGGACATGAGGTCGCTGGTGTCGAGGCGGGCGTCCACGGCGTAGGGGCCGATGCGCACCTCCTCCACCCCCAGCGAGGTCACGGCCAGGCGGAAGGCGAAGAGGCCGGTCTGGGGAATCGCCAGGCAGCCGCCGAGCAGGGCAGCCAGGCAGAGCGGGACGAGCAGGCGCCAGCGGCGCCTCAGGCGACGGGAGAGCATCGTGGAATCCTCCGGGACAGCAGCGGTGCTGCATTGCAGCGAGGGGCGTATTTCAGGCCCAGCGGCGCTCCACGTCAAGCCGTCGGGCACCCTCTCTGCCTGCGGCAGAAGCGGAACTGTCGGTGCGCGACGACAGCGCCCGGCCCGTCGTCGATGCCCGGGCCGGGCGCGGCGGGGTGAAAGGGAGGGGAGGACGGCTCAGCGGCGGCTCCTGCGGGCCTCCCGGGTGCGGCCCAGTTCACGCTTCTTGGCCTTCTCCCGGTCGCTGGCCCCGGCCAGCTGGTCGTAGGGGTTCTCCCCGGACCGGAACTCGAAGCGCATGGGGGTGCCGCGCACCTTGAGCACCTTGCGGAAGGTGTTGGTCAGGTAGCGCTTGTAGGCCTCCGGCAGCGAGCCGGTCTGGTTGCCGTGGACCACGATGATCGGCGGGTTGCTGCCGCCCTGGTGGGCCATGCGCAGCTTGATGCGTCGCCCGCGCACCAGGGGCGGCTGGTGGGCCTCCACGGCGTCCTGGAGGATGGTGGTCAGGCGGTTGGTGGACCAGTGGGCGTTGGCCGAGGCGAAGGCGCGCTCCAGCGACGGGTAGAGGTCCCCCACCCCGGTGCCGTGCAGCGCGGAGATGAAGTGCAGGTCGGCATAGTCGGCGAAGCCCAGGCGGCGCTTGATCTCGGCACGCATCGACTCCTTGGCCTCGTGCTCCAGGCCGTCCCACTTGTTGACCGCCAGCACCAGGGCGCGCCCGCTGGTCAGCACGTAGTCCAGCAGGTGGAGGTCCTGCTCCACCAGGCCGCTGCGGGCATCCAGCACCACGATGGCCACGTGGCACGCCTTGATCGCCTCCAGGGTCTTGATGATCGAGAACTTCTCGGCCACCTCGCGGACGTTCTTGCGGCGCCTGACCCCGGCGGTGTCCACCAGCACGTAGGGCTTGCCGCGTCGCTCGAAGGGGATCTCGATGGCATCGCGGGTGGTGCCCGCCTCGTCGAAGACCACCACCCGCTCCTCGCCGAGCAGGCGGTTGACCAGGGTCGACTTGCCGACGTTGGGGCGGCCGATCACGCCGATGCGGATGCCCTTGGTGCCGGTGTCCGCGGGGATGCTCTCGTCGCGCGCGGGGAAGGGCTCGAGCACCTCCTCGATCAGCGCGGTGACGTTGCGGCCATGGGCCGCGGCGATGGGGTGCGGGTCGCCGAGCCCCAGCTGCCAGAAGTCGGCCATGGCGCTGTGCTCTTCCAGGCCGTCGACCTTGTTGACCACCAGCCAGGTCTTCTTCTGGTTGACCCGCAGGTGGTTGGCGATGGCCTCGTCGGCGACGTTGAGGCCGGCGCGGGCGTCGACCAGGAAGAGCACGATGTCGGCCTCGTCGATGGCCACCAGCGACTGCTCGGCCATGGCTGCGTCGATGCCCGCCTCGTCACCGCTGATGCCGCCGGTGTCGATCACCGTGTAGGCCTTGTCGCCGAGCATGCCGTTGCCGTACTTGCGGTCGCGGGTCAGCCCCGGGAAGTCCGCCACCAGGGCGTCCCGCGAGCGGGTCAGGCGGTTGAAGAGCGTCGACTTGCCGACATTGGGGCGGCCGACCAGGGCGATCACCGGCGTCATGGACGAAGCTCCAGGGCTTCCAGGGTGCCGTCGTTGGCCAGCGCATAGATGCGCCGCCGGTCGGTGAGCGGGCGCACGCCGATCCCCGAGCCGTCGACGCGGGCGCGGCCGACGATCTCGCCCTCGCGGGCATCGATCAGGTGCAGGTAGCCCTCGGCGTCGCCCACCACCAGGTGGTCGGTGGCATAGGCCGGCGCGGTGAGCGAGCGTCCCTCGAGGGCCTCGTTGCGCCAGATCTCGTTGCCGGACCCGGCATCCACGGCGATGACGTGGCTGGCCTCGTCGACCACGAACAGGAAGTCCCCCACCAGGATCGGGGTGTGGTAGCTGGAGAGCTCCTGGGCCCACTGCACCTCGCCGGAGGGGGCGTCGAGGGCGGCCAGGCGGCCGTTGTAGCTGGTCACGAAGAGCCGGCCGTCCTGGGTGAGGACCGGCTGGCCCGCCAGGTCGACCAGACGGTCGATCTCGCTGCGCCCCTCGGGGATGGCGATGCGGCGCTCCCAGAGCGGCTGGCCGCTGCGGTTGTCCAACGTTACCAGGCGACCGTTGGCGAAGCCGGCGAAGGTGACCGGGTCGATCACCGTGGGGGTGCCGGTGCCGCGCAGGGTCAGCGAGGGACGCGGGCCACTGTAGACCCAGCGTTCGTCGCCGCTCTGGCGGTCCAGGGCAGTGACGCGGCCATCGACGGCCTGGACCACCAGCAGCTGCTGGTTGGCCTGGGGCGCGGCCAGCACCTCGCTGGTCACCCGCGCACGCCACTGGACCTCGCCGTCGTCCTGGTCCAGGGAGAGCACCTCGCCGTTGCGGGTGGCCAGGAAGAGGCTGCCGGCCACGGCGGTCAGGCCGCTGGAGACCGGCGTGTCGAGCTCGACCTCCCAGCGGGTCTCGCCGCTGTCGGCATCCAGTGCCTCTACCAGGCCACGGCCATCGGCGGCGAACAGGGTGTCACCATCCTGAGCCGGTGCCACCGGGTACCCGGCGTCGCCCAGCCCCTTGCCGACGCGCTCGCGCCACAGGGTCTCCAGCTCGGTGGTGGCGTCGATGGACTGCAGCTCGCGCGGGGCGTACTCGGGCTCGGCCTTGCCGGCGCAGCCGGCCAGCAGGGCCAGGGCGGCGGTGGCGGCAATCAGCAGGGTCGGTCTCATAGGGTGGCCTCCTCGGCGCCGAGGTCGTCCAGCTTGAGCTGGACGCCGTAGAGCGGCTGGTCACGTTCGTCGGCGAGGGTCAGGGCCTCGCGCCAGGCCTCACGGGCCTGGTCGGCCCGCCCCAGGGCATGCTGGACATCGCCGCGTACCTCGGCGCGCTGGGCCGCCAGGGCCTCGGGCACGCCCTCCAGGGTGGTCAGGGCCGTCTCGGCGCTGCCCTCGGCGAGCTGCAGGCGGGCCAGGCGAAGGCGCGCCAGGCCCTCGAGGTAGTCGCGTTCGCTGCCCTCGACCACCGCTTCGAGGGCCGCACGGGCCCGCTCCCGGTCACCCGCCTCGACGGCCAGGCGGGCGTCGAGCAGTCGTGCCAGGTCGGCGTAGAGGGTCTTGCCGTGCTCGTCGGTGATCTCGCCGACCAGCTCGTCGGCACGCTGTCGGGCCTGCTCGTCCATCTCGTCCTGGCCGGTGAGGTCTAGCAGCTGCTGGTAGCGCATGGAGGCGGCCTCGGCCTTGCCCGCCTGATAGTCCTGCCAGGCGTTCCAGCCGAACACGCCGGCCGCGGCGATGACCACGCCGGCGATCAACGAGGTACCGTTCTCCTTCCACCAGCGCTTGATCGCCTCAAGCTGTTCTTCCTCGGTTCTCAGCTCCGCCACGGGCGGTCTCCTCTGATGCAGGTGTCCGTCAGGCGAAGGATTCGCCTTCCAGCAGGGATGTCAGGGTGTCGGCAAGCCCTGCCTGGGGGAGGCGCTGCTGCTCGCGCTCCTCGCGCAGGAACTTCAGGGTCACGCTGCCCTCGGCCAGCTCGTCCTCGCCGAGCAGCAAGGCCAGGCGGGCGCCGCTGCGGTCGGCCTTCTTGATGCGGCTCTTGAAACTGCCGCCTCCGCAGTGCAGCTGCAGGCGCAGCTCGGGCAGCGCCTCGCGCAGGCGCTCGCCGAGCAGCAGGGCGGCAGCGGTGGCCGCCTCGCCCATGGGCAGCAGGTAGACATCCAGCTCGTCGCGAGCGGTGTCGGGCACCAGCGCCAGGGTGTCGAGCAGCAGCACCAGCCGTTCGATGCCCATGGCGAAGCCCACCGCCGGGGTCGGCTTGCCGCCGAGCTGCTCCACCAGGCCGTCGTAGCGGCCGCCGGCACACACCGTGCCCTGGCTGCCCAGCGCCGTGGTGGTCCACTCGAAGACGGTGCGGCCGTAGTAGTCCAGGCCGCGCACCAGCCGCGGGTTGATCACGTAGTCGATGCCGGCGGCGTCGAGCAGCGCGCAGAGCTGCTCGAAGTGCGCGCGGGAGGCGTCGTCCAGGTGGTCCATCAGCCTCGGCGCGGCGTCGAGCATCTCGGCCATGTCGGGGTTCTTGGAGTCGAGGATGCGCATCGGGTTGCTGGTCAGGCGCCGGCGAGAGTCCTCGTCGAGCAGGGCATGGTGCTGCTCGAAGTAGGCCACCAGGGTGTCGCGGTAGGCGGCACGGGCCTCGGAAGAGCCCAGGGAGTTGAGCTCCAGGCTGACGTGCTCGTAGAGCCCCAGGGCCTTCCACAGTCGGGCCGAGAGCAGGATCGTCTCGGCATCGATGTCCGGCCCCTCGAGGCCGAAGGCCTCCACGCCGACCTGGTGGAACTGGCGGTAGCGGCCCTTCTGGGGGCGCTCGTGGCGGAACATGGGACCCTGGTACCACAGGCGCTGGGTCTGGTTGTGCAGCAGGCCGTGCTCCATGGCGGCGCGCACGCAGCTCGCCGTGCCCTCGGGGCGCAGGGTCAGGCTGTCGCCGTTGCGGTCGTCGAAGGTATACATCTCCTTCTCGACGATGTCGGTGACCTCGCCGATGGAGCGCTTGAACAGTGCGGTCTGCTCGACGATGGGCGTGCGGATCTCGGCGTAGCCATAGCGCCGCATCAGCGCCTGGACCTGGCCCTCGACGTACTGCCAAAGCACCGATTGTTCAGGCAGCAGGTCGTTCATGCCACGGATGGCCTGGATCTTCTTCTTGCTTGATTCTTTCTGACTCGCTTGGGACGTGCTCAATGCTTGCTCCTTGTCTGCTCGCCGGACGCCATTCGAAGGGTCAGGCGTCCCGGGCGATGACATCCTGTTCGGCCTGCTGCTTTTCGCGGACCTTGTCGCGGATCAGCCGCTCCAGGTCGTCCACCAGGTGGTCGTTGCGCAGCTTGCTCGCCGGCTTGCCGTCGATGTAGACGAGGTTGGCGGGGCTGCCGCCGGTGAGGCCGATATCGCTCTCCTTCGCCTCGCCCGGGCCGTTGACCACGCAGCCGATCACCGAGACGTCCAGCGGCGTCATGACGTCCTCCAGGCGCTCCTCGAGGGCGTTCATGGTGGCGATGACGTCGAAGTTCTGGCGCGAGCAACTCGGGCAGGCGATGAAATTGATGCCCTTGCTGCGCAGGCGCAGGCTCTTGAGCATGTCGTAGCCGACCTTGATCTCCTCGACCGGGTCGGCGGCGAGTGACACCCGGATGGTGTCGCCGATGCCGTCCATCAGCAGCATGCCCAGCCCGATGGAGGACTTGACGGTGCCCGAGCGCAGCCCGCCGGCCTCGGTGATACCGAGGTGCAGCGGCTGCTCGATGCGCCCGGCCAGGTCGCGGTAGGCGGCCACGGCCATGAAGACGTCGGAGGCCTTGACGCTGACCTTGAAGTCGGGGAAGTCGAGGCGGTCGAGGTGGTCGATATGGCGCATGGCCGACTCGACCAGGGCCGCGGGCGTGGGTTCGCCGTACTTCTTCTGCAGGTCCTTCTCCAGCGAGCCGGCGTTGACGCCGATGCGGATCGGGATGCCGTTGTCGCGGGCGGCCGAGACCACGGCGCGCACGCGCTCTTCCTTGCCGATGTTGCCGGGGTTGATGCGCAGGCAGTCGACGCCGAGTTCGGCAACACGCAGGGCAATCTTGTAGTCGAAGTGGATGTCGGCGACCAGCGGGACCTCGACCTCGCGCTTGATGCGGCCGAAGGCCTCGGCGGCGTCCATGTCGGGGACCGAGACGCGCACGATGTCGGCGCCGGCGGCCTCGAGCTGGCGGATCTGGGCCACAGTGGCGGCCACGTCCAGGGTGTCGGTGTTGGTCATGCTCTGGACGGAGATGGGGGCATCGCCCCCGACCGGCACCTTGCCGACATGGATCTGGCGTGACTTGCGACGAACGATGGGGGATTGTGCGTGCATGGTGACGGAATCATTCTCCCAGGGTGAAGCGGGCGACGTTGTTGGCCCCGGCGCGCGCCGGGAGGTCCACGGGCTCGCCTTGCCAGACCAGCTCGACGCCGGTGGCGTTGCCCACGGTCAGGCGGAACGGCGGTTCGCCTTCGACGCGTGCCGTGGTGCCGGGTTCCTGGAGCCCGACGAAGACGCGCTCATTGCTGGCGTCGAAGATCTCGGTCCAGGACTGCTCGTTGAAGGTCAGCTCCAGCACCCGCGTATCGCCGGCCGGTGCCTCGGCGGGGCTCTCGGCCTCGGAGGCGGCCTCGACCTCGACGGCCGCCTCGCCGTCGCTGGCGGCGGTGTCGTCGGGGGCGGTCTCGTCCTCGACAGGCGCCGTCTCGTCGGCGGCGTCATCGTCCGCCGGCGACGGCGGCTCGGCATCGCTCGGCTCGTCCACGGCGGGGGCGTCCTCGACCAGGCCGAGGTCGCTCTCCTCCTCGGGCAGTGGCGGCAGGGACTCGTCGGTGCTCGTGTCGCCCTCGGTGCCGGTGTCGTCCTCGGTGATGGTGGTGCTGCCATCCAGGCTGTCCACCGACACCGGCCCGCTATCGCCGGGCGCGGGCGGCTGGCTGCCGCCGCGGCTCTGCCACCACATCAGCGTCAGGCCGATCAGGCCGGCGATCACCAGCACGGTGACCAGGCGGAACAGCCAGGCGCCGAGGCGCGAGGGCGGCCGGGTGACCTGTACCGGAGTGATGCGGTGCTCGGTCTCCTGGGTGCCGAAGCGTGCCTTGTAGGCCTCGAGCACGGGGCGGTCGTCGATGCCGAGCAGGTGGGCGTAGCTGCGCAGGTAGCCGCGGCGATAGGCAGCCACCGGCACTTCCTCGTAGCTGTCGCCCTCCAGCCCCTGGATCACCGCCGGGCGCAGGTTCAGGGCGGCGGCGACCTCCTCGCGGTCGAGGCCCTGGGCCTCGCGCTCGCGACGCAGCATCTCGCCCGGGGAGGCCTGGCGTGGCGCGGTCTCGGCGGCATCATCGGTGTGAATGTCGCTCATGGCTGAGCATCCTTCGTCAGTAAACGGTGGTCGTGGCCCGGCACGGGATCACTCCAGCTGGTCGGCGTAGAAGCTGGCGGTGGCCGGGTCGCCGCGATCCCGGGCAATGTCGCGGGCCAGGCGCAGGGCCTCGGCCCGCGGGCCGACCAGGCGCATGTAGGTCTCGAGCTGCTGCTCGGCGCGCTCGAGGTTGCCCTGGGCGTACTCGAGTTCGGCCGTCAGCAGGTAGCTGCGCGGGCGGCGTGGGGCGATGGCCTGGGCGCGGGCCAGGCTCTCGCGGGCCGCCGTGACGTCGCCCATCTCCAGCCGGCACTGGCCGAGGTTGGCGAAAAGCTGCGCCCGGTTGTCGTACTGGGTGTCGCGGGAAGCCTGGTCGAGCTGCTCGCAGGCCTCTTCGAGGCGGCCCCGATCATACAGGAACGCGGCGTAGTTGTTGCGTGCCCGGGTGAACGAGGGGTCGGCCTCGAGGGCGCGGCGGAAGGTCTCGTCGGCGAGCTCGGCCTCGCCCTGGCGCTGATGGACCATGGCCATGGCCTGCAGGGCCTCGGCATCACGGGGATCGATCTCCAGGGCGCGGTCCAGGGCATTCATGGCGCGCGACAGGTTGTCACGCTCGAGGTAGGCGACGCCGAGACGGGTGTAGGCATCGGCGGCCTCGTTGCCGCTGCCCCCGGGCAGGTTGGTCTGGGTGGCGCAACCGGCCAGCCACAGCGAGCCCAGCAGCATGGTGGCGGCGGGTATCTGCCTCAGGCCGGTCATGCGCTGGCGACGAGTCATGGCATCCTCTCCAGGTGGGCACGGAATCGCTGGCCTCGGGTGGCTTGCGACACGCGGGCGGCGGTGAAAAAAGGCCCGTCCATCAAAGCGCCGAGCCCAGTTGAAGTCAAGGCGACCCCCCCTCAGTCGGCGTCGATCTGGATGGACTGGATATAGCGCGCGTGGCGCTTGGTGCGATCCTTGACGCGGCCCACCAGCTGGCCGCAGGCGGCATCGATGTCGTCGCCGCGGGTGGTGCGGATCGGCGCGGTGTAGCCCAGCTCATAGAGCCACTGCTGGAAGCGCACCACCTGGTTGCGTGAGGGCTTCTCGTAGCCCGAGTGCGGGAAGGGGTTGAACGGGATCAGGTTGATCTTGCACGGCAGCTCCTCGAGCAGGGCGGCGAGCTGCTCGGCGTGCTCCTGCTGGTCGTTGACGTCCTTGATCACCGTGTACTCGATGGTCACCATCCGCGTGTCGTGGCACTTGGCCAGGTAACGGTGGCAGGCGTCGAGCAGGGTGCGGATGTTGTACTTGCGATTGAGCGGTACCAGCTCGTTGCGCAGCTCGTCGTTGGCGGCATGCAGCGAGATGGCCAGGCTCACGTCAAGCTCGTCGCCGAGCCTGTCGAGCATCGGCACCACGCCGGAGGTGGAGAGCGTGACGCGGCGCTTGGAGAGGCCGTAGCCGTCGTCGTCGAGCATTAGCTTCATCGCCGGGACGACGTTGTCGTAGTTGAGCAGCGGCTCGCCCATCCCCATCATCACCACGTTGGTGACGGGGCGGTGGGCGGTGTCGCGGCGCGGCCCCACGCTGCGCTGGGCCACCCACACCTGGCCGATGATCTCGGCGGCGGTGAGGTTGCGCTGGAACCCCTGCTTGCCGGTGGAGCAGAAGCTGCAGTCCAGCGAGCAGCCGACCTGGGAGGAAACGCACAGGGTGCGGCGCTTGCCGTTGTCGGCGGGGATCAGCACCGTCTCCACATAGCTGCCGTCCTCCACCTCGAGCACCCACTTGCGGGTGCCGTCGCTGGAGGTGCCCTCGTAGACCACGCCCGGGCCGCGGATCTCGGCGACCTCGGCCAGGCGCGAGCGCAGCGCCTTGGAGAGGTTGGTCATGGCCGCGAAGTCATCGCAGCCCTCGATGTGGATCCACTTCATCACCTGGGCGGCACGGAACTTCTTCTCGCCGATGGAGAGGAAGAAGGCTTCCAGCTCCTCGCGGGTCATGCCGAGCAGGTTGGTGAGACGGGGAGCAGTGGTGGCGGTCATGGCGGTCAGCGAGTCGTTGGGGCAGGGCGGGGGTGTGGCCACCCCCGCGGGAGAGGCGTGATCAGCCGCGCGGGCAGATCTCGTCCACCTCGAAGAAGTAGGCAATCTCGCGCTCGGCGGATTCCGGGGAGTCGGAGCCATGCACGGCGTTGGCGTCGATGGTCTCGGCGAAGTCGGCACGGATGGTGCCCGGTGCCGCTTCCTTGGGGTTGGTGGCGCCCATCAGGTCACGGTTCCTGGCCACGGCGTCCTCGCCCTCGAGGACCTGCACGACCACCGGCCCGGAGGTCATGAAGCCGACCAGGTCCTTGAAGAAGGGGCGCTCCTTGTGCTCGGCATAGAAGCCACCGGCCTTCTCCTCGGAGAGCTGGAGCATCTTGGCGGCCACGATCTTCAGGCCGGCCTTCTCGAAGCGGCTCTCGATCTCGCCGATCACGTTCTGGGCGACGGCATCGGGCTTGATGATGGACAGGGTGCGCTGGTTGGCCATGGGGGCATGTCTCCGGTTGGCTGGATGATGTGGCGATGGATGCAGTGGCGATGGATAGCGCCGCGCCGCCCCTGGCTCCGCGGGGGAGAGGGCGGCGCGGCGACTCGTGTGAATCGGACCGGCGTTTCGGCGGACCGGTGGTTCGGCAGCGTGCGCCGACTGGGCGGGGAGTATAACGCTCCGGGACGACGTTGAACAATCGTTCAGACGCTGAAGCTCTCGCCGCAGCCGCACTGGTCCTTGACGTTGGGGTTGTTGAAGCGGAAGAAGCGGTTGAGCCCCTCGGAGACATAGTCGACCTCGCTGCCATCGAGCATCTCCAGGGCCTCGGGGGCGACGAAGACCATCACGCCGTGCTCCTCGAAGGTCACGTCGTCATTGGCCGCCTCGTCGGCGAAGTCGAGTACGTAGCTGTAGCCGGAGCAGCCGCTGGGCTTGACCGAGACCCGCAGGCCAAGGCCGTGGCCTCGCTCATCGAGCACCCGATGGATCTGCTCGGCGGCGGCAGTGGTGATCGAAAGGTGCGCCATGGTCTCTCTCCTGAACGTGGTAGGGTCAGACCGCCCGGCGACGCAGCCCGTCCAGGGCGTGTCGCAGGGCGTCCAGTGTGCGGTTGATGTCGGCCTCGGTGGTGAAGCGGCCGAAGCTGAAGCGCAGTGAGGCCAGTGCCAGGGGGCGTTGCAGGCCGATGCCCTTCAGTACATAGGAGGGCTCGACGCTCGCCGAGTTGCAGGCCGAGCCGGTAGAGAGCGCGATATCGCGCAGCGCCATCAGAAGTGACTCGCCCTCCACCCCCGCGAAGGCCAGGTTGAGGATGTTGGGGACCGCCACCTCGACCGCCGTGTTGTGGTGGATGCCGTCGAAATCGGCAAGGCCCTCGAGCAGGCGGTCACGCAGCGCGGAGATGCGGGCCTGGTCGGCCTCGCCCTCGGCGGCGGCGATGGCGAAGGCCTCGCCCATGCCGGCGATCTGGTGGGTGGCCAGGGTACCCGAGCGCATGCCGCGCTCATGGCCGCCGCCATGGATCAGCGCTTCCAGACGGAGGTCGGGGCTGCGCCGCACGAAGAGGGCGCCGATGCCCTTGGGACCGTAGGCCTTGTGCCCGGAGAGCGACATCAGGTCGATGCCGAGCCGGCCGACGTCCAGCGGGATGCGGCCCACCGCCTGGGCGGCATCCACATGGAAGGTGGCGCCGAAGGCATGGGCCACCTCGGCCAGTGCTGCCAGGTCGTGGATGACGCCCAGTTCGTTGTTCACGGCCATCAGCGAGACCAGCACGGTGTCGTCCCGCATGGCCTCGCGCAGCTGTGCCGGGCTGATGCGCCCGTCGCGGGCCGGCGTCAGCCAGGTCACCTCGAAACCCTCTTCCTCCAACGCCAAGGCGGTATCGACCACCGCCTTGTGCTCGATGATGGAGGTCACCAGGTGGCGCCCATGGGCCCGGTTGGCGCGCATGAAACCGGTCAGTGCCAGGTTGTCGGCCTCGGTGGCGCCGCTGGTCCAGACGATCTCGCGGGGGTCGGCCGCGATGAGGTCGGCAACCTGGCGGCGGGCGCTCTCCACGGCCTGCTCCGCCTGCCAGCCGAGCATGTGGCTGCGCGAGGCGGGGTTGGCGAAGATGCCGTCGAGGGTCAGGTAGTGGCTCATGACCTCCGCGACCCGCGGATCGACCGGGGTGGTGGCGGCATAATCGAGGTAGACGGGTGCGCTCATGGGCTCGCTGTTCTGGTTGTCGAATCGGGGCTGTGGGATGGGGGCTTCGGGAGCGGATGTCGGGGACGTCGAGTCAGCTGGTGGAGGCCAGGATGCCGTCGTCCCACCGGCCGCGCTGGCGGCTGGCGATGGCCTGGATCTCCCCGCGTCCGGCCAGTTGGGCCAGGGTGACCTCCTGGAGGAAGTCGTGAATATGCGCGGAGAGCTCGCACCACAGGTGGTGGGTCAGGCAGGTGTCGCCTTGCTGGCAGTCCGAGAGTCCGCCACAGCGAGTGGTATCCACGGATTCGTTCACCGCTTGGATGACCTGGGCCACGGTGATGCCCTCCGCGGCCTGGGCCAGCAGGTAGCCGCCGCCCGGGCCACGTACGCTGTCCACCAGCCGGGCACGCCGCAGCCGCGCGAACAGCTGCTCCAGGTAGGAGAGCGAGATCTCCTGGCGCTTCGAGATGTCGGCGAGGCTGATGGGGCCGGTGTCGGCATTCATGGCCAGGTCGAGCATGGCGGTGACGGCATAGCGTCCCTTGGTGGTCAGGCGCATGAGGAACTCACCTCGGCACCGACACGCGGGTCGGCAGTCAATGAACGTGATCGGCCATTATGGTAAAGACCGAGTATCGTGGTCAACCATTTCGCCGTCGAGGGGCCGCGTTGGCCTTCCGCTCGCCCGGTGGCGTGCCCTCCGCGCCCCGCTCTCCCTGCTCTTCCCGGGGCGGGCAGCAGCTGTCGACGTCGGCGAGGATGTCGGCGAAGTCCTCGTCGCGCAGCTCCGGCAGGCGGCCGTCGCGGTAGCTGGCGTCGACCTTGCGCAGGGTGGTGCACATGCGCTCGATGCGCTCGTCCACGGCGTGCATGTGGTCGAGCATCGCCTGGATGGAGCGGGCCACCGGGTCGGGCATGTCCTGGCTGACGCCGTAGGCGTCGAATCCGAACTTGCGGCGCATCGCCTCGCGCCGCGCGGGATCCACTTCCAGCTCCTCGCCCTGGTCGGGGTCGACGCGGTGCACGACCTTGCCGGGGATGCCGACCACGGTGGCGCCGGCGGGCACCTCCTTGGTGACCACGGCGTTGGAGCCGATCTTGGCCCCGGTGCCCACGCTGAAGGGGCCCAGTATCTTGGCCCCGGCGCCGACGATCACGCCGTCCTCCAGGGTCGGGTGGCGCTTGCCCTTGTTCCAGCTGGTCCCGCCCAGGGTCACGCCCTGGTAGAGGGTGACGTCGTCGCCCACTTCGGCGGTTTCGCCGATCACCACGCCCATGCCGTGGTCGATGAAGAAGCGCCGGCCGATGGTCGCCCCCGGGTGGATCTCCACGCCGGTGAGCCAGCGCGAGAAGGTGGAGAGGGTGCGCGCCAGCCACTTGAGGTTCTTCCGCCACAGCCAGTGGCTGAGGCGGTGGATGAGCAGGGCATGCAGGCCCGGGTAGTTGGTCAGCACTTCCAGGAAGTTGCGTGCCGCCGGGTCGCGGGCGAATACGCTGTTGATGTCCTCGCGCAGACGTTCAAGCATGCAGCGGTCCTTGGGTGGCGGGGCGATGGGGGATGGCCTTCATAGTGGGGGCGCGGCGAGCCGGCTTCAAGCCGCGTCCGCCATCTAGTCTCGGCGCTCGGCCTGCTGCTCGGTGGCGGTGAGAATGCCGCGCAGGATGTTGAGCTCCATGCGCTCGGGACGGGCTCGCAGGGTGAAGCGGCGCAGCCGGGCCATCAGCTGTCGCGGGGTGGCCGGGTCGTGGAAGCCGATGGTGACCAGGGTGCGCTCCAGGTGCTCGAAGTAGCGCTCGAGTTCCTCGTGGCTGGCCAGCGGCTGGGGCGGTGCCGCTTCGGCCGGGGTGCTGGCTTCCTGCTGACCCAGCCAGGCCTGTCGGCACTCGTAGGCCAGCACCTGGACCGCGGCGGCCAGGTTCAGGGAGCTGAAGTCGGGGTTGGTGGGGATATTCACATGGGCATGGCAGCGCTGCAGCTCCGCGTTGGTCAGGCCGCTGTCCTCGCGGCCGAAGACCAGGGCGACGCGCGCCTCGGGGCTGGCCAGCTCCGCCGGGAGCCGGGCGCCGAGCGCGCGCGGGGTGATCATCGGCCAGGGCAGGGTCCGCGAGCGGGCGCTGGCCCCGACGACCAGGGTGGCGTCGCCCACCGCCTGCTCCAGGGTCTCCACCGTTCGGGCGCCGTGGACGATATGGTCCGCTCCCGAGGCGCGGGAGACGGTGTCGGCGGTGAGCGGCTCGCAGCGCGGCGCCACCAGGGCAAGGTCGGCCAGGCCCATGTTGTGCATGGCGCGGGCGGTGCCGCCGATGTTGCCGGGATGGCTGGTGCCGATCAGGACGATGCGGATGCGCTCGAGCATGGTGGGGCCTGTAGATCCTGGGTGGAGGCGAAGGCGAGCGATTCTATCACGCCGGCCCGGTGCGTCGAATGGCGCGCCCGGTGCGCTTCTGCTAGGATGCGCGCCGACCCGTTCTTTAACACCACTGACTCCCCAAGGCCCGATCATGCATCCGATGGTCCAATTCGCGCTGCGTGCGGCACGCAGCGCCGGCGAACAGTTCCTGCGCATCCGCGAGCGAATCGAGAACTCCCACCAGGAGCACAACCTCGACCGCCTTCTCGAGGATGCCGCCCGCAATGCCGAGACGCTGATCATCCGTCAGCTCTCCCGCGGCTACCCCCAGCATGGCGTCGAAGGACGCTTCACGCCTCACCGCGCCGGTGAGGGCGAGGGTGCCGACACCCTGTGGAAGATCGAACCCTTCCACGGCTACTCCAATCTCAGTGTCGCTTCCCCCGGCTTCGCGCTGTCGGTGGTCTGTCTCGTCAAGGGTCGCCCGGAGCATGCGGTGGTGATCTGTCCCTTCAGCGACGACGAATACCTGGCCAGTCGCGGGCGCGGCGCCCAGCTCAACGGCAAGCGCCTGCGCGTGTCGAAGAACACCGCCGTGGCCGGCACCCGTATCGCCATGAGCCTGCCCGAGACCTGGCTGCGCTCACGCTTCCTGCCCTCCTACCTGACCCTGGTGCAGCAGCTCGCCCCGCAGATCGAACTGCAGCGTGCCTCGGGCAGCGGTCTGCTCGACATCGCCGAGTTGGCGGCGGGGCGTGCGGATGCCGCCTTCGTGCTGGGCCTGGAGGAGCAGGACCTGCACGTCGGCTCGCTGCTGCTCAAGGAGAGCGGCGCCCTGATGGGCACGCCCGACGGCCAGCCCAGTGTCGAGATCGAGGGGCGCCTGATGGCCGCCGGACCGCGCCTCTACAAGGCCCTGGTGCAGCAGCTCAAGCCGCATTTCTGAGCGCCGAGCCACAAGCGCCAAGCCAAAAGGAAAACCCCCGTCGGTATCACCGGCGGGGGTTTTCTGTTTCGACCTCGGCGAAGAGGTGGGCGCGCCGCTTGGCGCTGTCAGGGCAGCTCTTCGGCCTCGGGGTCTTCCTTCCTCGCCGGGATCAGGTCCTCGCGATCCAGCTTCACCGCCAGCAGCAGGGCCGCCGCCACGTAGATGGAGGAGAAGGTCCCGACCACCACGCCGGCGATCAGGGCGATGGAGAAGAAGTGGATCATGTCCCCGCCCAGGAAGAAGAGCGCAAAGAGCACCAGCAGGGTGGTGCCGGAGGTCGCCAGGGTGCGCGACAGGGTCATGTTGATCGCCTCGTTGAAGATCGTCGGCATGTCATCGATGCGTGACTTGCGGATGGTCTCGCGGATGCGGTCGTAGACCACGATGGTGTCGTTGAGCGAGTAGCCGATCACCGCCAGCAGGGCGGCGAGCACGGTGAGGTCGAATTCCCACTGGAACAGCGAGAAGAGGCCGACCACGATGATCACGTCGTGCATCAGGGCCAGTAGCGCGCCGATGGCGAACTTGTACTGGAAACGGAAGGCCACGTAGAGCATCACGATGCCCAGCGCCACCAGCAGGCCCATGCCGCTCTGGTCGCGCAGCTGGTCGCCCACCTGGGCGCCGACGAACTCGGCGCGCACCAGCTCCACCTCGTCGCCGCCGCGACGCAGCAGCTCCACCACGCGCTCCCCCACGTCGGGGTCGAAGGCCTGCTGCAGGCGGATCAGCACCTCGGTGGAGGCCCCGAAGGTCTGCACCGAGACGTCACGGAACTCGGCGTCCTCCAGGACCTGGCGAACGGCGTCCAGGGAGGGGGCCACCGCGTAGCGGACCTCCACCAGGGTGCCGCCGGTGAAGTCCAGCCCCAGGTTGAGCTGCTGGAACAGCAGCGCGGCGATCGACACCAGCAGCATCAGGCCCGAGATCGCGAAGGCGACCCGGCGCTTGCCCATGAAGTCGAGCTGTCGATTGACGAGGGATTTCATTGCCACCTCTTATATCCAGAGCTTCTTGACCGGCTTGCCGCCGTAGGTCAGGTTGACCATCGCCCGCGTCACCATCAGGGCGGTGAACAGCGAGGTGATGATCCCCAGCGAGAGGGTCACGGCGAAGCCCTTGACCGGCCCGGTACCGATGGAGAACAGGATTACCGCCACCAGCAGGGTGGTGATGTTGGCATCGATGATCGAGGTGAAGGCACGCTCGTAGCCGGCCGTGATGGCCTGCTGCACCGACAGCCCCGTGCGCAGCTCCTCGCGTATGCGCTCGAAGATCAGCACGTTTGCGTCCACCGCCATGCCCAGCGTCAGCACGATGCCGGCGATGCCGGGCAGGGTGAGGGTGGCGCCGAGCAGCGACATGGCCGCCACCAGCAGGGTCAGGTTGAGCGCCAGGGCGACATTGGCGAAGACGCCGAACACCTTGTAGCGCACCAGCATGAAGAGCACCACCAGCAACAGGCCGATCTGCACCGACATGATGCCGCGCTCGATGTTCTCGGCGCCCAGGCTCGGCCCGATGGTGCGTTCCTGCACGAAGTAGATCGGCGCGGCCAGCGAGCCGGAGCGCAGCAGCAGGGCGAGTTCTGCCGCCTCGGTGGGCGAGTCGAGCCCGGTGATGCGGAAGCTGTTGCCCAGCGCACTCTGGATGGTGGCCAGGCTGATGATGCCACGCTCGGTGTAGGGCTCGCGCTCCACGACCTCCTCGCCGTCCACCGTCTCGGTGGTCTCGCGGGTCTTGTGCTCGATGAACAGCACCGCCATGTTGCGGCCGATGTTGGTGCGGGTGGCCCGGTTCATCAGGGTGCCGCCGGTGCCGTCCAGGTCGATGTTGACCTGGGGGCGGCCGTTCTCGTCGAAGCTGTGGTTGGCATTCGAGACGCTGTCGCCGGAGATGATCACGTCGCGCATCAGGTCGGCGCTGCGCGACTCCTGGTTGCGGAACGGGAAGGACTCGGTCTCGTTGTCCGGGGTGTCGGGGCGCGCCTCGAGGCGGAACTCGAGGTTGGCGGTGGCCCCCACGATGCGCTTGGCGGCCACGGTGTCCTGCACGCCGGGCAGCTCGACCACGATGCGGTCCGGTCCCTGGCGCTGCACCATCGGCTCGGCCACGCCCAGCTCGTTGACCCGGTTGCGCAGGGTGGTGAGGTTCTGGTTGATGGCGTAGTCCTGGAGCTCCTGGACGGCCTGGTCGGTCATGGTCATGACCAGCCGGGCGCCGCGGTCATCGCCTTCGCTTGCGTAGTCGAAGTCGGGGAACTCGCGGGCGATCAAGCGGCGCGCCTCGTCGCGGTCTTCGGCGTTGGCGAAGGCCATGGAGAGGGTGCGCTCCTCGATCTCGGTGTCGCGGTAGCGGATCCGTTCGCCGCGCAACTGCTCGCGCATGGCGCTGGCGTTGACCTCGAGGCGCTGCTCCAGGGCGGCGTCCATGTCGACTTCCAGCAGGAAGTGCACGCCGCCGCGCAGGTCGAGGCCCAGGGTCATGGGCGAGGCGGAGAGCGATTGCAGCCAGGCGGGCGTGGCCTCGGCCAGGTTCAGCGCCACGACGTACTCGGCACCCAGCATGTCGCTGATGCGGTCGCGGGCCTTGATCTGGTCGTCGGCATCGGAGAGGCGGATCAGCACACTGTTGGACTCTTCCTCGACGGCCTGGATATCGATGCCGGCCTCGTCGAGGGAGGTGCGAATGCGCTCCAGCTGGCGCGCGTCGATGGTGGCGTCGCCCTGTTCGCTGCTGATCTGGACCGCCGGGTCCTCGGGGAAGAGGTTGGGGAGGGAGTAGACCAGGCCGGCGAGGAGGACGACGAGTATCAGCAGATACTTCCACAGGGGATAACGGTTGAGCATGGGGGCCCTGCCCTCAGGTTGCGGACATTGGAGGCTGACGAGGCGACCGGTGGGGC